>JAKFBU010000025.1:0-57973 GCA_036676985.1 Candidatus Sericytochromatia bacterium
GTCGTCCATCTCCTTGACCTTCTGAGCCACCTGCTGCGATGCGTTCTGAACCGCAATCGTCGCGTTGGCCGAAGCCTGATCGAACCCAGGGCTACCCGAAGCGGAAACAGGTGCTCCCATTTTAGTATCCTCCTCTAATCGGAACCTTCCAACCCGTCGGTTGCGCTCTGCAACCTTCCTGCTGGTTTATATGCGAACCGACGAATAATCTTGCAGCGTTTGATGGACATTTAACGGACTTTTGACCGAAACGATATACGCGATTCCCTAGAGGGGGGCGTGCTGGTGCTGTTTCAGGCCCTCCGGCAGGTCGGTCTCGCCCGCCAGCGCGTGGAAGACCTCCCCAATGCGTGCCCGCAAGGTCGCCGTGGCCCCGTAGTCCAGCTCCGGGGTGCCTGCCGTCGCTTGCGACACGGCCGATTCGAGCTGCCGCTGGTACTCGGCGAGCACCTCCGCGACCACCTGCTTGCCGGCCGTCACGGCCTCCCCCTGCGCCATGACCTTGCCGGGGTTCAGGCCGCGGCCCAGCTTCTCCAGGTGGCGAGGGAGCGACAGGGCGCCAACGCCCTTGTAGACGCCGTCGTGCAGGTCGAAGTCCTGGTTGCTGCCCGCCACCTTGAAGTGCCGATCCCAGTACTCCGTCAGGTGCTTGGGCCCCAGCTGCAGCTCGAAGGCCCCGCGCTTGATGCCGCCCGTCACGTCCTCGACGATTACGTGGATCCGGCCCTTGTACGGGGCTGCGGGATCCCGGAGGACGGCGTCGGTGGCATAGTCCTTGACGACGAAGTTCAGGGCGCAGAGCGGGCGCTTCTGCGGCAAGGTTGCCTGGACGTGTTCGACCATGCGGTGCAGGAGGGCGGGGTCCAGCTTGGGCAGGTTGACCCGGGCCCGCGTGAGGTCGTTGAGCTCGCCCGGGGTGGCCGGCACCGGAGACCCGTCGGCCAAGAGCCGACCGCGCAAGCGGTTTTCCTCGGTGTTGCGGTCCAGCTTGCCGAGCATGCTGTACCAGGATTTCACGGGGCCGTCGGCCCGGACGCCGAACGTGCCGAGGACCTGGTTCATGTCTTGTAGCCAGGCCTTTTGCTCGCCGGCGAGCACCTTGGCGAAGCGCACGGGAGCCGTGGGCTCCAGCCGCGCGAGCTCGCGCAGCTTGGGGGCCGTCATGTAACCGATGGTCCGGTAGAAGACCTTGGTCTCCGGCTCCTGCAGGAGTCGAGCGGCCCGGGCTGCCGTCATGGGGCGCTCGAGCTCGGCCAACTTGCCCGTCTGCAGGTCTTCCTGGCTCAGGGCGGCGAGCTGGTGGGGATCCGGCGCGATCGAGGGCGTGGCGGGGGCGGCCTCGAGGATGGGAGCCGCCAGGACGGGGCTCGGCAGTATTCCGAGCAAGACGCCGAAGGCGAGGGTGCGAAGGTGGCTGGTTTTCATCTACTTGGGCTTGTGGGCTTCCGCGAGCATCTTGAGGTAGGCGTAGGCGACCATGTCCTTGTTGTTGACGATCGCGCCCACCATGCCGTCGATGGGACCGAGGCTCACGGACTGGTTCGGGATGGATTTGGCGAGGTCCGCCGCCCCGAACTTGCCGATCTTGCCCACCTCGGCGGTCGTGAGCGGGATGCCCTTCCAGCCTGGGGGGACGTTGGTGACGATGGTCTTGCCCCAGCGCACCGAACGGGCGGCCTCCTCGGCCGTGAGCACGTGCTCGACGACCGCGTCGTACTGGGTCTTGGCGGGACTCACCTTGCCGAGCACCTTGCCGAGCTTGCTCTCGGGGGCGACGCCCACGATGGCGTCCACCACGCCCGCGATCTTGGTGCTCTTGCCGTCGGCCGCCATCGAGTATACCTGGCCGTTGTTGAGGAAGCGACGCTCCAGGCCCTCCTTGGTGAGCGCCCAGTGTCCGCCCTTGCCGCCCATGGAGAGGAAGCCGCGCTCGCTTCCCTTCAAGACGGCGGAGTCCGCGATCTTCATGGCGTTGGCGGCGGTGGTGTAGTGCAGGATCTTCTCGCCGGCCTTGACCTCGGCCCCGAGCTTGGTGGCGTTGCGCACGGCCTTGAGGAGCTTGGCGCCGCCCGTCACCTTGAAGACCTTGGCGCCGACACCGCCTATCTTGCCGACGGGAATGAAGTTGATGGCCACCTCGCCAAGCGCCCACGCGGCCGCCTTGGCGCGCGTCTTGGTGTCCTTGGTGCCATCCAGGGCCGTGCTCGTGTTCTTGGCGACCGACGTGACGCCGGAGAAGTCCATGACCAGGCCGAAGGCCTTGCCCACAAAGCCCGTCATGCCGCCCTCCTTCGAGCGGTCTTCCCAGTACTGGCGGGCGTCCTGGACGGGGTTGTTGACGAAGGTGTCCCAGAGGCGCTTGGCCTCACCGGGCTCCTCGATCTTCTGCTTGGCGTCCGAGGAGATGGCGACGGCGTCCTGGCGGGGGCGCGGCTGCTGTTGAGCCTGTTGCTGGGGCGCCTGTTCGAGCGGGCCGGTCGGTCGTGCCTGGGGCTTGCCCAGGGGCGTCGTCGGCGTTCCTCGTTCGACCTTGCCACCCATCGCCTTCACCTCCACGCGTCGCGACGGCCGGTGCCGCTTTCCATGACATTCCCTGTCCGGCCGCGTTGCTAACGACCGAGCGGTCGTTAGCCGATAGCAGGCATTCGCCAGCGTGTCCCAACTCCTTTGGGCACATCGGCCAAACGCTCCGAGGTTGACGCGGCTAAACTGCCCGCAGGAGGGACTTATGAGGCAACCGACACGTTGGTGGCACGGCCGTTTCTGGATGGCGGGAGGGCTCGTCTTTCTGGTGGCTTGCACGGCGTCCCCTTCAGGGGGCGGCGGCGGAGCCTCTCCTTCGCCCAGCCCATCTCCTAACCGTCCGGCTGCCACCCCCGCGGTACCGGGGCCGGCTCCGATGATCAGCGATCGCCCCGGCCTACCGGGCACCGGTCGTTTGATCCAGCCCGCCGTCACGCCGGCCCCCGGTGGCGGGCCGACGAGCTACCCGGAGGGGACGGTCTTCCTGACGGGGAACATCGAGGTCACGATCGGGCCGGGGGCGACCTTCACGCCGAGCCACGTCTACCTGCGACCCGGGGCCTCGACCACGTTCGTCAACCGGGACACGGTGGCGCATACCGTGGCGGGCTTCGGCGGCGCCACGGACTCCTCGGGCGCCATCGCCCCGGGCGGGCGCTACACCAAGGGGTGGTCCCATCCCGGCACCTGGACCTTCCACGATCCGGCCGTTTCGGGTTCGGGGGTGTTTACGGTGACGGACGTTCCGGAGTCAGGGACGGGGCACTGAGTTACGGGGGAATGCTCAGGTCTCGTCACCCACGACAGGGCGCGGGCCACCGTCGCCAACCCTGTCGTACGGAGGGCGTTGCTCTGGACCCCCGCTTTCGCGAGGGTGACGGAAGCGCCGACTTGGCGCAAAAGGCTTGCCTTTTATGTCTGAATAAGCGCTCCCGTCATTCCCGCAAAAGCGGGAATCCAGGGCCGGCCATCCGGACTGTTAGCGAGCGGTGCAGTCGTGCAAATCGTCCCTACCCCGTCCCCTCCCCGATGTCCGACAACGTCTGCGCCGTGCGCAAGAGCGTCTCGTAGATGCGCTTGCGGCGGCTCAGCTCGGCCTGCATGGGGACGTCGGGGGGCGACACCTCGACCGGACGCCGGCGGGCCTCCGGCCGGACCGGTAGGGAGCGATCGAGCTCCTGGAGGGCGCGGCGCAGCTTCAGGCGCGCGTCGTACAGGTCCTTGAAGTCCGTCGCCTCCAAGAAGGCGCGGACCTCGTCGGCCAGGGCCTCGAGTCTCTGGATGCGCTGGTTGTACCGTTGCCAGTCGAAGTCATGCGTGCTCATCCATCCCTCCTCTGGGCGAGGGATTGCCGCTCGTCTCGAAGGCGGGCGGAACGTTGCCAGGATGCTCTACATGAGTTATCGGCAGACGGACCGCCCGGAACCAGGGCGCTTAATGAACTCCTAATGGGATGCTGAACGGGGGGACGTGGGTATAATGCGTGGGACCCCAATCCCGTCTAGAGGAGGCGTTCGTGGCTGAAACGATGGTCGTGACCTTTACCTGCAAGTCCTGCGGCAACCAATTCAAGCATGAGACGCCGGACATGACGCTCAGGCTTCCGGAGATCAGCTGCCCGGTCTGCCTGTGGTCCCCCCAGGAGAGCGTCAAGAAAGCATAAGAGGCCCGACCCGCAGTCGGACCTCCGGCTAATAAGGGTTTGGGGCGAGCCGTTCGGCTCGCCCCTTCGTCTTAGAAGGCCCCCCACGATTGCTTGCCCGGCAGATAGTTGCTGGGGCAGATGAACCGCAAGGCGCGGGCGAGCTTGAGCGACTGATCCAGGCGCTCCTGGCGCAAGGTGCCTGCCTCGTCGAGCAGCGGGTCGAACATCTCGGAGAGGCGTTCGTGCATGGCCTGGTCGCGCTCGACCTCGGTCGCATGCTCGCTCCGCAGCGCCGCCAGCTCACCCGCGTCCAGCCAGAAGCCGCCGCAGCTGGGGCACTCGTCCACGAGCACGAGCTTCTTGGGGCTGGTGTAGTGGCGCATCATGACCATCGAGGGACACTTGGGGCACGAGCGGCGCTTGTCCGCGTCGATCCGGAGGTTCGCGTCCCGGCGCAGGTCGAGGAGTGATTCGCCCGTCGACTCGTGGGTCTCGTCCACTCGCTTGAGCTCGAAGGCGTCGAACCAGAGGCCGCCGCATCCTCCGTCGCAGCCATCCACCGTCAGGGTGCCGACCGTGATGGGTTGCAGGGCGTTGTCGCAGGCGGGGCATTGCATGGGGCCGTCTCTCCTCTCAGCGTGGGGGCCATGGGCTGTTTACCCAGCGAGCGGCGGATCATTCCACGCGACGAGTCCGTCCCCCCGCGGGGACGGACTCGAGCGGCCTGGCCTATTGGTGCTGGACCCGCTCCGCCTCCTCCGGCGACATGGTCACGCGCAGCCGGGCCGTCTCGGTCTGGCCGGGCTCCTCGACGCCGATCCGGTGATGGTAGACCAGGTGCCCCCCGAGCCAGCCGGAGTACATGAGGGCGGCGTCTCCGACGACCGTCAAGGCGGTCGTGAGCCAGAAGGTCGGGCCGGCGGCGAAGTAGCGGATGGCGAGGTTGATCGCGAAGAGCGCCACGACGCTCAGGTTGATGATCATGTGCGTCGTCGCCTGTCGCCGGGCCTCCGGGCCCTTTTTGGGAACCACCGTGAGGTAGTCGAGGAGGCCCGGGACGGCCGCGAGCAGCGCGCCCACGACGCCGAACACGATGGACCAGGTCGCAAAGACGTACCAGAAGGGACGCCCGGAGACCATGAACGTGAGATCTCCGACCAGCGCCAGCACGAACGCGCCGATGGGAATGGTGATCAGCATGGGGTGCAGCGGGTGCTTGGCCACGACGACACTGCTCTTCACGGGTAACCTCCCTTCGAGCCCAGCGTACTCCTGCCGCGAGTCTAGGCGCCGGGGGCGGCCGCTACAACCGATGCTCCGACGGTGGAAAACGGCGAAGCCCGCCCTGCATGGTGCAGGACGGGCTCCCGTCAAATCAGGCGCTAGGCGTAGAGGTCGACGTAACTGCCGCCGGGCCTCGGAGCTTGCGGAATGCTGCTCAACAGCTGGGCATTGAGCGCCATGTCGATGTTCATCGCCTCGTCGAGCACGCCGATGCCGACCCGGTCCACGCCGCCGCGGGCAGTGCTCGCTGCGCTGACCATCGAAGAGGTGATGTCCATGAGCCCTCCTTGCTGCCGGGTGCTCGCTCCACTATACGCCCGGTCGCCCAATGGTGCATCATGGGCGTGCTAAATGTTTGCAATGTCCAGATTACCGAGCGCCTGGACGGCGCGATCCGAGGAGGTCCCGTGCTCACCATCGTCCTGTCGACCGGTCCGGCCGACGCCGCCCCCGACATCGCCAAGCAAATCGTCACAGAGCGCCTTGCCGCCTGCTGCAACATCGTCCCTAAGGTCGAGAGCTACTACTGGTGGGAAGGCCAGGTGACGCACGACGCCGAGTCCCTGCTGATCTTCAAGACGCCCACCGAGCGGGTCCCCGAGCTCACGCGGCGCCTCCAGGAGGTCCACCCGTACTCGGTGCCCGAGATCCTCGCCCTGGAGGTCGCCTCGGGCCTCGAGGCCTACCTGTCCTGGGCCTGCGCCGAGGCCCGTCCGCAGGGAGGCGCCCAGGCATGACCGTCCACTACCTGCACACCAAGCTGAGGGTCGCCGATCTGGACCGGGCGATCGCCTTCTACTCCGAGGTCTTCGGCTACGCCCTGCGCAAGCGCAAGCCGGGCCCCGAGGGCAGCCTGCTCGCCTTCTTGGCCCTGCCCGGCGAGGAGACGGAGCTGCAGCTCGCCCACTATCCGGAGCTTCCGGCCTTCGAGGTGCCCCCCTACCTCATGCACCTGGCCTTGCGCGTGAGCGACCTCGAGCCCCTGCTCGAACGGGCCGTGGCCGCGGGGGCCGTCGTGAAGAGCGGCCCCTACGAGCTGCCGTCGGGGTCCCGGGTGGCCTTTCTGCGGGATCTGGACGGCTACGAGCTGGAGCTGATCCAGAAGCCGCGTCCCGGAACGGGGATCGAACCGGCAAGTTAGCGCAGGTTGCTCATAAAGTCCGCGAAACGCGTCGAATTAATGGGTTGACATGAAAACCGCCGCTCGGTTATGGTAGATTGACTGTCCCCGGAGGGGCGGTCCGATTGTCGAGTGGACTCGGCAGGAAAGGTGGAGGTTGCAGATGATTGGCCAGTTCAAGCGCGGCATCCCGTGCGTCGATTCCCCCAACGCAATCTCCCCCGGCATGGTTCACCGCTAAGTGGTGAATCGGTCGTGGGGGCCGCTGAACCCCTCGGCCACGAGCTAAACCCTCATGTGTGAGCCGCGGGAAACCGCGGCTTTATCGTTTTTCGCCCGATGGCGAGCATGGTCGCCTCGTTTAAGCGAGGGCCGGCTTTGCCGTGCGCATGAGGAGGGCTCTTATGAATTTCCTACAACCCCTCGCGGAGTTACGCGCCCTGTTTAGACGTCATCCTGCCTTCCGGCAGGTCTTTCTCGCGGATATCGCGTGTCAGCTCGGTGACGGCGGCCTCCTGGTGGCCTTTCCGATGCTCATCCTGCAAGAGACGAAGGACGTCTCCTTGACGGGGCTCGCCTTCAGCGGTGAGATCCTGGCCTTCGCGCTCTTGAGCCCCGTGGCCGGCCAGCTTGCCGACCGCATGGACCAAAAGCGCCTGATGGTGCTCGCCAACGCGGCACGGCTCGCCGTCTTCACGCTCTTGCTCGCGGCCCTCGGCCTCGGGCTCGGCGTGGGCGCCCTGCTCGTGCTGTCGCTGACCCTGGGGGCCGCCGGCTCGTTCTTCATGCCCGCCCGGGCGGCGCTGGTGCGTCGCCTCTTGGAAGGCAAGGAGCTCGAGCAGGCGATCGCCCTCGAAGGCACCATGGCCTTCCTCGTCAGGCTGGTGACCCCGGCCCTGATGGGGGCGCTCTTGGCCTTCCAGCCCGCCACGGTGGGCATCTGGGTGGACATGGCGGCCTACGCCTTGGGCATCCTGTTCCTCTTGCCCGCCTGGGTCACGGCTCCGGGCGGTGAGGTGGCACAGGAAGCGGAGGCCGGGGAATGGCAGGACGGGTGGCGAGCGATCGCCGCCTCGCCCCGCCTGAGGAGCATGCTCCTCCTGGACGTGCTCCTGTGCCTGGTGGGCATGGCGGCCTTCTCGAGCACGGTCGCCTACCTCACGGAGGTGCTCAAGCTGGGGGCCCAGGCCAACGGGTGGCTGCTCGCCACCACGGGGCTCGCGGGGGCCATCGGCACCCAGCTCGCCGGCCGTCTCTCGAAGGCCTGGCGGGTGTACGCGGCCCTCACGGGGGCCATCGCCCTGACGTACCTCCTGGTGCCGTACGTCTCGGTGCTCTGGCTGCTCATGATCGCCTGGTCGCTGCGCGGCCTGGCGATCGGGGCCCTGGGGGTGCTCATCAACCAGACCATCGCCGCCGCGGTCCCCGCGGAGGTGATGGGACGGGTGCAGGCCGCCTGGAGTCTGGGGGCATGCGTCGCGGCCTTCGCGGGCAGCGCCGCCACCCCGTGGCTCCTCAGGCACCTGGGGGCGGCACGGTCGTTCACCCTCTACGGCGTGCTGCTCGCCGTCCTGGCCGTGGCGCTCGTCGCTCCGAGCGCCGTGCGCCAGGCGTGGAGGGCGATCGCCGCCCGCCGTGCCTACAGCTGAGCGTCCGCCCGGCCCTCGCGGCCGGGCGGAATCTTTCTATTCGTGCCCGTTTGTGTCATCCTGGTGAGGACAAGGAGGCTCGCCATGACGTGGGATCAGCTCAAGGAGCTCATTCGCCAGAACCGGGTGTTCGACGGGCTGTCGGACGCCGATCTCGCGGCGCTGGGCGGCATCGCCACCCCCCAGCGGGTCGCAGTGGGCGAGACCATCCTGCACGTCGGCGACAAGGCGGACGCCTTCTACCTCCTGAGCGAGGGCGGCGTCGAGGTCTGGGCGCCCAAGGACGGCGATCGCCAGGTGCTCGCCAACCTCGGGCCGGGCCAGGTCTTCGGGGAGATGGCCTACATGTTTCCGGACGCCCCGCGCATCGCGAACGTCACGCCGACCATGCCCAGCGAGGTCTACCGGGTCGGCTACGCGGACTTCAAGTCCCTCGAGACCTCGGCGCCCTCTGCCTACCGCGCCATCGTGACCAACCTGACCAAGCTCGCCGACGCCCGCAGCTGGACGAGCCCCGTCGACCTGATCTTCCAGCACTACATCACGGCGTTCTCTCACCGCTAAACTGCGCCGCGCGCGCCCGCTCGCGGTCCACGACGGCCTCGAGCGCCTCCAGGCATGCGCCGGCGAGCTCCGGATCCGCTCCCTCCATCGCTTCCAGGAGCGAGTGGGCCGTGCGCGGCTCGGCGATGGCTCCGAGGAGCCGTGCGGCGCGCACCCGCACCCGCTTGTCCCCGTCGCGCAAGAGGGCCGCGAGCCGCATCAGCGTGCCGGGCGTCACCAGCGCCCGGACGGTGTCCGCGGCCTGGGCGAACACCTTGGGATCTGGATCCCGCAGCGCCCCGAGCACGTCGTCGAAGGCCTCGACGGCGCGTAGGGCGGCGATCGCCTCCAGGGCCTCCCGGCGCACGGCCGGATCGGCATCCGAGAGGGCCGACCGGCATGCCTCCAGGGCCTTGAACGATCCGATCCGTCCGAGCTGCCGCAGGGCCTCGGCCTTGAGGACCGGGGAGTGGGACGCGGTCATGAGGGCGTCCGCCGCCTCGGAGGCACCCAGCTCGCCGAGGGCCTCCACGGCCCCCAGCCGTACGACCAGCTCGGCGTCGCGCGAGGCCTCCGCGAGGGGCACGAGCGCCTCCTTGTCCCCGAGCATGCCGAGGGCATCGACGGCCCGGCGGCGCACCAGCTTGTCGTGGTCCTCGAGGGCCGCGACCAGGGCCGGAATGGCCTCGTGGTGGCCGAGGCGTCCCAGGGCTTCGGCTGCGTGCCGCCGGTCCTCGGGCGATCCTTCGGCCAGGAGGCGCAACATGGGCGTGACGGCGCGCGGGATGTCCCCCAGGCTCTCGGTGGCCGCGCGGCGCACCTCCACGTGCGGGTCGTCGAGGGCCGCCATCAGGGGACGCACGGCCTCCACCTTCCCGATGATGCCGAGGGCGTCGGCCGCGCTCACGCGGACCTGCCAGCTCTCGTCCCCGAGGGCCCTGATGAGGGGGCCGAGGGCCGCCGGATCGGCGTAGAGGCCGAGGGCCTTGGCTGCCACCAGGCGCAGGTAGTCCTCGGGATGGGTGAGGGCCTCGAGCATGAGGTCGAAGGCCGCCGCGTCCCGCCGGTAGGCGAGGCTCTCCACGGCGCGCTTCAGGGCGCGGGCCGTCCGCTGGCGCACCCAGGAGGAGCTGTCCTTGAGGCCGCCCATGAGGGCGCGCAGGGCGTTGGGGGTGCCGAGCGCCCCCAGCCCGTCCACCGCACAGCGCCGTACGTAGCGGTGCGGATCCTGGCTGGCGACCAGCAAGGGATCCTCGCTCGCGAGCTCCCCGCGCTCGCCGAGCGCGCGGGCCGCGAGGCCCCGCACGTACGGGTCGGAGAGCCGCAGGGCCCCGAGCAGGGCCTCGCCGGCGTTCGGCATGAGGCGGAGGCTCTCGATGGCCGCGAGGCGCACCCGAGCGTCCGGATCGCCGAGGGCGTCCACCAGGCCGGGAATCGAACGCTCGGCCTCGAGCAGGCCCAGGGCCTCGGCCGCCCGGCGGCGGACCTGGGCGGAGGGATCCTTGAGCGCCGACAAGAGCGAGTCGACGGCCTCCGGGATGCGGCCGAGGGCGTAGGCGGCCTTGCGCACCACCTCTTCGTTCTCGTCGCGCAGGGCCGCCAGGAGGGCGTCGATGGCGCGGTGGTCCCCGAGGCTCGCCAAGGCACTCGCCGCCGCCTCGCGGATGGCCGGGTCCGGGGCCCGCAGCTCGTCCAGGAGGGCGTCGGTGGCACGGCGATCGCCCAGGGCCACCAGCGCCTCGATGGCCTCGTGGCGCACGCCCAGCTGCTCGGTGCGCATGGCGAAGAGCAACGGATCGAGTGCCCGCCGGTCTCCCAGCCGCCCGAGAGCTGTGACGGCCGCGCGGCGCGCGCTCTGGCTCGCGGGATCCATGAGCATGCGCGACAGGGGCCCGAGGGCTCGGATGTCGCCCAGGCGGCCCAGGAGGTGGGCGGCCGCGCGCCGGAGGGTCTCGTCGCGGTGGCTCAGCGCCAGGAGGATGGGCTCGGCGAGGCCCAGGGAGGTGCCCAGGATCTCCTGGATCTCGCCCGGCAGCTCGTGGATGTCGATGCCGCCCTTGGCCAACAGGTCGAAGGTGCCTTCCTTTCCCAGGGCACGCAGCGCCTCGGCCGCGGCGCGCTTGACGTCCGTGTTGGGGTCCTTGAGCAGTTCCATGAGGGGCTCGACGGCGGCCGGGTAGCCGAGCGACCCCAGGTTCTGGGCGGCCCAGGCGCGCACCCGGGCGCTCGGATCCTTGAGGGCCACCAGGAAGATGTCCAGGACGGCGAAGGCGAACTCGTCGATGCGGCTGCCGTCCTTGGAGGAGGACTCGGGGGCGGCGAAGTCGGTCATGTTTACTCCAGCACCAGGGAACGGGTGGCGGCGGCCTCGGGCATGGTCACCGTCGACGGTCCCATCGGCCGCTCCAGCGTGAAGTAGGGCGCGGGAATCACGATACTGTACGTACCAGCCGGGGCCTGAACTGCGAGGCTCACGGTCGCAGGCTCTGTGGGGATGGCGAGAGCCGGAAACGTACAGCCCGAATTGGGCGCCGCCTCAGTCCGGAACACCTGGCCCGTGACGGTGATGGTCTTGGCGTCCACGTCCACCTCGGCCTTGAACGACTGGGTGGCGAGCTGGTCCAGCCTGGTCAGGGGTGCTTGGCGCGTGACCCAGGGCGTGAGGCTCACAGAGGCCATGGCCGATCCGGTCGCCGGGGCCTCGATGGCGAACATCCGCGCGGGGACAAGCCGCGTCTGGTAGCAGTCGCCGGTCTGGCCGGGACCGAAAAACGAGCAGCCGGCCGCAAGCACCAGCCCCGCGCCGAACGCCCCGAACAGCCAGCGCATGCCCGTTACCCCTTGAGGGTCGACAGCTCGGCGCCGAGCCTCGACAGCCGCTCCTTGGCGGCCATGAGCGTCTCGGGCTTCTTGGGGAAGGCGAAGCGGATGAAGCCCTCGCCCGCGGCCTTGTCCGCGTAGAAGCTCGTGCCGGGCACGGCCGCGACCCCGATGCGCTCGATGAGGAAGCGCACGAACTCCACGTCCTTCATGCCGTAGGGCCGGATGTCGGCCATCATGTAGTAGGCGCCCTGCGGCATCAGCGGGTTGAGCCCCGCCGCCGTGAGCACCTCGTGCATGAGGGCGCGCTTGGCGCGGTAGCTCGCGAGCAGGCCGGCGTAGTACTCGGGCCCGAACCCGAGGGCCGTCACGGCGGCCTGCTGCAGGGGGGCGGGGGCCCCCACCGTCAGGAAGTCGTGAGCGCGTCGAATGGCGTTGGTGAGCGCCTCGGGGGCGATCGCGTAGCCCAGCCGCCAGCCCGTGACGGCGAAGGTCTTGCTCAGGCCGCTGATGGTGACGGTGCGCTCGGCCATGCCCGGCAAGGAGCCGATGGAGACGTGCTCGCCCTCGTAGACCATGTGCTCGTAGATCTCGTCGGTGATGGCCAGCGCGTCGAACTCCCGGCACAGGTCGGCGATGAGCGTGAGCTCCGCGCGGTCGAAGACCTTGCCCGTGGGGTTGTGCGGCGTGTTGATGACGATGGCCCGCGTGCGCGGCGTGAAGGCCGCCCGCAGCTTGTCGGGATCGATGGCGAAGGTGGGGCCCTCGAGCGGCACGAAGCGCAGGGTGGCCTGGCTGAGGATGGCGTCCGGGCCGTAATTCTCGTAGAACGGCTCGAAGACGATGACCTCGTCGCCCGGGTTCACCACCGAGAGCATCACGGCCATCATGGCCTCGGTGGCCCCGCAGGTGACGGTCACGTGGCGGTCGGGATCCACGTCGGGCAGGCGGTTGAAGGCGACGGCCTTGGTGGCGATCGCCTGTCGCAGGGCGGGGGCACCCCAGGTCACCGCGTACTGGTTGATGTCCGCCATGATGGCCGCGCAGGCCGCCTCCTTGAGGGCGGCGGGGGCCGGAAAGTCGGGGAAGCCCTGGGCGAGGTTGATGCCGCCGTGCTGGTTGCACAGGCGGGTCATCTCCCGGATGACGGACTCCGAGAAGCCCTGGACGCGATCGGCCACGTGTTGACGCATGGATGCCTCCTTCCACGTGGCCATCGTAGCACATGCGCGCGGCGCCGCACGCCCTGACGGCGCCTGGGAAGCGGTCTCCTCTTGACCTTCCGCCGCCTCATGGGAAGGCCGTCGGATCAGGCTGCGGTGTCGAGGGGGTAGAGCTCGTGCCAGAGCACATCGACCGCTTCTTCCGGGGTCGAGAACAGGTGGGTGCGCCCGATCCGCCCGATCACGCCGAGCCGGCTCAGGAGGTCCTGCACCGCGGGCGTGAGGCCCACCAGCCCGACCGGGATATCGCGGCGCCGCAGCTCGCGCACCAGGTCGTCGAAGCAGAGGGCGGCCGTCACGTCCATGGTCGTCGAGGTGCCCATGTTGAGGATGATGGCACGGCCGCCGGGGGCCGCGAGCACCATCTCGGCGAACCGCTGGGCGTCTCCGAAGAACAGCGGCCGGTCGATGTCGTAGACGGCGAACTCGCTGGCGATCTCGGGCGGCACGCCGATGGCGAGCGGAATTTCCGGGTGCTTGACCAGGTGCACGTCCGACATGCGCCGGATGAACAGGAAGGCCGCCGTCACCAGGCCGACCTCCACGGCGAGCACCAGGTCAAAGACGATGGTCACGGCCCAGGTGACGAGCATGACCGTCAGGTCGGACCGGGTGGAGTAGGCCAGGAGCTTCACCTGCTCCCACTCGATCATGCGGAAGCTCGTCACCATGAGGATGCCGGCGAGGGCCGCCATGGGGATGTGGGCGGCGAAGGGCCCCAGAGCGACCACGACCAGGGCGATCACGAGGCCGTGCAGCACGCCGGACATGCGGGTCTTGGCTCCGGAGCGGATGTTGACGGCCGTGCGCGCGATGGCGCCGGTGGCGGGGATGCCCCCGAAGAAGGGCACGGCCACGTTGGCGAGACCCTGGCCGATGAGCTCCTTGTCCGGATCGTGCCGCTTGCCGCCCGCCATGCGGTCGGCGACCGTCGCCGACAGCAGGGACTCGATGGATCCCAGCGCCGCCAGGGCTAGCGCCGGACGCAAGAGGCCGCCCAGCGCGTCGGGATCGAAGGAGGGCATGGCGGGCCAGGGCAGGCCTTGCGGGATGGCACCGATCCGGGGCACGTCCAGGCCGAGCCACACTGAGCCGGCAGTTGCGATCAACAGCGCGACGAGCGAGCCCGGGACCACCTGGTTGATCTTGCCCCACAGGACGATGGTCGCGATCACCCCGAGCGTGAGCGCGACGGTGGCGGGGTTCGCGAGCGACAGGTGCGTGAACTGCCAGAAGATCTGGTGGTGCAGGCTCCCCTTGGGCGTGAGGCTTGCCAGGCCCAGCATGTTGCCGAGCTGTCCCGCGAAGATGAGGACGCCGATGCCGTTGGTGAAGCCCGTGATCACCGGGAAGGGCAGGTAGGAGATGAGGCGCCCCAGGCGCCCGAGGCCCAGGCCGATCTGGATGAGGCCCGCCATGAGCCCCGCGATCATGACCTGGCCGATGCCGTACTGGGCCACGATCCCGGCGAGTACGACGGCCATCGCACCGGTCGGCCCCGTGATCTGGACGGCGGAGCCGCCGAAGAGCGAGCCGACGATGCCCGCGACCACGGCGGTATAGAGGCCGGCCTTGGGGTCCACACCGCTCGCCACGGCGAACGCCAGGGCGAGCGGCAGGGCCACCACCGCGGAGGTCAGTCCTCCCATCACGTCCCCGACCCAGCGGGGGCGTTCCTCGAGGGAGCCGGGAACGGAGTGGATCGCATGCATGACGTTAGCCTCTGGTCCTTTCGAGACCTTCAAAGATTTGCAGGTGTTGGGCAAAACGCGGGGAGTGGCTCCGTGGGGCGTGGCTTAGGAAGAGGAGGGCTCCATGGCTTCCAGGGTGTCGCGGATCTCGATCAAGTGGTTGTTGAAGAGGGTCCGGGCGTCGTCCAGGAGGGTGAAGATCATCGGGTCGCGGGCGGAGTAGAGGACGTAGCTGCCCTCCTTGCGGCCGGTGACGATGTTGCGGCTGCGCAGGACGGCGAGCTGCTGGGAGACGGTGGTGGGCTCGACCTCGAGCAGCTCGGCCAGCTCGTTGACCCCGCGCTCGCCGTCCCGGAGGGCGTCGATCAGGGCGATGCGGAGCGGATGGGCCAGGGCCTTGAAGAATTCGGCCTTGAAGCGCCGCAGGGGTTCGATCATCCGTCCACCTTTCCATCTCGTCATATTTGCAGATGTTTAGATCGTTTATACCACCGCCTCCAAAGGACGCTCGTTAAGAATCACGAATGATTTCGGGCGGAAAGGCCGTAGCGGCGCTTCCTTGCCACTCAGGCGCGCGTTGCGTAAGCTAGAGGCATGCCGATCATTGCCATGCTCATCGCCGTCATCGTGTGGGGCGGATCCTTCATCGCCACCAAGGCGGCCGTCGCCGACGTCCCCCCCATCGCCTTCGCCGTCCTCCGCTTCGCCGTGGCGGTCGTGGGCCTGGGGGTGGTGCACTTCCTGACCCGCACGCCCATCCGGGTGGAGCGGGATCTCTGGCGCCCGGTGATCGTCGCCGCCCTGACGGGCGTGACCCTGACCTACGTGCTCGAGAACATCGCCCTCAAGTTCACGACGGCGGGCAACAGCGCGCTGTTCATCGCGGCCAGTCCGCTGGTGACCATGGCGTGCGCGGTCATGTTCCTCAAGGAGCGCCTGACCTGGCGGATGGGCGTGGGCTCGTTCTTCGCGTTCGCGTCCATGGTGGCGCTGGTGGGCGCGAGCTTCGGGGAGACGGGGGTGGGCGACGTGCTCATGGCGCTCAACACCCTGGTGGGCGCCGTCTACGCCATGGCGAGCAAGAAGCTCGCCGACCGCATGTCGCCCTTGTCGGCTCTCACCGTCACGTTCGCCATCGGGATGCTGGCGTTGTTGCCGTGTGCTGGCGTCGAGGCCCTGGTCACGCGGGCCCCGTGGCACATGACGCCTACCGTGGTGGGGGCGCTGCTGTTTCTGGGGCTCGGCTCCTCGTGCCTGGCCTACTGGCTCTGGATGTACGCCCTGGGGCGCATGTCGGCGGCCACGGCCGGCCTCTACATGTACCTGATGCCCGTGGTGACGCTCCTGCTCTCGGCGCACTTCCTGGGCGAGGCCCTCACGCCGCTCAAGCTGGTCGAGGCGGGAGTGATCCTGGCAGGCGTGTACCTGGCGGTCTCGAAGCCGCCCGTTCAGCCGCAGCCGCGGACCGTTCCCGAGGCGGCGGGTGCCTAGTGAAAGCAGGCCAGACGGACCGGCGTTCTGCCGTCCGCCTGGAATATCATTCGATACCTGCAATGGCCCGTCATCCCGGCGAAAGCCGGGATCCAGGGTTGGCTCACGGGGCGCATGCCCTGGACCCCAGCTTTCGCCGGGGTGACGGCTAACCCCCTATCCCATCGGGTGTTCTAGCTAACAACTTCCTTCGGCCTGGAGCTCATGAGCCCCGAGCCGACCTCCAGGGCCTCGAACCAGTCGAGGAAGCGGCCCACGTCGTCGCCGCGGAAGATGGCGCCGTGCTGGGGGCAGAGCATCTGCACGTCGAGCTCGCGCACCCGCCGGACCCAGTCGTTCTTGGCCTCGTTCGAGGGCATCCAGCGGCGGTGGAAACCCTCCATGTACGGGATGTGGCCAGCGAAGTCCGTGACGAACAGCTCCTGCTTGTGTTCGGGCAACAGCGCCGCGCCGATGTCCCCCGAGAAGAGGATCTTGGCATGCGGGTCGTAGATGTTCAGGTTGCCCGACGCGTGCAGGTAGTGGGCCGGGATCATCTCGACGCTGCGGCCTCGGCTGCCGATGGGCAGGGTGCCGCCCTCGTCGGGGACGAGCATGAAGCTGTCGACGTACTCGTAGCCGAAGTGGGCGATGAAGCTCGACCAGATCTTGGGCAGATAGGTCTTCGCCTCCTTGCAGATCCCGAGCCACAGGGGCAGCGACGAGAAGATGTCCGGGTCCTGGTGGCTCGCGAAGAAGGCCTTGATCTGGTGGAGCTCGACGAAATCCGAGGCCGCCGCGAGGACCGCGGGGAAGATCTCGGTGCCTCCCGGATCCAGCATCAGGGCTTCCCCGCTGCTGACGATCAGGTACTCGTTGGTGTCGATCACCGAGTCCTTCTTGTCGGGATCGCGCGCGAGCACGATCCACTGGTGCTGCCCGTCGTCGAACAGGACCTTGCCAATCATATGACCTCCTCAAGTCGGCGGGCGGCGGCGACGCTCCGGCAACAGCCGCCGTACGCTCGACTCGGATCGCCGAAAACTAGCATGGTTATACAGTTTCTTGGAGGCTTTTAACCTAAAGAATTTGTGATGGTGGCCGTTTGCCGGTTCGTTCGAGCGGCAAATGGCCTGAATGAGCCCTAGCCGGGTAGGGTATCTTTTCGCCGGCCACGGGCCGTGGTCATGAGTCCGAACGATCGGACCCTTGCTGTCTGGGTACAAGACCCGGAGCGTTTCCCCACCCGGAGAGGAGGCACCCTTGGCGGTCCGACAAACGACACCCACCCTGCTCGTCCAGGCCCTGCGCGGGGTGGTGGCGGCGCCCGAGTCGACGCTGAAGCTTGTCGTGAGCGCGGCGGTCGGCGGTGGGCACCTGCTCTTGGAGGACGTGCCGGGCGTCGGCAAGACCCTGCTCGCCAAGACGCTGGCCCAGGCTCTGGGCGTCGGCTTTCGCCGCATCCAATTCTCGCCCGATCTCTTGCCGGGCGATATCACGGGCGTCCAGGTCTACGTCCCCGGAGACGGCTCGTTCCGCTTCAACGCCGGCCCCCTCTTCAGCCACGTCGTGCTCGCCGACGAGATCAACCGCGCCTCGCCCCGCACGCAGGCGGGCTTGCTCGAGGCGATGGAGGAGGGCCAGGTCTCCATGGACGGGGCCACGCATCCGCTGCCGCGCCCCTTCTTCGTCATCGCGACCCAGAACCCCCTGGCGTTCGAGGGCACCTATCCCCTGCCGGAGGTCCAGCTCGACCGCTTCATCGCGGCCCTGAGCCTCGGCTACCCCACCTACGAGGACGAGCTCGCCCTCCTGGAGGGCCGCCACGGCCAGGGCGCGACCCTCGAGTCCTTGCCCGCGGCGGACCTCGTCGCGTGGCAACAGGCCGCCGCCCGCGTTCACGTGGACCCGAGCCTGCGGGCGTATGCCCTCGGCGTGGTGCGCGCGACCCGCAACTGGCCCGAGGTGGCCCTCGGCATCAGCCCGCGCGGTGCGCTCGCTTGGCAGGCCCTCGCCCGCGCCCATGCCTTCGTGGAGGGGCGCCAGTTCCTCGTGCCGGACGACCTCAAGCAGACGGCCCTGCCGGCCCTCGCCCATCGCCTGGTCCTGCGCGGCGAGCCGTCGACCGAGCGTAAGCGCCGGGTGATCGCCGACGTGCTGGAGCGCGAGCCGGTGCCCCGCTAAGATGCACGTCTCGCTCGGCGGCAAGGGGCTGATCGTCCTCGCCATGGGCGTCCTCGCCTTCCTGGTGGGGACGGTCGCCAGGCTTCCCCTGCTCAACCTGTGCGGGTACTTCCTGCTCGCGACCTTGGCCACGGCGACCGTCATCGCCTTTCTGGAGTTGCGCGGCGTTCGCCTGCAGGTCGCCATCGGTGCTCGCCCCGAGCCGGACGGCGCGGTGGGCGTGTGGGTGCGCCTCCTGTGCGATCGCAAGGCGGGTCCCTTCGGCCTGTCGGTCACGACCGCCCGAAGCTGGGGGAGCGATCGCCTGGTGATGGCCCCGGAGCCTGCTGGCTACCGGATCGGCCTCGACCTGGACCCGTCGGAGGCCCCCTCCCACGTGCGGATCCGGCTCAGGTCCTTCCCGCTCGGCCTCGTCTCGGTGGGACGCGTGGTCCGTGCCGAGCTCCCCGCGTCCGAACCCCGTCCGGACGATCTCGCCCCGGCGCCCGTCCTGGGGCACGTGGGGTTGGAGCCCTTCGGAGGGCTGCGCGAGCACCGGCCCGGCGAGGGCATTCGCGACGTACACTGGACGGCGAGCGCGCGCATCGGCCGCCTGGTCGTACGGCTGCGCGAGCCCGAACAGGAGCCCCGGCCGCGCCCGAGGCCCAGCGAGCCTTCGAAGCCGCCGCAGCCGCCGGAGCGGCGCATGCTCCTGCACGTGGCGACCTGCGCGGCGTCCCAGTGCGCGATCCTCTTCACCTGGGCGCTCGGCGCCCTGTCCTGGCCTCTCGCCCTCGTGGCCACCTTAGTGCACGTGGCGGGTGCGGTCGTGAGCGGCCGCCGGTCGGGAAGGCCGGACTGGCCCCTGCTGATCGCCTTGTACGCCGGGGTGCTCGGCACCCTGGTGTGGTTCCTCATGTCCCTCCGGCGAGGTGTCGCGCCGCCCATGGCGATTCTCCTGGTCGGCATCATCTCGGTCTTCGCCTGGGACATGCGCAACCGGCAGTATCTCCGGGCCCAGCAGCTCAACGCCTTCCTGGTCCTGGCCGTGACGCCGGTGCTCAACCCCGGCAAGGACACGCCCTTCATCGGCGCCGCCTTCCTGGGGGCGACCCTGGCGCTCTTGTTGGCGAGCTGGGCGGACGGGCGCCATGAGATGGGGGCCCGGGCCGTGACCGTGCGGGACCTCAAGGACCTGCCCTCGGCCTGGCTGCCCATCGGTGTGCTGAGCGCCCTCTCGCTCTTGGTGCATCCTTTCCTGCCGCCCCTGCCACTGCCCCCGTTGCCGACCTTCGGGTACACGCCGGTCGCCAACCAGATGACGCGAGAGGGCGCCTCGCGCCTGCCGGGCGAGGGCGGGATCGTCTCCCTCAACGCCCGGTGGCCCGATTCGGACGACCCCGTGCTGCGGCTGTACGAGGGGGATCCCATGCGCCTCAGGACCGAGGTCTTCGGGATCTACCGAGACGGCGCCTGGTACCGGGCCGAGCGCGGGGAGGCTGCGTGGCCGCGGGCCAAGAGCGACACCACGGTCCGCGTGATGCTCATGGTGCGGGGTATCAAGACCTTACCCCTGCCCGAGTCGGCCCTTGGCGTCCAGGGCCCGGCCGTGCGTCGCACCCTCTACGCGGGTCAGGTACTCGAGGCCGAGCGTGCCGTCTGGAGGGGCTTTACCTACCGCGTGTGGTTGCCTGAGGAAAAGGTCTACGATCGGGTGATGCCGACCCGGGTGGAGGCAAGTACCCTCGGCTTGCCCACGGAGCTCGGGCCCCTGGCGCGGCGGTTTTCTCAGGGGGCCAAGACGCCCCGGGAGACGATGGAACGGTTGTCCCAGGCCCTGCAGCGCGAGGCCCAGTACGACCTCAACGCTCCGCAAGCCCCGACGGGGGTTGACCCCACGGTGCACTTCCTCACGGCGAGCCGGCGCGGTTTCTGCATGCACTTCGCCACGGCGCTCGCGCTCATGGGCCGCGAACTCGGCGTGCCGACCCGGCTCGTGGCCGGCTACAACCCGGGCAAGCGTCAGCTGCGCTACACCCTGGTCGAGGCGGGGGATGCGCATGCGTGGGTGGAGGCCTACGTTGACGGCCGCTGGGAGCCCTTCGACCCGACGCCGGTTGGCGTCATGGCGCGCGATCGCTGGGCCTGGCCCCGCATGTGGGGCCTCGTCGCGTTGGCGATTGCCCTGGCGGTCCTGGCCTGGTGGCGCCGCCCGCGCATCCCGCGCGTCACCGTCGAGTTCCGGCGTGCGCTCAGGCGCCTGGAAAGGCGTGGAGTGGCGGTGTCCGAGACCACGAGCCCCCGCGAGGTGCTCGAGAGAGCCCGGGAAAAGCTGGAGCCTGGAGAGCTCGAGTCCTTAGGGCAGTTGATCGGGCGCTACGAGGCCGAGCGCTTTGGAGAGAAGGCCTAGGGCTTGGACACCACCGCCAGGGTGCAGCGCGAGATGCAGACGAGCTTCTCGGTCTCGTCCACGATCCGCACCTCCCAGACCTGGGTGCTGCGACCCACGTGCAGGGGCAGGGCCTCGGCCATCACCACGCCGTCACGCCGGGCGCGGATGTGGTTGGCGTTGATCTCCAGGCCCACGGCCATGTGATCGTCCGAGCAATTAAGGTTGGCGCCGATGCTCGCGACCGTCTCGGCGAGCGCCACCGACGCCCCGCCGTGCAGCAGGCCGTAGGGCTGGTGGACCTTGGAGGTGACGGGCATACGGGCGCGCACCCGGAAGGCCGTCATCTCCACCACTTCGATGCCGAGCGTCTCCATCAGGGTGCCGACGGCCCCTTGCTGCATTTTCCGGTAGTTCTCTTGCACGGGTTTCTCGTTTCTCATGGCCCGCAGCGCGGGCTGGGGCGCGCTTGGGAGGGATGCTCGTAGGCTATAATAGACCCCGGTGCGCATTTTCGAAACAGAGAGGGACGATTCGTGGCTTATCCCCGCGGTAGCGGCATCCTGTTCCACCTTACCTCGTTGCCCGGCCCCCATGGCATCGGCGACCTGGGTCGGGAGGCCCATCGGTTCGCCGACTTCCTGGCTATCGGCGGTCAGAAATACTGGCAGCTCTTGCCCCTGGGGCACACGGGCTATGGCGACTCGCCGTACGCGGCCTTCTCGGCCTTTGCCGGCAATCCGCTGCTCATCAGCCTCGAGACTTTCGTCGAGGAGGGCTGGTTCCCGGCCGAGGAGCTGCACGATCACCCGCGGTTCCCGGGCCACGAGGTCGATTACGGGGCCGTCATCCCCTGGAAGATGGGCATGCTCCGCAAGGCGTTCGCCCACTTCGAGGCCCGCCATCCCGAGTGGCCCGCCGACATGCTGCAGTTCTGCTACATGTCGGCCGACTGGCTCGAGGACTATGCCTTGTTCATGGCCCTCAAGGACCATCACCAGGGCGAGCCATGGGACAAGTGGGAGCCGGGCGCCCGTCACCGCGATCCGAGGGCGCTCGCGCGTTACGCGCACGAGCTCGCGGCGGATGTTCGCTTCTACCGCTTCCTCCAGTTCCAGTTCTTCCGGCAGTACACGGCCCTCAAGCAGCACGTGAACCAGAACGGCATCGCCGTGGTCGGCGACATGCCCATCTTCGTCGCCTACGACAGCGCCGACACCTGGGCCCACCAGGGGCTCTTCCTGCTGAACCAGGGTCGACCGGTGGTCGTGGCGGGCGTGCCGCCCGACTACTTCAGCAAGACCGGCCAGCTCTGGGGTAACCCCCTGTACAACTGGGAAGCCATGGCGCACCGGGGCTTCGACTGGTGGGTCGCGCGCATGCGCATGGCCCTCGCCATGTTCGACATCGTGCGGATCGACCACTTCCGCGGCTTCGCAGCGTGCTGGGCCATCCCCTACGGCGACCAGGACGCGACCCGCGGCTGGTGGATGAAGGCTCCCGGCCACCAGCTCTTCGAGACGCTTCAGGCGCACCTGGGCCGGCTGCCCATCATGGCCGAGGACCTGGGCGTCATCACGCCAGACGTGGAGCGCCTGCGCGATCGCTTCGGCTTCCCGGGCATGAAGGTGCTGCAGTTCGCCTTCGGCTCGGACCGCGCCAACCCGTATTTGCCCGAGAACCACACGGTGAACAGCGTGGTCTACACTGGCACGCACGACAACGACACGACCTTGGGCTGGTACAGCCAGGCCACCCGCAAGGAGCGCACGACTTTGCGGCGCTACACGGGCACCGACCACAGCCGGGTCGCGTTGGACTTGATGCGCGTGGCCATGGCCTCGCCGGCCTCGATGGCCATCACGCCCTTGCAGGACCTCCTGGAGCTCGGGACCGAGGCCCGGATGAACACGCCGGGCGTGAAGGGCGGGAACTGGAAGTGGCGAGTCGCGCGTGAGCACGTGAACGAGGGATTGGCCTCGGGCCTGCGGGCGTTCACGCGGGAGTTCCAGCGGTAGGTCGTCGTGTTCACGCCGGAGACCCGGCTGCCAGGATGGCCGGCTCTGGACCCCCGCTTTCGCGGGGGTGACGGATACCTAACTGCCGCAAGCAAATTCAATCATCGGTAGGCAAAAACGGTAGCGGGGGCCCATTCGGGCCCCCGCTACCGTTTCAATGGCGCGATTAGCGGCCGGCGTTGACCTTGCCGGAAAGGGATTCGATGGCGCGGACGGCGGCCTTGGCGCCCTCCTCGATGTTCGCCTCGTCGCCCGCCAGGTAGACGCGGCCGAAGGCACCGAAGGCGCGCACCTCGAGCACGTTGACGTCCGCCGCCTTCTCGGCCTCGTTGGCCGCCAAGAGCGCGTAGCCCGCCGGATGGACCTCCAGCACGAACAGCGTCTCGCCCTTCTTGATCATCTCACCGTGCCGCATGCGGTTGATGAGCATGGTCTGGTGGGCATCGGTGCCGGTGATGGTCGTCGCCGAGACGATCTTGGGCTTGATGCGGTCGTCTTCCGTCAGGCCCATGCGGTCGAGGATGGCCTCGCCCGCCGCCCGGACCTCGTACTGCTCGTCATGGTGCGCCTCGAGCACGCCGAAGTCGCGCTCGACGATGAGCATGCCGGGCTTGACCTTGGTGGCCTTGAGCGCCGCGTCGGTGATCAGGTTGATCTCGATGCCCGGGTTGATCTCGACGAACACGGACGCCTGGCCCTCGACGGGGAGGAAGCCCTGGGACACCGTGCCCATGAAGGCCGCCACCTGGGGCTGAAGGGTATCGAGGTAGACGAAGGTACGGAGATCGGCCATCGGGTCCTCCTAAATTCAGGAAAGCAGCGCGTCGAGTTGCTGGGTATCCATCCCGACCACCAACCGATCGCCGATGCGGAAGGAGGGACGGCGCACGAGGTAGGGTTCTTCGGCCATCAAACGGATCATCTCATCGTTCGAGAGGGACTTGCCCTCGAGACCCATGGCCTTGTAACGAGGGCTCTTGGTCGAGAAGAGGTCGGCGGCCGGGCGATCGCCCAGCACCTGCTTCAGCTCCTGGAGCGTCAGAGGCTGCTTGAAAAGGTCCCGCTCCTGGATGTCCACGCCCTTTTGCGAAAGGTACCCCTTCGCCTTGGTGCAGGTACTTCAGCCCTTCTTGGTAAAGAGCGTGACGGCTTGAGCCATGAAATCCTCCGAAGAGTCCGTAAGAAGCGGAACGTGGGTCTATGATACCGCACGGAGCGAGCGGATGATAGGGGATCGGCCTAGCGGGACCCCGAAATCAGCGCCGCGATCTGACGGGCTGCCTGTCCCTCGCCGAACTCGCCCAGCCGGCGCGCGCTCGTGGGCCGCTCGGAGAGCGCGCGCGCGAGGGCCGCAGGGTCCGCACCGACGAGCACGTTCCAGCCGCCCGCGAGCGTCTCGTCCCACTCGGTCTCGTCGCGCAGGGTCCGGCAGGGCACGCCCAGGAAATAGGCCTCCTTCTGGACGCCGCCCGAGTCCGTGAGGACGGCGGCCGCGTTGGCCTCCAGCATGAGCATGTCCAGGTAGCCGACGGGCGGGACGATGCGCAGGTTCGGGTGCGCGAGGACCGAGTCGAGCCGCTGCTCCTCGAGCCGCTTGCGGGTCCGCGGGTGCAGGGGCAGCACCACGGGCTTGTCGAGCGTCGGGAAGGCCCCGAAGATGGCCGCGAGGCGCGCGGGGTCGTCCGTGTTCTCCGCCCGGTGCACGGTGGCCAGGTAGTATCCGCCCGGCGCGAGGCCGAGCTCCGCGAGCATGCCCACCCGCTCCTGGGCGCGGGGCCGGAAGTGCAGGGTGGCATCGTACATGACGTCGCCCACCCGGTGGACGCCTGAGGTGATGCCCTCGGCGGCGAGGTGGCGGACCGCCGTCTCGGTGGGCGCGAAGAGCAGCGTCGCGGCGTGGTCCGTGAGGACCCGGTTCACCTCTTCCGGCATCCGGCGGTTGAAGCTGCGCAGCCCCGCCTCCACGTGCGCGATGGGGATGTGGAGCTTGGTGGCGGCCAGCGCCCCGGCCAACGTCGAGTTGGTGTCGCCGTAGACGAGCACCCAGTCGGGCTGTTCCGCCATGAGGACGCGCTCGATCTCGGTGAGCATGGCGCCCGTCATGGCTCCGTGCAGGCCGCCGCCGATGCCCAGGTGGTATTCGGGCTTGGGGATGCCCAGCTCCTCGAAGAAGACGTCCGACATGTTGGCGTCGAAGTGCTGGCCGGTGTGGACCAGCACTTCCTGCGCGACCTGGCGTAGCTCGTGGCTGACCGGAGCCGCCTTGATGAACTGGGGGCGGGCTCCGACGACCGTGACGACCTTCATCTAGACGCTCGCCACCCCGGCGACCGCCTTGGCGAGGGCGGAGACGACCTCGCGCTGCTGCGCCTCGGTGAGCTCGGGGAAGATGGGCAGGGACAGGACCTCGGCGGCGGCTCGATCCGAGACCGGGAAGTCGCCCTTCTTGTGGCCCATGTAGGCGTGGACCTCCTGCTGGTCCAGGGGAATGGGGTAGTAGACCATCGTCTGGACGCCGAGCTCGGCCAGGGCCTTCTGGACGCGATCGCGCTCCTTCACCCGGATGGTGTACTGGTGGTAGACGGGCACGGTGCCCTCCAGCTCGTCCGGCGTGACGACGCCCGGGATGCGGGCCTCGGCGATGAGGGCGTTGTAGCGCTTGGCGACCTGGCGGCGGGCCTCGTTCCACTGGTCCAGGTGCGGCAGCTTGACCCTGAGGACCGCGGCCTGGAGCTCGTCGAGCCGCGAGTTCACGCCGAGCTCCGTGTGGTGGTACTTGATGGCGCCGCCGTGGGCGCGCAGCATGCGGGCGCGGTCGGCGATCGCCGGGTCGTTGGAGACGAGCGCCCCGCCGTCGCCGTAGCAGCCGAGATTCTTGGACGGGAAGAAGCTGAAGCAGCCGACGTGGCCGATGGTGCCCGTCTTCTTACCCCGGTAGGTCGAGCCGATGGACTGGGCGCAGTCCTCGATGACGGACAGCCCGTGCTTTTCAGCGATCTCCGTGATCGCGGCCATGTCCACGGGCTGGCCGTACAGGTGGACGGGCATGATCGCCTTGGTCTTGGGCGTGATGGCCGCCTCGACGAGCGCGGGGTCCATGTTGTAGGTGACGGGATCGATGTCCACGAACACGGGCGTCGCGCCCACGATGCCGATGGCCTCGGTGGTCGCCACGAAGGTGAAGGGCACGGTGATGACCTCGTCGCCCGCCCCGATCTTGAGGGCCCGCAGAGCCAGGTGCAGGGCGTCGGTGCCCGAGTTCATGCCGACGGCCTGGGCCACGTCGAGGTAGCTCGCGAGCTCCTTCTCGAACGCCTTCACGTTCGGACCGTTGATGTACTGGCCGCTGCGGACCGCCACGAGGATGGCCTCGTCCATTTGGGCCTGGAGGGACTCGTACTGGGGCTTGAGGTCGAGAATGGGGATCATGGTTACTTCCTCGTCACCGACTGGTCGCCGGTCTTCTCGTAGTGCTTGCCGCATTCGGAACAGGTGGCCGCGTTGCCCGAGAACGCGAGCTTGACGCCGCACTCGCAGGCCCAGCCCTTGATGCGGGCGGGGTTGCCGTAGACCATGGCATAGGGGGGCACGTCCTTGGTCACCACCGAGCCCGCGCCCACGAAGGCGTACTCGCCGAGCGTGTGGCCACAGACGATGGTGGCGTTGGCGCCGATGGTGGCGCCCTTCTTGACCAGGGTCTTGGCATAGTCCTTCTCGGGGTCGTTGCGGCGCACGTGCGAGCGGGGAGTCGTCACGTTGGTGAAGACCATGGAGGGCCCGCAGAACACGTCGTCCTCCAGGATCACGCCGGTGTAGACCGAGACGTTGTTCTGGATCTTGACGTTGTGGCCGATGGTCACGCCCGGGCTGATGACGACGTTCTGGCCGATGTTGCAGCGCTCGCCGATGACGCAGTCCTTCATGACGTGGCTGAAGTGCCAGATCTTGGAGCCCGCGCCGATGGTGCAGGGCTCGTCGACGTACGAGCTCTCGTGGACGAAGTAGGGCTGGTTCGTGCTCATGGGGGTCCTATCCAACGATGGCGGGGGATTGCAGCTTGTGTTGGGCGGCCTCGAGCACGCGCAGCACGCGCGCGCCGCTCCAGCCGTCGCTCTTGGGGCGGCGGCGCGAGGCGACGCACGACAGGAAGTGCGCGAGCTCGCGGGCCATGGGCTCGCCAGGCGGGACGTCGATGACGCGCTCGTCGCCCCGGCGCAGCAGCCAGGAGTCCTCGACGCGATCGAACCCGCGATCGTAGACCAAGAGCTTGTGGTCGGGCCGCGAGTCCTCGAAGACGGCCATGGCCCTGGTGCCGATCACCGTCAGCTGGTGCAACTTGACGGGCTCGAGCCAGCTCACGTGGATGTGCGCCGTGACGCCGTCCGCGAAGCCCAGGTCCATGTGGACCGTGTCGGGGATGCCCGGCTGGAGCACGGTGGTGCCAAAGGCCTCCACCCGTTTGGGCTCATGGGGGGCCACAAGGCCGAGCACCAGGCTCACGTCGTGGGGCGCGAAGCTCCACATGACGTTCTCCTCGTGGCGCAGCTTGCCCAGCGACAGGCGCGAGCTGCGCACGTGCTTGATGGTGCCGAGCTCCCCGTCGCGTGCGAGCTTGAGCAGGCACTCGTAGGCCGGATGGTACTCGAGGATGTGCCCCACCATGAGGACGCGCTCCAGGCGGTCGGCCTCGGCGGCGAGTTCCTCGGCCTCGGCGGCCGTGAGCGCCAGCGGCTTCTCCACGAAGACGTCCTTGCCGGCGCGCATGGCTTCCAGGGCGAGCCGGTGGTGGGTGCTCGCGGGCGTGGCGATGACGACTGCGTCGATTGACGGGTCCGCGAAGACCTCGCCCGCGTCGAGGGTGACGGGGACGTCGGGGTGGCTCTGCGAGAGCTTGGCGAGCGTCACGGGGTCGCGATCGCAGATCATGGCGAGCGCCCCCAGGCGCTCGGTGTTGCGGACGAGGTTGGGGCCCCAGTAGCCGCCTCCGATGCAGGCGACGCGAGGCGGGTTAGAGGAGGACAATCTTCTCTCTCCCTTCCGTCAGGTGCTTGGTGGCGTTGCGGGTGTCGACCACGACCGCGGCGTCCGCGACCACCCGCGCGTAGTCCACCGTCGAGTGGTTGGTCATGATGACGACGCAGTCCGCCCAGGCGAGGCCCTCGTCGAGGGGCACGCTCTCGTAGGTCGTGCCGTGGTGCCGGAAGCTCGGCACGTACGGGTCGTGGTAGGCGAGCTCGACCTCGTCCTGCTTCAAGATGTCGAGGAGCTTGAGGGTCGGGCTCTCGCGCCAGTCGTTGATGTCCTTCTTGTAGGCCGCGCCGAGAAGCAGGATCCGGCTGCCGAACAGGCTCTTGCGACGACGGCCCAGGGCGCGGAGGATCTTCTCGCGCACGTGGTAGGGCATCAGCACGTTGATCTCACCCGCCAGCTCGATGAAGCGGGTGTGGAAGTCGTACTCGCGGGCCTTCCATGTCAGGTAGAAGGGGTCGATGGGGATGCAGTGTCCGCCCACGCCCGGGCCCGGGTCGAAGCGCATGATGCCGAAGGGCTTGGTGTTGGCGGCCTCCACGACCTCCCAGATGCTGATGCCCATCTTGTCGCACAAGAGCGCGAGCTCGTTGACCAGGGCGATGTTCACCGCGCGGAAGGTGTTCTCGAAGACCTTGGTCATCTCGGCGACCTTGGGGCTCGACACGGCCACCACGTGCAGGATGGTCTGCTGGTAGAAGGTCTTCGCGACCTCCAGGCAGCTCGGCGTCACGCCCCCCACGACCTTGTTGGTGTTCTTGGTGGTGTAGCGGGCGTTGCCCGGGTCCACGCGCTCGGGGCTGAAGGCCAGGAAGAAGTCCGTGCCGACCGTCAGGCCGCTCTTTTCGAGGAGGGGCAACAGGACCTCCTCGGTGGTGCCGGGATAGGTCGTGCTCTCGAGGGAGACGAGCTGGCCGGGGCGCAGCTGCGGGGCGAGCTGCTCGGCGACGTTGACGATGTACTGGATGTCCGGGTCGCGCGTCTCGGTCAGGGGGGTCGGCACGCAGATGACGACCACGTCGCAGGAGGCGAGCTCGGTGAAGTCCGTGGTCGCGCGCAGGAGGCCCTTTTCGACCAGCTCCTTGAGCTCGTCCGGCTGGACGTCGTCGATGTAGTTCTCGCCGCGGTTGACCTTGGCAACGCGCTCGGCGCTGCGATCGAAGCCCACCACCGAGAACCCGACCTTGCCCTTCTCGACGGCGAGCGGCAAGCCGACGTAGCCGATGCCGATGACGCCAACCTTGGCGGAGCGGGTGGTGATGGCGTCGAGGAGGCGGGGCTTGGCCGCGAGGCCGGTCGTTTCCATCATGGGAGGTTCCTGCACGGGACGGGGATGCTGCATGCGCCGGTGCGCATGCCCCACATTCTACACCAGCCATGGGCTTCTTGCCGTCCGTGGTAGGATCGGGGAGCATCCTACCTCTGAGGTCCCGCGTGCGTCAGCCCCAGTACTCTCCGAGCAAGCTCGGCGTCTATCAGACCTGCCCGCGCCAGTACTACTTCCAGTACGTGCGCAAGCTGCCCCGCCGCGCCTGGGCGAACCAGAGCTTCGGCACCTCGCTGCATCGCACGCTGCAGGTGATCCACGAGCAGGGGGGCCCGCAGGAGCAGACCCTGGAGACGGCCCAGCGCCAGCTCGAGGCCTCATGGACGAGCGCGGGCTATGACTCCAAGGCCCATGAGCAGGCCGAGCTCGAGCGCGGCAAGGAGCTCCTCGCCGCCTACTACGAGACGTGGTCCGGGGTGGACGGGACGCCCGTCCTCCTGGAGAAGCGCATGAGCGCTCCCTACAAGGGCTCGGTGCTCCTGGGCATCATCGATCGCGTCGATCGCATGGCGGACGGCACGCTCGAGATCATCGACTACAAGTCGGGGCATGCCCCCGAGAGCGTGCGGCCCCAGACCGTGCAGCAGCTCGCCATCTACCACCACCTCATCGAGCACAAGCTTCATGAGACGCCTGCCGGCCACTCGGTCCACTACCTGGCGAGCAACGTGCGCCTCAAGGTCCAGTTCACCCAGAGCCACCTTTCCGAGGTCCTCGACGGGGTGCTCGCGACCATCCAGGCCCTCGAGGCCGATCACCGCTTCATCCCTCGGTTGGCTGCTCACTGCACCTGGTGCGATTACCAGCGGTTCTGCGACGTGGGCCGCTCGTACCGCCCCGAAATAGACGAGCAGGCGTAAGCCCGATCACGGCCCGGGAGCGATCGCGGGTACTGCCCCCATGTGGGTCATGGGGCATACTGGGCCCATCGCTCGTCCACCTCTCTGAGCGAACCACGAGCCCGCCGCCACACACCCGGCGGGCTCGCCCCTTTCCGGGCCTCGCCCCGACGGCCTTCGGGGCGATCCCTTAGAGCACCTGACAAAACCAGGCATGTGTCGCCGGTGGCCGCCTTTCGGCGGCTAGAAGGAACAGATTTGGTAGGCGCTCTAAGCTAGGTTGGCTACCTTGCACAAGACCTGCGGGAGGCCCAACCGTACAATACCTCCACCCCAGAGCACCCGACAGGCCGGGCTCCGGCTTCCGGGGCCACCCGCAGGCATAACCGTCGACTCGGCCCCAAGGAGGTAGACGTGCGCTGTCCGAACTGCAACTCCACCCTGATCCCCCTGGACCAAGCCAGCACGGCGGCCAATCCCTACTTGGCCCATGCGTGCCAGGAGTGCCGCTGCACGGTCGTCATGTCCTCCACCACGGGCCCCGCGTGGTCCTTTCCCTTCCTCAAGGTCCTCATCGTGGAGGACAACTTCCAGAACCGCGAGGTGCTGCAGCTCATGCTCGAGAAGCTCGGCTGCCAGGTGACGTTCGCGACCGACGCCGAGCAGGGCGTGGGCATGGCCTTCCGCGATCGCCCGGACGTCATCTTCATGGATCTGCAGCTGGAGGGCTCGCACTACGACGGACTGGAGTGCATCCGCATCCTCAAGGCCAACGAGCAGACCAAGGACATCACGGTCTTCGCCTACACGGCGGAGCCTGCGCCCTACAAGGTCATCGACGCCGTGGACGCGGGGGCGGCGGACGCCCTCTTGAAGCCCTTCAAGCGCTCGCAGCTGATCGACCTGTTGGTCCGGCACTTCAGCGCGCCGGTGGCCAAGACGCAGGTGGGGATTTAGTCCGCCCTACACGGGCAGCGTGAACCAGAAGCGGCTGCCCTCGCCGGGCGTGCTCTCGACGCCGATGCGGCCGCCATGCGCCTCGACCAGGGCCTTGGCAATCGACAGGCCGAGGCCCGTGCCCCCGTGCTCACGCGTGAGCGCCGGGTTCACCTGAAAGAACTTCTCGAAGAGCAGGGGCACGTGCATCGCGGCGATGCCCGGTCCGGTGTCCCGCACCTCGATGCGGACCGAGCCTGGCTCCGGGCGCACCGTCACCCGGATCATGCCCGCGCGGGGCGTGAACTTGATGGCGTTGCCCACCAGGTTGTCCAGGACCTGGGAGATGCGCAGCGAGTCCCCCCAGACGCGCGGGGTCTCGGGCGCTACTAGGGCCTCCAGCAGGAGCCCGGCCTCGGCGGCTCGCGGCTCCAGGCCCCTGAGTCCCTCATGGACCAGTGACGAGAGGTCCAGCTCCTGGCGGGAGATCGTGCACGTGCCCGACTCGAGCCGGGTGATGTCCAAGAGATCGTCCACCAGCCGCTCGAGGCGCCCGGCGCTGCGCTGGATCTGGCCCACGTAGCCCCGCTGAGTCTCGCTCAGCTTGCCGCCCAGCTCGTCGAACAGGAACTCGGCGAAGCCCATGATGGTCGTGAGGGGGGTCCGCAGCTCGTGTGAGACGGTGTTCAGGAGGCTGCCCTTCATCTGATCCAGCTCCTGAAGGCGGCGGTTGGCCTCCTCGAGCTCCTCGGCCCGCCGGGCGATCTCGTCCTTGGCCTGGCGCAGCTCGGTGACGTCGCGGATGACGCCGACGACGAGGCGCCGGCCGTCACGTAGGCGGAAGAGGGACTTCTTGGTGATGATCACGTGCTGCACGCCGAAGGCGTCGGTGAAGCGCTCTTCGTTGCTGTTGCCCTGGCCGCGGTCCAGGACCTCCTGATCCTTTTGCCAGAAGACCTGGGCCTCTTCGGCCGGGAAGAAGTCATGGTCCGTCTTGCCGATGAGCTCGGCGCGCGGGTGCCCCATAAAGGAGCAGAACGCGTCGTTGAGCCAGAGCCAGCGATGGTCCTCATCCTTGACGAAGACCGGGTCGGCGATCGTGTTGAGGATCTGCTCGAGGGTCTCGACGGACTCCCAGCTACGGCCGGACGCTTGCGCCCCTGTCTCGCTCATGGTTGCCACTCCCTCTTCCTCTTGTTCCACGCAGGCGGAAGAATCCGAGCGTCGGCATGTGAAGAAAGGTTTCGCTAGCGTGGCGAGCCGACCGACTCCTGCCGGGAGACCGGTCCCTCGTGCGAGACCTCGGGCAGCCCGGTCGCGAGCGGCGCACCGGCCAGGTCGCCGTGTTGGCTAGAGGGTGGGCTCCTTGGAAGGCTCGGCCTCGCTCCACTCGCGGAGCAGGTGGCGCTGAACCTTGCCGTTCTTGGTCTTGGGGAGGCGGTCGGTCACGCGGACCTCATGGGGGCACTTGTGGCGGGCCAGGTGGCTCGTGCAGTGGCGGATGGCGTCCTGCGGGTCGAAGTATTCGCTCTCGGGGACGACCCAGGCGACGATGCGCTCGCCGCGCATGGGGTCGTCGGCGCCGATGACCGCGGCCTCGCGGATGGCGGGGTGGCGCTGCAGCACCTCTTCGACCTCGTAGGGGCTGATCTTGTCGCCGCCGCTCGACACGACGTCCTCCCGGCGACCGTGGAGATAGAGGTAGCCGTCGGCGTCCAGGTAGCCCATGTCCCGGGTGCGCAGCCAGTCGCCATCCATGGCATGCATGGTCTCGCTGATGGCGTTCCAGTAGCGGGCCATGGCCGCGGGCGTCTGGACCTGGACCTCGCCGACCTCGCCCGCTTCGGCCGGACGTCCGTCGGCCATGACCCGGAGGGTGACGCCCTCGATGGCCCGGCCGACCGAGCCCTGGGCGAAGCGCGGGTCGGCGGCCTCGATGGTCGCCACGCGCGGGCCCGCCTCGACCAGGCCGTAGTTGTTGAAGATCCGGGCCTCGGGGAAGACCTTGCGGATGTGTGCCACGTCGTCGGCCCGCAGATGGGCGCCCGCGGAGCAGACGTAGCGCACCGCGCTCAGGTCCAGCTCGGCCAGGTCCTCGAGCTGGGCTAGCATGCGGAAGGTGCTCGGCATGCCCGCGAAGCTCTCGATGGCCTCGCGCTGGATCTCCTGCAGGACCGGGAAGGCGAAGGCGAGCCCCCGGAAGAGCTGTGCGGTGCCTCCGATGAGGAGGGTGGCGAGGAGCTGGGAGACGAGCGGGTAGGCGTGGTGCAGGGGCATGGCGATGGCCGTCGACGGATGCTCCTGCATGGGCAGGGTCCGGCTGACGGCCCGTGCGTTTTCGAGCAGGCCCCCGTGCGTCATGCAGACGCCGCGCGGGGCGCCGGTCGAGCCCGAGGTGTAGAGGATGGCCGCCAGGTCGCCGGGCTCCGCCGCATGGGGCTCAGGGGCCTCCTCGAAGGGCAGGTCGAAGTAGTGGATGGGCGGACGCTCGCCCTGCTCGGTCTGCCAGCTCAGCTGCTGGCGACGGGGATCCAGCCGGACGACCCGGCCCTGGCACGCCCGGATGAAGGTCTCGCGCAGGACCTCGCTCGTGGAGGCGTCGGCCATCAGGAGCTGCGCGCTCGAGTCCCGGGCCAGGCCGATGACCTCGACCTCGAGCAGGCTCGGGCTGATGGGCACGGGGATGGCGCCCAGGTGGGCGAGGGCGAAGAAGGAGACGACGAAGGAGTCGCAGGTGGGCGCCATCAAGAGGACGCGATCGCCCGTCTTCACGCCGGACTTGGAAAGCTCCTGGGCGATGCGCAGCACGCCGCGCTGCAGGGCCGCGTAGGTCCAGCGGCGGCCTTCGGAGATGAGGGCCTCCACGTGAGGCCTGCCGTCGGCTTGCCCGGCGATCAGATCGGTCAGCGATCGAAAGTCGGGCAGGTCCATCGGCGGCATGAACTCCTCATGGGTGGCGGCATACGGCCGCCATGAGCTGACGGCCCTGGGATCCAGGTTAACCGATCCGGCGCACTCTGGAAAGGCCTTCGTTCTTTGGAGCCCGTCGCTTCACGATCCTTTCACGAATCGCGGCGTCGGTCGCGGGATTTCAACGTTTCTTAACCTTATCTTAGCTGTTCCTTAGGGACTTCTCGGCCGGCCGGAGGGATGATGGAGCAGGCGGGGAGCCGTCGGGAGGACTGAGATGTCGCGTTCGATCGCCTGGCAGGGCTTGCTGTTGGCAGTGTTGATGCTCTCCGGTTGCGGGGTCGAGCCCGGCACCATGGTCGACGACGGCAAGCGTCCCAAGGATCTCCAGCTGAGCCGATCCCCGCTGGGGGCGACGCCCGCGCCGAACGACGTCCAGCTGGTCAACCAGCTCCTGTCCGACGTGAACACGGTCCGCAGCACCACGCGCTCCTTGAAGTTCGACCTGACGGGGTACTTCATCGACGAGAAGACGGCCAAGCCCGGCTCGAACTTCGCCGAGTTCAGCTTCGAGCGTCCCAACAAGACGTCCATCTCGATCAAGCAATGCAGCGACGGCAAGATGGTGGGCACCAAGCTGGTCTGGACGGGCGGCAAGCAGATGGCCGTCAAGACCAAGTTCCTCGGCTTCTGGGTCAAGACCTCGGTGGACGTCCATGACGACCGTGCCCGGGACCAGCGCGGCTTCTTCATCGACGAAACGGGCATCACCCCGACATTGGACACCTTGACCGACCCTCGTAACCAGGTTAAGCTGCTCGGAGTCGGGAACCTGAGCGACATTCCGGTCGCTCAGCTCGAGGTCGTCTCGCCGCGGAGCCTGCGGGGGATCAAGCGTGAAGTCTTCTTCGTGGACGGCCAGCGCAAGATCCCGATCATCCGGGAGATGTACGACCAGCAGAACCGCCTGGTCTTCCGGATTAGGATGGACCGGGTGATCATGAACCCGACCCTGCCGCCCACCGCCTTTCAACTCGAGTAGCGATGGCCGATACGCCGGACACGACCCCGAATAGGCCATACAAGCGCGCCATGGAGCGCGTGACCTATAGCATCCCGGTGGAGATCACCGATCGGTCCGGCAGCTTCATGATCAAGGCCCGCCTCCGGGACATCTCGCCCCTGGCGGCCAAGGTGCAGTTCATCCGTCCGCCCCGCCTGAAGCCGGGCGATCAGGTGATGGTCACGATCTGGAAGAACATCCGCGCCGAGAACGCGGTGGACGCCTTCCGGGCGTCGGCGACGGTCTTCGCGTCGCGCTCCCAGGACGAGCTGGTCCTGATGTTCGACGAGCCGCGGACGCTGTTGGCCGAGGGGTTCGGCAAGTTCGTGTACGGGCCGTTGCTCCTGGCGTCCTTGAACACCCTCATTACGCCCAACGACCCCATTGCCGAGCTGTCGGTGGAGACCCTGCGCGAGGCGGCCCGTCGTTATGCGGACGTGGCGCGGGATGCGGGCGCGCTCCGGATCGAGCACGATCCGCGCTGGCGATCGCACCGCTACGTGCGGCCTTCGGACCGGCGGGATCGCCGCTAGGTCAATAGAATCAGAAACAGCCCCCTGTTCAGCGCAGCAGCAACGTATCCAGCAAGCTCGCCAGCGGGTGCTGCTGCGCCTCGTAGGGAGTGAGCACCTGCAGCTCCACCGTGCGCGTCTCACTGGTCTCCGACTTGCCGTCGGCCACCAGCTTGAAGGAGAGCGTGATCGTCCCCGGACGCACCAGGGGGAAGGTCCAGATCTCGGGCGAGACCATGGCTTGGTACGTCACCTTGTAGGGCGGCGCGAACAGCGGACGGCCAGTGGCTTCCCAGAGCCATGTGTAGCCAGCCCGGGCGGGCAAGGACACCGAGATGCTGTGGCCCACCACCCCGCGCAGGTGGTAGCCCGGTTGGGCAGGCGCCTCCAGGGGCTTGCCGTCCCCGGCCCACGCCGGGTACGCCAGCCCGAGCATCGTCAGCAACGCGAGCGCTGCACGCATCTTAAAGGACCGCCAGGGCCTGGTTCATCCGGGCGCGGATCGTGGCCTCGTCCCACCGGATGATCTCGTCCCAGGTATAGGTGCGCCGCAGCCGCTGCATGGCGAGGAACCCCACGTAGGCCGTGGCCCGCGGCGGAAACACCAGCCCCTCGGGATGCGGCGAGTCATAGCGGCGCAACACGTCCGAGTCGGTCGACTCGAAATACGAGAGCACGGTCTGGATGAGCTCCGGGCGGTTGAGCTGCGCCTTGCGCCAGTCGTCCGCCGAGTAGCCGAGGGTCTCTTCTGCGCTGAAGCCCGAGAACTGCTCCACGGCGAAGAGCCGTGCGGCCCCTTCCTCGAAGGCCCGGTAGCCGAGACCCGAGAGGGGCTCCGGTCCGTGCAGGTCCGCGCGCAAGAGGCGGTACATGCCGCCCGCGAGCTCCAGCTCCAGAGGCACTGCCGGGGCGGCGTCCGCCGGTACGTAGAGCGTGAGCCGCTCCCCGTACCGGATGATGCTCGTCTCCGTGAGCCCGAAGCCCACGCCGAGCACGAAGGGCCGATCCAGCCTCAGCTCGCCCGGGGCGAACGCAGTCTGCAGGCGGTTGGCCAAGAGCGGGATGCTCTGCTTGAGGCGGATCTTGCGCAGCTTGATGGCCTCGACGCGCATGGGGTCGAGGACCAGGCTGCGGGTGTAGGCCGGCAGCGTGTGGTCGTAGAAGGTGCCGCGCCCGACGCGCGCAAAGACTCCGGCCTCCAGGAGCCTGGCATGCTCGGGCTCGAAGTAGGCGCGAAATGAGGCGACCCGGTCGTTGACCGCGTACTCGGCCGTCCCGGCCCAGAAGTCCAGAAAGGGATCCGCCAGGTCGACGAGCGCGAACTCGCGGGTCCACTGGCGCCCGACGGGCGGCTCGGTGACGGCCAGCGCCGGCGGGGTCAGCCCCGGGGCGATCGCCATCAGTGCCAATAGCCAAACCAGTCGACGTGCCAACGGTGCCTCCTCGCTGCGCCCCCTTGCCGGGGAGCTATCATGGGGAGCATATACCACAGAATGATCGAGAACCCATTGGCCATTCGGCGCGAAGCCATGGGCGACATGAGCGAAGGAGGCCCGGATGCCCCTCTTGGAAGTCCATGACCTGACCAAGCGGTTCGGAGACCTCCGCGTGGTCGACGGGATTTCCTTCTCCCTGGAGCGCGGCGAGATGCTGGGCCTGCTCGGCCCCAACGGGGCCGGCAAGACCACGACCATCCAGATGCTCCTGGGGCTCATCACGCCCACGTCCGGCACCATCCGCATGTTCGGCATGGACCTCGCCGAGCACCGCCAGCAGATCCTGCAACGGGTCAACTTCTCGTCGACCTACGTGTCGCTTCCCTACTCGCTGACGGTGCGCGAGAACCTCCTGGTCTTCGGCCGCCTCTATGGCATCCGGAACCTGACGCGCAAGGTCGAAGAGACCATCGACCTGCTGGACCTCCGGGCCAAGGCGAACCGTCCGAGCAAGGAGCTCTCCTCGGGACAGCTCACGCGCCTGCACCTGGCCAAGGCCCTCTTGAACGATCCCGAGCTGCTCTTTCTCGACGAGCCGACGGCGAGCCTGGATCCGGACGTGGCCGACCGGATCCGCAAGCTCCTCCTCCGGGTGCGTGCGGAGCGCCAGCTTTCCATCCTCTTCACGACCCACAACCTGCGCGAGATGGAGCAGCTGGCCGACCGGGTGGTGTTCCTGAACCAGGGCCACATCCTCGCCACGGGCACGCCACGGCAGATCGTCGAGCGCTATTCGGCCGCGGACCTGGAGGCCGTGTTCCTCAAGGTGGCAAGAGGCGAGGTGGAGGAGGACTGATGGCTTTGCACCGCATCTGGGCCCTGATGAGCCGCCACTTCTACGTCATCCGGCGCAACCCCATGCGCGTGGCGGAGCTCGTCTACTGGCCCCTCTTGGACCTGCTCGTCTGGGGCTTCCTGAGCATGTACCTCAGCAAGTTCGGCACGGGACTCGGCGTGAACTTCCTGGCGTTCTTCCTGGGGGCGCTCATCCTCTGGGACCTGCTCTTCCGGGCGCAGCAGGGCGTCTCCATCGCCTACCTGGAAGAGGTGTGGAGTCGCAACCTCCTCAACCTCTTCGTGAGCCCCCTGTCGGTGGGCGAGTTCCTCACGGCCACCATGCTCATCAGCCTGTCGAAGCTCGCCATCTCGACGGTGCTCATGGCGATCCTGGCGGCCCTCTTCTACGGCTTCAACCTCCTGATCCTGGGCTGGAACCTCGTGCCCTTCGTGGTGGCCCTCCTCCTCATGGGCTGGGCGCTCGGCATCTTCACCACGGGCCTGGTGCTGCGCTTCGGCCAGGGGGCCGAGAGCCTCGCGTGGGTGCTGGCCTTCCTGTTCCAGCCCCTGTCGGCGGTCTTCTACCCGGTCTCGGTGCTGCCGCCGTTCCTGCAGCCGGTGGCCCTGTCCCTGCCGTCGACGCACGTCTTCGAGGGCATGCGCGCGGTGATCAAGACGGGCGTGCTGCCCATGCATCACCTGGTGTGGGCCATCGGCCTGGACGTCGTGTACGCGGTGGCGGCGATCGCCTTCTTCTACTGGAACTTCGGCGTGGTCAAGGACCGCGGGCTGCTCGCCAAGACCGGAGAATAGAATATCCGCAGATTTCGCAGATGGCGCAGATTGATCCAACGATCAAATCTGCGAAATCGGCGTCATCTGCGGATCGGTTATTTGGTATCGCCTAGCGCGCGACCGCCGCCTGCTTCGTGGCCTTGTCGAAGGCCTGCTGGAGGTCGGCCATCAGGTCGTCGGCGTTCTCGATGCCCACCGACAGGCGTAAGAGGCCGTCCACCACGCCGCGAGCCTCGCGGATCTCCTTGGGGATGGAGCCATGGGTCATGGTGGGCGGGTGCGTGAGCAGGCTCTCGACGCCGCCCAGGCTCTCGGCCAGGCTGAAGAGCTCGGTCGAGGTGGCGATGGTGCGGGCCACGTCCATGCCGCCCTTCACCACGAAGGACACCATGCCGCCGAAGTCCCGCATCTGACGCTTCGCGAGCTCATGGCCCGGGTGCGAGGCGTGGCCGGGGTAGTAGACCTTCTCGACGAGCGGATGCTCTGCGAGCCAGTCCGCCACCTGGCGCGCGTTCTCGCAGTGGGCGCGCATGCGCACGGCGAGCGTCTTGATGCCGCGCAGCGTGAGCCACGCGTCGTGGGGACCGGGGATGGCGCCCAGCGAGTTCTGGACGAACTTCACCTCGGTGTACAGGTCCTCGCGATTGGTCACGAAGGCGCCGCCCACCACGTCCGAGTGGCCGCCCAGGTACTTGGTGGTCGAGTGAACGACCAGGTCCGCGCCCAGCGCCAGCGGGTTCTGGAGGTAGGGGCTCGCGAAGGTGTTGTCGATGGCGAGCAGGATCCCCTTCTCCTTGGCGATCAGCGCGAGGCCCGCGATGTCGATGATCCGCAGCAGGGGGTTGGTCGGCGTCTCGGCCCAGAGCAGCTTGGTGTTGGGCTGGATGGCCGCCCGGACGTTGTCGAGGTTCTGGGCGTCGACCCATGAGAAGGTGATGCCGTAGCGGGTCAGGACCTTCTCGAAGAGGCGGTAGGTGCCGCCGTAGACGTCGTCCGAGACCACCACGTGGTCGCCCGACTTGAGGAGCTTCATGGTCGCGTCGGTGGCGGCCACGCCCGAGGAGAAGGCCAGGCCGTAGCGGCCGCCCTCGAGGGACGCGAGGCACTCCTCGAGCGCGCGGCGGGTCGGGTTGGCCGTGCGGGAGTAGTCGAAGCCCTTGTGGACGCCGGGCTCCTCCTGGGTGTAGGTCGAGGTCTGGTAGATGGGAACGATGGTAGCGCCGGTCGTGGGGTCCGCCCCCTGGCCGACGTGGATGGCCTTGGTCTCGAAGTTCATGCGGTCACCCCCACTTTCTCGCTGCCCGTGAAGTACTCGATGAGGTCGATCTTGGTCAGGACGCCGAAGGGCCGGCCGGCCTGCGTCACGATCACCGCGCCGTCACCCCGCAACAGGGCCTCGTAGACCTTGGAGACGGGTTCCGACTCCTCGGCCGTGGCGTAGGGGCGGCCCATGACGTCGCCGACCAGCTTGGTGGCACCCGTGCCGTCGAAGATGGCCTTGAGCAGCGTGCCTTCCTGGATGGAGCCGACGACGCGATCGCCCTCGATGACGGGCAACTGGCTGATGCCGTTGTCGCGCAGGAGCTCGACGGCGGCCGACAAAGGAGCCGTGGGCTCGACGGCGATGAGCTGCGGACGCTCGCCGCGGCTCGCAAGCAGCGTGCGCACGGGCACGTTGGGGCGGTTGCTCTCGAGGAAGCCGTGCTGCCGCATCCACTCGTCGTTGAAGATCTTGGAGACGTAGCCGCGGCCCGAGTCGGGCAGGAGCACCACGACCACCGCGTCCGCGGGCAGCTCGCGGGCGACCCGCAGGGCGGCCACGACGGCCGTGCCCGAGCTGCCGCCGACGAGGAGTCCCTCCTCGCGCGCCAGACGCCGGGTCATGGTGAAGGCCTCCTGGTCGCTCACGCGCTCGTAGCGGTCGATGAGGCGCAGGTCCACGGTGTCGGGGATGTAGTTCATGCCGATCCCCTCGACCTGGTAGGGCTTGGGCGTGTCGCCCGAGTAGATGGAGCCCTCCGGATCGGCGCCGACCACGACCACCTTCGCGTTCTGCTCCTTGAGGTAGCGGGCCGTGCCGGAGATCGTGCCGCCCGTGCCGATGGAGGCCACGTAGTGCGTGATCCGGCCGTCGGTCTGGCTCCACAGCTCGGGGCCCGTGGTCTCGTAGTGAGCCTCGGGGTTCTTGGAGTTGTGGAACTGGTTGGGCTGATAGGCGCCGGGGATCTCGCGCGTGAGCCGGTTGGCCACGGAGTAGTAGGAGTCGGGGTGGTCGTTGGCCACCGCCGTCGGCGTGATAACGACCTCGGCGCCGTAGGCGCGCAGGACGTCCCGCTTCTCCTGGCTCATCTTGTCGGGCATCGTGAAGATGCAGCGGTAGCCCTTGATGGCGGCCGCGATGGCGAGGCCGACCCCGGTGTTGCCGCTGGTGGGCTCCACGATGGTGCCGCCCGGCTTGAGGAGGCCCTTGGCCTCGGCGTCTTGGATCATCTTGAGGGCGGGACGGTCCTTGACCGACGCCCCCGGGTTGAAGTACTCGACCTTGGCGAGCACGGTCGCCTGGATGCCTTGGGCGACGCTATTGAGCTTGACCAGCGGCGTGTGGCCGATCGTCTCGAGGAGGTTATTGGCGTAATGCATGGAAACCCTTTCGTAGGGGGATATCGCGACGACGTCGTCTCCGCCAGTATAACCGCTGAGGCCGGGTCGCCGCCACCGCTCGCCCGGCGCCGGCCCCTCCGGACAGGGGTGGAAATAGGAGTTGTGAAGCGGTTAAACTTGGATTAAAACGGTTCAGCTTTTAAGGAGCCGTTACAATAACTATCACAGCAGACACGCGCATCGGAGGTCCCCCATGCGGATCAACATCGCCGTCAAGCTGGCCGGTGTCTTCACCCTCGTCTCCCTGTCGCTCCTGGTCCTCGTGGCCCTGGTGGCGTCCGTGATGACGACCAAGGGCATGACGAGCGAGGCCAGCAAGCGCCTCGACAATGACGTGGCGGTCACCCTCCATACCTTCGACTACTTCGCCCAGGATGCCTTGGCGTCGGCTCAGATGCTGGCCAGCAATCCCCGGGCGCTTCGCTTCGTGACGGCTCGCGGCCAGACCGGCCATGAGGCCGTCAACGACCTTTTCGAGCTGCTCCCCAAGAATCGCATCGTCCGGGTCTTCGACGCCGAGGGGCGTCCGCTCAAGGAGCGGGGCGTGCCCAAGGAGGTCTCCGAGCTCGTGAGCGCCGGCGTCCAGCTGGCCCTGGCAAACGAGACGGTCAAGGGCGTCGAGCCCATCGGCGATCGCGGCCTGGCCATCCGTGGCATCGCGCCGGTCAAGGTGGGCAACCAGGTGGTGGGCGCGGTCATGGTCGGCTCGTGGCTCGACCAGACCTTCGTCGATCAGATCAAGGGCATCACGGGCCTCGAAGTGGGCATCGCGGGCGGCAACTCGCGCACCAGCCACTGGCTCGCTCAGACCATCCGTCCCGAGGGTCTCGGCCGCCTCAAGGGCGAGCTGCCCCTGGCGGTGGTGCACCACGTCCGCGGCACGGGCGACGTCGTCAAGCAGAATGTCCGCTTCGCCTCGGACGAGTACATGGGCGCCTTTGCCCCCTTGTTCGGCGACTACGGCGAGTTCGTCGGCCTGCTCTTCATCGGCGAGCCCCAGGAGCCCATGCAGCGGATGGCGCGCCAGGCGCAGCTGTTGATCTTCGTGCTGGTGCTCATCGGGGCGGTGCTCGCCTCGGTGGTGGCCACCCTCCTCTCCAAGACCATCACCAACCCCATCCGCGTGCTCGCCCAGCAGGCCACGGCCATCTCGCAGGGCAAGCTGGACGGTCGCGTGACCGTCGAGACGGGTGACGAGCTCGAGCAGCTCGCCCAGGCCTTCAACCAGATGGCCGAGTCGCTCGAGATCATGAAGTTCAACGACCAGAACGCGAACCCCCTGACCAAGCTGCCCGGCAACCTGTGCATCGAGGCCGAGGTGCAGCGCCGCATCAGCCGCAACGAAGAGCTCGCGGTGCTCTACATCGACCTGGACCACTTCAAGGCCTTCAACGACAAGTTCGGGTTCGAGCAGGGCGACCGGGTCATCCAGCTGTGCGCCGGCACCATCAACCAGGCGGTGCAGGTGGTGGACAACCCCGGCGACTTCGTGGGCCACATCGGCGGCGACGACTTCATCGTCATCACCCAGCCCCACGTGGCCGAGCGGGTGGCGCGCGAGATCATCCGCATCTTCGACGCCGAGGTCCCCGAGCTCTACCCGGATGAGGACCGGTCGCGCGGCTACATCGTCTCGGTCGATCGCCGCGGCCAGAAGCAGGAGTTCCCGCTCTGCTCGCTGTCCATCGCCCTGGTCAGCAACGAGCGCCGGCCCATCAAGGACTTCCTGGAGCTCGGCAGCCTGGCCGCTGAAGTCAAGAAGTACGCCAAGAGCATGGAAGGCTCGAGTCTGGCCCGCGATCGCCGCCTGGACAAGACGGCCCCCCTGGATGGAGCGGTCCTTTCCTAATGTGATCGGTTCCGTGATCGGCGCCTCGTAAGCTCCTCTCGTTGACACAACGAGAGGAGCTTTCTCATGCCCTGGCTCGCCTTGCTGCTCGTGATGCTCGCGCTCGCCGCGATCCCGGCCCTGACGGCCGATCCCCGGTCGGGCCATGAGGACGACGCTCAGAAAGGGACCCTATGATTCGCCACATGCTCGTCGCGACGGCACTCGTCGCCGTCTCGGCCTCGGCCGCCGGCGCCTCGACGCTGCCGCCCCTCGATTTCCGCGCGAACCAGGTCATGTTGGGCCTGGGAGCGCTCGACGCCAACGTGGACGTGGCCCTGAGCGATCGCTTCAGCGTTGGGCTCAGCGCACAGCCCTTCTCCCCGGTCACCGGCCGCGCCACCGTGCGCGTGGGCGAGGTGGGCGGGCTCAGCTACGGGCTGAGCCTCGCGGGGGGCCTTACGCCCAACGTCTGGGGGAGTGTCAGCGGCCCGACGACCTACAGCACGTGGGTGCAGCCGGCGCTCGTCGTCGGCTATCGCTTCGGCGGCCCTGAGGGCGCGTTGAGCCTGCGCGGGACGGTCGGTCCCATGTTCCTCAACGGATCGACGGCCATGCCCTTTCTGGCATGGCCGAACGCCGAAGTGGCCTATCGGTTTGCGCCGGGTCATGAGCTCACGCTCGGTGGCAATGGCCTGGTGGGCTGGCGAGGGACCTTCTAGAACTGAAAACGGGCGGCCCGAAGGCCGCCCAAAGGCTTGGAAGCGCTTACTGCTGCGCGGTCGCCTCGACCGGCTGCGGCGTGTAGTGGGCGAACATGTAGCCCGTGCCACGCGCGGTGAGGATGAGCTCCGGCGAGCTCGGATCGTCCTCGAGCTTGGAACGCAGGCGCGAGATGTGGACGTCGACCACCCGGGTGTCCGAGTACTGGCTCAGGCGGTAGCCCCACACCTGGTGCAGGATCTCCGAGCGCGAGTAGGCGCGGCCGGGGTTGGTGGCCAACAGCTCCAGGAGGTTGAACTCCATCTCCGTCAGCTTGACCTTCTTGCCGTCCTTGAGCACCTGGCGCTTGCCGGTGTCGATGAGCAGCTTATCGATCTTGATGGTGGCCTGCTTGGTGACGTCGGTGTGCGTCCGGCGCAGGACCGCCTTGATGCGGGCCTCCAGCTCGCGGGGGCTGAAGGGCTTGACCACGTAGTCGTCGGCACCGAGCTCCAGGGCCGCGATGCGGTCCGTGATGTCGCCCTTGGCCGTGAGCATGATGATGGGGGTCATCATGTTCTTGCGCAGCTCGCGGCAGACCTCGAAGCCGTCGATCTTGGGCATCATGATGTCCAGGACGATCAGGTCGGGATTGTGCGCTGCCGCCTTCTCCAGGGCCTCAACGCCGTCCGCCGCGGTGATCACCTCGTAGCCGGCCAACTTGAGGCGCGTTTCCACGATCTGGCGGATGCTGGCCTCGTCATCGACAACGAGAATCTTTTCCTTATCCATGCGAATCGTCACTCCTAAACGGTTGCAATAGCAGTTAAGCGGCGTTTGACCTTATAATGCGACTACGTATTTTAACTTCATTAAGAACTACCATACCACCTAAATGGTCACCCGTAAACCTAGCTCCACCGTGTTGAAACCCGCTCCGCTCAGCGGATTCCAAGCGCGGTAGCGGGCCCCGACGCTCGCCAAGGGGAAGAAGGCGAAGTAGCCGCCGAGCGCATAGGTGTTGATGAGCAGGTTGTTCGCGAAGGGATGGTAGCTGTAGCCGTAGCTCCCCTCGAACCAGATGGGCGAGAGGATCGGCGAGAAGGCGACGTCCAGGCGGCCCTGCAGGCCGTGCGAGAAATCGGCCTGGAACATGTTCTGGCCCTGGTAGGCGAGGGTCGGCTTGACCGAGAGCATGGGGATGAAGGACATCTCCTTGCGCAGGCCGAGCTCCAGCAAGGAGCCGTTCTGGCCGGGCATGGAGAACACGGAGCCCGCCGCGTCGATGCCGAACACCTCGGCGTTGGCGTCGACGCCCACCGTCATGCCGCTGCGCGAGCCGCTGGCCCAGCCGGCGTAGCCCGAGGCCGAGGCGCCGACTCCGATGAGCGGAATGGCCTGCGCGGCGGCGGGGGCGAGGGCGACGCCGAGGGCGAGGCCCGCCGCCAGGAGGCGGCCGACGTTAGGGCGGAGGCAAAGCTTCATGCGTAAACTCCCTTGCTGCAGCTCGGACGGCCTGTTCGAAGGCCGCCGCGGTCGACGATGCGGGGTCGAGTGGCGCGGTACCCACCAACCGTTTGGAAAAGAGGATCTGGCCGGAGCCGGCAGCGACGAGTCGTACCGAGAGCGCGATCCAGACCCGATTCTGGCGGGGCTGGATGCGGTAGCTGCTGATGGTTCCCGTCAAGAAGGTTGCGACCTGAAGGCGTTCGCCCTGGGTCTTCAGCCAGCTGGATGCTAGCCGGGGACCCGGACGAGGAACCGGAGACGCTACGATCGCTCCCTTGAGATCTGAGCGGGCTTGGCTCCAAAAGGCCTGGGTCACGGTCGTACCCACCTCTTGTCCAGTGAGGTCGAGGAACTCCACGATCGCCAAGGGCCGCTGACCCTGGCGCGCCGGCTCCTCTGCCGGCGACTCCGCCGAACGTCCGAGCCAACTCGCGCACCCGGCGGTCGCCATGAGGGCGACGACCAGGCAGAGACGGCTGACGGCCCTACGGGCCGGGACGCGGTGGGCGAAAAGTATCAAGCTTCCTAAACCTCACCAGCCAAATGATACGGAGTTTTGCGTGCCATGTCTAGCTTGCCTGCCAAATCGGGACAAATGTCTTACGCCCGGCGGATGACCTCGATCGGATCCAGCTTCAAGGCGCGCCGTGCCGGCAACAGGCACGCGAGAAGGGCCACGACGAACGCGGCCGCGGCCGTCAGGGCGAAGTCGAGGGGCTCCATGCGAACGGGCAGGCGGCTGATGTAGTAGACGTCCGAGGGCAGGGCGAGCGGGAAGGTGGCGAGTGCCGCCGAGAGGCCGAAGCCGCCAGCCAGGCCCACGAGCACGCCGATCAGGCTGACCAGGGAGCCCTCGACCACGATCATGCGGGCCATCAGGGCGCCGGGCGAGCCCACCGCGCGCAGGATGGCGATGTCGCGGCTCTGCTCGAGCACCCACATGGCGAGCGTGTTGGCGATGCCCATGGTCGCCACGATGATGATGAACATGGTGACCAGGAAGATGACGCGCTTCTCGAGGGCCAGGGCCCCGAGCAGGCTCTGGTTGTTGGTGGTCCAGGCCCGCACGCTGTAGGGGATCTCCATCTGCATTTGCCGCGCGAGGGCCGGGGCCGCGAACACGTCGTCCAGGCGCACCGAGAGGCCCGTCACGCCGTCGCCGAGCCCGAAGATCGTCTGGGCGACCGGCAGGTCCAGGTAGGCCACGTGCGCGTCGTACTCGTAGAGCCCCGCCTGGTAGAGGCCCGACACGACGACCTGCTGGCGCTGAGCCAGGCCGCTGACGAGGAGCATGCGATCGCCCATGCGCGCACCGAGCTTCTTGGCGAGCTCCGCGCCGAGCATGATGCCGGGGACGCCGTTCCTGGCCTTCAGGTCGCCCTGCTGGACGTACTTGGTCCAGTCGGGGTTGGACTTTTCCTGGTCCGGGTCGATGCCCCGCACGAGCACGCCCGCCGAGTAGCCGGAGCGCGTGAGGAGCGCCTGTCCGTTGACGTAGGGCAGGGCACTCAGGACGTGCGGGTACTCCTTGACCTGCTTCTGGATGGCGGGGTAGTCCCGGACGATGCCCGTGAGCACGTCGGTGACGGCGATGTGCGGCGTGGTCCCGAGGATGCGGCTGATGAGGTCCTCCTCGAAGCCGTTGGTCAGGGACAGGGCGGTGGTGAGGATGGTGACGCCCACCGCGACGCTCATGATGAGCATGAGGGTCTGGCGCCAGCGGGCGCGCAGGTGGCGCCGGGCTACGAAGAAGAGGAAGCGCATGGAGGCCATGATAGCACGGTTCTGGGTGTCTGCCTTTGGCCGGATGGCCGACTCGTTCTACCCCCATTCCTAGGGGGGGCGTGCTGACGGAGACCCCTGGAGCGTCCAAACAAGAAGCCCCCCGCCCAACGGCGGGGGGCCAGTTTCGAGGGCTTAGAAGCGCTCGAGAAGGACCGGGGTCGACTTGTCGTTCATGTGCACCGAGTCGATGAAGCGGATGAGGCCCGAGGAGGCGCCCATGACCAGCGAGTAGGTGCGGTGGCCGGCGCCGTAGTAGCGAACGCCGTGCAGGATGTCGCCCTCGGTAATGCCCGTGGCCGCGAAGATGATCTCCTGGCCGGGAGCCAGGTCGTTGGTCGTGTAGACCTTGTCCAGGTCCACGCCCATGGCACGGCAGCGCTCGGCTTCCTGCTCGTTGCGGGGCTTGATGCGGGCCTGGATCTCGCCGCCCAGGCACTTCATGGCCGCCGCCGCGAGCACGCCCTCGGGCGCGCCGCCGATGCCCATGACCGCGTGCACGGCCGTGCCGCGCACCGCCGCCGAGATGGCCGCGCAGACGTCGCCGTCGCCGATGAGACGGATGCGCGCGCCCGCCGCCCGGACCTCCTCGATGAGGCCCGCGTGCCGGTCACGCTCCAGGATGACGATCGTCAGGTCCGAGATCTCGCGCTTGAGGGCCATGGCCAGGATGGCCAGGTTGGTCTTGACCGGGGCGGTGATGTCCACCTTGCCCGCGGCCGCCGGGCCCACGATGAGCTTTTCCATGTAGGTGTCGGGAGCGTAGAAGAGACCGCCCTTCTCCGAGACCGCCATGACCGCGATCGAGTTGGGAAGACCCTTGGCGACCAGGTTGGTGCCCTCCAGGGGGTCCACCGCGATGTCGATCTCGCAGGAGCCTTCGCGCCACTTGCCGACCTTCTCGCCGATGTAGAGCATCGGGGCCTCGTCGCGCTCACCCTCGCCGATGACGATGGTGCCGCACAGGTCCATCTTGTTGAGGGTCTCGCGCATGGCCTCGGTCGCCGCCTGATCGGCCGCGTGGTTGTCGCCATTGCCCATGAGGCGTCCGGCCGCCAGAGCGGCCGCCTCGACCACATGGACGATGTCGTTGACGATTCGGGTCTCGAGGTCGCCGGGCTTGTTGCCAGTCGTTGCGATGGGGTTCGCAGAAAGCGTCATTGCAATCTCCTTATGTGAGCGCCGTCTCGGGGTGGACATGCTGTCGCAGCGAGCGGGCAGTGCTATACCAGTGTAACACGATCCGAAGGCAGGCCCCAAGCAGGGCCTGCCTTCGATGCGTGGGTCGAATCGCCTTAGATCTTGACCAGACCCTTGTAGACCAGGCCCCGGATGGGGTCGATGGTGATGCAGGCGCCGTCCTCGATCTTCTCGATCGGGTCCGTGCCCAGGATGACGGGCTTGCCGAGCTCCATCGAGACGAGCGCCGCATGGGAGGTGAGCCCGCCCGCGGCGACGACCGTGCCGGCCGCCACCTCCATGCTGGGCGTCCACTCGGCGTCGGTCTGATGGCAGACGAGGATGTCCCCCTTCTCGACCTTTTGCCGGGCCTCGGCCGGCGTGCGCGCCATGCGGGCGATGCCGCTGATGGCCCGCTGGCCGAGCCCCATGCCCCGGGCGATGATCGAGGTGATGACCTCCACCTTGATGGAGTTGGTGGTCCCGGGCTCGCCCATGGGCACGCCCGCCACCATGATGGCGAGGTCCCCCGGCGTGAGGATGCCCGTGCTCGTCGCGCACTCCACCGCGTCGTTGAAGAGCGCCTCGATGTCGTCGTTCTGCGGGATGTGCATGGGCACCACGCCCCACAGGAGGGCCATCTGGCGACAGACTTCCTCGTTGCACGAGGCCGCGATGATCGGGCAGGTGGGCCGGTACTTGGAGACGTGCCGCGCGCTCGATCCCGAGAACGTGGCCGTCACGATGGCGGCTGCGTTGAGCTCCGGCACCATGCGGGTCGCCGCGTGGGCGATCGCATCCTGCACCGGCCGCTGGTAGTGCTCCTCGAGCTCGGGACGCTCGGTGGGCTTGACGTTGCGCTCGACCTGCATGGCGATGCGCGCCATGGTCTCGACCGCCTCGAGGGGATACGAGCCCGCCGCCGTCTCGTTGGAGAGCATGACCGCGTCGGTGCCGTCCAGGATGGCGTTGGCCACGTCCGAGGCCTCCGCGCGGGTCGGGCGCGGGTTGTGGATCATGGAGTCGAGCATCTGGGTGGCCGTGATGACGGGCTTGCCCGCCAGGTTGCAGGCCCGGATGATCTGCTTCTGGACCAGGGGCACGTCCTCGACCGGGATCTCGACGCCCAGGTCGCCGCGGGCGACCATGACGCCGTCCGCGACGCCCACGATCTCGTTGAGGGCCTGCACGGCCTCACGCCGCTCGACCTTGGCGATGACGGGAGTGCGGGCTCCTTGCCGGGCGAGGAAGTCCTTGACCTCGAGCACGTCGGCCGCCTGCTGGACGAAGGAGGCCGCCACCATGTCGACGCCCATCTTGACGCCGAACACGAGGTCCGCCTTGTCCTTGTCGGTCAGGATCGAGATCTTGAGGGGCGATCCCGGGAAGTTGACCCCCTTGCGGGGCTTCAGGGGGCCGCCCACCATGACGCGGGTCACGAGCATCTCGGGCTTGACCTCGACCACCTGGAGCTCCAGGAGGCCGTCGTCCAGGAGGATCCTGCGGCCGGGCTGGATGTCCTCGGTGAGGCGCGGATAGCTGACGGAGGCCATCTGCTCGTTGCCCTCGAGGGACTGGGTCGTCAGGATGAAGGTCTGGCGGGGCACCAGGGTGACCTGGCCACCCTTGATGTCCCCCACCCGGATCTTCGGGCCCTGGATGTCCTGCAACAGGGCGACGTGCCGGTCGAGCTCCTTGGCGATGCGCCGGACTCGCTCGATGTTCGCCTGGTGCGTGTCGTGGGTCCCGTGCGAGAAGTTGAGCCGAAAGACGTCCACACCCGCCTGGATCAGGCGGCGGACGACCTCGTCACTGCTCGAGGCGGGACCGAGGGTGGCGACGATCTTGGTACTTTTGCGCGCTTCCATCCGTTACCCCAGGTTGTAGAAGGCTTCGCGGCCGGGGTAGATAGCCCCTTCGCCGAGCTCCTCCTCGATCCGCAGCAGCTGGTTGTACTTGGCGATGCGGTCCGTGCGCGAGGCCGACCCGGTCTTGATCTGGCCGGCGTTGGTCGCGACGGCGAGGTCCGCGAGGGTGGTGTCCTCGGTCTCGCCGGACCGGTGGCTGATGATGACGCCGTAGCGGGCGCGCTTGGCCATCTCGATGGCGGCCATGGTCTCGGTCAGGCTGCCGATCTGGTTGACCTTGATGAGGATGGCGTTGGCGATGCCCTCGGCGATGCCGCGGCCCAGGCGCTCCGGGTTGGTGACGAACAGGTCGTCGCCGACCAGCTGCACCCGGCTGCCGACGCGCTCGGTGAGCATGCGCCAGCCATCCCAGTCATCCTCGGCCATGCCGTCCTCGATGGAGATGATGGGGTAGCGATCGCACAGGCCCGCGAGGAAGTCGACCATCTGCTCGCGGCTGCGGGTCACGCCCTCGCCCTCGAACTTGTACTGGCCGTCCTTGTAGAACTCGGTGGAGGCCACGTCGAGGGCGAGCATGACATCACCGCCCGCCGAGTAGCCGGCCTGGGTGATGGACTCGACGATGAGGTCCAGGGCCTCCTCGGCGCTCGCCACGTTGGGCGCGAAGCCGCCCTCGTCGCCCACCGCGGTGTTGAGGCCGCGGCGCTTGAGGCTCTTCTTGAGCTGGTGGAAGATCTCGGTGCCGCAGCGCAGGGCCTCGGAGAAGGAGGCGGCACCCACCGGCATGATCATGAACTCCTGGATGTCCAGGGGGTTGTCGGCGTGTGCGCCGCCGTTGACGATGTTCATCATCGGCACGGGCAGCGTGCGGGCGCCGATGCCGCCCATGTAGCGGTAGAGAGGCAGATCGTGGGCGTTGGCCGCGGCCTTGGCGACGGCCATGCTGACGCCGAGGATGGCGTTGGCGCCGAGCTTGGCCTTGTTGCGGGTGCCGTCGAGGCGGATCATGGCCTCGTCGATCTCCACCTGGTCCGAGGCGTCCATGCCCGCCAGCTCATTGGCGATGACCTCGTTGACGTTGTCGACGGCCTTGAGGACGCCCTTGCCCAGGTAGCGATTGGGATCGTCCTCGTCGCGCAGCTCGACGGCCTCGTGGGCGCCGGTGCTGGCGCCCGAAGGAACGGCCGCGCGGCCGGTGGCGCCGCCGGTGAGCACGACGTCGACCTCGACGGTCGGGTTGCCGCGCGAATCCAGGATCTCGCGGGCGTAGATGTCTTCGATGAGCGTGGTCATGGTACCTCTCAGTGGGTGCAACGATGGGTGGTTAATCGATGGAGGCGACGTCTCCCTTGAGCGCGTAGAGCTCGCTGGCGGCCTTGGCGGCCACGGGGCCCGTGGGCACCACGAGGATCTCGAGCTTGAGGGTCTTGTTGCCGAACTGGATCTCGAGGCGATCGCCGGGCTTGACCTCGGTGGAGGCCTTGGCGGCACGGTCGTTGATCGTCACCCGGCCCTGGTCGCAGATCTCGTTGGCGACGGTGCGTCGCTTGATGACCCGCGAGAGCTTGAGCCACTTGTCGAGCCGCATGGAGCGTCCCGCCTCCCTGTCTGGTATGAGCCGATGTCTCGGCGTATGAGCACCTGGCAAAACCAGGCATGGGTCACCGATGGCCGCCTTTCGGCGGCTAGACGGAACAGCTTTGTCAGGCGCTCTAACCTTGCTTCAATCTTGACCTTTGGTCCAATCGGGAGTTCCATTTTGCCGGGAACCCCCCAAAGATGCAAGCGAGCCTTGTCTCGGAAGGAGGCCCGTTGGCGGAGCGAGGCATGGTCAGGGTGCGGTTGCACGGGCTATGGGCCTTCGGCCGGGACGTCCTCAGGGAGTTCGGCCGGGACCAGTGCCCGTTCCTGGCGGCAGGCGTCTGCTACTTCGTCGTCTTCTCCTTCTTTCCGCTCGTCCTGGGGACCATCTCGATCCTAGGCTACGTGGTCTCGCCCGAGTGGGCCATGGCCCAGATCCACGAGGCCCTGGGCAAGGCCGTGCCGTCGCAGCTCACCTTTGTGCGCGACCTCATCGAGCAGGTGGTGGCCGCCCGCGGCCCGAGCGGCTTGGCCGCCCTCGTCCTGCTCTTGTGGTCCGGCAAGGGCGTGTTCATGAGCCTCGGCGAGGCGCTCGACATCATCTGGAACTCCCACGAGCCGATCGGGTTCAAGGAGAACCTCCGCCGCAACGCCGTGGCCCTGGTGCTCGCCCTGGGCCTGGGCGGAGCCGTCGTGGCCCTGTCCATCCTGTACTGGGGCCTCACGATCGTCCTGACCTACGAGATCCCGGTCCTGCACTTACGGGCCGCGGACTTGCCCGCCGTTCTCTGGCTCCTGTCCAACGTCTTGCCGATCGTGCTCGTGGGAGCCGGCCTCGTCCTGGTCTACCGGATCATGCCGATGCGACACCTGCCGGTCCCCGCCATCCTGGTGGGAGCTGCGAGTGCGGCGGTCATGTGGGAGGTGAGCCGTCGCCTGTTCAGCGTCTATTTGGAGCACTTCGGCCGGTTTTCGACGGTCTACGGTCCCCTGAGCGGCATCATCGCCTTCATGCTGTGGGGCTACGTCTCGGCCATGATCTTTCTGGTCGGCGCGGAGATCGCGGCCCGCTACGCCCACGTCAAGACGCTCGGCCCGGGGCAGGAGACGTCCGACAAGTCGCCATCCGCGCGTTGACGCTCGTCCCATGCGTCGTTACATTTGGGACCAACAGGACATGATCGAGCCACCAGGCCGTTCGGAAAGCGAGGGTAGCGATGGCGCTCAAGGCGATGCGGGAACTCCCCGACTACGTGATGGCCCCGGGCTCTCCCGACGTGGAGGGCTGGCAGGTCCATGACCGGAACCACCAGGTGGTGGGCACGGTCGTGGACCTCATCGTCGACACCCGCGGCGACGAGGTCCGCTACCTGGCGGTCCAGCAGACGGACGGCCGCACCGTGCTCCTGCCCATGGGTGATCTGGACCTGGACGAGAGCCGGGGCGTCATCCGGTCCGTGACCCGGACCCGCGAGGAGCTGTCGGACCTGCCCGTCTACACGCCGCCGTCCCTCACGCCCGAGGTCGAGGAGCGCTACTACGTCCTCTTCCGGCGCGAGGAGCCGATAGGCGCCGCGGACATGTCCCCCCTCGACTACCGGATCCCGCCCTTCCGGGCGCGCGGCGAGCGCATGGAGAGCCTGGTGCGCGGGCCCCAGCGTACGACCGGGACGCGCGTGCCGATCGAGCGCGGCGAGCCGGCCCAGCCGACCCGCCGCGAAGGGCGACTGGAGCGGCGAGCCGGGCGCGACGAGGGGCTCGAGCAGCGGCTGGAAGACCGCATGGAGCGGCGTGGGGAGCGGCGGGCGGAACGCTTGGAGGCCCGTGAGAGCCGACCGTCGGGCCCCGTGAAGGGCATGCCCGGGGAGAAGCCGGGGCTCTTCGCCGCCCAGGAGCCGTGGGTGATGGCCGACCAGTCCGAGGATCCGGCCGTCCGCGAGGAGTTCGACCACCTCGGCCCCGACGCGGATCGCGAGGTCCTCTGGCAGTCCGAGCAGCCCGGAATGCGGTCCGCCCTGGGGGTCTCCCAGGATCTGCCCGAGGAGAAGCCCTAGCGCGCGACGGAGATCGTCACATCCTCGGGTCGTGCGGGCTCCAGGACGTAGCGGGCCGCGTTGAGTCCGGCCACCCAGCCCGTGGACCAGGCGGCCTGCAGGTTGTAGCCGCCGATGTAGCCGTCCACGTCCAGGACCTCTCCCGCCCAGTAGAGCCCGGGCACGAGCTTGGAGGCCATGGTCTTGGGCTCGATCTCCTTGAGGTCCACGCCCCCGGCTGTCACCTCCGCCACCTCCTTGGAGAGCGGGCAGATCATGGGCAGGCGCCACCGGAAGAAGGTCTCCAGGAGGCGCTGGCGCTCGGTGCGCGTCACCTCGGAGACTCGCTTGTCGCCGGGCGCCCCCGCGGCCGCCAGGAAGGCGGAGATGAGCTGCTCGGGCAGGCGCTCCTTGAGGGCGTCCGCGAGGGTGGCCTTGGGGCGGGCCTCCCAGTCGCGGCGTAGCCCCGCGTCCAGCTGCTCGCGGTCCAGGGCGGGCTTGAGGTTGAGCCAGAATTCGACTTGTTTTCCCTCCTTCTGGGCCACGACCGCATGGCGGCTCAGGTAGAGGATGATGGCGCCCGTGATGCCGAAGTGCGCGAAGCGCATCTCGCCGCGCCGGGTCAGGAGGGCCTTGCCGTCGGCTGCGACCGTCGCCTCGACGTTCTTGAGCTCGAGGCCCGCGAGATCCTTGACCCCCGGCACCTTGATGGGCACCAGGGCCGGGAAGGGATCGACCACTCGGTGGCCGACCTCGCGCGCCATGGAGTAGCCGTCGCCCGTCGAGCCCGTGCCCGGGAAGGACTGGCCGCCGACCGTCACGATGAGGGCGTCGGCCGGAACGACCTCGCCCGTCTTGAGTCTCAGGCCCGTGACGGCCCCGTCCTCGAGCACCACCGACTCGCCGGGGGCCTCGAGGCGGATGGTCACGCCCAGGCGGGTGCACTCCTTGACCAGCGCGTCCACCACGTCCGTGGACAGGTCCGACTGGGGGAAGATGCGGCCGCCGCGATCGCGCTTGGTCGGCAACCCGATGGCCTCGAAGAAGCGGACGGTGTCCTGGGTGTCGAACTGCGAGAGCTGGCTCCAGAGGAACTTGCCTCCGCCCGGGTACTGCTGGACGAGCTCCTTGAGGTTGGTCTCGGCGTTGGTGATGTTGCAGCGGCCCTTGCCCGAGATGATGACCTTGTAGCCGATGCGCTTGGTCTTCTCGAGCAGGGTGACGCTCGCTCCGGCGCGCGCGGCGGCGATCGCGGCCATCAGGCCGGCGCCGCCGGCGCCGACCACCACCACCCGGGCGTTTCCTTTGGTCATGGGTTACTCGCTGAGGATGCGCGGCACGCGGAACATGCCCGCCTCGGCGGCGGGTGCGTTCTGGAGCACCTCTTGCTGGCTCAGCGACGGGCGGGCCGCGTCGGAGCGCAGGACGTTGGCCAGGGGCAGGGCATGGGCCGTGGGCTCCACGCCCGCGGTGTCGACCGCGGCGAGCTGCTCGACGTAGCCGAGGATGGCGCCGAGCTGCTCGGTGAGCTGGGTTTCCTCGGCCTCCGAGAGCTCGAGCCGGGCGAGCTTCGCCACGTGGTGGACCGTGTCGCGGGTGATCATGGCATTCTCCAACCTAGAGCCCCGCCACTGCCGCGAGGAGGGGCTGCCAGAGGGCATGGGGCATCAAGAACAGCAGCAAGGATCCTACCGCCCCGACGGCCGCGACGGCAAGCAGGTGAGGGCGGACGGTGACGGGCTCCGCTATGGGTGCCCCCTCGAAGAAGGCCAGGCGCACGGGCCGCAAGAGGGCGTAGCCGAGCACCACGGCGCTGACGGCCGCAAGCGCCACGAGCCACACGAGCCCGTAGGCCATCGCGGCGTTCGCGTAGGCGACGACGCCCTTGAAAAGCAGGATCTTGCTCCAGAAGCCCGCCACGGGCGGCAGGCCCGCGAGCCCCAGGCACGCAACCAGCAGGACCGCCGCGAGCCACGGCGACCGGCCGAAGAGGCCCGCAAGATCGGTGAGGCGCTCGGCGCCGACGGCCTGGAACGCCGCCACGAGCGCCAGGAGCGCGAGGCCGGTGGCGATCGCCGCGAACAGCACCGCCGCCATGGCATCCGAGCTGGTGTCGGGGTGTGCGATCGCCAGCAGGCCCAGCGACCAGAAGCCCACCTGCGTCATGGCCGCAAAGGCCAGAAGGCGCTTGAGCTGCGTCTGGGCGAGGGCCAGGAGCGGTCCTATCACCAGCGTGAGCACGCACACGACGACCAGGAATGGCGCCCAGAGGTCCCGTGCGGCGGGCAGGGCGTCGTGCAGGACGCGCATGAGGGCGACCGCACCCGCAAAGAGGGGCACGGTCAGCCAGTAGGCCTGCTGGGTGCCCGAGGCCTCCAGGGTGTCCGGATAGGGGGCGTGGAAGGGCACCAGGGCCATCTTGCCCGCGAGGCCCGCGGTGACGAGCAAGGCGCCGAGCAGCATGGGGCCGTTGGTAGTGGTGCCCAACTGGGCGAGCTCGCGCGAGATCGCGCCGAGGTCCGTGGTGCCCCCGAGGCCGTAGAGCAGCGTGGCGCCGAAGAGGAAGGTCGCGGACAGGGCCGCCCCGAAGAAGAAGGTCTTGATCCCGCCCTCGGCAGACCGAGCGGTCGGGGCCATTAGCCAGAGGCACGCGGGCAGCGCCATGAGCTCGAGCCCCGCGTAGAGCATCAGGAGGTCCGTGGCCGCGGGCAGGAGCATGGCGCCCGAGAGGCTCAGAAGCATCAAGGCGAGCGAGCGGCCGCCCTTGATGCCTTCGGGCAGCTCGTCCTGGTAGAGGGTCACGACGGCGGCGGCACCCAGCAAAAGGACCGTGCGGCCGAAGACGGCGAACCCGTCCAGGCGCAGGACGTCCAGGACCGTTCCGGTACCGGCGCCCGAGAGGTAGCTGCCCAGCTGCATGCCGGCGATGGCGACCAGGGCGTAGGCGGCGACGAGGCCGGTCTGCCGGCGTACGAAGAGGAGCCCGCCGATCAGGACGAGGAGGGCGAGATCCGGAAGCAACAGACGCAGATCCATGTGAGCGCCTCTCCTACAGGCCGATGAGCGGCAAGAAGGTCGTGGCGAAGGACTCCACGGCCTGGAGCGCCACGATCGGGAAGACACCGAGCATCAGGGCAGTCAAGAGGAGCAGGCCCACGGGCAGCCCCTCCTGGGTCCCGAGGTCGGAAAGGCCCTTGAACTGCGGGGATGCGAGGCCCAAAGCGAGCGACCGGCCGGTCATGAGCAGGGACCAGGCAAGGCCCGCCCATGCCAGCAATGCGATGACACCCACGGCGGGCTGGCTCGCGAAGAGGCCGGGCACGAGGGCGGCCCGGGGGTAGCCCGCGAAGAACGGCAGCACCAGGCCCAGGCTGAAGGCGACGATGACCGCGATCCGCAAGCGGGGCAGCAGGCGGGTCAGGCTCGAGAGGTCGGGCAGCTTCCAGCTTTCCCCCCGGCCTGCGAGCACGCCCGAGAGCAGGAACAGCAGGGGCACGAGCGCGGCATGGGCCATGAGGGCGAAGGTCGCCCCCTTGATGCCGGGGGCCTGGAAGGTCGCAAGACCCGTCACGACAAGCCCCAGGATGCCCATGGAGGTGAAGGCGAGGGTGCGGCGCAGGTCCGTCTGGACGATGGCGCCCCAGGCGGCATAGAGCGCGGTGACCAGGCCCAGGAAGGTGAGGAGGGGGGCCATGACCTGGGCCGGGCCCGGCATGATCCCGAAGCCGAGGCGCATGAGGTCGTAAACGGCGAGCGTCCCCAAGAGGCCCGTGACCATGGTCGTCACCGACAGGGGGGCTGCTTCGGCCGCATCCGCATGCCAGGTGTGGAAGGGGAAGAGCGGCGCCTGAACGACGAAGCCCGCGCAGAGCGTGAGAAAGAGCGGGATCTGGAGGGCCATGGGGGCCACCGCCGCGGGGTGACTCGGCAGCATGACCGTCAGGTCCGCGTTACTGCCGTTGAGCATGTAGAGCGCTACGCCGGAGCCGAACGTCAAGGCCTGCCCGATGCCCACCATGAGCCAGGCCTTCATGCCGGCGTATTGGCGCCGTGCGCCGCCCCATAGGCCCGTCAGGAAGTAGGCCAAAAGCAGCGCCGCCTGCCAGGCCATGAGCAAGAGGAACAGGTCCTGTGCAGCGAACGCCAGGATGAGAGCGGAAAGCAGGCTCAGCAGCAGGCCGAAGTGGAGCCGGGCCCGCTCCTGGACGTCCCAGGCCGCAAGCACGCTCGCGAGGCCCACCAGGCTCGTCACCACCAGCAGGCCCATGGAATAAGCGTCCGCCCCGACCTGGTAACGAATGCCCAGGCCAGGCAGCCAGTCGATCTTGTCCACGAGCTGGGTGGCGCCGGCCGGGTCGAGGCCGAAGGCGGCGGCTAGCCCCGTGACGACCGTCGCGATGCCCGCGAACGACGCGAGCCAGCGGGCCATGCGGGACTGGTCGGGGGGCAACAGGGCGATGAGGGCCATGCCGACGAGGGGGAGGAGGACCATGAGGGTCAGGTAACCGGGCATCACTCGCTCCTTTAGCGGCCGAACGCGCCGAAGATGCCGAAGAGCGTGTCGGGCACGCGCAGGATGTACCAGATGCCGAACCCGACGAGGAAGGCC
>JAKFBU010000026.1:0-321264 GCA_036676985.1 Candidatus Sericytochromatia bacterium
TAGTGGGAGCGGCGGGACTTGAACCCGCAAGCCTTTTGGGCGAGCGATTTTAAGTCGCTTGCGTTTGCCATTTCGCCACGCTCCCCTACAGGTCGCGGTCGGAGTCGGAGATGAAGCGGATCGGCTGCTCGCCGGCGCGGGCCATCCCCAGGTTCTTGCGCGCGAGCCGCTCCACGCCCTGCGGGGACTTGGCGTACTCGATCGCCTCGCGCAGCGTGCGCGCCTTCTCGTCGGTCACCTGGGACTCCGCGCGGAGCACCCGGCCCTGATACAGCAGACGATACTCCTGGATCAGGAGGTGACCGAGGCTCACGCTAGCATAGACCACGCCGATCCATAACAGCAAGCGAGTCGAGCGACTCCCTTCGGATCGGGTGAGCGGTGCGGTTGCTTTGCGCTTGGCCACGAGGTTCTCCTGGCGCCGTCAACGGGATGCCCACGGGTCTGCCATGGTGACGGGCGGCGATCGCAGTATAGCCATGCGGGATGGCCGGATCAACGGATTCCGTCACAATTTCAGATCGTCGTCACCGGATCTTAACCGTTCGGCTGCCGTGCCTTCAGCTCCTCGAGCTTGCCCTCGCTGAACCGCTCGGTCGAGGCCAGGTAGCCCGCCAGCCTCCGGATCCGCCGGATCGAGGCCTCCGGGGCCTCGCAGCGCGGGCAGTCCTCGGGGACGAGCCCCAGGTGGCCGCACGATCCGCAGTGATCCACCGGGAAGTTCACGGCCCCGTGCCCGAGGCCCGCCCGGGCCATCTGGTCCACCAGCTCCGCGAGCTCGTCGGGGTCGGCACCCGGCGCCGCCCACTCGATGGACGTCAGGTGGCCGCCGTTGCACAGCTCGTGGTAGGGAGCCTCGAGCGCGATCTTGCGGGTGGCGCTCAGGCTGCAGTCCACCGGCACGTTGAAGGCGCTGGTGTAGTAGGACCGATCCGTCACGCCGGCGACTACCCCGAAGTCCCGCCGATCCAGGAGCGGGAAGCGGCAAGCCGCGCGCTCGGACTGCTGGCCGTAGAGGACGACATTGAGATCCAGCTCGTCGCCGGCCTCCTGCACGAGCTGGCGCAGCTTCGAGACGATCGCCAGGCCGAGGTCCTGGGCCTCAGCGGAGTGGCCGTGATGCGCGCCCGTGAGCGCCACGAGCGTCTCGGAGAGGCCCACGAAGCCGAGGGCCAGCTGGCCGTGGCGCAGGGCGATGCCGATCTCGTCGTGGGGCTTGAGGTCGCTCGATCCGGCGTACAGCCCCTCGCCCATCAGGAAGGGCAGCTCGTGCGCCTTGAGCGTCGCGAGGCTCCGGTAGCGGTGGCCGAGCGCGCGCACGGCGAGTTGCACCTGACGCTCCAGGAGCGGCATGAAGTCCAGGCCGTCGCGCCGCGCCTTGAGGGCGACGCGCACCAAGTTGACGGTCACGGTCGCAAGCGCCCCGCGGCCCTCGGGGCCCACGGCCCCGTGGCGATCGCGCACCAGGCGCGCGCAGCCGCTGAGGTAGGCGACCTCGGACGGATCCGCCTGGTTGTGCGGCGCATCGAGGAAGGCGAAGGTCGGCTGCATGCGGGTGCTCGCCACCTCCAGCGCCCGCCGCAACAGGTCGTGGTTGGGATCGCCCGGCTGGGCGTTGACGCCCGAGCGGTGCATGAAGACCAGGTTGGGGTAGACGGCGGGCTCGCCGCGGCCGAGGCCCCGCTCGTAGGCGTTCAGGAGGGCGTGGGCCACCCGGCGGGCCATGGGGCCCGGGTCCAGCCCGATAGAGATGGTCGAATAGGGGATCTGGCCGCCCGTGCGGCTGTGCAGCATGTTGAGGTTGTAGATCAGGCCTTCCATCGCCTGGTCGAGCTCGGTCTCCTCCGTCTCCTCGGGCAGCACGGCCGCCAGCGCGGAGTCGAAGCGGGCGAAGGCCTGGCCGCCGAAGCAGTCGTTCTGCGCGGCCTGGAGGGCGATCGCGGCCAGGGAGGCCGCGGTGTGCGCGCGCTTGGGCGGCCGGACCATGCCGTGCTCGGTCCGGTAGCCCTCCTTGAGCAGCCGATCGAGCGGCACCACAAAGGAGTTGGGGGCCTTGGCGTAGTGCTCGAGGTCCTGGATGTGCAGGTCGCCTCTGAGGTGCGCGTCCGCCATCTCCTCGGGGATGAGGCGCTTGAGGTAGAACTCCTTGCTCGCCGTGGCGCCGATCCGGAGCATCTTCTCGCTCGGCGAGCAGGGCGTGAAGGACGCGTCGCGCTCGACCTCGCTCAGGATCTCCTCGACGGCGTCCATGAGCTCGGTCTTGGCCTCGCGGATCCGGCTGCGCCGGGCGCGGTACAGGATGAAGGCCTTGGCGATCCGCGCATGGCCGCCCTCCAGGAGCACCCGCTCGATGCTGTCCTGGATGAGCTCGACGCTCGGCAGGCCGTGCGCGGCATGGGCCGCCACCTCGGCGACCACCTTTTCCGCGAGCTCCTCGGCCAGGGACGCGTGCGCCCCGTGGACGGCCTGGGTGGCCTTCATGAGGGCCTGCACGATCTTGTGGCGGTCGAAGGCGACAATGCGGCCGTCGCGCTTCTTGATTTGTTCCAAGGAGCCTGAAGCGAGCATAGGGGTCCTCGTGATTAGAGGGAGTGGGCGGTTTGCAGGGAGGTGAGCTCTCGCACGAAGTCCTCGATGCTCGAGAACTGGCGGTAGACCGAGGCGAAGCGCACGTAGGCCACCTCGTCCAGCACGCGCAGGCGCGCGAGCGTCAGGGCACCGATCTCGGTCGAGGGCGCCTCGCGGGGGTGGCGACGGCTCAGCTCGGCCTCGATCTCGGTGACGATGTCCTCGATCTGGGCGGCCGAGACCCGGCACTTGACGCAGGCGCGCATGAGGCCGGTGGCGAGCTTGCGGGGATCGAAGGGCTCGCGGCTGCCGTCGCGCTTGACGACCATCAGGGGCACGGTCTCCACCCGTTCGTAGGTGGTGAAGCGCCGGGCGCACTGGTTGCACTCCCGGCGGCGGCGCAGGCAGGTGTCGTCCTCGATCTGACGACTTTCCAGCACCCGGCTGTCGGACGAGTTGCAAAGGGGGCAGCGCATCGAAAACTCCTAAGAGCGGCCGATCACCTCGCACGCTGGGCATGGCCGGGTGCTCTGTGGGCCGTGTTGCCTCCATTCTAGCCGCTCGATCGCTCACATGTCGAGGAAAAGACCCCAAGCTTTTCGGCGGCCGTACCGATTGCCGCACGGGCGTTTCCTTGTAGGATGGCCTCGCCCGATTCGACGAAGGAGGCCTCCATGCGTCCGGGATCCTCACCCTACGACAGCCTGACCGTCTACCTGCTCGCCCTGTGCACGGTCCTCGCGGATCAGTTCGCCAAGGCCGGCGTGGTCGCGGCCCTTCCGCTCGGCCAGTCCCATCCCGTCGTCCCCGGCTGGTTGCACCTCACCTACGTCCAGAATTTCGGGGCCGCCTTCAGCCTGCTCTGGGGAAAGGGCATCCTCTTGAGCGGGGTGGCGGTGCTCGTGGTCCTCGGGGTGGTCGGCTACCAGTGGATCGCGCGGCCTCGGGACCTCCGGGTGGTCCTGAGCCTCGGCCTGCTCTTGGGCGGGGCGGTCGGCAACCTCATCGACCGGGTCGCCCTCGGCTACGTCCGCGACATGGTCGACGTGCGCGTCGCCGGACAGAACGTCTGGCCCATCTTCAACCTCGCCGACATGGCGATCATGCTCAGCGCGGGCCTCATGATCCTGCATGCCCTCACGGAGGGGCGGAGCCGCTCGGCCAGAGAAAATTTTCGGTCATTCTGACCACCCGCCCCGCGCGCGCCGGGCCCTAGCATGGGGTCAGCCAAAGACGGCGCCGAGCATCAGGGATGGGAGGGTTCGATGGGGAAGACAGCCCTGGTCCTGAGCGGGGGAGGCATCAAGGGGGCCTACGAGGCGGGCGTGATCCGCGCGCTGGCCGAGGCGGGGATCGTCCCGGACGTGATCGTGGGCATCTCCGCGGGGGCCCTCAACGGCGCCTACGTGACCAACCTCATCACCGAGGGGAACTTCACGCCCGAAAAGCTCGACGACCTGCTCATCGACCTGTGGACCAACCGCGCGACCCTGGAGGACTTCTTCTACACGGCCGCGGGCGAGTTCGCCCCGGGGAGCCTCGGGGAGTCGTCGGTCCAGCGGATCTTCCACCGGATCGGGATCGATCCCTTCAAGAAGATCTCCTGGCTCAAGCTCGGCTTCGACTCCCTGCTGGCCTTCCGGGAGCTGGCGCTCGGTCGCTTCACGTCGATCTTCTCGCACGGCTTCCTGCGCGAGATGCTCACGACCTACCTGCGCCCGCCCGAGCGGGTGGTGCGGCCCGTGACCTTCTCCATCGCCGTCTCGGACCTCTTGGGCACCACCACCCTCGAGAACAACACCATCTCCGCCCGGCACTGCCACTACGAGACCTTCCACCTGCACGAGGGCATGTCGGCCGACGAGTGCAACACCCAGTACGACTGGATGCGCACCCTCATCACGGCGTCTTGCAGCGTGCCGATGGTCTTTCCGGCCACCAAGATGCACCTGCACGGCAAGGAGCGCCCGGGGCTCTACCTGGACGGGGGCATGGTCGAGAATTCGCCCATCACCCAGGCCTTCGAGCTCGATCCCGAGGTGGACACGGTGATCGTCGTCATGGCGGCGACGGTGGTCGGCGAGCCCTCGCGCGAGCCCACCACGTACCTCCAGCTGATCGGGCGGGTGTTCTCCATCATCGCGGGCCGCTACTTGATCCAGAACTTCACGGACGTGAGCCGCGTCAACGAGCGCATCCTCGCCATGCGCGAGGTCCTGGACCGCGACCTGGACGGCCAGATCATGCGCACGCCCCGCAACGAGCTCCTGTGCCGGGCGGCGGGGTTCCAGGACGTGGAGACCTTCCTCAAGCGCCGCTACATCCGCCTGGTGCCCATCGGGCCCACTGAGCCCCTGCCCGGCGGCATCTTCTCGGCCATGTTCTATCCGGAGCTCAAGCGGACCTACCTGGATCGCGGGATGGCCGACGGTCGCCAGGCGATCGCCGCCATGGTCGAGGACCGCCCCGCCGTTCCGCAGGTCTGAAAGCGCGCGGGGAGGGGCCATGCCCTCCCCTTAGCGTTAGCCCGCGTAGTGGTAGCGGAAGACCACCGCGCCGGAGCCCGAGCCCGCCTCGGGCGTGAGCCGCATGGTGCCCGGATCGAGGCGCTCGATCCGGAGGGTGGCGAGGCCATCGGGCGTGCGCACGGTGTAGCGCGCGCCGGGCGTGAGGGGCAGCGGCCCCTGCTGGTAGGTGGTGGCCGCCTGGGGGGCGATGCCGCGATCGCTGCCGGCCTGGGTGTTGACCGTCACGTAGAACGTGTCGCCGTTGTAGAAGAAGGAGACGTCGCCGCGCGGGCCCATGCCGTCGTCGATGGGCCGGAAGCTGCCCGTCCGGAACTCGAAGCGGTCCGAGTGGAGCGGATAGCGCGGGTTGCGGTAGGTGATGGGGGCCGTTGCGAGCTGGGAGTCGGCCTCGGGCAGCTGGGCGGCCGCCGCGGGCGGGGCCTGCACCGTCCGGAGCGCGGCCGAGGGCGTGGTGGCGCCGGCAGGCGGCGTGCCGCAGCCTGCAAGACCCGCCACCAGAGCGGCCACACCCATCATCCCTATGACTCGACGCATCCTGGTACCATCCTTTACATGACGAGAGCCGGAGACCTTGGCTCGTTGCGACCGCTATTCGGCATTGCATGCCGTTTTGAACCGGTCGGTGCTACTGAACGTAAACAAACGTAACAAGAGTGTTGCGAGATGTAAACAAAGGAGCGGCGGAAAAAACCATGAAGCTCGAGTTTGCGGGGCCCCTGCGGCCCATCGATCAAGGCGCCATCGGAAAGGCCCGGGAGCTCGCCGGGGTTTCCCCGCGCCATCGCGCCATCGTGCGCTACCACGATCACGCGGAGCCGGTGCAGCGCATGCTCAACGCCGTGGAGCCCGCCTCGTACGTGCGGCCCCACCGCCATGCCGATCCCGCCAAGCTCGAGGTCTTCCTCGCGCTCCAGGGCCGCGCCCTGGTGCTCACCTTCGACGACGCGGGGGCGGTGACGTCCTTCCAGGAGATCGCGGCCGCGGGGCCGTGCTGGGGCGTCGAGATCCCGGCCGGGACCTGGCACAGCCTGGTCTCCCTGGAGCCCGGCACCACCCTCTACGAGCTCATCGAGGGGGCGTTCGAGCCGGCGAGCCACAAGGACTACGCTCCCTGGGCGCCCGCCGAGGGCTCCGAGGAGGGCGCGCGCTTCCTCGCGGCGCTCCGGTCCCGCCTGCTCGGCGAGTGATATACTCGTAGCACCGGGAGCCGTGGCCTTCGGCCGTGAGGGCCGCGCTGTCGGGAGGACGCGCTTCGCGCAGAGGGCACAGCCATGCAGCCGGTCGTCTCTTCCCCGCGCCGCCTCTACCGCTCCGCCAACGATCGGATCCTGTCGGGCCTGTCGGGAGGCGTGGCGGAGTACTTCGGCATGGACGCGGCCTGGGTGCGCCTGGGCCTCGTGGTGCTCGTGCTCCTGGGAGTGGGGGCGCCCATCCTGATCTACCTCCTGGGCTGGCTGATCATCCCCCAGAATCCACGCCCGAGCGACCTGAGCCGGGACCGCCTGCACCGCTCCCAGGCCGACCGCATGATCGCGGGCGTCTGCGGGGGCCTGGCGGAGACGGTGGGCGCGGATCCGTCCCTGATCCGCATCATCGCGGCCGTTCTGCTCATCACGGGCGGCCTCGCCGTTCCCTTCTACCTCATCGCCTGGCTCATCCTGCCGTCGCGGGCTGCCGCGGAGCCTCCGCACCTCCTGCCGGACCGGATGTGACCGACTTCGCTGCGCTCCGTCGCCGGTTGGGTATGATGACAAGGGCGCCTAACGAAACGGTTCCTTTTAGCCGCCGCTAGGCGGCCACAGGCGACCCATGCCTGGTTTTGTTAGGTGTTCTTTGGCTTACCCGTTGTCTCCCGAGGAGTCGTGCGTAGTGATGACGGACCGTTCGCTGCCCGAGCCGGCCACCATGGCTTGGCAGGACAAGCCGATCGCCACCCGGGACGCCCGCAAGGGCCGTCAGCCGGGCCTCTTGGCGTTCCTCGAGCGGGTGCGGCAGCTGCCCTACGTCACGGCCATCGACACGGAGGCCTTCTATCCCGGCCTGGTGGTGGACACCGAGTTCGCCGCCGTCCCGGGCGATCCCGCCGGCGTGGAGGGGTGGTTCACGGCCTTCGACGAGCAGAGCACCACGCGCTTCCGCGTGACGACCACCGCCCGCACCGTGGGCGAGCAGCAGGCCGTCCTGCGGGACCTCCGGAGTCACCTGCTCGGCAGGTAGGATTCCTCCGGCCGCGGGCATAATCTCCCAGCGCCCGAGAGGAGGTCCCATGAAGTCCCTGAGACGTATGGCCGGTATGCTGCTGGTCGCCTGCGCCCTCGCGAGTCCCGCCCTGGCCCAGTCCAAGCCGCTGCCGCCGGTCAAGCCCGGCATCGACGTCTTCATGGAGCACCCGCCCGAGCCGGTGCTGGGCAAGCGGGTCGGCCTCATCACCAACCGCAGCGCCGTGGACGCCCGGGGCGTGAGCGACATCGATCGCCTGCATGGCGACTCCCGCTTCAAGCTCGTCAAGCTGTTCGCCCCCGAGCATGGCCTCCGCGCCGATCGCCAGGGGCACATCGTGGACGGCAAGGACTCGGTGACGGGCCTGCCGGTGGTCAGCCTTTACGGGCCCGTGAAGAAGCCCACCCCCCAGATGCTCGAGGGCGTCGAGGCCCTGGTGTTCGACATTCAGGACGTGGGCGCGCGTTTCTACACGTATCAGTCGACCATGGCGCTCGCCATGCAGGCCGCCCGCGACGCCAAGATCCCCTTTGTGGTGCTGGACCGGCCCAACCCCATCAACGGCCGGGCCGTGGAGGGCGCGGTGCTCGATCCGAAGCTCGCGTCGTTCGTGGGCTACTACCCCATCCCGGTGCGGCACGGCATGACCCTGGGCGAGCTGGCGCGCCTCTACAACTCGGCGTTCGGCATCCAGGCGGCCTTGACGGTGGTGCCCGCGGCCGGCTGGCGCCGGAGCATGTGGTACGACCAGACGGCCCTGGCGTGGGTGAACCCTTCGCCTGCCATGAAGACGCCCGTCACGGCCATGCTCTACCCGGGCATCTGCTTCTTCGAGGCGACCAACATCGACTGCCGGGTGGGCGATCGCCCCTTCGAGCGGATCGGTGCCAAGTTCATCAAGGGCGCCGAGTACGCCGCCGCCCTCAATGCCCGGGAGCTGCCGGGCGTGCGCTTCGTGGCCTTCACGCAGGGGGCCGTCTCGGGCGTGGAGGTCCAGGTGACGGACCGCGAGGCCTTCGAGGCGGTGCGCACGGGCCTCACGATGGTCTCCGAGGCGCTCCGGCTGTACCAGGACAAGGTGCGGATCGAAAGCCGGGGCTTCGACCAGATGGCGGGTGCCACCTGGATCCGGGAGCGGCTCCTGTCGGGCGAGGACCCGGACGCGGTGGCGGCCTCGTGGTCCGCGGGCGTCGAGGACTTCGAGCGGCTGCGGCTGCCGTACCTGCTGTATCGCTAGTTCCCGAACGAACGGCCCCCCTGCCAAGCAGGGGGGCCGTTCGTTCGGGAACTAGTGGTGCGCCGCGGTCTCGGCCCACTTGATCTTGGCGAGGGGGCCGTAGCCGGGGTAGCCCTTGGCGGCATCGTCGAGGTAGAAGTAGCCCTCCAGGAGCTTGTACACGTGCTCGCGCTCGTAGCGGGACACGGTCGTGGCGGGCAGCTCGCGCCGGTCGGAGCGGTTGGCGTCCCAGGTCCAGAGGGGGCCGAAGCCAATCACCGGAGCCGGCACGCTCGGAGCCACCACGTGACGCTTGCAGTCGGCGGCGCGGCGATACTCCACCAGGTCGAGGCCGTCGGCGATGTTCTTCTTGAGGGTCGCTTCACAGCCGCAAGCCAGCCCGATCAACAGGGTTTGGGGGGTCTCGTGCTTCATGATCGAATACTCTTTCTGAACTCCCCGGAACGGGGGTGCTCAGGCGCATGGGGAGGGGTCACCCCGCCATTATACGCCATGGACCGCCGTTTGCCGCCATGCGCCCGCCGCTCGGCGTGCGTTAGGTCTGGAGGCGGGCGGGTACAAGGCATCCGCGGAGGGGTTGCTTGAATGCTAGCGGTGGCCGCCATCAACTGGGTTCTCTCGGGCTTCGGCGCGGTCATCGGCGCGATCTTCGTCCTGGGCGCCCTCCAGTTCATCTACTTCGTCGTCAGCGGGGGCATCCCGGGGACGGGCTTCTACTATGCGCGGCGCCTGCGCGACGGCAACGCCCAGGTCCGCCAGGACGCGGTGCGCGAGCTGGTCGAGCGCGGCGACATCTTCGCCTTCGGCCTCCTGGTCAAGGCCCTCGAGGATCGCGACGTGGCCATCCGGGTCACGGCCATCGAAGGGCTCGGCAACTTCCGCAGCACCCTCATCATCGAGCCCCTGCTCAAGTTCCTGCAGGATCGCAACCTGATCGTCCGCATCAAGGCGATCGAGGCCATCGGCAAGGTCCCCTCCGCCGAGATCGGCCCGGTGCTCCTCGAGGTCCTGCGGGACTCGGACCCGCGCGCCAAGCTCGTCGCCCTGCGCATCTTCAAGGATCTGCGGGATCCCCAGGCCCTGCCCGCGATCGCACGCCTCGTCCTCGATTCCGACGAGCAGGTCCACCATGCGGTCCAGGGCGTGCTGATGCACTACGGCTCCGAGTCCATCCAGCACCTGGCGCACCTGCTCCCTGACTCGTCCGATGGCGCCAAGCGCCTGGTCAAGTGCATGCTCGACATCGACCGCGTGGCCTCGTACGAGCCCCTCAAGGAGGTCTTCGCCACCTCGAACGATCCGCATGTCCTCAAGGAAACGCTCGAGGCCCTGACCTCCAGCGGCCGCCCCGGAACCGCGGAGTTCCTGTTGCCCTTCCTGCAGGACCCGGCGTTCCCGGCCCGCGAGCACGTGGTGGAGGCCATCCCCTACCTGCGCGATCCGGTGTGCGTCTTCCCGCTCTGCCACCTCCTGGGCGAGCACGACGTGCGCATCCGGCGCAAGGCGGCCACGGCGCTCGACATGCTCGTGACGTTGTGCCGGGACGTGGAGGTGGTCGATCCGCTTTGCTCGGCCCTCTTGGACTCGGACTCCGAGATCCGGCGCTATGCCGCCCGGGCGCTCGGCCGCATCGGCGGGGTGCTCATCCAGCAGAAGGTCATCCAGGCCATGTGGGGCGAGCATGCGGGGCCGGTCACGACCTTCATCGAGAACATCGTGGGCTACCCCATGAACCGGATGGTGAGCTTCGACGAGCTTCTCCTGGCCCTCGATCGGGTGATGACCAACCAGCGCCTCACCGAGGAGTCCATGCGCTGCATCGACCTCCTCGAAAGCCTCATGATCGTCCTGCATGGCGGGAACGTCCGGGGGCAGCGGGTGGACGACCACACGCTCGACCTGCTCATCAAGGGCCGGCGGACCTACTACCCGCTGCGTCTCTACGAGCTGCACCCCCTGGCGGGCAGTCTGCTCGACTTCGTCACGAGCAAGGCCGAGGGCGATCGCTGGCGCGTCTCGAGCATGGTCTAGCGGCATCGCCAGGACCCGCCTGCCCGGGCCGGTCTGGTAGAATGGCGCTATGGAAAAGAAGACGTGGGGCAAACTGCCCGAAATCCACATTTTGGTCTGCACGAACGAACGTCCGCCCGGCAATCCCAAGGGCTCTTGCGCCGAGAAGGGCTCGGTCGGCATCTTCGATGCCCTGAGGGTCGAGGTCGAGAAGCGCGGCCTGCGCGGCCGGGTGCTCGTGAACCGCAGCAACTGCCTCAAGCCCTGCGAGTTCGGACCCACGGTGGTCGTCCATCCGATGGGGACCTGGTACGGCGCGGTGGGCGTGGAAGACACCCCGGACATCCTGGACGCCGCCCTCCGCGGGGAGGCGGTGGAGCGTCTCCAGCTGCCGGAAGCGGCCTACAAGGCGTTTTAGCGGACGCTGACCTCCGGACGATCGGCATGGAGGCGGGTCGTCACAAATTCTTTAGATTTTCTTAATCTGTCCTTAACTACCCTGGCTCCGGCGGTGGACTATAGTGGTTCCCATCGCACGATTCCTTTTCGGGCTGAAAACAAGGCCCAGCCTAAATTGGGAGCTTCATCCAGCCATCGTCGTCTCTTCGTCGCAAGCAACCTGTCGCTCTCAGTATCGCCGGCGGTCCGCAAGGACCGCCGGCTGTATTTTCAAGGCCCCGGGGCCCTGCGTGCTAGAATGAGGTCCGCTTCGCCCCCCTGAGGTACCCATGATGACCCCTTCCGACCTGCGCGACTCGATTCCCACCCGCGTCACGGCGCTCTTCGGCATCCGCTACCCCATCGTCCAGGCCGGCATGATCTGGGTCTCGGGCGGCAAGCTCGCAGCAGCCGTCTCCAACGCCGGGGGGCTCGGCATCGTGGGGGCGGGCTCCATGCGCCCGGACCTCTTCCGCGAGCAGGTCCGGAAGGCTCGCGGGCTCACGCAGGCGCCTCTCGCCGTGAACATCCCCCTCTTCTACAAGTACGCGGAGGAGTGCCTCCACATCGCCCTCGAGGAGGGCGTGCGGGTCTTCTTCATGTCCGGCGGCAGCCCTGCCAAGTACACGCCCATGCTCAAGGAGCGGGGTTGCACGGTGGTCCAGGTGGTCGGTACGGCCAAGCATGCCCTCAAGTCCGAGGCCGCCGGCTGCGACGCGGTGGTGGCCGAGGGCTTCGAGGCCGGCGGGCACAACAGCCCCGAGGAGACGACCACCATGGTGCTCGTGCCCCAGGTGGTCGATGCGGTCCGGATCCCGGTGATCGCCGCGGGCGGCATCGCCGACGGCCGGGCCATGGCGGCCGCCCTCGCCCTCGGTGCGGACGGAGTGCAGGTGGGCACGCGCTTCGCGGCCACCCAGGAATCGGCGGGGCATCCGGCCTTCAAGGATGCCATCGTCGAGGCCCAGGAGGGCGACACCAAGCTCGTGCTCAAGCAGGTGGTGCCGGTGCGCCTCAAGCGCAACGCCTTCCGGGATCAGGTGATGGCCGCCGAGGCTCGCGGGGCGAGCAAGGAGGAGCTCACCGAGCTATTGGGCAGCGGGCGGGCGCGTCTCGCCATGCACGAGGGCAAGCTCGACGAGGGCGAGATCGAGATCGGGCAGGTGAGCGCGCTCATCCGGGACATCCCGCCCGCCGGCCATGTGGTGCGGCTCATGGTCGCGGAGTACGAGGCCACCAAGCGGCGCCTACCCTAAACAGGGAGACAGGCACGGAGGCCTGTCCTACTGGAGGTGGTCCGGTGGGGGTCAGGCCTCGACGGCCAGGCGATCGGCGATCGCCACCATCTCCTCGAGCTCGTTCAAGAAGCGCACGCCCACGGTCACCGAGTCGATCCAGGGCTTGGAGAGGTTGAACCGCAGGGCGTCCTCCACGTCATGGGCGAGCTTGCCTTCGGCGAGCGTCTTCATGACGTAGGTGCCCTGGCCCGCCGCGCGCGCCTCCATGAGGGCCTTGCTGTAGTCCTTGAGGTTGGCGTCCATGTGGAGGTTGGCCTTGTTGAAGTTGGTCAGGATCACCTCGACGAGCGGGTGGGCGACCACGGCCTCGAGCGTGAGGATCGCGTGCGTGGAGAGCCCCACCGCGCGCACCAGCCCCTCCTCTTTGCAGCGATGCAGCTCCTCGAGGGCCTGCATGCGCCGGCCGAACTCCTCGGGGCTGTCCACCTCGTGCAGCATGAACACGTCCAGGTAGTCCGTGCCGAGCTCCGTGAGCGCCTCTTCGACGCTCCGGCGCGCGTCTTGGGCCGAGAGCGCCCAGGTCTTGGTGACGATGACGATCTCCGACCGGTCGATCCCCTGCAGCCCGGCGCGGACGTGCGGATAGGTCCCGTAGTCGTCCGAGGTGTCCCAGAAGGTGACGCCCAGGGCATGGGCCCGCTGCAGCAGGGCGGCGTACTCGGAGACGGGCATGCGGGACTGGGCGGACTGGCAGTTGAAGCCGGTCGTGCCCGTCCCCAGCGCCAGGCGCGACACCTGGAGCCCCGTGTTGCCCAATGGAACGCGTGCGATCATCCTAGTCCTCGAGGTCGGCCGGAGCGGCGAGCACGTAGCGCTCGTACTCCCTCAGGTGCGTGAAGGTCTTGGGGTCGGCCCGGTCGACGAAGAGCGTGCCGAAGAGGTGATCGATCTCGTGCTGCAGGACGATGGCGAAGAAGCCTTCGGCCTCGATCCGGACGGGCCGTCCCGCGCGGTCCAGGGCCTCGACGACAGCGCGGGTGGACCGGGCCACCTTGCCGCGCAGGTCGTCCACGCTCAGGCAGCCCTCGTAGCCCCACTCCCGCTCCTCGGAGAGGAAGGTGAAGCGCGGGTTGACGAGCACCGTCAGCGGGATGGGCGGGGCGTCCGGGTAGCGCGGGTTGCGGCCGCGGCCCTCGATGGCCACGATCGACAAGGACCGGAAGACCTGCGGGGCAGCGAGTCCCAGCCCGTTGGCATCGCGCATGGTCTCGATCAGGTCGTCGATGAGGCGCTGGGTATCGGGACTCAGCAGCTCCTCGACGCCGACCTCGCGGGCGACGTCGCGCAGGACGGGATGGCCGATCTTCGCGATCTTCAGGAGCGCCATGCTTCCTTGTTCTCCAGCCACTCGGCCCCGGCCTCGAAGTGCTCCTTCTTCCAGATGGGCACCTCGGCCTTGAGGCGATCGATCCCGTACCGGCAGGCCTCGAAAGCCTCCTGCCGGTGGCCGGCCGAGACGCCGACCGCGACCGCGACCTCGCCGATGGCGAGCGGGCCGACGCGATGGACCATGGCCACCCGCTCGAGACCCCAGCGCGCCGTCATCTCGGCGCCGAGCTCCGCCATGAGCTTCTCGGCCATCTCGGCGTAGGCCTCGTACTCGAGCTGGTCGACCGAGCGCCCCTCGTTGTGGTCCCGCACGGTGCCCGTGAAGACGAGGACGGCCCCGGCGCGCGGGGACTGCAGGACGTCGTAGATCGGGCCCAGCTCGATGGGCGCGGAGACGATGCGGTACATGGCGCTAGCCGCCGCTCACGGGCGGGATCAGGGCGATCTCCTGGCCGGGGGCGAGCAGGTGCTCCGGCCCCACGAAGGCCTGGTCGACCGCGACCCGCGCCGCCTGGACCAGAGGCCCGAGCTCGGGGTGGGCGGCCGCCAGGGCCGCCTTGAGGTCCCGGACATGGGCCGGCTTGGGCAGGGTGAGATCGACCTCGGCGCGGCCGAGCCGGTCCTTGAGGCCTGCGAACAGGCGGATGCGAAGGGTCGTATCGTTCATGTCCCTAATGATAGCGCATGATCGCGTCCCCAGCGCCCTGTACGCCGAACAGGGCCTGCGTCGCTCGACGCAAGCCCTGGGCAAGGGGGGAGGTGTGGAGGTGAGGGGAGTGGGTTAGCCGCCGAACATGCCGAAGAGACCCTTGATGAAGGGACCGATGACCGTGTCCCAGAGGTTGCTCAGGAAGCTCTGGATCTTCATGCCGGCCGCCTTGACGTCGAAGGTGCCGGTCGTGGGCTGAGGGGCGGGCTGCGTCGGGGCCGGAGCCGCCGTCGTCTGCGCGGGAGCCGGGGCCGTGGTGGCGCCACCGCCGGCCGCCACCACCGGGCGACGAACCATGGGGACGTAGGGCGAAGCACCGACACGCATGTTGAACCTCCTCACGCGAAACCTGTCTGTTGAGTCCCTTATCTGGCGTTAGGAGGGTGTTAAGAGTAAAGGGAGTGGAAAATGGTAGTTAAGATTGCGATAACTCACCGACCCGGGCATGGGGCAGCATGAACGAGAAGGTCGTGCCCTCACCCTCGGTGCTCTCGACCGAGATCTCGCCGTGGTGGGCGTCGACGGCCTGCTTGACGATGGTGAGGCCGAGGCCGCTGCCGCCCTGGAGGCGCGATCGCCCGCGCGTGACGCGGAAGAAGCGATCGAAGATGTGGGGCAGATCGGCCGCGGGGATGCCGATGCCCGTGTCGCTCACCTGGAAGAGCGTGCCCTCGGGCGTCTCGAGGGCCTCCAGCGTGACCTTGCCGCCGTGCGGCGTGAACTTGACGGCGTTGGCCAGGAGGTTGACGAGGATCTGGCGCAGGCGCACCCGGTCGGCCGTCACGGGCAGGCCCGACGGCACCTTGAGCTCCAGGCGGATGTCGCGCTGGGCGGCCTGGGGATGGACCGTGGCGATCGCCTCCTCGATGACGCGCGCGGCGTCCAGGTCCTGGAGCTTCAGCTCGCTCTTGCCCTCGAGGGCCGCGAGATCCAGGAGATCGTTGACGAGCGCGTGCAGGCGGTCGAGCTCCCGGTAGGTATCCTCCAGAAAGGAGGTCCTCAGATCCGGATCCTCGGCGGCTCCGTCCAGGAGGCTCTCGACCAGCACCTTGAGGGAGGCGACGGGCGTGCGCAGCTCGTGGCTCGCGTTGGCGATGAAGTCGCTCTTGAGGCGATCGGCCTCGATCTCGCGCGTGAGGTCGTGGTAGATGACGACATGGCCCACCTGCACGCGGTCGGCGTTGTACAGGGGGCTGGAGAAGCGCTTGAGGAACTGTCGGGGCTCCACGAGCTCCAGCAGGTCGGTGCGCGGCTTCTCGGGGGCCTGGCGCATGCCCGCTTCGATCTCGCGCAGGCGCGCGGGCTGGGCCCAGCGATCGAGGAAGAGGTTGGCCGAGTCGAGGAAGGCCGTGTGCGCGCTGCCCGGCTGGGCCATCTGGCGCAGGGCGGGGTTGACCATGACGGCATGGAAGTCCAGGTCGTAGATGACCAGGCCGTCGGCCATGGAGTTGAGGACGGCCTCCAGCTCGTTCTTCTCGAGGATGAGCTTGTCGATCCGCATGTCGCGGTAGTGCTGCAGCTCCTCGGCGATCTGGCGCAGGCCCGTCATGAGGTGCCGGGCCTCGGTGGCGTTGGGCTCGGCCGGGAAGTTGAAGTCCCCGGTGGTGATCATGTCGATGGCGCGGTGCAGCCACGAGTACGGGCCCCAGATGGCGCCGCCGATGGTGTAGCTGAGCGTCGAGGTGAGGACCACCGCGCCGACCCAGGCGGCGAGCGCCAGGGGCCAGGATCCCACGACCAGGGCCCCCTGCTTGGCCAAAAAGAGCAAGAGGAGGCCCGAGACCAGACCGGTCAGGGTCGTGACGCCGACCGTGACGGTTAAAGGCGGCTGTCCCGAGAGGGACAGCCGCGCTAGGGGGTTGGTGGGGCGCTTACTTTGCGGCCTCGCGGACACGGCGCTCGAAGCGGTAGCCCACGCCGCGCACCGTCTGGATGCGCATGGGGTTGTTGGGATCCTTTTCGATCTTCTCCCGCAGCCAGTGGATGTGGACGTCCACCGTGCGGCCCTCGCCCGTGAAGTCGTAGCCCCACACCTGCTCGATGAGGAACTCGCGCGACAGGACCTTGTTGGCGTTGAGGGCCATCAGCTTGAGGAGCTCGTACTCCTTGAGCGTCAGGTTGAGGACCTTGCCCGAGAGCGTGACCTCGTGGCGGGCGGTGTCGATGACCAGGTCGCCGATCTCGATGCGATCGGGCTGGACCTGCTTGACCTCCTGGTAGCGGGCCACCAGGCGAAGGAGCGCCTTGATGCGGGCCAGCAGCTCACGGAGGCTGAAGGGCTTGGTGACGTACTCGTCGGCGCCGATCTCCAGGCCCACGACCTTGTCGATCTCCTCGCCCTTGGCCGTCAGCATGATGATGGGAATGGGCATCTCGGCGCGGATCTGGCGGCACACCTCGTAGCCGTCGAGGCTCGGGAGCATGACGTCCAGGATGACCAGGTTGGGCTTCTCGCGGCGGGCGGCCTCGACGGCTGCCTGGCCGTCCGAGGCGGTGGTCACCTGGTAGCCTTCCTTTTCCAGCGAGTACTGGATCGACTTCACGATCGAGGGTTCGTCGTCGACGACCAGAATCTTGGCTGACATCAGGCGGGGATCTCCTTCTTGAGTCGAGTGGACGGGGCTCCAGAGGGCTCCAAGCCCCCGCCCTGTGCGGATCGACGGAACGTACCAACCAACTGAGCGGTATATACCCGGAGTGTTAAAAGTTTAACGGAGTCGAAACGAACACGCCAACGGAGCAAGAATTTATTCAAGTTTACATAACAAGCCGGTTATCAGCGAAATGCCCTGGGTATGTCCCTCTTGGCGTTTTGCTTCCCCTGCAATCCAATCAGGAGGTCACCGGTGCTCCATCGCTCATGGGCTCTTGCCCTCGCCGCGTCCGTTTGCCTGTTTCCGGTGACCGCCTGGGCCGCGAGCCCCAACCACCCGAATCGCCAGTGGACGGTGCTCGAGACGCCCCACTTCTCGGTCCACTACTACCAGGGCGAGGAGAAGACGGCGCGCAAGATCGCCGCGGCCGCTGAGAACAGCCTGCCGCGCCTCGAGAAGGACTTCGGCGTCGAGGCCAAGGAGCGGATCCCCATCGTCGTGAGCCGCGACAACTTCTTCAACGGCTCCGCCGAGCCCGTCAAGACCCGGATCCAGCTCGATCCGGTGCTCGCGGCCTCGAGCCAGATCGGCACCGAGCGCTTCGTGGCCCACGAGCTCGCCCACGTCATCACCTTCCTCGCCCTGCAGCGCGACCTGCCCATCTCGCGCCTGGCGGGCCTCGGCACCATGCCCACGTGGTTCCTCGAGGGCATCGCCCAGTACGAGGCCGAATACTGGTACACCTCCAACGACCGCATGCTGCGGCTGCACACCCTCTCCAACACCCTGTTGACCAACACCGAACGGGAGAATTTCCCCTTGCTGGGCGTGGTCGCGGGCGCTGCGGGCTACAACGAGGGCTTCGCGCTCACCCGCTACATTTTCGACACCTACGGCAAGGACAAGATCGCGACGCTCTTCAAGATCATGCGCGACGGCGAGGAGTCGACCTTCACCAAGGCCCTGGAGAAGGCCGTGGGCACCCCCTTCCCCCAGATCGAGGCCGCGTGGCGCACCAGCCTCAAGGAGCACTACGCCAAGCAGACCAAGGGCATCGCCGAGCACCTGAAGGACAGCCAGACGGTGATCCGCAGCGAGCGGGGCGAGGTCAACGTGGCTCCCAGCCTGAGCCCGGACGGCAAGAAGCTCGCCTACCTCACGAGCCGTCACCAGGACGGCTACCTCTACCTGCGCGGCCACGTCATGGGCTTCTTGACCCTGGCGCTGGCGGACGCGGACGGCCAGAACGTCCGCGAGCTCCCGGTCGGCAAGGGGCGCGTCTCGGGCTACTCCTGGAGCCCGGACGGCGAGCAGCTGGTGGTCTCGGCCGTCAGCTCGAACAAGGAAGGTGAGCCGACCTTCGATCTGTTCCTCTACAACGTCAAGACCGGCTACACCAAGCAGCTGACCAACGACGCCAACGCCACGAGCCCGGCATGGCGCCCGGACAGCAACCAGGTGGCCTACGTGGAGACCAAGGACGGCAAGACCTTCCTCAAGCTCTTCGACACCAAGGCCTTCAAGACCATCGACATCCCGAGCACGAGCCTGGGCGATCGCCACGCCGCCGGTCTCGCCTGGGCGCCCAACGGCCGCATGCTCGTGGGCTCGGTCTACGCCACCGGCGAGGGCGGCAAGCTCGCGAGCATCGATCCCCTCTCGGGCCACGTCGCCATGCTCACCGAGGGCAAGCCCGAGGTCATCGACCAGCATCCGATCTGGCTGCCGGACAGCAGCGCCATCGTGTTCTCGAGCGATCGCGACGGCATGCAGAACCTCTACCGCCTCTCGATGAAGGGCAAGCGCGAGCTGACCCAGCTCAGCAAGGTCTACACGGGGGCCTCGGCTCCGGCCGTGGCGCCGGATGGCCGCCTCTTCTACGTCTCCTACCACTCGGTGGGCAGCGAGCTGCGCACCTGGCGGCCCGAGGGCGGCGAGCAGATCGCCTACCAGGCGCCCAAGAACGTCCAGCCGGGCATCAAGCTCGCCGCGGGCGAGACGCCGACCCTGGGCCGGCAGCTGCCCGACTCCTGGCGGACGCGCGGCTACGAGCCGACCATGACCAACGACATCATCATGCCGCAGCTCACCTCCGACGAGCGCGGCAGCCAGATCGGCATGCTCGCCATGTACAGCGACATCCTCGACAAGCAGCAGCTCGGTCTGGACGTCCGCCTGGGCGTGATGAGCCAGCGCTTCAGCTATGCGGCCACCTACGTCAACCGCATGAGCGACGCCTCCTGGGGCGTGACGCTCTACGACACGCCGAACATCGGCATCGCCAAGACCATCAACCCGGAGCGCCTCTACGACTCGCTCTACTACTCACGGGAGCAGGGCGTCTCGGCCATGACCCGGACCAACATCGGCTCGCAGACCCTGACGGCGGCCGTGGGCCTCGCGCACCTCTCGGTGCTCGATCCCCCGCGCGGCGGAGTGGACCTCGGCCTGCGGACGGGCCGCCTCCAGACCCTCAGCCTGGGTTGGAGCGACAACCGGGTCAAGAACACGTCGGATGCCGACCTCAACCCGTCGGACGGCTACCGGCTCGGCGCGAGCTTCACGCTCTCGGACCGCGCGCTGGGCTCCGAGTTCGACTTCGCCCAGTACGCCCTGGGCGGCGAGCGCTACTTCCCCATCGTGCCCGACTGGCGGCACAACCTCGCCTGGCGCTGGCACTTCGCCATGACCAACGGCGACGCCATGCCCATGTTCCTGGGCGGCGTGCAGGGCGGCGGCTCCATCATTCCGCTGCGCGGCTACAACGTGGGCTCGTTCGCGGGCAACCGCATCGCCTATTCGGGCCTCGAGTACACCATGCCGATCAACGGCCACCTGGACTACCAGTTCGGGCCCCTGTACTTCAACAAGCTCTACGCCACGGCCTTCGTGGAGGCGGGTGATGCCTGGAGCCAGGGGGCGACCTTCCAGCCGCACCCGACAGCCGGCGCGGAAGTGCGGGTCAAGACCGCCTTCATGGGTCGCCAGGTCGTCATCTTCCGGGTAGGGACGGTGCGCAAGCTGACGCCGGACGGCACCTGGGGCATGTACGTGACCTTCTAAGCTCCACACCGCGCAGGGGTCGGACCCACGTCCGACCCCTGCGGCCTTTCGAGTCGGGCGGACGGGTTTGTCTGCTCCGGCCATGACACAATCGCTTGGCCGTCAGGCTCGGTTGTGCTGGCGGGGCGCATCCGGTATACTGAGGGGGCTTTTTGGCCGTATCACGCCGTTTTGCGCCACCCGGCGCCCTCTGGAGGAGTCCCTTCTTGACCAAGAAGTCCTACGCCAGCCTCGCCTGCTATTTCCTGGCCCTGGCGGTCTATGCGATCGATCAGTGGGTGAAGCTCTGGGTCGTCGACCACATGGGCCTCTACCAGTCCATCCCCCTCATCAACGGCTTCTTCGCCCTGACCTACGTCCGCAACATCGGGGCCGCCTTCAGCGCCTTCTCGGGACAGGTCTGGGGGCTGGCCACGGTGGCCGCGGCGGTGTCGATCGCCATCATCGTCTACGAGCGCCGCCTCAAGGACTTCATGCTCGGCCACGTGCTCGCGCTCGGCCTCTTGCTGGGCGGCACGCTCGGCAACTTCAGCGATCGCATCCGCCTCCAGTACGTGGTCGACATGTTCGACCTGCAGTGGCAGGGCAAGAACATCTTCCCCATCTTCAACATCGCGGACATCGCCATCGACGTGGGCGTCGGCATCCTCCTGCTGGTCTTCTTCCTGGAGTCCCGCCAGGCCAAGCGCGAGGCCGCCGCCCCGGACGCGGGCGCGACCATCGCGCAAGAGAGCCACTAGCCCGCCCTGCGCCGCGCCTTCGGCCCCCGGTTCCGACCGGGGGCCGTTTCGCGCCTCGACCCTTGCCTGCCCGGTCGGAGCGCGGTATGCTGCTGGCGCGACGGAGGTCGCGAAAGGGGGCCGTTTGCGCGCGTTGTTCCGCTGGCTGGCCATGCTGGGCTGCTGTCTGACCTGGCTCGCGGGCTCCGCGGCCTGGGCTCAGGCCGCGCGCATCACCGAGCTCGAGGTCCGGGGCCCCATCACGCCCGTGGTCGCGGGCTACGTGGAGCGCGGGATCCGGGCGGCAAACGACCAGCGCCTGGCGGCCGTGCTCGTGCGGCTCGACACGCCCGGCGGCCTCGACACCGCCATGCGCGACATCGTCCAGGCCTTCGAGGCCTCCGCGCTCCCGGTCATCGTCTACGTCACGCCCCCGGGGGCGCGGGCGGCCTCGGCGGGCGCCTTCATCACCATGGCGGCGCACGTCGCGGCCATGGCCCCCAACACCGCCATCGGGGCCGCGAGCCCGGTCGGGGGCGGCGGCGAGGAGATCAAGGGCACCATGAAGGCCAAGGTCACCAACGACGCCGCGGCCTACCTGCGCGGGATCGCCACGTCGCGCGGCCGCAACGCCGCGTGGGCCGAGCGCGCCGTCCGCGAGGCCGTCAGCGCGAGCGCCGAGGAGGCCGTCAAGCTCAAGGTCGTGGACCTGGTGGCGCCGGACGTCCCCACGCTCCTCGACCGCATCGACGGTCGGAAGGTCAAGATAGGCGATCGCACGGTCATCCTCAAGACGGCCGACGCGGACCTCCGGCCCTTCGAGATGAACGGCATCGAGCGCTTCCTTCAGTCGATCAGCGACCCGAGCATCGCGCTCTTGCTCTTGAACATCGGCATGCTCGGCTTGTTCTTCGAGCTCTCCAACCCGGGCCTCATCATCCCGGGGGTGGTGGGCGGCATCTGCCTGCTTCTGGGCCTGTTCGCCCTGGGCACCCTGCCCATCAACGCGGCGGGCATCGCCCTCATCGGGCTGGCCTTCCTCTTGTTCGTCGCGGAGCTCTTCGTGCCGAGCTTCGGCGCGCTCGCCGTGGGCGGCATCATCTCCCTGGTGCTCGGCGCCCTCATGCTCGTCGCGCCCGGCACCCCCGGCTTCGAGGTCTCGCGGCCCCTCATCGCGACCATCGCCGGCTCGACGGGCCTCCTGATGGCGGCCCTCGGCTACATGGCCGTACGCGCCCAGCGCCGTCAGGCCACCACCGGCCGGGAGGGCATGATCGGCGAGACCGGTGAGGTGCGCCAGGAGCTCAATCCCGAGGGCCAGGTCTTCACCCATGGCGAGCTGTGGCGTGCCGTCTCCCTCGGTGGTCCCGTCCCCAAGGGCGCCCAGGTCCGCATCGAGCGGGTCGAGGACCTGACCCTCTACGTCTCGCCGCTCATCGACGCATCCCCCACGCTCCAGGAGGCCCCCCCGCATGATTAGTTTCCTCTCCAGCTTCTCCTTTCTCGTCGTCCTCGCGATCTTCTTCCTGTTCTCGGCAATCAAGGTCGTGCAGGAGTACGAGCGCGGCGTCGTCTTCCGCCTCGGCCGCCTGGTCGGCGCCAAGGGGCCGGGTCTCATCCTGCTCATCCCCATCCTCGATCGCATGGTCAAGGTGGACCTGCGCACGCTGACGCTGGACCTGCCGACCCAGGAGGTCATCACGCGCGACAACGTCACCATCAAGGTGGGCGCGGTCGTCTACTTCCGCGTCGTCAACCCGGAGCACGCCGTCACCAAGGTCTTCGACTTCGGCACGGCCACCCTCCAGATGGCCCAGACGACGCTCCGCAACGTGCTGGGGCAGTTCGCCCTGGACCAGCTCCTGGCCGAGCGCGAGACCATCAACCAGCGCCTGCAGCAGATCATCGACGAGAGCACCGAGCCCTGGGGCGTGAAGGTGAGCGCGGTCGAGATCAAGGACGTGGAGCTGCCCCAGTCCATGCAGCGTGCCATGGCCCGTCAGGCCGAGGCCGAGCGCGAGAAGCGCGCCAAGATCATCCACGCCGAGGGCGAGCTGCAGGCCTCCAAGACCCTCGCCGAGGCCGCGGCCATCATCGCCGAGGAGCCGACCAGCTTGCAGCTGCGCTACCTGCAGACCCTGACGGAGATCTCGGCCGAGAAGAATTCGACCATCATCTTCCCGGTGCCCATCGACCTGCTGCAGGGCCTGACGAGCCTCGTTCCGCGCTCCAAGCAGCCGTGATGACGAGTCGTCATCGGCGATGCGATCTAGGCATTTGAGCGCCCGGCGGCCAAAGGTTCCGGTGCTATACTCGGAACGGTAACGAAACGTTACCGAGTGTTGCACCCCTTTACCTTTGGAGGTCATCCATGCTGAAGGTCGGAGACAAGGTCTCGGGTTTTCGGCTTGAAGGCACCCTGAAGGGTGAGAAGAAGTCGTTCGGTCTCGAGGACTTCCAGGGCAAGAACACCGTTCTTGTCTTCTTCCCCTTTGCCTTCACGCCTGTCTGAACGCGCGAATTGCCGGACGTGAACTCCCTGCTCAAGGAGTTCGAGTCCCGCAACAGCCAGGTTCTGGCTGTTTCCGCCGATAGCGTTCACACCAACAAGCAGTACGCGGAGTCCATGGGCGGTCTCGACTATCCCATCCTCAGCGACTGGAACCCCCACGGCAAGTGGACCCGCGAGTTCGGGATCTTCCTGGAGGATTCCGGCTGCCCGTCGCGCTCGACGGTCATCATCGACCCCCAGGGCGTCGTCCGGGATATCCACACCAACCCGATCGGTGAGGATCGCGACTTCAAGTCGACGCTCACTCGCCTCGACGAGATCAACCAGGCGGTTCGCGCCTAGGCGTGACTCCAAACCGAACGGCCCGGCGCAAGCCGGGCCGTTTGGCGTTCTGGGGGGGTGGGTCCTGCTAGATCGGCTGGCCCATGAGGCTGCCGACCGTGAGGCCGCCCGTCCACGTGGGAGCATGCGCCGGAGTGGCCGCTGCGGCCGTGCCCGGCTTGTGCGCGAGGGCCGCGAGGTTGCCCTCGGCGATCGCCGCACTGTGCTCCTCGCGGAAGGTGCGATCCTGCACCGGATCGTGGGCGCGGAGCATGGCCGTGAGCTCAGCGACATGCTCTTTCTCCTCGTCCATCAGGTGCAGCATCAAGGCGCGCACGCCCGGCTCGCTGGCCAGGTCGTGCAGCTCCTGGTAGTGGTTGATGGTCTCCAGCTCGCGCACCAGGGCCTTGCGGATGACGGCGAGATCCACGGGGGTCGGCATCGCTTAGCGCGCCCCCGACTCGAAGGTGCAGATGGCGCCCGGACGCTTGATCCGGAGCACGAGGCTCTCGAAGACCCGGAACGGGTGGTTCATCTTCTCCACGCCGAGGTAGGCGGTGATGAGGTCCTGCCCGATGGCGAGGTCGAAGTTCTGGATGCCCACCGAGAGGATGAGCCCCTGACCCTCCTTGAGGGCCGGCGTCTGGAAGACGCCTGCGGTCGCCAGCTCGCGGATGTGGTTGATCTCGAGCACGCCCGAGCTGGCGTAGACCCGGTGCAGCTGCGAGTACCAGACCGGGTTGACGATGACGGCGTAGGGGCCCGCGAAGCCCGCCTCGAGCAGCTTGGCGCGGGCGTCGACCACGTCCTGGAAGCCGTTGCCGGCCTCGGCCCAGTTGCGGGCGACCACCGTGTTGCGGCCCTCGGCGTTGGCCAGGCCGTCGTAGCCGCACTCCTCGTCGCCGTTGAAGATGAGGTAGTCCTCCTTCTGGGCGACGATCGAGGCGGCCGCCGCCGCGGCGCTCACGTCGATGGGGTGGTTGATCTGGCGGGCCGTCTCCAGGTCGCGCCAGTAGAGCATGAAGTCCTTGTAGACGATGGGGATGTTCTCGTGGACGCGACGCTTGGCGCGCACCATGCTGGTCTCGGTCTCCCCGAAGACCGCGACCTGGGCCGAGCCGGTGCCCGTGAACAGGTCGTAGTCGACGTCCTGCACCCCGGCGCCGAGCGGGCCGAACACGTGCAGGAACCGGCGACCCACCAGGCTGCGGCGGGCCACGTCGACGATCGTGTTGTCGATGAGCTCCCACTCTTGGGACGTCAGCGGCGATTCGGCCCGATTGAGGTAGGCGGCGTTGTCCATGGCGGTTGGTACTCCTTCCGGTGGCTGCGATGGGAGGGCGGTGGTCGGGGTGCCACGTCGTCGTTACGCTCCGACGCGTAACAGGTCGTTACATGGTAACACGCGACCCGGCCTCCATGCATGCTCCAGGGACGTCCGTTTCCGGGGTCGCCGCAGCCGCTCAGAGGGCTCGGACCGTGGTACAATCAAAGCCCCTGGTAGTCCGTCCTGGCCGCTGCCCTCACCGCCCGATTGGGGAGAGACCGATGGTAGAACTCGAGCACCTGGTGGGCGCGATGGGCCATGCCCCGAGCGTCGTGAGCACCGAGAACACGGCCATCACCATGGGGTCCGGCGCCCTGCCGGTCCTGGCGACGCCCGCTCTGGTGGCGCTCGTCGAGCATGCGGCCGCAAGCGCCGTGACGAGCTACCTGCCGCCCGGCATGACGACCGTGGGCACCGGCGTCTCCCTGCGCCACCTGGCGGCCACCCCCATCGGCCACAACGTCCAGGCCGAGGCCGTGCTCGTCGCGGTTTCCGGCCGCCGGCTGGAGTTCAAGGTCTGCGCCTACGACGAGCGCGAGAAGATCGCCGAGGGCACCCACGAGCGCTTCATCGTGGAGGCCGAGCGATTCATGGCCAAGATGGCCGACAAGAAGCCCAAGGGGAGCTGATGCTCCGCCACCTGCCTTTTCCAAACCGGCTGCTCTATTGGTGTCCTTAAGGAGGGACCATGCTATCGCCTGAGCGTACCCGGGAGGTTCCGTCGGACTTGGCCATCGCGCAGAGCGCGGTGCTCAAGCCCATCATGGAGGTGGCCTCGGCGGCCGGCCTCTTGCCGCAGGAGGTCGAGCCCTACGGCCACACCAAGGCCAAGATCGGGCTCGAGGCGCTCGAGCGCCTCAAGGATCGGCCGGACGGCAAGCTGATCCTGGTCACGGCCATCAGTCCGACCAAGGCAGGCGAGGGCAAGTCGACCACCACCGTGGGACTCGGTCAGGCGCTTTCCCGGCTGGGCCACAAGGCCATCATCGCCCTGCGCGAGCCCTCGCTCGGCCCCAGCTTCGGCATGAAGGGCGGCGCGGCGGGCGGCGGGTACGCCCAGATCGTCCCCATGGAGGACATCAACCTCCACTTCACGGGCGATCTGCATGCCATCACCTCGGCCAACAACCTCCTGGCCTCCATGATCGACAACCACCTGCACTTCGGCAATCCGCTCGGCCTCGATCCGCGCCAGATCGTCTGGAAGCGCTGCATGGACCTCAACGAGCGCGCCCTGCGCAACGTGATCGTGGGGCTCGGCGGCAAGGCCAACGGCATGCCCCGCGAGGACCACTTCGAGATCACGGCGGCCTCCGAGGTCATGGCCATCCTCGCCCTCTCGTCGAGCGTCTCGGACCTCCAGGAGCGGCTCGGCCGGATCATCGTGGGCTTCACCTTCGACGGCCGGCCCGTGACGGCCCGGGATCTGCAGGCCGACGGGGCCATGGCCGTGCTCTTGAAGGACGCCATCAAGCCCAACCTGGTCCAAACCCTCGAGAACACGCCGGCGCTCGTTCACTGCGGCCCCTTCGCCAACATCGCGCACGGCTGCAACAGCGTGCTCGCCACCCGCATGGCCCTCAAGCTCGCGGACTACGTCGTGACCGAGGCGGGCTTCGGGGCGGACCTCGGCGCCGAGAAGTTCTTCGACATCAAGTGCCGCACGGCGGGCCTCACGCCCGCGGCGGTGGTGGTGGTCGCGACGGTGCGCGCCCTCAAGCTGCACGGCGGGGCGGATGCGATGCAGCTCGCCGTGCCGGACGTGGCGGCGCTCGAGATGGGCATGGCCAACCTCGAGAAGCACGTGGACTCGGTGCGCCAGTTCGGCCTCCAGCCGGTGGTGGCCATCAATCGCTTCCCCACCGACAGCCAGCAGGAGCTGGACGCTCTGGAGCGCCTCAGTCAGCGCCTGGGCGTGCCCGTGGTGCTCTCCGAGGTCTGGGCGAAGGGCGGCGAGGGCGGTGAGGCCCTGGCCGATGCGATCGTGCAGGCCACGAGCGTTCCGAGCGCCTTCAAGCCGCTCTACGAGCTCGCGGAGTCGATCCCCGAGAAGATCGACGCGGTCGTGCGCCGGGTCTACGGCGGCGACGGCGTCCACTTCGAGCCCGCGGCCCTCAAGAGCCTGGAGCGCATCGAGCGGCTGGGGCTCGGCAATCTGCCCGTCTGCATGGCCAAGACCCAGTACTCCTTCTCCGACGATCCGGCGCGCCTGGGCCGTCCGACCGGCTTCAAGGTCACGGTGCGCGACCTCAAGGTCTCGGCGGGGGCGGGCTTCGTCGTCGCCTACACCGGGGAGATCATGACCATGCCGGGGCTGCCCAAGCGGCCGTCGGCGGAGGCCATCGGGATCGACGCCGAGGGCAAGACCGTCGGGTTGTTCTAGGGGCGTTTGCGCTCCGGGTCGCTTGGGAATGTAGCCCCAGACGCCCCTGTGAGGAGAGAAAGAGACATGGCCAAGACCATCAGCCGCGATCAGGTATTCCAGTCGTTGACGGGCAGCGTGACGCCCGAGTCGGCGGAGCACCTCTTCCATCTGTCGCTGCAGGCGACCGGCCTACAGGACAAGGCGTCCTTCACGCCGGATGAGGTCCTGTCGCTCTCGAACGCCATGATGGACCATGCCCTCAAGATGCTCGAGGATGCCGAGCAGGAGCTCTTCGAGGCCGACTTCTTCGGGCCGACCATCGAGGGGACAGGGCCCCTGTCCTAGACACGAACCTGACGGGCCCCCGGAAGACTTCCGGGGGCCCGTTCGTTTGACCGGTCGTTAACAAAGCCGCAACACGGTTTGTCCGCACGACAAATTTCGATTCGGTGTCTGTTAAAGGGCACAGCGATCGGCGGATCGGAGGGCATAAGGTTTCTGTTGGTAAATTCGGAGGAGGAACGGCAATGCGTTTGACGGATGGGATTGGAGCAGGCGTCAACCTCTCGGTGCAAGGCACCCGCGACGCGCGCCTGGCTGCTGCCAATGCTCGTACTGCTGTCAACGACACGGTCAACGTCGTCAACGACGTCCGCAAGAAAATCGGGGATACGCGCGAGCTCACCAAGATCGCGACCACGGGCTCGCTCGCCAAGGGGCTCGGCATCGCGGGCGTGGCCTCTGCCGTCGCCGGCTTCGGCATGGCCGCCAAGAAGGGCGACATCAACGGCATGATCGGCTCGCTGAGCGATTTGGCCAGCAGCATGACCGCCACCTTGGACGTCTTCAAGAAGTTTCCGGGCGCCGTCGAGCTGCTCAAGAAGGTCGGCGGCCCCGTCGCCATCGTCGGCGGCATCACCTCGGCCATCGGCACGCTCAAGGACATGCAGAAGAACGGGGTGGACCCCGGCAAGCTGGCGAAGCTCGGCAGCAACGTGCTCACGAGCGTGGCGGGCGTCGCGATGATGATTCCCGGCGGCCAGGTGGTCGCGGCGGCGGCGGGTGCTGCCTCGGCGGCCCTCTCGCTGGGCTCGCTCGCCTACAAGTACAAGGACGAGATCGCGGGCGCCGCCAAGAATGCCGCCAACTGGGTGGGCGACAAGGCGGGCGACGTCGGCAACGCCATCTCGGGCGGAGCCAAGAAGGCCTGGAACTCGCTATTCGGAGGATGATGAAGGGCCCCCGCCGAGCGGCGGGGGCCCTTTTTTTAAGGAACCGTTCGCCCCTTCGACAGGCTCAGGACGAACGGATGGTTGAGGATGGTTCGAGTCACCTTCCCCTTGTCTTGAAAGGCTCGAGTGGCGATCCCTTGGCTTGAGCGCCGATCCCTTGAGACCCACAACAAAACCGGTCACCCTGAGGCTCTCGAAGGGCGAACGGTTCCTTAAGCGCATGTCGCAGGGAGGCTTAAGTCTAGGAGACGATGAAAAGGGCCATGAACAGGAGGGGCGTGCCGATGAGGGCGCCGAGCCCCATCACGGCGAGCAGGCCCGCCCCGAAGACACAAACGGACGCGCGCGCGAGGCTCAGGCGATGCGCCTGGGCCACGGCCCGGACCAGGCTCACGACGATCCACAACGAGACGACGAGGCCGAGGATGCCCGACAGGCGGTCGAAGCGATCGCTCAACGCCGACAAGGGGCCGAACAATAGAGCCGGCCAGAAGGCCGCGGCGATGGCCCCCATGGTCTCGGGGCCGCTCCCTTGCCCGCCCTGCAGCTCCGCCAGCAGGGTCGTGGCCGCCGACAGGAAGAACCACGCGAGCAGGTAGATCCCCGCGCAGGTCAAGGTGGCGAGGACCATTCCGGCCGCACCCAGCCCGAGCCGGCCGGCCCAGGCGAGGCCCGTGAGCAGGCTCAAGAGCAAGACGAGAACCCACCCGGTGGTGACGGTCAGGGGGAGGAGAGGCTGTCGCGGCCGAAAGAGCGTCTGGTACAGCGAGTCGAGCATCGGCCTACTCCAGGAGCGTCAGGGGCAGCTTGTTCCAGCTGGCTCCCGCACTGGCCCCGAGGAGGCTGGAGAGCTTGGACTCGAGCTTCGGGAAAAGGCCCTCGAAGAGGCTCTCGCTCGTGTAGTTGCGGACCTTGGGCTTCCCCTTGATGCCGGTCAGCGAGGCCGTCTTGAGGATGGCGTCCTCGTAGTTGCCGAGGCTGTCCACCAGGCCCACCTTGAGCGCCTGCTCGCCGGTGAAGACCCGGCCGTCCGCCAGCGGGCGCAGCTTCTCGACGGGCATCTTGCGGCCGGCCACGATGGCCTCCAGGAACTGGCGGTAGGTGTCGTCGACCAGACCCTGCAGGAGCGTGCGCTCATCGGGGGCCATGGGGCGGAAGGGCGAGAGGATGTCCTTGCGCGGGCCGCTCTTGATGGTGGTGGTGTCGACGCCGATCTTGTCGAAGAGCTTCTCGACGTTCTGGAGGTGCAGGATGACGCCGATGGAGCCCGTGGTGGTGGCGGGGTTGGCCACGATGTGGTCCGAGGCGGCCGCGATGTAGTAGCCGCCCGAGGCCGCCATGTCGCCCATGGTCGTGACGACCTTGATCTTGCCCGCCTTGCGAACCCGCATGAGCTCGTTGTAGACCATCTGCGAGGCCGCGGCCGTGCCGCCGGGCGAATTGATGCGCATGAGGAGGGCCTTCACGCCGTCCGCTTCGGCCTCCCGGATGGCCCGGATGAGGCGGATGGCGCCCGCGCCCGAGGAGCCGAAGACGTCCTCGCCGGGCTTGGCGTCCGAGATGGCCCCGTACACGTCGATCATGGCGATCTCGGCCTCGCCCGGCTCCGACAAGTCCGCCGCCGGCATCCCCCGGTCGCGATCGCCCGTCCACCAGGCGGTGGCCGCGGCGACGATCGTCGCGACGATGAGCGTGAGGGCGAGAATCCGGTCGACGCGCATGAAAGCCTCCAAGCAAGGGAACGTCGGATTCTAGCACGCGGGGTCCATGCTGGCCATTCGCCCGGCCTTGGCTATAATAAGGAGGCAATCCCCCGCGATTGGCCCGCCATCGGTATAGGAGCGCCCTCGATTTGAAACGACCCGCCGTATTCCTCGATCGCGACGGAACCATCAACGAAGAAGTCGGCTACATCCACGACGCCCAGAAGCTGGTCCTGATTCCCGGCGCGGCCGAAGCGATCCGCCGCCTCAACGAGGCGGGCATCCTTGCCATCCTCGTGACCAACCAGTCGGGCCCCGCGCGCGGCTACTACCCGGAGAGCCACATCGGCACGCTGCACCAGCGCCTGAACGATCTGCTCCTCGAGGAGGGCGCCTTCCTCGACGATCTCTATTACTGCCCGCACCTGCCCGACGGCACCGATCCGCGCTACTCCTTCGAGTGCCAGTGCCGCAAGCCCGGCACCCAGATGGTCGACCAGGCGAGCGAGAAGCACGACGTGGACCGGAGCCTCTCCTACGTGGTGGGCGACAAGGCCACCGACGTGGAGCTCGGCCAGAATGCCGGCTGCAAGAGCGTGCTCTTGACCTCCGGCTACGGCGAGCGCGTCCTCAAGGGCGAGTACCAGTGGAAGGTCGAGCCCGATCACGTGGCCCCGACGCTGCTTTCGGCCGTGGAGTGGATCCTGGCCGACCTCGAAAGCCGCCGTGGGGCGTAGCCTCGCCCGCGCCACCAGCCTCATGGCCGTCCTGCTCCTGGTGAGCAAGGGGGCGGGCTTCCTGCGCGAGGTGGCGGTGGCGAACGCCTACGGGGCGGGCATCGTCAAGGACGCCAACACGATCGCCTACATCCTGCCGGCCCTGTTCCTGATCCTGCTCGGCGGCCTGAACGGTCCTTTCCATCTCTCGACCATGCGCTCGGTGACGAGCCTCCGGACCGAGGGCCGCGACGCCGAGATCCCGGGCGTGCTCCTGACGATCTTCCTGGCGACCGCCGCTCTGACGGGCCTGCTGGCACTGGCGGCCGCGCTCCTGGCCCCCTGGATCGTCCGGATCACGGGGCCCGGCCTCAGCCCCGAGGCCCAGGCGCTCGCCGTCACCAACCTCCACATCATGGCGCCGCTCATCATGATCGGCGGCCTCATCGGCGTGCTGTGCGGCATCAGCAACGCCCGCGACAAGTTCACCAACTCGAGCCTCACGCCCATGGTCTCGAGCCTCGCGGTAATCGGCGTCGTGCTCGTGACCTCGTCGCCCACGGCCATCGCCTGGGGCACGCTCGCAGGGGCCGTCGGTCAGCTGCTCTTGCAGGCCGTGCCGGTGGCCCAGGACTGGCGCGAGATCACGGGCGGCGCGCCCGTGCGCCCGGTGCCCCTGAACCACCCGGCCTTCCTCGACATGCTGCGCATGCTCGTGCCCGCGGGCCTCTCGAGCTCGGTGGGGACGCTGAACGTCGCGATCGCCTCGGCCTTCTGCTCCGGCCTGCCGGAGGGCTCCATCAGCGCCTTCAACTACTCCAACCAGCTCATCCAGCTGCCCCTGGGCATCCTGCTCACGGCCCTGTTGGTGCCCATGTTCCCGCGCCTGACGGAGGCCGCGACCGCGGGCGATCGCGCCAGCCTGTTCGGTTGGCTCAACCGGGGCGTGCAGTCCATCGCGCTCGTCATCCTGCCCGTCACGGGGCTCGCCATCGTGCTCGGCGAGGCGGCCGTGCGCCTGGTCTTCGAGCACGGGCAGTTCGACGCCCAGGACACCCGCCAGACCGCGACCGTCCTCTCCATCGTGGCCCTCTCCATGCTCGCCTACGGGACGCGCGACCTCTTCACGCGGGTCTTCTACGCTCAGAACAAGAGCCGCACTCCGCTCCTGGTCACCGTCGTCTCCATCGGCACGACGCTCGTCTTCAACGCTGTGCTGGTCCGTTACCAGCTCGCGGGCCTCGCATGGGCGACGACCCTCGTGACGGTCGGGAACCTCCTCTTGCTGGGCTACTTCCTGCGCCGCGACCTGGGGACGCTCGGCCTCGGGCCGAGCGTGGGCACGATCGTGAAGGCCTTCGTCGCGGCCGGAGCCTGTGCGGGCCTCGCCTACCTCGCCAAGGGGTTCGTGCCCTTCCCGGGACAGCTCGGCGCGCTCGTCCAGTTGTTGGGCGGCGGGGTGGTCGGTCTCGGGGCCTACGTCATCCTCCTGCTGCTGTTGCGCGTCCCCGCCCTGGAGCTCTTGCGCCGGAGGAGGACGCCCCCCGTGGCCGTCGCGGAGTGAGCCTGACCATTTCGAGGTTCGTTGGGTATAATGGGGAGGCTCCGCCCCCTGGCGGAGCGCCCGGCGTCGCCGGTCCTTCCCACCTGCCAGCACTCTCAGAAAGGTAGCGGGACTTGTCGAACCTTACGTTGCTGGAGGGCAATATTGCCTCCATCAGCTTCCCCAACCTCGTTCAGCTGATCAAGTTGGAGCAGAAGACGGCCAAGCTCGAGCTCTCGCGCGTCGAGATCGGTCAGTCGGCGGACATGTACTTCGTCGGCGGCAACCTCAAGTACGCGGCGGTCAACGCCCTGCGTGGCGAGGAGGCCATGTTCCGGATCATCTGCTGGTGGAAGACCGGGACGTTCCGGGTGCTCGAGATCTCGCAGGACGAGGTTCCCGAGTCCAACATCAACCGTCAGATCGACTGGGTCCTGCTCGAAGGCATGCGCCGCATGGACGAGTGCCACCACTACAAGGGCATCGTCCAGGACCTCACCAGCGCCATCTCCTACACCCAGGACGCCCTCGACGCCTTCCAGTGGGACCGTGCCGAGCCGCCCGAGTGGATCCCGCACTGGATGCGCAAGCTGCCCCGCTCCTTCACCCTGGCCCAGTTCTTCGAGCAGTCGAACCTGGGCGAGATGGAGACCTGCGCGGCCCTCAAGAGCCTGCTCTACACGGGAGCCGCGGTGGCCCACGGCGCGGACTCGGGGCCCGATCTGGCCTCGGCGCCGATCCAGCGCACGCGCTTCGACTCGTTCGCGCTCATCGTCATGGAGTACGTGGGCTACGAGGTCGCCAACAACCTGGTGGAGAGCGCCTGTCAGGAGATGGGCCTGATGGACCTCGAGAACGTCACCTTCGGTCAGATGGTCGACCTCTCGGACCGCCTCGGCATGGCCATCTCGCGCATGGTGGGCTTCGATCAGGGTCAGGAGTGCATGCGCAAGCTGCGGGCCCGCATCACGAGCCTGCTCTAACTCCTCTTGTTCGACGCGAGCGGCCGGTTGGGACACCAACCGGCCGCATTTTTTTCGGGGGAGCGGTCGGGTTAGAGCGGGTGGAGCAGCATGGCCCAGAAGGGGTCGAAGCGCTCCGGGGGGCGGATCGTGAGCACGTCGCCGTTGGTGCGGGCGCTGATCCGGTAGCCGCGGCGGTTGGCCACGAACTCCGTGACCGTCCCCTCGAGCCGGTAGCCCTCGGGCAGGTCGTCGGTGTGGACGAGCAACTCCACGAGGGCCTCCAGGGTGGCGGCCTCCGGGTAGTGGTAGAAGTGCGCCGCGCGGTAGCCCTCGATGGCCGCCTGCAGGACCGTGAGGTCGTTGCGCAGCGCCATGGTCGCACTGGGCATGAGGATCGGCGCAGGCTCGACCACGCCCGGCTTCTCGGCCGGTGGCGGCACCTGAGCGGCGGCGGGCAGGATCAAGAGGGTCACGAACAGGGCTCCGGAGGCTAGAAAGCGCATGGGATCCTCCTCGCACGGACGGCCATGCCCCTACCCTAGGTGCTCCTTCCGGGCGCGGCTTCGGCACCCTGGCCAAGCCTGCTCGGGCATTTGGCCGAAACCGCGGAGCCATGCCGCTTGCCGCATTCGAGCGGCCTTTGCTATAGTGGTGAAGTTTCGCGTCTGGGGCAACCGCCGGGCCGAAACGCGCATCCCCCAGACGAGGAGATCATCGTGAGCGTGATCAGCAACGAGAAGGGCGCGAGCAGCAGCCTGCTCAGCCGCCTGTTGGTTCGTAAGCCCCTGCCGGACGAGAGTGCCAGCTCCGGGCTGAAGAAGGTACTCGGCCCCATCGACCTGACGATGCTCGGCATCGGGGCGATCATCGGGACGGGCATCTTCGTCATCACCGGCTCGGCCGCCGCCAAGTGGGCGGGCCCCGGCATCATCATTTCCTTCATCATCGCCGGCATCGCCTGCGCGTTCGCGGCCATGGCCTACGCCGAGGTCGCCTCGATGATCCCGGCCTCGGGCTCGGCCTACACCTACGCCTACAGCGCCTTCGGCGAGATCTTCGCCTGGGTCATCGGGTGGGCGCTCATCTTGGAATACGTGGTGGCCTCAGCGGCCGTCTCAATCGGGTGGAGCGGGTACTTCGTCAAGATCCTCCACAACGTGGGCATCGAGATACCGGCGGCCTTCGCCAACGCCCCGGGCGTGGTGCCGGGGGCCGTCGTGAACGTCCCGGCGATCGCCATCGCGCTCACGGTGACGGCCATCCTGATCCGGGGCGTCAAGGAGAGCGCCAACGTCAACGCCCTCTTCGTGGCCCTCAAGATCCTCGTGCTCCTGATGTTCATCGCCCTGACGCTGGGCCACATCAACCCGGGCAACTGGCAGCCCTTCCTGCCCTACGGCTGGGGTGGCGTCTTCACCGGCGCGGCGACCATCTTCTTCGCCTACATCGGCTTCGACGCCATCTCGACGGCGGCCGAGGAGGTCAAGAACCCGCAGCGCGACCTGCCCATCGGCCTCATCGCGAGCCTCCTGGTCTGCACCGTGTTCTACATCGTGATCGCGGCCATCTTCACGGGCATCATCCCGCAGTCGCTCTACCCCGCCCTCAAGGAGAACGCGGCGCCCTTGGCCTTCGCGCTCGACTACGTCGGCAAGGGCTGGGCGGCAGCACTGCTCTCGGTGGGCGCCGTCACGGGCATCACCTCGGTGCTCGTCGTCATGATGATGGGCCAGCCGCGCATCTTCTTCGCCATGGCGCGCGACGGCCTGATGCCCAAGGTCTTCACCACCGTGCACCCCAAGTTCGGCACGCCCGTGGTCACCACCGTCGTGACGGGCATCTGCGTGGCCATCCTGGCGGGCCTGACGCCCATCTCGATGGTGGCGGAGCTCGCCAACATCGGGACGCTCTTCGCCTTCATCCTGGTGGCGGTCGGGGCCTGGGTGCTGCGCTACACCCGTCCCGAGTGGAAGCGCGGCTTCCGCGTCCCGGGCATGCCCGTGGTGGCCATCGGCACGGTCCTGAGCTGCGGCTTCATGATGGCCAAGCTCCCCGCCTTGACCTGGCGCAACTTCCTGGCGTGGATGGCGATCGGCCTGGTGGGCTACTTCCTGTACGGCATCCGCAACAGCAACCTGGGCACCAGCAAGCCCTAGCTCCGACACCCGCAGGCGGCGGCTGGCCACTGGCCAGCCGCCGCTTCTTGTTGGCTGCTAGAAGGTGGCCTCCAGCCGGTGCAGGAGCCCGGCCCGGCGGGCGTGATCCAGGACCTGGGGCGTGATCGTCTCGCCGGCGCGGACGATGGCCTGACCCTGGCCGTCGCTCAAGGAGACCGTCGAGGTCTGGCCGACCATGTAGTCCTGGTGCGGCCGGGGCTCCAAGGGCTCCATGTCGCAGTACATGGTCTCGGCTTCGGTGTCGTCGGCCTCGGGGCCGAACTCGACGGCGATCCGCGCGATGCGTTGCGGGGGCTGGTCCAACACGACGCACTTGACCCGACCGAGCGTCTTGCCCGTGGCGTAGTCGCTCACCGGACACCCCAGCAGATCGAAGTCCAGAGGTCTCATCACCCTGCGCTCCCCTGTTGTGGGACAGCGCCCCCGCGCCGCCCATGGCGATCCGGTGCTGATCCTATAGGCCGGGTCCCGGCAGCGACTAGGGCGCGATGGCCAAAGCCTTTGGAGATTCCCGAACCCCTGCCTGCGGGCATTTCTGGCTGCCGGGCCTTCTGGATGTTAGAATCAACACGGTTTTGACCCACCGATGGCTGCTTGCCTTCGGCCTATGACACGGGGAGGCCCCTCTTGGTTCTGGTCGAGTCCGTCGCGGACCTTCGCTCGGCCCTGGCGTCGCTGCCGGGGCCCGTCGGCTTCGTGCCCACCATGGGGGCCCTGCATCCGGGCCATGCCAGCCTCATGCGCCAGGCCCGGCAGGAGTGCCGGACGGTCGTCGTCTCCGTCTTCGTGAACCCCAAGCAGTTCGGCCCCAAGGAGGACTTCGCGCGCTATCCGCGCGATCTGGCGGGGGATGCGGCCGTTTGCGCCCAGGCGGGCGTCGACGTGGTGTTCGTGCCGGCGGTGGACGAGGTCTACCCCCCGGGCTTCGCCACCGAGGTCGCGGTGGGCCCCGCGCTCACGGACAAGCTGTGCGGCCACTACCGCCCCGGCCACTTCACGGGCGTGACGACGGTGGTCGCCAAGCTCTTCAACCTGGTGCGCCCGGACCGCGCCTACTTCGGGCAGAAGGACTTCCAGCAGTGCCGGGTCCTCGCGCAGATGGTCCGGGACCTGGCCATGCCCCTCGAGCTGGTGCGCTGCCCGACGGTGCGCGAGCCAGACGGCCTCGCCCTCAGCAGCCGCAACCGCTACCTGGCTCCCGAGGAGCGGGAATCGGCCCTGCGTCTGTCGGCGGCCCTGGGGATCCTGGTGGCCTCCCACGAGCCGGGCCGTCCGGTGGCCCCCGCGCTCGAGCGCGCCCGCGCCTACCTGGCGGCGGACCCGCAGGTGAGGCTGCAGTACTTCGAGGTGGTCGAGGAAGGCTCGCTGGAGCCTGCCCACGTCTTCGGGCCGGGGCAGGTCGCCCTTGTTGCCGCGCACGTGGGGCATACCCGCCTCATCGACAACGCCCTCTTGGATCCGGCCGGTCCCGATCGCGACCTGGCCGCCCGTGCCCCAAAGGAGATCCTGAGTTGAAATCCCTCGTCATCGCCATCGACGGTCCCGCCGGAGCGGGCAAGAGTACCGTCTCCCGCCGCGTGGCCCGCCAGCTGGGACTCCTGTTCCTCGACACCGGGGCCATGTATCGGGCTCTCACCTGGAAGGCCCTCCGGGTCGGTCTGGACCTCTCGGACGAGCCGGCGCTCGCCAGGCTCGCCGAGGAGAGCCGCATCGAGCTCTTGCCTGGCGAGGAGGGCGATCGCGTCTGCATCGACGGCACCGATGTCACCGAGGCCATCCGGACTCCCGAGGTGACCGGGCGTGTCTCCGAGGTGGCCAAGGTGTCGGCGGTGCGTGCACACCTGGTCAGCCTGCAGCAGGCCATGGGCAAGGCCGGCGGAGTGGTGGCCGAAGGTCGAGACATCGGGACGGTGGTGTTCCCCCATGCCGACCTCAAGATCTTCCTGGTGGCGAGCCCGCGCGAGCGGGCGCGCCGGCGCGCCCGTGACCTCGAGAAGGCGGGCCATGCGGTCGACCTGGCGGCCCTCGAGGCAGATATCCAGCGCCGCGACGACATCGACTCCAACCGCGAGCACTCCCCGCTCAAGCCGGCCGAGGACGCCGTCCTGCTCGACAGCGACCACCTGACGGCCGACGAGGTGGTGACGGCCATCCTGGAGCGCGCCCGCGCCCTGCAGGCCCAGGCCTAGCCAATCGAAATTTAATCGAGAGCGAGCCGGGCTCAAACGGGAGCGACACGGGGCGTTTACACGCCTCGGCTACGGTAAGAGGGTCGGTGACCCCGGGACGCGGGTGGGAAGTACAAAGCACTTCTGCGTCTGGCCCGGTCGGGCGTCGATGGTCGAGCGGAGCCCCCGGCGGGGGACGCGCGTTCCGCGTCAGCGGCTGATGGCGCGCACCGCATGCGACCGGCGTCGGCGAAAGTCGGCGGGCTTGAGGGGGCGCGGCCGCTTGCCGCGCCCCTTCGCGTGTCTTGTGTCGCGGGCCACTCGCTTGGCTGCTGAAAAGGTGACATAATTAGCGCAGGAAGTTGTTTCATACCGTCGGATTGCGACGTTTAAGACGGGCAGGCTTGTTAAGGGACCCCACTGACGGGTATGATGGCGTCGTGAAGATGCGGACCACGGTTGGTTCGTCACCATGCAGGGAACGCTCCAGACCAGGGACGGTGGGAGGACCCCTTAGTTGCTCCGTGGGCCGAGGAGGTTCCATCCTTGCTGGACAAGCTTTTTAGCGGTGCTCCAGACGTCATGGCCAAGGCCATGGACGGACTGTCGACGCGCCAGAAGGCGATCGCCGAGAACATCGCCAACGCGGACACCCCTCACTACAAACGGTTCGAGGTGGCCTACGAGGGCCAGCTCAAGCGCGCCATCTCCCAGCCCGGCGCCTTCGAGGTCCCGATGGCGACATCCCACCCCATGCACATCCGCCTCGACGGCCCCCAGAGCCTCGAGGAGTTCCAGGCGGTGGTGAGCCGTTCGACCGAGAACACCATGCGCAACGACGGCAACAACGTCGACATCGACGCGGAGATGACCCGCCTCGCGCAGACCAGCATCACCTACAACGCCATGGCCGACCTGATGAAGCGCAGCATGGAAGGCCTCAAGACCGTCATCCGCGGTACGGCCTAAGGAGGTAGCAGATGAGCACGTTCGATGCCCTGAACACCAGCGCCAGCGCCCTGACGGCCCAGCGCCTCCGCATGGACACCATCGCGAGCAACCTCGCCAACGCCAACACCACCCGTACGGACAAGGGCGAGGCCTACCGGCGCGAGATGGTGGTCTTCGAGTCCAAGCAGCCCACCAAGCCGGGGGCGGCCTCGGGCGGCGTGCAGGTCGCGGGCATCATCGAGGACCAGTCGCCCTTCAAGATGGTCTACGACCCCGAGCACCCGGACGCCAACGAGCAGGGCTACGTCGCCTATCCGAACGTCAATCCCATCACGGAGATGACGGACCTCATCTCGGCCACGCGCTCGTACGAGGCCAACGTGACCGTCGTGCAGGCCCTCAAGAGCGCCGCCGGCAAGGCTTTGGAGATTTAACGGCACATGGCAGGCCTTCCTCCTTTCATTTCCCTTCCCGGCGCTCCGGGGCTCGGCTTCGGAATCACCCTTCCCAAGGTGACGCCCGACGAGCAGCGCAGCGAGTTCAACCAGATCTACGACGGCCTCAAGGCCCCTCAGCTGGGCATCGAGCTGCCCGTTCCGCCGGCCAAGTCCCTGGAGATGCCGTCCGTCGCCGTCCAGGCGCCGGGGGCCGCCCAGGGCATCCAGGATCTCGGTAAGCCGCTCGGGGCCTTCCTCGACAGCGTCAACCACCTCCAGCTCCAGAGCTCCGAGCTTCGCAAGGAGCTCGCCACCGGAGGCGACGTGGAGCTGCACGACGTGATGATCGCCGCGGAGAAGGCGGGCATCGCCGTGAACCTGACGATGCAGGTGCGCAACAAGCTCGTGGAGGCCTACCACGAAATCATGAGAATGAGCGTCTAGTCTTACCTCGATGAACGACTTCCTCAAGCAGCTCCAGCAAGACGTCATTCGCATCTGGACCGGGTTGACCCGGACCCAGCAGATCGTGTTCGGCGCGGTCGCCGCCGCGAGCGTGGCGGCCATCGTCATGCTCGTCCTCTGGGCGCAGACCCCCGAGTGGTCCCCGCTCTTCACCAACCTCGACAACGCCGACGCCGGCCAGGTCGTCGAGAAGCTGAAGGAGCAGAAGGTTCCCTATCAGATCTCGGGCTCGGCCATCATGGTGCCCAAGAGCAAGGTCCACGAGCTGCGGCTCGCCATGGCCTCCGCGGGCCTGCCGCAGGGCGGTACCGTGGGCTTCGAGATCTTCGACAAGAACCAGTTCGGCATGACCGACGCCCTCCAGAAGCTCAACTACCAGCGGGCGCTGCAGGGCGAGCTGGTGCGCACCGTCACCTCCCTGGACGGCGTCGAGAGCGCCCGGGTCCACCTGGTGATCCCGGAGAAGGACCTGTTCTCGGACAGCGCCCAGGAGCCCTCGGCGGCGGTCGTCATCAAGCTCAAGGCCGGCGCCCGCCTCACGCCCGAGCAGGCCAAGACCATCACCCACCTGGTGGTCAAGAGCGTGGAGGGCCTCAAGGACTCCAACGTCGTCATCACGGACGTGGACGGCCGCAACTACACCGAGGAGCTGGGCCTCGGCCGGGACGACAGCATGGCGTCGCCCGAGCTGACCTTGAACCAGCTCGAGATCAAGAAGCAGATCGAGGGCGGCCTGCGCAAGAACCTCCAGTCCACCCTGGACCGGGTGCTCGGCCCCAACAACTCGGTGGTCACGGTGGCGGCCGACCTGGATTTCAGCCAGGAGGAGACGAACCAGGAGACCTACGCTCCGGTCATCCGCAACCAGGACGGCTCGGGCACTGGCATCCTGCTCTCCACCAAGGAGCTGCACGAGCGCTACGACGGCTCAGGCAAGGCCAACGGCGGCGTGCCGGGCGTGACCTCGAACATCAACGCGGGCGCCAACGCGAGCCTGCCGACGTACCAAGCGTCGGAGTCCGCGGGGGCCGGCAGCTACACCAAGGACGACGTGGTCCGCAACTACGTCCCCAACAAGGAAGTGAAGCGCAAGATCAAGGCCCCGGCCGAGATCAACCGCCTGTCGGTGGCCGTGGTGGTCAACGGCGAGCTGGAGCCGCAGCAGCTGACGGATCTCAAGCAGATGATCTCGGCGGCGGCGGGCACGGACCTCGCCCGCGGCGACACGGTCGTCGTGACGGCCCAGAAGTTCAACGACACGGTCCAGAAGGCCGAGGAGATGGAGCTCGCCAAGCTCAAGAACCAGGAGCAGCTCCAGGGCTACCTGAAGATCGGCATCGGCCTCCTGATCGGCATCATCGCCCTGGTGCTCCTGCGTCGCGGCCTCGCGGGCAAGCAGGAGCCCTTCGACGACGGGCCGCTCAGCCTCGAGGGCTTCGACGTGGACGGCCGCCTCGCGCCGCCGGTGGCCATCGGGACCATCGGCGAGGACGACCGCAAGACCCACCTGCAGAAGGAGATCACCAAGGTCGTCAAGCAGCAGCCCAATGACGTGGCGAAGCTGTTGCGGTCCTGGATGATCGAGGACGACTAAGCATGGCCAAGGCGCAATCGCTCAGCGGAAAGCAAAAGGCGGCGGCCCTGCTCGTGGCCCTCGGCCCCGAGACGGCTGGTACGCTCCTCAAGTACATCGGCTCGACCGAGGACATCGAGATGCTGACCCTCGAGGTCGCGAACCTCGGCAAGCTCCCTCCGGAGACGACCGAGGAGATCCTCGAGGAGTTCTATCACGTCCTCCAGGCCAACCAGTACATCAGCACGGGCGGCGTCCAGTACGCCCGCGAGGTTCTGACCAAGGCCCTGGGCGCCGACAAGGCCGAGGAGATCCTGCATCGCCTCTCGGAGAGCCTGACGGCCCTGCCGTTCGAGTTCATCCGGCAGGCGGATCCCATGCAGATCCTCAACTTCATCCAGAACGAGCACCCGCAGACCATCGCCCTCATCCTCGCCTACATGCGCGCGGAGCAGGCGGCCCTGGTGGTCTCGGGCCTGCCCAGCGAGCTGCAGACGGACGTCGCCACCCGCATCGCCCAGATGGACCGCACCACGCCGGCGGTGCTGCGCGAGGTGGAGAAGGTCCTCGAGCGCAAGTTCTCGGCGGTCATGAGCCAGGACTTCACCAACGCGGGCGGCATCAAGGCGCTCGTGGCCATGCTCAACTCGGTCGACCGCGGCACGGAAAAGACGATCCTCGAGTCGCTCGAGGAGCAGAACCCGGACCTCGCCGAGGAGATCAAGAAGCTCATGTTCGTCTTCGAGGACATCGTCATCCTCGACGACCGCTCGATCCAGCGCGTGCTGCGCGAGGTCGACACCAAGGAGCTGGCGCTGGCGCTCAAGGGCTCCAACGAAGAGGTACGAACCAAGGTCTTCAAGAACATGTCGGAGCGCATGGGCAAGATCGTCCGCGACGAGCTGGACTACATGGGCCCGGTGCGCGTGCGCGACGTGGAGGAAGTCCAGCAGAAGATCGTGTCGATCATCCGCTCCCTGGAGGAGCGCGGCGAGATCATCGTGGCGCGCGGCGGCGGCGACGAGCTCCTCAGCTAGGTGTAGGACGGCATGACCCGGATCATCAAGAGCGATCAGACGCGCTGGGTCGACGGCAAGTGGCTGGTGACGGCCACGCCGCAGGCCGATTCGTTCGTGCCCGACGGCGCGGAGCCCGAGGCTCCGCCCATCGACCCCGCCGTGCTCCTCGCCGAGGCCGAGGCCAAGGTGCAGGCCATGCTCATGGCCGCCGAGGAGAAGGTCCAGGCGATCGCCGAGGAAGCCCGCCAGATGGGCTACCAGGAAGGCCTCGCCCGCGGTCGCGAGGAGGCCTACGCCCAGGGGCTCTCCCAGTGGCAGGGGCAGATGGCCGCCTTCCAGGCGGAAGCCGAGAGCTTCCTGGCCCGGCGTGAGGCCCTCTTGACCGAGGCCGAGCCGGACCTCGTCCGGCTGAGCCTCATGATCGCCAGCAAGATCCTGACGCGCGAGCCCAAGGACGCCAACCTGATCAGAGGGCTGGCAGCGGCGGCGATCGCCCGCCTCAACGGCGAGACCGTCGTGCGCGTGCGCCTGAACCCGCAGGACGCCGGCAAGCTCAACAACCCCCTGCAGGGACCGCCCAAGTTCGAGGTGGTCGCCGATGCCGAGATCGGGGCCGGCGGCGTCGTCGTTGAGACCCAGACAGGACGCGTCGATGCGACCTTCGCGAGCCAGTTCGAGGAGATCGTGCGCTCGGTGCTCGAGACCGAGGCCGAGAACGATCCGGCCATGAAGGGTGCCGCGGGCGACCTGCGCAAGGTGCCCCCGGCGCCGACCAAGGGCGGCGCCCGCGCTCCGATGGGCGGCTTCGGACCCGGAGGGTTCGGACGGTGAGCATGCTCGGGCCTTACCTCGATCGAGTGGCGGGCCTGGACCCGGTGCGCAAAGAAGGCAAGGTTGCTCAGGTGGTGGGCCTCGTGGTCGAGAGCTTCGGCCCCCAGGCGAGCCTCGGAGAGCTGTGCCGGATTTCCCTGGGCATGGGGCGTCCGGCTCTCATGGCCGAGGTGGTCGGCTTCCGCGACGATCGCATTCTTCTGATGCCCCTGGGCCCCCTGGAGGGCGTGCGTCCCGGTACGCCCGTGGTGGCGACCGGTGAGATGCTCGGCGTCCGGGTGGGTCCAGAGCTCCTGGGTCGGGTGATCGACGGCCTCGGCAACCCCATCGACGGCAAGGGGCCCTTGCGGGCGAAACAGCGGGCGCCTCTGGACGCCAACCCGCCCAACCCCCTCACGCGCATGCGCATCCACGAGCCGTTGCCCCTGGGCGTGCGGGCCATGGATAGCCTGCTCACCTGCGGCAACGGGCAGCGCATCGGCATCTTCGCGGGCTCGGGCGTCGGCAAGTCGACGCTCCTCGGCATGATCGCGCGCAACGCCAAGGCCGACCTCAACGTCATCGCGCTCATCGGCGAGCGAGGCCGCGAGGTGCGGGAGTTTCTCGAGCGCGACCTCGGCCCCGAGGGCCTGGCGCGCTCGGTGGTGGTGGTCGCGACATCGGACCAGCCTGCTCTGCAGCGTCTCAAGGGGGCGTTCGTGGCGACGGCGATCGCCGAGTACTTCCGGGACCAGGGCGCCAACGTGATCATGATGATGGACTCGGTGACGCGCTTCGCCATGGCCCAGCGCGAGGTGGGGCTGGCGGTCGGCGAGCCGCCCGCCACCAAGGGCTACACGCCCTCGGTCTTCGCCCTGTTGCCGCGCCTATTGGAGCGCTCGGGCACCTCGGACGTGGGTGCCATCACGGCCCTCTACACGGTGCTCGTCGAGGGCGACGACACCAACGAGCCCATCGCCGACACGGTGCGCGGTATCCTGGACGGCCACGTGGTGCTGTCGCGCGATCTGGCAGCCCAGAATCATTACCCGGCCATCGACGTCCTGGGCTCGGTCTCGCGCGTCATGACCGAGATCGTGCCCGGCGAGCACCTGGGGGCCGCGGGCAAGCTCCGCGAGACGCTCGCGGTCTACCGGGAGGCCCGGGACCTCATCAACATCGGCGCCTACGCCAAGGGCTCCAACCCCTCCATCGATCGGGCCATCGAGCGGATCGATAGCGTGAACGCTTTCTTGCGGCAGGGGGTGTACGAGCCGTCGCCCTTCGAGGAGACGATTGGAGCGCTGCAGGGGTTGTTCGAGTAGTGGAAGGCCGGGGACGATTAACGAGGAGGACCCCCCCTCCCCCCCCTCTAGAGGGGGGGAAGATCATATCCAGGTGGGGGGCAGGGCTGCTTTGTCGGATCTTGGGTGTGATCTCCCATCCCGCGGGCTTCCCCCCCTCGAGAGGGGGGGCTAGGGGGGGTACTCCTTATGCCTAAGGGCTTCAAGTTCCGCCTACAAACCGTCCTCGACCTGGCTGAGCGCGTGCAGGACCAGAAGGCCCAGCTCATGGGCGCCGCCGAGGCCCGCCGCCAGTCCGTCATCGACGTCCTCGAGAACCTGCTCCGGAACGAGGCCACCCTGCGCAGCGACCTGCTGAAGGCCCAACAGTCGGGCGTCCTCGATCTGCAGGCCATCCAGATGAGCCTGCAGTTCCTCGACAACCTCGCCGAAAGGGTGGTCGGGCAGCGAGCCGCGCTGGCCAAGGTCGACGAGGAGGTGGAGGCGGCCCGGGCCGAGCTCATGGAGGCCGCCCAGAAGGTGCAGGTCCTTCAGAAACTCAAGGACAAGGCGCGGGCGGACTACAACCGCGAGGTCGACCGCCAGGAGGCCAAGTTCATCGACGAGATCGCCACCGTGCGATTTGTTCGTCAGGGCTCCCTCAACTTTGGGGAATAGCCGCCGATGATGGGATCGGAAGGCCTGTAGAAGCGGGCCTTCGCCATCGAGGAGGTACCCCTTGAGCCTACCCATCCTGGTGACGCCGGCCGCCAAGCCGCTTCCGTCGAAGCCGACCACGTCTGCTACCCCCTCCGACAAGCCGTCCTTCTCGCAGGCCATCGGCAATGCCGAGCGCCGCACCGAGACGAAGCCTGTCGCGTCCGACAAGGACGTCGAGGTGAAGAGCACTCCGGACAAGGCGCTCGAAACGGCCCCCGAGGCCCCGGTCGCCGAGGAGCAGGCCCCGGTCGAGACACCCGTGGCGCAAGACCCCGTCGACCTCCAGATGATGGTCGCAGTCGCGAGCCAGGTCGCGCTGCCCGTGATCCAGGCGGTCGTCCAGCCGGTCCAGCAGGTCGTCGAGGTGAGCACCGCAGCGGCGCCCGTCGTCGAGACGGCCGCGCAGGCGCCCGTGCAGACGGCTCCCACCCATTCCAACACCCAGCAGGCCGTCGCCGAGCAGGTGAAGACCCCGGACGTCGCCGCCAAGGCCCCCGTGGCAATGCCGACCCAGGGCGATGCCCAGGCGAAGCCGGTCGACGCTCAGGTGGCGATCGCTCCCGCGGTCCAGCCCGAGACCGGCGACCAGCAAGGGGAGTCCCAGGATTCGCAGCCCCAGGCCGACAAGGGCCTCAAGGCTCCGGTGATGCCCGTGGCGACCCAGCAGGTGCCGCAGTCGATCGAGAGCCTGCGCGCCTCCGAGAAGGTCTCGACCCTCGTGAACGCGGCCCCCGAGGCCGCGATCGCCAAGGCACCGGTGGCGGATGCCGCCAAGCCCGCCCAGGACATCGCGACTGCGGCCCTCATGACCGAGGCGATGCAGGAAACCGAGACGGCTCAGCCGGCCGGCGAAACCGTCCGCCCCTGGCAGTTGCCGCACGCGGTGGGCAGCGCCGAGGTCCAGGCCCCGCAGGCCCAGGTCATCGAGGAGGGAGCGCCCACCGGCGAGCCCATGCCCATGCGCGAGGCCATGCGGACGACCTTCACGCAGGCCGCCAAGGAGCCAGGCAAGATGTCCGAGCTGCGCCTGCAGCTCACGCCCGAGCACCTCGGTCGCATGGAGATCCGCGTGATGTCCCACGAGGGCAACCTGAGCGCCCAGATCCGGGTGGACCACGCTCAGGCCCGCGACATGATGCAGGTCCAGATCGCCGAGCTGCGCCAGAGCCTCGCGGATCAGGGCATCAAGATCGATCGCCTGGAGGTCAGCGTCGGGCAGGACAAGCCGCGTGAGCAGTCCTTCGCCTTCGGCGGCAACCTCCAGCAGCAGACCGGACAGCAACAGCAGCAGGCCCACCAGCCCTCGACGGGCCGCGTGAGCTACTACGGCACCGAGACCTTCGACGAGGCGAGCGAGGAGGCCGAGGGCCTGCCGCTTGCGGGCGTCGGAGCGACGGCCGTCGATTACCAGGCCTAGGAGGAAGACATGGCAGAAACCAACGCCGTCACCGGAGCCGCCGGACAGGCCGCGACGCCCCCCGTCGCCAAGAAGAGCGCCGTCGGCAAGGACGACTTCCTCAAGCTGCTCGTGACGCAGCTCCGCTTCCAGGACCCCATGAACCCCATGGAGGACAAGGAGTTCATCGCTCAGATGGCTCAGTTCAACGCCCTGGAGGAGATGCAGAACCTCAACAAGAACCTCGCCGCGCAGAACGAGTTTGCCCAGCTGACGCAGGCCTCGAGCCTCATCGGCAAGACGGTGGCCATCAAGACCGACAGCGAGCACTTCGCCGGCAAGATCGTCGAGGTCCGGCGGATGGACGGAGAGCTCAAGGTCATGGTCAAACCGCTCGAGGGGGATGAGCCCGCTCAACCGTACGATCTCGACAAGATCTCGCAAGTTACGGCCTAAATCGCTAAAGGTCGCGCTCGGCTGGTCGATACGGAGATCAGGAGACGCCAATGGAACTCAACGACCTTCATTTCGCCACGGGGCCGGTCGGTCCCATCGCACCCCGGGTCCCGGTCCAGGCGCCAAGTTCGACGGAAGTCCCGGCTCAATCCTTCGGGGCGGTCCTCGATACCAAGGAGCGAGAGGTCAAATTCTCAGGGCACGCCCTGGCTCGCCTCAAGTTCCGGAACATCGAGATGAACCCCGGCCGGATGGAGCGGTTGTCGGAAGCGATTGATCGAGCGGCCGCCAAGGGCGCGAGGGATTCGCTGGTCCTGATGGACGACACGGCCTTCGTCGTCTCGGTCAAGAATCGCACCGTCATCACCGCGGTCGACGGGGCGAGCCTCAAGGAAAACGTGTTCACCAAGATCGACAGCGCGGTCATCGTCTAGTTCAAGGTTTACGGTCATCACTGCAGGATAGGCTGGACCCGGAAGGGAAGCCGAGCGAAAGGCCAGACGCGCCTTCGCTACCTGCCTCGAGTATGAGGAGGAGCCCCGATGCTTCGTTCGCTCAATTCCGGCGTTTCCGGTCTGCGCAACCAGCAGGTTCGCCTGGACGTCATCGGCAACAACATCGCCAACGTCAACACCGTGGGCTACAAGGCCCACCGCGTGAACTTCCAGGAGCAATTCTCGCAGACGCTGCGCGGCGGTTCGGCTCCGAGCGGGGCCCTGGGCGGCACCAACCCCACTCAGGTCGGTCTGGGCGTGACGGTCGGCTCCATCGACCTCATCCAGTCGCAGGGCTCCTTGAACCCGACCGGCAAGAACACGGACCTGGCCATCAGCGGTGAGGGCTTCTTCATCATCAGCGACGGCAAGCAGCAGGTCTACACCCGCGATGGCGCCTTCGACTTCGACCGCTCGGGCAACCTGGTCAAGATCTCGAACGGATTCCGCGTGATGGGCTGGAACGCTCAGATGCAGCCCAACGGCAGCGCCACGGTGGACACCTCGCGGGTTCCCGAGGCCCTCGTGGTTCCTGCCGGCACCACCCTCAACCCACAGCCGACGAGCTACGTCAAGCTGGGCTCGAATCTCGAACAGCAATCGCCTGCCGGAAATGAGGCCCGCTCTTCAATCAGCATCTACGACTCGGCCGGTAACGTCCATAAGGGCAGCGTCGTATTTGAGCGGGACGCGGTGGTCAATACGTGGAACGTGTCGTTCATTCCGGATGATCAGACGATGTTCGATACCACCGGGGCTGGCTGGTCAGGCGTTACCACGCGTGAGCTGGCGCTGGGCAACATCACCTTCGATGACAAGGGCGTCTTGCTCAACAATGCGGTCTCCACACTCGACCTGACGCCGTCGGCGCTCAACGCCGGTAAGTTCTCCAACCTCAGCATCACCCTCGATGTCGGCACGGTTGGCAAGACGGATGGCCTGACCCAGTTTGCCGACCCCAAGTCGGATGCCTCGACCGGCTACTACAACCACACGGCCGTCATGGTCGACCAGAACGGCTTCTCGTCGGGCGCCCTGTCCGGTGTCTCCATCGGCAGCGACGGCAAGATGATGGGCATCTTCACCAACGGCCGCACCCGCATCCTTGGCCAGGTGGCCATGGCGACCTTCACCAACCCGGTGGGTCTCGCGGTCAACGGCGACAACATCTTCGCCTCGACCCCCAACTCGGGTGAGCCGCAGGTCGGCATCGCCGGCTCGGGCTCGCGCGGCCTCATCGCCCCCGGCACCCTGGAGAATTCGAACGTGGACCTGGCGTCGTCCTTCGCGGACCTGATCGTCGCCCAGCGCGGTCTCCAGTCCAACTCGAAGATCATCACGTCGTCCGATGAGGTCCTCCAGGAGCTCATGAGCCTCAAGCGGTAGGAGTTAGTCCTTGGATATCGGCGGCGTCGGGCTCGGCCCGACCGGATTCTCTGCGGTCCCGCCCGAAACCGCCCTCGACCCGCAGCGGTCGGGCCTGGCGGGGGCGGTCCGCGAGAAGCTCGGTCAGGTGCGGCAGGCGCCGCTCGACCTTTTAAGCGACGAGCGATTGGGCCGGGAGCTGGAGTCTCTCGGCCTTCGCCCTGATGCGGGCAAGCTCCTGGCGGCGCGCGCCCTGATCAAGCTTCAGGGGCGCATCGACCCGACGTTGCTCGCCGACGTCGAGCGCAGCCTTCAGACGCTCGGCAATCCGGGACTGCCCGAGGCCGAGGCGGCGGCCTTCCTCGCCGCTCGACGCTTGCCTGCCACACCGGACGCCATGTCGTGGGTGCTGGGTCGTCAGCACTCTCCCGAATCGGCCGGGGCCCGGATGATTGCCATCATCCAGCGGTTCGTGGCCGCCATGGCTGCCCGGACGGCGGGGCAAGGAACCCCAGCGGGGAGTGAATCCCCCCACCGGGGGGCGGGAGCCTCAAGCCAGGGGGCTACGACCGGGGCCAAGGCCAGTGACCTGCTCAGCCAGCTCGAGAGCCTCACCTTGCCTGAAGGGGACGTCCAGAAGGTGACGGAGGGCCTCAGGCGTCTGGTGAACGCCATGCGGCCCCAGGAGGCCGACCTCGCGCGTGAGCAAGTGACCGTCGCCAAAGAGCGGCTGAGCGCCATGGCGGCCAAGGTCCTCGCCGAGTCGCCCCAGGAGGCCGGCGCGCGCGAGGTGCACGACGAGGCGCGCTTCCAGCAGGTCCGAAATGCTCGACAAGAGGGTCAGGAACCGCATGAATTCGTCATTCCCGTCTGGTGGAATGGTGGAAGCGGCGAGATCCGGGTACAAGAGCGTGCGAAGGGGGCGCCGCGACGCGCCGAGGAAGACTCGGCACCCGTACGGGTCGTGATGTCCCTGAATACACCTCACCTCGGGCCCTTGCGCGTCGATTTACTTTTGGCCCAGCGCCAGGTAAACTGTCTGGTCGCTGTGCAAGATCAAGGCGCTGCCGACTTTCTGACGCCGCGTCTGACGGAATTACGCTCAGCCATCGAGGAAACAGGTATCCACGTCCACGTGATGGGCATGAAGCCCTTCGCCCCGGACGACGGACACCCGGATCCGGGTGACGCCAAGGGCGTGGATTACTACGGGTAGGGCGCGATGGCCGAGTCGGAAGACGAGCTGAAGCAGGCGGTCGCGCTGCGCTACGAGGACGGGGTCGACGAGGCTCCGCGCATCGTCGCTGCAGGCAAGGGGCTGGTCGCCGAGAAGATTCTGACCTTGGCCGTCGAAAATGACGTGGCCATTCATCGGGATCCGCTCTTGGTGCAGGGGTTGGCCGCCCTGGAAGTCGGTGAGCAGATTCCCGCCGAGTTCTACCCGATGGTGGCCGAGATTCTGGTGTTCGTGCAGCGCATGAACCGGGAGAAGGGAAACGAACGGCGTTGATCAAGCTGACGCGGCTGAACGGTAACGAGTTCATCGTCAACTGCGACCTCATCGAGAACGTGGAGACGGCGCCCGACACCATCGTCTCGCTGACCACCAACCAGCGATACGTGGTTCGGGAGAGCGCGGACGAGGTGGTCGAGCGCGTGGCGGAGTTCAAGCGCCGCAGCCATCCCGATGCACGGCTGTTCTTGAAGGTCCCTGCGGCACCGGCGGCTGACGCTGAGCCCGCGGCGCAGGACACGGAGGTCTAAGCGGTGGAAATCGCAACGATTCTAGGGCTGCTCCTCGGCTGGGGAGCCATGCTTGCCGCCAACGTGCTGGAAGGCGGCCATCTCAGCTCCCTGTGGCAGTACACGGCCTTCATCATCGTGTTCGGCGGCACCATCGGCGCCACCCTGATTGCCTTCCCCCTGAAGGACGTCCTGGCGCTGCCCAAGCTCATCGGTCTGACCTTCCAACCCAACCCCTACGACGCCTCCGCGCTCATCCCCCAGCTGGTGGGCTACGCCGAGAAGGCCCGCCGCGAGGGCCTGCTCGCCCTGGAAGCGGACCTCGCCGAGGCGGGCGATGAATTCCTCCAGAAGGGCATGCAGATGGTGGCCGACGGCATCGACCAGCACACCGTCCGCGACATGCTCGAGACCGAACTCAGCTTCATTGCGAGCCGCCACGCCGCGTCCTTCGGTATCCTGGAGGCCATGGGCGGCTTCGCGCCCACCATGGGCATCATCGGCACGGTCATGGGCCTCATCCACGTGCTTGGCAACCTGAGCGATCCGAGCAACCTGGGCGGCGCCATCGCCGTCGCCTTCGTCGCCACCCTGTACGGCGTCTGGACCGCGAACCTCCTGTGGCTGCCCCTGGGCACCAAGCTCAAGCGCCGTAGCGAGCAGGAGATCCTGGTGCGCGAGATGATGCTCGCGGGCATCCTCGCCATCCAGGCCGGCGACAACCCCCAGATCGTCGAGGAGAAGCTCAAGAGCTACCTGTCGCCGGCCATGCGCCGGGCCCTCAAGCCGGCTGAGGAGGCCTAGGCATGGGCGGGCGGCGTGGACGCGGACATCACGGCGGGGGCGGGCACTCCTCGGGTGAGCGCTGGCTCATCACCTATGCCGACCTGATCACGCTGCTCCTGGTGTTCTTCGTCGTCATGTACGCCATGTCCCAGGTCGACAAGGCCAAGTACGAGAAGCTCAAGGACTCGCTCTCCAAGTCCATGACGGTGGTCGGCGCGGGTGGCCGCGACGACACCATCATCCAGGGCGGCGCGGGCGTGCTGCCGCAGGAGAACGTCATCTTGGCGCCCGAGCAGCTCGAGTTCGAGCGCATCGCCAAGGACGTCGAGCAGATGGCCAAGGAGGCCGGCCTCGAGGGCCAGGTCGAGACGACCTTGGACAAGCAGGGCCTGGTCGTCTCCATCTCCAACGCGGGCTTCTTCGAGCCCGGCGAGGCCACCCTGCGCGGCGAGGTGGTTCCCACCCTGGACCGGATCGCGCGCATGCTCAAGGCCGCCGATCACGATCTGCGGATCGAGGGACACACCGACAACATCCCTATCTCCACCCCCAAGTACCCGTCCAACTGGGAACTGTCGGCCGTGCGCGCCACCACGATCGTGCGGTTCCTGGTAGAGCGCCATTCCCTCGCGCCTCGCCGGTTATCCGCCGCGGGGTACGGGGAATACTACCCGAAGGTACCCAACGACACCGAAGCCCATCGCGCCCAGAATCGCCGCGTTGACATCGTCGTCCTGCGCAACGCGCAGGCTCCGGCTGCGCCGACGTCCGGCGGAGCCGCATCCAGGTAGCAGGAGGACCACCTCGCCCCATGGCCACTAACTCCAAGTCCAAGAAGCCCCCCGCCGGCGGCGGGCTCAACATGAAGGTCGTCATGGCCGCCGTGGGGATCGCCCTCATCTCGAGCGTGAGCTCGTTCGTGGCGATCCGCTTCGCCATGCCCCGGCAGGTGATCATCGAGAAGCACATCGTCACCGAGAAGGGCAAGGTCGTCGAGGACAAGCACGAGGAGAAGAAGCACGTCGCGGCTCCCGAGACCTACCCCATCGGCGAGTTCATCGTGAACCTCTCGGAACCCGGCCGTCGCTACCTCAAGACGAGCGTCACGCTCTTGGTCGCGGCCGAAGAGGCCCACGGCGATGGCAAGAAGGACGAGGGCGGCGGTCACGGCGGGGGTGGCGACAAGGACGCCAACGCGGCCGTCAAGGCGGCCATGTCGCCCTACGAGGCCCTCTACAAGGACACCATCATCACCACGCTGTCCCGCCAGACGATCGCCCGCCTGCAGGCGCCCGGCGGCTGGGCGTTGGTCAAGGACGAGCTCAAGGTCGCCCTCAACAAGGCCGTTCCGGACAAGAAGATCGTGGGCGTGCTGTTCACGGATTTCATCATCCAGTAGGAGTCGGTCCGCATGTCGGAGATCCTGTCCCAATCCGAAATCGACGCCCTGCTGTCGGCGCTCTCCTCCGGGGACCTCACCCCGGAGAAGCCCATGGCGGCGCCGGTGGCGGCCGTCGAGGAGGAGCAGATCCGGCGTACGGTCAAGATCTACGACTTCAAGCGCCAGAACAAGTTCTCCAAGGATCACATCCGCACCCTGTCGATGATCCACGAGGCCTTCGCGCGCCTCCTGAGCACCTCCATGTCCGGCCAGCTGCGCATGCTGGTCCAGGTCGAGGTGGTCTCGGTCGAGCAGCTGACCTTCGACGAGTACTCGCGATCGCTGCCCTCGCCCACCATCCTCAACGTCTTCACCATGGAGCCCCTGGTCGGCACCAGCCTCTTCGAGGTCAACATCGACATCACCTCGGCCATCATCGACCGCCTCCTGGGCGGTCCGGGTCGGGTGACGCGCATCCGCCGCGACCTGACCGACATCGAGCGGACGCTCATCTCGAGCATCACCCAGCGCCTCTTGAGCACGCTGAGCGAGGCATGGCAGAACGTGCTGACCTTCAGCCCCAAGCTCGAGACCATGGAGATGAATCCGCGCTTCGTCCAGATCGTCCCGCCCTCCGACCCGGTCGTGCTCATTACCTTCGAGGCCAAGTTCGGCGAGAACACGGGGCCCCTGTCCCTGTGCATCCCCTACATCGTGCTCGAGCCCGTGATGAGCAAGATCTCGGCGCAGGCCATGTTCGCCACCCAGCGCCAGAGTCAGTCCAGCGAGTACCGGGCGAACCTGACCGGGCGCGTGAACGCGACCAACGTGCCCTTCCAGGTAGTGCTTGGCGAGACCACTGTGTCGGTTTCGGACGTGATATCCTTAGGCGTGGGCGACGTTCTGCCGCTCGGGACGCCCGTAGACAACGAGCTGTCCATCATGGTGGGCGAGCGCCTCAAGTTCATGGGGCGTCCCGGCACGATCCGGAACAAAATGGCGGTGCAAATCACCGAAGTCATCGATAACACGGAAGGGGAAGAGGCATGAGCGAAGGGTTGACGCCCGAACTTCTGGGGTCACTCGAGCAGGTCGGCCAGCTCGCGCTGGGTTCCGGTGCGACCACCCTGTCGATCCTGCTGAACAAGCAGGTCACCATCGGCTCGCCCAAGATCTCCGTGGTATCGCCCGGCGAGCTCGCCTCGGTCATCAAGGACCCCCTGGTCCACGTGGACGTGAACGCCAGCGCCGGCGGCTCGTCCATGGCCATCGGCTTCGTCCTCACCCAGCACGACACGGCCATCATCACGGACCTCATGATGGGCGGCGAGGGCACCCCGCCGTCGGCCATCATCGATGACCTCCAGCTCTCGGCCATCTCCGAGGCCGTCAACCAGATGCTCGGCATGGCCGCCAACACCCTCGGGTCGACCTACGGCAAGAAGCTCGAGGTCCAGCCGCCGCACGCGGGCGTCATCGACAACCCCGAGGACGCCCTGCTGCCCGCGGTCTACCAGGAGCCCCAGATCGTCATCATCGCCTACCAGATGACCATCGAGGGCCTGGTCACCAGCACGCTCCTCCAGATGATGCCCGAGTCCTCGGCCATCTCCATGGCCCAGGTCTACCAGGCGGCTCCCCAGGAAAAGACGGTAGCCCCTGCAGCCGCCGCACCGGCTCCGGCGCCCCAGCCCGTGGCGCAGCCGGCACCTCAGCCCATGCAGCCGGCGCCCCAGCCGATGGCGCAGCCCGCGTACGCGGCAGCTCCGCAGCCCGTCTATGCGGCGCCCCAGCCTTCGCCTTTCTCTCAGCCCGTCAACGCCCAGCCTGCGCAGTTCACCCCCCTGATGGGCGCCGGCATCCCCTCGACGCCGCCCTCGGGTCTCGACCTGGTGCTGGACGTCCCCCTCAAGGTCACCGTCGAGCTGGGTCGAACCCGCATGCAGATCCGCGACGTCCTCGAGCTCGGCAAGGGCTCGGTGGTCGAGCTGGACAAGCTCGCCGGCGAGCCGGTCGACCTCTTGGTCAACGGCAAGCTGATTGCCCGCGGCGAGGTGGTCGTCATCGACGAGAACTTCGGCATCCGCGTCACGGACATCGTGAGCCCCGCCGAGCGCTTCAGCTCCTTCCGCAGCTAATCAGGAGAGTCCGCGCCCCGGAGGGCGCGGCCACCGCTATGAGACGTTCGTTCCGCTCCCAGCTTCTGCCCTCCCTGTTCCGCCTCGCGCGGCTCCTGCCTCTCGTCCTCATCCTCTGCTCGACCGTCTTCATGGCCTCGGCCCTCGCCGCCGACCCGAGCCCCTCGCCCCTGCAGGAGGCCGCCTCGGCCTCCGAGGGCTTCGAGTGGCGCGACTACCAGGATCCGGGGCTCGAGCGCTCGGAGGGCAACCCGCTCGTCAACACGCTCAGCTTCATGCTCAAGTTCGGCCTGGTGGTCGGACTCATCTACGGCGTCGCCTGGCTCTACAAGAAGGGCCTCATCCCGAAGAACCTGCTTGCTGTCAGGCCCGGCATGGGACCCGTCACGGGGCGGGGTGCCATGCGCGTGATCGACAGCATCCCGTTGCGGGGCTCGCAGAGCCTGCATGTGGTCGAGGTGGGCGATCGCGTCCTGGTCGTCGGCTCCAACGGCCGCGAGACCCTCGTCAAGCTCACGGAGTGGACGGGCAAGCGCCCGCGCTTCGACAGCCTGCTCGATGGGGTCGAAAGCGGTGAGCCCGAGCCGGAGGTCAGCACCTTCTCCGAGGAGCTCGAGAGCACGCTGCGCCGCGTCATCCAGCGCGAAGGGGGCGAACAGTGAGCCGGCGCCTGATGCCCATCCTGGCCGCCGCCGGTTGGTCCCTCCTGGCCGCGGCCCCGGCCATGGCCCAGCTCGAACTGCCCAAGATCCCGGTCTCGGGAGCGCCCCAGGACATCGCCGCCAACCTCCAGCTCTTGCTGCTGTTGACGGTCCTGAGCCTGGTGCCGGCCATCCTACTCCTGATGACGGCCTTCACCCGGATCGTCATCGTGCTCTCCTTCGTCCGTCAGGCCATGGGGACCCAGATGATGCCCCCCAATCAGGTGATCCTGGGGTTGGCCATGTTCCTGACCTTCTTCGTCATGGCGCCGACCATCTCGGCTATCAACACGCAGGCCATCCAGCCCTACATGGCCAACGAGATCACGCAGGCCCAGGCCTTCGATCGCGCCCAAAAGCCGATCCGGACCTTCATGTTCAAGCAGACCCGACAGAAGGACCTGGCCCTGTTCGTGCACATGGCCAAGCTGCCGCGGCCCCGCAACCCGGACGACATCCCGACCTGGGTGCTGATCCCGAGCTTCGTCATCTCCGAGATCAAGACGGCCTTCCAGATCGGCTTCGTCATCTACCTGCCGTTCCTGGTCATCGACATGATCGTCTCGAGCCTGCTGATGAGCATGGGCATGATGATGCTGCCGCCGGTCATGATCTCGCTGCCGTTCAAGATCATCCTGTTCGTGCTGGTGGACGGCTGGCACCTCCTGAGCCGCGCCTTGGTCGCGAGCTTCCAGTGAGGAGCGCCTGCGGCTCGCCCCCGGCAGGGGGCAACAGGGAGCTATCCCCATGACCCAGACCGTGTTCTACGAGCTGTGCCAGCGGGCGTTGACGATCGTCGTCACCGTGGGCGGCCCGCTGCTCATGGCAAGCCTCGCGGTCGGTCTGCTGGTCAGCATCTTCCAGGCCGTCACGTCCATCAACGAGGCCACTCTCACCTTCATCCCCAAGATCGTGGTGACGGTCGTGCTGCTGGCCCTGGCGGGCCCCTGGATGGTGCAGTCCATCCTGGACTTCATGGCCCAGCTGCTGATCGATCTGCCGCGCTTCGCGAGGTAGGCCATGGACCTGGCCGCGCTGATGCAGCTTCCGCCAGGTGGCCTCGAGGTGGCGCTCCTCGTCCTGGTGCGCGTCTCGGCCCTGTTCGTGTTCGCCCCGGTCTTCGGCAACACCGCCATCCCCATGCGCGTCCGGGTCGCCGGGGCGGTGATCATCGGCCTCCTGCTCACGCCCATGGCGCTGGCCGGTCCCCGACCCGACCTCAGCACGCCCTACCTCCTGACCGTCGCGGTGGCGAGCGAGCTCGCCGTGGGGCTCACGCTCGGGTTCGTGGCGTCCATGTTCTTTCACGGCGTCACGTTCGCGGGCTACCTCCTGGGCCTGCAGATGGGCTTCGGCATGAACACGCTGTACGATCCGGCCACGCGTAACCAGAGCACGGAGCTCGGGGTGCTGCTCACGCTGGTGGCGACCGTGGCCTTCATGGCCTCCAATGCCCACCACTGGCTGCTGGCGGCCGTCTGGCGCTCCTTCAAGTCTGTGCCCCTGGGCACGTTCGTGCCGAACGGGCCCATCGCGGAGAAGATCGTGCTGGCGACCGCCGGGATCTACGACGTGGCCCTGACCATCATGCTCCCCATCACCGGGGTCATCCTGGTCGTCGAGCTCGCGCTGGCCATCCTCAACCGGGTCATCCCCCAGATGAACGTCTTCTCCATCGGCACCGGCGCGAAGATCCTGATCGGCCTCACGGCCCTCTCCGCCACCTTGCCCCTCATGGGCAACACCTTCGACATCCTCATCGACCGGCTCAGCCGGCAGCTCATCGAGTTCTTCTAAGCCATGGCCGAGGACAAGGAGCAAAAGACAGAAGCCCCCTCCGGGAAACGCATCTCCGATGCCCGGAAAAAGGGGAACATCCCCAAGAGCGCGGACTTCAGCTCGGCGGTGGTGCTCATGGCGTCGGCCTTCATGCTGCTCTTCTGGTGGCGCGGGGTGGTCGACACCCTGCGGGCACGCATGATCGTGACCTTCTCGGACCTGCCGACGGGTGATCTGACCATCGAGGGTCTCCGTCACCTCGCCATCGAGCTCAGCCGCGAGGGTTTCCTGCTGCTTGCGCCCTTCATGCTGAGCTTGCTCCTGATCGGCATCGTCACCAACGGCATCCAGACCCGCTTCAACATCTCGACCGAGCTGATGAAGCCCTCCTTCGCCAAGCTCAATCCCATCAACGGCATCAAGCGCATCTTCTCGCTGCGCGGGGTGGTCGAGACCATCAAGGGCATCGTCAAGATCGTCATCGTGGGCTTCTTCAGCTTCCTGGTCATCCGGGACCGTTACGAGCAGATCGTCACGGCCGTGCAGATGGATCGCCAGCAGCTGGGCGCCCTGGTCGGGGACACGGCCTGGACCATCGCATGGCAATCGGCCCTCGCCCTCTTCATCGTGGGCGTCGCGGACTACGCCTACCAGCGCTGGGAGTGGTGGCGCAACCTCAAGATGACCAAGCAGGAGGTCAAGGACGAGCACAAGCAGATGGAGGGCTCCCAAGAGGTCAAGGGCGAGATCAAGAAGCGCCAGCGCCGCGCGGCGCTGCGCCGCATGATGCAGGACGTCCCCAAGGCGAGCGTCGTCATCACCAACCCGACGCACTACGCCGTGGCCATCCAGTACGAACGCGAGCACATGGAGGTGCCCGTCGTCGTGGCCAAGGGCGCTGACCTCATCGCCAAGAAGATCCGGGACATCGCCCGCGAGCACAACGTGCCCATGGTCGAGAACAAGCCCGTCGCCCAGGCCCTCTACCGTCAGGTGGAGGTGGGGGACGAGATCCCGCCCGACATGTACGCCGTCATCGCCGAGATCCTGGTGGCCGTCTCCCGGGCCGATCGGCGCGCGGCTCGGAGTTGACCGGATGCTTCATGGCTGTTTCATGTGGTGTGAGCAAGCGCTGGGGGACGTAGCCGACGGGGCTATAGTGCCCCTGGTGCGACGAGGCGAGCCGTGAAGAGTCATGCCCCCGATGACCTGGTCGGTCGCGTCAGCCGCCTCCTCTACCAGGAGGCCGCCCTGGCCTATCCCCCGTCGAAGCGCGCCTTTGTCGAGGAGCGGGTCCGCACCTTCATGGCTGCTTCCCGTCTGCAGACGGAGGCCGAGCTGCTGCGTCGGCTGGAGGTCGATCCCGGGGCTCGGACGGGGCTCATCGAGGCCCTGACCATCCACGAGACCCGCTTCTTCCGGATCCCCGCCCAGTTCGAGGCCCTTGCCTCCCTGGTGCCGGAGCTGGTCGAGCGGCGGCGCCGCTCCCTGCTCGATCGCCCGCGGCTCCGCTCGTGGGTGGCCGCATGCTCGACCGGCGAGGAGGCCTATTCCCTCGCCATGGCCCTCCGGGCCCTCGAGGCAAGAACCCTCGAGGCCGAGATCCTCGCCACCGATCTCAGTCGAGCCGTACTCGCGCAGGCGCGCCGGGGGCGCTATGCCGCCGAGCGGCTGGAGCTGATACCCCCCCGCCAAAGGGAGGCGTCGTTCATCGAGCACGGCGGCGAGCTGGAGGTGCGCCCCGAGGTGCGCGCCATGGTGCGCTTCGAGGCGCACAACCTCAAGGCGCCCTGTCCGTCCGGCCCCTGGGACATGATCTGGTGCCGCAACGTCATGATCTACTTCGACAACGCCTTTCGAGCCGAGCTGCTGGAGCGCTTCTACCAATCGCTTACCCCGGGAGGGTATCTGTTCGTCGGGGAGGCCGAGACGCTGCACCTGGTCCCCCATCGCTTTCGGACGGTCGAGGTGGGCGCCGCACTCGCCTATCAGCGCCCGCTGGACGAGCGCTAGTCGTTCAGCAAATCTTCAGAGTCGGCAGGCTATGATGGGGTGGCAGGCCCTCGGATCGGGACCCGTCGACAGATCTTCACGCAACGCCGGGGTAATCTTCATATTTCGTGTCGTTTTTCGATGGTTAGGTGCCGCAGGATACGGTATAACCTAGATATCCGGGTGCTTGCCCACCGACCGGGTCGGCATGAAGTCCGCTTGCGGGCGCAAGATTAGAGAACTCTAATCGAAACCCGGCGGGAGCAGATGGTTGACGGGGGTATACATAAATGCGCTGTCGCAGGACGGGCGCAGGAAGGGGTGAGGAATGAGCGAAGCGACGCTTGAGAAGCAGGGGACGAGCCTCCTGCAGTTGGCGACCTTTCGTCTGGGCTCGGAGGAGTACGCCGTCGACATCGCCACGGTCCAGGAGATCGTGCGCATGACGGCCGTCACCCGCGTGCCTCGCGCGCCCTCCTTCGTCGAGGGCGTGGTCAACCTGCGCGGCAAGATCGTGCCCGTCATCGACCTGCGCAAGCGCTTCGGCATGGCCACCGTCGAGGCGACCAAGGCCACCCGGATCATCATCGTGGAGGTCGGGGGCAAGACCGTCGGCCTCATCGTCGACGCCGTGCGCGAGGTGCTGCGCCTGTCGTCCGACGCCATCGATCCCACCCCCGAGATGGTCTCCAGCTCCATCGACGCGGCCTTCTTCAAGGGCGTCGGCAAGCTCGAGGATCGCCTCATCATTCTGTTGGACCTCACGCGCCTCCTGACCCTCGACGAGATGGCGGCCCTCGGAAACGACGCGGACTAAGACATGGCCACATTGGCTTGGTTTGATCGACTCATTTCCTCGTTCGCCGCTATCGTGCGGCGGCGCGGCCGTCTCGACACGCATCAGCTCGTCGTCGATCGCACCAAGCCCGAGGAGCGTACCCAGGCCCTCTTGCCGATCCTGCAATCCAACTTCAAGGACGCCCCCGCGAGCCTGCTCGACCTCGCCCCGCTCGAGGAATGCTTCAAGGACGAGCACTCCTACAACAACATGATCGAGCTGGTCACGCTCTTCGGCATGCGCGGCTTCCCCTTCGAGGCCGAGCGGCTCGTGGAGTGGCACCGGCTCGCCATCCCGCCCTCGACGCTGTACGCGGTCTTCGAGCTGACGCGCCCGACCAAGGTCGAACAGCTGGATTACCTGCTGGAAGCCATCCGGCCGCGGGCCGCAAGCCTGCGCGTCGAGGCCCTGCGCCCCATCGCCAATGTCTACCAGGCGCTGGGTCGACCGCTCGCCATCGACAACCTGGTCCTCGCGCTGGATACCCTCGGAGTGGCCGAGGGCGGGGCAGTCGCGGCCTTCGTGGGCGCCGCCGAGGCCTACGTCCACATCGGTCCGGAGGATGCGCGCCTCGATCGGCTCCTGATGGAGCGGATCGCCGACGAAGAGGCCCTCGCGGCGACGGCGACCATGTTCGATGTCATCGCCGTCCACAAGGGCAAGGTGGACCACTTCGACGAGATCCGCGACCTGCTGGACGGCGTGCGCGATCGCATCACCGTGCGCCGCATCTCCAAGGTCCTGCAGCTCTTCGAGGAGTTCGGCGTGCACGCGGGCGTCCTGGACACCTTCCAGCTCTCGTTCGCCACCACCCAGGGCGACATCGAGTGGCTCGAGCGGGCCCTCAAGGGCCTCACCGACCTCAAACGCCCCATCGACCGGGTGGCCCTGATGCAGCTGCGCGAGTGGGCGCCGGAGCTTGCGGCCCTCGGCCGCTACCTGACGGCCGTGCGCTCGTTCCAGGGCCTCGGCATGAGCGTCGACGAGATCGACAAGCTGGTGCTCAAGCGCGTGGAGTCGGAGGAGAAGAGCCAGGTGCTCGGCCTCATCGGGGACCTCTGGTTCCGCCTGGGCTTCGGCGAATTGACCTTCGAGCGCGCCGAGCATCTGGCGGAGATCCTGGTCGATCGCCCCCACCTCAAGCGCTACGAGACGGCCGTCCACCTCCTGCGTGAGCTCAAGATGGGCGCGCACGACGTGGAAGCCCTCGCCGAGGTCTTCTTCGAGACCTCGGACGACATCAATTGGCTCGAGGGCGTGCTCGCGAGCGCCGGCGAGTCCGAGGAGCGGCTGGGCCGGTTGCAGATCCTGCACCTGCGCGAGCGCTGTCCGGATCCGCCCAACCTGTACCGCTACTTCCGCCTGCGCCGGGCATTCAGCTGGTTCCAGGGCGATCATGCGGCCCTCGATGCGTGGCTCATCGACCTCGCCCCCGTCTCAGAGCGCACGTCGACCCTCTTAGCCCTCGCCGAGATCCTGCAGGACTCCGGCCGCCTGACGGTCGAGGAGCTCAAGGAGCTCGAGGCGACCTACCCGACCCATGACCTCCTCGAGGCCTTCGGGGAGTGCGTCCGCACCTTCAACGGCGACTGGCGCAGCTTCAGCATGTTCCTCAAGCAGGTGCTGGAGAGCGGCGACCTGCAGTCCGTCTTCGCCATTCTCAACCGGACCTTCGGAGAGGCCCGCATGTCCGGCAACAAGTTCGAGCGAGCCTTCGAGTTCCTCGTCAACCGCCTGGGCCACCGCCCGGTCGTCAGCAAGACCCTCGCCACCAAGAAAGAGGACCCCAACTCATGATCAACGAGCCACGGAGTGCTGCCAGCCTGGATTACGTCCGGGCCTTCGTTCAGGCCGCGGAGCGCGTGCTGGGCGAGGTGATCGGCGAGGTCCCGACGAAGGGCACGCCCATCTTCCAGAAGGAGCCGTCCATCGGCCTCCAGGAAGTCAACGTCACGGTCGGCATCACGGGCGACCTCCAGGGTCAGGTCAACTTCGGCATGGACATGGCGACGGCCCTCGGCATCGCCTCGATCATGATGATGGAGACCGTCAGCGCCCTGGACGAGATGTCGATCTCGGCCCTCCAGGAGCTGTCCAACATGATCTCGGGCAACGCCCGCTTCTTCCTCAACGATCTGGGCGTCAAGTCGGACATCACGCCGCCCACCATGCTCGTGGGCAAGGACATGAGCGCCACCTGGCACCGGATCCGGGCCATGGCCGTTCCCCTGGACCTTTCGTGCGGCAGGATCCTCGTCACCGTCGGCATTCGGCAAGGAGATTAAGCGCTAATGAGCATTCGAATTCTGATCGTGGACGATGCCCCCTTCATGCGGCGGACGCTCGCCAAGCTCTTCGAAGAGAAGGGCTGGGAAGTGGTCGGCGAGGCCGGCAACGGCAAGGAAGCGGTGGATCAGTTCGGCGCCCTTCAGCCCGACATCGTGACCATGGACATCACAATGCCCGAGATGGACGGCATCACGGCCGTCAAGACCATCGTCGCCGCCCACCCGGCCGCCCGCATCATCATGTGCAGCGCCGTCGGCCAGCAGGACATGATCGTCGACGCCGTCAAGGCGGGCGCCAAGGACTTCATCGTCAAGCCCTTCCAGAAGGATCGGGTCCTCGCCGCCGTCGAAGGCGCGCTCAAGAAGTAGGGGCCGGCCGATGAGTTTAGAATTCAGCGACGAGGATTACAAGCTATTCCTCGAAGAAGGACGTGCGCACCTTCAGACCCTCGAGCAGAGCCTCCTGGTCCTCGAGGACTCGGTGGACGCCCCCTTGGACCTCGCCCTCATCAACGAGATGTTCCGGGCGGCCCACTCGGTCAAGGGGGCGGCCGGCATGCTCGGCCTCAAGACGATCCAGGCCGTCACGCACCAGCTGGAGAACCTGCTGGGCCGGCTGCGCGAGGGCAAGTTCGGCGCTGATCTCGAGCTCGTCGAGACCCTGTTCGAAGCCGTAGACGTGCTCGGCACGCTCATGGTCGAGGTGAGCGGCCCCGACCGCCTGACGCGCACCGACACCTCCGCCACGGTGGCGCGCCTCAAGGACGTGCTGGAGGCCCGCGAGAACGCGGGCTCGACCAGCTCGGACGCCCAGACCCTCCTGCCCTTCACCCTCTCGGGTGGCCTGGAGACGGCCATGGACGCCAAGGCCACCGAGGTGACCCGGCGCGCCATGCGCGAGAAGCGGTACCTGTACGAGGCGAAGCTGGATCTCGAGAACTGCCGCTGGCTCGAGGGCAACCCCGACCACGAGATCCTCGAACGCCTGTTCGCCATCACCGAACTCATCGCGCTGCACTCCGACCCGGCCCTGCCGGCGACGGACGCGGCGGGGACCTTCCCGATCAAGGGACATGCCCTCGTGCAGTCCTCGGCCGAACCCATGATCGTTCAGATGCTCGTGCCGCTCCCACCGGACGACATGCGCCTGATCTACGATCCCGCCAACCCTCCGGCCGAGGCGCCCCCCGCCCCGGTCCAGGTCCAGGCGTCGGTTCCGGCGGTTCAGGCAACGCCCGTCGCCCCGGAGGCCGAGGCCAAGCCTGCCGCCAAGCAGGCGCCCAAGGCCGCGGGCGGCCCCGCTCACCACGGCGGCCAGAGCATCCGGGTCGACGTGGAGCGCCTGGACGACCTCATGAATGTCGTGGGCGAGATCGTCATCGGCAACACCCGCCTGGCACAGCTCGGCAACACGCTCGAGAACCGCTACGACCGCGACACGACCGTCCACCAGCTCAACGAGGCCCTCGGTCAGCTCGGTCGCCTGGTGGGCGACCTGCAGACCACCGTGCTGCGCACTCGCATGGTGCCGGTGGAGCGCGTCTTCACGCGCTTTCCCCGCCTGATCCGCGATCTGGCACGGACGCTCGGCAAGGAAGCCAAGCTCGAAATGTACGGCCAGGAGACCGAGATCGACAAGACGGTCAGCGAGGAGCTCGAGGATCCCTTGGTCCACCTCATGCGCAACGCCATCGACCATGGCGTCGAGGGACCGGATGTCCGCGAGGCGGCCGGCAAGCCGCGCATGGGCACCATCAAGCTCTCGGCGCACCACGAGGGCAACCACATCGTGATCTGCCTGGAGGACGACGGAGGCGGCATCGACCCTGCCAAGATCCTCAAGAAGGCGCGTGACCTGGGGCTCGCCAACCCCGAGGCCACCTACAGCGACCTGGAGGTGCTGCAGTTCATCTTCGCGCCGGGCTTCAGCACGGCCGAGAAGGTCACGGACGTCTCGGGCCGCGGCGTCGGCATGGACGTGGTCAACCAGAACATCCGCAAGCTCAAGGGCTCGATCCAGGTGGTCTCGAGCAAGGGCGAAGGCACCAAGTTCATCATCAAGCTGCCCCTGACGCTCGCCATCACCAAGGCGCTCCTCGTCCGCTCGGGCGGCGAGACCTTCGCCATCCCGCTGGAGAGCGTGCGCGAGAGCATCCGCCTCACGCCCGCCGACATCAAGACCATCAACGGAAAGCCCGTCACGCAGGTGCGCGATCAGGTCCTGCCCCTGTTCGAGCTACAGGCGGCCTTCGGTTGGGGCGGCAGCGAGCGCGACAACCGGAATCTGCCGGTGGTCGTGGTGGGCGGCTTGAAGAAGCAGCTCGGGCTCATCGTGGATCGCCTGGAAGGCGAGCAGGATATCGTCGTCAAGAACATGGGCAACTACCTGGGCGACATCTCGGGGGTGGCGGGTGCCACCATCCTGGGTGACGGCCGGGTGGCGCTCATCCTCGACGTCGCGACCCTCATCGACGAGAGCGAGGGCAAGCATCGGCATGAGAGCGGCGCGTTCCACGCCGTCTAGGCCCTAAGTCGGGCAATTACCCAGCCCTCGCCCCCGGGGCGAGGGAGGCAGGGGAAGGTGATTCCTGAAGCCACCTTCCCCCGATACAGCGAGGCGTTCATGCTAGACCCCACCACCCACGGGGAGCTCCTGCGCATGCGGGACCTGATCCAGGCCCACGCGGGTTTGCGGCTCGAGGAGTCGAAGCTCCTGGCCCTCTTCCCCCGACTCGGCCCGATCATCGAGTCGGTGGGCGCCCAGGGCCTCTCGGGCCTCAACGACATGCTCATGCGGGAGATGGCCTTCGGGGCCGGCAAGGCGTGGACGGCGGTCATCCCGCTCGTCACCATCAACGAGACCTACTTCTTCCGCGAGATGCACCAGCTGGACATCTTCCGCCAGCACCTGGTGCCCGAGCTGGTCAAGCGCAACGCCGGCAGCCGGCACATCAAGATCCTGAGCGCGCCCTGCTCCAACGGTGCCGAGCCCTACACCCTCGCCATGCTCCTTGAGCAGAGCCCGGTCTCTCTGATGGGGTGGCGGCTCGAGATCCACGGGGTGGACATCGACGGGCCCATCATCGAGCAGGCCAAGGAGGGGCTCTACCCCAAGGCGAACTTCCGCGCCACGGACCAGTCGCAGCTCGATCGGTGGTTCAAGCCCGAGGCGGACAAGTACCGCATCGTGGACCGGATCCGCCAAGGGGTGACCTTCCGGCAGGGCAACCTGCTCGAGATGAGCAAGTGGCCGGGCTTTAGGGGCTTCGACGTCATCCTGTGCCGCAACCTCCTCATCTACTTCGACCAGCCGACCCAGAAGCGCCTCATCAGCCTCTTCTTCCAGGCCATGAACCCGGGCGGTTACCTGCTCTTGGGACACTCCGAGTCGCTGCTGACCCTGGGCACCGACTTCTTGCCCGATCCCAACCATCGCGCCATGGTCTACTACAAGCCGGGGGCCGAGATCCCGGCAAGGAGCGTCTTGTGAGCGAAAGCATCCGAGTCCTCGTCGTCGACGACTCCGCCTTCATGCGCCGGGCGATCGCCCGCATGCTGACCGCGGACTCGGACATCGAGATCGTGGGCAGCGTCGGCGACGGCGCTCAGGGCCTGGAGGCGGTCAAGACCCTCAAGCCCGACGTGGTCACCATGGACATCGAGATGCCCGTGATGGACGGCCTGACGGCCCTCAAGCGCGTGATGGAGGAGAGCCCCGTCCCCGTCATCATGATGAGCACGTTGACGCAGAACGGGGCCTCTGCGACCATCCAGGCCCTATCCCTGGGGGCCTTCGACTTCGTGCCCAAGCCCGAGTCCTCGATGATCGACGTGCTGGGCGTCGAGCACGAGCTGCGCGACAAGGTCCGCGCGGCCGCGAGCTCGAAGGGACGGCGCAGGGCTACAGCGGTCGTGCCGGCCGCGCCCAAGCCGGCGCCGGCGGCTCCTGCGGCTCCTCGGCCGGTCGTGACGCGATCGCAATCCCAGTGGCCCGAGGTGGTCGCCATCGGCATCTCGACGGGCGGTCCTCCTGCTCTGCAGTCGCTGTTCGAGGCCTTGCCTGCGGACTTTCCCGTGGGCCTGGTGGTCGTCCAGCACATGCCGCCCGGCTTCACGCGTCCTCTGGCCGAGCGCTTGAACCGTATCTGCGGCATCACCATCAAGGAGGCCGAGGACGGCGACACGGTGCAGCCCCGGCAGGTGCTCATCGCCCCGGCGGGCACCCACCTGGTGCTCAAGCGGGAGAGTGGCGCCCTCAAGGCGCGCCTCATCGACTCCTCCACCACCAAGACGTGGCACAAGCCGTCGGTGGACGTGCTTTTCGCCTCGGTCGCCCAGGTGGTGGGCCCCAAGGCCCTCGCCATCGTGATGACGGGCATGGGCAACGACGGCACGGCGGGTGCCGGGGCCCTCAAGAGCCAGGGCGGCGAGATCTGGAGCCAGGACGAGGCCTCGAGCGTCGTGTATGGCATGCCGCGCACGGTCTACGAGTCGGGCGTGGTGGACCGGGTGCTGTCTTTGCAGGCGATTCCGCAGGCGCTCAAGAGTCTGGTGGGCATGGCTTAAGTGCCCATCTCTGGCGCTCGCGGCGGGCGGCGTTCCGGGAAATTCCAAAGCCTCGCGAAGGCGATCGGGAGATTGGAATTTGCCTACACGCCACCCACCGCTCGCACGCTCACTTATTCAGCATATAAGGGGCCGCCATCAGGCGGCCCCTTCGGCTTTTCTGGCCCTAGAAGGTCAGCGAGGTGTGCAGGGCGACGACGTTGGTGTTGGTCGTGCCCGTGCCGGTGTTGAAGGTGACGTTCTGGTTGTCGAGCACCACGCGCACGCCCTTGACGGGCGTGAGGCCGAAGCCGACGAGGGTCTCCAGGCGATCGCCGCCGTCCGCGCCCAGCGTGCCGTCGATGCTGTCGGCGCGCACGATGAGCTCGGGGCTCGGCAGGCCGGGGATGGCCAGCCCGAAGATGCCCAGGGCCGAGAGGATCTGGCCGGTGCTGACCGGGGCGGTCGCAGCACCCTGGTCCCACATGCGGGTGCCGCCCACTCCGAGCTTGAGGCCGCCCGTGCTGTAGCCCATAAAGGCGCCAGCGCGTTCCTGCTGGGCGATGCCCGACGCGTTGTGCCGGCTGCCGAGAGCCGTCAGTTCGAGGCCCTGCAGGGGGGAGACGGTGACGCGCGCCTGATAGGATTTCTGACCGTCCGTCTCGTTGGCCCGGAAGCCCTCGCCGTTGAAGATGGCCGCGGCGTAGCCGAAGGCCCCGTGGTTGCCGATGAGCTTGAGGCCCTTGTCCCAGGACTGGACGTAGGCCGTGCCCCGGGCGAGCCCCCCCGCGATGGGCGCGCTGCCAAGCATGCGTAGGCCCGAGAAGCCGTACTCGTAGTCGGTCCATGGCAGGGAGACCATGCCGAACTGCAGGGTGCTGCCGGGGTAGAGGCCGTCGGCCTGGAGGTAGGCCATCTTGAGCAGCATGTTGGCGGGCTCGGTCTGGGTGGTGGTCGTCACGCCCGTGACCACGCCGCCGGCCGAGGTGCTCGTGACCCGGGAGACCCACGTCTCGGGGGCCAGATCCAGGGTGATGTTGCCGGACCAGGCCTCATTGAACCGCACCTTGCCGTTGAGGTAGCTGCGCGTCAGGTTGAAGCCCTGAGGCCCCGTGGGGGTGGGCACCGAGTAGTCCGCGAAGATGGTGCCCGAGACGGAGGCGACGGGCTTCGCCTCCTGGGCGAGTGCCGGGGCCTGGAGCCCGATCGACAGGGCGAGCAGAGCGAGGAAGGTGGGAGCTTTCACGGTCTTCTCCTTTGGCAACTTACAGGCGGGTAGGCAGTGAGAGGGGGCGCTGGGCGGGGATGCGAGCCTCCGTGCTAGCAGCGTCCGAGAGCTTGAAGAAGGCGATCGCCTCCTGGAGGGCGCGGCCCTCCGCGTTGAGGCTATCCGCCGCCCGGGACACCTGGTCCGTGGCGGACGACGCCTCTTGGGCGCTGCGGCTGAGGCTCTCGACGGCCAGGACCACCTGGCTCGCCCCCTGCCGCTGCTCGGCGGTCGCGTAGGCCACGGACCGGGTCAGCTGGTCCATGCCCGCCACGGCCTCGGTGACGTGTTGGTTGACGTTCGCCATCTGCTCGGAGGCCGCCACGATCTGGGCGCTGGCGCGCGCCTGCTCTCCGGTGGCGGCCGCCACCTCGTTGAGGAGGTTCGTGACCTGCTGGGAGGCGCCCTTGATGCGGGTGAGGGCCTCGCGGGTGTGCGCGGCGAGCTGGACCCCCTCCTCGACCTTCCGGGCTCCTTCCTCGGTGACGCCGACGGCCTGCAGGGTCTCCTTCTGGATGCCCTTGATGAGGTCGCCGATTTCCCGGGTGGCCTTCGCAGAGCGCTCGGCGAGCTTTCGGACCTCGTCGGCGACCACCGCGAAGCCGCGGCCCGCCTCACCTGCACGCGCCGCCTCGATGGCGGCGTTCAAGGCCAGGAGGTTGGTCTGCTCGGCGATGTCGTCGATGACCTCGATGATGGCGCCGATCTCGCCCGAGCGCTCATCGAGGACGCGGATGGTCTGCTGGATGCCCTGCATGGTGTCGGCGATGGAGGCCATGCCCGCACTGGCCTGGGCGACCGCGGTCTCGCCCGCTTGCGCCTCGTCGGAGGCCCGGGACGCGACCTGGTTGGCATGGCCGACGTTGCCCGCCACCTGCTGGACGGAGGCCGCCAGCTCGGTGATGGAGGCCGTGGTCTGGGTGACGGCCGCGGCGAGTTCGTCGGACTGGCCCCGCACGAGCGTGACCTTGGAGCCCAGATCCTGGGCATGGCGATCGACCGACTGGATGTTGGCGGCCATCTGCTCGATGGCGGCCGAGGTCTCCTCGGCGCTCGAGGCCTGGACCGAGACCGTCTGGTGCAGCTCGCCGCTGGAGCTTGCGATCTGGTGAGCGCCGGCGCCCACGGCGTCCGAGACGTGCCGCACCCGCTGGACGATCTCGCGCAGGCTCTCGACCATGTGGGCGATCGCGTTGCCCAGCTGATCCCGCGGGCTCTTGGGCGTAATGGTGCGGCTCAGGTCCCCCTGGCTCATGGCCGTGGCGATGCCCGCGACCTCGTGGAGGTAAGCGATCATCTGGCCGAAGCTCCGGGCCATCTCGCCGATCTCGTCGTCGCGCCGGATATCGATCGCGCGGTCGAGCTCGCCGCCCGCGATGCCCTGGGCGGCCTCCTTCATCTGCCGGATCGGCTCGACGATCGAGCGGGCGAGCAGCAGCGCCATGAGGACGGCGAGCCCGATCGCTCCGAGGAGGACGAGGATCGTCACCGCGAGGGTGGTGGCTGCCGCCCGCTTGGAGGCCTCGTAGCGCTTGCCGGCGCCCGCCTGGATGTCGTCGTGCAGCTTGGTGATCGCCGCTTCGGCCAGGAGGAAGTGGTCGCGGCCGTCCCGCTCCAGGAGCCACGCGGCCTTTACCGCGCCGGACTCGGCCTTCACGCGGGAGGCCTGCTGGATGAGCGAGAGGAAGGTTCCGGCCTCGTTTCGGAAGCTGGTCATGGTCGCCGCGTCGGCCTGGGCCGCGTCCCGCCGCGCGAAGGCGGACACCAGCTGCTGGAAGTCGCCGATGTCGCCGTCGATGGTCTTGGCGATCGCCGCTTCCTTCTCGGCCGAGGGCGCTCCGACGTAACGATGGGCGCCCACCCGCAGGTTGTGGAGCATGGCCAGGATCTCGGCCGTCTCGTTCAGCTCCTGGAGGTCGGTTTCGTACGTGGTCGCGAGCATCCCCTGGATGTTACGGGTCGAGACGACGGCCACCCCCCCGAGCAGCGCGATCAACAGGATCATGGCCAAGAAGCCGCCGAAAATCTTGGTGCGAAGCGTCATGCGCATGGAGTCCTCCGCTATGAGGGCGTATCTAGGCCCTTCCCGGGTATTCCTTCCGAGTGATACCCGCCTGCCCGCTTTAATTCAACGTCATGCGCCGAACTGTTACGTATCGTTAGAAAATGGGCGGTTTATCCCGGCAAAAAAGTCCCGGGTGGAGGTAGGTCGTGCGCAAAACGGGGCGAAAGCGGGGATTTTAGACTGCAGTATAGGTAATTCGCGGGCCGGTGATTGTGAAGAGCTCCGTTACAAAGCAGCGACGGCCTGGCCATGCCGTACAATGAGGAGGGAACGGGTGTCCTGCTTCGTTTAAGGAGTCCCGCCCACGCGTAAGAAGAAGATATGGCAACCCGTACGGTAGGTACTGGCACCCCGAGCACGGGGCTCAATCGGATACTGCAGCAGAGCGACGTCGTCCTGGCGATCCTGATGGTCGTCATCGTCGCCATGCTGATCATTCCGCTGCCGACCGCCCTGCTGGACATCTTCCTGGTCTTCAACATCACGGGCAGCTTGTTGGTCCTGCTCCTGGCGCTCTACGTCAAGGAGCCGGTCGCCCTCAACACCTTCCCGACCATCCTGCTGGTCCTGACGCTGTTCCGGCTCGCCCTCAACGTCTCGACCTCCCGGCTCATCCTCCTGAACGGCGAGGCGGGGCACGTCGTCGAGGCGTTCGGAAACTTCGTCATCCAGGGCAACTACGCGGTCGGTATCGTCATCTTCCTGATCCTGATCGTCATCCAGTTCGTGGTCATCACCAACGGATCGGGCCGCATCTCGGAAGTGGCGGCGCGTTTCACCCTGGACGCCATGCCCGGTAAGCAGATGGCCATCGACGCGGACATGAACTCGGGGCTCATCGACGAGACGCAGGCCCGCGAGCGCCGCAAGGCCCTGCAGCGCGAGGCCGACTTCTACGGGACCATGGACGGTGCCACCAAGTTCACCAAGGGCGACGCCACCGCGGGCCTGGTCATCACGGTGGTCAACATCGTGGGCGGCATCCTGATCGGCGTCTTCCAGCAGGGGCGCGAGATCGTCCAGGCCCTCCAGACCTATACGTTGCTCACCATCGGCGACGGCCTGGTGTCTGCCATCCCGGCCCTGCTCATCTCGACCGGCACGGGCATCCTGGTCTCGCGGGCGGCCTCCGAGGAGAACCTGGGCCGCGAGATCTCGGGCCAGATCCTGGCGGACCCCAAGCCCCTCATGATCGTCTCGGGCATGCTCGTGGCCATGTCGGTCGTGCCGGGCTTGCCCACGATTCCCTTCTTGACGGTCGGCGCCGGCGTGGGCTGGCTCGCTTACGTGCTGCGCCAGAACATGAAGGTCGAGGCCGCGGCCGCCGAGGCCGCCGAGGCGGCCAAGGCCACCGAGGCCGACGTGATGCCCAAGGGCCCCGAGAACGTCATGAACCTCCTGAAGATCGATCCGATGGAGCTCGAGATCGGTTACCGTCTGATCCCCCTGGTGGATGCGGCGCAGGGCGGCGACCTCCTGGATCGGATCACCATGATCCGCCGTCAGACGGCCATCAAGCTCGGCATCGTCCTGCCGCCCATCCGCGTCCGCGACAACCTCCAGCTCAAGCCCAAGGAGTACCGCATCAACCTCCGGGGCATCGAGATCTCGCGCGGCGAGATCCAGATCGACCACTACATGGCCATGAACTCGGGCATGGCCTTCGAGGAGATCGAGGGCATCCCGACCGTCGAGCCGGTCTTCGGGCTGCCGGCCGTCTGGATCAGCGAGGACCAGAAGGAGCGCGCGGAGCTTGCGGGCTACACCATCTTCGACGCCTCGAGCGTGGTGGCCACCCACCTGACGGAGGTCATCAAGGCGCATGCGCCCGAGATCCTCACGCGCCAGGACGTCCAGGGCCTGCTGGACAATATCAAGCAGGACGCACCCGCCGTCGTCTCCGAGCTGGTCCCGGATCTGCTCGGCGTGGGCGACATCCAGAAGGTGCTCCAGAACCTCCTCAAGGACCGGGTCTCCATCCGGGACCTCATGCCCATCCTCGAGAGCCTCGCGACCAACGCCCGCCTGACCAAGGACCTCGACATGCTCACCGAGCATGCGCGCTCGAGCCTGGCGCGCGCCATCTGCAAGGGCGCGCTCGCCCCGGATGGCAGCCTGCCGGTCATCACGATCGACCCCAACCTCGAGCAGCTCCTGGGCAACTCGATCCAGGTCACGGATCAAGGAGCCTTCGTCGCTCTGGAGCCCGGCATGGCGAGCAAGCTCGTCCGGAGCGTGTCGGACGTCCTGGAGCGGGTCATGGCCCAGGGCAACCAGCCGGTCGTGCTCTGCTCCTCCAAGGTTCGCCTGGTGTTCCGGCGCCTCATCGAGCGCAAGTTCCCGCACCTGATGGTGATGGCTTACAACGAGGTCGTTCCCTCCACCACCGAGGTGCGCTCGTTGGGCGTCATCGGGCTGTAGGGGGGCGGCATGAAGGTTCCCATCCAGTCGGGTCAAACCCTCCAGGTCCTGGTGCCCGTGGGTCATCGCACCGTCCAGTGCACGGCCGTGGTGACGGAGCTCGGGGGCAAGACCTTCGACACGGGCCTGCCCCAGCGCCACGGCGTCAAGATCCCGGTCGAGGTCGACCAGCTGACCGTCACCCTGACCATGCCGGACGCCATCTACACCATGCGCTGTGCGGTGGTGGTGGTGAACGAAGAGGGCATGACCCTGGCCTTGCCTGCCGCCGACGAGGTCCAGCGCGTCCAGCGCCGTCAGTTCGTGCGCGTCCAGACCAACCTGCCCTGCTGCGCCGAGGTGGAGCTCGCGGAGCCCGCCGGGGAGTTCGGCCCGCCCGTCCAGGGCGAGCTGCAGGACATCTCGGGCGGGGGGTGCTCGGCGCTGTTTCCGACGGAGTTCAAGCGCGGGGAGCTGCTGCGGCTCACCATGGACGTCCCCGAGGAAGGCGAGATGGTCCTGTTCGGGCGCGTCATGCGCTCCTCCACGCTGCACACCCGCAAGGGCGTGCGCTACACGGTGGGCCTCGACTTCGGCAAGATGGAGGAGAGCCTGCGCAGCAAGCTCATCCGGTACGTGTTCGCCCTGCAGCGCGAGATCGCGCGCAAGAACAAGATGGTGCGAGGCTTCTAGGCCATGACGGAACGCAACTGGGGCATGATCCTCGGGGTCCTGAGCGGCCTGGTCATCTTCGCCGTCGCCCTCCTGTCGGGTGTCTCGGAGGAGACGGCCTTCGTGCGCGCCCTGTTGGCGAGCCTGGTGGGCGCCTTCATCGGCTTCGGGTTCAACTACCTGGGGTCGTCCGTGGTGCCGCCCGCTCAGCCCACCAAGGGCCGCAGCTTCGACGTGACCCTGCCGGACACCGGCGCGGACGATCGCGTCCTCGAGAACGCCGTGCCCAAGCCGAGCGACTTCGTGCCCATGGACCTCACGCAGGCCGCGCGCGTCGTTCAGCAGTCGGGGCGAAACGACTAACCCGGCATGCCGTGGGGTATAATCGGGTAAGGTCTTCACGCATGCCCGCCCGACTCCACCGTTTTCGGGCCGCGGGGGCCCCGTGACCAAGGAGGATGGATGGCGGCGACCAGCACCGCGCAACTTTGGCAGAAGTTCACGGCCGACAAGGACAAGTCGAGCCGTGAGCAGCTCATCATGCAGTACGCGCCGCTGGTTCGCTACGTGGTCGGCCGCCTCGCCGTGACGCTGCCCCCGACCATCGACCAGGACGACCTCTTCGGGTACGGCGTCATCGGGCTCATCCACGCCATCGAGCGCTTCAGCCCGGAGCGGGGCGTCAAGTTCGAGACCTACGCCATCACCCGGATCCGGGGCGCGGTCATCGACGAGCTGCGGAGCCAGGACTGGGTGCCTCGCTCGGTCCGCTCCCGCGCCCGCGAGCTCTCGGGGGCCATCTCCCAGCTCGAGGGCAAGCTCGGCCGCCATCCCAACGACGACGAGATCGCCCAGGCCATGGGCATCAGCCGTCAGGAGCTGGGCGGCATGATGACGCAGGCCACCTCCCCCTTCCTGTCCCTGGACGAGCTCGTCCAGGTCGGCGACGACGGTCAGAGCATCAACTGGCTCGACACCATGGTCGACGATCGCCCGGGCCCCAGCGCCCAGCTCGAGGAGGTCGAGTTCAAGCAGCAGCTCGCCAAGGCCATCGATAGCCTGCCCGAGCGCGAGAAGCAGCTCCTGGCCCTCTACTACCACGAGGGCCTCACGCTCAAGGAGATCGGCCAGGTGCTGGGCGTCTCCGAGTCCCGTGTCTGCCAACTCCATACCCAGGCCGCCCTGCGCATCCGGACCGCGATCAACCGTTATCTGGGCATCACCGACAGCAAGCCGGTCAAGTCCCCCAAGAAGTCGTGATCCGTCACCAGACCCTCGTCCTGCCCCGTCCCGAGGCGCTCGACCCGCATGCCCTGGAGCGGGCCATTGCCGAGGCCGTCGGGCGCGCGCCCCTGCGGTGGGCGATCGCGGCCGTCGAGGGCGATCGCCTGATCCTCGAGGTGACGGCATGACCCGTCCCTTCACCGCCGTCTTGGTCGTGCCCACGGGCCTCGGCGCCGAGGTCGGAGGCTACGCGGGCGACGCCACGCCCGTGGCGAACCTGCTCGCGAGCTGCGTCGATCGCCTCGTCACGCACCCCAACGTCGTCAACGCCGCGAGCCTCTTCGGGGCACGCTCCAACGTCTGGTACGTGGAGGGCTACGCGCTCGATCGCTTTTGCCTGGACGAGTGGGCGCTGCGGCCCGTGCGCTCGAACCGGGTGGGGCTCCTGATCGATCGGGCGATCGTGGACGGAGATCCCGCGGGCCTGGCCCACCTGCTCACGGCGGCCGAGGCCTGCCGTGCAGTCAAGGGCGTCGGCATGACCGGCTGGCGGGCCACCGACGAGCCCGTGCGCACCCGCATCGTGCTGGACGACCGGGGGGCGAGCACGGGCGAGGTGGACAACCCCGAGACCCTGTTGCGGGGTGCCCGGGCGCTCATCGCCGACGGCGCGGACGCCGTGGCGCTGGTGGTGCGCATGCCCGAGCTGCCGGAGGCAGCGGTCGCGACCTACCTCGAAGGGGGCGGCCCGGATCCCATCGGCGGCCTGGAGGCCGTGCTGTCGCACCTCATCGTGCGCGAACTGGGCATTCCGTGCGCCCATGCCCCCTACGAGCCGCCGGACCCCGCCCATGACGCCGACCCCCGGGTGGCCGCGGAGTCGGTCGGCTATACCTTTTTGCCGTGCGTCCTCGAGGGCCTGGCCAGGGCCCCACGCCCCGTTCCCGCCGCCGCAGCCGGTCCCTGGGACCTGCGCATGCACGATGTGGATGCCCTCGTCGTCCCCTGGGCGGCTTGTGGCGGGATTCCGGCCCTCTCGGCCATTTGGCGGGGCGTGCCCCTCATCGCCGTGCGGGAGAATGCGGTGGCGGCCCAGGGCGACCCGGCGAGCCTCGGGCTGCCCGGCGTGCTGGAGGCCGCGACCTATCTGGAGGCGGCGGGTCTCTTGATGGCCCTGCGCGCGGGCATCGCCCCCGAGACGGTGCGCCGTCCCCTGGGGCGCCTGCAGCGCCTCAGTCCTTCCCCAGCAGCCCGTTGAGGGTCTCCTGGCTCAAGGCCGAGCTCGGGGTCAGGTAGACCCCGAACGGCACTCCCCCCTGCTCCAGCGGCTTGACCCAGACGACCCGTCCTTCCAGGTCGATGGGCTCCTGGCTCGCGTTGAGGCGCAGGAGCACCTCGGAGGTCGGGCGGATGCGGCGGGTCACGTCGAGCAGCCGCGCTCCGCGGGTGCTCACGTCCTGGGTCTCGCCCCGCAGGAGCTCCTTGCCGTCGAGCACGATGCTCACGGGCACGCGCAGGGGGTGGCGCTGGTCCTGACGCGGCAGGTGGGCGTCCACGATGGCCCAGTCCCCTTCGGCGAGCGCCATCCGACCGCGCATGGTGCGCACCCAGGGTCGCAGCGGGTCCTGGGTCGGGTGGTCGAGCACGTGGGCGATGTCGCCCGAGCGCAGGCGCACCTGGGAGAAGGGCGGGTAGGGCCAGATGGCCCGCTCGAAGGCCTCGACCACCCGCGGCTCGTAGCGGGTGCCGGCGCTGCGCCGCACCATCTGATAGGCGAAGCCCGGCGAGAAGCGGCGGCGGTAGATGCAGTCCGCGATCAGAGAGTCGTAGACCTCGGCCAAGGAGACGATCGCGGCTCCTTCGGGCACCTGGCTGCCATGCAGGGCGGACGGATAGCCGTGACCGTTCCACCACTCGTGGTGGTAGCGGATCATGTCCGCCATGCGGGGGGTGAGGGCGTCGCCCAGCCACTCGCGGGCGATCTCGACGCCGAGCAAGGGATGGCGCCGCATCTGCATGGTCTCCCAGGTCCCGAGGGCTCCGGGACGCAGGCGGATGGAGGCAGGGAGCCGGAGCTTGCCGACGTCGTGCAGGAGCGCGCTCAGCCCGATCTCGAGCAGGTCCCGTCCCTCGTAGCCGAGGGCCTGGGCGATACGGGTGGCGAAGAGCATCGTATTGACGGGGTGCGTGGCCTCGTGATCGCCGAGCTGGCGCTCGAAGCGCGGCCTGTGGGGCTCATAGGGACCGAGGCTCCGTTGCGCGTCATGCACCAGGTCGAAAAAGGCCGCGGGATCCGGAAGGGGCTCCTGGAGGGCGCCCCACTGGACGAGGGCTCCGAGGGCCTGCTCTGCCTGGTAGGCGGTGGCGGGGGAGCCGAAGGGCCTTTCGGCATGGGCCAGGAGCGGGAGCACGTCCGCCTCCGTGACGCCGAACTGGCGAAGGCGGTCGAGGACCTGCGGGGTCACCTCCGCTCCCCCGATAAGCAGCAGGTTGCCCGTGATCGGGTGGTGGAGGTCGGCCTTGAGGCGGCCGAAGAGCTCTGACATGGGCGTCTCGTTTCTTTATCCGTAGCAATATTCCCGGTTGCCGCGCCGCCTAACCCTGGCTCGCACGGGGACGAGGGGCGCTTCTCTGGTGCCGGGCACGCGGGTGGACGGTTAGGATAGGGCCCGGGAAAAGGAGGAGGTATGGCCGAGAAGATTCAACTGGACGAGCTCTTCAAGCGTCTGAAGGGTTTTCGGACGGCGATGCTCACGACGGTGACGGCCGAGGGCTACATCCACTCTCGGCCCATGATGACGCAGGAGCGGGAGCCGGATGCGGACCTTTGGTTCGTCAGCTCCCTGAAGTCGGACAAGATCCATGAGATCAAGGCCCATCCGAAGGTGGGCGTCATCTACTTCCATGACAGCGACGACTCCTACCTCTCGCTGTCGGGCGACGCCCGGGTGGAGACGGACAAGGCGTTCATCCGGAGCCACTGGAAGGAAGACTGGCGCGCCTGGTTCCCGGACGGTCCCGAGCAGGCGGACATCTGCATGATCAAGGTGGAGCCGCATGAGGCCGAGTACTGGGAGCCCAAGGGCGGCCGGATCCGGGTCATGTTCGAGGTGGCGCGCGGGGTGCTGACGGGGACGCACCCCGAGATCAACCCGCCGGTGAAGGGGGAGATCAAGTAGGGGCCCTCCGGTGGGACCTGATCCGACTTAGAACGACCGGAGGCCCCGGGGATTCCCCGGGGCCTCCTGAAAGTCGCTTAGCGGTTGCTGGCGTGGGCGACGAAGATCTCGTCGACCTTGTCCGGCGTGACGTAGGCGTAGGGCATGTAGAAGTAGCCCTTGTCGCCCCAGCCCTTGCCCCAGCTGTTCTTGATGATGAGGACCTGCTGGGCGTCGTCGTAGCCGACCACCAGGATGGCGTGGCCGCCGAGCAGCTGCTCGTTGGGCTTGGGCATCGGCATCTTGCCGGTGGTGGCGACGACCGGGCTCATGAAGCTCTTGTAGACCATGTAGCCGAAGACCGCCGGGTTGCCCTTGGCGAGCTGCTCCTTGAGCTGGTCGAGGCCGTTGAGGAGCGTGAAGCCGTCGATCTTGGCCGCCGCCGCCTCGGCCTCGGCCGCCGCCGAGGGCTTGTTGCGGAACTTGCTGATGTCGTAGGGCATCGTGGCGTCCAGGGCGTTGCCGTTGGCCTTGAGCACTTCCATGCCGTCGATCATCAGCGAGCCCGAATCCTCGTCGACCGTGCCCATCCGCTCGCGCTCCTTGTAGTAGAGGTAGAGCGCGCTCAGGGACTTGGCCTCGCCGCCGTTGAGGCTGGTGACGGTCTCACGCAGGCCCTTGCCCATGGCGAACGCCGTGCAGGCGCCCAGCGAGCCCTGGTCGTAGATGGGGCTCACCTTGCCGGTGGTGCGCAGGTCGACCGAAGCGGGCAGGTTGGCGGCCTTGACGCCGGTGTTGAAGCCGAAGCTCTTGAGGCGGTAGCTGCCGGTGAACTTGTAGCCGAAGCGACGCGCCTTGCCCGTGCCGTCGGTGAAGACCTTGGTCGAACCCTTGGACTCGAGGCTCGTGCCGTTGGTCGCGGCCGGGGTGAGGCCGCAGCCGGCGAGCACGCCGGCGAGGATGACGGCCGACGACAGCCAGGCAAACTTCTTGGTCTTCACGCTGCGATGCTCCTTGCGGTGGGGGGCGGGGCCCCGAGAGGTCGACGATTGTTGCGCTGCAGTTAAGTGAATCACAATGTTCTCTTAACCTCGAGCCAGCATACGGTTGCTCACCACCTTGGGTCAAGGCGGCGATCGCAGATTTAATGGGCCTTTATTGATCGCAAAGCGGTTTTTAATGAACGGCAAATATATCCGTGCATGTGTACACGAATAGGTCGAACCCTTCGTGCCGCGACCCTAGATTCCCGCTTCCGCGGGAATGACGGGAGCGCTCATTCAGGGCGGGAAGCGGGCTCGGTCGTAGCCTGCTCTATCGTGCAGCAGGCGCTCCCGTCACCCTCGCGCAAGCGGGGGTCCAGCGTAAGCGCTCCGGTGGTCGAGCTTCCAGGCTAAAAGGGAAACCCCCGGCCGTGAAGCCGGGGGCGAGGGGAGGGTTGGGGTTGGGGGTTACTGGTTCTGGCCGACCTGGCGCAGGGGCGAGGGGTTGAACTTCTGGATGCGGTTGTTGTTGGTATCGCTGATGTAGACGAAGCCGTCGTTGTCGATGGCGATACCGGTCGGCTTGTTGAACTGGCCGGGGTTCGCGCCCATCCCGCCGAACTCCGACAGGTAGGTGCCCTGGTTGCTGTACCGAACCACGCGGTTGTTGCCCGAGTCGACCACGTAGAAGTCGCCGTTGCGGTTGTCGACCGCGATGTCCGTCGGGTTCTCGAACTGGTTGGCGCCACGGCCGTGCAGGGTGCCGAAGTAGAGGACCGGCTGGTTGGCCGAGTTCGTGAGGTCGTACTTCTTGATGACCTGGTTCTGCGAGCCGTTGTCGATGACGTAGAGGTTGTCGTTGGCATCCGCCGCGATGGCCGAGACCGCCGCCGAGACGGGGATCTCGCGGCGCAGCTGGCCGCTCGAGTTGAAGACCATGATCTTGCCGGCCTTGTTGACGAGCGCGAAGCCGTCCTTGAGCGACTGGATGTCGTAGGGCTGGCCGATGCCGGGGAAGTAGTTGAGGTTGGTGTTGGGCTTGACCAGGTTGCCCTCGAGGTCGTAGCGCTTGACCGGGTTGGCCGGCGAGAAGACACCCTTGGGGTCGCACAGGAAGACGTTGCCGCCCTTGTCCGTGGACATGCCCATCGGCTGGAAGATGTGCTCCGACTCGTTGAGGAGCCAGTTGAGGTTGTCGCCGAAGGTCTTGCTGGAGCCGCCCATCGTGTCGAAACGCTTGACCGCCCACAGCTCCTTGGGGGTGGTGAAGGGGCCGAGCTCGAAGTTGACCTTGGCCGTCGTGTAGAGGTAGTTCTTCGCGGCATCGAAGGCCATGTACTGCGGATAGGCGAAGCCCGTGAACGAGGTGACGAACGCGTTGGTCACGGCGTCCACGCTCTCGGTGAGCACGATGTCGGGCGAGGTCACGGTCTGACCGGCCATCACGTCGACGATCACGTCGCCGTTGACCGACAGGAAGGTGAACCCCTGCTTGTAGAGGGCCAGCTTCTGCTTGGCGGCCGGCACGTTCTGGAGGATGAACTCGCCCGCGCCGTCGGTGGTGGTCGAGCGGTTGGCCGTCGAGCCGACGCCCATCAGGGTGATCTGAACGCCCGAGATGCCGAGCTTGGTGCGCGAGTTGACGACCCGGCCGGTCACGGTGCCGGTGGGAAGGTTGATCGTCTGGTTGAACCCGCCGCTGCCGCCGCTGGTGCTGTCCATCGGGGGCGTGCTGTAGACGCGTCCGCAACCGACCAGCGCAGAGGCCGCAAGAACCGTCGCGATGAGGTTAATCAATCGACGTGCGTTCACTTGGCTCACCATTCCCTTCCCGTTCGCAAGCTGTCATTAAAGCTCTGTTAATTGACCTGGAATCGTTATCGGGAGCCCGCAGGGGGATCTTGCGTCCCATTGTATAAATTCGAGTTAAGGATCGCTAGTGTCGCAATTAAGCCGGCCCGATCCAACGGATCGGGCCGGCTGCATGGCGGGAGATCGGGGCCTTGGGGGCCGCGGGCGCCTAGCGCAGGGACGCGGTGGCCTGGTTCGAGGCCGTGTCGCCTGCCTGACCGCCGTAGACGGGGCGCACCCAGTGGCTGTACTGGGGCAGCTTGCCGCGGACGGCGTCGTGGTAGAGCTGGCGCAGCTTCTGGGTGATGGGGCCCATGGTGCCGTCGCCGACCGAGCGGTTGTCGACGCTCTCGACCCACGCGATCTGGGCGCCGGTCCCGCAGAGCAGCATCTCGTCGGCGATCATCAGCTCGGTGCGGTCGATGGGCCGGCACACGGTGGGGATCCCGAGCTCCTTGTCCGCCAGCTCCATGATGGCCTTGCGGGTCACGCCCTCGAGGATGTTGTCGTACTGGCCGGGCGTCACGAGCTCGCCCTCGCGGACGATGAAGATGTTCTCGGCGGAGCCCTCGCAGACGTGGCCGTCCGTGTTGAGGAAGATCGCCTCGTCGAAGCCGCGGTGATAGGCCTCGGTCTTGGCGAGGGCCGAGTTGATGTAGCCGCCGACGACCTTGGCGCGGGCCGGGATCATGGTGTCGTCGATCCGGCGCCAGCTGCTGACACCGCACTTGAGGCCCCGCTCCGTGTCGATGTAGTTGCCCATGGGCGTGACGTAGATGTGGAAGGCGTCCTTGAGGTTGTGCAGGCGGACGCCGACGACCCCGTCCTCCTTGTAGAGGGTGGGGCGGATGTAGATGTCTTGCCGATAGCCGCACTGACGGATGAGATCCATGGTCAGATCGACCAGCTCGGACAGCGTATGGGGCAGCTCCATGAAGAGGATCTTCGCGGAGCGGAACATGCGTTGGTAGTGCTCTTCGAGGAAGAGGGCGTAGAGCTCCTCCTGCTCCTCGTTCCAATAGGCGCGGATCCCCTCGAAACACCCGGTGCCGTAGTTGAAGGCATGGCACATGATGTTGATGTTGGCGTCCTCGAGCGGGACGACCGAGCCCTGGAAATAGGCCAGTTGTTTCGCCATTGTCTTTACCTTTCCGGAGCGGACGGCATGCTGTCCACTCGCTGCAAGAAGGGATCGCACCATTGCGACCACCATTGCATGGGGTTTTTGACGGGAACGAGCGGGTGTCCCGTCGGCCCGCCAGCCGCGTCTTGCGACCCGTCTGGCAGGCTGAAAAGCTCATGATTATAGAATAACACGCCCTCACGCTGTTGGTGCCCAAGAGCGCCTCGTAACAATGATAAGCAGGCTTCGGTCCGGCCGAGATCCGTAAAAAGCCGCCATAACCAGTGTGAGTCGCGCGGCCAACACACGGCCTCGTGGTACTGCGCATCCCCCAGGTAGATCCGCTCGTCGGAGTCCTTGACGAGCAGCCCGTACAGGCCGCCCTGATGGTGCACGGAGAGCCGATCGGCGACGGCCTCCCAAGCGGCACGGCGCTCTTCCCGGCTAAAGACGGGCAGCGGGAGGGTGAGCGCGATCGCCACGATCCCCGGTGAGCCGGCCGTCCAGTCGTACCGCCCGTCCCGGGTGACGAGGCTCGCGATCCGGGCGCCTTGCGGGTCCCAGAACCGGGCGCGAAACGCGGGGATGGCCGCTGCGAGCATGGCCCGGGCCGCCTCGCGATCGTCCGCCCGGAGGCGGTGCCGGGAGGCCCAGTGGAGCGATCGCAGCCACTGCGCGTTGATCTCGGGCAGGTAGTAGGCGGCCTGGTGGTTCAACCGGAAGACGTCCTCGGGCGCCATGCCCGTGGCGAGCGCCTCCTCCTGCCACGCCTTCGAGACCCGCAGGGGCAGATCCGCCACCGGCCCGACGGTGCGCTTGCCGTCGGTCCAGGTGTGCCACGGCACGCACATGAGGAGACCCTCTTCCGTGAGGACCGGCGGGCCGTCCACCGTCTCGGGCCGCGCCTCCCGAAAGCCCGCGAGGGCCCGCCCGAAGGCGCGGTCCGCGAGTTCGCGCAGCTCCGGAGCGGCGGGCTCCGGCTCCAGCTCGTCGAGCAGCGTGAACGCGAGCAGGGTGGCGTCCGCCGAGTGGTAGTACTCATCCGGCAGGCGGCCCGTGCGTTCGGCCACCTCCAGGTCCGAGCGGTGCTCGGGCATGCGGTTGGGGATCCGCCCGCTCAAGGGATCCTGGAGGCGAAAGGCAGCCGCGAGGGCATCCGTCACCCGATGGGCGAGCCCCAGGGCCTGCAGAGTTCGCCAGTTGCCGAGCAATCCTTCGAAGACGTCCCGGAACCAGGGCGTGCGGAACCACCACCCCCCGGCTTCCGGGAGCAAGGTGTCCGCCACGGGCATGCCGAAGCCGTCCGTCATCACGAAGATCCGCTCGGCGAGGCCCGGCTCCTTGCCAACCCAGGCTCGAATCCGCTCCCAGCGGGCGGTGACTTCGGATGCCGCGGGCGCGGTGAAGGGGGTCTCCAAGAGCGCGCGGGCCTCCGCCAGGGTCGGGGCGACGGCGAGCCGCATGGCCAGGGTGTCGCCGGGGCCGAGGTCGGCCTCCCAGGTGCCGGGGGCAAGAACGAGGGAGGACTCGGACACGAAGGCGACGCGATCGGCTACCTGCTCCCGGAAGCCGCTGCCCATGGGATGCTCCAGCGCATGGGTCTGCCGATCGGGCCGGAAGGCGGCGCCCGGCATGGCGCAGAGCACGGAGGCCCGGCCGCGCGCGAGGTGGATCCCCTCGGGGCTCGCCTCGCACCGGGTCTCCTCCGGGGCGCTCGCGTCGTACATGTGCCGGAGATCCATGAGGGGGCGCAGCTCCACCTTGAAGCCGGCCTGTTCCGGGGCCCGAACGACCAGCTCCAGGGCCGTCCCCGAGGGGGCCGCGTGCGGCAAGAGCCGCCATGCCACGCTCCAGCCCGAGGCGTAGCGGCGCACCACCTCCAGGGGCGTGGCCTCGATCCTCGGTTGGCCGAGCAAGACGGGCGACCCGTCGCGCGTGACGCGCATGCCCACGCTGTCGAGCACCTTCCAGTTTTCCCCGTCGAGGAGGACCAGGAGGCCTTCGTAGCGGTGTGCCGTGGTGGGATGGTGCCAGCCGTCGGGCGTGAGGCGATCGCCCGTGCCCTGGACCCATTCGGCCTGGGGCGTCCGGAGGGCGGTCGCCGCCGGCCCCGGCTCGCCCTCCATGATCATGGCGTGTCGCCTCCGAACAGGGGCAGCGAGCCATCCCGGGAGATCCCCAGGTGCTTGTAGGCGAGCGGGGTGGCCATGCGGCCCCGGGGCGTGCGGTTCAACAGGCCGCACTGGAGCAAGAAGGGCTCGTAGACGTCCTCGATGGTGGTGACGTCCTCGCTGATGGCCGTGGCCAGGGTCTCGATACCGACCGGACCGCCGTTGAAGGAGTGGATGATGAGCTCCAAGAGGTGCCGGTCGATGGGGTCGAGGCCGAGCGCGTCGATGCGCAGCTTGTCGAGGGCCTCGGAGGCGACGTCGGAGGTGATCTTGCCGCCGGCCTTGACCTGCGCGTAGTCGCGCACCCGCTTGAGCAGGCGGTTGGCGATGCGTGGCGTGCCCCGGGAGCGGCGGGCGATGACCTCGGCGCCGTCCGCGGCGAGGTCCACCTTGAGGATGTCCGCCGCGCGTTCAAGAATTTGCTGCAGCTCCTCGGGACGGTAGAAGTCGAGGCGCTGGATGAAGCCGAAGCGATCGCGCAGGGGGGCCGAGAGTGCCCCGGCCCGCGTGGTGGCCCCGATCAGCGTGAACTTCTTGAGGGGCAGTCGCTTGATGCGGGCGGTCTGCCCCTTGCCGATGGTGATGTCCAGCGAGTAGTCCTCCATCGCCGGATAGAGGATCTCCTCGGCGAGGCGATTGAGGCGGTGGATCTCGTCGATGAAGAGGATGTCGCCGGGCTTGAGGCTGACGAGCAGGCCTGCGATGTCGCGCGGCCGCTCCAGGGCGGGCGCCGAGGTGATGCGGATGTCGACGCCCATCTCCTTGGCGAGGATGAGGCTGATGGAGGTCTTGCCGAGGCCGGGCGGACCGTAGAAGAGCAGATGGTCCAGGGGCTCCTGGCGCTGCTTGGCCGCGTCGATGGCGATCCGGAGGCTGTCCTTGAGGGCCTCTTGCCCCGTGTAGTCTTCCAGGCTCTTGGGCCGGAGGGACAGCTCGAGCGGAGACTCCTCGGGAGCCGGCTCGGGGCTCAGGACGGCCCGTTCGACCTCTTGGGGCTCCGGCTTGGCTTTCTTACCGAAGGACGGAACGATGGCCACGGGGACCTCCTGGCGGCGTGGGGCAACTAGAACAATTGTACCACGCCCGGGCCGGCGGGGCTCGAAGGCGCCTGGCCACCGGAGAGCGGCGAGGCACGGTCGCCCCGGGCGGCATGTAACGGGGGATGCGCCTAAGTTTACCGAGAGTTTTACCTCGGGATAAACGCTAACGCGGTCTTAACGCTCGAAGACTTCTTGGGTCCCCCGAGGAGGCGCTCCATGTCGATGATCCCCACGAACAGCTCGCCGAATCCCCAGTATTACCAGTCCTTGCTGGCACAGCTGCACCAGGCTTCGGTTCCTGCGCCTCAAAGCTCGCCGATGATGGAGGGCGATACCTTCGTCCGCGCCGCGACCGTGCCCATGACGCCGGCTGTGGAGTCGGGCCTTCTCACGCGCATCGGGACCACTTTCAAGGACCTGCTGGATCGCCTGGCCGGGTACGTCAAGCGCTTGATCGGCAAGGAGGAACCCAAGCCGGCCGAGCCTCCGGCTCCCGCGCCTGCTCCTGCCCCGGCTCCCGCTCCTGCTCCTGCTCCGGCGGCTCCGACCTACACCGTCGGGAAGGGCGACTCCTTGTCGGCGATCGCCAAGCGCACCCTCGGCGACGGCAACCGCTGGCGCGAGATCTACGACCTCAACCGGGACGTCATCGGCCCCAACCCCAACCTCATCCACCCCGGCCAGGTGCTCAAGCTGCCCGGCGGTTCCGCGCCGCAGCCCGCTCCGGCTCCTAAGCCGACCCCCGCGCCGCCTCCTCCGCCGCCGCCTCCGAGCGGGGGCTCCTACACCGTCCGACCCGGGGACTCGCTGTCGGCGATCGCCCAGCGGACGCTCGGCAACGCCAACCGCTGGCGCGAGATTTACGACCTCAACCGCGACGTCATCGGCTCCAACCCGAACCGCATCGCGGCGGGCATGACGCTGCGCCTGCCCGGCGGGGCATCGGCTCCGGCTCCCACCCCCGCTCCCGGCCCTTCGAACGGCAAGTGGCAGTGGCCCGTCGGCGGCTCGATCACCTCGAAATACGGCATGCGCAAGCACCCCATCTCCGGCGAGCACAAGCTGCATACGGGCATGGACATCGGGGCGGGCACCGGGACGCCCGTTCACGTCGTGCAGGGCGGGCGCGTCGTGTCCGCCGGCTGGGCCGGCGGCTACGGCAACTACATCGTGGTCGACCACGGGAACGGCCTGCAGACGGCCTACGCCCACCTCTCGGCCATCAACGTCCGGGCCGGGCAGAACGTCGGCTCCCGGGACGTCATCGGCAAGGTGGGCAGCACCGGGAACTCCACGGGCCCGCACCTGCACTTCGAGGTGAAGCGCAACGGCCAGTTCGTCGACCCCCGGTCCTTCCTCGGTTAATTCTTTTCCTAGATCTCGCTGAGCGCCTGGATGGCCTGACGGATGGCATCCTCGACGGCCGTGCCCGCGGGAATCCGTGCGAGCACGCCCGCGATCTCGTCCGGGTCGAAGCCGAGGCTGAGCAGCGCGAGCTCCGCCTCCTGGAACTCGTTGGGCACCGGCGCGAAGCTAGCACCCGCCGGCAGGGGCGAGGTCGTGCGGAAGGCCGACCGCTTGGCCGTCAGCTTTTCCTTGAGCTCGAGGATGAGCCGCTCGGCGGTCTTCTTGCCCACGCCGGGAGCCTTGGAGAGGCCGCGGGTGTCCGAGGAGGCGATCGCCGCCACCACCTGCGAGGGGTCCATGATGGACAGGATGCCGAGGCCGGTCTTGGTGCCCACCCCGCTCACGGACGTGAGCATGAGGAAGAGCTCGCGCTCCTCGAGGCTCTCGAAGCCGTACAGCAGCATGGCGTCCTCGCGGTGCGCCAGGTGCGTGTAGAGCGTGACCGGGCTGCCGATGGCGGGCAGGCGGGACAGTGCTCGGCTGGAAAGGAAGACCTGGTAGCCGACGCCTTGCACGTCGACGATGGCGTAGTCGAGCCCGCTGTGCGCAAGCTCCCCATGAAGGCGAATGATCAACCCAGTACCGCCTGATCGGAAACGGGGACCGAATGTCCCTGGAGGAACTGCGCGTGCGTGAGGGCGAAGGCCAGGGCGTCCGCCGCATCGTCGGGCCGGGGGATGGTCGGCAGGTCCAAGAGGTCGCGGACCATCTCCTGGACCTCGAGCTTCTGGGCGCGGCCGTAGCCCGTGATGGTCTGCTTGACCTCCATGGGCGTGTACTCGGCGATGCGGCAGCCGGCCTGCGTGCAGGCGAGCATGATGACGCCCCGCGCCTCGGCCACCGAGATGACGGTCGTGACGTTGCGGAAGGCGAACAGCTTCTCGATCACCACCACCCCCGGACGATAGGTGGCGATGAGCTCGCGCACGTCGTCGTAGATGATGCGGTGGCGTTCGGGCATGGGCAGCTTGGACGAGGTCGTGATGACCCCGCAGGCCACCAGCTCCGACCGGTACTCCGTGTCGAGGTCCACCAGCCCGTAGCCGACCGTGGCGGTTCCTGGATCAATCCCTAACAAGCGCATGGTGGCTATCATAGCAAATCGCGGGGCTCTTGCACTCGCCGTCCTTGGGCTTATTCCTGCCGGAGAAGCAGGCGGTCTTGACCGTTGTAAACCACCCTGTTACACTGAGCCCAAACCTTTTCCTGCGTTCCCGTCCCGTGGTACCGCGCAGGCCCGCAGCAAGCGGCGGCCCCGGGTTTTCGAGACGGTTGAGCAAGGGAACCATCCCCCCTCAAGGCAGGCTGCCGGGCCAAGAGCCAACGGCCCCCTCAGATTTCGGAGCGTCGCTCCGCCTGTCGTTCCCCCTGTAGGAAGACTCAGTGAAAAAAGAAATCGTCATCAGCGAGGCGGAAGACCTGGCAGTCGTCTTCGAGAACGGCCGGGCCGCCGAGTTCGTGCTGCGCCAGGGTGAGCAGTTGGTCGGCGACATCGTGCTCGGCAAGGTCGAGTCGGTTGTCCCCGCCATCGAAGCGGCCTTCATCAACATCGGCCATGAGAAGAACGGCTTCATCCACGTCGCCGACCTTCCCAACATCCTCTCGCCCCGCAAGCGCACCAAGCCGCAGCCCATCCGCAGCGGCGAGAAGCTGCTGGTCCAGATTGCCAAGGCCCCGACCGGGACCAAGGGCGCCCGCCTCACCGGCCGCCTCTCCATCCCCGGCCGCTACCTGGTCTTCGTGCCCCACGACAACCGCGTCTGCATGTCGCGGATGATCACGGACCCCCGCGAGCGCGAGCGCCTGCGCCGCATCGCCACGGACCTCAAGGACCCGGGCCACGGCCTGATCGTCCGCACCGAGGCCGTCAACTGCACCGAAGAGGAGCTGCGCCGCGACGTCGAGGAGCTCATCGAGCGCTGGACCGACATCCTGCACGGCGCCCAGATGAAGGCCCCCCCGGCCCTCCTCTACCGTGACAACGACCTCTTGACCCGCGTCTTGCGCGATCGCCTCACGGCCGACACCGAGCGCATCGTGGTCGACACCCAGGATGCCTACCAGCGCGCCAAGGCCATGCTGAGCAGCTGGATGCCCGAGATGGTCCGCAACCTGACGGTGCACCGCGGCCGCAGCCCCTTGATGCAGCACTACCGCATCGCCGAGGAAATCGAGTCGGCCCTCAAGCCCAAGGTCAACCTGCCCTCGGGCGGCTCCATCGTCATCGAGGCCACCGAGGCCCTGACGGTCATCGACGTCAACTCGGGCAAGCTGACCAGCTCGCGCAGCCTCCAGGAGACGGTCCTCAAGACCAACATCGAGGCCGCGGCCGAGATCGCTCGTCAGATTCGCCTCCGCGACATCGGCGGCATCATCATCGTCGACTTCATCTCCATGGACTTCCCCGCCGATCGCCAGAAGGTGCTCGCGGCCATGAACGAGGCCATCAAGTCCGACAAGAGCCGTCCCCAGATCACCAGCCAGTTCTCCGAGCACGGGCTCATGGAGCTGAGCCGCCGCCGCCAGGGGCAGAGCCTCCTGGAGCAGCTCACCAAGCTCTGCCCCACCTGCCTGGGTCTCGGCCGCCTGCGCAACGAGGTGCTTCCGAGCGAGCACGAGGCCCTGCCCTCGCCCAAGTTCGAGGCGCGTGCGCCGAAGACGACCGAGGAGGCCGCGGGCACCATCGTCGAGGAGCTGCTCGAGGAGCCGGTCGTCGTCGAGGCCCCCACCTATCCGGGCGAGGGTCCGCGCGTGGACATGGAGACCGAGGAGGAGTCCGAGGAGCGTCGTCGCCGTCGTCGCCGGCGGGGTCGTCGCGGCCGCGGTCGCGGCGCCGAGGAGGCCCCCGGCATGACCGCCACCATGGCGGGTCCGGCCCCGGCCTACGAGGAAGAGGAAGAAGAAGCGGAAGTCGAGGAGGTCTCGGCCCCCGGCTTCGCCTTCGAGCCGATGGAGCTCGAGACCTTCGAGGCCCGTCCCAGCGAGGAGCGCTACGAGCGTGCGGAGCGTGGCGAGCGTCCCGAGCGCGGCGAACGCGGCGAGCGTGGTGGCCGTGAGCGCGGCCGTCGGGGTCGCGGGGGACGCGACCGCAGCGAGCGTGGCGAGCGTTTCCGCGAGGAGCGTGCCGCAGCGCCCGTGTCCGCTCCGGTGACCGAGGCCTGGCCTGCCCAGCCGACCGAGCCCGCAGGCCCCTCGCCCTGGGGTGAGGCCGCCGCTCCCGCGGCCGTTGCCGAGCCCGCGGTCGAGGCGCCCGTCCGGGTGTTCCGTCCTAAGAGCCGTCCGCGTCCCAAGATGGCGATGGTCGAAGTGGCGCCCGGCGTCATGCAGCTGGTCCCGGTCGAAGAGGCCGAGGCGATGCGGAAGGCCGCGCCCGAGCCCGAAGTGGCGCCCGCCGAGATCCCGGCTCCCGAGGCCGAGGCTCCCGTCGAGGTCGCAGCACCAGAGGCCCCCGTCGAAGAGGCCGCTGCCGAGCCCGTCGCCGAGGCGCCTGCCGAGGAAGCCGCCGCTCCCGCCGAGGAAGTCGCTCCGGTCCGCAAGACCGCGCGTCGTCGCCCGGTGAAGGGCCGCGCCACCAAGGCCGCCGCGGAGGCCCCCGCCGAGGAGGCGCCCGAGGCCGAGGCGCCCGCCGAGGTCCCGGCACCCGAGGCTCCGGTCGAAGCGGCTGCCGCTCCCGCGGAGGCTCCGGCTGAAGAAGCCGCCGAGACCGAGGCTCCGGCCGAGGAAGCGACCGAAGAGGAGGCCAAGCCGGCTCGCCGTGCACCCGCCCGTCGTCGGTCGACCAGGACCCGCAAGACCACCAAGGAGTAAGCGATGGAGCCGCAGTTGCTCTCGGTCCCTCCGGAGGCCAAAGGCGAGCGGCTCGATCAGTTCCTTCACCGGCACCTACCGACCCTGTCCCGATCCCGCCTTCAGGAGCTGATCGAGGCGGGGTCGGTCCTTTTGAACGGCAAGTCCACCAAGCCGAGCCTCAAGCTGAAGGGGGGCGAGACCGTCGAGGTCGAGATCCCCGCCCCGCGCGAGCTCTCGGTGGCCGCGGAGGCGATCCCGCTCGACGTGGTCTACGAGGACGCCGACCTCATCGTCATCAACAAGCCGCAGGGCATGGTCACCCACCCGGCCCCCGGGGCCTGGGAGGGCACGCTGGTCAACGCCCTGTTGGCCCACTGCCGGGACCTCTCGGGGATCGGCGGAGTGGCGCGGCCGGGGATCGTCCACCGCCTGGACAAGGACACGTCGGGCCTCCTGGTGGTGGCGAAGAACGACGCCTCCCATCAGGCCCTGTCCGCTCAAATTGCGGCCAAGACCGCCAAGCGCCAGTACCTGGCGGTCGTCACGGGCGTGCCCGCCACCGAGGAGGGCTCCATCGACGCCCCCATCGCTCGCCATCCCAGCGAGCGCGTCAAGATGGCCGTGGTGCCGGGCGGGCGGCATGCGCTCACCCACTGGCGGGTGCTGGAGGCCTTCCGGGACGCGAGCCTGGTCGAGGTGACGCTCGCGACGGGGCGGACCCACCAGATCCGGGTCCACATGGCCCACCTGGGCCACCCGCTCGTGGGCGACCCCGTCTACGGCCCCAAGTCGCGTCTCCCCGTGAAGCTGGAGGGTCAGGCCCTGCATGCCTTCCGGCTGGCCTTCGACCACCCGACCACCGGCCTGCGCATGGAGTTCGAGGTGGCTCCGCCGGAGCGGTTCCAGGCGCTCATGCGGTACCTGCGATCGCGCGCGTAGCGCTCGTTTGCAGCGGTATGGCGCGGGTATACTAGCCACTGAAGACGACCCCTAGGAGGTAGCGGTGCGGCGGAGTTCCCTGATCGCGATCATGCTGGTGTGTCTCGCGGGGCCGGCCGGTGCCGAGACGCTCGCGACCCCGTTCGAGCCGACGAGCGATCCCATCGGCGAGATTGAGTTCGCGACGGATCCCGGCGCCATGGCGCCTCGCTACCTCAGGGCCTTGCGGCTCCAGGTGGGCGATCGCCCGACCAAGAGCCAGCTGAGCCTTGCGCTGGAGCGCCTCTCCGCGCTGCCGAACCTCGCGAACGTGGAGCTGAAGCAGTCGGGCTCCCTCCTGACGCTCGACTTCGACGAGCACCCGGTCAGCTCGTTCATGGTGGTGCCGGTGCCCTTTTTGTGGATGGTCTCGGCCAACACGGCCTTCCGGGACTGGCGGGTGGGGGACTTCTACGTGTCGAGCCGGGCGGAGCTCGGCTACATGTGGGACACCCTCCAGGTCTACGATCCCCGGCAGGCCAAGCCCACGCCCATGTCCTTCAACAACGACTACGTCTACGGCATCGCGAGCGCGGGGCTCCTGCTCGCGCCGGACCTGCGCCTGCAGCTGTTCGGTGAGGGCTACGTCTCGGACGTCCAGCCGGATGGCCCCGGGGCTGCCTTGTCCTCGACCTACGCACCCCAGGCGCAGGGCCGGGGCTTCAGCCTGACGCTCGGGCCGGAATTGCGGTACGACAACTCCGACGACGAGACCTTCCCGCGCCTGGGGACCCGGGTGCGGGTCGGATCGTACTTCGGCTCGCCTTATCTCGGCGGTTTGAGCGACTATGCGATTTACCGGGGGGAGCTGCAGCGCTACAGCCCGCTCGGTCCCTCGGAGACGGTCATCACCGGCATCCGGGGCGGCATGGGGCGCGGCGAGTTGCCGTGGAACCACAAGTTCTGGGCTGGCGGCAGCTACAATCTGCGCGGTTATCCTTACCAGCGGTTCCTGGGCGATCAGATGCTCGTGGGGACGCTCGAGTACCGGCGTCGCCTGGCCACGGATCTCGTTCCGGGCTGGGTCTCGGGGCTGGGGCTTACGGGCGGAGCCTTCGTGGACGTGGGCCGGGTATGGGAAGCGCGCTTCGGGACGCCGTTCCCGCAGGACATCCGTGCGGGCGCGGGCGGGTACCTGGGCTTTACTCTCGGTTCCTGGAACATGGGCCGGATCGAGGCGTCCTACGGGACCGAGGGGCCTTACGTGGGCATGGCGGCGGGGTTGCCGTTCGACTGGTAGCCGCTCGACTCCCGACTGATCTACCCCCCTCAATGAACCCGTTCGCCCTTCGAGAGCCTCAGGGTGAACGGGATTGTCGTTGACCTCAAGGGATCGGCGTTCAATCCAAGAGAGCGCCAATCAAGCCTTTCAATTCACGGGGAAGGTGACTCGAACCACCCTCAACAATCCGTTCGTCCTGAGGCTCTCGAAGGAACGAACGGTTCCTTATTGCCTGAGCGACCGCGTCCGGAAGTACTCCTGCACGCCCGCGAGGATGGCCTCCGCCGCCCGTTGCTGGTACTGGGCGTTGTTCAGCAGCCGCTCCTCGGTCGGGTTCGACAGGTAGCCGACCTCCACGAGCACCGCGGGCATCTTGTTGTATTTCACCACCACGAAGTTGTTCCGCCGGATACCACGGTCCGGCCGCTTCAGCTGGTTGACCAGCTTGCGGTGCACCGAGCGCGCCAGGGGCAGGGACTTGGGCGTGAAGTAGTAAGTCTCGATGCCCGTCACCCGCGGGTCGCCCACGTGGTTCGCATGGATGGAGATGAACACGTCCGAGTCGAAGGCGTCCCCCACCTCGACGCGCGGCCGCAGGTGGATCTGCATGTCCTTGGTGCGGGTCATCTCGACCTGCATGCCCGAGTCCTGCATCAGCTTGCGCAGGCGCAGGGCCATCTGGAGCGTGACGTCCTTCTCGAGCGTGCCCTCGTAGCCGATGGTGCCCGGGTCATGCCCGCCGTGGCCCGCGTCGATGGTCACGCGCCGTTCATTGGCGTTCTTGCGCGACGACTGGGCCGGCTCCTCCTCTTGTTTCGGCGGTTGTTGCGCCAGTGGCGGTTGGACAAGGGGCACTGGCGCTCCGCCCAGGGAGAGCACCAGCGTCTTCTGGTTCCCCAGCTGGCGCAGCGAGTACTTGATTGGCTGATCGAACTCCACGATCACCCGGTGGGTCTTCTGGTTCACGGGCACGATGCGCACCCGCGCGATCAGGCCGTTGTCGACGTAGAGGCTGTCCTTGGGCAGCTCGCTGCCCGCCCCCTGCAGGTCGAACTGGAGCCTGTCGCCCCGGTTGCCACGCCCCACCGCATAGCTGAAGGCCGTCTGGGTCGTGATGGTCAATTGCCAGCCCCCGCCCACGCGGTGCAGCGAGAGGCCGGCCGGTCCCGAGGGCTCCTCATGCGCCCGGGGGCGCGCAAAGGCGACCGGGGCCCGCGTCGACTGCGGCACGGGGCGGGCAGTCGGCCGGGGCCTGGGCTTGGGCGTCGCGCGGACCACCACCAGGGGCGCCGGGGTGGGGCGCACGGTCTCGGGTGCGGCGTCGGGCGTGCCCGCCGCGACCCGGAAGGCCAGCCGGTAGTTGCCAGGGCCCGGGTTGGTGAGCTCGGGCGCATACTCGGTCTTGCGCTCCAGGTCGAAGACGATGCGGAGCACGCCGCCCTTGAACTGGGCGGCGCGGATGCGCTTGATGGGCGTGCCCGGGATGCCCTTGAGGCTGGTGGTCCCGTCGGTGTAACGGGCGTTCGGGATATCGACGACCAATCGCTCGGGCGAGCTCAGGTGGAAGGAGCGCGGGGTCATGGGGCCGTTGCCGTACAGCACGACCAGGCCCTGCGCCTCGTCGTAGCCGAAGAGGCGGATCTGGGTCGGGCCGGCAGCCTCCGCCCGCCCCATCAACAGGAACAGGGCCATCAGGGCCGTGAGCAAGAGCCTAAGCACCATCAACCTCCGCTAGGCGGACCCGGGGGCGAGCGAGAGCTTGTCCGGCATGGCGTTGACGGCGTCGGGGCGGCGAACGGGGCGGCTGAGATCGAAGGGGCCGACCTGGCCCGAAAGGGGCGTCCCCTCTCGCTTGAACTGCACGGCCTTGATGCGGCCGGTCTCCGTAAGCGTGAGGACCGTGGCGCGGATGGCCATCTCCGAGGGGGTGGCCTGGGGCGCGTTCTTCCAGAGGACCTGTGCCACGTCGCCCTCGAGGCCGTTCCAGCGCAGGTCGGTCGCGGCCTCCAGGCTCGGTGCGAGGAAGGACTGCAGATCCTGGGGCGGTCCCTGGCGCAGGAGGGCGAAGCTGCCCTTGAGGGGCTCGTTCTGACGCTTGGCGGGCAAGGGCACGCGCAGGGGCACCAGGTACTCCGTGCTGGGCAAGCGGTAGTAGACCGTCACCGTCAGGCCGCTGCCTTCACCGAGGTACAGGTTCTCCATGCCGGGATCCGTGCTCGTGAACGGCCGCGTGAGATCTAAGTGCTCGCTCTCCCAGGGGGCTCCCTTGGAGTCGAGCAGGGAGAGCTTCAGCTCCTGGATCCGCTCGGCATTGGCCGCCGTCCGGACCACGGCTCCGGCGAGGAGCTGCTCGCCCCCGCTGCCCATGGCCCCGTCCGCGAGCTTGAGGCTCACTTCGGCCTTGCCGTCCGAGAGATGCTTGACCTCGACCTTGCTGCCCGGCGGCACCGGAGCCATCAGGCCGGGAGGGACCTCGTCGATGAGCTCCTTGAGGGCCGCTTGCAGGGCCGCCTTGCGCGAGCCGGGCAGGGAGAGACGCTCGGTCACGGGCACCAGATACATGCCCTGAGGATCGAGGTAGTAGAGCGTGACCTCCCGTTCGATCCCCTTGGGCCGCAGCCACCATGTCCCGAACGCCACCCCGGCGATCAGCACGAGGGCCAGGACGGCGAGGGCGGCGACGCGGCGGGCGCGCTTCCTTCTAGACAAGGCTCGAGGGCCCGACGAGCTCGCGCGACGTCATGGTGACCATCGCTCCGCGCAGGGCGACCTGCTGGGCCTTGGGGTGTTTGCTATTGGCCCACTTGGAATGGCCGGTGATAGGTCAACCCTCCTTATGGGGCCCCAATCTCCCTTGAAAGGGGGGAGAACGAGGCCCTGAATTTGATTCTAGTATAGCATCCGAGTAGCGGGGCCGAAAGGGGCGCCATTGGCCGACTATAGGTCGGGCGACCGGCCCTGTCCTGGCCGTCTGACAAAAATTTTTTGCCGAAAAATCCCTCGACCCCTTGCTTTTTCCAGAGGGGGTTCCTATAATCACCTCAAAGTTCATTAAACTTTGTTACGCCGTTCAGGGAAACGGGCGCCAGACAAGGTTTATACATCCCACCCCTTCGTCTCACAGCAGGAGGAATCAAATGAACAAGGAAGAACTCATCAAGGCCATCAGCACCAAGGCCAAGGTCTCCCAGAAGGAAGCTGGTGAGTGCCTCAACGCCACCATCGAGGCCATCAGCCAGGCCCTCGCCCGTGGCCACAAGGTGACCCTCGTCGGCTTCGGCACCTTCCAGGTCCGCCAGCGCGCCGCCCGTGAGGGCCGCAACCCCCGCACCGGCGCGGTCCTGAAGATCCCCGCCAAGAAGTCGCCGGTGTGGACCGCCGGTAAGAACCTCAAGGAGCGGATCGAGGGCAAGAAGAAGCAGCTCGCCGGCGCTGGCCGCGGCCGCTAAGGCTTCCCGATAGCCGAAAGTCCCCGAAGGCACTGCCTTCGGGGACTTTTTTTCGTTGGGCCGGAGTCACAAATCTTAAGGGCGCCCATGGGCCGGGCGCTCCGCGATGGGCGAAACGCCCGCTCCGGCGGAGCTCGGGCGATGAACCAATGTAACGGCCGCTGGAAGCGCCCACGGTGGGCAGGTTTGGCGATCGCCGAAACGCATGTCCTCTTCCCAGGCCTAGTGCGTGGTCGCCTCGCTCTGGGCCTTGAGGTCGGTGAGCAGCTTGGTCATGAGGTGTGCTGGTACCTCCTGGTAGGTGGCGAAGCTCGACTCGATGCTGCCCTGTCCCTTGGTGTAGCTCTGGATCTCGCCGACCAGGCCCGCGAGCTCAGCCAGGGGCAGCTTGGCGTGGATGACGTTGCCCTCGACGCCCTCGATGTGGCCCCGGCGGGTGTTGAGGTCTCCCATGGCGTCCCCCATGGCCTCCTCGGGCACGGTCATGGTCACGTCCATGATGGGCTCGAGCAAGAGGGGCTGGGCCTCGTTGAAGATCTTCTTCATGGCCAGGTGAGCGGCGGTCTTGAACGCCATTTCCGACGAGTCGACCGAGTGGGACGAGCCGTCGTAGAGCGTCACCTTGAGGTCCACGATGGGGTAGCCGGCGAGGATGCCGCTCTCGAGCATCTCGCGCACGCCCTTCTCGACGGCGGGGATGAAGTTGCGGGGCACCGAGCCGCCCACCACCGCGTCGACGAACTGGAAGCCCGAGCCGCGGGGCAGCGGCTCGATCTTGAGCCAGACGTCCCCGTACTGGCCGCGTCCGCCGGTTTGCTTCTTGTGCTTGCCCTGGCCCTGAGCCGTGCCGCGGATCGTCTCCCGATAGGGAATCTGGGGCTCGGCCTGCCTGACCTCGATGTTGAAGCGGTTGAGGAGCTTGGAAAGGGTCACGTCCAGGTGGGTCTGACCCATGCCCGAGAGCACCGTGCGGTGGGTGCGGGGCTCGACCGACACGCCGAGGGTGGGGTCCTCTTCCTTGAGCTTGCTGAGCGAGATGGCCAGCTTGGCCTCGTCATGCTTGGAGACGGGCTCGATGGCCACCGACCAGATGGCGGGCGGAATGGCGGGCATGGGGTAGCTCAGCCCCTTGGTCATGCTCTCGGCGATGAGGGTGTCGCCCGTCTGCGTGTCCTTGAGCTTGGCGACCGCACCGATGTCCCCGGGCAACAGCTCGTCCACGGGGATCTGCTTCTTGCCGAGGAGCTTGAAGAGCCGGCCCATGCGCTCGGCGCTCGCGCGCTGCGAGTTGTGGAGATGGGCGTCCTGCTTCATGGTGCCCGACAGGACGCGGAAGATGCTGATCTTGCCGACGTAAGGGTCGGAGAGGGTCTTGAAGACCACGGCCGAGACGGGGGCGTCGGCCTTGGGCGCAAGCGGGCTCCGCTCGCCGGTCTCGCCGTCCGTGAGGTCCTGGTAGGTGCCGTCGAGCGGGGACGGCAAGAGGTCGACGATCACGTCCAGGAGCGGTCGCACGGCGATGTTGCCTGCGGCCGAGCCGCAGAGGACCGGCACCAGCTTGCCGGCGAGCAGGTCCTTGCGGAGGTTCTCCTTGAGCTCGTCGCTGGAGGGCTCGGTGCCGCCGAGGTAGCGCTCCAAGAGGTCGTCGTGCAGCTCGGCGACGGCCTCGACGAGCTCGGTGTGATAGCGCCGGACCTGCTCGCTCAGCTCGCTGGGGGGCTCGGCGACCTCGGTGATGTTCCCGGACTCGGGGGCGAAGTACCAGGTGCGCATGCCGACCAGGTCCACGTCGCCCTTGTAGCCGATGCCTCGGCCGACGGGCAGCTCGAGCGGCACGGCGTGCGGATCCAGCTCGTCGTGCACCTGCTGGAGGATCTCGGCGTAGTCCTTGGCCGAGTCCTGCTCGACGCCGTTGATGAAGATCGCCATGGGGCGCTTCATCTCGCGGGCGAGCTTGAAGATCTTGCGGGTGTTGGCGTCCACGCCCTTGGCGGCGTTGAGAACCAAAATGGCCGCGTCGCAGGCGGCCAGGGCGAGCTTGAGATCGGTCTGGAAGTCTCCGAGCCCGGGGGTGTCGAGCAGGTTCACGGTGAACCCGCGCCACTCCCCGCTGCCCACGGCCGTGCCGGTGGACATCTGGCGGAGGATCTCCTCTGAGTCGAAGTCCGTGGCGGTGGTGCCCTGGTCGACCCGGCCGCGCTGGGGCAGCACGGCCATGTCGAAGAGCATGGCCTCCGTGAGGGTGGTCTTCCCCACCCCGTGCGGGCCGATGATGGCCACGGTGCGGATGCGAGCGGTATCCATGCGCATGCCTCCTATCCCCTTGCACGGGATCTATCCGAGGTGATGATCCGCCTCCGCTCGGCCCCGGTCAATCCGTGGAACTACGGATTCCGTTGGGCGTTTGGAGTGGCACGGATGGCCGATCGGGCTGTGTGCTAGAATGAGCTTGCATGTCCCCCGAACAGGCTGGCTGGATGCCAGGAAGAAAGGGTGTTGCGTGGCCGTCAAGATGCGTCAAGTCGCCCTGCTGGGTGCTTTTGAGATCGCCCCCGAGCTGGAAACCCCGGTGCGGGACGGTCTCATCCTGGGGTCGCGGCGCGACAGCCGCGGCTTTGTCATCGAGACGAGCCGTGAGAACATCGAGCTCATCGTGACGGCCTCCAACCCGACGGTGGTCGAGGGGATGCCCAAGCGCCTGACGCTGTCGGTCGGGCCCATGCTCGAGCGGCTGGGCGCGGAGCTCATGCGGGTGGAGCTGCGCTCCATCGAGCCGGTGCCGGGCGACTCCGGGGGCTCGTACGTGCAGGGTTTTCTGGTGGTGCGCATGCCCGAAAAGCGCCCCATGCGGCTGTCCATGACGGCGACCGAGGCCATCCAGGTGGCGATCGCGCACCGGATCCCGATGCTGGCGGAGGCCTCCCTGTTGCAGCTGGACGTGAGCCAGTTCCTGGATGAGATCGACACCTTCGCGACGCAGGTGGAGGCGGAGAACGACGAGTTCCGGTCGTTCGTGGACCAGGTGACGCCCACGGACTTCGCGCGGTATCTCAAGGATCGGCCGGAAGGGTCCGAGGGCCCCGAGGCGCCATAAGGAACCGTTCGCCCTTCGAGAGCCTCAGGGTGAACGGTTTTCTTGTGGGTCTCAAGGTGCTCTAGACCTCAAGCCGAAGCAAATCTTCGAAAACGACAGGGGCCCGTCCGATGGACGGGCCCCTGAGGCTTGGTGGCTTACGCCTGGGCGACCGCGAGGGGGCGGACGCTGATCTTCTGGCGCTTGGCGCCGAAGCGCTCGAACACCACGTTGCCCTCGATGAGGGAGAACAGCGTGTGGTCCTTGCCCATGCCGACGTTGTCGCCGGGATGGAACTCGGTGCCGCGCTGACGAACGATGATGTTGCCGGGAATCACGAGCTCGCCGCCGTACTTCTTGACGCCAAGACGCTTGGCGTTGGAGTCGCGGCCGTTACGGGTAGAGCCTACACCCTTCTTATGTGCCATGGTTCGATTCGGTCCTTTCTATCCTCTAGAAGCTGATCGACTCGACCATCACCCGGGTGAAGGGCTGACGGTGGCCGTTCTTGCGGCGGTAGTGCTTCTTGGGGCGCATCTTGTAGACGATCACCTTGGGGCCCTTGCCGTGCTTGACGATCTTGCCGGTCACCTTGGCGCCGTTGATCGACGGGGCTCCGACGGTGAACTTGCCGTCCTTCGAAACCAGGAGGACCTGATCGAAGGTGATGCTGTCTCCCTCGTTACCGGCGAGCAGCTCGACGTCGATGAAGCGGCCTTCCTCGACCTTGATCTGCTTACCGCCGGTGGCGATGATGGCGTACATGTATTGGGCTTCCTTCCTCGTTGCGAGACACGCCGAATCCGGTAGCCGAGTGCGTCTCGGAGCTTTACGACCGGGATCGAGCGGTATCGCCCGTAATCAGAGGGAGGATCTTACCATTCGCCCGAAGCGACCGTCAAGCCAAGATGAGCGCCTCTCACAACTGTTCCTTAATGCCGCCTTAAGCGGCCATCGGCTTTCCATGCCTGGTTGTGAGAGGTGCTCCAGGGCCCCGGTTAAGTCCGGCGCGGCTCGATCACGAACTTGATCGCCGTGCGCTCCTCGCCTGCGATCTCGATGTCCAGGAACGCCGGGATGAAGACCAGATCCAGCCCCGAGGGCGCCACGTAGCCCCGCGCGATGGCGATCGCCTTCACGGCCTGGTTGATGGCGCCCGCGCCGATGGCCTGCATCTCGCAGCGCCCCTTCTCGCGGATGGTGCCGGCGATGGCCCCCGCCACCGAGGCCGGGTTGGAGGTGCTGGCGACCTTGAAGAGGTTGGACCCGAAATTCGTTTGCGTCATGCGTTCATCTCCTAACGTCCCCTGGGATCGGATGCGAGGCATCCGTCTGTTAGAAGAATTCGCTTTTTTGGCCCCCGATTCCTAGAGGACGCTATCCAAGCATTCATGTCACCTGTTGTCCAATCCGCTCGTTCGGTTAGAACCGCAGCGTCACGCCCGTCACGACCGACGCGTGGAAGGAGTCCTGATAGCCGCCGCGCAGGACCGGCAGGACCACCGCGAGCTGGCCCGCGGCCATGGGCGTGAAGGCGTAGGTGAGGCCCGGAGCCACCGCGAGCCACCAGGATCCGGACTCCTTGACCGGCTGGCGCTGGGCCTCGGACGGGCTGTCGTACTGCGCCAACAGCTCCAGGATGGTCGAGACGGCGGGCGTCCAGCGGGCTTCGAGGGCCGAGTTGAACTGGGCGCGCTGGCCGCGCCACTGGACCACCGGCAGGTCCACCGAGGCCAGGAGCCCCGTGCTGCGCAGGTGGTAGAGGTAGTTCAGGTTGAGGTGGCCGTACAGGAAGGAAGGCATCAGCTCCATGCGCAGGGTGTTGTCCAGCCCCACGCTCGGCACTCCCTCCGAGATGCGCCCCACCAGGCTCCCCGCCCCCACGTTGGCATGCACCCGGGCCTTCCAGGTAGCCCGCTCGTCGTGGAAGAGGCGCCAGAACAGCCCGAGGTTGAGGTCCGCGAGCCCGCTGCCCAGGTCCACGCCGTTGACCTGCCGGGACATGCCGAAGGGCAGGGTGAAGGTGAGGCCCGCGTCGGGCAGCAGGCCCGCCTCCAGCTGCGAGGCGAGGCTCATGCGGACGTACGAGGTCTCCGGCGGGTTGGGGCTGTAGAGCTTGCCGTCGATGACCACCAGCTGGTACGGGGTGAAGATGCCCTGGCTCACGATGGAGAAGTGGCCCGGCTCCGGGACCTCGTCGCGGTTCAGGTTGATGGGGCCCCCGATGGGGTGTGTGGCCGGTCGACTCGGACCCTCCGACGCCCAGGGCGCGTTGACCTGCGCTTCGGCCGGGAGTCCGGACAAGAGCCAGGCGCTGACGGCCAGTGACAACAGGCGACGCATTGATTCCTCCCTCGGTGTACACTCGTTCTACCCAGGTTTCCCTTGCGTCAAAGGGCCTGGTATCCGCAAGGAGTAGCCTCGATGAACGACGAAACGTGGATGCGCCGGGCCCTGGAGCTCGCCCGACAGGGCCGGGGCTGGGTCAACCCCAACCCCTTGGTGGGGGCGGTGATCGTCCAAGACGGCGAGGTGGTCGGCGAGGGGTACCACCCGAAGGTCGGAGAGCCTCATGCCGAGGTCTTCGCCCTGAGCCAGGCAGGTGAGCGGGCTCGCGGTGCCACGGCCTACGTGACCTTGGAGCCCTGCAACCATCAGGGCCGCACCGGTCCCTGCACCCGCGCCCTGCTCGACGCGGGGGTGGCGCGGGTGGTCTTTGCGGTGGAGGACCCGAACCCGCTCACGGCCTCGCAGGCGGCGAGCGTGCTCACCCAGGGGGGCGTCGCGGTCTCGTGGGGCGTGCTCGCGGACGAGGCCCGCCGCCTGAACGAGCCCTTCTTCAAGTACATCCGCACCCGTCGCCCGTTCGTCGTCATGAAGATGGCCATGAGCATGGACGGCAAGATCGCGACCGAGACCGGCGAGAGCAAGTGGATCAGCGGCGAGGTCTCGCGTGCCTACGTCCAGGAGCTGAGGGCCACCCTGTCGGCGGTCATGGTGGGCATCCGCACCGTGCTCGCGGACGATCCGAGCCTCAACGCCCGCGTCGAGGGCGCCCGTCAGCCCGTGCGCGTGATCGTGGACCCCATGGCCGAGACCCCGCTTTCGGCACGGCTCTTCACGGTCGATGCGCCCCTCGTGCTCGCCGTCCGCCAGGACGCGCCCCGCAAGCGGCGCGAGGCCCTCGCCGCCAAGGGCGCCCAGGTCCTGCCCCTGCCGGTGTTGCCCAACGAGCACGTGGACCTGGACGCCCTCATGGTGGAGCTCGGCAAGCGCGAGATCTCGGGCGTGCTGCTGGAAGGCGGCGGCGGGCTGAACGCCTCGGCGATCGCCCAGGGCGTGGTCGACAAGCTCGTCTACTTCGTCGCCCCCAAGCTCATCGGCGGCAGCGAGAGCCCGACGCCCCTCGAGGGAGCGAGCATCGCCAAGATGGCCGAGGCACGGGCCCTCTACGAGCTGCGCTCCTATCCTTCCGGCCAGGACGTGCGCCTCGAGGCGTACCTCCACCCGATGGGCGTTTGATTTCAGGAGGGCCTGTCGTCATGAGGGCGGATTCGGTAGAATGGAAGCCTTGGTAGCCCCCCAGTCAGCCAGGAAGGATCGACGATGACCCTGACCCACCGTCCCACGCCGGCGAACACGTTCCCCCGCCTGGGCGATCGCCTCTCCACGTCCGCCCTCAACTACATCGCTGGGCGCTGGGAAGACGCCTCGTCCGGCCAGACCTTCGCGGTCGCGAACCCCGCGGACACCCGCGAGGTGCTCGGGCGCTTCCCCGAATCGGCTCCGGCCGACGTCGCGCGCGCCGTGCGCGCGGCCCAGGACGCCTTCCATGCCTGGTCGCGCACGCCCCAGCCCCAGCGGGGCCTGGTGATCGCCAAGGCGATCGCCCTGCTCAAGGAGCGCGCCGAGGAGCTCGCCCATGCCCTCACCTGGGAGGCGGGCAAGCCCCTGGCCGAGTCCCGCGTCGAGGTGACGCGCGGCCTCAACGCCATGGAGTACCTGGTCGCCGAGGCGCGCCGCAGCGGGGGGCAGACGATCCCCAGCGAGCTTCCGGGCACCTTCACCTACACCGTGCGCCGTCCCCTGGGCGTGGTGGGGCTCATCACCCCCTGGAACTTCCCCTTCGCCATCCCGGCCTGGAAGGTGGTGCCGGCCCTGGTCGCGGGCAACACGGCCGTCATGAAGCCCGCCGAGCAGACGCCCGTCTGCACGGCCATGATCATGCAGGCCTTCGACGAGGCGGGCCTGCCGCCCGGCGTCCTCAACCTCGTCAACGGCGGCCCGGTGGTTGGTGAGGCGCTCGTGGCGGATCCCCTCGTCAAGGCCATCTCCTTCACGGGCAGCACCAGCGTCGGCAAGCTCATCAACCAGGCGGCCAGCGCGCGGCTCGCCAAGGTCCAGCTGGAGCTGGGCGGCAAGAACGCGGCCATCGTGCTCGAGGACGCCGACCTCGAGCACGCGGCCAAGGAGATCGCCGCGGGCGCTTGGGGCACCACCGGCCAGCGCTGCACTGCCACCAGCCGCGTCATCGTCATGCGGGGCGTGGCCCGTCAGCTGCTCGATCGCCTCAAGGCCCACGCCGCGGCCCTCAAGGTCGGAAGCGGCCTGGAGGACGGCCGGACCATGGGGCCCCTCATCAACCAGGAGGCCCTCGACAAGGTGGAGCGGTACGTGGCGATCGCCCGCCAGGAAGGAGCCACCGTCGAGTACGGAGGCGAGCGCCTCGCTGGCGAGCTCTCGGGCGGCTACTTCCACGCTCCGACCCTGCTGTCGGGCGTGCGCCCGGAGCACACGGTGGCCAACGAGGAGATCTTCGGGCCGGTCCTGAGCGTCATCGAGGTGGACGGCTTCGAGGAGGCCCTCACGGTCGCGAACTCCGTGGCCTACGGCCTCTCGAGCTCGGTCTTCACGCGCGACGTGGGTCGGGTCTTCGGCTACGCCGAGGGCATCGAGACGGGCCTGGTGCATGTCAACTGCGCCACCGTGCTCAGCGAGGTGCACCTGCCCTTCGGCGGCATGAAGGACTCGGGCTTCGGCGGGCGCGAGATGGGGCCGACGGTCATGGACTTCTTCACCGAGTGGCAGACCATGTACCTGCGTCATCCCTAGCTAGCTAGGCTTGGACATGCGGCACTAACGATCGATCGTCGGACCGGGCTACCCTGAACCTTGCGAGTGTGCTTGTTTCAGGGAGGTGGACGACATGAATCGCAAGCTCATGATCCTGGCGGTGACCGGCGCGATCGTCCTGGCGGGTTGTGCCCGCATGATGGCGGACAAGCCCAAGGAGGACGGCATGCGGACCTCGGTGCAGATGATGGAGGCTCCCCAGGAGGCGGCGGCGAAGCCGGCGCCCTCCAAGGCCCAGCCCGCCAAGCCCAAGCCCAAGCCGGTGCCGAAGACGACCCAGCAGCGCCACTAATCACCAGACACCCCGGGGCCCCGCCCCGGGGTGTCTGGTTGTGCGCCCTGTGCGGGCGTCCGTCCTCGCTCGGCGCGGGGGCTGCCCTTGCCCAAGAGGTGTGGCAACAGGTATCATGGCGCGGAAAGGCCCGTGGGAGCCACTTCTTGCCGCGGGCAGAGGCGTAGCGTAGATGTTTACCGGTTTGATCGAGGAGGTCGGCACCCTGCTGGCGCGTCGCGGCGGCCAGCTCGAGTTGCTGGCCCCGGGGATCGCGCCCGAGCTCAAGCTCGGCGACAGCGTGGCCGTCAACGGCATCTGCCTGACGGCCACGGGCCTCGGCGGCGATCGCTTCACGGCGGACATCTCGCAGAGCACCCTCGACGTCACGACCGCCGGCCGCTGGATGCCGGGCAAGCAGCTCAACCTCGAACGCGCCCTGGCGCTGGGCGATCGCCTCGGCGGCCACCTGGTGTCGGGCCACGTGGACGGCGTGGGCCGCCTGGTGCGGCGCGAGCGCCTCGGCGAGGCCTGGCGGCTCGAGTTCGCCATGCCCTCCGAGCTCTCCGTCTTTCTGGTGCCCAAGGGCTCGATCACCATCGACGGCACCAGCCTCACGGTCAACGAGGTCTCCGACGAGAGCTTCAGCGTGACCATCATCCCCCACACCGGGGCCAAGACGACCGTGCTGTCGCTGCAGCCCGGTCAAGAGGTCAACCTCGAGGTGGACCTCCTGGCCAAGTACCTGCACCGCATGCTCGCGAGCTACGCGGCTCCGGGTCGCCCCAAGGCGGGCGGCCTGAGCCTCGAGACGCTCGCGGCTGCCGGCTTTATAGAATAGATGGAACCATGAAGACCTTTGCCGAGATCCCGGACGTCCTCGAGGCCCTGAAAGCAGGCCGCATGGTCGTGGTGGTCGACGACGAGGACCGCGAGAACGAGGGCGACCTCATCCTTGCCTCCGAGCACGTCACGCCCGAGGCCATCAACTTCATGGCCACCTACGGCCGCGGCCTCATCTGCCTGGCCGTGACGCCCGAGCGGGCCCAGGCCCTGGACCTCGCGCCCATGGTCCAGGCCAACACGGACACCCATGCCACGGCCTTCACCGTCTCCATCGACGGGGTGCGCGGCGTTTCGACCGGCATCTCGGCCGCGGACCGCGCCCAGACCGTCCGGACCGTGCTCGCGGCCGACACCCGCCCGGAGGACCTGCGCCGCCCCGGCCACGTCTTCCCGCTGGTGGCCAAGCCCGGCGGCGTGCTCATCCGCGCCGGCCACACCGAGGCCGCGGTCGATCTCGCCCGGCTCGCGGGGCTCGCGCCCTCGGGCGTGATCTGCGAGATCCTCAACCCGGACGGCACCATGGCCCGCCTGCCCCAGCTGCAGGAGTTCGCCCAGCAGCACGACCTGCTCATCACCAGCGTCGCCAAGCTCATCGCCTACCGCGTGGAGCGCGAGCGCTTCGTCGTGCGCAAGAGCGTCGCCAAGCTGCCCACCAAGTACGGCGAGTTCACCATCTACGGCTACGAGAACCTCATGAACGGCGCCCACCACGTGGCGCTGGTCATGGGCGACCCCACCCAGGAGGGGACGCTCGTGCGCATGCACTCCGAGTGCCTGACGGGTGATGCCCTCGGCTCGTTGCGCTGCGACTGCGGCGAGCAGCGGGACCGGGCGTTGCAGGCGATCGCCCGCGAGGGCCGCGGGGTGCTCGTCTACCTGCGCCAGGAGGGCCGCGGCATCGGCCTGCTCAACAAGATCCACGCCTACAAGCTCCAGGACGAGGGGCTCGACACGGTCGAGGCCAACCTCAAGCTCGGCTTCGCCGCCGACCTGCGCGACTACGGCACGGGCGCCCAGATCCTGGTGGACCTCGGCGTGCGCCGCATGCGCCTCTTGACCAACAACCCCCGCAAGGTCTCGGGCCTCGACGGCTACGGCCTCGAGGTGATCGACCGCGTGCCCATCCAGGTTGCCCCCAATCCCCACAACGAGCGCTATCTCGAGACCAAGGGCGAGAAGCTCGGCCACCTGCTTTCGTAGCCTCTTCACGGAAAGGACCCAGTCATGCCCAAGACCCTCGGCGGGAACCTGCTCGCCGCCAACTACCAGTTCGCGATCGTCGTCGGCCGCTTCAACGAGTTCATCGGCAGCCGCCTCCTGGCGGGGGCGCTGGATGCCATCGAGCGGCACGGCGGCCAGGACGAGAACGTGACGGTCGTCTGGGCGCCCGGCGCCTTCGAGATCCCGGTGGTCGCGAGCCGGCTCGCGAAGTCGGGCCAGTTCGACGCCGTCATCTGCCTGGGGGCGGTGATCCGCGGCTCGACGCCGCACTTCGACTACGTGGCCGCCGAGGTCTCCAAGGGCGTGGCGAGCATCGCGCTCCAGACGGGCGTGCCCGTGATCTTCGGGGTGCTCACGACGGACACCATCGAGCAGGCCGTCGAGCGGGCGGGAACCAAGGCCGGCAACAAGGGCTGGGAGTCCGCCGTGGCGGCCATCGAGATGGCCAACCTGCTGCCGCAGCTGCCTTAGTAAGGAACCGTTCGCCCCTTCGACAGGCTCAGGACGAACGGAATTTGTGGTGGGTGCCTCGAGTGCTAGTTCGCTTGAACCGAATCGCCCCCGCTTGAGGTCAACAACCATCCGTTCACCCTGAGGCTCTCGAAGGGCGAACGGTTCCTTATTCCCGGCGCCCGATCCCCCAAGGGGATCGGGCGCCGGGGTCGTTCTGCCCTGCCAAGGTGCCTGCTCTACGGGCTGTGGGCGGCTCGACGATTAGGCCAGGCCCCGTTTGGGAATAAAGACGCTGACCTCCGGATTCGGAGGCCCTTTGCGTTGCCCAAGAAGGGGATGCCATGCCCAAGTTACGCTTCAATACCCGGACGTTCGCCCTCCTGGCCGTCTGCTTTACGCTGTGGGGCTGTCCGAACACCGGCACCACCATCACGCCATCCGGCGACGACGACGACAGCGACTCCAACAGCTTCACCGGGCAGCCCACCCCGAAACCCGGCGCCACGCCGACCCCTCGGCCGACGCCCACGCCGACTCCGAACCCGGGGGCCAGTCCCACCCCCACCCCGTCGCCCACGCCCTCGACGGGCCCCACGCCCACCCCGCGGCCGCGCCTCCAGTCGGTGCTGCTACTGAACCGCATCACCCAGATGTGGCTCCTGGAGCAGACCCCCACCACCACGCCGCCCGTCTCGATCCCGAGCACCTACAGCTTCCGGGCCGAGGTCGTCACCTTCCTGGGCACCTCCGCCTCCACCAGCAGCTCGGTGGTGTGGAGCTCCTCCAACCCGTCGGTCCTGACGATCGATCCCGTCACGGGCTACGCCAGCAGCAACGTCGGCCTGGGACTGTACCTGGTGACGGTGCGCGCGGCCACGAGCAACCCCCTGGCCTCCGACACCTCGACGCGGAGCGACACGGTGAACATCACCGTCGGCAACAGCGGCACGCTCGACGTGACGATTGAGTAAGGGGAAGCCATGCGCAAGTTCGTTCGAACCAGTATCATCCTCGCCGCGGCCATGGCCCTCGCCCTGACGGGCTGCCGCCCACCGCTCAACCTCGTGCGTCCAGGTGGCGACGGCTTTGTCACCGGCGGTTCCGGCATCCAGGTGGAGCCCGAGGGCAAGGGCGGCATGAACGTCACCATCAAGTGGCCGCCGCCCATCGAGCGGGCCGTCCAGGCCATCCCGGCCGTCGCCAACACCATCCACCTCAAGGTCTCGACCCGCGAGGGCGTGGTCAAGGCAAGTCGCATCTTCAACCGACCGGCGACCACCGAGAGCCTCGTCTCGACGGCCTCTCTCTCCGTCGGCGTGGGCTCGAGCCTCATCGTCGAGGTCAACGCCTACCGCCAGCAGTTCGCCACCGACAGCGTGGGCGTGCTGCCCACCGCCGAGCAGATCATCGCCCAGGGCACCCAGGAGAACGTGACGGTCACGCTCAACGCGACGACCAGCGTCCGCCTCCAGCTGGACCCGGACGTCACGCTCGCGGGCCGGGGCGGTGCCGCCTCCTTGGGCCTCGACCAGATCCCCTGGCAGCTCATCGACTACGATCCCCGGGGCCCGGCCGTCTGGACGGAGCTCAACGATCCCCAGAACCTGACCTACGATCCGGTCGGAAAGTACCTCTACTTCACCGAGCGCCCCGATCCGGGTCGTAACACCGAGGGGTATCGCATCATGCGCCTGTCCCTCTTCAGCGACACCAGTACCGGCAGCTACGGTCTCATGACCCTGGTGGCCGGCGGGGCGGCCCTGAACTCCGCGCGCCAGTCCGAGACGGCCGTGGCCCCCTTCACCACCATCGAGAACCTCCGGACCGTGGCCTCGGATGCGACGGGCAACCTTTACTACACGGAGCAGGGCTTACAGAACCGCATCCGCAAGCTCGCGCCGAACGGCGTGGTCACCAACTTCGCGCAGGGCCTGATCAACCCCGAGGGCATGCTCGCCCATGGCGATCGCCTCTACGTCGCGGACGGCACCGGCAACCGGGTGTATGCCTACGACTCGGTCGGCTCGCCCCTCTGGACGGCCGGCGGCGGCACGGAGAGTTCGGACGGCGCCTCCACGAGCTTCATCCCCCTGGCCTCCGCCTCGATCCCGGGACCTTCCGCCCTGGCGGTCTGGGGCAACAGCCTGTACGTGGCCTCCACGGCGGGCCGGGTCCTCGAGATCAACCTCGGCGTCGCCGAGACGCCTGGCTCCAACGCCATCCGGACCCTCACGGCGGTCGCCGGCGAAACGCCCGGAGCCGTCGCGCAGGACATGGACGAGACGACCTTCGGCGCCCTGGGCGGCATCGCGGCCTCGGGTGGCGACCTCTACCTCTCCGACATCACCAACCGCGGCGTCTGGAAGGTCCCGGCCGATCCCGAGGGCAGCGTCACGGCCACTGCCGCCCGGGTGACGGGCTTCCAGCCGGTCGGCACCAACATCGGCCAGTTCAACACCCCCACGGGCCTCCTGCTGGTGGGGACCACCCTGTACGTCTGCGACACGGGCAACAACCGGATCCAGCAGGTGGACACGGGGACGCTGGCGACCACGCACTTCGCCGGCCGCAGCGATGCCCTCGGCGAGATGATCGACGGCCCCTCGGTCTATGGCGGCCAGCCCTACGCCACCCTCTGGGGGCCGCGGGCGATCGCCACTCGCTCGGTCGGCACCAGCATGGTCGTGGCCGACACGGGCAGCGCCCGGCTCAGGGGGGTTACGACCACGGGCTACCTGTCGACCTTGCTCGGCTACTGGAACTTGTCCCGACTGTCCCGCGGGGTGGGGCTGGACGCGCACAACCTGCACCTGGGGCCCATCGCGGCGCTTGCCCTCCAGCCGACCACCGGCGCTACCGCTCCGCGGCTCTACGCCTTGACGAGCGACGACGACGACGATGCGGGCGGTCAGGCCGTCTACCGGATCGACGGACTCGACAACCCGGCCTTCGGGCCCCGCACCTACCAGATGCAGCAGGTCAACTCGGTCGTCACGACGCGGATGCTGTTCGAGAACATGGCCTCGCGCATCGGCAGCACCTTCCCGCGGGTGGTCGACGACCCCACGGGCATCGGCGTGAGCCCGCGCACGGGGGACGTCGTCTTCTCGGTGGCGGGCACCTACCACTCGCTCTTGCGGTGGGACGGCGTCAGTCCGGAGCTCACCTACAGTGCGGGCACGTTGCCCGCCCAGGGCTACTTCAAGTTCGCGGGCACCGGTGCCCAGGGCTACAACGGCGAGGGTCCGGCGACCCTGGTGCAGGTCAGCCAGCCGCGCCGGGTGCGCTTCGACCAGCAGGGCAACTGCTACTTCCTCGCGGTCAACGCCTCGGGGGCGAGCATCCTGCGCCGGGTCAGCTCCAGCGAGCCCGACGCCAACCGCTGGAAGATCAGCACCATCGCGGGCGGCGGCACCCAGACGGTGCCGCAGGTGACGGCCTCCGCTCCGCCCGTCTCGGCGGTGCTCGCCAACCTGGGCGCGGTGGCGGACTTCGACATCGACAGCCAGGGCAACATCTACCTGGCGAGCGGCACGCGGATCTACCGCATGGACCAGCGGGCCGCCACCATGACCGAGGTCTACAACTCCACCAACCGCAACTTCACGTCGATCGCCTTCGACGAGAACGACGCGGCGATCATCTTCACCTACGCCGAGGAGCAGAGCAAGATCAAGAAGGTCTACCTCTCGCGCCTCTTCTAGGTCGAGATCGACGCGGCCCCCGCCACTCGGCGGGGGCCGCGTCGTTTTGAGGGCCTAGCCCTCGCCCTCCTCGGAGAGCGGGAAGAGGATGGCGCCCGTGGTCGGGTCGCGCATGGCCATGAGGGCCGAGAGGTCGTCGGTGGCGGCCGCCAGCGCCGGGTACCCGATGAGGATGCGCCCCTCCTCCTCGACGATGGGGCCGAGGGCCGGCACGATCAGCGTCCGGTCGGGGCGCGCGACCTCGTAGCCCAGCACCTGGCCCGTGGCGAGGTCGAAGATCACGTCCGTGACGCGGCCCTGCACCGTGCCGTCCGGCGTCTCCAGGCGCTTGCCCATGCCGCTGGGCCCCAGGTCCGGCGCGGGGTCGGCCGGCGGGGCGACACCGATCACGCCCGGCTCGATGGAGGTGATCTGCTGGAGGCGGACGATCTCGGCGCTCTGGTCGATCTGCAGCCCGACGAGGGTCCCGCTGTCGGGATCCCAGATCACGCTCGTGACCCGGCCGATCGTGCGGCCGGTCGTCACGTCGACGACCGTCTGCTGGTGCAGCTCGCGCCCGTAGAACAGCACGCGTCCTCCTCACGAAAAAGGGGCATGCCAGGGTCATCCTGGCATGCCCCGATCCTATAAGCCCGGCGCGGCCGACGCAACGTCTAGCCGGTCGCCTGAACGGGCCTATTCGTCGACGATCGTGACCTTGTCCATACGGTCGTTCTGGGCGATGGCGTCCACCACCTCCTGGCCGCGCACGACCTGGCCGAACACGGTGTGGACCCCGTCCAGGTGCGGCTGGGCCGTGTGGGTGATGAAGAACTGGCTGCCGCCGGTGTCCTTGCCGCGGTGCGCCATGGACAGGGCGCCCTTGCCGTGCTTGCGAGGGTTGATCTCGCAGGGGATGGTGTAGCCGGGACCGCCGCGGCCGGAACCTTCCGGGCAGCCACCCTGGATCATGAAGTCCGAGATGACGCGGTGGAAGGTCAGGCCGTCGTAGTAGCCCTTCTGGGCGAGCGTGACGAAGTTGTGGACGGTGTTGGGGGCGTCCTGCTCGAAGAGCTCGAGCTCGATGTCGCCCTTGGCGGTGGTGATGATGGCCTTCTTCATTGACAGGGTCTCCTGGCGGGGTCTGCGTAGGGGGTGTGACGTCCTCCCATTCTGGCATGCCCCCGGGGCCTCGGCAATCAGGCCTCGAGGGAGATCTGGTTGACGACGTCCTTGACGCCCCAGACGGCCCAGGCGTCGTCCTCGGCGGTCTGGCGCTCGGTGGCGTTGCGGGCCACGCCGTTCAGGAAGACCACGCCGTCCCGGGTGAAGATCTGGAAGCGCAGGGCGTCCACCAGCTTGTCCTTGTCGTAGGCCACCCGCACCATGGTCGTGATCTCGTCGTCGGAGTCGTCCTCGGCGGGCTCCACCCGGATCTCGTTGCGCACGTCCACCACGCCCGCCACCCACCAGGCGATGATGCCCGCCAGGCGCTTCTTGGCGATCGCGTCCTCGCTGCCCGACAGCGTCACCACGCCGTTGTCGACGTGGACGACGAGCTTCTTCTCGTTGAGGTAGGGGTCTTCTTCGAGGGCGTTGCGGAGGTGGAGGAGGATCTCCGCGTCCGTGCGCGCGGGGACCGGGCGGACCCGCAGGTGGTTGAAGACTTCTCGGACGCCGGGCACCTCGCGGATGAGCCGCTCGGCGATTTGCTTCTCGGCCAGGCTCTCGACCTGGCCCTCGAGCAGGACGGTCCCGCCCTGGCTCGTCAGTTTGATGGCGCCCCCTTCCGACTGGGCCCTCACCCGAGGGTCGCGTACCAGGGCCGCCACCGTCGCCTTCTCAATCTCGACATCGGTCTGCATGGCCGATCCTCCTCTGCGCTTGCGCCGCTTTCGCTCTTACTCTAGCGCGCCGGGCGAGGGGGTCGATTGGACAAAAGGACGAAGATCGAAGGGCTAGTCGTTGTCCGGGGAGTTGAGCGGCCGGAACTGACGGATCTTGCCCTGCTGGGGAGCGGGCTGGGCGGGGGGCTTCAGGAGGCCCTGGAAACGCTTGTCCGCTTCACCGACCATGCGCGCGAAGGCCGCGAAGTCGTCGACGCTGAAGTAGAGGGCCGCCTGGTAGGCATTGACGACGACCTTGTTCTCGCCCTCGACGTACCAGATCGTGCCGAACTCGCATTCCCCCAAGGTCCGGAAGTTGTTGACGTCCACGCCGCGATGCTCCTTTGTTGAGAGGCTAAAGCTGGTGTCTAGTCTACCACACTAGCCCTCGATCAGGACCTTCATCTTCCCCTGCTTGCCAAGCACGCGCGCCGTCGTGATGCCGTTGTACTGGATGAACTGCAGGTCCAGCGTGGTGTTGCCGACCCTCAGCCCGTTCAGGCGCACCTCGTCGAGCCAGGTGGGCAACAGGGGCTGCATGATGCGCAGGGAGTTGCCCGCGGCGTCCGGCACGATCCCCAGGGCGCTTTGCAGGAGCAAGAACATGGTGCCCGCCGCCCAGGACTGGGGGCTGCATGCGACGGGGTAGGGCACGGGCCGGTCCAGCTCGCTCGCCTTGGAGAAGCCGCAGAACAGCTCGGGCAGCCGGTAGTAGGGGAAGTGCAGGGCGGCCTGGAACATGGCGTCCAGCACCACGAGCACCTCCTGCTTGTAGCCGTGCTCGGCGAGCCCCCGCACGATGAGGCTGTTGTCGTGGGGCCAGATGGTGCCGTTGTGGTAGCTCATGGGGTTGTAGACGGGGCTGTCCGCCGAGAGCGTCCGGATCCCCCAGCCGCTGAACATGCCCGGCGCCATGAGGTGCGCGACCACCTGCGGGATGCGCTCCTCGGCGACGATGCCGCTCCACAGGCCGTGGGCCGGGTTGGAGGTGGGCGTCCGCACCGGCCGCTTGTCGCCGTCCAGGGCGAGCACGTAGAAGCCGTCCTCCTCGCTCCAGAAGGCCTGGTTGTAGGCCTCCTTGAGCTCGTCGGCCTCCCGGTTGAGGCGATCGCCCAGGATGCGCAGGTCCATGGCGTAGCAGAGCTGCGCGATGCGCTTCTTGGCGTCGTAGACGTAGCCCTGCACCTCGGAAAGCGCGATGGGGCCCTCGGCGAGCGTCGCGTCGGGCCGGATCACCGAGTTCACGGAGTCCTTCCAGCCCTGCACCACGAGCCCCAAGGGGCTGCGCCGCTCGTACTCGACGAAGCCGTCGCCGTCCAGGTCGCCGTAGACCTCGAGCCACATGAGGGCGGCCTCCACGGAGTCCCACAGCTCGCGCACGATCTCGAGGTTGCCCGTCCAGCGGTAGGTCTCGCTCAAGAGGACGAGGAAGAGGGGCGTGGAGTCGACCGATCCGTAGTAGGGCGTGTGGGGGATCTGCCCGAGCCGGGCGAGCTCCCCGAAGCGCACCTCGTGCAGGATCTTGCCGGGCTCGGAGTCCTTGAAGGGCTCGTCCTCCTTGGCCTGGTGCGCGGCCAGGTAGCGCAAGGTCCCGTAGGCGAGCTCGGGGCCGAGCATCAGGCTCTGGATGGCCGTGATGAGGGCGTCCCGGCCGAAGGGGGCCGTGAACCAGGGGATGCCCGCCGAGGGGAAGGGGCCCGTCGGGTAGGTGACGGTGAGGGCCGCCAGGTCCCGGTTGCCGCGGCTGAGCATGAGGTTGAAGATCTCGTTGCTGCTCGTGAGGCTCGTGCGGCCCGCCATGCGCTCCTTGGCCACCTGGTCCAGGTGCTGCACGAAGGTCTTGAAGCTCCAGTCCCGCTCGGCCTCCGGGATGGTTCCTTCCCCCGCGATGAGGGTCTCGACCGTGTACTCGAAGGCGATCTCCGCGCCGTTGCCCGGAGCCTCGAGCGCGAAGGAGGCGATGGCCCCCACCGAGTAGTGCTCGGTCGGGATGGGCGTGAGGGTGAACTCGGTCGCCTCGAGGTCGAAGCGGATCCGCGTCTGCCTAAAGGCCTTGTCCTCGCCCATGTAGGCGAGCACCAGGGTCTTGCCCTCGATCTTGGGCTGCAGCACCACGCCATGGTGCTGGCGGTGCATGCCGCGCACCTCGAACATGTCCGCGTAGTCGGCCCGGAACTCCAGGCTGAAGCGCAAGGAGACCGGAAAGGGGTTGTAGTTGATGATGCGGAGCCGGTCGCGGACGTAGTCGCCGATGCCCCGCTCGCTCGACAGGTAGATCGTCTCCTGCGGGATGGTCGTGCCGTCCGGCAGGCGCAGGATCTGGTTCATGAACTCCATCTGCGAGAGGTGGGTCCGCTCGCTGGAGCTGCTGAGCAGGGTGGGCACGTGGCCCTCGAGCCGGAGGATCCAGCCCGACAGGAAGCGGGTGTCCGAGGCGTAGAGCCCCATGCCGCAACCGCAGCCCGGGTAAACGTTGCCGTCGGTGTCGCTCACCAGGAAGAGCGTCTCCTGCTTGATGACCTCGCGGCCGTGGCGGCAGGCGGTGAGCACGGCGGGGATGCCGCTCTGGAGGACGGCTGTTAGCTCGCGATCGATGGTGTAGATCTCGCCCCCCACCTCCAGCGTGAGGGCCTCGGGATCCACGGGATAGGGGGCGGCGGGGTTGACGCGCTTGGGTTCGTCGGCAGGGGCCATGGCAGCTCCTCTGGGTGGTTCAGCGGGCAGGGCGCGCGCCCTGCTCGCCTGCTGCCTGGAAGCTCGCCTCGATGCGCAGCTGCTGCTCGCGCAGGCGCTTGAGCATGTAGTTGAGGTACTCGCTCAACTCGACGCTGTCGGTTTCCAGGTAGATCTGGAGGATCTCCCCGTACTCCCGAAAGGACAGGTGGATGTGCGGTTCGTGCTCTCGGGCGAGCTCGAGCAGGAGCATCACCTCGGCCTTGGAGCAGACCGAGAACTGATGGGTCCTGGCCATTCGTCACCTCCTTCTTAGCGGACAAGCTGATGAGGGACGATGAAGAGGCAAGGATCGAGGTGTGCCGTCGCTGCGTCGACTCGCGTCAGATTGGGACGAGTCTAGTCTCCCCCCATGGGCGTGTCAACGAACGAGCAAGGCGCTCGTTTGTCAGGTACCAACGAGGCTCGTTCACTCTGGCCGAGCCCCTTAGGGGCCTCGGGTCGTATGGTAGGGGCCGGGACGCGGCGCGGCCCGACCCCTCCTCGCTCGAAAGGATGTCGCTGTGACCGAACGGCTTCGCATCTTGGAAGTGCTCGCCTCGGGGGCGGTGGGCGGCGGGTCCACCCACCTGCGCTGTCTGGCTCTCGGCCTCGATCGCGAGCGGTTCGACCTGGTGGTCGCCTGTTCGGACGACGGCCCCTTGGCCGATGACCTCGCGCGCGCCGGGATCCCCGTGGTGCGGGTCCCCATGACCCGGACCGTGAACCCCGGGGCCGTGGGCCGCCTCATGGGCGTGATCCGCCGTCACCGGAGCCAGCTGGTGCACTACCACGGCACCCGGGCGGGGCTGGCGGCCGCCCCCGCCGCCCTGCTGACGGGGGCGCCGGGCCTCTACACCGTGCACGGCTGGAGCTTCCACCACCGCGGCTCGCACGTCCTCGAGGCGGCGGCCCGCTCCGTCGAGCGGGTGATCGCCCGCATGAGCCGTCAGGTCATCTGCGTCTCGCACGCCGACCGGGAGACGGGCCTCCAGCGAGGCGTGCTCGCTTCCGCGACCTCCGCTGTCATCCCCAACGGGATCGACCCTTTGCGCTTCTCTCCCCAGCCCCAGGTGCGTGCGCGCATGCGCCAGGAGCTCGGAATAGGGCCGGACGAGGCCCTCTTCGGCGTGTTCGGACGCCTCACCCGCCAGAAGGACCAGAAGAGCTTCCTCTTGGCCGCGCGCCGGGTGCTGGATCGCTTCGCCCATGCCCGCTTCATGCTCGTCGGCGACGGCGAGGACCGCCCCATGCTCGCGGCGCTCGCCCAGGAGCTCGGGCTCGGCGACCGGGTGATCTTCACGGGCTTCCGCACGGACGTGCCGGAGCTCTTGAACGCCGTGGACGCCTTCGTGCTGCCGAGCCTCTGGGAAGGCCTGCCCATCGCCCTCCTGGAGGCCATGGCCGTGGGCGTGCCCGTCATCGCGAGCGCGGTGGACGGCTCGGCCGAGGTGATCCAGCCGGGCACCAGCGGCCTGTTGGTCCCGCCCGAGGACGTCGCGAGCCTGGCCGGGGCCATGGGGGCGCTGCTCGAGACGCCGGCTTTGGCCGAGCGGCTCGCGCGGGCGGGGCTCGAGCGCGCCCGGGGGCGCTACGGCCTCGAGGCCATGCTCCGATCGACCGAGCGCATGTACGGAGCCCTCATCACCTCCGAGCGACTGGCGGCCGCCTAGACAGCGCCTGCCGGCTGACTCGACAAGGAGTTGCGATGCTTGCCGAGGCTGTTTCCACCCTCTTGATCCCCGTCCAGGGCGTGCTGCTGTTCAACGTGGCCTTCTACGGCCTCGCCACCACCGGGGCGCTCATGGCCAAGCGCTTTCCCAAGCCCCTCAGGGCCGCGGGCGGTAGCCCCAGGCACCTGGCGGTGCTCGTATCGGCCCACGACGAGGCGGCCGTCATCGGGGGGCTGGTCGATAGCCTCGTGGCCCAGGAGTACCCGAAAGACGCCTACGAGCTCTTCGTGGTGGCCGATCGCTGCCAGGACGAGACGGCCGCCATCGCCCGCGTCCACGGAGCCCGGGTCTTCGAGCGTACCGAGGGCACGGGCTCCAAGGGGGCTGCCCTGCGCTGGCTGTGGGCGGAGCTCGGCGCCGAGCGCCAGGGCTTCGACGCCGTCGTGGTGCTGGACGCTGACAACCACGCGGATCCGCGCTTTCTGGCCGAGCTGGACCGGGGGCTCCGGTCCGGCATGCGCGTCATCCAGGGCCAACGGGTCGCCAAGAACCCCGAGGCGAGCACGGCGAGCGCCCTCGACGGGCTCGCCGAGGCCGTCCACCACCGGGTGGTGGCGCCTGGCCTCGACTGGTTCGGCCTCTCCACCACCATCTCGGGCTCGGGCGTGTGCTACGAGCGATCGCTCTTCGACCGGCTCGTCGTCTCGACCAAGACCCAGGTCGAGGACTGCGAGTGGCAGCTCAGGCTGCACGAGTGGGGCGTGCCGATCCGGCCTCTGGCCGCGGCCAGGGTCTACGACGAGAAGATCCCCGACTTCGAGGCCATGGCCCGCCAGCGATCGCGCTGGGTGCAGGGCAAGCTCCGGCTCTTCGCCGAGTACGTCGGGCCCATGGTCTGGGGAGCCATGAACGGGCGACGCGGGGCCCTGGAGGGCACGGGCTTCCTCTTCACCATGGTCCCGCGCTCGGTGCTCCTGGTGGGGCTCGTCGCCATGCTCGCCCTCTCGTGGCTGCCCGGCATGCTCGGCTGGCGGTGGTGGGCGGCGGGGCTCGGGCTCATGGCCCTGCATCTCGCCACGGGGCTGGTCATCGACGGCGTGCGGCCCGCCGAGTGGCGGAGCTTGCTGCATGCCCACCGCTTCGTGCGGGTCTTCCTCGCGGCCTGCGGCCGGGCCCTCTCGCGGCGGCACGTGCCCTGGGTGCGCACGCCGCACGGAGAAAAGAAGGCGGGGGCCCCTTAACGGGACCCCCGCCACCCAAGACGGGAGCTTAGGCCGAGAGCTTGCTCTTGGCCATGGTGGCCAGGTGCGCGAAGGCTTCGGCGTCGTTGACGGCGAGGTCCGCGAGGATCTTGCGGTTGACCTCGACCTGGGCCTTCTTGAGGCCGTTGATCAGCTGGCTGTAGCTGAGGCCGTTGATGCGCGCGGCGGCGTTGATGCGGGTGATCCAGAGGCGGCGGAAGTCGCGCTTCTTGGTGCGGCGGTGCTTGTAGGCGTACCGCAGGGCCTTCATCATCGCCTGGTTGGCGGCGCGGAAGATCTTCTTGGTCGAGCCACGGAAGCCCTTGGTGAGCCGGAAGACTTTCTTATGGCGATTGCGGTTGATGTTACCGCGTTTGACGCGAGGCATGGGTTACTCCTTCAACAAAACGTTCCGAAAACAGGGCGGACTTCCGACTACCGAAGGTACTTCGGGTAGGGGAGCGCGAACTTGACGCGCTCGGCGTCCTGCGGGCTGACGAGCGCCTCGCCGCTGATGCGGCGCAGACGGCTGCCGTCCTTGTTGACGATCAGGTGCTTGCGGAACGACTTGCGACGGATCACCTTGCCGGTCCCGGTCACGCGGTAGCGCTTCGCGCTCGACCGGTGGGTCTTCATCTTGGGCATGGGGGTTACTTCTCCTTCTTGGGGGCCAGGATCATGAAGAGGGTGCGACCTTCCTGCTTGGGGTCGCGCTCGACGACGGCGATGTCCTTGACGTCGTTGGCGAACTTGGCGAGCAGCTGCTGACCGAGCTCGGTGTGCTGCATCTCGCGGCCGCGGAAGCGGACCGTGACCTTGACCTTGTCGCCTTCGGCGATGAACTTCTGGATCGCCCGCAGGCGGACCTCGTAGTCGTGCTGGCCAATCTTGTAGCTCACCGTCAGCTCCTTGATGCTGACGACGTGCTGCTTCTTCTTGGCCTCGCGCGTCTTCTTCTCGGTCTCGAACTTGTGTCGGCCGTAGTCCATGATCTTGCAGACGGGCGGGGCGGCGTCGGCGGCGACCATGACGAGGTCGAGCCCCTTCTCTTGGGCGATTCTGAGGGCTTCACGCGTGGGCAGGATGCCGAGCTGCGCGCCGTCCTCACCGATGGTGCGGACCTCGCGGGCACGAATCCGGTCGTTGATTAGGGCGGTGTCACGTTCCCTCAGAATGGTCGTTTCCTCCTCAAATAGCGAAGGCAGGTGTTCTCGACACCTGCCCACGAACGGAAGCTCCCCAAGCGGGGGTTCTGTCCGGCGAACCCGGCGAGCTGTCACGCGACGCTGCGGGGTGAGAAGGTGTGCTCCTGCTTTTGCCGTTCTTGTTAACCCTCCCACTATAGCCTCCGAGGGATGCGGGAGTCAAGGCGGCCCGCTCGTGCCTTCCTTGCTTGACCCTCGGGGCCGATGGTATACTGCGCAGCGAGCGACTCCGCCGTCTATTGAGCCCGAACGGGCCGTGTGAAGGACCTCCACGCCATGGGACAGCGCCTGGCCGACCACGCCGGCCACCACCGGGCCGACGTGATCCGGTTTGCGACCGAACTCATCCGCACCCCCTCCCTGTCGGGCGACGAGGAGGCCGTGGCCGCGCTCATCATGGGTGAGCTGCACCGCCTCGGCTTCGACGCGGTGTTCGCCGACGAGGTGGGCAACGTGGTGGGCGTCCTCAAGGGAACGGGCAAGGGGCCGGGCATCCTCTTCTGCAGCCACATGGACACCTCCGAGCCGGGCGATCCCGAGCTCTGGGACCGCTCGCCCTACGACGTCGTCGAGGCGGACGGGGCCCTCTGCGGCCTCGGGGCCTCGGACTCCAAGGGGGCGATCGCTGCCCAGGTCTACGGGGCGGCCATGCTCCGGGCCATGGGCGTGCCGCTGTCGGGCGACGTCATCGTCGCCTGCGTCGTGATGGCCGAGCAGGCCGAGGGGTTCGGCATCGGCCACCTGTTCGACGTGACGCTGCCCGCCCAGGGCCTCAAGCCCGGCTTCGTCGTCATGGGCGACCCCACGGGCCTGGACGTCTTCCTCGGCCAGCGGGGCCGGCTGGAGCTCGAGGTCTCGAGCATCGGCCGCACCTCGCATGCCTCGGCGCCCTGGCTCGGCGTGAACGCCGCCTACAAGATGGTGCCCGTGATCGAGGGCGTCCACGAGCTCGCCGCCACCCTGCCCAGCCACCCCTTCCTGGAGCGGAGCACCATCGCCCTGACCAACCTGGTCTGCACGCCCGCCCGCTACTCGATGATCCCGGACCGCTGCATCGCGTCCTTGGATCGCCGCTTCCTGCCCTCGGAGACCCTGGACACCATCATCATGCAGGTGCAGTCGCTGATCAGCCGGGTCTCGGCCAAGGATCCGGAGTTCAAGGGCGAGGCCAAGGTCCGCATGGTCGAGGAGACGGCCTACACCGGCCTGACCAAGGAGGTCCCCAAGCTCTTGATGCCGTTCGTCACCTCCGAGCGGCACCCCTTGGTCGCCAAGGCGGTGGGGGCGCTGGAGGCCCTGGGACACTCGCCGAACTTCGACAAGTGGTATTTTTCGACCGAGGGGGGGTACGTTGCCAGCGTGGTCGGCCTCCCGACCATCGGCTACGCCCCGGGTGAGGAGAAGGTCTCGCACACCCCCTACGACCGGGTGCGGATCGACCATCTCATGACGTGCGTCGCAGGCAGCGCGGCCATCGCCCAGGCGATCGCCGCCGCCGAAACCAGGGAGTAAGGTTCCAGCATGGCCACCGCGCAAAAGGACGAGGTTTCGCTCTTACCCAAGCTCTTGGACGGGATCGCCATCCTGGACGGGGACCGCATCGTGCACCGCAACCGGGCGCTCCTGCAGCTCCTGGTCGATCCCGGCGAGAAGACCGAGGTCGAGGGCATGCGGCGCCTCGAGCAGCTGCTCGCGGACCCGGCCGTCAAGGAGTTCCTGGCATCGGCCCCCGAGATCGAGGAGCACAGCCTCGAGCTCTTGCCCGACTGGTGGCAGGGACAGGTGCTGGGCCTGACGGCGAGCAACGTCGACGGCAAGAAGGTGCTCCTGGTCCACAACTGGACGGCCATCCACCGGCTCGCCAACATGCAGCAGGAGTTCGTCGCCAACGTCAGCCACGAGCTGCGCACCCCCCTGACCTCGATCCGCATGGCCGCCGAAAGTCTTCAATTGGGCGCGATGGCCTCCGAGAAGATGCGCGCCAAGTTCCTGAGCAACATCCAGCGCGAGGCCGACCGTCTCACGCGCCTGGTCAACGAGCTCTTGGTGGTCGCGAACCTGCACGGCCGTCCGACCCTGCACATGGCCGAGTTCACCTTCCCCGAGCTCGCCAACGAGGTCAAGACCACCCTCGAGCCGCACGCGGACCTCAACGCCGTCAACCTCGTCCTCAACTGCCCGGACGAGCTGCCGGTGTACCGGGGCGATCGCGACCGCATCCAGCAGGTGCTCATCAACCTGGTGGACAACGCCATCAAGTTCACGCCCGCGTCGGGATCCGTCACGCTGGATCTGTCCTTCAACGCCGACAAGCAGGCCATCCAGATCAAGGTCATCGACACGGGCATCGGCATCCCGGAGATCGATCGGCCGCGCATCTTCGACCGCTTCTACCGGGTGGACAAGAGCCGCTCGCGCGTGACCGGCGGCGTGGGGCTCGGCCTGTCCATCGTCAAGGACATCATCGTGGCCCACGGCGGCACGATCGAGGTCCAGAGCGAGATCAACGTCGGGACCACCTTCCTCATCACGCTTCCCCTTGATCACGAGGGCTAGAAAGGCTCCCATGGCTATGGACGAGACGGGAGACGTTGCCCAGCACGACCTGCGGCGGCGGGGCTACCGGATCACCCCTCAGCGCGAGCGGATCCTGAAGGTGTTCCAGGATCTCCCCGGAGGCACGCACCTCTCGGCGGAGGACCTCTACCAGCGCCTGGCGACCGAAGAGCCTCGGATCAGCCTGGCGACGGCCTATCGCACCCTCAAGCTGCTGGCCTCGGTGGGCCTCCTGCGGGAGGTCGACTTCTCCGAGGGTCACAAGCACTACGAGTACAACCGCGAGGAGACGCCCCACCAGCACCTGATCTGCGTGGAGTGCGGCCAAACCGTCGAGTTTGCCGGCGAGGAGCTGGATGCGGCGGGCCGTACGACCGCCGAGCAGTTCGGCTTTCGGGTGGCCGAGGTGCAGATCAAGATCTACGGCGTCTGCCCGGCCTGTCAGCGGCGGCCGCAACGCCGCTAGGCGCGGGTTTTTAAGCCTCCCTTAATCTTCAATTAGGTGAAACTTACCCTCATGGGCGCCACTTTTCACGTAAGTGGCGCTTGCTCGTTGGGTATAAGGAGCGTGGGATGATGCGGTCAGTGTTTACCGCGCTTTAAACTCACGTTGGTTTTCTCGCAAGATCGGACGTTAAGACGCCGACAAGCATGGGAGACCAACCGGGCGATCGCGATCGCCGCCACACAGGAGGGAACCATGGGCAACGTCAACCAGACATCGACCCGCGCCGCCGCACGGCCTCAGACGCCACCTCCCTCCGCGCAGTCAACGGCCCCCCTCGAGGCCGAGGCCCAAGCCCCCGCGAGTGCCCAGGGCACCGCGAGCACCGAGGCCGCCGGCAAACCCAGCCGCGGCCTGTTCGGCCACGTGGCGGACGTCTTCATCGGCGGCGGCGAGGCCATCGGCGACATGGTCAAGGGCATCTTCACCGTCATCACCCACCCGATCCAGACGCTCAAGGGCATCGGCCACGTCATCACCCACCCGGCGAGCCTGGTGCACGCCTTCATCGATCCCTACAAGCAGGCGATCGCCGAGGGTCGTCCCGGCAAGGCGCTGGGCCGCGGCATCGTGGAGATCGGCAGCCTGTTCATCGGGCCCGCCGAGATCATGAACGGCTTCAAGGGCGCCAAGGGCATCCTGACGGGCAGCAAGGGTGCTGCCGAGGTCGGCCAGGTGACGGCCAAGGCCGGCACGCTCGGCGCCAAGGGCGCGGAGCTCTCCTCCAAGCTCAGCAGCCAGGCGGCAGCGGCCCTCGAGAAGGCGGGTGCGCTCAAGGCCGTCGGGCACGTGGGCGAGGCCGCCAAGCTCGAGCAGTTCGCCCGGATCATGCAGAAGACGGCGGCCGTCGCCGCCCAGGGCACCGACGACGCGGTGGCTCGCGCCATGAGCCGCGCCACCACGGTCGCCAACCTCCAGAACATCAAGGTGGCCACCACCGCGGGCAACAAGGTCATGACCATGGCCGGGCTGGTCGAGCACTCCAACTCCCTGTTGACGGCTGCCGCCAAGGCGGCCGGCGAGGTGGCCGAGGGCGTGGCCAAGACCGCCGGCCGGACTGCCGCCAAGGGCGCCGGCGAGGTGGCCGAGAGCGCCGCCAAGGCCGCCATCGTCGCGACCGAGCCCGTGCTCACCAAGACCGCCATCCGCGAGCTCGCCACCGTCGGCATCAAGGACTCCAAGCTCATCCGCTCCGCTCTGGACGACGCCGCCAAGGTGTTCGCCACCGAGCGTGCCGCCGGCGCCACCTCGACGGTGGCCAAGGAGGCCGCCCGGGCGGCCGCTGCCGCGAAGCTCGGTCTGGAGCCCACCGCCACGGCCGTCGAGAAGCTCGTCAACGGCGTCCGCCTCCAGGGGGCCGTCGCGAACCCCGCCAACTACTTCACCCGCACCCGCTACGTCCGGCCCGGCCTGCACCAGGCGGCCGAGATCGTCGGCAAGCCGATCGACATGGGCATCGTCGCCGGCCGACAGCTCGCCCAGGAGGCGGGCGAGGCCGCGATCAACGCGGGCCAGAAGGTGGCCGGCGCCGTCCAGAAGATCGGCGACCTGCAGATCCGCCAGATCCCGCATGCCCTCGGCACGGTGGCGACCTGGCCGTTCCGCGTCACCTACAACGCCCTGTCGGGCGCCGGTCAGGTCCTGCGCAACGGGCTCGCCGGCATCGCGGACCTGCCCCTGCGCCGCATCTGGGAGGTTCCCGCCGAGGGCGTGATGCGCGCCATCCAGACGGGCGCCCAGGTGGTCGGCCGGATTCCGGACCTCACGCTCGGCCAGATCGCCGCGGCTCCCTTCGCCGCCCTCGCCAACCCCTCGGGCCTGCTGCGTCCCGCGGTCGCCCTCAGCGTGCTCGGTCGCCTGAACGGCACCAAGGACATGCCGGCGGACGACGCGGCGATCGCCAAGAAGTACGGTATCCTCGGCACGCCCGAGAACGTCAAGGCGTTCAAGGACGAGGTCGCGAGCTACCGGGAAGGCGCCATCGGCCCCGACGCCGGGACGCCCGAGCAGGTCGCCCAGCTCCAGAGCGTGCTGCGCAAGCTCGGCTACGACGTCGAGCCCACGGGCACCTTCGACGAGGCGACGGCCCTTGCGGTCATCGACTTCAAGCAGAAGAACGGCATCTCGCAGGGCTACCAGCTCGCGGACGGCAAGCCCGCCATCAACGAGTACGTCGATGAGTCCACGGCCAAGGCGATGGTCGCCGCCCTCAAGGGCGAGGCCGGCGCTGCCGGCGATGCGGCCAACCTGCCCAAGGTCTCGGCCGAGGACGTCCAGCAGAGCCTCGACACGCTCGGCAAGGCCTTCGACGGCCTGCGCGACGCCAAGACCGATGCCGAGAAGGCCAAAGCCAAGCAGGCCCTCGAGCCCGCGGCCGTCGCGGCCATCAGCGACCTCATCGCCTACGCTTCCGCCAACCCGGATGCCAAGGAGGCCGTCCAGACCCAGCTCCAGGAGATCGGCAAGGCCTTCCAGGAAGCCGGTTACAGCGACGAGCAGATCCAGAAGCTGATGGACGACGCCAAGGCCCACCTGACGCAGCAGATGGAGGCCACGGCGCAGACCAAGCCTCAGGGCGAGGCCAAGCCCGCCGGCGAGGTCCCCGAGATTTCGGGCAAGCAGGTCCAGCTGTCGCTCGACGCGCTCGGCAAGGCCTTCGATGGCCTGCGGACCGCCAAGACCGACGCCGAGAAGGCGGCGGCCAAGCAGGCTCTCGAGCCCGCGGCCAAGGCGGCCATCCACGACCTGACGGCGTACGGCCTCAAGAACGAGGGCGCCCGCACCGACGTCGAGGATCAGCTCAACGAGATCGCCGCCGCCCTCAAGGAGGCCGGCTACAGCGACGAGGCCATCAAGGCCCTGATCGCCGATGCTCAGAAGCCCCTCCTGGCCGAGGCTCCGGCCGAGACGGTCGAGGGTGGCAAGCCCGCCCAGCCCGCCAGCCGTCTGGAGTCCTACGAGGCCCACGTGGGGGCGATCGCCGACAGCCTGGAGCAGGTCAAGGCGGCCAAGACCAACGAGGAGCGAGTCAAGGCGCAGCAGGAGCTCCTGGGCCACTTCAAGGGCGCGGTCGAGGACTTCAACGCGATGATGGCGAACGTGCCGCCCGAGCAGGCGGCCGCGTTCCAGAACCAGCTCACGCAGCTGGGGACGGCGCTCACGCAGCTGGGCTTCAGCCGCGAGGAGATTGCGAACATCGTCAAGTCGGCCTCCAAGCCCGTGGGCACGACCTCGACCGGCGGCACCCAGGCTCCGGCGTCCCAGACTCCCGCGACGCAGGCTCCGGCCGCGACCCAGCCCGCCGCGCCGGGTGCGTCGACCGAGCCCAAGGTCTACACCGTCAAGAGCGGGGACACCCTGTCGCGGATCGCCCAGCAGGAGCTGGGAGATGCCAACCGCTGGCGCGAGATCTACGAGCTCAACAAGCAGGCCATCGGCATGAACCCGAACCTGATCCTGCCGGGTCAGAAGCTCCAGATCCCGGGCGCCAAGCCGGCTGCCCAGCCGATCAAGCCCCAGGCTCCCGCCCAGACGCCTGCTCAGTCGCCCGCCATCAACGACGAGGCCCTCGCGGCCCTCGTCAAGGAGAAGGGCCTCCTGAGCAACCAGGCCAACATCCAGGCCTTCGTCGACGAGGTGACGTCCTACCGCGAGCAGGGCGCCATCGGCCCCGACTCCGGCAGCCCGGCGGTCGTCAAGCAGCTGCAGACGCTCCTTCAGCGCCTCGGCTACCAGGTGTCCAACTCGGGCGCCTTCGATGACGCCACGGCGGATGCGGTCATCGACTTCAAGGTCAAGCACGGCTTGCACCAGACCTACAAGCTCGCCGACGGCACCTTCGCCGTCAACGAGTACGTGGGCGAGGACACCGCGAGCGCGATGGTCGCCGAGCTCAAGAAGCGAGGCCAGTCCACCGAGGTCAAGTAAGGCTCACGAGGGGCGCCCGGCCAGGCGCCCCTCGGTTTTTTAAAAGCCTGTTAAAAGCCGAAAGCCCACGCCGTTCCTGGCGATAACACCCATGGGCCGGATCGGCCCCGGGAGGCAACATGGACATCCGCAACCAGCCCAACCGCGCGGTCACGCGCCCCTTGACCCCGCCGGGCACCAAGCCCTTGGTTGCGCCCGAGCAGACCGAGGCCCCGAAGAAGCGCAGCTTCCTCGGGCACGTGGCGGACGTCTTCATCGGCGGCGGCGAGGCCATCAAGGACATGGGCGTGGGCCTCTTCACCATGGTGCGCCACCCCATCCAGACCGCCAAGGGCATCGGCTTTCTGGTCACCAAGCTCGTCACGGATCCCAAGGAAGGCTTCAGCATGCTGGGCCACGCCTTCGTCGATCCCTACATGAAGGCGATCAAGGAAGGGCGTCCCGGCAAGGCCCTCGGCCGGGGCATCGTCGAGATCGGCAGCCTCTTCGTGGGACCCACCGAGGTGGCGAACGCCGCCAAGGCCACCGCGACGGGCGTCTCGAGCGCCATGGCCGCCCTCAAGGCCGGGCAGGGCGTGCAGGGCGCCGTGAAGTCGGCCACGCTCGCCGTCAAGCTCTCGGGCGATGCCGCCAAGCTGGCCGAGAAGGCCTCCATGTTGAGCAAGCTCGGCTACGTGGCCGAGGCCCAGAAGCTCGAGCAGATGGCGCGCCTCACGGGCAAGTTCTCGGCCTACGCCCGGACGGGCGATGCCGCGCGCGCGGCGAGCCGCATGGCCATGCTGAACGGCCTTCAGCACATCAACGTGGGCGGCAAGCTCATGTCGGCCCAGGCCCTCTTGCTCCACTCGGACGACCTGCTGTCGGCGGGCACCCGCGCGGCCTCGGCCGCGAGTGCGGCCGGGCGCGTCGAGGCGGGGCTCATGAAGTCCACGACCGGCGCCGACGAGGCCGTGCGCGGCGCGGCCCTCCTCGATAACGTCGGCTCGGTCGCCGCCCGCGGGGTGGTCGAGACCTTGCCCGCCTTCGAGCGCATGATGCAGCTCGCGGGCCGGGCGGCGGTCGTGAGCCCCTTCGCGCTGATCTCGCCGGCCGCGGCCCTCACCATGGGCTTCATCCAGCAGGCCTTGCCGACCGCCGAGGACGCAGCCCAGCTCGACGAGGCCAAGGCCGCCGCGCTCGCGGCCAAGTACCACCTCGCCGCCAACCCCGAGAACGTGCAGGCCTTCCTCGCGGAGGTGGGCCGCTACGACCGGGACGCCATCGGCCCCAACCAGGGCTCCACCGGCCAGATCAAGCAGATCCAGGCGGCCCTGCGCGTGGCGGGCTACGACGTCGCGCCCACGGGCACCTACGACGAGGCCACCGCCCTTGCGGTCGTGCACTTCAAGCAGCAGAACGGCCTCCACCAGACCTACAAGCAGCCGGACGGCAGCTTTGCGATCAACGAGTACGTGGACACTCAGACGGCCAACGCCCTCTACGACCTGGTCCAGTCGGTCGATCGCAAGCCGGCGTCCGGCATGGCCGAGCCGGAAATCCGGCGCGTCGCCGCCGAGCGTAACCTGTACCCGACCGAGGAGAACCTCAAGGCCTTCGAGAAGGAGGTCGCGACCTACGGCCAGGCCGTGGGCCCGGACAGCGCGAGCTCGGACGTCTCGCGCCTCCAGTCGCTCTTGGGCCGCCTCGGCTACAAGGTCGCCCTGAACGGCACGTTCGACGACGCCACGGCCGAGGCGGTCATGGCGTTCAAGCGGGAGGCGGGCATCCGCCAGGGCTACCGGCTCGCGAACGGGGACTGGGCCATCAACGAGTACGTGGACCCGACGACGGAGCTGCGGATGCGGGCGTCGTTGGCCAAGCCCGTCGGCTAGCCACCGCTAAACCCAAAGAATGCTTGTGTTACCGTCACCCCGGCGAAAGCCGGGGTCCAGGGCATGCGCCCCGTGAGCCGACCCTGGATCCCGGCTTTCGCCGGGATGACGGGCTGGACTTGCTGAACGGGTGACTGAAGGACGGTTTGACCGCCTAAAAGAGGCGCAGCTGTTGCGGAGCTGTGGCGCGCGCGGCCGTCGGCCGTGGAGCCGCCGGCTCTTTGGCTACCGATCTTTCGAGCAGGGGCTTTGCGGGCGGTTCGGTGGCAGGAGCTGCGAACAGGGGCTCGTTCACCGGCTCGGCCGCGCTGCTCGCGAGCTGGAAGTGCCGCTGGGCGACCTGCCGCTGGTGCCGGAAGTCCGGCATGTGCGTGCCGACCAGTGCCCAGAAGGCCTTGGAGTGGTTGGGCACGAGGAGGTGGCTCAGCTCGTGCAGGATGAGGTAGCGCAGGGCGCGCTCGGGCATCCCGTCGATGGCGTACTTCGAGAAGGTGAGAATCTTGGTCTTGAGGTTGACCTGCGCGAGCCGGGTGTAGCGGGCCTGTCCGATGCGCACGCCGGCGTAGGAGACGTTCAGCGTCTCGCGGTTGACCCGGGCGACGAGCTCCGTGAGCTCGGAGAGGCTCATGGCCGGACCCTGGGGCAGGGCGGGCAAGGCGGCGAGGGTCGCGGTCTGCTTGTGGCCCCAGCGCGTGAACTTGGCGATCGCCTCTTGCTGCTCCGAGCGCGGCCAGTGCCGTGGAATGGTCATCACCAGGCACGAACCTCGGAGACGAGCCCTTGCCGTGCGACCTGTGGTGTAGGTGATCTGCGTCTCCACGGCGTCCCTCCTCGATCCTCCGTGATTGTACCACAGTCGTTTTGGCGTCCGTACGACCTCCTAGCCCGCCGATCCTTTTTGGTCGATTCTGCCAAGGCGCCTAAGACAACATGGCCTTACGATGGGAAGGTCCCATTCTCATGCGAAGGAGCGCCACTGGATGCACTGGCTCGAAGCCGCGTTCTGGACCTCGGTGGCCGTCGCCGCCTATACCTATGGAGGCTATGCGCTCGTCGTCTCGGTGCTGGCCAAGGCGGCGCCGCGGCCGCACAGGATGCAGCCCATCACGCCCAAGGTCACGCTGCTGGTGCCGTCCTACAACGAGGAGGACGTGATCGAGGCCAAGCTGGACAACTGTCTGGCCCTGGACTATCCGCACGATCGCCTCGAGATCATCGTGGTGGCGGACGGCAGCACGGATCGCACGCCGGAGCTGGCCGCGCGCTACCGCTCGCGAGGCGTCCGGGTCGAGTACCGGCCCGAGCGGCGGGGCAAGATCCACGCCCTCAACCGGGTGATGCCCCTGGTCGAGGGGGACATCGTCGTCAGCTCGGACGCCAACTCCCTGCTCAACCCCGAGAGCCTGCGGATGCTGGTCAGGCACTTCGCGGACCCCGAGGTGGCCTGCGTGGCCGGTGAAAAGCGCATCACGCGCCGAGACGGCGACGTGAGCGTGGGCGAGGGGCTCTACTGGCGATACGAGTCCTACCTCAAGCGCTGCGACTCCGAGCTGAGCTCGGTCATGGGGGCGGCGGGCGAGCTCATCGCCCTGCGCCGGGACTGCTACGAGCCCATCGAGGAGGACACCATCATCGAGGACTTCGTGGTGTCCATGCGCCTGGTGCACCAGGGCCACCGGGTCATCTACGAGCCCGAGGCCTACTCGATGGAGGAGGCGTCGCCCTCGATCGACGAGGAGTTCAAGCGCAAGACCCGCATCGTGGCGGGCGGCTGGCAGGCCGTCGTGCGGCTGAGCCGGCTGTTGGTCCCGAGCCGCCCGCTCATCACGTTCCAGTACGTGTCGCACCGGGTGCTGCGCTGGGTGCTGGTGCCCTACGTCCTGATCCTGGCGTTTGTCGCGAACGGGTTGCTCGCCATGTCGGGAGAGCCCCTCTACGGCATGCTCTGGCTCGGTCAGCTGCTCTTCTACGGGCTCGCGGCCTACGGCTGGCGGCGCCAGGCCCAGGGTGGGCGCAATCCCCTGTACTACGTCCCCTTCTACTTCGTCTTCCTCAACTACGCGGCCTTGGTGGGGTGCGTGCGCTTCATGCGCGGCCGCCAGCCGGTGACCTGGGAGAAGGTGCGGCGCGCGACCCCCATCTAGCAAAAAGGCCCCGGCGATCGATCGCCGGGGCCTTGGAGTGCTCGGTGGTTTAGAGCTTGGGCATGATCCGCGACTCGAGCTGGGCCTTGGGCATGTAGCCGACGAGGCGCTCGACGGGCTCACCGTTCTTGAACAGGATGAGGGTCGGGATGCTCATGACGCCGAACTTCTGGGCGTTGGCGCCGTTGGCGTCGATGTCGATCTTGGCGATCTTCAGCTTGCCGTCGTGCTCGACGGCGAGCTCCTCGAGGATCGGGGCGATCATGCGGCAGGGGCCGCACCAGGTGGCCCAGAAGTCGACCAGGACCGGCTGGTCGGCCTGAAGCACTTCCTTCTCGAATTCGGCGTCGCTGACGGGAATGGGCTTGCTCATGTGTTCCTCCTTGAATTGGCCCCCCATTGTACCCTCCCTCTCGTCTTCTTTCCAGGCGATTGCCCGCAAGACCGCGTCCCGGCGTCATCTGGGCGGTCGCATCGGTCGATGAGTGGGGCCAAGGCGTTGATCTTTGCACGTCGCCTGTGGTAGGATGTGAGCCTCACACCTGGAGAGGTGGCTGAGCGGCTGAAAGCGCCTTCCTGCTAAGAAGGTATATGGGCTAAACCTGTATCGGGGGTTCGAATCCCCCCCTCTCCGCCTCAATCCCCTATACGCCCAACGCTTGCAAGGGCACGGTTCCTGTGGTATAGTGGATTTCAGTTCGGCTCGAGGCGCGAGTTTCGGGTTGATTACGCGGCCGTAGCTCAGTTGGATAGAGTATCTGGCTACGAACCAGAGGGTCGGGGGTTCGAATCCCTCCGGCCGCGCTAACCGGAAGGGCCCCAGCTTTCGCTGGGGCCCTTCCGGTTTTTGGGCATGGGTCGCGGCGGCGCCCCGCGAGCGGGAAAAAGGGCTCGCGCAGCGCGCGAGCCCTACTGTGAAATGGCGGATGCCTACATCGAGGAGTTCTGGTGCTCCTTGGTGGGCGAGTGGGCCATCAGCTCGTTGGCGAAGCGACGGGCATACTCGTTGACCAGCTCCTCGACCCGCTTCGGATCGTCCGAACGCACGATGATGCCGGCATGCCACTCCTTCTTCTGACGCCACGTCACCTCGGGCGCGTCGAAGGAGCTGAGGTCGGGCCACTGCTCACGGGCCAGGCAGATGATGGCGCCGGCGTAGCCCTCCCGGAAGGGGGCGAGCTTGTAGTCGGCCCCGAAGGTCTCGATCTTGGCCCACTCGAACCACAGGCAGATGTCCGTCGCCGTCCACGCCACGTCGGGGATCTTGGCGGCGCCGACGCGCGCGGCCGCTTCCAGGAAGTAGAACTTGCCGGTCTCGCGGTCCTTGATGTACTCGATGTGGGTCACGCCGCGGACCAGGCCGAGGCTCTTGATGACGTCCTGGTTGATCTTCTGCAGCGCCTTCCAGTCGTCGCTCTTGCGGTCGATGAGGCGGGTGGTGAAGACGCCGCCCTTGACGTTCAGGTCGAGCATCGGCGTGCCGTACTGCGACACCGTGCCGAAGAGCACTTCCTTCTCCGAGACCACCGAGTCGACGTGGAAGACGTCGCCCGGCGTGTACTTCTCGAGCAGGTAGCCGGACTGCTTGTCGCCCAGCTCCATGATCCGCTTCCAGACCTCCTGGTCGTTGTGCAGCACCTTGATGCCCATGGAGGCCGCCGCGAGGCGCGGCTTGATCACCCAGGGCGCCGGCACGCGCTGCATGTACTCGTGGACGTCGTCATGGTTGAGGATGTGCACGAACTCGGGAACGGGGATGCCGTCCTCCTGGGCCTTCATGCGCATGGCGAGCTTGTCGCGGAAGTAGCGCATGGTCGTCTCGCCCATGCCGGGCACGCGCATGTGCTCGCGCAGGAAGCAGCTCATCTCCACTTCCCAGTCGCCCATGGGCACGATGCGGTCGATCTTGCGTCGCTGGGAGATCCAGGCGATGGTGTTCTTCACCTCGGTCTCGTCGTCGAAGTTCTTGACGGCGATGACTTCCTCGAGGATGTCGCGGGGCCAGTCCGCCTTGAGGCCCTTCTCGCTCGTCAGGACGATGACCTTGTGCCCCATGGCAGCCGCCTGCTTCATGAAGGGGCGGCCGGAGACCATGCCGGCGATGCACAGGAACCGTAGGGGCTTGTCCACCTTGGGAGTCTCGGTCGCCTGGGTCGCGGGGGCTGGGGGCGTCGCTGCTTTTTTGGGCACTGTTCTTACCTCTCTGCCGCATGGTGCCGATCGTCCTGGCACCCTGGCCAGGAACACGTCGTATCTCATATGCCCGGTAGCTTGGGTTTTGAGTAGATCCCTCGCTATCTTTTCGAGTCCGATTTCAATCACCCGGGTGGTCGGCGTTGCCCCCCGCCTCCAACCCGCCCTTCGGCGGCCTTCCGGGCTTGCGTGGTATCGGTAGTTTCCTCGCTAGGACAGGCCGGTAGGGTATGCCAGGATAGCTCAGGCCTCGAACGGCCGCGTACACTGATTTTCGCTCAGGAGGCTTTGCGGGCCATGTTGCAGCGTCTCGTCTCCCTCATCCGGCGCTACCTCGTAGTGCGCATTGCCCTGGTCATCTTCGTCGTCTTCGGCATCTTCCTGACCGCCTTCAGCTCCGTCTTCATCGTGCAGGCCACGAACGCCAACGAGCAGGCGGCCCTCGAGCGCGCGCAGGCCATGGCCCGCCAGGGGGCGGCCTCGGTCCAGTACGCCTTCGAGACGGCCCTGCGGGATCAGCGCCTGACGGAGGCGGCCCTCTTCGACGAACGGCTGCAGGAGCTGCCCGGCACCACGCCCAAGCGTTACCGCTCGGCGTTCGACGCCTTCACCGACGCGGCCTTCCCGTCCCTCCAGGAGGCCCCGTTACGGGTGAGCGACGTGGTGTTCGCCATCGCGGTCACCCGCAACGGCTACGTGCCGACCCACAACGCGGCCGAGCGCTCCAAGCGCCTGTTCGACGATCCGGTCGGCCTCGCGGCAGCCCGCAACACGGACGATCTCCTGGTGCAGGACTACCGCCGGGACACCGGCGAGGCCATCTTCGACGTGTCGAGCCCCATCACGGTCAACGGCCGCCACTGGGGCGCCTTCCGGATCGGTCTTGCGAAGGCGGAGCTCAACCGGAAGGCCCTCGCCATCTGGCTCACCATGGGCTCGCTCGGCACCTTGGTCGTCCTGATCGAGAGCCTGCTCATCGCGTGGCTGCTGCGCCGGGCCCTGCGGCCGCTCGCGGACATGGAGCGGGTGGTCGCGCGGATCGCCGAGGGCGACCTGGACCAGCGGATTGACGTCTCGGGCACCGACGAGGTCGGCCGCATCGGCCGCAGCCTCGAGGCCATGGTCACGGCCCTGCGCGGTGTGCTGCACGGCGTCCGACAGGCTGCCGAGGTCTTGCAGGGCAACGTGCAGGTCATCGGCACCAGCGCCCACCAGCTGAGCGCGAACGCGGCGACCCAGACCGAGGTGGCCGCCCAGACCTCCGGCTCCATGGAGGCCATGGCCGACCGGATCCGCCAGGTGGCCGCCCACTCCCAGACGCTCGCGGCGGGCGTGGAGGAGACCTCGAGCGTGATCGAGGAGATGGCGGCGAGCAGCCGTCAGGTCGCGCAGAACGCGGGCACCCTGGGGGCGACCGTCGACGAGACGTCCGCCGCCATCGAGGAGATGGCCTCGAGCATCCGGCAGGTCGCCCGCAACGTCGAGGAGACCACCGCCGTCGCGAAGACGGCCACCGCGGCCGCCCATGACGGACAGTCCGCCGTCTCGCAGACGGTCGCGGGCATGAGCCGGATCGACCAGACCATGCGCGAGGTGATCTCCGCCATCGATCGCCTGGGCGAGTCCTCCGAGGAGATCGGCAGCATCATCGAGGTGATCGACGACATCTCGGCCCAGACCAACCTGCTGGCGCTCAACGCCGCCATCGAGGCGGCGCGTGCCGGAGAGGCGGGCCGGGGCTTCGCGGTGGTCGCCGACGAGGTGCGCAAGCTCGCCGAGCGCTCGGCCAAGGCCACCGGCGAGATCGCCACCCTCATCAAGGGCATCCAGCAGGAGACCGGCCAGGCCATTCGCTCCACCCAGCAGGGCGACGAGGCCATCCGGCAGGGCACCCGGCTCGCGGAGGTGGCGGGCCGCTCCCTGGAGGCCATCGTCACCTCGGTGGATCAGGTGGGCGAGCTGATGAACCACGTCTCCCAGGCCACCCACGAGCAGGCGCGGGCCGCCGGCCAGATCACCCAGGCCGTGGGCCGCATGAGCGGGCTTGCGTCAGAGGTCACCCAGGCCACGCGCGAAGAGGCCACCGGGGCCGCCCAGATCATCCAGGCCGTGGACCGCATGAACGCCATGACCCACGAGGTCTCCCAGGCGGCGAGCGAGCAGCAGAAGGGCTGTGAGCGAACGGTCCAGGCGGCCGACGCGTTCCTCGCGGCGAGCCGCGAGACGGCCCAGGCCTCCGTCTCCATCGCCGCATCCGTCGAGGACGTGCAGGCCCAGATGCAGGCCCTCATGCGCTCCATCGCCTACTTCAAGGACGGCGCGCCACAGCGCGAGGTCGAAACCCACCTCATGCCCGCGGAGCGCCTGCTGCCTCCCGCTACGCTGGCCAGCCGCTAGCCTTGCACCAAGCCGGGGCCCCCGCACGGGGGCCCCGGTTCGGCATGCGTGATCAGCGCCGCGGCGACCGGCCGGCCCCTTCGGTCAGGACCGCCAAGTGCGGTCGGCCTTTTGACCGAGCCCTGCGCGCCGATCGGCCCTATGCTGATGACGGATCCAGGTGAGGGAGGGGGCGATGCTCGACTACCAGCCATCCGCCGGCGTGTCCGAGATCCGGGACCACTACGACCGGATCTCGGTGTTCTACCGCGCCCTGTGGGGCGACCACATCCACCACGGCTACTTCGAGGACCGCGAGTCCCCCGAGCGGGCCCAGCTCAAGCTCATCGAGCGGCTGGCCGAGATGGCCGGGATCCCGGCGGGGGCGAGCGTGCTGGACGTGGGCTGCGGCGTCGGGGGATCCGCGCGCTGGCTCGCCAAGGAGCTCGACTGCACGGTCCTCGGCATCACGCTGAGCCCGGTCCAGGCTCGCATGGCCGCCGAGGCCGCGGCCCGCGAAGGGCTCGGCGATCGCGCCCGCTTCGCCGTCAAGGACGCCCACCGGCTCGACTTCCCGGCCGGTAGCTTCGACGTGGTCTGGGTGATCGAGTGCAGCGAGCACCTGCAGGACAAAGAGGCCTTCATCCAAGCTTGCCAGCGGGTGCTCAAACCGGGCGGCACGCTCGCGCTCTGCGCCTGGCTCTCGGCCGAGCGTTTCGTCTCGGCGGCCCACGAGCGCCTCGTCGCTCAGGTCTGCGAGGGCATGCTCTGCCCATCCTTGGCGAGCATGGGCGACTACGTCGGCTGGCTGCGCGCGGCGGGCTTCGACGCGATCCGGACCGAGGACGTCACCGAGCGGGTCAAGGCCACCTGGACGGTCTGCGGCAAGATCGCCGAGCGCCCTGAGGTCAAGCTGCTCACCAAGATGAGCGATCAGGCCACCCGCGACTTCGTCACGGCCTTCGGAGCCATCCGGCGGGCTTACGACGAAGGGGCCATGGCCTACGGCATGCTCACGGCCAAGAAGCCCTAGGTCAGGACTTCCTTCCGCTCGTCCGCCTTGCCCAGGTGGAACTCCTGGTTCTCGCGGAACTCCCGGATGGAGCCGACGACCGCGGCCTCGAGGGCCGGCATGAGGCTGCGGGCCGAGTCGAGGCGGGTCAGGAAGACGTAGTCCGCCCCCGCGTCGTAGAGGGCCTTCACGTCCGAGACCTGTACGGCGTTGGTCACGATGGCGGCCTCCGGGCACATGGTCCTGAGCGCCTTGGTGAGGGCCACGTTGTTGGTGCCCTTGAGGATGTCGTCCGGGATGGTGCAGACGATGACGCGGGCCTTGTCCACGCCCGCATGCTGCAGCGTCTCGAGGTTGGCGATGTCGCCGTAGTGGGCGGTCGCGCCCCGGCGCTCGATCTCGGGGTGCAGGGCCACGTTGAAGTCCACCACCAGCGTCTTCTTGAGGAGGTCGGGGTCGTTCTGCTCCAGCTCGTAGAAGAGCGAGGAGGCGACCCGGTGAAAGCCCAGGAGCACGAGCTCGTAGTCCTCTTCGGCCTCCTCGGCCTGCTTGGCGTTGGCCGGGGCCTTGAAGCCGAGGACCCCCAGCACGGGCGCCAGGCGGTGGTAGAGGTCGTCGCTCTTGGCGAAAAGCCAGGGGTAGAGGAGCGCGGTGATGACGAAGGCGAAGATGACAGCACCCACGGTCTCGGCGCTCAGGTGCTCGAAGCCGAGGCCCAGGTAGGCGATGACCAGGCAGAACTCGGAGATGGGGACGAGCCGCGTGGCGGAGACCACCGCGCTGCGGCGGTCGAAGCCCGTCGCGTAGAGCAGGGGCAAGAAGATCAGGTAGCGTGAGGCGACGGCGAGGCCCGCCATGAGGCCCGCGAGCAGGAGCACGTCGGCGCCGTTCGGCATGGGGATGCCCATGCCGAGGCCCACGAAGAAGAGGGTGACGAAGAAGTCCCGGACCGAGGTGACCTTGGTCAGCACCTCGTAGCTGTACGGGAAGGACGCGATCGTCGCCCCGGCGATGAGCGCCCCCATCTCCAGCGACACCGAGATGGGCAGGTGCAGGCCGAAGAGCCCGAGGATGGTGCCGAGGTTCTGCCCCAGGAGGCCCACGCCGAAGCACCAACCGGTCGCCGTCACGAGCATGAGCTCCGGGGCGCGCGCGATCCAGTGGAAGGCCGTGGGCAGGATGTAGCGGGCGAACAGGGAGGCTACGCCCACCAGGATGGCGATGCCCAGCAAGGTCAAGAGGATGGGCTGGAGGTCGGGCTTGGCGAAGTTGGGCTGGATGGCCAGCACGACCATGGCCCAGAGGTCCTGGAAGATCAGGATGCCGAGCACCATGCGGCCGACGGCCGTGTCGAGTTGGAACTTCTCCTGGAACAGCTTGACGATGAGCAGGGTGGACGAGGCCGCCACCACGATGCCCACGTAGAGGGGCGTGAACGTGCCCTGCAGGGGCCCCCAGCCGGTCTTGGAGAGCAGGTAGGCCGCACCCGTGCCGAGGGCGACGCACAGCGGGAACTGCAGGAGGCCCGTCAGGACGAGGGTTTTGCCGGAGGCCAGGAGCTTCTTGAGGTTGATCTCGAGGCCGATGAGGAAGAGCAAGAGCACCAGCCCCAGGTGGGAGATGGTCTCGATGCTCGCCTTCTCCGTGACCAGCTGCGTGCCGATGGGACCGATGAACACGCCCGCGAACAGGAAGGCCGCGATGGTCGGGACCTTGAACCGGGTGAACAGGGCGGCCAGGAGGCCCGCCACCAGCAACGAAAGGCCGATGTCGAAGACCAGGGACTGACCCATCGCCGAATCGGCATGGGCCGCCGCCGACAGCAAGACCGTAGAGTACACGCCACTTTCCTTTCGCACGCGCCGACCGGCCCCAAGAGGCCTGTTGCTACTTTATGCCAAGGAGGGGGCCAAGCGTAACGTTGGCCCGGAACCCGCGGAAGGGAGTTGACGGGAACCAAATTTAGAGTTATTCTAAATCTTATGCAGTTCAAGCCCTCGTGCCTAACCCCCAGCGAGATCGAGGCCGTGCTCAAGCGGGCCGGGATCAACCCCACCGCGCAGCGCATCGCCATTTGCCGCTTCGTGCTGTGCGAGGCGGATCACCCGAGTGCCGAGACGATCAAGCAGTGGGTCGACGCCAACTTCCCCAAGATGAGCCTCGCGACCGTCTACAACACCCTGCGCGTGCTGGTGGAGGGCGGGCTCCTCAAGGAGCTCAAGCTGCCCCACACCGATAGCGTCCTCTACGACAACAACCTCGACGAGCACTACCACTTCCTCGACGAACGCACCGGCGAGCTCCTCGACATCGATCCGGCGGCCTTGAGCCTGTCGCCCAAGCTGGGCGAGGGTTTCCGCATCACCGGGGTCGAGGTGCTCGTCCGCGGCACCCGCACCTAACGCCTTCAGGAGAACCCCATGACTCGCAACGTCCTCATCATCGGGGCCGGCCCCGCCGGCTACACCGCGGGCATCTACGCCGCGCGCGCCAACCTTGCGCCGATCCTCTTCGAGGGCCACGCCCCGGGCGGCCAGCTCATGACCACCACCGAGGTCGAGAACTACCCGGGCTTCCCGAACGGCCTGCAGGGGCCCGAGCTCATGCAGCACTTCCGCGATCAGGCCGCCCGCTTCGGCACCGAGATCGTCTCGGACTTCATCGCGCGGGTCGACTTCTCGGAGCGCCCCTTCAAGGTCTGGGACAGCAAGGACCAGCTCTACACGGCCCACGCCGTCATCATCGCCACCGGGGCCACGGCCATGTGGCTCGGCCTGGAGTCGGAGACGCGCCTGCAAGGCCGCGGCGTCTCGGCCTGCGCCACCTGCGACGGCTTCTTCTTCCGCGGCAAGACCGTGGCGGTGGTCGGCGGCGGGGACACGGCCATGGAAGAGGCGCTCTTCCTGAGCAACATGACCCGGCACGTGCACGTCATCCACCGCCGGGACGCGTTCCGCGCCAGCAAGATCATGCAGCAGCGCGTCCTGGAGAACCCCAAGATCAGCGTCCACTGGAACGCCGCGGTCGACGAGGTGCTCGGCGACGAGCAGGTCACCGGCGTGCGCCTCAAGAGCACCGTGGACGGCGCCACCGCCGAGCTGCCCCTGGACGGCGTGTTCGTGGCCATCGGCCACAAGCCCGCCACCGCGATCTTCGCCGGCCAGCTGGAGCTCGATGCCAAGGGCTACATCCTGACCCACGACGGCACCCGCACGAGCGTCGAGGGCGTCTATGCCGCCGGCGACGTGCAGGACACCGTCTATCGCCAGGCCATCACGGCCGCCGGCACCGGCTGCATGGCCGCCATCGACGCCGAGCGCTGGCTCGCCGGCATTTCCCACGAAGTTTCCCAGCCGGTCGGCGTCTAGCCGTCCGGCCCCACTAGGCGGGGCCTCTCGCCTGCCACCCACCATCAAGGAGGAACGATGCTTCAACCCACCAACGCCGCCCCCCAGTTCAAGGCCACCGCGGTCGTCGACGGCCAGTTCAAGGAGATCTCCCTTGCCGACTACAAGGGCAAGAACGTCGTCCTGTTCTTCTATCCGCTCGACTTCACCTTCGTCTGCCCCACCGAGATCCTCGGCTTCTCGGATCGGATCGCGGAGTTCCGTCAGCGCAACACCGAGGTGATCGGCATCTCGACCGACTCCAAGTTCTCCCACCTCGCCTGGACCAACACGGCGCGCGCCGAGGGCGGCATCGAGGGGCTGAGCTACCCGCTGGTCGCCGACTTCACCAAGGAGATCGCCCGCAGCTACGGCGTCCTCAAGGATGACGAGGGCGTGGCCTTCCGCGGCCTGTTCCTCATCGACAAGAACGGCGTGATCCAGCACATGGTCGTCAACAACCTGCCCCTGGGCCGCTCGGTCGACGAGACCCTGCGCATGGTCGACGCCTTGACCCACTTCGAGACCCACGGTGAGGTCTGCCCCATCGACTGGAAGCCCGGCAAGGACACGATCGTGCCCGACGTCGCCAAGTCGAAGACCTTCTTCCAGAAGACCGCCAAGACCCCCGCGACCGTCTAGGACGGAACCCTGCGCCCCGCCTCTTCAAGAGGCGGGGCGTTCGCGTGCGCGCCGCGATCGCCGATCCCCCGCCGAAACCGCTAGTTGAGGCTAGGACTCCGCGGACCTCGCCGCTACAATCACCCCCGAGAGGAGGTGGCACGATGGCAGCAATCGGTGTGGGCCTGGAGACGTTCGCGGACCTCAAGCGCCGCCTGGAGCGGGCGGTGCAGGACGACTTCGACCGGGAATTGCTCGGTTGCCTGAACCAGCTGGACGAGGCGAAGTACAACGCGCTCGTGAGCCGGGCCAGGGGCGTGGTGGGGGCCATCCGCGAGCGCATGCGGCACCCCGGTCGCATCGGCAACGAGATCATCGAGCGCTACCACACGCCGTGCGAGCAGGCGGTGCTGTCCTACCTGATCCTGGCCCAGGGCGTGGGCGAAGACAACCTGTTCCGCTACGTGACGTTCGCGGGCTTCTAGGGGCCGTCCGCTCGCCGGTATCCCGAGCGCATGGGCTTCTGGTCGTCGAAGCGGCGCTCCCCGGGCGGGGAAGCGCCCGTTGTGCGCGGGCGATTTTTGCTCCCTCATGGAGAGGCATGGCGGCAAATCCTCGATCGGCTGAGCGTCTGCCGTTCGATCGGGTCTTGCGGCTACGAAGGAGGGAGACATGCTCAGAGGCTTGAGCCTGCTCGGATTGGGTGCCGGGCTGATGTACATGCTGGACCCGGATCGCGGCACCAGCCGACGGGCGCTATTCCGGGACAAGGCGATCGGCATGGCGGACTCCGCCGCCGACGGGCTGGAGGTGGCGACCCGCGACCTGAATCATCGGGCGATCGGAGTGGTCTCCGAGCTGCGCTCGCGCTGGAACCCGATCGAGGTCACGGACGACCTGCTGGCACAGCGGGTCCGCTCCAAGCTGGGGCGCTGGGTCTCGCACCCACGGGCCATCCAGGTGCAGACCGAGAACGGCAAGGTGATCCTCATGGGGCTCATCCTGCGCCATGAGGTCGAGCCGCTGATCGTGGCCGTGAGTCGGGTGTCTGGCGTCCATGAGGTCGAAAACGCCCTGGAGGTGCACGACACGGCCGACCACGTCCCGAGCCTGCAGGGCGGCGAGCCGCGCATGGAGGTGCCCGAGCTCGCGCAGGAAGCGTGGACGCCGGCCGTGCGCCTGCTGGCCGGCACGGGCGGCGGCCTGCTCGCCGTGAGCGGTCTGGCCCGCCGCGGGATCGTGGGCACGCTCCTGTCGATCGCAGGGGCGGGACTCCTGGCCCGGGCCGCCTCCAACCGGCCGCTGGATCGCCTCATCGGCGCAGCGGCCGGGAGCCGGGGGATCGTGGTCCAGAAGACCGTCACCCTCGACGTGCCCATCGAGCAGGTCTTCGACCTGTGGGATCACCCGGAGCACTTCCCGCGCTTCATGGACCACATCCTCGAGGTGCGGCCCCTGGGCGAAGGCCGCTACCACTGGGTCGTGGCGGGCCCCGCGGGCGTGCCCGTGGAGTGGGACGCCGTCGTCACCCAGCGCGACGAGAATCGCCTGATCGCCTGGAAGAGCACCGAGGACCAGCTGATCGAGAATGCGGGCCTGGTGCACTTCGAGCGCGCGGGCGAGAACGCCACGCGCCTCAACATCCGCCTGACCTACAACCCGCCCGCGGGCATCCTGGGGCACGCGGTGGCGAACTTCTTCCGGGCGGATCCCAAGCACGAGATGGACATCGACTTCGTGCGGGTCAAGCAGCTCCTGGAGTCGGGGGCGACCTGGCAGTAAGAAAGGGGGCGGTCCCGCGGGACCGCCCCCTCTACTTGGGGTGGACTAGTCGAGGTCCGGCATGCCGGGCATGGCCGGGGCCTTCTTCTCGGGCTTGTCGACGACCAGCGCCTCGGTGGTGAGGAGCATGCCGGCGATCGACGCCGCGTTCTGGATGGCCGAGCGCGTGACCTTGGCGGGGTCGACGATGCCGGCCTGGATCATGTCCATGAACTCGCCGGTCAGGGCGTTGTAGCCGAAGCCCTGGGCGTTGCTCTTGACCTGCTCGGCGATGACCGCGCCCTCGACGCCCGCGTTGTCCGCGATCTGGCGCAGGGGAGCCTCGAGGGCCCGCATGACGATCTCGACGCCCGTGCGCTCGTCGCCCGAGGTCTGCTCCCAGAGGGCCTTGAGCGGCTTGATGAGCTGCATGAGGGCCGTGCCGCCGCCGGGCACGATGCCCTCCTCGACGGCCGCCTTGGTCGCGTTGAGGGCGTCCTCGATGCGCAGCTTGCGGTCCTTGAGTTCGGTCTCGGTGGCAGCGCCGACCTGGATGACGGCCACACCGCCCGACAGCTTGGCGAGGCGCTCCTGGAGCTTCTCGCGGTCGAACTCGCTCTCGGTCTCGGTGATCTGCTTGCGGATCATGGCGACGCGCTGCTCGACGGCCTGGGTGGTCTGATCGTCCTTGAAGGAGACGATGGTCGTCTTGTCGCGGCCGACGCGCACCTGGCGGGCGCGGCCCAGCATCTCGACCGAGGCGTTCTCGAGCTTGAGGCCGATGTCCTCGCTGATGACGCGACCGCCGGTCAGGATGGCGATGTCCTCGAGCATGGCCTTGCGGCGATCGCCGAAGCCGGGCGCCTTGACGGCGACGGCGTTCAGGATGCCGCGGAGCTTGTTGACCACGAGCGTCGACAGGGCCTCACCCTCGAGGTCCTCGGCGATGATGAGCAGGGGACGGCCGGCGCGGGCGACCTTCTCGAGCACGGGCACCAGGTCCGCGACGATGTTCACCTTCTTGTCGGTGATGAGCAGGTAGGGCTCGTCCAGGACGGCCTCCATGCGATCGGAGTCCGTGACCATGTAGGCCGAGATGTAGCCCTTGTCGAACTGCATGCCCTCGACGGTCTCGAGCGTGGTGCCCGTGGTCTTGGACTCCTCGACGGTGATGACGCCGTCCTTGCCGACTTTTTCCATGGCCTCGGCGATCAGGTTGCCGATCTCCTCGTCCTGGGCCGAGATGGTCGCGACCTGGGCGATGGCGCCCTTGCCCTCGATGGGCTTGGAGAGCTGCTTGATCTCGGCGACGGCCACCTCGACCGCGCGCTGGATGCCGTTACGGACGACGATGCCGTTGGCGCCGGCGGCCACGTTCTTGAGACCCTCGCGGATCAGGGCCTGGGCCAGCACGGTGCTGGTGGTGGTGCCGTCGCCGGCCAGGTCGTTGGTCTTGGAGGCGACCTCACGCACGAGCTTGGCGCCCGTGTTCTCGACGGGGTCCTCGAGCTCGATCTCCTTGGCGATCGTCACGCCGTCGTTGATGATCTGGGGCGCGCCGAACTTCTTCTCGAGCACGACGTTGCGGCCCTTGGGGCCGAGGGTCACCTTCACGGCGTCGGCGACCGCGTTGACGCCCTTCTCCAGGGCGCGGCGGGCCTGCTCGTCGAACAGAATCTGCTTGGGCATAGGTTCTAACTCCTCCGGATGAAAAGGGGCGCGGTTACTCGATGATGCCGAGGATGTCCTTCTCGGCGATCAAGAGGTAGGTCTCGCCGCCGAGCTTGACCTCGGTGCCGGCGTACTTGGCGAACAGGACCTTGTGACCCTTGCTGACTTCCATGGCGGCGCGCTCGCCCGAGTCGAGCATGCGGCCCGGACCCACGGCGATCACTTCGCCTACCTGGGGCTTCTCCTGCGCGGTGTCCGGAAGGAAGAGGCCGCCGGCGGTCTTCTCTTCCTTGACGACCTTCACGACGAGGCGATCGCCCAGCGGGCGGATTTGCTGCGCGGTAGCAGTGGTCATGGTGCGGAACCTCCTAGAGGCAATGATGAAATATGGGTGGCACGCTGTTAGCACTCCTCTGGGGTGAGTGCTAACAGCGAAATTCTAATCAAGCCTCCGGCGCTTGGCAAGGGGGATCGGAGGGCCCGTCGAAAAAATTCACGTCCCAGCGGACACCCCCTCGCCACTTAATGGCGAGGGGGTGTCCGCTGGGACGTGGTGGGGCTAGAGGCTCGCCAGGACCGCCTGGGCGTGGCCCTTTACCTTGACCTGGCGGTGCGCCTGGCGGACGGTGCCGTCCGGGGCGATGACGAAGGTGGAGCGCAGGACGCCCATGTGAACCTTGCCGTAGAGCTTCTTCTCGCCCCACGCGCCGTAGGCCGTGAGCACCTGGTGCATGGGATCGCTCAACAGGAAGAAGTTGAGCTGGTGCTTGGCGAGGAACTTCTGGTGGCTCGAGACGGGGTCGGGGCTCACGCCCACGACGACGGCGCTTTCCGCGTAGGCGGGCGAGAGGTCCCGGAAGTCGCACGCCTCGTTGGTGCAGCCCGGGGTGTGGTCCTTGGGATAGAAGTAGAGCACGACGTGCTTGCCGTCCTTGAGGAGGTCGGACAAGCGCACTTCCCGCTCGGCGCCCGTGGGGTCGATGCCCGGGAGCGCGAAGTCGGGGGCCTGGGATCCGAGAGCGAGCATGGGGTCTCCTTTGCAAAGAGGCGATCCCTTCCAGCAAGCCATGACTCCGCGCGTCTGGCAAGTCGGGGCCGCGCGCACAGCGCATGCCCAGTCTCCTTCCCGGGTTCGGGCTGACGACCGCCTCCGGGCGTCGGTTGGGAGCGGAGTTCATAACTGTTAACATGGCGCGTGCCGCCACGAGCAAAGGGGGAGACCATGAGCGACGACCGAAAGACGCGCCAAGCGCGCATGGACACCAAGGAGAACCTGTCGCGTACGGGGGCTAGGCCCGAGCCGCTGTCGGGCGAGGCCAAGGGCGCGCTGGGTGGGGATGCGGGCTACATCACGGCCGAAGACGTCCGGCGCAGCGCGGTGGCGCCCTCCGGCGCGCGGCCCGCGCCCTCCGGCACCGGAGCCCCCGAGGGGACGAGCGGTGGCAACACCGGCAACGTCGCCTACAGCCCGCAGCCGGGCCCGACGACCGCCGCATCCGCCGAGACCGGGGCGACCGCGACCCACCGGGAGCAAGGGGTGGATGCCGGGCGCCGGCTCGACTAAGGTCCAAGGAGGCGCTCTGTGACCCACCAGACCAGCTTCGAGATGCGCCTCGACGCCTTCGAGGTCGGCACGGAGCGCGAGGGCTATCGGCCCGTCCGGGCCCGCACCAGCCGCGGGGACCTGCACTTCCGCTGGTACCCCGCGGTGGGCGCCACCCGGGCCGTCGTCTGGATCGGCGGGGTCGGAGGCGGCTGGGACACGCCGGCCTCCGACCTCTACCCCACGCTCGCCCGGGAGCTTGCCGGGCAGGGGATCTCCTCCCTACGCGTCCGGTTCCGGCATCCGGGACGCCTCGAGGAGTGCGTGCTCGACGTGCTCGCGGGGATCGGCTTTCTCGCGAACGAAGGCATCGAGCGGATGGGCGTGGTGGGCCACAGCTTCGGTGGGGCCGTCGCCATCCAGGTCGGGGTGCAGTCCGATCGGGTCCGCACGGTGGCGACGCTCGCCACCCAGAGCTACGGCGCCGAGTGCGTGGATCGCCTCCCGCCCGCGACCTCGCTCCTGCTCATGCATGGCAGGGACGACCCGGTCCTGCCGACGTTCTGCTCCGAGCACCTGGCGGAGCTGGCGCATGATCCGAAGCGGCTGGTAATCTTCGAAGGAGCCGGCCACTGCCTGGAGGAGGTCGCCCCCGAGGTCCGCACGACGGTGCGGAACTGGCTGACGGCCGAGCTCGGCGAAGCCTAGAAAGGACGCACCTTGTCCTGGATCGACACCCTCGCGGTCCTCCTGATCGCCTTTCACCTGGTGGGGGGCTATCAGGCGGGCCTCGTCCGCAGCATGTTCAGCCTGCTCGGCCTCGCGGTGGCGCTGGTCGCCGTGCTCCTCGGGGCGCCGTGGCTCGCGGCCATGGCGGCGCCCGGGCGCTCCACCTGGCAGGCCTGGCTGACGCTCGCCCTGGCGATCGTGCTGCCTCTCCTCTTCGGCCGCCTGTTGCGGGCAGGCTTCGCGCGCCTGGAGCCCCGCATGCGGGTGGAGCGCTGGCGGCACGCGAACCGCTGGCTCGGCCTCTTGCCGGGGGCCCTGTGGGGCGGCCTCGGGGCCCTGGTGCTCACCTGGCTCTACGCCTCCTTCGTGGCGCCCCTGCCCGCGAGCTCGGTGGTGGCCGCGCGCCTCCTGGAGGCGGGCGGAGCCCCGCTGGAGCATGCGGTGTCGGTGGCCCAGCAGGGGTTCCCGAAGATCCTCGTCACCGAGGAGGGCTGGGAGGTCCTGCCGGCCCAGGCCCGGACGGCGACGGCGGTCGCGCCGACCAAGCTGGAGCAGGACATGCTCGCCCTGGTGAACCGGGAGCGGAAACAGCGGGGGCTGACGTCCCTGCGCTGGGACGGGGCGCTGGCGGAGGTGGGCCGCGCGCACTCGCGCGACATGCTCGCCCGGAGCTACTTCGCCCACGAGGACCCGGAGGGGCGGAGCGCCGCGGACCGCGCGGCGCGCGCCGGGGTGTCCTACCTCATGCTGGGGGAGAACCTGGCGTTCGCGCCCAACCTGCGCGTCGCCCACCAGGGGCTCATGAAGAGCCCGGGGCACCGGGAGAACATCCTGCGGCCGCAGTTCCGGCGCCTGGGCGTCGGCATCGTGCGGATTCCCGCCGACGCGCGGTTCCACCCCAAAGGGCAGCGGGTGCCGCCGGGACGGTACGGCGGGTATCTGATCGCGACGCAGGTGTTCGCGAAGTAGGGCCGAGACCTCCGGATCTACGTCTCGACGGCCTCACCGGACTCCGCGGCCTCGGTCTCGGGCGCCCGCGGCTCCATGCGCACGCGCACGATCCGCAGGTGGTCCACCTCCGTGACCTGGAAGACCATCCCGTTCTCCTCGATGCTGTCGCCCACCAGGGGCGCGCGGCCGAGACGGGAGTAGAGCCAGCCGCCGAGCGAATCCTCCTCGGCCTCGATCTCCCAACCGAAACGCTCGTTGAGCTCCACGAGCAGCATCCGGCCATCGATGGAGTAAATCTCGCCGTCCAGCTCGATGCTCGGCCGCTCATCGTCGAACTCGTCCTGGATCTCGCCCACGATCTCCTCGAGGATGTCCTCGATGGTGAGCATGCCCGCCGTGCCGCCGTACTCGTCCATGACCAGCGCCAGGTGCGCGCGGGCCTTCTGCATCTGCTTGAGCACCGCGCTGATCTCGAGGCTCGCGGGCACGGCCAGGATCTTGCGGGTGATCCGGTCCAGGTTGTGCTCCTTGGTCGTGTAGAGGTCCCGGATGTGGATGAAGCCGACGATGTCGTCCTTGCTGGCGTTACAGACCGGGTAGCGGGTGTGCTGCTCCTGCTCCGCGATGGCCACGTTCTCGGCGAACGGGTCGTTGCGGTCCAGGCAGATCATGTCGACGCGCGGCACCATGATCTCGCGGGCGACCCGCCCCGAGAAGTGGAACATGTTGTCGAACATGGCGAGCTCTTCCGCGTCGATGAGGCCGCTCTTGGCGCTCTCCTTCATCAGGATGCGGATCTCCTCTTCCGTGTGGGCCGACTCGCTCTCCGAGACCGGGTCGATGCCGATCAGCTGCATCAAGCGGTTGGCCATGCCGTTCATGAGCCAGATGGCCGGGAAGAAGAGGGTGTGGAAGAAGCGCAGCGGCATGGCCGCGAACAGGGTCGTGCCCTCCGACTTGCGGATGGCGAGCGACTTGGGCGCGAGCTCCCCGATGACGATGTGCAGGAAGGTGATGACCGTGAACGCGACCGCAAAGGCGATCGTGTGGGTCACGCTCGCCGGCACGCCCAGCGATTGCATGGCCGGCTCGATCAGACGGGCGATGGCGGGCTCGCCCAGAGCACCCAGGGCCAGGGAGGAGAGGGTAATGCCGAGCTGGCATGCCGACAGGTAGGCATCCAGGTGGGTGACGACGTGGTGGGCCATCTTGGCCCGCGAGTGGCCTTCTTCCACCAGCTGGTGGAGGCGGCTGGGCCGGACCTTGACCATGGCGAACTCGGCCGCCACGAAAAAGCCGTTGAGAAGCGTGAAGAAAACGACGAGGAACAGGCTCAGGCCTATACTGGGAACGTCCATAAGTTGGTCGCCGGAGCGACGGTTCTTTCTTCCTTTCAGGTCAAACGGGGCCCGTCTCGACGCGCCCCGCCCTCATTATAGCAAATCGATCGAGGCGGCCTCGGTCACGCGCTCGTCTGGGATGCCTGCGCGGCCTCCGCGATCGGCTCGACGGGCACCAGGACCGTGGCGTCGCGGGGCGCCGGGGTCATCACCATCTGGTAGATGAAGCTCAACAAGGCGCGCACGATGGCCGCGAGCGGGACGGCGAACAAGAGCCCGATGGCGCCGCCGTAGTGCTCGCCGACCAGGAGCGCGAAGAGCACCAGCACCGGGTGGATCTCCGAGTGGTGCCCGAGCACGTTGGGGTTGAGGAAGTTGGCCTCGATCAGGTGGATGACGCAGATGAGCAGCACCACCTCGACGGCCACCCACCAGCCCTGCGTGAGGGCGATGAGCACCGCGGGGATCGTGGAGAGCACCGTGCCGAAGATGGGAATCAGGCTGAAGAAGCCCGCAATGATCCCGATGGTCATGGCGAACTTGATCTGGAGCGCCATGAGGCCGAGGGTCGTGAGCACGCCGTTGATGAGGCAGACCATGAGCTGGCCGCGGATGGCGCCCGCCAGCCCCCGATCGATGCTCTGGCCGAGCCTGGCCGCCGCCTCCCGGTAGGCCTCGGGGAAGAGCGCGAGCATGTTCGCCTTGATGCGGTGCCAGTCCAGGAGCAGGAAGATCGTCGCCATGAAGACGAGCACCACCGAGAAGATGGTGGAGAAGACGCCCTTGACGAGCGCCTGTCCCTTCTTGAGGAGGCTCGCCGTGTGCCCCTCGCCGGACTGCATGACCTCGGCGTAGAGGCCGTCCAGGTTCTCGCGGGCGTTGACGGGGATCCCCGAGCTGTCCAGGACGCCCTGGACGCTCACGACGAGCGGGTCGACGACCTTGTGCTCGAAGTCGCGGACCAGCTCGGGCATCTCGCGGGTGAGCCTCGCTCCCTCGGCGTAGACGTGCGGCGCGAGCAGGAGGCCGCCCAGGCCGAGCACCGCGAAGATGCCCGCCACTACGAGCGTGACCGCCCCCTTGCGCCCGAGAGCCCAGCGCGCGACGCGTTGCACGGCGAGCCAGTCCACCAGCGGGTTGAGGATGTAGACCAGGAGGAGCGCCACCAGGAAGGGCGCGAGCACATGGTGGATGACGTACAGGAAGGCGAGGACGCCGAAGACGAGGGCCACGGCGACGATGCGCTTGGTTCGGGTGGAAAGTGGGGGCATGAGGTCTTTCTGTAGGGGGACGAAGCATGGCCATTATACCCGGAGCGCGCTAGCGAGATGCAGGAAGCAGGCGTTTGAACCCGCTCCGCGGGACGCGGCCCCACCATGCCGCCAACTTGCGCGCGAGGCGCAGGTTGTGGCGGCATGCGGGGTCATCCCTCAGGAGCCTCCGGGCGCGCCGGAGGGCGGCGACGGCGTCGGACGCCAGCCCGAGCCGGGCCTGGAGGGTGCCCAGGTTGAACCAGGCGCTTCCGTCGTCCGGGGCGATCGCCACGAGCTCCCGGTAGACGACGAGGGCTTCGTAGGGGCGTCCCGCGTCTGCGAGCAGCCGAGCGAGGTTGTAGCGCGCCTCCCGATGGATCGGGTCGAGCCGGACGACCGTCCGGTACGCCGTTTCGGCCAGCGGCGAGCCCGCCAGGTGCCATGCGAGCCCCAGGTTGTAGACCATCCGCGGGGTCGGGGCCTGGCGGTAGGCGGCGAGCATGGTCTCGGTGCCGAGCGCGACCTCTCCCGCCTGCACGAGCCGGATGGCGTGCAGGCAGCACTCGACGGCCGCCATGGGCCCGTTGCCCGGCGTCAGCGGCTGGAAGCGCGCGAGCGGCTTCTCCTCCTGCCAGCCGGCTGGGACCTCCCGGCGCTGCCAGAGGACGCCCGCCACCAGGGTGAAGAACATGCCCATGGCCCCGTAAAAGGCCATGTGCTTCCAGGGCAGCGGCTCGGGCGCGGGCGGCCGCACGGGGACAAGCGGCACCGGGCTCATCGCGCCGCGCGGCGTCACTGGCTCGGGGCGCACGACCTCGGGCCGCCTGGGGGCGCCCGGGGGCGCGGTAACGACCGTGGGCGGGGCCAGTCGCTTGGCCGCGACCTTGGGGGCTATTGCCGGCACGGGAGCTTGACGGGGGCGTTCTGTCGGCCGCACGGCTCGGGGGCGGGGCGGCTGCGCGGGCGCCTTGGGGGCCGGGCGTGCGGCGACGTTCGGGGCGCGCAGGGCTCCCAGCGGGACATGACGCACGGTCGCGAGGTCGGCAACCACGCGGACCGTCCGCGTGCCGTCCCGGTAGCCGGGGCGCCGCAGCACCACCCGGTGGTCGCCGGGCGCGACGCGGCGCAGGTGCAGGGGCGTCCGTCCCACCGGCCGGCCGTCCAGGAGCACCTGGGCACCGGCGGGCTCGCTCGTGACGCGCAGCTCGCCGGAAGCCCCCAGTCGCCGCAGCTGGAGCTGACGCCGCGTCGTGAGATCCGGCAGCACCTGGACCGTCAGGTGCCCCGACTGGTAGCCCTCGCGGCGCACCACCACCTCGTGCGATCCGTCGGGGATCTCCGCTGCCAAGAGCGGCGTCCGGCCCAGGACGCGGCCGTCCAGGACGACCTCGGCGCCGGACGGCTCGGATTCGAGGAGGAGCTGGCCGTTGCCGTAGGCCGGCGTCGCGATGAGGAGGAGGAGGAGCGCCGCGAGGGCGCTAGAGCGTGCCAACGAAGTACCCTCGACGAATGCTCTCGGTGCTCGCCGTGATCCGCCCCTCGGCCGTCCGGCCGTTGGCCGAGACCCGGGTGACGCGGAGCTTGGCGATCTTGATGGGCCCCCCTGCGCGGTAGTAGACGACGAGGGTGTCGCCTGGCCGGACCCGGTAGGGCAGATCGTCCACGGCCACGTACACCATGTCCCCCGAACGCTCGATCACCGAGCCGACCTTGGTGAAGAGCCCCTCGGGCAAGGGCGGCTTCTCGAAGCTGGGGGGTGCTGCCGCGCGATCGGGCAGGCGGGTGCTCAGCCCCAGGCTGAGGCCGAGCGCCAGGTAGCGGATGTCGTGGAGCAGGCCGCCCTGGGCCTCCATGCGCAGGCTGTAGGTCTCGTGGATCCGGTAGCCGAAGCCGAGGGCGCCCGTGGGCCCGAGGCCCGCCTGCGGGCCACCGGGACCTCCGAACAGGGTCATGGCGCTGGCGCCCGCTCCCCAACTCAGAAAGGGCATCCATGCGGCGCCCGGAGGTCCCACGGGGATCTCCTGGCGCAGCATGAGGGGCACGATGGCGAGCCCGTAGGCCGCGCTGCCCCACTCCTTGCGCAGGAAGGTTCCCTCGAGCGAGAGGCTCCAGCCCGGGTGCAGGCTCAGCTCGGCCGCGCCGCCAAAGCGGGCGCCGTCGGGAAAGAGCCTGCCGACCGAGCCGGACAGGTAGGCCGGGGCGGATAGGCGCACCGTCAGGGACGGCGCCGCCTCGGCGGGAAGGGCCACGAGCCCCGCCAACAGGACGGGAAGCATGCCGCGAACTCGCATGAGCGCCTCCTAGCGTGCCGGGAACGGGTACCCGTCGAGCTCCTCCGCGTCGTCCTCGACGAACGCGCGTCGGGGCGGCCGGGTCGGCTTCGGGGTGGGCCGCGGCGACGCGGTCGGCGTGGGCCTCGGAGTCACGGTCGGACTGGGACGGGGAGTGGGTTCGACCGGTGCGATGCTCGGTTGTGCCCCGGGGGCTGGGAGTCGGGCTTGTCGCTGGGGGGGCTCGGGTAGCTCCTTGAGGTTACCGCAGCCTGGTCCCAGGGTGGCGAGCGAGAGGGCGACGATCGAAAGGGCCGCCGGGAACGGCCTTTTGAGTGTCCTCATTGGCTTCATCGTAACAAGCCCGCACCGGCGTGGGGTGGTCGCCGCCCACAAAGGGTTTTGGCCGATCCGGCGACTAAGAACGGCTAGAATGGAGCCGTCACCTGGTCGATCAAGCGATCGGAGGGCCCATGGGTAGGCATCTTGGCGTTCAGGTCGTGATGGGCCTCGCGTGCCTGGCCATGGCCCTCTTTTGGCAGAGCGTCTGGGTCTACCCCCTGCTCTGGGCGGCCGCCGGGCTCATGGGGGTCGTGGGGCGCGATCGCCTCGATCTGGGCTTCTACGCCATCGGGTTGACGGCCGGGGCGAGCATCGACGTGGCCCAGTCGGGCACGGGCGTGACGGCCTACGCCGCCCCGGCCCAGCTCCTCTTCCTGCCGCTCTTCGTCTTCTTCTACTGGGGGCTGGCGTTCGTGGCCGTGCGCCACCTGGCGGCGCTGCTGCCGCCCCGGGCGTTCCACGTCTCCGACGCGGGGCTGCTCGCGGGGGCCGTCGGGCTATCCTTGCTCGCGAACCAGGCGCCGGAAGGCGTGGCGCTCGCCATGCTGGCGCTATTGGTCGTGCGCCTCGCTTGGCTGCGGCGGCGCTCCGACCTGGTGGCGGCCGTGGCGGGGATGATCGTGGGGCCCGGCACCGAGAGCCTGCTCTTGATGCATGGGCTCTACCACTTCCCGAGCGCGCACGGGGCGCTGGTGCCCGCGTGGCTCGTGGTCCTCTACGCGTGCGTCGGCGTGGCCGCCCCGGGGCTCGTTGGTTGGGCGTCGCAGGAGCTGTCGCGCGCCATGGCCAGGCGCGCGCCGGCCTAGGACTTGGGCACGGCGGCGAGGAAGGCCACCCGCACCTCGGGCTTCCATTCGGTCGTTTTCTGCGGGTAGTGGAGCTCGCACTCGATGTCCTCCTGCGTGAGGTGGAAGTCGAGCGGGCGCTCCTCGCGGGCCGTGAGGCCCAGGTGCCCGAACAACCGGTTGACTCGCTTGATAAGTTTCATGGCCACCTCCCTTAAGGTCGCAAGTAGCTCAACAGGGCCTTCACACAGTGGTCCCGGTAGGGGCCGAAGGCCTCGGGGTTATCCTCGAAGAGAACCTGGATGCTCATGCCGTCGATGAGGGCCCGGCTGACCTCGGCGGCCTCGGTCAGATCCACCGGGCGAAACACGCCCTGCCGGATGCCCTCGGTGACGATGGCGTGGTTGAGCTCCCGGCAGTGGGCGTAGAAGGCCGTGTTGATCCGGCCAAACGCCGCATGCCGGGCGCCCAGGCTCAGGAAGTCCAGGTAGATGGTGTAGAAGCCCTTGAGGTCGCGCACGTCCGTGAAGACGCTGTCGACCACGGCCTCGACCGCGGAGACGGGGTCCGGGGCTGCCGCCACGCGCGCCCTGAGCCGGGCGCTGATCCGCGCGATCAGCCAGTCCCAGCAGGCGAGGAAGATCTCCTCCTTGGTGCGGAAGTAGTAGACGGTCACGCCCTTGCTCACGCCGGCGCGCTGGGCGATGTCCTCCAGCGTGACGTCCTTGTAGGGCTTGTCGAGCAGCACCTGGTAGGTCGCCTTCAGGAGGGCTTCGCGGCGCTCGGCTTGCTGTTCGGGAACGACCTTGCGGGCCATGGGACACCTCTTTATCTGACCGTATAGATAGTTTATTCCATGGGCCGGCCCTGTCAAGCGTAGTCGCAACGGAGTTTCCTGATAGAGTAGGGGCATGGCGGAGCGCATTTGGCTGGACGGCATGCTCACCCTCGAGGACCTCGTCCGGGCGGACCTGGACGTCCTGTTCGTGGGCTACAACCCCAACCCGCTCGCGGTGGAGGCGGGTCACTACTACTACCGCCGCGCCAACCGGTTCTGGGAGGACCTCCACGAGTCGGGCCTGGTGCCGCGGGTGCTGCGCGGTCCCGGCGAGGACCGCGAGCTGTTGCGCTACGGCCTGGGCGTCACGGACGTCATCAAGCGCCCCACCCCCACCATCGACGGGCTGACGGCCGAGGACTTCCGGGCGGGCTTCCGGCGCCTCGACGGCCTCCTGCACCAGTATCGGCCCCGCATCCTCTGCTTCAACGGGCTGGGGTTGCGCGATCGCTACGCCCGCCTCGGCCACCCGCCGGAGGCCCTCGTAATCCACGCCGTGCCCTCCACGAGCCCGCGCAACAACGGCCTGAGGGCCCAGCGCCTCGAGGCATTCCGGGCGCTCAAGGCCATGGTGGAGGCACGCTAGGGAGCGAGGCCATGGGCGAGATTCGGATCGGCACCTCGGGCTGGCACTACGCGCACTGGCGCGGGACGTTCTACCCGGAGGAGCTCGCCCCCTCCGCGTGGCTCGCTCATTATTGGCAAGTCTTCGACACCGTCGAGATCAACAACAGCTTCTACCGCCTGCCCGCGGAGAGCACGCTGGCCGCCTGGCGCGAGGCCGTTCCCGAGGGGTTCCTGTTCGCCGCCAAGGCGAGCCGCTACCTCACCCACATGAAGAAGCTCCTGGATCCCGAAAGCGCCCTCGACACCTTCCTGCCCCGGATCGAGGTCCTGGGGCCAAGGCTCGGACCCATCCTCTTCCAGCTGCCGCCCCGCTGGCACCGCAACGTGGAGCGTCTCGCCGCCTTCCTGGAGGTCCTGCCCAGCACCCATCGCTACGCCTTCGAGTTCCGGGATCCGAGCTGGCACCACCCGGAGGTCTACTCCCTCCTGGAGCGCCACGGCATGGCGTTCTGCGCCTATGACCTGTCCGGCTTCCAGTCGCCGGTGGTGTTGACGGCCGACTTCGCCTACGTTCGCCTGCATGGTCCCTCGGCGAGCGCGTACCAGGGCTCTTATGACAGCGCGCAGCTTGCGCGCTGGGCCGAGCGAATCCAAGGCTGGAGCGAGACCCTCGCGGCCGTTTACGTCTACTTCGACAACGACCAGGCGGCTTATGCGGCCCACAATGCTCGCGCCCTGAAGGCCTTGCTCTAGCGGAACGCTTGTCGATTAAAAAACGCTCATAATCGCCTGATTTTTCGTGCTTATTGAGATTGATTAGCAATATCAGTAGTTCGATCGCCTTGATTTGGGAGGGACCGTCCCTTAAAACGAGGGAGGGTTGTGGAGTTACGATCGAGCAAGACGAGAGGCAGATGGTGCAACGCGGTTGGCTGGGGATGATCGGGTGGCTGCTGGTGACGGGCCCCGCCTGGGCGGGCAGCGTGGCCATCGAGGATCACGCGCTCTTGGCGCCTGGCGCCTGGCAAATGAACTCCATCTTCAGCCTCTACCCCAACACCCAGAGCGTCGATGGAGTGAGCGTCTCGGCCCTCGGGCCCGAGGAGTCCTCGTGGCTGGGGCAGTTCGCCCAGGAGTTTCGGTACGGCCTGACGGATCGCCTCATGATCCGCTCGACCGTTCCCATGAGCCTCTTGCGGGCAGGCACGGGCGATGTGAGCGCTGGGGTGGGCGACTTGGAGGTCTTCCTAAAGGCCGGACTGCTGACCGACACACCGGTCTGCGCGTCAGTCGGCTTGCAGCTCATGGTGCCGACCGGCCGGCCGGAGGCCTTCAGCGTCAACGGGAGCGTCAACCTCGTGCCGAGCCTCATGCTCAACGCCGCCGTCGGGCCCGGCGACCTTACGGCGAGCCTGGGCTACGCCCATGCGCTGGGCTATCGGGCCGAGGGCAAATTCGTTCAGCCCTCCGATGCGCTCTGCCTCGCGCTCGGCTACGGCCTGGATCTCGGGTCCGGCTGGTGCGTCGCCTGCGAGGTCCTGGAAACCGAGACGCTGGCGAGCCAGGTGGACGGCCTTCCCGATGCCACGAGTACCGGCCGTCAACTCAGCGCGGGGCCGGCCGTGACCTGGAGCCTCGACGCAAGCCGGGCCCTGTCAGTCGCGCTGCAGGCCGCCGTCTGGCGCGAGGGCCGACTCCCCGCCAGCCAGCCCCTCTTCGGCCTGGTCCAGTACTCCTGGGACTTCTGATCCGCCCGCGAACAGGGGGGACGTGTCCGGCTGCCGGACGTAGACGATGGCGTCCATCCCCTCGTCGAGCGTGGGCGGATGGAGCCGCAGCTTGTGGGCCATGTGCCGGATGACCGCGGGATCCACGGGCTTGGCGCGGGTCGCGTTGCGGGCGATGCAGGTCTCGGGCCCCACGTCGTAGACCTGGACCTCGACATGGTAGCCGAGGCACTTGAGCAGCTGGATGAGGCGGCGGCGGTAGCGGCGCACGGCATTGGTGTCCGAGATGACGAGGTCGCGCCCCTCGGCAGCGGCCTGGCGGATGCGCTGGGCGTGACGGCGGCTCACGAGGCCTTCGTGCTCGAAGTTCACGTAGGAGCCCGTCAGCTCGCGGCGCAGGTTGTCCCGGTTGACCTCGACCGCGTCCGCACGGACCGTGGCCGCGGTGCTCTTGCCGCACCCGGGGATGCCGACCATCACGATTGCCTGCACGTCGCCACCTCCGCGCCCAGCTTAGGCCGTCCCGGGCCCCGGTACAAGCGGCCGAGCGGCCCAAATGCCTCGCTCAACTGGTCGCGCAAGGGATCTTTGGCCGCGACGACGCATGCCGTGACCCGGGAGAATTGCTAGGGTTAGCCTATCAATCGCCTGCCCTTGCTTAACAAGAGAGGTCCCCCATGCGATACATGGCGCCTGTTCTTCTGGGTGTGGCAATCGCCGGCTGCGCCCATCCGACCCGCTTCGCCATTCTCGCCCCCGATCCGGCGAGCCGCTATCCCGACCTCATGCCCTTGCCGCCAGCCTCGCTGTACCTCAAGCCCAACGGCCAGGACATCGAGCTGCGTTTCAGCAACACGATCGCGAACGTCGGTGGCGGTCCTTTGCGCCTCACGGCACGGGTGCAGGGCGGTCGTTCGATCGCGACCCAGGAGATCGTCGACGGCGCGGGCAACGTCCTGGCCACCCAGTACGGAGGTTCTTTCGAGTACCACCCCACGCACCATCACACCCATGTGGACAACATCGCGCTGTACGAGCTGCGGCGGGGCGACCGGAACGGCCCGGTGGTCGGGCAGTCCAAGAAGGTCAGCTACTGCATGGAGGATTCGATCCAGTACGGCAGCCAGTGGTCGCCGCGCGACTATGCCAAGTGCACGCCGACGCTGCAGGGCATCTCCGCCGGCTGGGCGGACGTCTACGGCGCGGACGTGCCGGACCAGTTCCTGTCGGTCGCGGGCCTGCCGGCCGGGCAGTACACGCTCATGACCACGGTGGATCCGAGCCGCAAGTTCCTGGACTCGAACGTCGGCAACAACACGTCCTGGGTGCAGATCTACCTGGATACCAACAACTGGCGGGTCCAGCGCGTGGACGAGTCCATGCGGGCGCCGGCCTCGGTGACGGGTGAGGGCCAGTACTGGCGACCGTTCTGGCAGGGGGTGTAGGGAGGACGGCTCGGCCCCCTACGCGCATGCTACACTTCGGTATGCCGAAACGAGAGACTGTGAACGTTCCTAGCGTCACGGAGATCCTGGCCGATCTGGTGGCCAAGGGCTCGGAGACGACGCGCAAGATTTACGTGAAGCAAGGGGCCGGCGCCCAGATCATGGGCGTCAAGATGGGCGACCTGCGGGCGTTGGCCAAGCCCCTCAAGAAGCAGCATGCCCTGGCCCTCGAGCTCTGGGAAACGGGCTGGTTCGAGGCGCGGGTCCTGGCGACCTTGCTGCTGGATCCGAAGCTGCTCTCGGAAGGCGAGTGCATCCGCCTGGCCGAGAGCTGCGAGTCGTCCGCCATCCTGGACAAGCTGACGGACTATGTCCTGGCGGAGTCGACGCTGGCCGAGGCCTTGCGGGATCGGTGGCTCGATTCGGACGATCCCTTGCTGGGCCGGGCCGGGTGGAACCTCATGATCGCCGCCGTGCAGGCGGACAAGCAGGGCGGGCCCGATCTGGAGGCCCTGATGGCCAAGATCGAGGCGGAGCTGCCGGCGGCTCCGCTGCCCAAGAAGGAAGCCATGAACCAGTGCCTGGTGATGATCGGGGTGTACCACGCGGCCTACACCGACCAGGCCATCAAGGTCGGCGAGCGGCTGGGCCGCTGGGATGATCGGCCGGTCCCCAAGGGGTGCTACTCCAGCTATCCGCCGGAGTGGATTCCGGCGGCCATTCGGCTGCGGAAGCGGGGCTAGTCCGCCGCCACCAAGGTCCCCGTCGTCCGCAAGCGGGCGGTCTGGGCGCGGGTCTTGGTCAGGTGCGAGAGGAAGGTCCTGGCCCGCTCGGTCTGAGGGGCCTGGAAGAAGGCGTCCGGCGGCGCCTCCTCGACGATCCGACCCTGGTCCATGAACAGGATGCGGCTCGCCACCTTGCGCGCGAACTCCATCTCGTGCGTCACGATCACCATGGTCATGCCGTCCCGGGCGATGTCGTTGATCACCTGCAGGACCTCATGCACCATCTCCGGGTCCAGGGCCGAGGTGGGCTCGTCGAAGAGCATGATCTGCGGCCGCATGGCCAGCGCCCGGGCGATCGCCACCCGCTGCTGCTGACCGCCCGAGAGCTGCGATGGATACGCGTCCGCCTTGTGCCCCATGCCCACCCGGCCCAACAGCTCGCGTGCCGTCCGCTCCGTTTCCGGGCGGCTCCAGCCGCGCACCTTCAGGGGGGCGAGGCACACGTTCTCGAGCACCGAGAGGTGCGGGAACAGGTTGAAGGACTGGAACACCATCCCCACGTCCTGGCGGATGCTCTGGACCGCGGCCTTCTTGCCCTGCAGGTTGCGGCCCAGGATGGTGATGCTCCCCGAGTCGATTTCCTCGAGCCGGTTCAGGCAGCGCAAGAGCGTGCTCTTGCCCGAGCCCGAGGGCCCCAGGAGCACGATCTTCTCGCCGGCATGCACGTGCAGGTCCACCCCGTCCAGGATCCGGTGGCCGCCGAAGGACTTCGTGATCGCGTTGGCGATGATCATGGCACCACTCCTCCTTAAGCGCGCCGCAGCCGGGCTTCGGTCCAGCGGGCGAACAGGGACGCCGGGTAGCTGATGGCGAGGTAGACGCCCGCCGTGACGAGCCCCAGGCCGATGTAGTCGTAGGTGGCGGACGCGAGCATGCCGTACGCCTTGGTCAGCTCCACCAGGGTGATGACCGAGACCAGGGATGAGTCCTTGAAGAGCGCGATGAAGTCGTTGGTCACGGGCGGCAGCGCCACCCGGAAGGACTGCGGCAGCACCACGTGGCGCAGGAGCTGGAAGCGGCTCATGCCGAGCGCCAGGCTCGCCTCCGACTGCCCCTTGGGCACCGCCTGGATGCCCGCACGGTAGTTCTCGGCCTCGTTGGCGCCGTAGTTGAGCCCGAGCCCGATGACGCCCGCCACGAAGGCGTCCAGCTGGATGCCCAGGTTCGGCAACCCGTAGTAGATGAGGTAGAGCTGGATCAAGAGGGGCGTGCCCCGGAACACCTCGACGTAGGCCGTGGCCAGCCAGCCGAGCGGTGCCGGGCCGTAGAGCCGCATGACCGCGAGCATGAGGCCCACGGCCATGGCGAGGGCCATGGCGAGCACCGAGATCTTGACCGTCATCCAGGCGCCCTCGAGCAGCATGGGCATGAAGCGCTGCCAGTTCGGGCCTTCCTTGGTCTCCACGGGCTGGGTGTCGCGGTAGGCCATGAGCTTCGCCTGGGCCGGGTTCCAGAGGTTCCACTGGCGCAGGATCCGCTCCATGGTGCCGTCGGCGAGCATGCCCTCGAGGGCCGTGTCGATCTGGCGCTTGAGGGCCTCGTCGCCCTTGCGCAGGGCGATCGCGTAGTACCCCTCGCCCATGGCCGGCTCGACGAAGCGCAGCTTGTCGTTGCCGCGGGCGTAGTAGGCGGCGATGGGCAGGTCCAGGAAGACCGCGTCCAGGCGACCCAGCTGCAAGTCCTGGTAGATGGCGAACATGTCCGAATAGAACGTCATGGTCACCCCGCCCAGCTTCTCCAGCATGCCGTGGGCCGCCGAGCCAGACAGCGTGCCGACCTTCTTGCCCTTGAGGTCGTCGAAGACCAGCACCCGGTTGTCGTCCGAGCGGACCACCATCTGCTGCTGGTAGACGCAGTAGGGGCGGCTGAAGAGGGCGCCCTGCTTGTGCTCGTCGTTGAGCTCGATGCCCGCCATCGCGAAGTCGAAGCTGCCGCGGTTGAGGGCGGGGATCAGGCTGTCCCAGTTGGTCTGGACGTGGGTGATGGGCCGACCGAGCCGCCTGGCGAGCTCGTCGGTGATGTCCTTCTCGAACCCGATGATCCGCCCGGGATTCTGGGGATCCGCGAACTCGTAGGGGGCCCCCCCCTCGAGGTCCATGCCCCACCGCAAGGGCGCGGTCTCGGCGGCCGCGGCGGCCGTTCCGAACAGGCAAAACAGGAAGAGGGCGACGAGGGTGACGGCCGGGTTCTTCAATTCGGGGGGGTACCTCCTGGGCGGGCGGTTGCAAGCACGAGTGAGACTATACCCGGAATCGGCCAACCTCTTGCAGGCGCGGCGCGGCCAAGGATGGCGGCCGGACCCGATTAGCCCCGTTTGGCGATTGGTTTCGCCCGGCCCATGGACTATGCTCCCGGGTGACTCGGACCAGCATCCAGGCAGCGGCTCAGTTTCGGCCAAAGGAGGAGAACCGTGAAAGCAGTCGTCTTCCACGCCATCGGGGACATCCGCCTCGAGGAGGTGCCGGATCCCCGGATCGAACGTCCCACCGACGCCGTCGTACGCCTGACGGCGAGCGCCATCTGCGGGACGGACCTGCACATGGTCCGGGGGACGATGGTCGGCATGCAGCCCGGCACCATCCTGGGCCACGAGGGGGTGGGCGTGGTCGAGGAGCTGGGCGCGGACGTCCGTAACCTGCGCGTGGGCGATCGCGTCGTCATTCCCTCCTCGATCGGCTGCGGCAACTGCTCGTACTGTCGGTCGGGCTACTTCGCCCAGTGCGACGTGGCGAACCCCAACGGCAAGCGGGCGGGCACGGCCTTCTTCGGCGGACCCAAGGAATCGGGCCCCTTCAACGGCCTGCAGGCCGAGAAGGCGCGCATCCCGTTTGCGAACATCGGGCTCGTCAAGCTGCCCGACAACGTCTCCGACGAGCAGGCCCTTCTGCTGTCCGACATCTTCCCGACGGCCTACCAGGCCGCCGAGATGGCCGAGATCAAGCCCGGTAACACGGTGGCGGTGTTCGGCTGCGGGCCGGTGGGCCTCTTGGCCATCGAGAGCGCCAAGCTCCTGGACGCGGGCCGCATCCTCGCGGTGGACTGCATCCCGAGCCGGCTCGAGATGGCCCGCCGCCTCGGCGCCGAGGTCATCAACTTCGAGGAGGAGGACCCGGTCGAGACCATCCTGCGCCTCACGGACGGCATCGGCGTGGACCGGGCCATCGACGCGGTGGGGGTGGACGCCAACCACGCGCACCGGGGTCCGGCGGCCCAGGAGGCGAAGCGGCTGGAGCCGGTGTTCAAAGAGGAGCTCGCGCAGGTGGCCCCCGAGGCGAACCGGGTGGGCGACAACTGGCACCCCGGCGACGCCCCGTCCCAGGCCCTCATCTGGGCGGTCAAGGCTCTCGACAAGGCGGGCACCCTGTCCGTCATCGGCGTCTACCCGAAGACGGTGCAGCTCTTCCCCATCGGCGAGGCCATGAACAAGAACCTCACCATCAAGATGGGCAACTGCAACCACCGCAAGTACATCCCCATGCTCATCGACCTGGTGCAGGCCGGCGTGGTCGATCCGGCCGCCATCCTCACGCAGCACAAGTCCCTGGAAAGCGTCATAGACGCCTTCAAGGCCTTCGACCGGCGCGAGGAGGGCTGGACCAAGGTGGAGCTGAAGCCCGCCGCGGCCAAGTAGAGGAGGACCCATGGCAGACATCGTCTTCAAGCTGAAACCCGCACCCACCGAGGCGGATGCCGAGCGCCTGGTGGAGGCGGTCGAGAACATGAACGGGGTGACGGAGGCGACCCTCGATACCGCGACCTGCCGGCTCTTCGTCACCTTCGACACCATGCGCATGGGGGACATCGAGCTCGAGCGGACCCTCAAGGACAACGGCTTCGAGGTCGCCACCGAGGACGAGGTCGGCTTCATGAGCGACGTGCCCGGCTATACGCAGGACGCGGACAAGCAGGAGCAGGACCAGGCGGCCGCCACGGACATGACCCGGATGAACGAGATCGACCTGAACGGAGGGCTCGGGGCGGAGTCGACGTAGTTAGCCCCAGGCGGTTTAGCTGAGCCCCGGGCGGCAGCTATGGCCTTGCTCCGGGCGGGTGGGGACCGTAAGATGAGGGCGTGAACCCGCTTTCGCGCCTCCGCGCCCTCTTGCCCAACTTGCCGCGCGGCCCCGAGGGCCTCGTCTGGTACCTCGTCCTCCTGCAGTCGATCGGCGTGACGGCCGTCTTGCCGGTCTTGCCGCTGTACGCCCAGGAGCACGGGGCGGACCTCGCCTTCATCGGGTGGATGGTCGGCGCCTACATGGCGGCCAACCTGGTCGCCACCTACCCCGCGGGCTGGCTCTCGGACCGGGTGGGCCGGCGCAGCCTCATGGCCGCGGGGATGGCCCTCTACGGCCTCGCGTCCCTGGGCTTCCTCGTTTTCGGGCAGCCCTGGGCCTTCGTGTTGTTGCGGGCCATCGAGGGCGTCGCGGGGGCATGCTTCGTGCCGACGGCGATCGCCTACGTGGCCGATCGCAGCTCTCCCGCGGAGCGGGGCGCGCGGCTCGCCGAGCTCACGGCCGCCCAGTACGTGGGGCTCTTGGCGGGACCTGCCATCGGGGGAGTGCTCGCCACGGCCTTCGGCTTCGCGGCGCCCTTCTGGGTGCTCGCGGCCCTCTGTCTGCTCTCCTCCGGCTTCGTCGCCAAGCTGCCCGGGGCGGGCCGCGCGGCGGCGGCCGACCGAGCGGCGGCCCCCGGGGGCTGGGACGGCGTCGTGTGGCCCGTCATCCTGGGCCTGGGCGCCCGTGCCCTGGCGGGCGGCTTCGCCGTCGGCCTCTACGAGACGGTCTGGGCCATCTACCTGAAAGACCTGGGGGCCACCACCTGGGAGATCAGCCTGAGCTGGACCCTCTTCGCCATCCCCCCCATCGTGCTCGCGGGCGCGGCCGGCCGGCTCATCGACCGCGCGGGGCCGCGCGGGCCGCTCCTCTGGGGGACGGCCTTCAGCGGCGTCATCGTCGCCACCTACTCCCTCACCCGCCGCGTGGAGCTGCTGCTCCTGCTCGGCGTCGTCGACGGCATCGGCTTCGCCTTCGCCTACCCCGCCCAGAACGCCCTCATGGTGGCCGCGGCTCCCGAGGCCCTGCGCGGCCGGGTCATCGCCCTCGTCACGGCCCTCGGCACGGTGGGCTCCCTGGTGGGCGTCTTCGTCGTCCCCCGGCTCTATCCCCTCGGCCCCCACTGGGTCTTCGGCGTCACCTCCGTCCTCCTGCTCGCCTCGGTCGGCGTGCTCGCCATGGTCCGCTTGACCGATCCGGCGATCCGGGTTACACCGACACCCGAGCACGTTGTCTGAGGCAGGAGGACGCATGGATCTCGGATTGACTGGCAAGCGCGCCCTGGTCATGGGGGGCTCGACGGGCCTCGGCAAGGCGATCGCCCGCGCCCTGGCGGCCGAGGGCGCCCAAGTCGCCCTCTGCGCCCGGGGCCGGGAGCGCCTGGAGGCGGCGGCCCGGGAGCTCGGGGCCGTGCCGCTCGTCTGCGATCTCTCGAAGCCCGGTGCCGGAGCGGCCGTGGTCAAGCAGGCCATCGAGCGCCTGGGTGGCCTGGACATCCTCGTTTGCAACACGGGCGGCCCTCCCACCGGGGCCTTCGAGTCGCTCTCGGCCGAGCAGTGGCAGACGGGCTTCCAGGGCCTCTTCCTGAGCGCCGCCGAGGCCATGCGGGCCGCGTTGCCCGCCATGCGCGCCCAGGGCTTCGGTCGGATCCTGCTCGTGACCTCGGTGGCGGCCCGCGAGCCCATCGCCAACCTCACGGTCTCCAACGCCCTCCGGGCGGGCCTCTTGGGCCTCGTGAACACCGTGAGCCGCGAGGTGGCCGCCGCGGGCGTCACGGTCAACGCCCTCTTGCCGGGCTACACCAAGACCGAGCGGCTCGAGGAGCTGGGCGTCACGGACGAGCAGCTCGCGAGCCAGATCCCCGCCGGACGTCTCGCCAAGCCCGAGGAGCTGGGGGCGCTCGTGGCCTTTCTAGCCTCCGAGCCCGCGGCGTACGTCACGGGGCAGGCGATCGCCTGCGACGGGGGCTACCTGCGGAGCATCTGATCCGCCCCTTGCGTTCGACGCGAAATGCCCCATCATGGAGGCCTGCTGCCCCTGCCGGCAGCAGGCCTCATGCTTGCTGAACCACAGCTGAACCACACAAGGAGTAACGATGGAGCTCAAGACCAAGCGCTGCATTCCCTGCGAAGGGGGAGTGCCCAAGCTCGACGCGCAGCAGACGCAAGACATGCTGACGAAGGTGCAGGGCTGGGAAGCGCGTGACGAGAAGATCCACAAGACGTTCGAGTTCAAGGACTTCGTGACCGCCATGCAGTTCCTGAACCAGATGGCGGACGTCGCCGAGGCCGAGGGCCATCACCCGGACTTCTCCGTCCACTACAACCGGGTGGATGTGACCATCTGGACGCATGCCCTCGACGGGCTTTCGGAGAACGACTTCATCCTCGCCGCGAAGATCGACGCCCTTTAGCGCCATCGCACGATAAAGCGCCCCCGCCGGAAGCGTTTCCGGCGGGGGCGTGACGTTTGGCGCCGTTCGGCGCCATCAGGAACGATTCAGCAGTGACTCACGGGTCAACCGCCGCCGCTAGCCGAGTCGCGCGCTTACTTGCCCTGCTTGAGGGCCTTGCGCAGCAAGGACTGCTGGGTGCGCAGCGCTTCGAGCTCCTTGGCGAGCTCTTCGGGCGAACGGCTCGCGAGCAGCTCGGAAACCTTGATCTTGTGCTCATGCTTCGACTCGAGCGACTCGATGCGCTGATCGAGCTTCGCGATGCGCGACTCCATGCTCTCGCGCAGCTTGTCACGCTTGACCTTCAGCTCCTGCACCAGTTCGTAGGGCGAACGGCGCGTGCGCTTGGACGCGCTGGCCTTGGCCTTCGCCGCGGCGGAACCGCCGGCGGCTTTCTTCGCCTTAGTCGAACCAGCAGCTTTGGTACGGGCCATGAATCCTCCTCCATCCAATCCAAATCGTAAGCCGACACTTTCAATCGATCGGCAAAAACACTATGAAGATTGGGCCTACTGTAGCAAAGCAGATGGAGCTGCGCAATAATCTCGGACGGTAAATTGGCGAAATTTATCCCATCTTTATGCCAATTGACCTATAAACTCCCCGGCTCTAACGTGCCTTCCCCGTTGCTCGCCCCATGAGGGCCTCCTGGACGGGGTACGGGTTCCCCCGCCCCTTCCGGCACCGGGCGGGCGCCATCGCCGCGCGCCGACCGCGCGAGCCGCCGCGGCGGACGCGTGCCGGGCCGGGGCGCCCCACCTCAGGCGGGCTGGCCGGAAAAGATGAGTTCCGTGAGGGCTTGTTCGTAAACGTCGAGGTCGGACGGCCGGAAAAGGATCATTTGGACCTCGCGCAGGCCGGATCCGGCCTTTAGATGGCGAATGATGGTTTCCAGCGCGATCTTCGCCGCAGGTTCGAGCGGATAGCCATAGGCGCCGGTGCTGATCGACGGAAAGGCGATGGTGCGCACTTGCCGCTCGTCGGCGGCCCGCAAGCTGCTCTCGTAGGCGGAGGCCAGCTGTGCGGCCTCGTTGCGGCCACCCCCGCCCCAGATGGGACCGACGGCGTGGATGACGTAGTGCGCGGACAGCTTGCCGGCGCCCGTGACGCAGGCCGAACCGGTGGGACACTGGCCGATCTGGCGGCACTCCTCCATGATGGCGGGGCCCCCGGCCTTGTGGATGGCGCCGTCCACGCCGCCTCCGCCCCGGAGCTGGCTGTTGGCCGCGTTGACGATGGCGTCGACGTTGCAGCGCGTGAGGTCCCCTTGGCGCAAGCGGAGCCACGCCGATCCGATTCGAATGTCTCGCATGGCTACCATCTACCCGGTGGCCCGCTCCTTACACGTAGGTCGGGAAGGGGGCGCACCCCTGCATGAAGACGCTCGCGGGCGTGAGCACCTCGTCGGGCGTGAGGATCTCGTGCCGCGTCAGCCAGTCCAGCCGCCCGGTGGAGAGGGTCCCCCCCTGGGGTCTCAGCGGCTCGTGCGGGGAGTGCATCAGGCCGAAGCGATCGTCGGGCAGCGGGAAGTAGGCGTCCGCCACGTCGCCCAGCACCTGAACGGCCGCCTCGGCGCTCGCGAAGCCCGGGGTGACGGGGGTGGGGCCGGCGTACTCGAGGAAGAGCTCCAGCTCGTCTCCCGCCTTCGCTTCCACCCGTGCCAGCTGCTCGTCGGCCCATGTCAGGTCGTAGGTCACGTCCACGCCGTGCGCCGGGAGGCCCGGCAGGATGCGCAGCCCCTGCGCGTACAGGGCCGGACCGATCAAGCTGCGGAAGATGTAGAGGGCGTGGCCCTCGTCCTGCACGATGTAGGTCCGGTAGTTGATCTGGTGGAGCTGGATCGGCACGGCGGGCATGCCGCCCACCCGCCGCAGCAGGAGCCGGCCCATGAAGACCGAGAGCCACGCGCGCTCGTGACCCTCCACGCGGCGGGTGAGGGGGATGAAGTAGTCAGGCAGCACGCCCTGGAGGCGCGCCGGCGGCACGGCGTAGTTGAGGAGCGTGAAGCCCTCGATGTCGAAGTCGACCGAAAAGGGCAGGACGGGGGGCCGGATGCGCGCCTGGGGTAGCGTGAGCATGCTCGCCTCCTTCGGGGATCGCTGCGGCGCCATCATAGCCGTCTGGTCCGAGATCGCAACCATCCGTTCCCTGCGGTCAAGGCCCGGCAGGGATGCTAGAATAGGGCGCACGTCCCCCATGGAGCCGACTCCCCCCGTGATCAAATCCTGCACCACTTATCTTCAGAATGCGTCCGCCTTGTTGCTCGGCTCGGGGGTGCGCTACGCGCTGGTCGGCGTCCTCAACACGGCCGTCGGCTACGCGGTCTTCTACCTCTGCCTGCGCCTCGGCATGGGCCACCTGGTGTCCCTCGCCCTCTCCTACGCGGTGGGCGTCGTCCACAGCTTCCTCTGGAACCGGCTGTGGACCTTCAAGGCGCAAGGGGCCGTGGCACGCCAGGTGCCCCGGTTCGTCGTCGTGACGGGCCTGACCTTCGCCCTCAACGCCGCCATGCTGCAGGGCCTGGTTCATGTGGGCATGCGGCCCGACCTGGGGCAGCTCATGTGCCTGGTGGTGACCACGGTCGTAGGGTATTTCGGGCATCGGCTCTGGAGCTTCCGGTGACGCTCGCCCTCTTGGGGGATGCCCGGAGCGTGCACGTCGTGCGCTGGGCCTCGTACTTCGCCGCGCGGGGCTGGGACGTCCACGTGATCTCCTTGCGGCCGGGCGACATCGCGGGGGTGACGGTCCATCACCTGAAGCCGCTGTGGCCGGGGCGGCTCGGCTATCCGACCGTGATTCCGGTCCTCCGGTCCCTCCTGGCCAGGCTCCGTCCCGCGCTCGTCCACGCGCACTACGCCACGAGCTATGGGCTCCTGGGAGTGCTCGGCGGCCGGCGGCCCCTCATCATCTCCTTGTGGGGCAGCGACGTCTTCGAGTGGCCCACGAAAGGCCCCTTGCACCGGGCCATGCTCGCGTTCAACCTGAAACATGCCAGCTTGCTGTGCGCGACCAGTCGGGGGCTGGCCGAAGCCGCGCGACCCTATGCGCCCCCGGGGCGGTTCATCGAGGTGACGCCCTTCGGGGTGGATCTCGGGCGCTTCGACCTCGCCCCCGAGCATGAGGGGCCGGTCGTGATCGGGACGGCCCGGGGGCTGGAGTGGCGATACGGGATCGACCTCTTGATCCGGGCCTTCGCCCTCCTGGAACCCTCGGTGGCCCGCCTGGTGATCGTCGGGGCGGGGCCGCAACGTGCGGAGTACGAGGCGCTCGTCCAAGAGCTCGGCCTGCAGGGACGCGTGGAGTTTCCGGGCTGGGTGGACCCGGCCGAGATTCCGCGCACGTATCGCGCGTTCGACGTCTTCGTCGCTCCGTCGCGGATCGAGGCCTTCGGAGTCGCGGTGCTCGAGGCGGCGGCCTGTGGGCTACCCGCCGTGGTGACCAAGGTCGGGGGCCTGCCCGAGGTGGTCGAGGACGGCGTGACGGGCCTGGTGGTGCCGCCGGAGGACCCCGTGGCCCTGGCCGAGGCCCTGCGCCGGCTGGTGGCGGATCGCGAGGGGCGCCGCCGCATGGGCGCGGCCGCCCGACGCTTCGTCGCCGCGCGCTATCGCTGGGAGGATACGGCGGAGCGCATGGAGCAGCTCTACCGCCAGGTGATCATGCGCTAAGCGATTGGCCGGCCGGCACGAGCGCCGGGGCGAGGCCGAGCTCTCTTGTGGGCGGCCGTGACGTGGCGCTTGCCCAGCTTGCTTTAAATCCACGCGCTCGGCCAAAGGTGCTAGAATGGGGGGTGACGCCCCGCCTCGATACAAGGTCTCAGATGGTCCAGCCACCCAAGCCGCTCGTGAGCGTGGTCACCCCCACCTTCAACAGCGAGCGCTACCTCGAACGGACGATTCTTTCGGTCCTCGAGCAATCCCACGAACCCGTCGAGCATCTCATCGTCGACGGCGGCTCCACCGACGGCACGCTGGCCATCGTCGCGCGCTACCCGCATCTCACGCTCATCCAGGGCCGCGATCGCAACATGTACGACGCCCTCAACAAGGGCCTCAAGGCCGCCCAGGGCGAGATCATCGGCTGCCTCAACTCGGACGACCAGTACGCCCCGGGGGCGCTCGCGGCCGTCGTGGCGGCCTTCGAGCGGGACGCCGCCAGCGACGTGGTCTTCGGCCACGCCACCTTCGTGGACGAGGCCGATCGCCGCCTCTTCGACCTGGCGGCCCTGCCCTTCAGCTGGCGGCGGTTCGCGGCGCTCGACTTCAGCTCCCTGTGTTTCTCGAGCGTCTTCTGGCGCCGCGGCATCCACGAGCGCGTGGGCTACTTCAACGACGACTACTCGCTCGCCGCGGACTTCGACTTCTACCTGCGCTTCAAGCCCCTGCGCCTGCGCCGCCTGCCGCGCGTCCTGAGCCTGTTCCGCAATCACGCCGAGGCCCAGACCTACACCAAGCAAGGCAAGAGCCGCGAAGAGGTCGCCCGGATCCTCGCCGCCATCGGCGTCCACGACTCGCCCCTGCAGCGCCTGAAGTGGCAGATCGGCAAGGTCCTGTTCATCCTGGTCTGCTACCGCCCACCCCTCGTCATGCTGCGCCGCGGCGTGCGCAAGCTGGGCCGTCGCCTCGCCGGAGCCCGCCCATGATCGACGCGACCGCCTCCGCCGCCCCCGCGCTTTCGAAGAGACCGCCCATGCGCCTCCTGTTCGTCACGCCCTACTTCCCGCCCGAGGTGGGAGCCCCCCAGTCGCGCCTCTACGAGCTCGCCGTGCGCCTGGTGCGGCGCGGCCACGCGGTGACGGTCCTGACGGGCTTTCCCAACTACCCGTCGGGCGTGATCCCCCCCGAGTACCGGGGCAAGCGCCGCATGGACGAGGACATGGACGGCATCCGGGTGGTCCGCACCTGGATCTACGCCACGCCCAACCGCGGCTTCCTCAAGCGCATCCTCAACCACCTCTCCTTCATGGTGAGCGCCACCTGGACCGGGCTCGGCCTCGGCAAGACGGACGCCCTCTTCGTGGAGAGCCCGCCCCTCTTCGACGGCCTGGCGGGCTGGGTGCTGTCGGTCGCCAAGCGCGCGCCCATGGTCTTCAACGTCGCCGACCTCTGGCCCCAGTCGGCCGTGGAGCTCGGCATGGTCAAGAACCCGTTCCTCATCAAGGTGGCCGAGGGCATCGAGGAGTTCATCTACGCCCGCTCGGCCCGCATCGCGGCCGTCACGCGCGGCATCGAGCGCATCCTCGGCGAGCGGGGCTTCAGCCAGACGGTCTTCCTTCCGAACGGGGTGGACCTGGACCTCTTCAAGCCCGGCGATTCGGGGGCGGCGTTCCGGGCCCGGCACGGGCTGGAAGACCGCTTCCTCGTGGTCTACGCGGGCACCCACGGCCTCTCGCAGGGCCTGGAGGTGCTGGTCGAGGCCGGCCGGATCCTGGAGGCCAAGGGACTGCCCGTCACCTTCCTCCTGGTGGGCGACGGCTCCGAGAAGCCGCGCCTCATGGACCTCGCCAGGGGCGTTTCGGCGGTGCGGTTCCTCGACTCGCTGCCCAAGCGCGAGATCCCCGAGGTGGTGGCCGCCGCGGACGTCTACGCCGTGACGCTGAAGGACCTGCCGCTCTTCCGGGGCGCGGTGCCCTCCAAGCTCTACGAGGCCATGTCGGCCGCCAAGCCCGTGGTGCTCGCCGCCTACGGCGAGGCCCCCGCCCTCTTGGCCGAGGCCGACGCGGGCCTGTCGGTGCCCCCCGAGAACCCGCCGGCCTTCGCCGAGGCCGTCGAGCGCCTCATGAACGACCCCGAGCTCGGACGCCGGCTCGGCGCCAACGGGCGTCGCCTGGTCGAGGAGCGCTACGACCGGGAGAAGCTCGCGGATCGCTTCGAGGCCGCGCTACAGGAGATCGTCCCCCATGCCGTCGGATGAGGTCGAGCGCATCCAGCGCGTCTACTCCGAGCGGGAGCGCAGCCTGCCCGCCGATCGCTACTCGTTCATGCGCTCGGGCAACCTGTACCGGGCCCAACGCCGCGAGCGGGCGCTCTTGGACCTCTTGGTGGCCGAGGGCTTCGAGGACCTCTCGGAGGCGACTGTCCTGGACGTGGGCTGCGGCACGGGCGACGACCTGCGCCAGCTCATCCGCTACGGGGCGAGCTCCGAGCGGGTCGTGGGCGTCGACGTGCTCACGGAGCGGCTCTCCCGGGCCCGGGACCTGTCGCCCCACATGCGCTTCGAGCTCATCGACGGCACGGCCCTGCCCTTTCCCGACGCGACGTTCGACCTGGTCATGCAGGCCACCGTCTTCTCGTCCATCCTCGACCCCCACGTGCAGGAGCGGCTCGCCCAGGAGATGCGGCGCGTCGTCAAGCCCCTGGGGATGATCGTGTGGTACGATATGCGGGTCACCGACCCCCGAAACCGGGATCTGGTGCCGATGAGCGGGGATCGCGTCCGCGCCCTCTTCCCCGACTGCGACGTGCGCCTGCACGCGACCACGCTCATGCCACCTCTCGCGCGCCGGCTGGCTCCTTTCAGCTGGACGCTCTGCCGGGCCCTCGAGGCGATTCCCGCCCTGCGCGGCCACTACCTGGGAGCGATCAGACCGCATGGAACGGCTCGTCCGTAACCTAAGACCCCTCGTCCCGATCCTCGACCTGGCGGTCGCTGCCCTCGCCTACTGGCTCGGGTTCTACCTGCGTTTCGACGGGGTCTTCCCGGACGCCCACCTCACCCAGTTCTGGACCTTCTTCATCGTCATGCCCTTGATCCGGGTAGCGGCGAACGGCTTGTGGGGCCTCTACCGCCACGTGTGGCGCTACATCGGCGTGCGCGAGGCCATGGCCATCACGCTCGCCGTGACCACGGGCAGCGCCATCTTCTCCCTCCTGCTCTACGCCACCTCCAACGCTAGCTTCCCGCGCTCGGTCGTGTTCATCGAGGCGCTCCTGAGCCTGCTCCTCCTGGGCGGCGTGCGCTTCGCCATGCGCTTCTGGGCCGAGATGGGCCCGGCGCCGAAGTCGACCGCCGCCACCCGCACCCTCGTGGTGGGGGCGGGCGATGCGGGCGAGATGCTCGTCCGCGACATGGTGCGCCACCCCGATCGGGGCCTCCTGCCGGTCGGCTTCGTGGACGATCGGCCCGAGAAGCGCGGCCTGCGCATCCACGGCGTGGAGGTGCTGGGCACGCGCCACGACCTGCCCGCCCTGGTCGAGCGCCTCAAGGCGGACCTCGTCGTGGTGGCCATGCCGAGCGCGCCCCAGCGGGACCAGAAGGAGATCCTGCGGCTCGCCACTGCGACCCCCGCGCGGGTCCAGATCATCCCGGCCCTGCACGAGATCCTGCGCGGGACCGTCTCCATCAGCCAGCTGCGCGACATCTCCATCGAGGACCTCCTGGGCCGCGACCCGGTGGTGGTCGACGCGGAGCTGTTGACCTACCTCATGGGCCGCCGGGTGCTCGTCTCGGGTGCGGGCGGGTCCATCGGCTCCGAGCTGTGCCGCCAGGTGGCCGCCCAGGGGCCCGAGCGCCTGGTGCTCTTCGACCACGCCGAGAACCTCATCTACCAGATCGAGCAGGAGCTCTCGGGGCGCCATCCGGACCTGAACCTGGTGCCCGTCATCGGGGACATGCGCGATCGGGTCCGGGTGGAGGCCGTCTTCGCCGAGCACCGCCCCGAGGTGGTGCTGCACGCGGCCGCGCACAAGCACGTGCCCCTCATGGAGCACAACCCCGTCGAGGCGGCCGCCAACAACGTGCTCGGCACCCGCAACCTGGTCCAGGTCGCGGACGAGACGGGGGTCGCGTACTTCGTCGTCATCTCGACGGACAAGGCCGTGCGGCCCACCTCGGTGATGGGCAAGACCAAGCGCCTGAGCGAGCTGGTGGTCCAGGACGTGGCCGCCCGGAGCCAGACCAAGTTCGTGGCGGTGCGCTTCGGCAACGTGCTCGGCTCCAGCGGCAGCGTGGTGCCCCTCTTCCGCAAGCAGATCGCCCAGGGCGGCCCCATCACGGTCACGCACCCGGAGATGACGCGCTACTTCATGACCATCCCCGAGGCCGTGACGCTGGTGCTGCAGGCGGCCACCCTCGGCCATTCGGGCGAGGTCCTGATGCTCGACATGGGCGAGCCCGTGAAGATCCTCGACCTCGCGCGCAACATGATCAAGCTCTCGGGCCTCACCGAAGACGACGTGGAGATCGTCTTCAGCGGCATCCGCCCGGGCGAGAAGCTCTTCGAGGAGCTGCTCATCACCTCGGAAGGAACCCGGCCCACCGAGCATCCCCAGGTCTTCGCGGCCAAGGCTCCCCTGCCGCCCGAGCCCACGTGGTGGTCGGGCGTGCTCGGGGATCTGTCGGAGGCCATCCGCAGCCAGGACGGCCCGGTGGTCCGCCGCATCCTCGACTCCGTCATCGAGCGGGACGGCCCCGCGCCCGCCGAGCGTCCCACCACGTCCGAACTGCGCCCGTCCTAGTCCCCACAACCCTTCCGTTCGCCTTGAGCCTGGTCGAAAGGTGAACGGTTCCTTGGAGGCCCCATGCTGGAGACGACCCACGAGACCATTCCCTTCGCCCTGCCGCTGGTCGGCGAGGAGGAGATCCAGGCGGTGACCGAGGTCCTGCGGAGCGGCTGGTTGACGACCGGGCCCAAGACCAAGGAGTTCGAGGCGGCGATCGCCTCCTACGTGGGAGCCCCGCACGCCATCGCCCTCAACTCCTGCACCGCCGCCCTGCACCTGGCCCATGCCGTCACGGGCGTGGGCCCCGGCGACGAGGTGGTGACGACCCCCCTCACCTTCTGCGCGACCCTGAACACGGTCATGCACGTGGGGGCCAAGCCGGTGCTCGCGGACGTGGATCCCCTGAGCCTCAACCTGTCGGCCGAGGGCGTGGAGCGGGTGCTCACGGCCGACACCAAGGCCGTGGTGCCCGTGCACTACGCGGGCAACCCGGTGGACCTGGATCCGCTCATGGAGCTTTCGCGCGCCAAGGGCCTGATGGTCACGGACGACGCGGCGCATGCCATCGGCACCAAGTACAAGGGCCAGCTGGTGGGGGCGCTGACGGACTTCACGGCCTTCTCGTTCTATGCGACCAAGAACCTCGCGACGGGCGAGGGCGGCATGCTGACGACCCGGCATGCGGAGCTTGCCGACCGCGCGCGGGTGATGGGCCTGCACGGCATGAGCCGCGACGCGTGGAAGCGCTACAGCGGCGCGGGCAGCTGGTTCTACCAGGTCGAGGAGGCCGGCTTCAAGTACAACATGACGGACCTCGCGGCGGTGATCGGGCTCGCGCAGCTGGCGCGGTTCGAGGCCATGCAGGCGCGCCGCGAGGCGATCGTGGCGCGCTACATGGAGGCCTTCGCGGGGCATCCGGCCCTGCAGCTGCCGCCCGTGGCGGACGCGGCCCGCGGGGACGTCCATGCCTGGCACCTGTACGTGCTGCGGATCCGCCCCGAGGCCCTGACCATCGGACGGGACCAGTTCATCGAGGAGCTGAAGGCGCTCGGGGTGCTGACGTCGGTGCACTTCATCCCGGCGTCGTACCACCCGATCTACCAGCGGGAGCTCGGGCTGAAGCCCGGGGACTTCCCGGTGGCCGAGGACGCCTACCTCCGGATGGTCTCGCTGCCGCTCTACCCGGGCCTCACCGACGCCCAGGTGGAGGCCGTGTGCGAGCGGGTGCTCGCGGTGGCCGAGCGGTTCCGCCGCTAATGTACCGGGCGATCAAGCGACTGGTCGACATCCTGGGGGCGCTGGCGCTCCTGGTGGTGCTCGGGCCGATCATGATCCTGGCGGCGATCGCCATCCCCCTCGACTCGCCGGGCAGCCCCCTCTTCACCCAGGCGCGCGTGGGCCGGGGCGGCCGCCCCTTCCGGATCTACAAGTTCCGCTCCATGCGCCCGGACGCCCCGAGCGCCGGCCCCGTCCTCACGCAGGTGGGCGACCCGCGCATCACCCGGCTCGGGCGCTTCCTGCGCCGGACCTCCATCGACGAGTTCCCGCAGCTCTTCAACATTCTCAAGGGCGACATGAGCTTCATCGGGCCCCGGCCCGAGGTGCCCTCCATCGTCGAGGCCGAGTGGAGCGAGGACGACAAGGCCAAGGTCCTCTCGGTGCTGCCGGGGCTTTCCGGCTGGGCCCAGATCCACGGGCGCGACGACCTGGACATCCCCACCAAGCTCCGCTTCGACCGCGAGTACTCCGAGCGGATCTCGCCCTGGCTCGACCTCCAGATCCTCGTCCGCACCCCGCTCCTCCTGCTCACCGGGCGCGGCATCAAGTAAAAAGGCCCGGCACCCCAGGGTGCCGGGCCTTTCCCTCACTCCGCCTCGATGGCCGGCGCCCGCCGCCCGAAGGGCAGCTTGGCCCGAACGGCTCCGATGAGCGCTCGATCCTCCGGCGTGAGCATGCCCGCGCCCGTGAGCGTCATGACAAAGGCCACGAGCCCCACCAGGGGCCCCAGGAAGAGGGCCACCAGGGGCGGCGTCCAGTGGGTCACGGCGTAGACCGGCACCCCCATCACCAGCGCCGCCATCAGGATCTGCAGCACCACGGCCACCGGAGCCCGGGCCCCGATCTTGTCGTGCGCGGCCCGCAGGCCCGGCAGGAGGCTCGCGAGCTGGGCCGCGGCACAGCTCGCCACCGCCCCCCACGCCCCGAAGCGCGGGATCAAGAGGAAGCCCATCAGGACGTTGAGCGCCGAGATCCAGAGCCCGATCTTCACGAGCCGCGTCTGGCCGTCGGTCGCATACAGCACGCTCGAGGCCGGAAAGCCGTAGATCATCACGAGCGCGTTGGCCGCGAGCAGCACGCCCAAGAGGGCCGCCACGGGCTCGTAGCCCGGGCCGTAGAGGACGTTCACCAGGGCCGGCGCGACGAGGGCTCCGCCCACGGCCACCGGCAGGGCCAGCATGGCCATGTACCGGCAGCTCAGGGCGAAGATGCGCCGCACGCCCTCCGCGTCGCCGGCCCCCACCGAGCGCGAGAGGTTCGGGATCAACAGCCCGATCAGCGTCCCGGGGATGAGCTTCATGGCCATGTTGGCGAGCGTGAAGGCCATGCCGTAGAAGGCGACCTCCTTGGCCGGAGCGTAGGCCCCGAGGAAGAAGACCTCCGAGCGCTGCCAGACGATGGCGTCCAGCATCAGCATCACGAAGACCGGCCCCTGGTAGGTCCGCATGGCGCGCATGTGCTCGGGCGTGAGCGTGGCCCGGTACCAGTCCGGCCGCCAGCGGGTCAGGAGGATCATGTAGGCGAGCGCGCCGATGCCCGCGCTGAAGCCCGTCGCGGACAGCAATCCGACGATGCCCCAGCCGTTGACGATGGCGACGCCCGTGCCCGCGAGCGTGCAGCCCACGGTGATGCCCGTGACGAGCGCCACCTGGTCGTAGCGCTGCAACGCCTGGCAGGCCGCCATGTAGAGCGAGACGAGCGCCGTCGGGATGACGGCCACGGCGCCCGCCATGAGCGCGAGCCCCAGGTCCGGCTCGTTGAAGTGGCGCGTGGCCCAGGGGGCCGCCAGGATGAGCAGCCCCGAGACCAAAAAGCCGAACACGAGCACCTGGCGGCTCGAGAAGGCGAGCACGCCCGCGGCCTCGGCGGGATCGTCGCGCCCCAGGCTCTCGGCCATGTACTTCATGGTGGCCGTGACGTAGCCCAGGTTGGCGAAGAGCCCGGCGATGCCGATGAGCCAGGTCAAGAGGGTGTAGTGGCCCATGCCGTCCGGGGACAGCACGCGGGCCACCAGGGCCGTGACGCCCACCCCCAATAAGGAGGTGAGCGCGATGGTCACGAAGTTGAAGAGGGTGTGGCGGGCGACCTTAGTCGGTGCAGGCATAGGACCTCTCGTCGATGGGGAGCTGCTGGATGACGCGGGCGGGCACTCCGGCGAGCACGCAGCCCGCGGGGAAGGAGCGGGTGACGACGGCGTTGGCCCCGACCACGCACCCGTCGCCCAAGGAGACGCCCTTGAGCAGGGTGACGCCGGCGCCGAGCCAGACGTTGTTGCCGAGCCGGATGGTCGAGACCCGGTAGCCCTGATCGGCCACCGGCACGTCCGGATGCTCGAAGCGGTGGTCGTGGTCGCGGATGCTCACGCGCTCGGCCAGGAGGCAGTCATCCCCGATGATGACCTCCTCGAAGACGGACAGCGTCGACCAGGCCCCGATGAGGACGCGCTTGCCGATGGTGAGCTTGCCGTCCACCTTGAGCTCGGCGCCCGTGCGGATGGTGCTCATCTCGCCGACGCGCACCCGGCCCGTCGAGCCGATCCGCCAGATGACGCCACGCTCGACCCGCGTGCCCTCGCCAATCGTCAGGCGATCGCCGAGCTCCGCCTGCAGGAGCATGAGCTGCGCCCGGTCTCTCCAGGCGGCAACCCGGCGATCCCAGTAGGCGATGCCGGTGATGACAGGAACCATGGGGGCGGGGATGTTCATGCAAGCGTCCTCCGACTAGGCGATGTGTGGGGGAACCGGGTGGCGATCGCCCGCCCGTAGCACTCCACGGTGCGCCGGGCGATCGCCGTGTTTTCGAAGGAGGTGGCCACGTGCTCCCGCGCGCGGCTGCCCATCATGCGGCGCATGGTGCCGTCTGACGCCATGCGCACGAGCATGCGCGCGAGGTCATGGGGATCCTCCGGTCGAACCAGAAAGCCGTGCCGTCCCTCCTCGACGATCTCGGGCACGCCGCCCGAGCGACAGCCGATGACAGGACGACCGCAGGCCATGGCTTCGAGGTAGACGAGCCCGAAGGGCTCGAGGCGACTGGGCGCCACCAGGAAGTCGGAGCCGGCGTAGAGCGCGGGCAGCTCGCCGTGGGGCCGGGCCCCGAGCCAGTGCACCCGATCCGCGAGGCCCGCTGCGGAGAGCTCGGCCTCGAGCCGGTCGCGGAGGCTCCCGCCGCCGTCGGCCGTCTGGGTGTCCGCGCCCGCCACGGCCAGGTGCAGGTAGGGTACCTGCGCGCTCGCGGCCTGGAAGGCCGCCACCAGCGTGTCGATGCCCTTGCGCCGCTCGATGCGGCCCGCAAACAGGCCGAGCACGTGGTGGGCGGGCACGCCCAGGCGCTCCTTGAGATCGGCGCCGCGCCGCGGCTTGAAGCGCTCCAGGTCCACCCCCAGGGGCAGGACCTCGATCCGCGAGCGCGGGATGGCATAGTCTTCGGCCAAGGTGTCCGCCAGGCTGCGGCTGTTGGCGAGGAGCATGGCCGCGCGCCGCAGGGCCCGGGCCTCCAGGAAGGCGGCGAGCCGGGCGTCGGCCGTCATGGGCAGGCCGTTGAGGCGGCGCACCAGGGCGAGATGGGTGTGCAGGCGCAAGACCAGGGGCGGCAGGCCGCCCCGGTCCATGAAGAGCGCGCCTGCCATCCACTCGGGCACCTCGACCACGTCGAAGGGCCGCTCGGCGTGGAGGCTCCGGAGCGCACGCCCGGCAGCGACCGCCCAGGGCAGCATGCCCATGGTCACGCCCCAGAAGCGGTTGAAGGCGGGAAGCCGGTAGCTCCGGGGCACGTCGAGCCGGACCTCGTCGGGCTCTTCGGGCTGGTCGGAGGAGGGCAGGAGGATCTGGACCTCATGCCCGAGGCCGCGTAGGCCTCGGGCGAGGTTCCCGGTATAGGTGCCGATCCCCCCGACGCCGATGGGCTCGGGGGAGAGGAGGGCGACGCGCATCAGCTCACCCCGGCGAGGTTCTGGTTCGCCGGGTTGCGCTTGGCGGCCTCGCGGGCGTACTGGAACGTCCAGTTGGTCGGCGCGTGCCAGGCGGCATGCTTGGCCACCTTGAGGGCCTCGATGGCCTTGGCGAAGAAGCCGCGCGCCTCGGAGTAGCCTCGCGTGCGGCGGGTCAGCTCGAGCTCGCCCTGGGCCCACTTGTAGGCGAGGCGCACCATGGGCTTGTCGAGGTAGCGGGTGCGCACCACGCAGGCCGTGCCGCCCAGGTCGTGGTAGTCGGTCTTGCGGTCCACGTGCCCCATGGTCTCGGCCTCGGTGCGGTAGACCGTGCCCAGGTACGGCGTCATCAAGGAGACGGAGTAGTTCATGGGCAGGTGCTGGGCGAGCCGCACGGTCGCGACCACGCTCTCGAAGGACTCGGAGGTCGAGCCCACGACCATGAAGCCCGTCAGCTCGATGCCGAGCTCCTTGCAGAGCTCCACGTTCTTGAGCGTGAGCTTGAGGGCGTCGGGGTGCTGGTGGATCTCGCGGAGGATGGTGGGATCCGCCGACTCGATGCCCGTCATGAGGCGCTTGAGACCGCCCTTGGCGAGGAGCTTGATGGTCTCGGCGTCCAGGCTCTCGAGGTCGGTCTCGATGACCCACTTGAAGCCGTACCGGCGCTCGGACATGGCCTCGGCGATGGCGCGCAGGCGCTTTTTCACAAGCCCGATGTTCGGGTCGCGGGCCTGCAGGAAGACGGCCCCCATGGTCTTGAGGTAGTCGAGCTCAGCGAGCACGCTCTCGAGGGACCGGGCACGCCACGGGCCGCCCTGGTGCACGTAGTACGGGCACATGGAGCAGGCCTTGGGGCAGCCGCGGCTCGAGAGGATGTAGTAGGTCGCCCCCTCGGCGGTGCCGTCCGGGCTGTAGCGTCGCATGTCGACCAGGTGCCAGGCCGGGAAGGGCAGGCTATCCAGGTCCTTGGCATCCTGGAGGAGCCAGCCCACGGGCGCGAAGGGCACCTGTGGGGTCCAGACGTGCATGTTGTGGGTGCCCGCAAGGAAGTCGCCGATGAGCGCCTCGGGCTCGCCGAAGAACACGCCGTCCAGCCCGCAGTCCTGGATCCACTGCTCGTGGGTGGTCTGGACGACGTTGCCGAACACGAAGACCCGGCGCTCCGGGTGCGCGCTCTTGATGAGCCTGGCGAGCGTGAGGTCCTCTTGCAGGCTGGGCAGGCTGAGCCGCACGCCGATCACGTCGGGGGCGGCCTGGTCCAGCTTGAGCAGGAGGGCCGTGCGCTTGATCTTCTCGGCGCAGGCGTCGGTGATGGCGACCTCGGCTCCCGCCTTCTCGGCGACCGCCGCGGCGTACATGAGGTCCATGGGCGGAGTGAAGGCCCGGTACCGGTAACGGCGGTTGATGGGGAACATGGTGCCGAGGCCGCCGGCCTTGTCCCGGTCGCTGATGTAGCCCGGAATCTCGGGAGGGTTGATCAGGTGGACGCGCATGGGGCCTCCTTCTTACCGGCCGATGCCGGAATACGCGAACCCGGCGGCCTGGGCCGCCTCCGGCAAGAGCGCATTACGTCCGTCGAGCAGGAAGGGCGTTCGGACCACCCCCCTCAGCCGTGCGAGGTCGAGGGTCGTGAACTCGGGCCACTCGGTGGCGATGACCACGGCGTCGGCCCCGGTCGATGCCTGGTAGGGACAGGGAAAGGTCAACAGCGCCGGCAGCTGGGCCTTGGCGGCCTCTCCGGCCACCGGGTCGTACGCCCGGACCTTGGCCCCCAGGCGGATGAGCTGCATGGCGAGCGTCATGGCGGGCGCATCGCGCAGGTCGTCGGTGTGGGGCTTGAACGAGAGCCCCAAGAGGGTGATGGTCTTGCCCTTGAGGACCTTGAGCTGGTGCTGGAGCTTGGCGAGCGCGAAGTGGCGCTGGCGCAGGTTGGTCTCCTGCACGGACTTGAGGAGCTGGGCGTCGTAGCCGTACTCCTTGGCGATGTGGATCAGGGCCGAGACGTCCTTGGGGAAGCAGCTGCCGCCCCAGCCGAGCCCGGCGTTGAGGAACTGGGTGCCGATCCGGGCGTCGAGCCCCATGCCGAGGGCCACACGGGTCATGTCGGCGCCCACCCGCTCGCAGAGGTTCGCGATCTCGTTGGCAAAGGAGATCTTGGCGGCGAGAAAGGCGTTGGCCGCGTACTTGATCATCTCGGCCGAGGTGAGGTCCGTGACGACAAACGGGATCTCGGGGCCGCCCTCGGGCAGCTGGCCCGGCAGATGGCGCCGGATGATGGGCTCGTAGAGCTCGCGCATGAGCGCCACGGCCCGGGAGCTCTGGCTGCCCACCACGATCCGGTCCGGGAAGAAGGTGTCGTGGATGGCGGAGCCCTCGCGCAGAAACTCCGGGTTGGAGACCACGTCGAAGGGCGCGTCCTGGAGGGCGAGGCCGCCGCCCGCCGTGGCGAGCTGCATGGCGCCCATGCCGTCCTGGACGAGCATGGCCACCCAGTCGCCCGAGCCCACGGGCACCGTGCTCTTGTTGACGATGACCTTGTAGCCGTTGAGGGCACCACCGATGGCACGGGCCACGGCCTCGACGGCCGAGAGGTCCGGCTCGCCCGAAGGCATGGCGGGCGTGCCCACGGTGATGAAGACGATCTCGGAGCGCTGGACCGCCTGGTGGAGGTCCGTGGTGAACGCGAGGTGACCGGTGAGGCTGTGGATGCCTACGAGTTCCTCGAGCCCAGGTTCGTAGATGGGGATCTGACCCTGTTCCAATCGGGCGATCTTGGTCTGGTCGTTGTCGACGCAAACGACGTCGTGGCCGATTTCCGCGAGGCAGGCTCCCGTTACCAGCCCAACGTAACCGGTCCCGATCACACAAACGTGCATGTCGGCCTCCGCATGACGAGCGAGGGGGGATGTCCGGGGCAATGTTGCGGGGCATGATGGGTCAAACGTTACAATAATTCACGTTGCGGGCGATCGGCGTGAGCGCCTAAAGATCCGGTGCGTCTCGTCCATGCCCCTTGCGGCACGCGGCTCGGCCGGAGGACCCTCGCTTGACCGGCTGCCCCGGCGCCCGTAGGATCGAGGCCGCTTTGCCTGCTTTCTGGAGGGGGCCCGCTTGAACGCGTTCGAGATCTTCGTCCCGGCCACCTCGGCCAACCTGGGCCCCGGCTTCGACTGCATGGGCCTCGCCCTGCCCTTCGGCAGCCGCTTCCGGGTGCAGGTGGCCCCAGATGGCCGATCCTCGTACCGCATGGACGGCGTGGAGTCCGACCTGCCTCCCGAGCGCAACCTGTTTCTCGTGGCGGCCCAGCGCATGGCCGACGTGTTGCACGCGGAGCTGCCCGCCCTGGACGTCGCGGTCCAGTCGGAGATCCCGCTGGCGCGCGGCCTCGGCTCGAGCGCGAGTGCGGTGGTCGCGGGCCTCAAGGCGGTGGACCACCTGTTTTCGGCGCGCTGGGACCAGAGCGACTTCCTGCGACTCGCCACCGAGCTCGAGGGCCATCCCGACAACGTGGCCCCGGCCATCTACGGGGGGCTGTGCGTGGCCGTGGGAGGCCGTGAGGGCCCGATCTGCGCCCCCCTCCCCCTGCACGAGCCGCCGAGCCTGGTGGTGGCGATCCCCGAGTTCGAACTTTCGACCGCAAAGGCCCGCGCTGCCTTGCCCGCCGTTGTATCTCTGCAGGATGCGGTCTATAATGTGGGGCGCGCAGCCCTGTTGACTGCCGCTTTGGTTTCGGGGTGGCGCGAGTGCTTGCCCGAAGCCCTCTCGGATCGCCTCCACCAACCCTACCGCGAGGCCCTCATCCCCGGCATGCCGCAGGTGGTCGCTGCGGCCAAGGCGGCGGGCGCCTGGGGCGTCACGCTCTCGGGGGCGGGGCCGACCTTGCTGGCCTGGTGTCGTGAGGACGTCCGGGAACAAGTGGCGGAAGGCATGGTGGCTGCTTGGGCCGGGGCCGGCATCGCGGCCTATGCCCGGGCGGCGGACATCAGTCGACGCGGCATGACCATAGGTCCGGCCTCCGGGTCGGCAAGAGGATAGCCATGGCATTGATCGTTCAAAAGTTCGGCGGCTCGTCGGTCGGCGACGTCGAGCGGATCCGCAACGTGGCCCGGCGCGTGGCCCAGACCCGGCGCGAGGGCAACGACGTGGTCGTCGTCGTCTCGGCGATGGGCAAGACCACCGACGGCCTCGTGAAGCTCATGAGCGACATCTCGGCGGACCCCAACCCCCGCGAGGTCGACATGCTGCTCGCCACCGGCGAGCAGGTCTCCATCGCCCTGCTGGCCCAGGCGCTCATGGAGCTCGGCGTGCCTGCTGTTAGCCTGACGGGCTGGCAGGCCGGCATCGTCACGGATCCCGTGCACAAGAACGCCCCCATCAAGCGCATCGACACCACCAAGCTCAAGGAGCTCCTGGGCCAGGGCTACGTGGTCGTGGTCGCGGGCTTCCAGGGGGCGACGGAGGCGGGCGCCATCACGACCCTGGGCCGCGGGGGCTCGGACACGACGGCCGTGGCCCTGGCTGCTGCCCTCAAGGCCGACTTCTGCGACATCTTCACGGACGTGGACGGGGTCTACACCGCCGACCCGCGGGTGGTGCCCCAGGCGCGCATGCATGCCGAGATCTCGTACGACGAGATGCTCGAGCTCGCGAGCCTCGGCGCCAAGGTCCTGCATCCGCGATCGGTCGAGTACGCCAAGCATGCCAACCTGTTCCTGCGGGTCCGCTCGAGCTTCAACGAGGGATACGGGACGGTGGTCAAGGGAGTGGAACAGTTGGAAAAGCAGAACCCGGTCAGCGGGGTGGCCGCCGACCTCAAGCAAGCCAAGCTCGCCGTGCTGCGCGTCCCCGATCGCCCGGGGGTGGCGGCCCAGCTCTTCAACGCGCTGGCAAGCAAGCACATCGACGTGGACATGATCATCCAGAGCGCGCACGCTCAGGACACCAACGACATCGCCTTCACCGTGAGCGAGGATGACCTCGGCCGCGCCAAGCAGGTGGTCAACGAGGTGGCCGACGCGCTGGGGGCCGCGGGCGTCATCGCCGCGGGTGGGGTGGCCAAGGTCTCGATCGTGGGGGCCGGCATGATCAACCATCCCGGCACGGCGGCGACCATGTTCGCGGCCCTGGCCGACGCGGGCATCAACATCCATATGATCTCGACCTCCGAGATCAAGGTCTCGTGCGTCATCGACCGCGAGCAGGCCAACGAGGCCGTGCGCGTCATCCACGAGCGCTTCGCCCTGGACGCGGAGAACGCTCCGGTCGTGACGGGACAGAGCTAAAGCTTAAGTCGCACTTAATCGGGGCTTAAGAACCTCCCTTGACCACTCCCGGGATAACGGGAGTGGTTAAGCTTTCTTTAGGAGGTGCATGGGATGAAGTCCCTTCGTCATATGGCCCTGGCGCTGGCGGCGGCGGTGGCGCTCGCAGGCTGCGGCGCGAGCCCCGCGACCCCGAACGTGAACCGGCAGGCGTCCCAGCAGGTGGATGCCCAGAGCCAGGAGGGCCTCAAGGCGGCCCTGAAGGTGTACCTCACCAACCTCTACCGGCGCCTCGATCAGAATGGGGACGGCAAGCTCACGCAGGCGGAGGCGTCGGCCTTCTTCACGCCGGAGCAGTTCGCGAACCTGAACCTCAACGGCAACCCGTACCTGACGTTGAACGAGCTGCTCAACAACCGGACGTTCTTGACCAAGGCGATCGCGAAGCTGCGCGACTACGCCAAGGAGACGATGGCCCTTCTCGACGGGAACCAGGACGGCCGGGTCTCGTGGCCCGAGTACCTGGCGTCGATCAACGCGAACGCGACCATCACGACCGGCGAGAAGACCTACGCCCAGCTGGCCTTCAACCTCTCGGACCGCAACCATGACGGTTACCTCGTGCTCGACGAGTACGAGGACATGGTGAGCATGGCGCAGGCCCAGGCGGCAGGCACGGCCGCGACGATCATGGACGCCTTCGGCAAGGCGCAGGCGCACGTGGCCGCGAAGTACGGTGCGGGACTCATTCCCATGGGGCTCTCGGTGCGGTGGATGAACAAGTACGGGCAGTTCACCCGCGACGAGGGGGCCTACGGCTTCATCTACTGGAGCCCGCTCGAGGGTCAGGGGAACCGGTACAACGAGATCCTGGTCAAGGTCTACCAGGACAAGGAGCCCGCGTCGGCGCGCGACGTGAAGGCCGTGCACACGGTGGACGCTCCGCCCGCGGCCATCGACTACGGCAAGCTGATCACCCCGACGCAGGCCATCGAAGCGGCTTTGAAGGCGGGGGTGCCCACGGTGGGCGATCGCACGAGCTACTTCATCCAGTACGTGGCGGCTTCGGGGGGCATGCCGGATCGGATCTACGTGGATTCGTACCAGGTGCTGTCGAGCGGGGACAACCGCCTGGGCGGCATCACGCTGGAGGCCGCGACCGGGGCGGCGATGAGCGCGGTGACGAAGTAACGATTATGGTCGAGGCCCTCCGGCGATTGCCGGAGGGCCTGTTTTTTTTCTAAGGAGGACCCCTCCGGCCCCCCCTCTAGAGGGGGGGAGGGGTCATGGGTGGGGGAGAGCAGGGCTACTCCTTAGGATCTCGGGTGAAACTTCCCCTCCCGCGGGCTTCGCCTTAGGATCTTGGGTGAAACTTCCGCTCCCGCGGACTTCCCCCCCTCTAGAGGGGGGGCTAGGGGGGGTACCTCCTTGTTCCCTACCTAGCGTCCGGCCCGCTGGTCCACGATCGGCGCGAAGGTCACGGGCTTGTCCGACCGCGCCATCGCCACGTAGTGCGTCGGATAGCCGATGTCGTCCGTCACCGCGGCGTCGCTCGCCGGCAGCCGGCGCACGGCATGCACCACGAAGCGACTGGGCTCTTCCTCGATGGAGACGATCTCCACGCGGATGGCCCCGGTGGGCTGCGCCCCCAGCTGCACCAGCACGCCCTGCTCCCGCGCGAAGTCCAGCTGGATGGTCCCCGGGTCGTTGTGGGGATGCCGCGAGAGGAAGCCTTCCCAGTCGGCCTGCGAGCGGATCACCGCGTTCTCGGCTGCACCGTCGTACATGATGTGCACGCCCTGCAAGACCGTCCGGAACGGCACCGCCTGGGTGGCGTAGGGCTTTGTCGCCGGCGTCGGAGAGGTCACGGCCGCGGGGTTCGCGGACTCACGGCTCGCGGCCTGATCCTTCTGGTGGTGACAGCCCGCGATCGCAAGGGCCAGCAGGACGAACAGCATGGGATGCGGCATCGGAAACCCTCCTCTCGAGGTCCCTCGATCATGCCACAGGCGTCGCTTGTTCGGCTTGGGCCCCGCAACCAAAAAGTGCCCGGCATTCGCCGGGCACTCGCAGGTCGTCGGGAGGCGCTACCACTCCAGCATGACGCCGACGGTGCCGCCCGGCTCCAGGGTCGGCGAGCGGCGGTTCGAGTGGAACGACAGCGTGTAGCCCAGGCCGAAGTTGATCGAGAGGTTCTCGCCCCAGAACCAATCCACGCCGCCGCCGACGGGGATGCCCAGGTCCATGCCGCTGGCGCCGTAGGTGCTGCCGTACATGGCGGCACCCACCCCGGAGAGGGCGTAGGCCCGCAGGTTGCCGTTGCGGAACAGCTCCTTCATGACCTGACCGCCCGGGTTGAAGAAGTAGTAGTCCGTCAGGACGAGAGGGAACGCCGCGACCTGGAAGCCCCAGCCGTTATCCAGCCAGCGCCGGTAGGCAAAGCCCGAGCCCGAGAGCCAGGACATCTGGATGCCCACCCCCTGGGTGCCGGCCTTGGTCTGCCCGGGCGTCTGGGCGGGCACCTGGGCATAGGCGGGCAAGGTCGTTCCAGCGAGCAGAGCGAGTGTTGCGGCGGTCAAAAGGCTGCGTTTCATGGGGTTCTCCTCGTGACAAAGGGCCTGTGCCCTGCTTGTACCCAGAACCCTTGCTCGGTAACGCGCCCTAGAAGGGCACCGCGTCGTTCACCGTCGCCTGCACCACGCGCACGATCTCGTCCACCGCCTCGCGGCGGTCGGCGATGCCCATGACGCGCAGCTCGGAGACCAGACCCTCGAGTCTCGTGCGCCAGTCCTCGTGGGAGAGCGTCATCTCCGGAGCACGCTCGGCGGCCACCACCGTCGCGTAGGCCGCGGCGTTCTGCGTGCCGGGCAGCTGGCCCGAGCCCTTGAAGGCCGGCTCCGGCATGGGGTCGTAGGCCGGGCCGATCTTGGGGGGGATGCCCAGGGCCTCGTTCACCGCCGCGTTGAGCTTCTTGGTGGGCACGGTGTTGAGCTCGAACTCCTCGTCGAGCCCGCTGTCGTTCTTGAGCGTGATGCGGCCCGTCTCGAGCACCTTGCGGTGGACCTCAGGATCCGGCAGGCGCGAGATCTGCGCGAGCTTGGAGATCTGGAGATCCTGCGCGGCAGGAGTCTGATCCAGGTCCACGCCCGCCTTCTCGATGACCTCGCCGACCTTGGCGAGCTGGTAGATGAAGCTGCGGCTCATGCGCAGCTCCTTGCTCTTGATGTAGGCTTCGAAGGTGTCGTACCCGAGGTTGCGGTAGAGGGCCTGCGAGCGGATCCGGTGCACCAGCTGCGCGATCTTGGTGACGTGCTCCTGGAAGATCGTCAGGAGATCGTTGAGCTGCTCGTCCGCCTCCTTGGCCGGCGTGTCGTTGGCCGGATCGATGGGCGGCAGCTCGCGGCCGAAGGGCGCGGGCTTCTTGGCCGGCGTGGCCTCGACCTCGAAGGGATCGGGCATCGAAAACGGGTCGCCGAGCGCTTCCGGTGCTGCTTCCTCGGGCGCTTCGGGCTCCTGGGGAGTCTCCGAGCCTTCGGGGACCAGGTTGATGGTCTCGATTTCCAGCGCGTCGTCGTCAAGCATCTAGGAGATCCTTCCAAGGTGGGGCTTTTCCGCCTCCATCTTAGGTTTTGACGCGCACTTCGGCAAGCTCTCCCACTTCCATGCGGCCCCATTGGCCTTTAGAATCGATCGCATTCCTGCTTACTGGAAAGGCTGCTGCTGATGACCACCGAGACCGCCCCCGCGATCGCCTCCTTGGAGGCGGAACACGACTACACCACCGAGATCGTTCCTCTCTCCGAACGCAAGGGCCCCCTCTTCATGGGCCTGCTCTGGATCACCATGGTGACTGGCCTGAGCACCCTGAGCCTGGGCGTGGGCTTCTACCAGAAGGGCCTCACGCTCATGCAGACCCTGCAGGGCTGCCTCGGCGGCGCCTTCATGCTGCTCGGCTACACGGCGGGTGCCGCCTACCTGGGCGCCAAGACGGGCCAGACCTACGCCCTGCTCACCCGCTCGATCTTCGGACGGCTGGGCTCCTACGTCGTCTCGGCCATCATGGTCGTGATCTCGCTCGGGTGGTTCGGCTTCCAGGCGGAGTTTTTGGCCAAGCTGCTGGATCCTCTGCTCGGCTTCGGCGGGCACCTGCTCGTGCCGACCATCGTCTGCGCCCTCCTGATGGGCGTCACCAACTACTTCGGCTTCACGGGCGTGGCGGGCTACGCGCGCTTCGTGGCGGCGCCGGTCCTCCTGGTGCTCGTGCTCTACACGGTGGGCAAGGCCTTCGGCACCGCGCCCGCGGCCATCTTGTGGGGCCCCTCGACGGCTCCGGTGACGACCAGCGTGCTCGCGGCCGCCGGCGTCGTCATGGGCTTCGGGATCTGGGGCAACGAGCCCGACTTCTGGCGCTTCGGACGCCCGAAGTTCCACGAGCCGATCCTGCCCCTGGCGGTCGCCATGGCCCTCGGCCTGGTGCTCTTTCCCGCTGCGGGCTGGGCGCTCGCCGCCATCGGCGGCGCCACCGACGAGGGCTCGGCCGCGGCCTTCCTCACGCAGTTCGCCCTGGGCGGCATGAGCCTCTTGGCGGTGGCGGTCTTCGCCATCGCGCAGGTCAGCAACAACGACCCCAACCTCTATGAGGCCGTCAACGCCTTCGAGAACGTGACGCAGTGGCCCCGGCGCCCCGTCGTCATCCTCCTGTGGGTACTCGGCATCGCCACGGCCGTCCTGCTCAGCCGCCTCGCCGACGCCCTCTTCCTCGTCAGCGGCATCACCAGCGTGCTCGTGCCCACGGCCACCGTCATCATGCTGGCGGAGGTCTTCTGGGTGCCGCGGCTGTTCGGGATCCGCCGCCCGGTCGATCGGGTTCCGACCTGGCAGGAGACCGCCTGGGCCAACTGGCCCGCCATCGGGGCCCTCCTCGTCGGGGCCCTGGTCGGTGTCTACACCAACGGCACCTTCCCGGGCTTCGGGCCCGGCTTCGTGGGCATTCCCCCCCTGCAGGCCTGGGGCGCTGCGCTTGCGTGCTATCTGGTTGCGGTGGCCCTCCTCAAGCGTCGTGCGGGATGGCTGGGCCTCCCCGAGCGCTCCCTTCCCCCCTCGGGAGAGAGCGCCGCGGGCTAGGAGGCCGCTTTGATGCGTCGGACGAGCTGGACTTGCTCGTCCGGCGTGTTGCCGGGAGCCTGGATGATGGGTGGATAGCTGACGGGTTTCCGGATGGGACGCTCCTTCTCGTCCACCAGGACGCTCGTCTTCTTCGCCAGGATCACGAAGGCCACCGCCCCGAGCGTCTGCAGAGCGAGCCAACCGATGAAGATGCTGCTCATCACGTCTCCTTGAGCTCCTCTTCTTGCGAACGGTTCCCGGCCCCCCTCGCCGGGTTGATGTGAGGTCACTGGATGTGAGTCGCATCATGTCGTGGTCGTATCATCTCACGGCCGCTCCCTCCGATCCTCGGCCAAACTTCCGGTTGCTCCCGTCCTTTCGGCCAACCGAGACAACTGGGTTGGACGCGTGTTAAGATCGGCATGAGGGCCTCACGATCGCCTGCTGGCCTGGTGTCGGCCCCGTTCACCGAGGAAGAGGTAGCATGGAGACGATCTTGCCGGACGCGGGGGGACACTTCGGTCCCTTCGGGGGGCGCTTTGTGCCCGAGACCCTGATGGCCGCCCTGGAGGAGCTCGAGGGCGCCTATCGCGCGGCCCTGGCCGATCCGGAGTTCCACCGAGAGCTCGCCTACTACCAGGCCCACTACGTCGGCCGTCCCACGCCCCTCTACTTCGCCGAGCGCCTGACCGAGCACTACGGCCGCGCCCGGATCTTCTTCAAGCGCGAGGATCTCAACCACACGGGCGCCCACAAGATCAACAACGCTCTCGGCCAGATCCTCCTTGCCAAGCGCATGGGCAAGGAGCGGATCATCGCCGAGACGGGCGCCGGCCAGCACGGCGTGGCCTCCGCGACGGTCTCGGCCCGCTTCGGCCTCGCATGCGTCGTCTACATGGGCGAAGAGGACGCGCGGCGCCAGGCCCTGAACGTGTTCCGCATGAACCTCATGGGGGCTACCGTGCGCACGGTCGACAGCGGCACCAAGACCCTCAAGGATGCCCTCAACGAGGCCCTGCGCGACTGGGTGGCGAACGTCCGTAACACCCACTACATCATCGGCACGGTGGCGGGCCCGCACCCCTTCCCGGAGCTCGTCCGCGAGTTCCAGTCGGTCATCGGCAAGGAGGCCCGCCGCCAGTGCCTGGAGCAGGCGGGCGGCCTGCCGGACTACGTGGTCGCGTGCGTGGGCGGCGGCTCCAACGCCATGGGCATCTTCCACCCCTTCCGGAACGACGCGGGCGTGCGCCTGGTGGGCGTCGAGGCGGCGGGCGAGGGCGTCGACACCGAGCGCCACGCGGCGACCCTGACGAAGGGCTCGGTGGGCGTGCTGCACGGCAACCGCACCTACATCCTCCAGGACGACGAGGGCCAGATCCTGCCCGCTCACTCGGTGTCCGCGGGCCTCGACTACCCGGGTGTGGGCCCCGAGCACGCCTACCTCAAGGACTCGGGCCGCGCGACCTACGAGGCCATCACGGACCAAGAGGCCCTGGACGCTTTCCAGCGCATGTGCCGCCTGGAGGGCATCATCCCGGCGCTGGAGTCGGCCCATGCGATCGCCTACCTGGAGCGCCTGATGCCCGAGACGACCCAGGACCAGGTGGTGCTCGTGAACCTGTCGGGCCGGGGCGACAAGGACGTCATGCAGGTCTCGGACATCTTGAAGGGGGAAGGCTAGTGGGACGGATCGAGACGGCGTTCGCCCGTGAGGGCGTCAAGCTCATTCCCTTCGTGACGGTGGGCGACCCGGACAACGACGCCACCGCGCGGATCATCGTCGAGATGGCCGAGCAGGGGGCGGATCTGGTGGAGCTCGGCATCCCCTACTCGGATCCGGTGGCGGACGGCCCGGTCATCCAGGCCTCCAGCCAGCGCGCCCTCGACCGCGGCGTGCGGCTCGCCGACGTCTTCGGGGTGGTCCGGGCCGTGCGCGCGCACTCGGAGATCCCGCTCATCCTCTTCACCTACTGCAACCCGGTCTTCCGCTACGGCCTGGAGCGCTTCGTGCGCGAGGCCGCCGAGGCCGGGGCCGACGGCCTCCTCATGCCGGACATCCCCCCCGAAGAGGCCGCCGAGATCCGCGCGGCGGCCGGTCGCTACGGCCTCGCCACCGTGTTCCTGGTGGCCCCCACGACCACCGAGGAGCGGATCGGCCTCTTGTGCGAGGCCTCCGAGGGCTTCGTGTACCTGGTGGCCGCCACCGGGGTGACGGGTGTCCGATCCGAGCTCGCCGCCGATCTCTCGGACTACCTCGCCCGGGTCAAGGCCAAGAGCCGCCTGCCGGTCGCCGTGGGCTTCGGGGTCTCGACCCCCGAGCATGCCGCGGAGCTTGCGCGCATGGGCGCGGATGCGGTCGTGGTCGGCAGCGCGCTGGTCGATCGGATCGGACGCTGGGCCAGTGAGCCGGATCTGGTCGCGCGAGTGGGCGCTTTCGTGCGTGAGCTCAAGGCCGGCGCCCAGCTGGCGCGGGCATGAGCCGCCCGCCTCTGCCCCGATCTTTGAACGAACTTTAACCTGGAATTAACTGGTTCGCCGCAACCCCGTCCCGCCTCCCCCCGATATAACACTAACGATACGCAGTCTCGTGGTGGACATGGGAAAGGACGGGGAGCTATGAGGACGAACGGAGCACCGAGGCAGATGGGCGCCTTGGCGATCGCCGCGACGGTCCTGATGACGGTGGCCACGGCTGGCTGCGGCACGCAGGTGCCCGGCCCCGACACCGGCTCGACCGGCTCCACCAAGACCGTCACCAAGGACACCGGCCGCGAGGATCTGCCCCGCACGATCGCCGACGATCCGCAGGACGTCCCGACCAACATTCCCCAGCCCATCCCCGATCCCGAGAAGCCCGCCGACCCCAAGTCGCTGGCCGTCAAGGCGATCGCCAACACGATCAACTCCACCGCCCTCCAGGTCTTCAGCCCCAACATGCCGAGCCGCGTGTCGGTCTACGCCGACCTCGTGTGGAGCAAGGTGGACGGGGCTGCCCAGTTCCGCGTGAGCCGGAACGACGACGGTGGCGACAAGTACTACCCCCTCTACAACGTGCCCGCTTCGTTCCGCGGCTACCGCGACGGCGCGGTGATGAACCTGCGCATCGACACCGAGTACTCGTACCTGGTCGAGGCGCTCGACTCGAGCGGCAACGTGCTGGCTCGCGGCACCGACAAGACCAAGGCCCTCTACCCCCTGCCCGTCCCCAAGACCACCGAGCCCGCCAACAACGCGGAGAACATCGGCATCACCCCCAAGTTCACCTGGGAGACCGGCGGCAACACCAAGGCCGAGGGCTACTACGTCGAAGTCTTCTCGGGCGTCTACTTCACGCCGATGTGGCGCGGCTACCGCCAGGACGGCGAGTTCGGCACGAGCATCACCTACGGCACCCAGGTCGACATCCAGGCCGGCACCAAGCCCGCCGTGTGGCCCCCGATGGTCCTCCAGCCGGCGGCCAACTACACCTGGTCGGTGACGGCCATCAAGACGGATACGGGCAACGCGGCGACCGCCAAGGCGTGGGCCAAGAGCAACTCGCCCGCCTCGCGTTTCTACTGCGGCAAGAAGCCGGTGGGAGGCAACTAAGATGAAGCGTCTTACGATTGGCCTTCTGTCCCTCTTGCTCGCGGCCGGCCTCACGGGCTGCGGTCGCAACCCCGTCGTCAAGGGCGGCGGCGGCGACGGCGCGCTCGTCGTGACGGTCCAGGACGCCGAGGGTCCTGTTGCCGGCGCCAACGTCGAGGTCCTCAACTCGGGCGGCCAGTCGGCCGGCACCGGCCAGCAGGCCGACGAAGAGGGCAAGGCGACCTTCGAGGGTCTGCCCGAGGGCGACGGCTACACCGTGACCGCCGAGTACAACGGCGCGACCGGCAAGCAGACCGGCGTCTCCATCAGCGGCGAGACCACGGCCGTCACCATCACCCTCAAGGTCGGCAACGGCCCCGGCGGCATCATCGCCGGCACCGTCAAGATCGCCAACACCGAGCGCACCCTGCCCGGCGCCAAGGTCGAAGTGGTGGGCACCGCCATCTCGACCACCGCCGACGCCACCGGCCACTACCAGCTGGAGGACGTGCCCGCGGGTCAGCAGCAGATCAAGGCGAGCTACTCGGGTTACTACGACGGCGTCCGCGACCTGGCGGTCAAGCCCGGCACCTCGAACTCGCTGGTCATCGAGCTGGCTCCCCAGTCGGCCGGCACCCGCGCTCAGCACACGGTCATCACGACGGCGCAGAGCATCGTCGAGGTCGACCAGTGGCACAACCCGCTCACCACCGCCCGGACCTCCGAGGCGTGGAGCGCGATGGTCAACCGCTCGACCGGCAACATGCTCGTGGCCGACGCCTTCAAGAACACCGCCTACGAGGCCACCGAGCGCGGCACCACGCTCAAGAGCTTCAACGGCACCTCCTGGTGGAAGCTCGGCATCGGTGGCCTGAGCCGCCCCAAGGGCGCCAACTACACCACCTCGGGCACGGTGCTCGTGGCGGACACCGGCAACAGCCGCGTGGTCGAGATCGACCAGAACGATCGCAAGATCTGGGAGTTCAAGACCCGCCTCAACGCCCCCCGCTGGGCCGAGCGCCTGCGCAACGGCAACACCCTCATCGCGGACACCGGCAACAACCGCCTGGTGGAGATCAACTCGAACGGCACGCCCGTCTGGGGCCTGGGTGACGGCTCGACCTCGATCGTCAACCACCCGACCCACGTGATGCGCCTGCCCAACGGCAACACGCTCGTGACGGATTCCGGCAACAGCCGCGTGATGGAGGTCAACAACGCCGGGATGCTCGTGTGGATGGTCGGCGGCAGCCGCCCCATCGGCGACGGCGACAACCTCAAGAACCCCAACTGCGCCGTCCGTCTGCCCTCGGGCAACACGCTCATCGCGGACACGGGCAACAACCGGGTCATCGAGGTGGACGCCAAGAACACCATCGTGTGGAAGAACCAGGCCCCCGCGCCGCTCTTCGCCGACCGGCTGTAGTAGAATCGAAAGAGGGCCCGGGGCAAGCGCCCCGGGCCCTCTTTTCTCAAAGGAACCGTTCGCACTTCGACCAGGCTCAGTGTGAACGGGATTGCTTGTTGGGCCTGTAGCTTCATGGGAAGGCGAAGTGGACCTACCTGCAAAGCTCATCGACAAGGGAATCCGACTGGCGGTGCGCCTGCAGCCCCGCTCGAGCAAGAACGAGGTCTGTGGCCTGTACGGCGAGGGCACCGAGAGCCGCCTCAAGCTCAAGCTGACGGCACCGCCGGTCGAGGGTGCGGCGAACGCCGCATGCCAGGCTTACCTCGCCGAGCTCTTCCAGATCGCCAAGAGCGAGGTGCGCCTGGTGGGCGGGGAAAAGTCCAAGGACAAGCTCTGGGACATCGCCGGAGACGCGCCGGCCCTCCTACGTCGGCTGGGGACCCTGCTCTAGAGCGGCTGCTGGCGCGCCGCCGTATCGTAGGCGTCTCGGCTCGCGAACCAGATGTAGGCCAAGGACGTCAGGAGGCCGCCGGCATAGGCTCCGATGGTCGTCGTGAAGTAGGGCCCGTTGTTGAAGGCATGCTCGAAGTTCTGGCCCACCAGCAGGCCCAGGATGACACCGACGGTCGGAAGAGCCGCTCCGCCCAGCGTCCACATGGTGCCCCGCCAGGGATCGCCGGCATAAAAATGGCCGATGCCGCTCAGCGGAGGGCCGACCATGAGGCCGAGGGGGCCTGCTGCCAGCGCCGCGCCGCCGATGCCGAGCGGAACCAACAGGCTCAGGTTCGCCGCCAGCCGGGGATCGGGTCCCGTGCGCTGGGTGGGCGTCGCCGCGAGCGCCTCTGAGCGCAAGGCCAGGGCGTCGAGGTTTCTAGGCTCGGCCGCAAGCGCGGGCATCGAGAGGGAAAGTGCCAGGGTAGCAGCGAAAAGGGGTCGGGACATAAGGGAATCCTCCACTCAGTGGTCGTCGACGCGCTGAAACTCCTGCAGCCTTAGGTGGATGGCAGCGCTACGGCTGGGATGCCCCCGGATTATAAGCCATGCTTGCTCCGTCAGGCCAGCGTCCTGGGCCGGTCCAGGCTGTTCGGGGTGGGTCAGCGCGTGAGTGGATGCGGTATTGCCCGGTTGGTCGCGCTCATCGAGGCAATCGGCCGACTATTTTATCGCCGCCGCGAGGGAGGGATCATCGCAGGCGCTGGAGGTGAGATGGGTCGAGACGAGAGCACGCGGTTCACCCCGCACGACCTGGGCTTCGGCATCCTCTTCGACGCCCTCAACGAGGCGGTGGTCGTCGCCGACGCGGCGAGCGATCGCATCGTCCTCTGGAACCCTGCGGCCGAGCGCCTGCTCGGCTACTCCGCCGACGAGGCCCGCGAGATGCAGGTCAACGATCTGGTGCCGGAGCCCTTCAAGGCACGTCACCGGGAGGGCATGCGCCACTATGCCGCGACGGGCCATGGGCGGCTGGTCGATGGCAAGATTCCCTTCGAGATGCCGGCCCTGGCCAAGGATGGCCGGGAAGTCCCCGTGGAGATGACGCTCTCGCCGGTGCCCGCGGCGCGGGGCTTCGGACGCCTCGTGCTCGCGATCATGCGCGACATGACCGAGCGCCTCAGGAGCCAGCAGGAAAAGGAACAGTTGCAGGCGGACCGCATCCGGGCGCTCGAGGAGTCCCAGGTGCTGAAGGATCAGTTCATCAGCATCCTCTCCCATGAGCTGCGGACCCCCATCAACGCCATCACGGGGTTCGGCAGCCTGCTCGAAGACGACGTGGCGGGAACCCTCTCCCCGACGCAGCGCGACTATCTCGGCAAGATGCTGACCGGGGCCGATCACCTCCTGGTCCTCATCAATGACCTCCTGGACATGAGCCGCATCCAGGCGGGCCGCTTCTCGCTGCGGATGGGGCCGTTCCGCATGGAGGAGCTGGTGGCGGGTGTGGTCGAGAATCTGAGACCGCTCGCCGAGCAGAAAGGGATCCGCCTCTGTTCGCGGGTATCGGACGGGCTGCCGGTGGTCGTGGGAGACGCGGGGCGCATCTCCCAGGTGCTCGTCAACCTGGTCAACAACGCCATCAAGTTCAGCTCCCCGGACGGCGCCGTCGAGATCCGAGTCTCGGACGCCGGGGACGAGCTCTGCTGCACGGTGGTGGACACCGGCATCGGCATCGCGGAGGAGGATCTGCCCAAGCTCTTCAAGCCGTTCAGCCAGGTGGACATGACCTCGACCCGCAAGGTGGGCGGCACCGGTCTTGGCCTCTCCATCAGCAAGGCCCTCGTCGAGGCCCATGGCGGACACATCGGCGTGCTGAGCGCCCCCGACCGGGGCAGCACGTTCTGGTTCACGCTGCCGAAGGCCGGTCCGCCGTCCGACCGCGCCTGAACTACGGCTGACGGACCAGGGACAGCGCCCGGCGCTCGGCGGTGGCGTGGGCGTCCCGCGCGGCGAAGGCCGCGTAACCCGCGAGCGCGACGGCCCCCCCGACGAGGCCATAGACCGCGACCGTGCCCAGCGTCGAGTTGGCTGGCGTGACCTGCGCCACGCCCATGCCCGCCCCGAGCCCGAGCCCCATCCCGAGGGCCGGCACCACGAGACCGCCCAGGGAGAAGAGGGCGCCCCGGACGGGGTCGCCCGCGTAGACATGGCCCACACCGGCTCCGAGCGGGGCGACGATGACGGCGGCGGGACCCGCGACGGGTAGGGTCACGAGCGCGAAGACCACGGGGGCGACGAGGCTCAGGGTCGCGGCATAGGCCGGATCCGGCGGATCCGGCTGGTCGGAGGCCGAAAGCTCCGTCCGAGTCAGTGCCAGGCGCTCCAGCTCCGCCAAGGCGGGCGCGGGGGCGAGGAGCGAGACGGACAAGGCGATGGTGAGGGCTGGTGCGAAGCGGGCCATGGGATCATCCTCTGGGCAGCCGAACGGTCCTGCCCTCATGGTACCAGGCTGAGCGCTCGCTAATCGTCGTCGATGCGCTGGAACTCCGCGAGCCATGCGTCGCCGGCGGCCGCGGCCCGGCCATGATGCTCCCGGATGATGAGGCACGCTTGTTCGGGGAGGCCGGCCGCTTGAGCGCGCTCGGCCCCGTAGAGCCCATGCCAGCGGTAGAGCTGCTGGGCCCAGCGCCAGGGCAGAACCCGGCGCGGGGTCGGTGTGATGCCAGGATCCGGGAAGAGGACGACGAAGATGCGCCACAGGAGGCCATAGCCCCGGGGCTTGCCGCAATCGTGTACGAGCGCCCCCTTGAGGGCCTCGAGGGGCGGGTTGAGGGCGGCGAACCGGCGCGCAACGGTGGTGCAGTGGTACTTGTCGTAGCGCTGCATCCCGTCGTAGAGCGCCAGCTCCGGGCCGTCCAGGAGGGATCTGGCCCAGGCCTCGTCCTCGGGCGAGACGCGCTTGGTGAGGAGGTCCCAGACCTGCCGGACGCGGGCGCTTGCCTTGGTGCTCACGGCAGGAGGTTGAAGACCCACCGAGCGGCCGTCTGGATCAGGACGGACAGGCCGTGGTTGGCGCCCGGCCACATGACCAGGAGCACCAGGAGGATGATGCCGTAGGGCAGTGCGTTGTAGTAGAGCTGCCGCAGGCCAGCGGGCAGGATGGCCGACCAGATGTGGCCGCCGTCCAGGGGCGGGATGGGCAGGAGGTTGAAGACCGCGAGCCCGATGTTCATGAAGAAGAAGGTCATGACGACGCCCGAGGCGGCCTGGTAGTCCGTGCCGAACGAGACGTACTTGAGGACGGCCGCCGCCGCGAGGGCCAAGAGGAGGTTCATGGCGGGGCCCGCGAACGAGACGAGCACCTCACCGTTCTTCATGCGCAGGTTGTTGGGGTTGAACTGGACGGGTTTGCCCCACCCGATGGGCGCGAACAGGATCATGATCGTGCCCAGCGGATCCAGGTGCGCGAGCGGGTTGAGCGTGACGCGCCCCTGCTGCTTGGGCGTGGGATCGCCCAGGGCGTAGGCCGTGGCCGCGTGGCCGAACTCGTGCACCGACAGGGACACGAGCAGGAGCGGCACCCAGATGAGGGCGCGGTTGAGGAGGTCGTAGGCGTCGAAGCCCGCACCCGAGAAGATTCCAAACGAGAGCATCAAGTCGTCCTTTCTACGGACAATTATACCGATTGGCCCCGTTCGTGCAGGAGACGCCGTGCCATCGCCTCCTCGTCCTCGGGCGTCGGGAGCGTCCCGGCGCGCTTCGCGTCCAGCATGGCCTCCAGGATCTCCCGGAAATGGGGGCCGGGCGCCGCCCCCTGGGCCTTGAGCCACTCCCCGTCCACCCGCTCGAGCCGGAGATCGCGGAGGACCGCGGCGTAATGCCGAAGCCGGCGCCAGAGGCGCGGACTCGAGGAGGTGGCGGCGAGCGCCCACAGGGCCGCGTCCGGCAAGCCTTTCAGCCGGCGCGCGAGCTCGGCCTCCGTGAGCCGCTCCCACTCTTCAGACTCCCGCGCGAGCCGGGAGGTTCCCTCCCCGCATGCCTGGAGCGTCATGCGCTCGTCCCGGGTCAGGTGCAGGGGGGCGATCGCCCCCTCACGGGCCTCGGGCGTCAGGTCCTGCAGGAGGAGGGCCAGGGGAACAAGCCAGCGATCGCCCTCGGCCTCGGTCGTGCGGAAGCGGTACCAGCGATCCAGCCGGCACAAGGTCTGGCGGAGGGCCGCCGACACCCGCAGCTCGGCGTGCAGCATGCGCCAGGCGTCGAGCCCGTCCAGGCGGGTGACGAGCCTCGCCGCCTGCGGGAGGCCGAGCCCGAGCCGGAGCTCCAGCTTCAGACGCTCGCCGCCGAGCCCGTCGAAGCGTCCCGACTCCATGGCATAGCGGCCATAGGCCTCGGTGACGGCATCCATGCGGAAGCCGAGCTTGGTCTCGAAGCGCACGGCGCGGAAGAGCCGCACCGGGTCCTCGATGAAGCTGATGGGGTGCAGGACGCGCAGCACCCGCTCGCGCAGGTCCCGTACGCCGCCGAAGAAGTCCAAGAGCTCGCCGAAGGCCTCGGGGTTGAGGCGCATGGCGAGCGCGTTGATGGTGAAGTCGCGGCGCGAAAGGTCCTGCCGCACCGTCGAGGGAGAGACCACGGGCAGGGAGCCCGGGTAGGGGTAGTGCTCGACGCGCGCCGTCGCAAGGTCCAAGCGCTTGCCGCTCGGCAGGGTCACGTGCGCCGTGCCGAAGGGCTCGTGGACCTTGATCTTGGCGCCCAGCCGCGCGGCCAGATCCTTGGCGAGCGCAATGGCGTCCCCCTCGACCATGAGATCGATGTCGAAGCTCGGCCGCTCGAGCAGGAGGTCGCGCACGGCCCCGCCGATGAGGTAGGTGGGACGCGAGCCCGCGATGCGCCCCACCTCGTGCAGGACCTCTTGCCAGTCGGCGGGCCACATGGCCTTCAGGCGGTCTTCGAGGTCGTAGGAGGTGGGAGCGGCACCGGCTGCTTTGTCCCGGTCGTCGAGCGTGCGGATGAGGTCCGAGCGCGTCACGATGCCGACCAGTCGGCCCTCGTCCAGGACCAGCAGGCGCCCGATGTCCAGGCTCGTCATGCGCTCGCGGAGAGCCTCCAGCGGGGTGTCGGGGGCGACGGCCTCCACCCGACGAGCCACCATGCCCTTGATGGAGCGATCGCCGAAACCATGGTGAAGGGCCCGATCCAGGTCCCGTCGGGAGATGACGCCCTGGGCCCGCCCCTCGTGCACCACGGGCATGGCCGTGTGGCCCCAGCGGCGCATGGACTCCAGGGCCTCTGCGGCGGTGTCCTCGAAGGAGAGCGATCGCACGGGCGCGCTCATGAGGTCGCGGGCGACGGGGCCCGCGGTGGCAAGGCTGGGGAGGCGATCGCGGATCTCCTGGATCACCTCGGCGGGGTCGGGCCCCGGCGCCACGTGAGCACTCGCGGCCGTGGGGTGGCCGTGCGCCCCCCAGGGCGAGAGCAACTCGCGCAGGTCGATGCCGGCTCGGGCGCGCGCCACGATCTGGGTGTGGCCCCCCGTCCGCACGGCCATCACGGCGAGGGTCGGGCGGAACAGGCTCATGAGCCGCTCGAGCACCACGGACTGCCCTTCGACCGCGTGGGGGTGGTCCAGGCCCACCAGGAGCACCGGCCCCTCCTTCTGGTCCTTGAGCTCCAGTTGGGGCAGCAGGTCGGTCAGGAGCTCCTGCTGGGCGGGCGTGAGCGGCGTATCCAGGTACTCGGAGACCTGGTCGAGCCGGGCGCCCTGCCGCAGGAGGTAGGCGACGGCCTCTGCGTCCTCGGGCGTGGTGCTCGGGAAGCTCAGGCGGCCCGTGTCCTCCATGACGCCGAGCAGCATGCCCGTCGCCTCCGGCGCGGTCAGGGTCTCGCCCGCCTTCTGCAGGCGGGTGGCGAGGATCGTGGTGGCGGCCCCGACGGGTCGGATCTCGTGGGGACCGGGGGGCAAGGGGCTCTCGAGGCGGGGATGGTGGTCCAGGATCTCCCAGGCGACGTCGGCGCGGTCCAATAGGGAGCGGACGTCGCCCGCGCGGGTCGCGTCCTGGGCGTCCACCAGGATCACGCGTTCGATCTCGGCCGGATCGAGGGCGGCGAAGTCCACCATGCCGAAGGCGTCGCGGTAGAGCCCGACGTAGCGCCGCACGTTCGCGTTGAGCGACGCCGGCAGCGCGATGAGCGCCCGGGGGTTCAGGTGCTTGGCCCCGATCATGGCCCCCAGGCTGTCGAAGTCGGCGTTGGTGTGCGTGAGGATGACGTCCATGCGGCCTCCCGGGAAGCCCGATGATACCACGCGGTTAAGGCTCGGGAAAGCTTGCCTTAAACCGCGTCACTCGGCCCCGGAAGGGGACGATAACTCCGTCAACAGCCCCTGAGAAAGGAGTCTGACGATGGTAACCTTCCGCCGCGCCCTACTGTACTTCGCCTTTCTCCTCGTCATCTTCGTGCCCCTGCCGGCCTTCGCGCTGGAGACGCCGCAGGCCGTGCAGGCCCTCTCGAGCGCTGGCACCGCGGTCGGGTCGCCCCTGGTGGACGGCAACGGCAGCCCGTACCTGGATGCCCGGGGCAACGCCATCACCGTCACGGCGAACACCACCGAGTACGGTCAGGCCACGGCCACCTCGATTGCCAACACCCTGCGCATGCCCGTGGGAGACCTCCTGGCGCAGTCGCAGGCCCTCGGCATCTCGATCCCCCTGATGATGACGGGCAAGACGACCACCGTCACCCGCAGCGACGGCGGCGTCGAGCGCATCTTCTCCTTCACGGCCGCCAACGGCGACACCTACGTCTTCCTGGCGGACCAGACGGGCCCCAACGTCTACGGCGTCCGGATCGCCAACGTCAAGCCCAGCGGCATGGGCACCATCTTCACGGCGCACGGCCTCAACGGGAACTTCACCAACCCGCCCTGGTACCTCTCCAAGGAGGCCAAGCAGCAGTACTGGATGAACACCCTCGTGGCCCAGGTCTTCACGCCCGCACCGCCCCCCGTGGCCCCGACCATCCCGGATCCCGCCGTGCCCGTGGCTCAGGGCGGCCGGACGACCATCGGCGACCAGGCGTACGTCTCGGACTACTCGTTCAGCAACGTTCCGGTCACCCTGAGCGGGGCCCAGAAGCGGGTCGCCCTGTCGGTGGTGCGGCGCAACAAATAGGCTCATGGACGACGACGGGGGCGCCTCTCGCCGGAGAGGCGCCCCCGTGCTGTCCGGCGCCGATCTCTGCTATAATCGTTAAATTCTTCTTTAAACAGCAACATCCCGCGAGGAGGCCTTCAAATGCTCAATTCGGTGGTCCTGGTCGGCCGCGTCGGAGCCGATCCCGAGATCAAGTACTTCGAGACCGGTCGCGTCAAGACGACCTTCAACTTGGCGGTCAACCGCCCGGTCAAGCGCACCGAGGGCGTGGACAGCACCGATTGGTTCCGGATCGAGCTCTGGGGCAAGCAGGCCGAGATCGCCAACGAGTACGTCCGCAAGGGCAGCCTGATCGGCATCCAGGGCCGGCTCGAGTTCAGCCGCTGGACCGACGCCAACGGCGCCAAGCATGAGATGCCCATCATCTCCGCCAACAACCTGCGCCTCCTGGGCAGCCGCTCGGACAATCAGATGGCCGGAGCCGGCAGCCGCGGCGGCTACGACGAGGGCGGGTTCGACCCCGGCTTCTAAGCCGCACGCGCCATGGCCACCCGCATCGGCATCCTGGCCGACGACCTCACCGGAGCGAGCGATACCGGCCTGCAATTCCGGCAGGCCGGTCTGCGCACGTGGGTGGTCACGCGCGTGCCGCAGGCCCCCGAGGTCCTGCCGCGCGAGATCGAGGTCCTCTCGGTCAACACGGCCTCGCGTCACCTGCCGGGTCGCCAGGCGAGCGAGCGGGCCCGTGACGCCCTGGGTTGGCTCCTGAGCCAGGGCTGCCGCTCGTTCTACAAGAAGCTGGACTCCACCCTGCGCGGCCCCATGGGCGCGGAGATCGCGGCGCTGCGGCGGGACTTAGGTTCGGCGCTCGCGGTGGTGGCCCCGGCCTTCCCCCAGGCGGGCCGCACGACCCTCGGCGGCTACCAGCTGGTCGACGGGGTGCCCGTCAGCCTCACCTCCTATGGCTCGGATCCCCTGCATCCGGTCAAGGAGGCGCACCTGCCCACGCTCCTCGCCGAGGGCGGAGAGCGGGTGGGCCTCATCGAGTGGAAGACCGTCTCCGAGGGACCGGACGCCATCGCCCGCGAGCTCTTCCGCATGCTGGCCAGCGAGGTGCGGACGGTCGTGGTGGACGCCGTGCGCCCCGAAGACCTGCGATCGCTCGCCACCGCCATCCACCACGCCCCCTACATGATCCTGCCCGCGGGCTCGGCGGGCCTCGCCGCGGCCCTGGTCGAGACCCAGGGCGCCCTGCCCCGGCTGTCGGGCGCCGAGGCCCCCAAGGGGCGCCTCTTGGGCAAGCTGCCTCCGGTCTTCATCGTCAACGGCAGCGCCAACCCCGTCAGCCTGCAGCAGCTCGGAGCCCTGGAGGCGGACGTGCGCCGCATCGTCGTGGACGTGCGCCAGCTCCTCTTGACGGACGACGAGGCGGTCGAGCGCCTGGCGCGGGAGGTCCTGCAGGGCCTGCTCGCCGGCCGGGACGTCCTCCTGACCACGGCCACCAGCGCCGCCGAGGTGCGGCGCGACCAGGAGCTCGGAGCCGACCTGGGCCTCAGCCCCTTCCAGGTGGGACAGCACCTGACGGAGGTCATGGGGCGCCTGGTGCGCCGCGTGGTCTCGCAGGGCGAGGTGACCCACCTGGTGCTGGTGGGCGGCGAGACGGCGGCCTCGGTGCTTTCTCAGCTGCCGGGCGATCGCCTCGAGATCCTCTCGGAGGTCCTGCCCGCCATTCCGGTGAGCCGACTCATCGGCACCCCCCTGCGCATCGTCACCAAGTCCGGCGGCTTCGGCGCCCCGGAGGCCCTGCGCGACATCGTCTCCCGCGTGCGTCAACTGGATCTCGAAGATGAGAGCCTGCGTCCTCGGCTCGGGTAGCTGGGGGACGGCGCTCGCCGCCCTCCTGGTCCATGCGGGCGTGCCCGCATGGCTGTGGGCGCGTGACCTCGAGACGGTGCGATCGCTCGCCGCCACCCGCTCCAACCCGCGCTACCTGCCGGGCCTCGTGCTGCCCGAGGACCTGTGGCCCACCGATGACCTGACGGTCGCCATGGAGGCCGACCTCGTCGTCCTCGCCGTACCCTCCCAGGCCCTGCGCTCGGTGGCCCGACAGCTCTGCGTCCGGCGGGGCACGCCCGTGGTGAGCGCCACCAAGGGCTTCGAGCTCGGCACGACCAAGCGCATGACCGAGATCATCTCCGAGGAGGTCCCCGAGGCCATCCCGCTCGCCCTGTCGGGCCCGAACCTCGCGGGCGAGATCGCCATGGGGCGCCCCGCCTCGACGGTCATCGGCGGCGAGCCCGAGGCCGCGCGCCTCGTCCAGCAGGCCTTCAACTCCGAGCGCTTCCGGGTCTACACCAACGAGGACGTGGTGGGCGTGGAGCTGGGCGGTGCGCTCAAGAATATCACGGCGCTGGCCGCGGGCATCCTCGACGGCCTGGAGCTTGGCGACAACGCCAAGGCGGCCCTCATGACCCGGGGGTTGGCCGAGAACGCCCGACTGGGGGTGGCCATGGGCGCCGAGGCCGCGACCTTCGCGGGCCTCGCCGGCATGGGCGACCTGATCGCCACCTGCGCGAGCCCCCTTTCGCGCAACCACCGGGTGGGGGTGGAGCTCGCCCGGGGCTTCAGCTGGCAGCAGATCCAGGACCGCCTCCAGCTTACGGCCGAGGGTGTCCACACGACCGTCTCCGCCCTGGAGCTCGCGCGCCGTCACCACATCGAGCTGCCCATCGCGAGCCAGATCCACGCCGTCCTCTACGAAGGGCTACCGGCCGAGCGGGCCGTCAGCGCCCTGATGGGAAGACCGCCCCGCTCCGAGTGATATAGTATGAAACCGACCCATCGCCACCACCACATGAAAGGGAACAGTGCCATCAATGCGCATCTGCATGCTTAGCTGGGAATATCCCCCTCGCATCGTCGGCGGCATCGCCCGTCACGTCGAGGAGATCTCCGAGGCCATGGCGGCCCAGGGCCACGAGGTCCACGTGATCACGGCCGATCACCCCGACACCGAGGCCTATGAGCACCGCAAGGGCGTCCACATCCACCGGATCAAGGACATGCCCCCCGAGACGACGGATTTCGTCAGCTGGGTCCTGCACCTCAACTTCGGGATGGCCGACCAGGCGATTCGCATGCACATGCACCAGCCCTTCGACCTGGTTCATGCCCACGACTGGCTCGTGAGCCAGGCCGCCATCCTGCTCAAGAAGTCCTTCGATCTGCCCATGGTGGCGACCATCCACGCCACCGAGGCCGGCCGCATGCATGGCATCCACAACACCATTCAGTCCTACATCAACCAGCAGGAGTGGCGCCTGTCGTATGAGGCCTACCGGGTCATCGTCTGCTCGGAGTACATGCGCCGCGAGGTCAAGAGCCAGTTCGGCGTGCCCGACGATAAGATCGACGTCATCCCCAACGGCATCGACTACTCGAAGTTCGACTTCGAGTTCGACAAGGCGCACTTCCGCCGCCGCTTCGCCCTCGACCACGAGAAGATCGTCCTCTTCGTCGGTCGCATGGTCCCCGAGAAGGGCGCCCAGGTGCTCGTCGAGGCCATGCCCCGCGTGCTCGCCCAGTCCCCCGAGGCCAAGTTCGTGGTGGTCGGCAAGGGCGGCTTCCTGAACGAGCTCAAGGCCCGCGCCGCGGCCCTCAACCTCGGCAACAAGGCCCTCTTCACGGGCTACGTGGACGACGACACCCTGCTTCGCCTCTACAAGGTGGCGGACGTCTCGGTGGTCCCCTCGCTGTACGAGCCCTTCGGCATCGTGGCCCTCGAGGGCATGGGCGCCAAGAAGCCCACGGTCGTCGCCGAGACCGGCGGCCTGGGCGAGATCGTCGACCACACCCGCTCGGGCATCACGACCTTCGCCGGGGACGCGGGCTCGCTCGCCTGGGGCCTCCTGGAGGTGCTCAAGAACCCCGAGTACGCGCAGATGCTGGGCGAGAACGGCTTCCGCAAGGTCGAAGAGGTCTTCAACTGGCCCTCGATCGCCCGTACGACCGTCGGCGTCTACGACCGGACGCTCGAGGCAGCCGGCAAGGCTCCCGCCCAGTCGGCGGTCTAACCGCTCTCACGGTTTCCAGGCACGAAGGCTCCCCGCTCGGGGAGCCTTCGTCGTGCATGGGGGGCGACGAGTCGCCCCTCTTGCCTCGCCGAAAAGAGGGATCGAGAGGCTCGCTTGTCCCCTTCCGTCAAAACGTTTCTGTATGTTAAGATCGGAGGGAATGCGTAACGAATAGTGCCGTTGCGGCGATCGTTCCCGCATCCAAGCGCCCTACAACGGAGTAAGGAGTTTACCCCATGAAGGCTGTCCTGATGGCTGGCGGGTCCGGGACCCGTCTGAGGCCCCTCACCTGCGACATTCCCAAGCCCATGGTGCCCATGCTCAACAAGCCGATGGCTGAGCATATCATCAACCTCTTGAAGCGCCATGGGATCACCGACATCATCGTCACGCTCTACTACCTGCCGCAGGTCATCCAGAACTACTTCGGAGACGGGCGCGACTTCGGCGTGAACATCACCTACTCCGTCGAGGAGAAGATGCCGCTCGGCACCGCCGGCTCGGTCAAGGCCATCGAGCAGTACCTGGACGAGACCTTCCTCGTCATCTCGGGCGACAGCCTCACGGACATCGACCTCACGACCGCCATCGAGTACCACAAGCGCCAGCAGTCGCTGGCGACGCTCTTGCTGCACCGGGTGGAGAACCCGCTCGAGTTCGGCGTGGTCATCACCGACGAGAACGGCCGCGTGCGCCGCTTCCTCGAGAAGCCCTCGTCGAGCGAGGTCTTCTCGGACACCATCAACACCGGCACCTACATCCTCGAGCCCGAGGTGCTCCGCCTATTCGAGCCCGAGAAGGAAGTGGACTGGTCCAAGGACGTCTTCCCCGCCCTCCTGCGCCGCAACGACCCCATGTTCGGCTACATCGCGGGCGGCTACTGGGAGGACGTCGGCAATCTGCAGGCCTACCGCGAGGCCCACTACGACATCCTCGAGGCCAAGGTCAAGGTCGAGATCCCCTACCCCGAGCGCGAGCCCGGCATCTACATCGGTGAGGGCACGTTCGTGCACCCCTCGGCCCGCATCAGCGGTCCGGTCGTCATCGGCAACAACTGCCAGATCGGCGAGGGCGTGATCGTGAGCCCGGGGACCGTCATCGGCGACAACGTCATCGTCAAGGGCGGCGCCTCCTTGAAGCGTCCGGTCGTCTGGAACAACGCCTACCTCGGCGAGAACATCGAGCTGCGCGGCTGCGTGCTCGGCAAGAACACGGCCGTCAAGCGCTCGGCGGAGGTGCTCGAGGGCGCCATCGTCAGCAACGACTGCATCGTCGGCGAGGGCGCCATCGTCAAGCCCAACGTCAAGGTGTGGCCCAACAAGACCATCGAGACGGGTGCCACCGTGTCGTCGAGCCTCATCTGGGGCTCGAGCGCCCAGCGCACGCTGTTCGGCGCCTCGGGCGTCTCGGGGCTCGTCAACATCGAGATCATCCCCGAGTTCGCCGTCAAGCTCGGTGCGGCCTACGGCGCCACCCTGCCCGCGGGCTCGAGCGTGACCGTCAGCCGTGACGGCAGCCAGGCGGCCCGCATGATCAACCGCGGCATGATCTCGGGCCTCATGAGCGTCGGCATCAACGTCAGCAACCTGGAAACGACGGCGATGCCCATCGCCCGCTACCAGGCCCCCACCCTCAACGTCCAGGGCGGCGTGCACATCCGCATCTCCCCGGAGAAGCCGGACGTGTGCCAGATCGAGTTCTTCGATCGCGAGGGCATGAACATCTCCAAGGCCACCGAGAAGAAGATCGAGTCCAACTTCTTCAAGGAGGACTTCCGCCGCGTGCAGCTCTCGGACATCGGGGACATCTCGTTCCCGGCGCGCGTCGTCGAGTACTACAAGCAGGGCTTCCGGCGCGAGATCCCCTCGACCAAGGCCCTGCAGGACCGCCGCCTCAAGGTGGTCCTCGATTACGCCTTCTCGATCGGTAACCCGGTCCTGCCGGGCATCCTCGGCGAGATGGAGATCGAGACGGTGGTCCTCAACGCCCACCTGCGCTCCAAGCTGCCCTCGGCCGAGGAGAAGGACGTGCTCGCCGAGCAGCTCGCAGAGGTCGTGCTCGCCCTGCGCGCCGACTTCGGCGTCCAGCTCGATGCCAACGGCGAGCGCATCACGCTGGTCGACAACAAGGGCCGGATCCTGAAGGACGAGATGCTCACGGCCACCATGACGCAGCTCTTCCTCGCGGCGCATTCGGGCGCCACCATTGCCCTGCCCGTGACGGCCTCGAACGTCAACGAGCGGATCGCCGAGCGCTCCGGCTCCAAGATCCTGCGCACCAAGGCCAATCCCCGCGCCATGATGGAGGCGGCCAAGCAGGACGGCGTCCTGTTGGCCGGCACCAACGGCAACTTCATCTTCCCGAGCATGCACCCGGGCTTCGACGGCATGCTCGCCGTGGCGAAGATCGCCGAGGCGCTCGCGGAGCTGGGCAAGAGCCTCTCGCAGGTCGAGAGCGAGATGCCCGACTTCTACCACCGCCACGACGAGGTCCCCTGCCCCTGGGAGCACAAGGGAACGGTCATGCGCGTGCTCGTCGAGCAGGGCCGCGACAAGCAGATGGAGCTCATCGACGGGGTCAAGCTCTACACCGGCAACGGCTGGGTGCTTGTCTTGCCCGATCCGGTCGAGCCCACGATTCACCTTTACGCTGACGGACGTTCCGCCATCGAGGCCGAGCGCCTGATCGAGGAGTACGCCACGGTCATCCGCTCGATGGCCGCCGGCAAGGAGGAGGCCACTCTTGTCTAACATCGTCTTCGGAACCGACGGCTGGCGCGACCTCATCGCCGAGGGCTTCACCTTCGGCAACGTGCGGATCGTGGCGGCGGCGATCGCCGACTACGTCAAGTCCGCCTACCCCCAGGACCGTCCGGTCCTGGTGGGCTACGACACCCGGTTCCTCGCCCGCGAGTTCGCCGAGACGGTGGTGGCCGTGCTGCAGAGCCGCGGCCTCAAGACCCTCCTGGCCAAGCGCGACGTGGCCACCCCGGTCATCGCGTTCGCGGCCCGCGAGCTGAACACGGCGGGGGCCATCATGCTGACGGCGAGCCACAACCCGCCCCAGTACTGCGGCATCAAGTACATCCCCGACTACGCGGGTCCCGCCACCAAGGACATCACCGACACCATCGTCGCCAACGTCAAGCGGATCCAGGGCGAGGCCTCGGATCTGCCGACCGGCCGAGTGGCGGGCGAGGAGTTCGATCCCCAGGCGAGCTACTTTGCCTGGATCCGGCAGCTGGTGCCCGGCACCGAGCTCAAGCAGGCCAAGCTCAAGGTCGTCTACGACGCCCTCTACAGCACGGGGCGCGGCTACCTGGACACGCTCTTGAGCGAGTACGGGTGCGAGGTCAAGACCCTGCACGGCGATCGCGACCCGCTCTTCGGCGGCGGGATGCCCGAGCCCGCGGTCGCGCAGCTCGGTGAGCTCATCGAGACGGTCAAGCGCGAGAAGGCGGACCTGGGTCTTGCCACCGACGGCGACTCGGACCGCTTCGGGGTGGTCGACACCACTGGCCTCTTCTACACGCCGAACCAGGTGATCGCCCTCCTGCTGCGCCACCTGGTCAAGAACCGCGGCGCCAAGGGCGTGGTGGTCCGCACCGTGGCCACCACCCACCTGATCGACCGCCTGGCGGCCCGTTACGGCGTCGAGGTCCGCGAGACGCCGGTGGGCTTCAAGTGGGTCGGCGAGAAGATGCGCCAGGAGCCCGTCATCATCGGCGGCGAGGAGTCGGGCGGTCTGTCCATCATCGGTCACATCCCCGAGAAGGACGGGATCCTCGCGAACCTCTTGGTGGCCGACATGGTCGCCACCGAGGGCAAGCCGATCGCCGCGATCTGGCAGGACCTGGTCGCCGAGGTGGGCTGGAACCCGGCCAACCGCCGGCTGGACCTGCACCTCAGCGAGCAGGCCAAGGCCGAGGTCCTGCGCCTCTTCCTCGATCGCACGCCGACCGAGGTCGCGGGGCTCAAGGTCACGGACGTCTCGCGCAAGGACGGCGTGAAGCTCACGCTCTCGGACGGCAGCTGGATCCTGGCCCGTCCGTCGGGCACCGAGCCCATCATCCGCGTCTACCTCGAGGCGGCGGATCAGGCGGCCCTGGACACGCTCGCGACGGCGGTCAACCGCATCGTCGAGGAGGCCGCGGGCCCCGTGCCCGTGCATTAACCCTCGATCGTCAAGCCCCCGCCGCCCCGCACGACCTCGTGCGGGGCGGCGCTTTAAAAGCCGTCGAGCGTGGGGTATAGGAGGGGAGCGACCCTAAGCCATGACCCATGGATTCATCGCGTGAGCGTCCAGAAGCGCAAGCAGGCCAAGGCCTTCCAGAATCTCGCCACCAAGCTCCCTCTGGCGAACACCGCCGGGGCGCTCTTGGTGCTCTATGGCGCGTCACAGGCCTTCGGGCTCGGCGAGGGCCAGGGCTTCGTCCAGTGGGTCTACGGCCTGGTGGGCGGTGTGGTCGGTTTCCTCATCTTCGGGGTCATCCAGAAGCCCATCCGGGCCTACGAGCACAAGGTCAAGATCAAGGCCCGTGAGCTCGCCCAGAAGATGGAGGCCAAGATCGACGAGGAGCAGGGCGGCCTCAACAAGCTCCTGGACTCCTATGAACTGCACTACCTGGGTGGCCATCCCGGTTGGCCCCTCAAGGACAAGGTGGAGTTCGGCCTCCTCGACCTGCACGAGAAGTCCCTCTTCTTCAAGAACAAGGCGAACCGCATCAAGTTCCAGCTGGCGCGCGTGAAGCGCATCTCGGTCGAGCCGGAGAAGGTGATCCGCCTCAAGAAGCTGTCGACGGTCGTGTTGCCCAAGCCCAAGACGTACAAGAATGCGATCGTGGGTCGGGTGATGGCGGAGCTCGTGAAGCGCCAGCGCTACGTGGTCATCGATTATCTGGACGATCTGGGCGAGAAGCACCTGGTGGTCTTCCAGGCGGTGGGTGGCAACCCGTTCGTGGCCAAGGCGGTCAAGGCGGCGGTGGACGAGGTCCACAAGAAGATTCCCAAGGACAAGAAGGGGGCGGTCGAGAAGGCGCCGGGGCTGCAGCAGGCCTCGGACGAGGCGCTTGCTGCCGCGGAGGCGGCTTCACGCCAATCGCAAGGGTATCGTTCGGCTCATGCGGCGCCCGCGACAGGCGCCTTGGCGTCGTCGACCGGTACGTTGCCCGCCGCGGGCGAGGTGCGTTACCAGGTGGTGCTGGACTACGCGGGCGCCACGCCGGAGGAGCAGTCGCATGTGGCGACGCAGATGGCGAGCCTGTTCAACATCCCGGCGGACAAGGCCATGGCCGCGGTGCAGCGCGTGCCCTTTGTTGCGAAGCGCAACCTGAACCCGGATCAGGCCCAGCGCCTGGTCTCCGCTCTCACCGCCACCGGCGCCTCGGCCCGTGCGGAGGCCATGAACCAGGCTCCGGTTTCCTAGAGCTTACCGGGGCTTTCTTCCTTTAGGCGTTCGTCGGCACTCCCGTCACCCTCGCGTAAGCGGGGGTCCATCGTAGCGTCTACGGTGTTCCGATAATTTCCGGATAGAGGTCACGCCACATTGGATTCGACTGCTCGATAAGCTGTATCTTCCAATCGCGTAGCCACTTCTTGAGCGCCTTCTCGCGTTGGATGGCGCTAACCATCGTCTCGTGGCGTTCGTACCAGACCAATTGATGGATCCCATAACTACGGGTGAACCTTCCGCCTGCGTCATTCTTGTGCTGCCAGACACGCTTCATGAGGTCTGAGGTCACTCCGATGTACAGGGTTCCATGGCGGCGGTTTGCGAGGATATAGGTACAAGGCTCTCGATGCAAAGCATTCTCCTGGGTGTGGTTACGCTGGACCCCCGCTTGCGCGAGGGTGACGGGAGTGGTGACGGCAGGTTCAAATTTTCTGCTTATCGACGATTTTACGTTATTATGTCGAATGTGTGCGACTGCTTTGAAAATCCTGGCAGAGGGGCGTTCGGGGACCTGAAACGATCCGTATCTGGCGCCATGAGCCCAAATAAGGCCTTGTCACGCCCCTCACTACGTGGTACGATCTCCTACTCTGTCGGTTAAGACAGAGATAAGGTCGCTTTAATCGTGCGACCAGTCTTCCCTGCTCCTCGGCAAGGACCGGGGGGCCGTTTAGTCCGGAGGGAGGTGAACCCCGAATGCAACGCGCCTACGAAACCATGTACATCCTGCGCCCCACTCTCGAAGAGGAGGCGGTGGACGCCGTGGTCACCAAGATCAACGACCACATCACCAAGAACGGTGGCAACGTCGAGAAGACCGAGAAGCGTGGCCGCAAGCGCCTGGCCTATGAGGTCAAGGATTTCCGCGACGGTTTCTACGTTTTGAGCAACTTCACGGCCGACCCCGCGTCGATCACCGAGTTGGAGCGCGCTTTCAAGCTCAACGAGGATGTGATCCGTCACATCGTCGTCCGGCCTGAGGCGTAAACACCTTTAGGAGTAGCACCGATGGGAATCAACCACATCACCCTCGTCGGCAGCATGGTGCGCAACCCCGAGATGCGCATGACCCAGAACGGCATCCCGACCACCCAGTTCACGCTGGCGGTCACCCGGCCCCCTCGCCAAGAGGGTCAGCAACACGAGGTGACCGACTACGTCAAGGTGGTCACTTGGCGCAAGCTGGCGGAAACCGCCAACGAGCAGCTCAAGAAGGGGGATCTGGTCTCGGTCGAGGGCCGTCTCTTGACGCGCACCTACGAGCAGGACGGCCAACGCAAGAAGGTCGTCGAGGTCGAGGCTCAAAGCGTCGAAGCGATCCGCGCAGGCGGAGCGCGCGCCGAGGCCGAGGCCCCGAGCGAGCCGATGATGGACGAGGACGTGCCGGCCTTCGCCGACGCGGACGAGATTCCCTTCTAAGCAGGAGGTACTTATGGCTGTTGCCAAGCGTGGCGCAGGCCGCGTCAAGCGCCGCAAGGTTTGCGGTTTCTGCGTTGATAAGGCCACGAGCGTCGATTACAAGGACGTGATGCGCCTGCGCAAGTTCCTCACCGAGCGTGGCAAGATCCTGCCCCGCCGCGTGACCGGGAACTGCGCCAAGCACCAGCGGATGCTGACCGACTCCATCAAGGTGTCGCGTGAGATCGCGCTGCTGCCGTTCTCGATCGACTAAGCGACTCACGTCGCCTGTCATTCGTGACGCTTTGAAAGGTCCGGTCGGCGCTAGCCGCCGGACCTTTCTTCCTACCCCCTCGACGAGGATGACCGATGAACCTCACCTCTCTTGAACAGATCCGCCAGGATGCCCTCGCCGCGCTGCAGGACGCCACCGACCTGCAAGCCCTCGAGGCCTGGTACCAGCGCTACTTCAACCGCGAGCGCGGCGAACTCAACCTCTTGATGCGCGAGATCCCCAAGGTCGAGCCCTCCGAGCGCAAGGCGTTCGGCCAGGGCGTCAACCAGATCAAGCAGGCGCTCGAGGGCGAGTACCAGACCCGCCTCGCCGCCGCCCAGTCGGCCGAGCTCAACAAGCGCCTCCAGGAGGAGCGGGTCGACGTGACCCTGCCCGGCCGGGGCCTGCCCATGGGCACGCGCCACCCCATCACCCAGGTCCTCGACGAGATCTCGGACATCTTCGTGCGCCTCGGCTTCGAGCTGGCCGAAGGCCCCGAGGTGGAGGACGACTGGCACAACTTCACGGCCCTCAACACCCCGGCCGACCACCCGGCCCGCGAGATGCAGGACACCTTCTACCTGCACCCGGTCGACGAGGCCGGTCGCGCGCCGCACGACCCGCTCACGGTCGCGGGCCAGGCGGGGATGCTCTTGCGCACGCACACCTCGAGCGTGCAGATCCGCGTGATGGAGGACCAGGCGCCGCCCCTGCGCTACCTGATGCCGGGCCGCGTCTACCGCCGGGATGCCGTGACCAACCGCCACTACCCGATCTTCCACCAAATCGAGGGCCTGGTGGTCGACGAGCGCACGACGTTCGCGGACCTCAAGGGAACGCTGACGGCGGCCATGCAGGAGATCTTCGGGGAGGATCGCCAGGTGCGCTTCCGCCCGAGCTTCTTCCCGTTCACGGAGCCCTCGGCCGAGTACGACGTGCAGTGCCTCTGCAAGGGCGAGGGCTGCCGGATCTGCTCGTACACGGGCTGGCTCGAGATCGGCGGCTGCGGCATGGTGGATCCGAACGTGCTGACGGCGGTCAGCATCGACCCCGAGCGCTACACGGGCTTCGCCTTCGGCCTGGGCGCCGAGCGCATCGCCATGCTCAAGTACGATATCCCCGACATCCGCCTGTACTGGGAGAACCACCTGCGGTTCCTGGAGCAGTTCTAGAGGCGATCCGCAGATTTCGCAGATGACGCAGATTGCTCGAAAAATCTGCGAAATCTGCGTCATCTGCGGATCCGTCACCTTTCTGGAGATACATCCATGCGTATTCCGTTGAACTGGCTGAACGACTACTTCGCAGCCCCCCTCACCGACGTCGACGCCATCAAGTCGGCGCTCACCAACGCGGGCCTCGAGGTGGATGGCGTCGAGCGCGTCGCCCCCGGCTTCGAGAAGGTGGTCACGGGCAAGATCGTCGAGGCCGTCCAGCACCCGAACGCCGACCGCCTGCGCGTCTGCCAGACCGACGTCGGCACCGGCGAGCTGCTGCAGATCGTCACGGGCGCCGCCAACGTCCAGGTCGGAGACATCATCCCCGTCTCCCTGGTCGGCGCCCACCTGCCCAACGGCCTCGAGATCAAGGCCTCCAAGCTGCGCGGCGTCGACAGCTTCGGCATGTACTGCTCGCGCAAGGAGCTCGGCATGGAGGGCGGCGTCGACGGCGTCGAGGTCCTACCCCCCGACACCCCCATCGGCATCCCCGCCGCCCAGGCCATGGGCGTCGGCGGCGTCGTCATCGAGGTGGCCGTCCTCGCCAACCGCCCGGATGCCCTATCGGTGCTCGGCGTGGCCCGCGAGCTCGCGGCCGCCGGCCTCGGGACCCTCAAGTCGCCCCAGCCCAAGCCCCTGTCGCTCGACGGCGCGCCCCTCGCGGCCGTGACCCTCGAAGCGTCGGATCTCTGCCCGCGCTACGCCGGCCAGGTCGTCTCGGGCCTCAAGGTCGGCCCCTCGCCCGACTGGATGAAGGAGCGCCTGGAGCTCGCCGGCGTGCGCGCCATCTCGAACGTGGTCGACGTGACGAACTACGTCCTGCTCGAGATGGGGCAGCCCCTGCACGCCTTCGACCTCGCGAAGATCTCGCCCCTGACCATCCGCCCCCGCCGCGCCAAGGCCGGCGAGACCATGACCACCCTCGACGGCGCCGAGCGCCAACTCGACCCCGAGATGCTCGTCATCGCGGACGAGCACGGGGCCCAGGCGATCGCGGGCGTCATGGGCGGCGCCCACTCCCAGGTCACCGAGGAGACGTCGAGCGTCCTTTTGGAGTCCGCCTACTTCGACCCGTCGAGCGTCCGCAAGACGGGCAAGAAGCTTGGCCTGAGCTCGGAGAGCTCGTACCGCTTCGAGCGGGGCGTGGACCCCGAGCACACGGTGCTTGCCCTCGCGCGCGCTGCCGAGCTCCTCGCCGAGGTGGCGGGCGCCTCCGTGCAAGGCCCCGTGGTGGATCAGAAGACGTCGCCGGACTTCCCGCAGCCCCTCGAGATCACGCTGCGTCCCGCGCGCGTCGAGCGCGTGCTCGGCACCCTGCCCGACCTGGAGGCCGCCCGCACCAAGCTCTCGGCCATCGGCTTCGAGATCCGCTCCGGCGAGCCCTGGCAGGTGCGCGTGCCCGGCTGGCGCCGCCACGACGTCACCCGCGAGATCGACCTCATCGAAGAGATCGCGCGCCTCATCGGCTACGACCAGGTCCCCGCGACCCTCATGCCCCTCTCGGGCGTGGCGTCCCTCGGCCGCCGCGAGCTCACCACCCGCCGGGTGCGCGAGGTCCTGGAGGGCGCCGGCCTGCACGAGGTCATCACGCCGTCCCTGACGAGCGAGGCGGCCCTCAAGCTCGCCAAGGCTCCGGTCGACGAGGCCGTCGTGCTCGCCAACCCGCTCGCCGAGATGGCGCTGCTGCGCACGTCCATGCTGCCCGGCCTCCTGGAGGTCGCGCGCTTCAACCACTACCAGGGCCTGTCGAACCTCTCCCTCTATGAGGTCGGCAAGACCTACCGCAAGCGCCCCGACGGCACCGTCGAGGAGCCGCGCTGGGTGGCCTTCCTGGTCATGGGTGAGCAGGCGTCGGGCGTCTGGAAGCGGGCTCCGGAGGTCCTCACGGCCGACTTCTTCTGGGGCAAGGGGATCGCCGAGCGTGTGTTCGAGGCCCTCGGCACCGCCCAGATGCAGGCCTTCCCCTATCCCGAGGAGCCCGCGCTGCACCCGGGCCGGGCGGCTCGCCTGGAGGTCGGGGGAACGCTCGTGGGCTATCTCGGCGAGGTGCACCCCGAGGTGTACGCCGCCTACGATCTGCCCGTGGGCGGTCGGGCAGCGGTGGCCTGGCTCAGCCTGGATGCCATGGAGGCCGTCGCTCCCACCAGCGACCGCGCCTTCGGCGCCTTCGGCCGCATCCCGGCCGTGCTGCGCGATCTGGCCCTGGTGGTCCCCGAGACGACCATGGCCTCGTCGGTGGTCTCCACCGTCCGCGAGATGGGCGGGGAGCTGCTCGAGGCGGTCGAGGTCTTCGATCGCTACCAGGGGCCCCAGGTCCCCGAGGGCAAGGTCAGCCTCGGCCTGCGCCTGCGGTATCGCGACCCGCAAAAGACCCTGAGCGACGAGGAGGTCGAGCCCGTGCACCGGCGTATCGTCGAACGCGCCCAGGAGACCTACGGAGCGGCGGTACGCGACCGCTAACACCAGGCGGCGGCCCTCGGGCCGCCGCTCTTTAATGATTTTTTTCGCATGTTCGGGGTATCATAGGGAAGGCTGTTAAGCGTTTTGACGCACTGGTTGGCCTTTTAGGAGAGCGTTGTCATCAATGGGAGCTCGCAAACCCCCGAAGAAGCCGGAAAAGAAGAGCCTTTTCGCTAGCCTGTTCGCCGGATTCGGCGGCGGCAAGAAGAAAGAGGATCCCAAGAAGCGTCCGGCCTCCGGCAGCGGCAAGAAGACCGCTGCGGGTGCTCCCAAGAAGGGCGCCTCCCTGGCCAAGAAGCCCAAGGTGCAGGCTCCGCCCCCCGATGAGGACTTCCTGACCAACGACGATCCCCTCGCCGGGATCGAGAACGACCTCCTGGGCGCCATCGACGGGGACATGTTCTCCGGGGTGGACTTCGCCGCACCCGAGCCCCCGCAGCCCATGCACGTCGAGCACCGGGTGCCCCCGGCCCAGCCCCCGATGCAGCCGGCGCCCCAGCCTCAGCAGGCGGCGGCTCCCGCTCAGGGCAGCTCGCTGTTCGGCCCCGACGGCGTGGACAACGCCCTCGACTCCCTCTTCGACAGCTTCGAGGTGGGTGGCGGCGCCCCCGCGGCTCCGCCCGCGCCGCCGCAGCCGGCCCCCCAGCCGATGATGCAGCAGGCGCCAGCACCCCAGCCCATGATGCAGCAGGCTCCGGCGCCGCAGCCCCAGGCTCCGCGTCCCCAGCCCGCGCCTCCCGCCGCCCAGCAGCCTCCGCAGCAGGACGGCCTGGTCTCCATCGGTAAGCTCCTGGTCGACCAGAACACCCTCAAGCGCATCATCGACAACGCCGAGAAGCGCGGTACCGGCCTCTACACCACCACCCGCATCATCTCGAACGCCAAGGGCGCCGACCTCGACGCCATCCTCGGCCAGATCGACCAGTGCGGCGGCGTTGCCGGCAGCCTCATCGTCGGCCGCGACGGCCTGGTCATCGCGAGCACCCTGCCCACCAACTTCGACAAGGAGCTGGTCGGGGCGATCGCGAGCTCCATGCAGACCAACCTGGACGTCCAGTGCAAGAAGATGAAGCTGGGCACCGCGCGCCAGGTCATCCTCGACACCGAGGGCGGCGTGGTCCTGCTCATCGCCCTCGAGGTGGGCGTGCTGGTGGTGATGAGCCAGTCGCTGATGTCCCTGGATCTGACCGGCGTGCTGTCGGTGATCGCAGGCATCGCCGAGAAAGTCTAACGATCGCGGGTACAATTAACCGGGCAGGCGCTCGGGCCGATGCGGCTCGAGCGTAGGACTACGCCCTAGGAGGAGCGCTCCGTGGCCATCGTCAAGATGAAGCTGGGCGAGATTCTGCTCAACGCGAATCTCATCACCGAGAACCAGCTCAAGACAGCCGTCGAGATCCAGAAGCAGACCAAAGAGAGCCTCGGGCTCATCCTGATCAAGCAGGGCTACATCACCGAGGCCTCCATCAAGGACGCCCTCGAGCTGCAGTACGGCCTCCGGTACATCAACCTCCGCAAGACCAAGGTTCCGCCCGAGGTCCTCAAGCTCATCCCCGAGAACCTCCAGCGCCAGCACCAGATCATCCCCGTCTCCCTGGCCAACAACCGCCTGACGCTGGCCATGGTGGACCCCACCAACCTGATCGCCATCGACGACGTGCGCTTCACGCTCAAGGGCGTGACGGTGCAGCCGGTGGTCATCACCGAGGACGAGTTCTTCTGGTTCATGGACAACCAGACCGCGACCGCGGCCCCCGAGGTCGAGTCCGGTCCGGTCATGGACATCTCGTCGGTCCTGGGCGAGATCGCCTCGGACGACGAGCTCGAGGTCGTCGAGCAGAAGGAAGACAACACCAAGACCATCGAGCTGGAGCGGCAGGCCGAAGAGTCGCCGATCATCAAGCTCGCCAACTCGATCCTGACCAACGCCATCGGCGGTGGCAAGAAGGTCTCGGACATCCACATCGAGCCCTGGGAGAACGAGGTCATCGTCCGGTACCGCATCGACGGCATCCTGCACCGGCAATCGACCATCCCCCGCAAGTTCCTGGCCGCCATCGTCAGCCGCTTCAAGATCATGGCCAACCTGGACATCTCCGAGAAGCGCCTCCCGCAGGACGGCCGCATCCGCGTGCGCTTCAAGGGCCGCGACTGGGACTTCCGATTCTCGAGCCTGCCTTCCAAGTTCGGCGAGAAGATCTGCATGCGCGTGCTCGACAAGTCGAGCACGACGCTCGGCCTCGAAAAGCTGTTCATCTTCCCCGAGGACCTGGCGGTGGTCAACGAGATGGCCAACCGTCCCTTCGGCATCATCTTCGTCACGGGCCCCACGGGCTCCGGCAAGTCGACGACCCTGTACTCGATCCTCAACATGCGCAACACGCCGGACGTCAACATCGTCACGGCCGAGGACCCCATCGAGTACGACGCGCCCGGCATCAACCAGTGCCAGGTGCGCCCGGAGATCGGCTACACCTTCGCCCGCGTCCTCAAGGCGTTCCTGCGCCAGGACCCGGACATCATGCTCATCGGTGAGACGCGCGACCTGGAGGTGGCCAAGATCGCCATCGAGTCCGCGCTCACGGGCCACCTGGTCTTCACGTCGCTGCACACCAACGACGCGCCCGGCGCCATCACCCGTCTGCACGAGATGGGCGTCGAGGGCTTCATGGTGTCGGCGGCGACCATCGGCATCATCGCCCAGCGTCTGGTGCGGCGCCTCTGCCCCAAGTGCAAGCAGCCCCACACTCCGACGCCTCAAGAGCTCGACTACGTGGGCTACCGGTACGATCCGGACAACCTGCCGACCTTCTACAAGGCGGTGGGCTGCAACGAGTGCTCGAAGGGCTACTCGGGCCGCATGGGCGTCTACGAGATCATGAAGCTGAACGACGAGCTGCGCGATCTGATCGCCCGCGGCGCGTCCACGGCCCTCATCCGCTTCGCGGCCAAGCAGTCCGGCATGACCACCCTCAAGGACTACTCGCTCAAGCTGGTGCGCGACGGCCACACGTCCCTGGACGAGGTCATCCGCGTGACGTTCTCGGGTGAGGGCGAGGAAAAGCTTTGCCCCGGCTGCCGGAACCCCATCGGCGACGAGTTCATGAAGTGTCCCTTCTGCCAGATCGACCTCAAGAAGGTTTGCCCCAAGTGCCATCAGCGGGTAGAAGATGGATGGAAGGGTTGCCCGGCGTGCGGGACGTTGCTCGCGGTATAGCGGAGGACCCCCCCTGGCCCCCCCTCTAGAGGGGGGGAAGGCCGCCCAAAGTGAGGGCGTAAGGGAATATCGAGAGGGTTAGTCTCGGAAAGGAGCCTGCCAATATGTACATGGAGGAGCTGCTGCAGCTCGTGTTCGACCGCGACGGGTCGGACCTGCACATCTCGGCGGGCGTCCCGCCCATCATCCGCATCAACGGCAAGCTGGTGCGCACGGACTACGATCCGCTGACGCCCGAGGACACCCAACGCCTCATCTTCTCGATCCTCTCCAACGACCAGCGCAAGAACCTGGAACAGACCATGGAGCTCGACTGCTCGTACGGCGTGGTCGGCCTGGGCCGCTTCCGCGTCAACGCGTTCAAGTCCAAGGGCGCCTACGCGGCCGTCTTGCGTACCATCTCGACCAAGATTCCCCGCTTCGAGGACCTGGGCCTACCTCCGCTGGTTCGCGAGCTGACGCACAAGCCCCGCGGCCTCATCCTCGTCACCGGCCCCACCGGTTCGGGCAAGTCGACCACCCTGGCGGCGATGATCGACAACATCAACGCCACCCGCGCCGAGCACATCCTCACCATCGAGGACCCCGTCGAGTACGTCCACATCCCCAAGATGAGCCTGGTCAACCAGCGCGAGCTCGGGGCGGACACCAAGAGCTTCGACAACGCCCTCAAGGCGGCCCTGCGCGAAGACCCCGACGTCATCCTGGTGGGTGAGTTGCGCGACCTGGAAACGATCCGCCTCGCCATGACCGCCGCCGAGACCGGTCACTTGGTCTTCGGCACGCTTCACACCTCGAGCGCCATGCAGACGGTGGACCGCGTCGTCGACGTCTTCCCGCCGCACCAGCAGCAGCAGATCCGCGTCCAGATCTCGAACTCCCTGGTCGCCGTCCTCTCGCAGACCCTGGTCCCCAAGGTCACGGCCGACGGCAAGGGCAAGGGCCGCGTGATGGCCCTCGAGATCCTGGTCAACACCCCGGCCATCGCGAACCTGATCCGCGAGGGCAAGACGGCCCAGATCTACTCGGCCATCCAGACCGGCCAGAAGTTCGGCATGCAGACCCTCGAGAGCTGCCTGAAGGACCTCTACTTCAACCGCCTCATCTCGTACGAGGACGCGATCGCCAAGACCTCGCGCCCCGAGGACCTGATCCGCATGATCGGTGCGGCCCCCTCGGGATCGATGGCCCAGGCGATGGCTCGCTAAGCGTCCCCTTCTCTCGTTCGAGCCCCCCGCCGGCTACCGGCGGGGGGCTTAGGTTTGGGGCGGTCGGGGGTAAAAGGTATGTGGAAGGTCCCGTTCTGCGGGGCCTGGTAGTGCAACACGGTACATCCAGGGAGTCCGGTCCATGCCGACCTATCAGTGCAAGGTTCGCGATCACCGCGGCGAGGCGTTCATGAAGACCATGACCGGCGAGAACGCGGTCGAGGTGCGCAATCGCCTGCGTGAGATGGGCTACATGGTCGTCACGCCCGTCACCGAGAAGCGCGACAACGCCCTGACGTCCATGAACGTCGGCCAGAACCTCAAGTTCCTGGACCAGCTCAACGACTACATGGCCAACGCCGGCAAGGTCAAGCTCTCGGACCTGACCATCTTCAGCCGGCAGTTCGCGACCATGATCAACGCGGGCGTGGCCATGGTGCGCGCCCTCCACATCCTCTCGGAGCAGACGAAGAACCCCAAGCTGCGCAAGGTCATCCTCGACCTCAAGACCCGCGTCGAGTCCGGCAACTCGCTCTCGGACTCCATGTCCAAGCACTCGACGGTCTTCGACAAGCTGTTCGTCGGTATGGTCCGCGCGGGCGAGGCGGGCGGCGTCCTGGACGAGGTCCTGTTGCGCGTGGCGGCCTTCCAGGAGGCCTCCAACAAGCTGCAGGGCCAGGTCAAGTCGGCCATGACCTACCCCATCGTCGTCTCGGTGATGGCGGTCGGCATCTTCGTGGCGATGCTGGTGTTCATCCTGCCCGTCTTCGCGAACATGTTCGCCCAGATGAACGCCAAGCTGCCCGAGTACACGCAGTTCCTCATCGACATGTCGAACATGGTCCGCGGCCCCATCGGTGTCGGCATGTTCTTCGGCATCGTGGGCTTCACCATGCTCTTCCGCCGCTGGGCCAAGACCGACCACGGCAAGCACTTCCTGGACAAGCACATCCTGAACCTGCCGGTCTTGGGCCCCCTGGTCCAGAAGGTCTCCGTGGCGCGCTTCACGCGCACGCTGGGCACCCTCTTGCGCTCGGGCGTCCCCCTCCTGAGCGCGCTCGAGATCGTCCGCGACTCGGCGGGCAACACCCAGGTCTCGGGCGCGGTGGAAGACGTCCGCCAGGCGGTCCGCGAGGGCGAGGGCATCACGCGGCCCCTGGAGAAGGCGGCCATCTTCCCGCCCATGGTCACGCAGATGATCTCCATCGGCGAGGAGACGGGCGCCATCGACTCCATGCTGGAGAAGGTCGCGGACTTCTACGACGAAGAGGTGGAGGCCGCGGTCAAGAGCCTCACGTCCCTCCTGGAGCCCCTGATGATGGTCGGCATCGGTCTGCTGGTCGGCTCGATCGTCGTGGGCATGTACCTGCCCATCTTCAGCATCATCAACAACGTCAAGTAAGAAAACGCTAATGAACGGGGTGACGGCGGGCCCGATGGCTGATATTCTTTAGACAGTCACCCCTAGCTAGGAGAGATGCCCATTCATGGACGGTAACTGGACGTATTTCTGGTTCATGCTCACGGTGTTCTTCGGGGTCTGCGGTTGGGTCGGCTTCTCGGCCGTCAAGATCGCTCAGAACCCTTCCGAGCACTAAGAAACTCCTCGGGCGATCGCGTCGACGCGATCGCCCGTTTTTTTGCCCGTCCTTCGTTAAGCCTGTTAACCCTCCATCAAATTCGACCCGTTGTTGGGTCAAATGATCATCCGACCGTTTATCAATGCTTGCTTGCGGGAAGGTCCACTATGGGATCGCGTCCGCAAGGAGATCGACGGCATGAATGGGACCACGCTGCTCGATAGCAACGAACTGATTGCGCGCTTCCAGTCGGAGCGCGAGCCGCGCGTGCGCGACGAGATCGTGCGCCGCCACCTGAAGCTGGTGAAGCAGATCGCGCGCACCTACGGAGCCCGTTCGGCGGACAGCGTGGACGACCTGATCCAGGTGGGCTCCATCGGCCTCCTGAACGCCATCGAGCGCTTCGATCCGTCGCTCGGCAAGAACTTCGAGGCGTACGCGGGCACGCTCGTCGCGGGCGAAATCAAGCACTACCTGCGCGACAGCATCCACCTGGTCCGGCCGCCCCGCGAGCTCGTCGAGCTGCGCTCGACGGTGCGCGCCGCCACCAGCAAGCTCTCTCAGACGGTGGAGCGGGCGCCTACGCTGGACGAGCTCGCCACCGAGACCGGGCTGCCCGCCAAGAAGGTCGAGGAGGTGCTGGCGCTCGACCAGGCGCACGTGGTCTCCCTGGACGACGAGGGCGAGGACGACGAGTCGCCTCGGGTCCGCTACCACCTGGTGGACAACAAGTACCGATCCTTCCAGCTGGCCGCCGAGGACCGCATCATGCTGGGCCAGGCCATGGGCAAGCTCAAGCACGTCTCGCGCGAGGTGCTCGAGTTCGCCTTCTACCAGGACCTCACGCAGACGGAGATCGCGCAGCAGCTCGGCATCTCGCAGATGCAGGTCTCGCGGCGCCTCAAGGCCGCGACCCAGGAGCTCTGGAAGGTCCTCAACTCCCGGCTCTGGTAGGTCTAGTGGTACGTGAGGTGCCCGTAGACCTTCTTGGTGGCGCCGACCGTCTCCTCGTAGAGGACCAGCCCGCGTCGAGACGTCGGATCGACGGCGACCTCGCCCTTGGTCTGGATATTCGTTTGCGAGGCGACGGGGAACTCGGACCCCCACTGCGCCCCGTCCAGCCCCACGTGCACCGCGTAGAGGTCCGTGTCGGTGCTCCGGTTGTCGCCCCACGTGACGAGGAAGGTGCCCCGTGCGGGTTCGTAGGCCACGTGTGGCGCCTCCTTGAGGCTGTTGACCGAGTTGATCGTCACGGCGCCGCCCACCAGGCTGCCTGCCTTGGAGACGCGTTGGCCCATGATGTGGTCGCGAAAGCCTGTGACGGCCCCGTCCCACACGACGAAGAAGTCCCCCGACACGGCGTCGACCGCTACCGCGGGATCCGTCTGGTTATTGGCGCCGCTCCCGATGGTGAGGACCGACCCTCCCGCCGTACCGTCGGGATTGATGAGCCGACCCGCGACTTGCATGGGGCTCGATTGGCTCGTGCTGGCCACGAGGAACTTGTTGGCGATCGCCGAGTAGGCGACCGTGGCCCGGGACTGCGCGACCGACGCCACGCTCACGAGTGAGACGTTTCCTCCGATCAGGCTCCCGTCGCTTGCCAGGCGCTGGCCATAGATGACATTGGTGCCCGCGCGCGAGTCCTCCCAGACCACGAGGTACTGCAGGTTGGTCGGGTCGTAAGCCACCTTGGCATTGCCGCGCGTGCCGGTCGTCGAGCCGAGGGTGATCGTCCCGCCGAGCAAGGTGCCGTCCGACTTGACGATCTGCCCCAGGATGGCGTTGTTGCTCTCGAAGGCCACCAGGTAGCGGTTGTTGGTGCTGTCGTAGGCGATGGCCGGCTTGGAGCTCTGAGCGGCCAGGTTGGCGATGACGATCTCGGAGCCCGTCACGCTCCCCGTCGTGCTCATGCGAACGCCGTAGATGCCCGCGCCCGACGTTGCTCGGCTGTCCGTCCAGGCGGAGAGGTACTGGTTGTTGCCGTAGGCGACCGCGGGATCCTGCTGCTGGCCACCGCCGCTGGTGGAGGCGTAACGATTGCCCACCATGCCGACGACCGTGAAGCCGGTCCGGAAGGCGACGGACGTCCCGACCTGGACCTGCCAGGTTTTGCCGCCGGGCGACATATCGCTCGGGACGGTGGTCGAGAGCGTGGTGCTCGTGAGCGTGCTCGGGGTGATGGCCTGCATGGCGCCGGCGGTGCCGAACGTGGCCTGGGTGATGCTCGGCAAGACGCTGAAGCCCTGCCCATTGAGGGTCACGGAGGTGCCGGGGCTACCGGTCGCCGGGCTGAAGCTCGTGAACGCAAAGGCCGGATACACGATCATCGGAACGGTGACGGCGTTCGGCCCCGCTACGAGGTTGACGGTCACTTGCTTTTCACCGACGAGCGAGCTGAAGGCCCCGCCGTTCCAGAGGTCCACGGTCAACGTGTAGCCGCTTTGCGGGCGCAGGCCCCCGCCCAAGGCTGCGGTCGCCACGTAGGTGCTGCCGCTCGCCACGATCTGCGCTCCCTTGATCAGGGTCTTCTGTCGGGGATCGGTCAGGACGCTTGCATGCTCGAGCCGCAGGGTGGCCGTGTCCCAGGTGCCGGGTAGCGCCTGGGTCGAGCGCGCCGGGAGCTGGAGGTCGACCGAAAGGGTTGCCGGGAGCTCGTCGTGATCGCTGGCAGGCTGAGCGTTCAGGCGGATGCCTGCGGGGACGACCATGGCCTCCGGTGGGACCGAGGCTGAGCATCCGACCAGGAGCAAGGTCTGGAGTAGGAAGAAGCTGCGTCGAGTCATGGTCCTGCCCTCTGGTACATGGCGAGTGGGCAAGGATTATTTAATCAAACTACTTGAAGTTTTGTAAATGATAGGTGCGTGGAGCTTCCTCGAAGGGGTGGAGTGCGGCGGGTTGGCCTAGACGGTGGCCTGCTTCTTCTGGATGGCCAGCGCCTCTTGCACCTGCGCGGCCGTGCAGTAGCCCAAGTCGACGAGGATCTCGCCCATGAGGCCGCCTGCGTCGGTCTGGCGCCGCAGGGCATTCTCGAGCTGGGGCTTGGTGATGATGCCTTCCATGATGAGCAATTGACCGAGCTTGCACTGCGCGCGGTAGGCGCGCAGGCTCTCGAGCAGGTCCGTGAAGCCGATGGCCTGCATGCTCACCAGGATCTCGCCGATGCGCATGAAGGGCATCTGCGTCTGGAAGGTGCGTGCCTTCTGGAGCAGGGGCTCGGGAACGCTTCCTATGGCGACCAGGTAGGCTCCGAACTTGCCGTCGATGTCCATCAATCCTCCACCCATTGCACCTGGTTGCGTCCCTTGACCTTGGCCATGTACAGGCCGCGATCGGCCCGCTCGATGAGCTCCGCGATGCGCTCGTCCTCGAGCCGCAGGCTGCTCACGCCCAGCGAGACCGTGATCTGCCGGAGGGCGTTGTCGTCCGAGTCCATGAGCTCGATCTCCGACACCGAGCGGCGGATGCGATCGGCCACGATGAGGGCGCCCTCGAAGTCCGTGTCCGGCAGCGAGACGATGAACTCCTCGCCCCCGTAGCGCGCGACCACGTCCGCCAGGCGGACCGCCTGGCCGAGCACCACCGAGACCGACTGCAGCACCTGATCCCCCAGGGCATGGCCGAAGGTGTCGTTGAAGCTCTTGAAGTGGTCGATGTCCAGCATGATGACGCTCAGGTGGCGGCGGTGCCGGCGGGCCTGCGCGAAGTCGCGGTTCAGCTGGTCCTGGAAGAAGCGCCGGTTGTGCAGGCCCGTGAGCGCGTCGGTCGAGGCCCGGAGGTTCGCCTCTTCGTAGAGCATGACCAGGTTCTCGAGCTCGTTGGCACGCCGGGCCAGCTGCGTGTAGAGGTGCGCGTTCTCGATGGCCACCGAGGCGTGGTTCGCGATCGCCTCCAGCAGCTCCAGGTCCCGCTCGGTGAAGTGGTTCACGATGGCCTGGCTGTCGACGTACAAGAGGCCGAGCACCGTCTGCTTGGCGATGAGGGGCACGCACATGACCGTGCGCAGGTTGAGGGCCATGATGCTCGCCTGAACCTGCAGGTGCTCGTCGGCGCTCGCGTCCTCGACGCACAGGCTCTCGCCCGAGTCGAGCACCCGCTGGCAGATGGACTGGCTGATGGCCTGGGCCTCGGGATCGAGCCGCTCGCCGCCCCTCTTGAAGGCCGCCCGGCAGCTGAGGCGGTCCTGCTCCCAGAGCAGCAGGAAGCCACGCTCGGCGGTCGTGACCTCCAGGGTGAGCTGCACGACGAGATCCAGCACCTCCTCCATCACGAGCGTGGTCGAGATGGTGCGCGAGAGGCTGTTGAGCATCTCGAGCTTGCGGCTCTTGTCGTCCCACTCGTGATGCAGGTTGGCGTTCTCGATGGCCGTGGCCGTCAGGGCCGCAAGGCTCATGACCACGTCCAGGTCGCCCTCCGAGAAGCCGTTGCCGATGGACTGGCGATCGACGTAGAGCGAGCCCACCACCACGTTGCGGATCTTGAGGGGCACGCACAAGACGGTGCGGACGTTGAGCTCCTGCACCGACTGCGAGTGCGAGAAGCGATCGTCCGAAAGGGCGTCCTGCAGGCAGATGGGCTGCTCGGTGCGGAGCACCTCCTCGGCCACCGAGCGGCTGATGAGCCAGTCGGCCTCCTCCTCGCCGCGGATGTTGCGCAGCTGGCTGACCTGGATCTCACCCTCCTTGTAGAGCAGGAGGAAGCCGCGCTCGGCCTCGGCGATGCCGATGATGAGGTCCATGGCCATCTCCAGCACCAGCTGGAGGTCGTGCACCTGGTTGATCTTGAGGGCGAAGTCGATGAGCTGCTCGAGGCGTTCCTGCGACTTCTGAGACCCCTGGCGCTGGGCGGATTCGCCGCGCAGCTGGGCGAGGATGTCGGCGAGCTCGCCGCCGACCTTGCCGAGCCGCGCCTCGACGGACAACCCGGAGCTTGCGATGCCCTGGGCGCGGGGCACCCACGGAGCGAACCAGCCCGACTCGAAGGCCGGGCGATCGCCCTCCGCGAGGCCGGCGAAGAGGCGATCCGCCTCGTTGTTCGCGATCTTCTGCAGCGAGTCGCCGCGCAGGGGATCGGCCTCTGCCAACAGGCGCAGGATGCGGCCGTGCAGGAGCGGGCTACCGATGCCCTCGGCAAGGTTCAGGGCCTTTCTCAGGTGCTCGACGGCAAGCGACCGGTGATCCTGGACGAGCTTCAGCTCGCCGAGCAGCGCATGCGCCTGGGCCGAGAGGTAGCGCGCGCCGATCTCGTCGGCGTCCTGCAGGGCGTCATGGGCGAGCTGCTGAGCCGTGGCGTAGTCCTTGGAGTGGCTCGCGACCAGGGCCAGCGCCCACATGGCCTTGGCGCTGATGCCCCTGGCGTTGGAGGCGTCCGCCGCCTTGCGCGCGGTGGTCAAGGTGAGGCGCGCAGCCTCGCGCTCGCCCGTGAGGAGCTGGGCGAGGCCGAGCATCACCTGCTGCTGCGGGATGATCTCGCGCACGCCTGTCTCCTCGGTCATGGCGAGGGCCGCCTTGGCGTACTCGGCGGCCTCGGCGAGCCGGCCGAGCTGCAGCAAGGCATCCGAGCGGTAGACGGCGATGGTGACTTCCAGGTAGCGGTTGTTCATCTCGCGGGCGAGCGCTAGGCCGCGATCCACCTCGGCCATGCCCGTGCCCAGCTGACCCAGGTAAAGGCGAGCGATGCCCGAGAGCGTGACGGCCATGCCCTCGGCATAGCGGCTGTTGGTGGCGATCGCCCCCTCTGCCGCGAGCTCCGCGAGCCGCAGGGCCTCCTGCACGTCGCCCATCTCGAAGGCCACGATGGCGAGGTTCAGGTGGCCGAAGATGAGCTCGTCGGTCTGCCCGATCTCGGCATTGATCTGCTGGCACTGCAGGAAGCACTCGTTGGCCTCGGAGTAGCGGCCGAGGGCGAGGTAGGCGTTGCCGAGCAGCATGGTCGTGTCGTTGAGGCCGATCTTGTCGCCCAGGCCCTGCTTGATGACGAGGCTCTCCTGCAGGTAGGCGAGCCCCTCTTCCTGGCGCTCGGGATCCGAGGCGAACAGGTAGCCCAGAAAGGCCAGGCTCTCGGCCAGGTACACCGGGACGTTGGCCTCGCGCGCCACCGCGAGCGCCCGCGAGAAGACCTCGATGGTGGCGGGCACGTCGCCGCCGAAGTAGGTGATCCGGCCGAGCGTCGTGAGCGCCCGCCCGAGATCCCGCGTGGCACCCGCCTCCTCGGCGACCTCGGCGGCGCGCCGGAGCGCCTCCTTGGCCTGGTCGTACTGGCCTGCGGTCTGGTGGATCTTGCCCTGGCTCGAGAGGATGCGCGAGACGAGTACCTTGTCGCCCAAACGCTCGGCAAGGACCAGGGCCTCGTCGAGGGCCGCCGAGGCCTCCTTCTGGTCGCCCTGGCGGCGGGCGACATCCCCCAGGCCCACCAGGTAGCGGAGCTTGAGGCCCGGATCGGTGTCGTCCTGATGCCGGAGGCCCGCCTCGAAGTACTTGCGGGCCTGGGCGTTGGCGAAGAGGTCCAGGTTGCGCTCGCCGGCCCGCAGCGCGAAGGGAACCGCCCGCTGGGGCTCCTCGCCTTCGAGCAGGTGGGTGGCGACCGCGTTCAACAGCGCCACGTCGGCGGGCTTTTCCGCGAGCTCGGGCAAGAGGGCCTCGGCCACGTGACCATGGAGCGCCTTGCGCTCGGACTCGCCCAGGGAGCCGTAGACGAGGCTGGCGATCTGGTGGTGCGAGAACTCGTAGCCGGTGGGACCGAGCTCCAGCACGCCCTCGGCTTCCAGTTCGCCGATGGCCTGGAAGAGGGACTCGTCCTGGGGCAGGTCCGGCAGCGCGCTCAAGAGGGCGAGGCGCGTGCCGCCACCAGCCACGGACACGGCGCGCGCGACGGCGATCGCCTCGGGGCCGAGCGCGTCGATCTTCTGGCCCATGAGGCCGTGCAGATCGCTGGGCAGGGCCGCGAGGTTGAAGCCGCCCTCGGTCTGCCAGGCGCCGTTCTGCTTGACGAGCATGCCCGACTCGACCAGGTAGTGCAGCAGGTCGTTGAGGTAGCGCGGGTTGCCGGCGCTCACCTCGAGCACGGGCTCGAGGAACTCGGGCGCGAGCTTCTCGGTGCCGAGCATGGAGGCGATCATCCGGGTGGCCTCCTCGGCCGAGAGGTTCTCGGCCGAAAAGCGCTGGACGGGCTCAGTGGCGGGCGAGCCGCCCACGAGCACCAGGAAGAGCGGCGCCTGCTGGCTGTTGCGCAAGAGGTGGTCGCAGAGCTCGCGCGAGGGCTCGTCGAGCCACTGGGCGTCGTCGATGAGCAGCACCAGGCCCTTGGAGCGGGCGATCGCCCCCAGGACGTCGCTCACCGCCCCCTGCAGGCGCATCTTCTCCTGCTGGGGCTCCAGGGCCTCGGGGGCCTCTCCGGTGCCGAGCTCGGGCAGGAGGCGCGAGAGGACCGGGGCATGGGTGTCGAGCAGCGCCGGGCAGAGCGTGCGGGCGAGCGGCAGGAGGGCGCGGAGGGCCTCCACGATGGGCGCGTAGGGAGCGGCCTGCTCGGGGGCGCGCACGGCGGCCGTCGCCTGCTCGGCGAGCTGGGCCACCAGGTGGAACTCCTGACCGAGGCGCGTCTTGCCGCTGCCGGCCCCGCCCTCGACGAGCACCAGGCCGCCTTCGGCGCCCAGCATGCCCTCGAAGCGACCGAGGGCCTCCGCGCGGCCGATGAAGGACGGCTCCAGGAGGGTCGTGCCGACCTCTTCGGCGTCGTAGCCGAGGGCCTCCAGGACCTCGCCGGCCGACTGGTAGCGCTTGAGGGGATCCTTGGCCATCAGGCGCATGACGAGCGCCTCGAGGGCCGGATCGATGCCCGCGGCCTTGTCCGTCAGCGTGGGGACGGGGGCGTCCAGGTGGCTCTTGATGAGGTCGATGGTGCTCGCGGCCTGGTAGGGCGGGAAGCCCGTCAAGAGGTGAAAGGCGACGGCTCCGAGCGCGTAGAGGTCCGCGCGCTGGTCGACGCGGCCGCCGCGCGCCACCTCGGGCGCCAGGTACAGGAGGGTTCCGCGGATGGGGCCGCCCGCGCGGCCCGCCCGCTCCATGAGCCCGAAGTCCATGAGCTTGACCTGGCCGCCCGTCGTGAGGCGCACGTTCTCGGGCTTCAGGTCCCCGTGCACGTAGCCCTGCGCGTGGATGAAGGAGAGCGCCCGGCACAGCCCCGCGAGCACCTCGCGCACGGCCGAGGCCGACATGGGCAGGGCCTCGTCCAGCCCCTGGCCCGCCACGATCTCCATGGTGAAGTAGGGCGTGCCGTCCTCCAGGGCGCCGTAGTCGTAGACCTCCACCGTGTGCGGGTGGCGCAGGCGGGTCATGGTCCAGAATTCGTGCTTGAGTTGCTGGAGGGCGGCGGCTCCGGTGCCGTGGACGAGCTTGAGGGCGACGTCGCGGTCGGTGACGGTGTCGCGGACCGACAGCACCTTGCCCATCCCCCCCTCCCCGAGGGAGGCGAGGATCTCGTAGCGATTGGCGATGGCGTTGGACATGATGGGCTCCGTGCAGCGGGGCAGACTCCTGTCAATTAAACCCCGGCGGACGGGGGTTTAATCCAGTGGTCGCCACTGTCCGCCGATGAAGTACTGGGTGTCGTTGGTGCTCATGGTGCGGATCCATGCGGCGGTGATGCCGTACTTCTGGTTCCACCAGTCGGGATAGTAGGAGGCAGCGAGGCGCACCGAAAGGGCAGCAGGGTCATAGACCTCGCCCTTGACCTCCAGGGCGCTGTTCGGCAGCCAGTCGACGCCGATGCCGATCTTGCTGCGCACCATGCCCAGGTGGAAGCCGAGGCCATCCGACAGGAAGTTGGGCTTGCCCCAGGTGACGTTCCAGACGTTGTCGTCGCCGATGCCCTCGACGCCGACCTGGAAGGCGTCGGCCGGAAGGCGGAGGGCCATGTTGAAGCTGCCGTAGCCGTAGGAGCCGTTGAACGTGGCGCTGTTCTGCTGGACGCCCATCAGGTCGAAGCGCGGCGAGAGCTTGGGCGGGTTGAGCGTCAGGTTCCCCACCTGGGTGACGACCCGGCGCGAGTTGGCCACCAGGTCCTTCACGTCGGCCGTGACCTGGGGGTCCTTGGACACCAGCTCGACCTGGGCGGCGATGCCCTCCAGGCGGGCCGTGAGGTTCTTGAGGTTGGTGAGCGTTTCCTGGGCCTCGGAGAGCTGGTCGCCCTGGCCCGCGAGGGCCTGGTAGCTCTTGCGCAGGCCGCCCGAGAGGTAGCGCAGGTCACTGACGATGGTCCGAAGATCATCGGGCGAGAGCGAGCCCGCCAGCGTGTCGGCGTTGGAGACGAAGCCCTGGGCGGCCACGGCCACCTCGTCGGTGTGCTTGATGAGCTCCTGCAGGTCGGCAAAGGCGCTCTCGAAGTTCTTGATGCCGTCCTGGAGGGCGAGCTTGGTCTCCGGGGACTCTGCAAGCTCGCGGAAGGCGACGACGGCCTTGTTGGCCTGCTCGATGGCGTTCTCGAGGCGCGGCAGGCTGATGCCGTAGACCGTGGCGTCGGCGGCGAGGAACTTGGCCTCCTTGCTCGAGTCCTCGGGCGGGAAGATCTCGAGGTTCTTCTCGCCGATGATGCCCTTGTTGAGGATCTTGAACTGGGAGCCTTCGAGGATGCGGGTCTGGCGGTCGGAGATCTCGAAATCGACCACCACCGTGCGGTCCTGGGGGTAAAGGGCCGTGACGCGTCCCACCTTGACGCCCATGAGCAGCACGTTGGCGCCCGGCATCAGGCCGTTGACGTCCGCGAAGACGGCGCGCAGCTTGTAGCCCTGGGGACGGAAGGAGACCTGCGTGAGCCAGCTGAGGCTCACGACCATCAGCAGCAGGGCCACGACCGTGACCATTCCGACTTTTGCGGCGGCGGATAGCTTCAAGGCGTCCCTCCTGTCCGGGTCATTGTATCGCGCCCGGTCCCGGGTCGCCACGCAAAAAGGACGAAATGATGGGCTCGGTGCTGTTCTGCATCTCAGCGGGTGTTCCCGCACCCACCACCTTGCCCTGGTGCAGCATCACGATCCGCTCGCCGGTGCGGAAGATCGTGGAGAGCTGGTGGGTGACGACGATGGAGGTGGCGCGGGTCTGCTGGGCGATGCGGACGATCAGGTCCTCGATGATGGTCGAGGTGATGGGATCGAGGCCCGTCGTGGGCTCGTCGTAGAGGATGAGGGCCGGGTTGCGGGCGATGGCGCGGGCGATGGAGACGCGCTTCTGCATGCCGCCCGAGAGCTCCGATGGAAACAGGTGGCTCGTGCCCGTGAGGCCCACCACCGCGAGCTTCTCCTCGACGGTCGCCCGGATCTCCTCGTCGGTCAAGACCGTGTGCTCGCGCAGGGCGAAGCCCACGTTCTCGCCGACGGTCATGCTGTCGAAGAGGGCCGCCGACTGGAAGACCATGCCGACCTGGTGCCGGAACGTGACCCAGTCCTCCGGCGACAGCCGGGTCAGGTCCTCGCCATTGCAGAAGATGGCCCCCGTGTCCGGCTTCATGAGGCCCATGATCATGCGCAGGATGGTGCTCTTGCCGCAGCCCGAGGGGCCGATGACGACCGTGGAGCGGCCCGCCTCGAACTCGCAGGTGACGCCGCGGAGCACCGGCTTGGGGCCGAAGCTCTTCTCGAGGCCGTCGAGGGTGAGGTGCAGCGCCTCGCTCATCGGGCCGAGGCTCCGGGGAAGAGGAGGGCCGAGAGGAAGTAGTTGAGGACGAAGATGGTGATCAGGCTGAAGACCACCGAGTCGGTGGTGGCCTTGCCGACGCCGCGCGCGCCGGAGGTGGTGGTGAGGCCCTGCTGGCAGCCGATGAGGCCGACCACCACGCCGAAGATGCCCGCCTTGAAGAGGCCGCGCAGGACGTCGCCCGCGACCACCAGGTCCTGCAGGCTGTTGGTGAAGAGCTGGGGCGTGATGCCCTTGACGCCCACGGCCACCGCGTAGCCTCCCGACACGCCGACGACGTCCGCGAGGAAGGCCAGGACGGGCAGCATCAGGGTGCAGGCGAGCACCCGGGGCACGACCAGGTAGTAGATGGGATCGGTCGCCAGCGACGTGAGGGCGTCGATCTGCTCGGTGACCTTCATGGTGCCGAGCTCGGCCGCGATGGCGGCCCCCACCCGTCCGGCGATGACGACGCCCGTGAGGGTGGGCACCAGCTCGCGCACCAGGGCGATGGTCGAGACGCCGCCGATGACGGAGGTGGCCCCGTAGCGGATGAACTCGTTGGAGATTTGGAGCGTGAAGACCATGCCCACGGACACGGCCGTGATGAGGGCGATGGGCAGGCTCTCCACCCCGATGAAGGCCATCTGCTGGAAGGTATTGCGCCAGTGGATCCGGCCCGAGAGGGCGAGCTTGAGGAAGGAGCCGAACAGCACGACGAAGCCCCCCAGTCGCTCGAGCGAACCAAGGGCTTGATTTCCCACCCGTTCCAAGACCGATTCGACCCGCATGGCCCCTCCGAGGCGCACCGTGGGGCTGTTTGCGCCCCAATGCCCGAATCTTACCACACAAGGGTGAGCAGTTCCTACGGATGACGTGCCAGCGATATGAACCTAGGATGAAGGATCCTAACGCCTTCTTGCTTAGAGCCCCCGGAGCTGCCTATGACGCCGGCGCTTGCCACCATGATCGACTCCTTGACCCGCCTCGAGGCCGCGGCCGAGGAGCTTTACCGTGGCCAAGCAGCGCTCGGCCTCGAGTCCGCGGTGCGCGAGGCCCTCGTGGTCCGCGACCTCTCCGGCCGGATCCTGCTCTGGAGCAAGGCGGCCGAGAGGCTGTTCGGCTTCGAGGCGTCCGAAGCCCTGGGGGCCCAGGAAGAAGCGTTGCTCGGTGCGGTCTGGCCCGACCACGCTCGGGCCGAACTCATGACGGTCGGTGTCTGGCACGGGGACCTGAGTCAAGTAGACGCCGAGCGCCGTCCGCTCGTCGTGCGGGCCCAATGGGTCTTGCACCGGGACGAGGCGGGCCGACCGGCGGCCGTCATCGCGCAGTACGCGGACATGACGTCGGCTTTGCGGGACGCCAATCGGCTCGTACGGGCGATCTTCGATCAGACGTTCAACTACATCGGTCTCTTGGACCCGCAAGGTATCCTGCTCGAGGTCAACGAAACCGCCGTGCGAGCCGCCGGCGTCACGTCCGAACAGGTCATCAACCGGCCGTTCTGGGAGGCCCCCTGGTGGAGCCACTCGCCCGAGCTGCAGGAGCGTCTGCGGGAGGCCATCCGGGAGGCTGCGGGCGGGCGGTTCATGCGCTTCGAGGCCTTGCACCCGGATCCGGCCGGCGGGTTGCTCTGGGTGGATTTCACGCTCAAGCCCGTCTTCGACGAGCAGGGCCGCGTCGAGTGGCTCATTCCCGAGGGGCGTGACATCACGGAACGCAAGCGCCTCGAGGAGGCCTTGCAGCAGCAGTTCGAGCGTCGCCAGGAGCTCGACCGCCTGAAGGATTCGTTCCTGAGCGCGGTGTCTCACGAGCTGCGGACCCCCTTGGGGTCCATCAAGGGCTATGCGGAGTTCCTGGCGGACGAGATCGCGGGACCCTTGAACCCGCAGCAGATGGAGTTCGTGCGGCAGCTCGACCGTGGTGTCCACCGCCTCGAGTACCTCGTGGACGACCTCTTGGATTTGGCCCGTCTCGAGGCCGGGACGTTCCGCCTCTCGCTCGCCGAGGGCGATCTGGCCGAGCAAGTGCGCGAGGACGTCGATGCCCTCTACCCGCAGGCATGCGAGTCGCGCCTGCGCCTGGAGGTCCAGCTGCCGATGGAGCCCGTGCGACTCCGGATGGACGGTCAGCGGATCGGCCAGGTGCTCACCAACCTGCTCCAGAATGCCATCAAGTTCACGCCCGCCAAGGGCATCATCCAGGTCCACGTGGACCGGGAGCCGGGCGGTGTCCGCTGCTCGGTGCGGGACTCGGGCATCGGGATCCCGCCGGAGGATCTGCCGATCCTCTTCCAGCGATTCACCCAGCTCGAGAGCGGTCGCAAGAAGGGGTGCGGGACGGGCCTGGGCCTTTCCATCTGCAAGGCCATCGTCGAGGCGCACGGCGGCGAGATCGGGGTCGAGAGCACGCTCGGCAAGGGCTCGACGTTCTGGTTCACGCTGCCAGACCGGCCGCCGGCCGGCCTGGCCCCTTAATTAACATCTGATTGCCAAACTTTATCCTGGGCCTAACCGACCAGCCGTGCGAAAGCCCGATAAGTCCTCCCAGTACGAGGAGGCACAGGTATGACCACGATTGGCTCGATTCTCTCCGCGCAGCGCCCCCAGGCGGGTGCATCGCGCGTCCTGTCGGGCGCCGCGACGGCCCCAGCCGGACGCATGGCGGGCGACAAGGTCCAGATCTCCGAGGGATCCGTTCCGTGGCGCGCGAGCGCCGGCAACCGCTTCGAGCCCCTGGTGGACCGCGAGCAGGTGATCCGCTCGGTCATGGACACCATCAAGGGCGCCCAGCACACGCTCCAGCTACAGAGCTACCTCTTCGGCGGCAAGGTCTCCCAGGAGATCGCCGCGGCGCTGGTGGAGCGTCAGAAGGCCGGCGTGGCCGTGCAGGTGCTCCTGGATCCCAAGCTGTCCATGGTCGGCGAGGATGACGACGGCAAGGCGATCGCCTACCTCAAGGCCAACGGCGTCGACGTGCGGACCTACCCGGTCAAGAAGCTGAACGAGGGCGAGCCCCGCTGGCAGCAGGGCAACGCCATCGACCACGCCAAGATGCTGGTGGCGGACGGCCGGGTGGCCATCGTGGGCGGTATGAACCTTTCGGATGCGGGCGTCGAGGCCCATGACTTCATGGTCCGCATAGAGGGCCAGGGCGCGGGCCAGTTGGCCGACGCCTTCGACGAGGACTGGTCGCTGTCGGGCGGTCGCGTCGCCGAGCGGCCCAAGACCGCGGCGCAGGCCCCGACCACCGAGGGCCGCATGCTCATCGCGGAGAACAGCGCGTCCCGGCACAACCTCGCCCAGCTCGTGATCTCCGAGATCAAGCAGGCCAAGAAGTCGGTGGCCGTCGAGGCGCTCTTCCTGGATCACCCGGACTATATCCAGGCGCTCGTGGACGCCCATCGGCGGGGCGTGACGGTCCAGGTGTTGCTGGATCAGAGCGCCGTCAAGAAGTTCATGGACCTGGTGCCCGGCGGGAAGTACGCGCGGGGGCTACCGGTGGAGACGTTGCCGAACCTGCCGGCGATCGCCAAGCTGCGTGAGGCGGGCGTGCCGGTGCACCTCTACGAGCCGCACGGGGACCTGACGTACCTGCACGGGAAGCTGGCGCTCATCGACGACCGGGTGACGCTCTTGGGCTCGGCGAACTTCACGCGTCAGGCGGCGCAGAACAACCGCGAGCTCATGATGGCCATGGACGATCCGGAGGCGACGAAGCGCTTCAAGGCGGTGTTCGACGACGACTGGCAGCACCACAGCACCGAGGTCAGGGAGCTGCCGAAGTGGCAGACCAAGCTCGCGCCCTGGATCGGCAAGGCGCAAGAGACGATCTTCGGGGCTCCGGCAGAATATTAATCAATTCCTGGCTGAAGAGAGCGCTACGTCATTCCCGCGAAAGCGGGAATCCAGCGGGACCGACCGCGGCGACTTCTGTACGGCGCTGCGCTGGCCCCCCGCTTTCGCGAGGGTGACGGCGAGCGCAAGCTCACGTCGAACGTTGCGCTGCTGGGGCGAGTAGGCCCTAGCTAGTTATCGCTGCCGCCAGCCCCAAAAGCGGCCAGAATTCCTGTGGCACGTGGTGCTTGTGGCTTTCGGGGAACGTGCCGGCCAGGATCGAGGCCCTTACCGACTCCATCAGCCGCACCAGGTAGCGGATGTTGTGGATGCTGAGCAGCGTATGCGCCAACAGCTCCTCGGACCGCACCAGGTGGTTCAGGTACCGCCGCTCGAAGCCCGTCACGCAGGTGTAGCAGTCGCAGCCCTCCTGCAGGATGGCCGAGTCCTCGCGGTACCGCGCATTCTTGATGTTCAGCCGGCCCTCGGGATGGAAGACGCTGCCGTGCCGCGCCAGGCGCGTCGGCAGCACGCAGTCGAACATGTCCACGCCCAGGGCCGCGCCCACCACCAGGTCCTCGGGCATGCCCACACCCATCAGGTAACGCGGCTTGTGCTCGGGCAAGAGGCCCGTGCTGTGCGCCAGCGTGGGATACATCTTGTCCTTGGGCTCGCCCACCGACAAACCCCCGATGGCGTAGCCCGGGAAGTCCATGGGGACGAGCGCCTCGGCGCTGCGGGTGCGCAGCTCTGGGTAGATGTTGCCCTGGATGATGCCGAAGAGGGCCTGGTCCTCGGGACGCTTGTGCGCCGCGAGGCAGCGCTCCGCCCAGCGGGTCGTGCGGTCCACGCCCTCGAGCGCCGTCTCGAACGAGCTCATGCCGGGCACGCACTCGTCGAAGGCCATCATGATGTCCGCGCCCAGGCTGTTCTGGATCTCCATCGAGACCTCGGGCGAGACGAAGTGGGTCGAGCCGTCGATGGGGCTCTTGAACTTGACGCCTTCCTCGGTCAGCTTGCGTAGCTCGGTCAGCGAGAAGACCTGGAAGCCGCCCGAATCCGTGAGCATGCTCTTCGGCCACTTCTCGAACTTGTGCAGGCCGCCCGCGCTCTCGACCAGCTTGTGACCCGGCCGCAGGAAGAGGTGGTAGGCGTTGGCGAGGATGATGGTCGCCCCGGTGTCCTCCACCTGATGAGGCGTGAGCGCCTTGACGGTCGCCAGCGTCCCCACCGGCATGAACACCGGGGTCGGCACCTCGCCGTGAGGGGTCGTGAGCACGCCGGCCCGCGCACGGCCACACTTGGCCTCGAGTTGGAAGCGGATCGCGCCCACCTTGATACTCCCTTACTTCTTGGGTTTGAAGTCGGCTCCCGTCCAGCCGAACGTCTGCGTCTTACCGTCGGCCTCCACCGAGAGGGAGCCGGGTTTGAGGCCGAGCGTGACGGGCACGACCTTGTGGGTCCCCTTCACGCCCCACACCTCGAGCGTGACCTCGGTCTTCGGGTCGCCGAAGGCCTTGGCGCCCACGTTGGTCGCACCCAGCTTGCTGAGCGAACCCTTGGTGGTGTAGAGGACCTGCGTCTTGCCCGACTTGGTGGACTTGGCCGTGACCGACACCTGGCCCGAGGGCGTCATGGCGAAGCCGATGACCTCGGGCTGCTGGTCGCCGTCGTAGTCGAAGGCGGGCGGAGCGGTCATGGACTGGAGAATGTCCAGCGGCAGCTTCGAGGTGTCCGCGTGCGGCTTGGACTCGGGTAGGGGCGGGGGCGACTCGGCAGGAGCCTGCGCCAGCATCGTCGCGAGAGTCAGGGCAGCTAGCATCGTGGTTTGACCTCCTTGGAGCGTCGCCTCCCGACCGGGCGGCCGGGCGCACGGGGACCGACAGTTTGTACCCCGAAGGGGCCGAGACCATTCCTAGATCCAGGAGCTGAACCAGATGTGCATCCGGTAGAAGGCCTCGGGAATGGGCAAGCCGGACACGAGGGGGTAGAAGAAGGCGAACAGACCGGCCACCAGGAGCACGTAGGTCGAAGCCACGGGCTCCCAGTCCTCGTCGTGCCAGAGGCGATCGAGGAAGTAGGCCACCGACAGCACCGCGAAGGGGATGGTCTCGAACATGTAGTGCATGAAGACCAGGGGACGCGGCTGAATGGCCCACATGAGGTACATGCCGAGCCCCATGACGACCGCGAAGACGCCCGGCCAGAGCTTCTTGCGCCAGGCAACGACGGTCATGGCCAAGAGCGCCGGGATGCTCGTCCACCAGATGGCCGGGTTGCCGATGGCGACGATGCCCGAGATGAGCCCGTTCTTCCAGTCGTGGTAGTAGTACCAGGTCGGCCGGATCATGAGCGGCCACTGCCACCACGGCGAGGAGTAGCTGTGGCTGGCGTTGAGATTGGCATGGTACCCCCACATGTTCTTCTGCATCTGGAAGACCTCGCCCAGGTTGTGGCCCTGAGCCATGTAGGGGATGTAGCTCAACAGGTAGACCGCGAAGGGGAAGAGCACGAAGTAGCCGACCGCTCGCAGGGCGAGGAAGCCGATCTCCTTCGGCGTGCGGCGCGGCTGCTCCCAGAAGATCACGTAGAGGGCGACCAGCAGGCCCAGGAGGCCCCACGCGTACAGGCTCGTCCACCGGGTGGCCAGCGCTCCGCCCAGGGCGGTCGCCGCGAGCATGAGCATGGTCTCCTTGCGGGTCTTGAAGAACTCCCAGACGAACAGGCAGCTCAACAGCAGGAAGAAGACCACGTAGATGTTGGTCATGGCCACGCGGCTCTGGACGAAGAACACGCCGTCGCACGCGAGCATGAGCGTGGCGAGCCACGCGACCCGCCGCCGCTCGAACATGCGGCGCACCAGGAGGTAGAAGACGACGAGCGTCAACGCCCCGAACACGAGGCTCATGAAGCGCCAGCCGAAGCCGTTCATGCCGAAGAGGGCGACGCCCACCGCGATGATCAGCTTGGCCAGGGGCGGGTGCGTCCACTCGTAGGGGTTGATGCCTCTGAGGTACTCCTCGGCCGTGCGGGCGTGGTAGACCTCGTCGAAGATCTGCTCGGCGGGCAAGCCCAGCCGGTACATGCCGACCGCGAGGAAGGCGCCCGCGATGCCGATCATCCACCGCCAGTCGCGCTGGTCCCACGGATCGGTCGTGGGCTCGGTCTGGAGCTTTTCACCCAGCAGCGCCTGGCGGAGGCTCATGTTGGGCCGCTTCATGGTCTCGGAGCGGCGCCCGAAGGTGTAGCCGATGAGGTCCCCGAAGAACCACATGTTGGCGAGCACGCAGCCCATGATGAGCGCCCAGCGCAGCTGCGAGGGGATCGCGTAGAAGAGGGCCTGGTTCGTGTAGTAGAGGTAGACGTACAGGACGTTGAGGGTCGCCGTCGTCGTGAAGCCCCACAGGTTGCTCGACAGGTAGCGGTTGGTGCTGCCCGCGAGCGTCAAGAAGGCGATCGCCGGGAAGATGTACCGCTCGTGCATGCGCGTCGGGAAGAGGAAGAAGCCGAGCAAGAGGATCGCGGCCGCGAGGAACAGGGGACCGACGCCCCCGTTGCGCTTGCGGTACATGAACACGCCCATCCATGCCGAGAGGATGGCCACGAAGGCGAGCCCCAGCGTGTGGTGCGGGATGCCGAAGATGCGCCGGGCGTCGGTGTACTGGTCGCCCCACATGAGGACGCCGTTGTCGAGGCTGGTGGGCGCCCAGATGTTGAAGGCGTTGATGGTGCTCGAGGTGTAGGTGCCCGCGGTGGCCGACATCTTCTGGTACAGGAACACGAAGGGATCGACGAGGCCGGGATGGAAGGGCACGGTGACGAGCCAGACCACGAGCACGCCCAGGGCCGTGGCGGCGGGCCACATCCACCAGGGCCGGCGGAACCACTGGGACAGGACGAAGAACGGGGCGAGGAAGATGCCCTGCGGCTTGAGCATGACGCCGCCGACGGCCATGGCCGCCGCGGTCAGGAAGCGATTCTGCAGGAGCAGGAAGGTGACGCCGAGCATCACGAGCGTGAGCAGGCTGTCGATCTGGCCCCAGATGCCGCTCACGAAGAGCACGAGCGGGTTGAAGGCGTAGGCGAGCGCTCCGTGGTACGCGCTGCGGATGGTCACGCGCCCCCGCAGCATCACGAAGATGAGGTAGCTCGAGGCGATGTCCGCGAGGATGCCCGGCAGCTTCAGGACGTTCCCGAGCCCGAAGCCGTGGCCGTAGTGCGCCCACGTCGGGTCGAAGAGGTGGTACAGCCACCCCAGCATCCCCAGGAGATAGAGGTAGCCGGGTGGGTAGTCGCAGAAGTAGTCGGGGGCGTAGAAGGCTCCCGGCCCGACCTCGACCATCCGGCGGCTCCAGGCCATGAAGGTGTCCATGTCCACCCAGAAGGCCACCGGGAAGGCGATGATGACCAGCCGCAGCACGAGGGCGGCGGCGAGTCCTGCCATGAGGCGCTGATGGTACTTCGTCAGGAGCGGCGAGCGCTGGAGTTCAGCAGACATGCGCGTCAGTGTAGTCCATGTCGCGCCGGGTTTCAAGGAAGGCGAGAGCGTCTAACGAAACTGTTCCTTCAAGCCGCCGGATGGCGGCCACCCCTTCCCATGCCTGGTTTTGTTAGATGCTCTCACTGCGGGCTGGAGAGGTCCGGCCGGAGGCGAACGGCCTCGCGCAGGTAGACGTGGCGGATCTCGGCGGCGGCGCGCCGGGTGTAGGTGTGGACCATGACCCGGATGCACTGGGGCAGCGCGCCCGGCACGCCGATCTCGCTCATGCAGAGGAGCGGCACGTGGTTCCAGCCCATCTCGCGGGCGGCCTCGGCTGGAAAGCATGCGTCCAGGTCCGGGGTCATGGTGAAGTTGGCGCTGATCAGGTCGTCCGGCTCGAGGCCGTTGCCCGCGATCAGGTGCTCCAGGAGCTCGCGGGTCGCCGCGAGGATCGCGTCCCGCGCGTTCTCGGTGACGGTGATGGCCCCGCGAATCGCCCGGACGCGCATGCTACACCCCGATCGGTTGCTTGACCGCCGACTCCTGGGCGGCGATGAGGGAGCGAATGCCCTGGTCGGCCAGATCCAAGAGGCGATTGAGCATCTGGCGGTCGTAGGGCTCGCCTTCGGCGGTGCCCTGGACCTCGACGTACTTGCCCGAGCCGGTGGCGACCACGTTCATGTCGGTCTCGGCCTGGGAGTCCTCGTCGTAGTTGAGGTCGAGGCGCGCCTCGCCGTCGATGACGCCCACCGAGATGGCGGCCAGGTGATCGAGGCGCGGCATGCGCGGCAGGAGGCCTCGCGCGACGATGGCCTGCAGGGCGTCGTGCAGGGCGATCCAGGCGCCCGTGATGGCCGCGGTGCGGGTGCCGCCGTCGGCCTGGATCACGTCGCAGTCGATGGTGATCTGGCGTTCGCCAAGAGCCCCCAGGTCCACCACGCCGCGCAGGGATCGGCCGATGAGGCGCTGGATCTCGTGGGTCCGGCCGCCCACCTTGCCCAGGCTCGACTCGCGGGCCGAGCGGGTGTGGGTCGAGCGGGGCAGCATGGCGTATTCGGCCGTGACCCAGCCGCGGCCCGAGCCCTTGAGAAAGGGGGGCACGCGCTCCTCCACGCTCGCGTTGCAGAGGACCTTGGTGTCGCCGAAGGAGATGAGCACCGAGCCCTCGGCATGCTTGGTGAAGCCGCGCTGGATGGAGAGGGGGCGCATTTGGTCGGCGTTTCGACCGTCAGGGCGGGGCATGGGTTTCTCCTTAGGACGAGGGAACCTTCGCATGTTAGCAGCCGGAGCCCACTGGAGGCAAAGGCCCGGGGCATCCCTCGCCCGAGGCCCGCCGAAAGGGAGGAAACTGTTGGGTGAGTCGGGTCTTCGATGGGGGGCGGGGCAAACGTTATCGTGTCGGTGATTCCCACCCGCTTCGAGGAGTTGCTATGCACATCGGCATGTTGGCCCCGATCTGGGAAACCATCCCCCCGCAAGGCTACGGGGGGATCGAGCGAGTAGTCGACTTGCTGACGCGCCAGCTGCTGGCCCGTGGCCACCAGGTGACCCTGTTCACCACCGGAGACTCCCGGAGCGAGGCCGAGTGCCTCTGGACCGAGCCTCAGGCCCTTCGAGTGCTGGGCTTCGACACCTGGAGCTGCCAGATGGCCGAGGCGCTCCACGTGAGCCATGCCATGCAGCAGCGCCACCGGTTCGACCTCATGCACAACCACATGGGCCCGCTCGGCGTGACCTTCGCCGCCGCCTGCGCGGCCCCGATGGTGACGACGCTGCATGGGCCCATCGAGCCGTCGATCGAGCGCTACTTGCTGGACTACCCCGGCCATGCCTACGTCAGCATCAGCCACGCGCAGCAACAAGCAGCGCCCTGGCTGTCCTACGCCGCCAACATCTACAACGGCATCGAACCCGACGCGTTCGCCCTCGGCCAAAAGGCAGGCTACCTGCTCTTTCTCGGCCGCATCTCCCCCGAGAAGGGGACGCATCTCGCCATCGAGGCGGCGCTCGCCGCGGACCTGCCCCTCATCATCGCCGCCAAGGTCGATCCCTACGACCGGCCCTATTTCGAGGAGCGGATCCGCCCTAGCCTCGACGGAGAGCGGATCCGCTTTGTCGGAGAGGTGGACGGAAAAGACAAGGCGGACCTCCTGAGCGGGGCGATCGCCCTCCTGCACCTGGTCCAGTGGCCGGAGCCCTTCGGGCTCGCCATGGTCGAGGCCATGGCTTCCGGGACGCCGGTGATCGCCATGCCGCACGGTTCCATCCCCGAGGTCGTCGAGCCGGGCCTGACGGGCGTCATCGTCTCGACGGTGGCGGAGGCCGTGACGGCCATCGATCAGGTGAGTGACCTCGATCCCGCGAGCTGCCGGCGCCGGGCCATCGAGCGTTTCGGCGCAGCCGGCATGGCCGCGGCCTACGAGCGCGTCTACGAGGAGCTGCTCGCCGGGCAGCCCGGCCAGCTCCGGGAGCTCGAGGCATGAACGAGGAACCCGAGTTCCGCTCGTCCGAGGTCTACGAGGTCGAAGGGGAGATCCTCGAGATCGACCACGAGCTCACCGAGCTCATCCGCTCCGGACTGCCGGCCGTGGTCACGGGCTGCCGCCACGAGCCGCAGGTGCTCAAGCAGGGCCGCCACTTCATGGTCGCGGACCGGGACGGCGGCATCTACGGGGGCTGCAAGTGCGGCATGGGCCTCTATCGAGAGGACACGCGCTTTCTGAGCGGCCTCGACTTTCGCCTCGAGGGCGAGTCGCCCACCCTGCTGTCGGGCTCGACCGAGCGCATCAACACGGGCCACATCGAGTACATGAACCCCTCTTTGGAGCTCGCGAACGGCACGCGCATCCGCCAGGAGACCGTCCAGATCTCGGTGGTCCGGGCGATCGCCGACACCTTTCGCGAGCAGATCCGGATCATCAACTTCAACGCCGAGGCCGTCACGCTGCGCTTGAGCCTCGCCTTCTACTCCGACTTCGCGGACATCTTCGAGGTCCGCGGCCTCCACCGGCAGGGCCACGGCATCTACTTCTACCCCAAGCTCACGGACGACAGCCTGACGTTGCGGTATCAGGGCGGGGACGGCCTCTTGCGGCAGACCCGCGTGACCTTCGACCAGCGCCCCGTCGACATCGCCGCGACGCCCTACGAGCATGCCTCGGTCGGGGCCGTCGCCCACTGGGAGATCGCCGTGCCGCCCAACGGGGGGCAGGCCCTGCTTGAGTACCAGATCGAGACCATCGAGGGCAAGGCCGAGCCCAAGGGGGGCGGGCCCTTTTCCGTGTACCTCCAAGACGTCGGGCGGCTCATCGACCCGAGCGTCGACTTTCCGACCCGCATCCAGACGGACAACGCCGTCTTCAACCTCGTCTGGAACCGGAGCGTCCGGGACCTCGTGGCCCTCACGAGCCACTACCCGACGGGCCCGTTCGTCGCGGCCGGCATTCCCTGGTTCACGTGTCCCTTCGGCCGGGACGCCCTCACCACGGCGCTCCAGACCTTGATGCTCGGCCCCAAGATGGCCAAGGGTGTGCTGCGCTTCCTGGCGGCTCACCAGGGCAAGCAGGAGGATCCCTTTCGGGACGAGCAGCCCGGCAAGATCCTGCACGAGCTGCGCTTCGGGGAGCTGGCGCGGCTCAAGGTCATCCCGCACACGCCTTACTACGGCACGGTCGACGCGACGCCCCTGTGGCTGATCCTTTTGAGTGAGACCTATCGCTGGACCGGAGACGCCGAGCTCGTCCACGAGCTGTGGGACAACGTCGAGGCGGCCCTCTTGTGGCTCGAGACCTACGGGGACATGGACGGCGACGGCTTCGTGGAGTACCACTGCCAGAGCCCCAAGGGCATCCGCAACCAGGGCTGGAAGGACGCCTTCAACTCCGTGATCTTTCCGGACGGGACGCTCGGCGAGTCGCCCATCGCCCTCTCGGAGGTCCAGGGCTACGTCTACGACGCCAAGCTCCGGGCCGCCGAGCTGTGCCGGGTCGTCGGCCAGGAGCTCCTTGCCCGACGCCTCATCCGGGAGGCCGACGAGCTCAAGGAGGCCTACAACGAGACCTTCTGGTCGGAGGAGCTGGGCTTTTACGCCATGGCCCTCGACAAGCGGAAGCTGCCCGTCTGGACGCCGACCTCCAACCCCGGCTACGGCCTCTGGAGCGGCATCATCGAGCGGGAGCGCCAGGCGAGCGTCGTCGCCTGCATGATGAGCCCCGGGATGTTCAGCGGCTGGGGGATCCGGACGCTGTCGGCGGACAGTCCCGTCTACAACCCCATCGGCTATCACAACGGGACCGTCTGGCCGCATGACAATTCCATCATCGCCAAGGGGATGGCCGACCGGGGCTTCAAGGACGAGGCCGTGCGGATCTTCGACGCCATGTTCGACGCCGCCGTGCGCTTTCCGTATTACCGCCTGCCGGAGCTGTTCTGCGGCTTCGGGCGCCAGGGAGAGCTGGACTCTCCGATTCCCTATCCGGTGGCCTGCTCGCCGCAGGCCTGGGCGGCGGCTACCCCCATCTGGCTGTTGCAGGCGGTCCTGGGGTTGCAGGCCGATGCCCCCCACCGGACGCTCAAGGTGGCCGTGCCGCGGCTGCCCGCGTGGCTCGGCAAGGTGACGATCACGGGGCTGCGCGTGGGGGACGCCACCATCGACCTGGAGTTCATGCAGATCGACGGGACGACCACCACCCGGATCCGCAACAAGGTGGGGGATCTGACGGTCCTGATCGAGGGGTAATACGGCACGTCCCATGGGCGCCGTCCAAGGCGGTTGCCGGCCATGCCGTGGACCCCCGCTTTCGCGAGGGTGACGGGAGGGCCGACTTTGCGCTGACAGGTGCTTGAACTCAGGCCTGAATTGGTGCTTAAGGGGGCGTGGACTCGATGCCTGGATAGGCGCTCCCGTCATTCCCGCGAAAGCGGGAATCCAGCGTAGCGACGTCAGCGGTTGCTGGCCGCAGGAAGGAACAAGTCCTAGATGATGAGCAGCTCGTAATCCCGCGAGCCCAGCTTGTGGCGCTCGCAGGTCTTGAGCAGGTGCTGCCAGTCCACCTCCGGGTGCAGGGAGCGGATCTTGTCCGGGGTCGAGAGGTCCGACAGGCGCGTGCCCGGGATCCCCGTCTGCATGTTGAGGAAGTCCGCCGTGGCCTGGTCGATGCCCACGGGATCCTTGGAGACGAGGAGCCCCACGTCGGGCAGGACCGCCGCGTCGCTCCAGCCTGCTCCGTCCGGGTCCGGCGTGATGTCCAGGAGCACGTTGCAGTACAGGATCCGGCCCGGCTTGGCCGCATGCAGGGCCGTGAGGGCCTCGGCGATGGGCAGGGCGAGCTCTACGGGCTCGCTGGAAAGCTCGCCGGCGCCGACGCCCGCTGGGACGCGATCGCCGCTTTCGACCATGGCGAGCCGGGCCGCCCGGGTCATGGCCCCGAACCCCAGCTGGTACAGAGCGCCCGCGAAGCCCACGACCGGGTGCATGGTGACGTGGCTGACGACGATGAGCGTCCGGGCATGCGCCAACGCACTCGCGATGGGGGTGGCGAGGCCGCCGAGGGCCGTGCCGTCCTCGCCCGTCAGGCCGTCGGCGATGAGCACCGGCGCGCCCAGGGTCTCCGCGGTGAAGCCATGCTCGGCGGCGAGCGCCAGGTGCCCGAGTGCCTCGGTGCGCGACTCGGAGCGGCGGGCGTTGGTGTCCGTCACGAAGGGCCGGCCGCCCTGCGTTTTGACCTTGCGGACGACCCGGCGCACGATCTCCGGCCGGACATGGGTGGTGTTGCCCCGCTCGCCGAAGTGCGTCTTGATGGCCACCGGATCCCCCGGCTCCATCAGCTGGGCGAAGCCCGCCGCGTCGAGGAGCTGCTCGATCTTCTCCATGAGGCCACCCCCACCGGTGGCGCGACGCTGGGCAAAGTAAACTTCGGCGGGCATTTCGACCTCACGGCGGCAGGCGGAGCGTTACGGGGGCTTCATCATGAAATCTTAACACAGGCAATCGAGCTTTGCCGACCATTTGTGTATCGATACGCAATGTTGACAGGCGAAAAGCCCTTTCTATAATGGTTAGTGATCACTCACTAGCGAACAAGGATCGTTCGCCCGTCGTGGTCGGACGAGTCCAGCTACTCATCGCGAAGAAGCGAGAGGAGGAGCCCACATGGCTGGGGACGCCCGGGAGCGTTTGACCGCCGAGGAGCGCAGGGCTCAGATCCTGCGTTGCGCGACCACGGTCTTCGCCCGTTCCAACTACCGGGTGGCCGGCATGGCGGAGATCGCCAAGGAGGCCGGCATCTCGGAGCCGACCGTCTACAAGCACTTCGTCAGCAAGAAGCAGCTCTTCCTCACCATCCTCGATCGGGTCGGCGACAGCACCCTGCGGCACTGGCAGGGCCTCGCCGAGGAGAGCCCGGATCCCTGGACGCTGCTGCGGCGGATCGGCCTCTCCCAGTACGAGATCGTGCTGGCGCGCCCCGACACCCTCAAGCTCCAGTTCCAGGCCCTCTCGGAGGTCGAGGATCCCGAGATCAAGGAGACGCTGCGCCGCCACTTCGCGGCCTATGCGGACTTCCTGGCGGCCATCATCAAGCAGGGCAAGGCCAACGGCCAGTTCGCCGCAGACCTGGACGTCATGGCGGCCGCCTGGCAGCTCATTTCCATCGGCTTCACCCTCAACCTCACGTCCCTCTTGGGCTTCGATCAGGAGCTCGGCCGGGAGACGCTCGAGGTCATGGGGGACAACCTCGTCGTCACCTTTGGGACGCCGCAGCGGGCGTCGTCCGAGGGCACCGGAGCGCGTCCGGGTGCCGCACCGAAAGAAAGGGTTCCGTAGACCATGAAAGAAGTCGTCCTGGTAGATGGCATTCGCACTCCCTTTGGCAACTTCGGGGGCGTCCTCAAGGACCTCAACGCACCGGAGCTCGGCCGCATCGTCGTCGCGGAGCTCCTCAAGCGCAACCCCAACGCCAAGGACGCGATCGATCAGGTGATCATGGGCAACGTGGGCCAGGGATCCGAGGCCCCGAACGTGGCGCGCGTCGTCAGCTTGCGCGCGGGCATCCCCCTCGACAAGACCGCCTACACGGTTCAGCGCAACTGCGGCTCGGGCCTCCAGGCCATGATCAACTCGTACCAGGAGATCATGCTGGGCGACGCCGACGTGGTCCTCACGGGCGGCATGGAGTCCATGAGCAGCTACCCCTTCCTCAGCCGCGACATGCGCTTCGGCAAGCGCATGCGCAACTCGGAGCTCATCGACTCCATGTGGGAGGGCCTCACGGACCCCGTCTGCGGCCAGCTGATGGGCCAGACGGCCGAGAACCTGGCCGAGGAGTTCGGCATCTCCCGCGAGGAGCAGGACCAGTACGCCGTCAACTCCCACAAGAAGGCCTTCCGGGCCGCCCGCTCGGGGGTGTTCGCCGACGAGATCATGACCGTCGAGGTCCCCAAGAAGGCCGCGGGCAAGGACGTCCCGCCCGAGCCCATCTCGGCCGACGAGGGCCCCAACCCCGCCCTCAGTCTTCAAATGCTCGGCATGTACCCGACCATCTTCAAGAAGGGCGGCAGCGTCACGCCGGGTAACGCCTGCGGCACCAACGACGGCGCGGTGGCCCTGCTCATGATGAGCGGCGACAAGGCCAGCGAGCTCGGCTACAAGCCCTTGGCCATCGTGCGCGGCTACGTCAACGTGGGCCTCGAGCCCGAGCGCATGGGCTACGGCCCGGCCATGGCCATCCCCGCGGTCCTCAAGAAGGCCGGCCTCACGCTCGACCAGATGGACGTCATCGAGATCAACGAGGCCTTCGCGGCCCAGGTCCTCTCGTGCGCCAAGTCGCTCGAGCTGGACACGGACAAGCTCAACCCCAACGGCGGCGCGATCGCCCTCGGCCACCCGGTCGGCGCCTCGGGCGCCCGTCTCGCCCTGACCTTGGCCAAGGAGCTGCAGCGCCGCGGCGGCAAGTACGGCGTGGCCTCGCTGTGCATCGGCGGCGGCCAGGGCATCGCCATGGTCCTCGAGAATCCCAACTAGAGGCCCCCCAACACCAGGCATTAGAGCCGTTCATTAATGGAACAGTGTTGGGGGACCTCTGTAGTCCCCCCGGACGATAAGGAGAGAGTCGTCAAATGGCAGTCGAAACCCATAACAAGCCAGGCCTCAACGCGAAGCCCCTGCCGATCTTCAAGGTCGGCGTCGTCGGCGGCGGGGCCATGGGCGGCGGCATCGCCCAGGTCGTCTCCAACGCGGGCCTGCCCGTGATCATCAAGGACATCAACCAGGATGCCGTGGACAAGGGCCTCAAGGCGGCCCGCAAGGTCTACGAGGGCCGCGTCAAGAAGGGCAAGATGTCCGCCTCCGAGATGGAGCAGAAGATGGCCCTCATCTCGGGGACCACGACCTGGGAAGGCTTCGACGACGTGGACCTGGTCATCGAGGCGGTGACCGAGCGCATGGACGTCAAGAAGGCCGTCTTCAAGGAGCTGGACCAGGTCACGCCCAAGCATGCGATCCTGGCCTCCAACACCTCGGCCCTCTCCCTGACGGAGCTGGGCAGCGTGACCTCGCGCCCCGACAAGGTCGGCGGCCTGCACTTCTTCAACCCGGCGCCCGTCATGAAGCTCGTGGAAGTCATCGAGGCCGACACCTCGTCGCCCGAGACCATGGCGACCCTGATGGCCTTCTGCAAGGACATCCGCAAGCACCCGGTGCTGGTCAAGGACAAGGCGGGCTTCCTGGTCAACCGCCTGTTGCTCGCGAGCTTCAACGAGGCCGTGACCTCGCTGCAGGAGGGGGCTGCGAGCGCCGAGCAGATCGACATGGTCGTCCCCAGCCAGGGCTTCCCCATGGGGCCCTTCGTGCTGGCGGACATGCTGGGCGTCGAGGTCTGCAACGAGGTCGTGCACACGCTGAATGCGGCGTTCGGCGATCGCTTCAAGCCCACCGAGCTGCTCGACTGGATGACCGCCGAGGGCCGCTGGGGCCAGAAGAAGGGTGCCGGCTTCTACTCGTACAACGACGAGGCCGAGAACCCCGTCCCCAAGAAGATCGAGGAGATCATCGCCAAGAACGGCAAGGCCAAGATCCCCTTCGATCCCGAGCGCTTCGTGCTGCCGATGATCAACGAGGCGGCCTACATCCTGCAGGAAGGCGTGGCCTCGGCCGAGGACATCGACCCCTCCATGCAGATGGGCACCGGCATGGGCCGTGGTCCTTTGCTGATCGCGGACACCATGGGCCTCGACGTGGTCGTCGAGCGCCTCGAGTTCTACGCCAAGGAAGTGGGCGAGCGCTTCACGCCCGCACCCTTCCTCAAGGAGCTGGTCGCCCAGGGCAAGCTCGGCGTCAAGACCGGAGAGGGCTTCTTGACCCGCGAGAAGGTCGAGGAGGGCACCAAGGTCCGGCAGTTCGTGAAGCTCGCCGTGGACGAGGCGGTCGCGGTCGTCACCATCGACAACCCGCCCGCCAACTCGCTGAACTCGAACGTCATGGCCGAGCTGGCCGACGTGATGGACGAGTTGGCGGCCGACAACGCCGTCAAGGCCATCGTGCTCACGGGTGCGCCCAACAACAACTGCTTCGTGGCGGGCGCGGACATCAAGGAGATCGCCGAGATCCAGGGCGGCGCCGAGGCGACCAAGCTGGTCGGCGGCGGCCAGGCCGTCTTCGACAAGATCGAGGCCATGAAGAAGCCCGTCATCGTCGCCATCAACGGCTTCTGCCTGGGCGGCGGCTGCGAGCTGGCCATGTCGGCGCACATCCGCATCGCCTCGGACAAGGCCAAGTTCGGCCAGCCGGAGATCAACCTGGGCATCATCCCGGGCTTCGGCGGCACGCAGCGCCTGCCGCGCATCATCGGCTACGCCAATGCCACCGAGTGGATCCTGACGGGCGACCTCTACACCGCCCAGCAGGCCCTGCGCGTGGGCCTGGTCCAGAAGGTCGTGCCCGCGGGCGACGAGCTCAACCAGGCCGTGGCGCTCGCCAAGAAGATCGCCTCGAAGGGCCGGCTCGCCATCCAGTACTCGATGGAGGCCATGTACGAGGGCCGCGACAAGAGCCTCAAGGAGGCCCTCAAGGTCGAGGCCGCCAAGTTCGGCAAGGTCTGCGAGACCGAGGACAAGCAGATCGGCGTCAAGGCCTTCATCACCAAGACTCAGCCCAAGTTCGTGGATCGTTAGGGTCGCACTTCGCGATTAGTGAGGAGAATCAACCATGGATTTCAACTTCTCTGAAGAGCACCAGATGCTCCGGCAGATGGCCAAGGACTTCGTCGATCGCGAAATCCGCCCCCTGGCGGACAAGCACGACAAGGAAGAGCACATCGACAAGGAGATCATCCTCAAGATGGCGGAGCAGGGCTTCCTCGGCTCCAACATCCCCGAGGAGTACGGCGGCTCGGGCATCGGCGACATCGGCAACGCCATCCTGGCCGAGGAGATCGGCCGCGCGGACTCGAGCCTGGGCGTCACCATGGGCGCGCACGGCGGCATCGGCACCTACGGCATCGTCATCGACGGCACCGAGGAGCAGAAGCGCAAGTACCTGCCCAAGCTCGCCGCCGGCGAGCTGATCGCGGCCTTCGCCCTTACCGAGCCGGGCGCCGGTTCGGACGCGGCGGCCATCAAGACCCGCGCCGAGCGTGACGGGGACGACTGGGTCCTCAACGGCAACAAGATGTGGATCACCAACGGCGGCACGGCGGACCTGTTCACGGTGTTCGCCGTGACGGATCCCGCCCTCGGCGCCCGCGGCGGCGTGACGGCGTTCCTCGTCGAGCGCGCCTTCGGCGGCGTGGAGAGCGGCCCCAAGGAAAAGAAGATGGGCATCAAGGGGTCGGACACCCGCGAGGTCTTCTTCAAGAACGTCCGCATCCCCAAGGAGAACGTGCTCGGCCAGGTGGGCCTCGGCTTCGTGACCGCCATGAAGATCCTGGACAAGGGCCGCCTGAGCCTGGGCGCGGCCGCCCTGGGTGCCGCCAAGGAAGCGATGGACCTGGCCGTCAAGCACGCCACGACCCGCATCCAGTTCGGCAAGCCCATCGCCGAGCAGCAGGCCATCCAGTTCTACCTCGCCGAGATGGCCACCCGCATCTTCGCGATGGAGCAGATGGTGTACTACACCGCCTGGCAGGCCGAGTCGGGCCAGAAGATCACCGAGACCGGCTCGATGGTCAAGCTGTTCTGCACCGAGAACTCGAGCTGGGTCGTCAACAAGGCCCTGCAGATCCACGGCGGCATCGGCTACTCGGGCGAGTACCCGATCGAGCGCATGTTCCGCGACGCCCGCATCTACGAGATCTTCGAGGGCACCAACGAGATCCAGAAGCTGGTCATCGCGCGCAACGTGCTCAAGCAGTACGCCAAGGAGATGGCCCGCGTCTAGCACTGGGTGAGTCGGAGAGCGGGGCCTGGCCCCGCTCTCTTTTTACGAGGTGACCATGAACATCGTCGTGACCATCAAGCAGGTCCCCGATACCACCGACGTCCGACTGGATCAGGCGACGGGCGTTTTGCAGCGGGACCGCGCCAAGGGGATGACCAATCCCGAGGACAAGTACGCCCTGGAGCTGGCCATCGGCCTCAAGGAGAAGCTGGGAGGCAAGGTGACCGTCCTCTCCCTGGGCCCCGAGACGGCCAAGGACTCCCTCAAGGAAGCCCTCGCCATGGGAGCCGACGAGGCCTATCTCGTCAGCGACCCCGCGGCCAAGGGCTCGGATGCCGTCACGACCGCCCGGGTCCTGGCGGCCGCCATCGATAAGATCGGCCCGGCGGACCTCGTGCTCTCGGGCCGCCGCTCCATCGACGGCTGGACGGGGGCCATCGCCCCCATGCTCGCCGAGGCCCTCAAGCTGCCCCTGGTCTCGGGCGTGCGCAAGCTGGAAGTGAACGCGAGCCAGCTGGTCGCCGAGCAGGACTGGGAGGACAGCGTCCGGGTCGTCGAGAGCTCCCTGCCCGCGGTGGCCAGCGTGACCCGCGAGGCCAAGAGCCCGCGCATCGCGACCGCCATGGGCATCATGAAGGCCGCCAAGAAGCCCCTCACCGCCTGGACGCTTGCGGACCTCGGCCTCTCGCCCGAGAGCGTGGGCTTGGCTGGCTCGAGCACCAAGGTGGTGCGCGTCAGCACGGCCGAGCGCAAGAAGCGCGCCCAGGTCTTCGAGGGCGCGGGCGCCGGCACCATCTCCGAGCTGAACCAGAAGCTGGCCGGCCGGGGCCTCGTGTAGGAGGGAAGGATGAGCAACGAACTAGACAACCCCTGGCTGGACTGGGCCTCGACCCAGGAGGCGGCGCTTTCGGCGTCCACGGGCGGCACCCTCAACACGGGCAACGAGTACCGCAACATCTGGGTCTTCAGCGAGGTCAAGGACGGCTTCGTCTCGCCCGAGACCAAGCAGGTCTTCTACAAGGCCCGCGAGCTGGGCGACCTCCTGGGCGCGCGCGTCCAGGCCGTGATCCTGGGCGAGGGCGTCGAGAAGCTCGCCAAGGACCTGATCGGCTACGGCGCCGACACCGTGATGGTGGCCGAGCACCCGCTCTTGTCTGACTTGCAACTGGAGGCCGCGACCAAGGCCCTCGGCCAGCTGGTCGAGACGTACAAGCCCGAGATCTTCCTCTTCGCGGGCACGCGGCTCGCCGAGGACCTGGCGCCCCGGCTCGCGCTCAGGGTGGGCACCGGCTACATCGCCGACGCCATCGACCTGGAGCTGGACGACGCCGAGCGCCTCCTGCGGGTGACCCGCTCGGGCTTCGGCGGCAAGCTGCAGACCGTCAGCGTCATCGGCGAGCGCAAGCCACAGATTGCGACCGTGCGCCTGGGCGTGTACCGCGAGGCCGACTTCGACCGCTTCCGCGGCGGCGAGGTCGCTCCGGTAGCGGTGGACCTCACGGACGCCGACCGCATGACGCGGGTGGTCGAGACCCGGCCCACCGAGGGCCCGAGCCTCGAGAACGCCCGGATCATCGTGGCGGGCGGCAAGGGCGTGGGCGACGCCGAGACCTGGAAGCTGGTCGAGCAGCTCGCCGAGGCCCTGGGTGGGGTGGTCGGGGCCACCAAGAGTGCCGTGGCCGCCGGCTGGGCGACCCCCGATCGCCAGATCGGACAGGCCGGCAAGAAGGTCAAGCCCGACCTGTACGTGGCCGTGGGCATCTCGGGCTCCCTGGATCACCAGGGCGGCATGGCCCAGGCCCGCTCCATCGTGGCCGTCAACACGGACCGCGAGGCGCCCATCGCGGCCCTGGCGGACTACGTGCTGGCCGGGGACCTCAAGGAGGTCCTGCCGGCCTGGATCAAGGCCCTGCACGAGCGGCAAGGCAAGAAACTGCCGGCCGGCGTCAACTAGAAGCGTCATTGGACGAGGGGCCCACCGGGCCCCTCTTTTTTGTGCTAAACTGATCCCGTTAGTATTTAGGTCACAGGCGGTCCGTGCAAACGCTCTTCATCTGCTTGATACTGCTCAGCCTCGGTGGCGCGTGCCTCGCGGGCTACATGTTCGCCCACTGGACGCGGACCCGGCGCGTCGAGGCTGATCGCCTCGAGGTCATCCGCCTCCTGGAGGAGCGCACCCAGGAGCTCGAGCGCACCAACGGCCAGCTCGAGCACACGCTCGAGGAGCTGCGTCGCCTGGCCTCCATCAAGGACGAGTTCCTCTCGGTGGTGAGCCACGAGCTGCGCACCCCCCTCTCCTCCATCCTCGGCTACGGCGAGTTCCTGGAGGACGAGCTGCCCGGCGACCTGACGGGCGACCAGCCGGAGTACGTGGCGCGGATCATGCAGGCGGCCCGTCAGATGGGCATGCTCGTCGACGACCTCCTGGACCTCACGCGCATCGCCTCGGGCACCCTGCGCCTCGACATGCGCGAGGTTGCCGTGCCGGACCTCATGGTCCAGGCCTCCGCCATTGCGGCCCCCCTCCTCGAGCCCAAGCGCCAGATGCTGCACCTGGAGGTCTCGGGCGTCTCGATGGTGACGGCGGATCCGGGCCGGCTCCTGCAGGTCCTCCTCAACCTCCTCTCCAACGCCGCCAAGTTCTCGCCCGAGGGCAGTCCCATCGTCCTCAAGGCCGAGGGTACTCCAGAGGGAGTGGCCATCAGCGTGGTGGACCAGGGCGTGGGCATCGAGGCCTCCGAGCACGAGGCCATCTTCGAGCGCTTCTACCAGAGCGATCGCTCCTTGACTCGTCAGGCGGGCGGGGTGGGCCTCGGCCTCTCCATCGTGAAGCACCTGGTCGAGCTGCATCACGGCAAGGTGCAGGTCCTGAGCGAGCCCGGCACCGGAGCGACCTTCCGCGTGATGCTCCCCGTGGCCGTTCCGGCCGCCCCGGCGCGTGTTTGACAAGCGGGTTAATTTTACTTTAAGGTTGGGTCAAGAACGTCAGTAGCCAATCCGGTGGGCGATAACTGTCATAGCCCGATTGGCACGCATTCGAGACGAGGAGGACCCATGTTCCGGAACGGTCAGCGTCACGTCACGGCCCTTGCGCTGGTCCTGCTGTTGGCAGGCTGCGGCACGGCGGCCCCTCAGGCGCGCGTCGCCTCGTCGACCAAGGTGGCGGCCAACCAGGTGGTCCCGTCGGACGCCGAGCTCAAGCGCCTCGAGTCGCGCTCGCCCGACTACCTCGTCGAGGACGCCGCGCTGGAGCCCGGCATGCAGGCCGAGGGCCTGTGGCCCAAGCCGCCCGCCGAGGACCTCGGCAACTTCGGCAAGGTGGACGAGACCCTGTGGCGCGGCGCTCGCCCGACCGAGAAGGGGCTCGCCCAGCTGAAGTCGATGGGCGTCAAGACCATCGTGAACTTCGAGAACGACAAGAAGGCCGTCGAGAGCGAGGCCGCGTGGTGCAAGGCCAACGGCGTGACGTTCGTCTCGATTCCCCTGAGCGTCATCACCCCGCCCAAGGTCTCCAAGGTCAACGAGTTCCTGGCGCTGGCGAACGATCAGGCGTCGCGTCCCCTGTACTTCCACTGCATGCAGGGTCGCGATCGCACCGGCACGGCGGCCTTCGCGTACCGCGTGAGCCACGACGGCTGGGACTACGACCGGGCCTACGAGGAGATGAAGTCCTACAAGTTCCACACCTACCTGGTGGGGCTGCGCGGCTTCCTGATCTGGTACGCCAAGACCCAGAAGCCCGGGTCGAGCGTGGCCGTTCAGTACTAAGCTTCAACGTTGCGCTGAGCGGGTCGTCCATCGGACGACCCGCTCAGCGGCTTTTGGGGCATGCTTGCCGGGGCCTTGCCCTGGATTCCCGCTTTCGCGGGAATGACGGGAGTGCTCATTCTCGTGACAATCGGAAGGCTCGCTTTCGCGGGAATGACGGGAGCGGTTACTCTCGTGCCAATCGAAAGACCCGATTTCACCGGTACGCCGGCGCTCCCGTCACCCCCGCGAAAGCGGGGGTCCAGAGTTGGGGGTCATACGACCGGCTAAGTGAGCTTGAAGAAGCTCCGGATCCGGTTGAAGATCTCGTGCGACGCCGCCTCCACCTCGCCCGCGCTCGGCGCCTGGGCGATGGTGACTTCGCGGCTCATGGCCAGGTTCGCCTTGACCGTCTCGGTCTTCGAGCGCCGCTCGGCGATGATCCGGCTCATCTCGCGCGCGAAGTCGGCCTTGTCCTCCAAGAGCGGCGCCAGGTGCTGCTTCTCGATGACGAGCAGCTCGCAATCCGACTGCGCATGGGTCGAGGCCGTGCGCGGCTCGCCCGTGAGCAACGACATCTCCCCGAAGAAGTCCCCCGCCCCCAGGCTCGCGAAGGGCCGGGTGTCCCGGCCGCCCGCCTCGTCCAGGGACAGCGTGACCGTGCCCTGCTTGATGATGTAGAGGCTCCCCCCGCCGTCGCCCTGCGAGAAGACCCGCTCGCCCGCAGCATAATGCACCACCCGCGCCTTGCGCGCGAGCGTGCCCAGGGACTCCGCGTCCATGAACGCGAACACGTCCACCTGCCCGAGCGCCCGCCGGTTCTCGCGCTCGAGGACCTCGTCCCTCGTCCTGGCGTCCTGCACCTGCACCGAGCGCTGGGGCACGGGCAGATCGATGCCCTCGCGCTGCAGGCGGTACCAGAGGCGCTCCTGGTAGCGGCTGCGGATGGCCAGGGACGCCCCGTAGTCGTCGAGCCAGAGGTTGCACCGGTAGGTCGCGGCAAACTCCCCGTACTTGAGGAGCAACAGCTCGGGCGGCGGATCCGCGAGGATGCCCGGGATCTCGGCGGCCACCGCCAAGGAGACCTCGCGTACGCGGTTGGGCGGCACGTCGAAGCCGACCTGGAACTCCACGGCCTCGGCGTAGGCGCTCGACGGCAGCCGGTAGTTGAGGACGCGGGCCTTGGAGATGGCGTTGTTGGGGAAGATGTGCATCTCCTGCCGTCGGGTCAGGATCTTGGTGGCGCGCCAGGTGATCTCGACCACCTGCCCGTTGACCCCGTCGACCGAGACCCAGTCCCCGATGTTGAAGGGCCGGTCCAGGTTGATGGCAAGCCCCGCGAACAGGTTGCCCAGGGTGTCCTGCAGGGCCATGCCGAGCACCACCGACAGGATGGCCGAGGTGGTGAGCACCGGCGTGAGGTCGATCTTGAAGACCGAGCCCAGGTAAGCCAGGAAGAGGGTGGCGTAGACCAGCCCGAAGACGATGTCGCGCAGGATCTTGGGGACAGCGCGCCCACCCCGGGCGGAGAGGAGGAGGTCCACCACCACCAGGCGCAGGCTCTCGACCACCAGAATCGCGAGCGACGGCAGGAGTAGCGCCCCCAGCCACCAGTCCACCTGGGGCCCGAGGAGGCCCCGAAAGGCGTTGGCGCCGAGCACCAGGACCGTCAGCGCGTAGGGCGGCACCAGCCGCCGCAGCACGTCCCGGCTGCGCTCGCTCGACCCGCCGAACAGCCACAACGAGAGCGGGCGCAGGAAGAGCCGGAAGAGCGCCAGACCGCCCAGCAGGATGGCCAGGGCGATCGCGGCGGCCGTGAACCAGCCGAAACCCGTGGGCACGAGGGTCAATGGGTCGAGCATGCCTCCTTGTTACCACCCTCAAGCCCGCGCGTCAAGCCGTTTTTAGCTCACTCGCTCTCCTTTGGGAGCGGCCGTCCTGGGCTCGAGGGCATGGGCGAGGACCTCGTCCACCGAGTCGACCAGGAGGAGCTTCATCTCGCGCAGCAGCTCCGAGGGGATGTCCACCAGGTCCACCTCGTTGTGACGGGGCAGGATCACGGTGCGCACGCCCGCGCGCCGGGCGGCGAGCACCTTCTCCTTGATGCCGCCCACCGGCAGCACCCGCCCGCGCAGGGTGACCTCGCCCGTCATGGCGAGATCCGGCCGGATCATGCGGCCGGTGGCGAGGCTCGCGATGGCCGTCACCATGGCGATGCCTGCGCTCGGCCCGTCCTTGGGGATAGCGCCCGCGGGCACGTGCAGGTGGACGTCGTTGGTCCGGAACCACTCCTGGGGGATGCCGAGCTCGGAGGCCTTGCTCCAGACAAAGGAGAAGGCGGCCTGGGCCGACTCGCGCATGACCTCGCCGAGCTTGCCCGTGAGCGCGAGCTCCCCCTTGCCCGGGTGCGCGCTCGCCTCCAGAAAGAGGATGTCGCCGCCCGCCTCGGTCCAGGCGAGCCCCATGACGATGCCCGGCTGGTCGGGACGCTCGGCCTCCTCGGGGAAGAAGCGGCGCTTGCCCAGGTAGTCGCGGGCCTTCTGGGGCGTCACCGAGACGCCCCGCTTGGGCAGGCCGCCCGTCGTCAGCTCGACGGTGACCTTGCGGCAGATGGCCGCGATCTCGCGCTCCAACGAGCGCACGCCGGCCTCGCGGGTGTACTCCCGGATGACGGTCAAGAGGCCGTCGCGGGTGAAGCGCACCTCCTTGTCGCTCAGGGCGTGCTCCTTGAGCTGCTTGGGCACCAGGTACTCCTCGGCGATCGCCACCTTCTCCTCGGTGCTGTAGCCCGAGAGCTGGAGGATCTCCATGCGGTCCCGCAGGGCCGGCGGGATGGTGTCGAGCAGGTTGGCGGTGGCGACGAAGAGCACCCGCGACAGGTCGAAGGGCACGTCCAGGTAGTGGTCCCGAAAGTCGCGGTTCTGCTCGGGGTCGAGCACCTCCAGGAGGGCCGAGGCGGGGTCGCCCCGGAAGTCCGCGCCGAGCTTGTCGATCTCGTCGAGCATGAAGACGGGGTTGTTGGACTCGGCCCGGGCGATCGCCTGCACCAGCCGCCCCGGCAGAGCACCGATGTAGGTCCTGCGGTGGCCGCGGATCTCGGCCTCGTCCCGCATGCCCCCGAGGCTCATGCGCACGAACTTGCGGCCCAGGCAGCGCGCGATGGACTGGCCCAGAGACGTCTTGCCCACCCCCGGCGGGCCGACCAGGCACAGGATGGGCCCGCGCAGGCTCGTCTCGCCCAGCCGCTCGTGCTTGAGCTTGTAGACGGCCAGGTACTCGAGGATCCGGCGCTTGATGAGGTCCAGGTCGTAGTGGTCCTCGTCGAGGATCTCGCGGGCGCGCTCCACGTCCAGCTGGTCCGGGGTGGAGCGGGTCCATGGCAGGGCGATGAGCCAGTCCAGGTAGGTCCGGATGACGGTGTGCTCGGCGGAGCCAGGCGGCAGCTTTTCCAGTCGGCCGAGCTCGCGATCGGCCTCCTTCTTGGCCTCGGGCGGCAGCCGGCAGGCGTCGAGCTTCTCGCGCAGCTCGGAGATCTCGCTCATGCGCTCGTCCGACTCGCCCAGCTCCTTTTGGATGGCCTTGAGCTGCTCGCGCAGGAAGTACTCGCGCTGGCTCTTTCCGAGCGTCGACTGGACCTCGCTTTGAATGGCCGCCCCCAGCCGGTGCAGCTCGATCTCGGCGGAGAGCGCCCGGGAGAGGCGCTCGAGCTTGGCGCGGGGCCCCACGGCCTCGAGGATCTCCTGGCGATCGGCCAGCTTGAAGTGGAGGTTGAAGGCGATCAGGTAGACGAGCTTGTTGGGGTCCTCGAGGTTGAGGGCGATCGTCACGAGCTCCTCGGGAAAGCCCTGGAGGACCTCGCCGTACTGCTGGAGCTGCTGGGTGACCGAGCGCATGAGGGCCTCGACGGCCTTGTCCTTGGCGCAGGGCTCCGGCTCGATGGTCAGATCCGCGACGAAGTAGGGCTCGGTCTGCGTGAAGTCGCCCAGCCGCACGCGCTCCATGCCCTGGACCATGATCTTGACGGTGTTGTTGGGCAGCTGGAGGACGTGGTGGATCTTGCAGAGCGTGCCCACCTCGTAGAGATCCGCGGGCGCGACCTCGTCGAGCTCCATGTCGCGCTGGGTGACGACGGCGACCAGCTCGGCCTTCTCGGCGGCCTCCTGCACGAGCTTGAGGGACATCTCCCGCCCGACGGTGATCGGCACGACCACGCCCGGGAAGACGACCATGTCGCGCACGGCGAGCACCGGCGCCGAGGCAGGGTAGCTCACGTCGGGCATGCCTTCCTCCTGCACGCAAACTAAGGACGAGTGCGCCGGGCGATGTCGGGCCTGCGGGGACGTCGGCTTCGGAGCGGTGGTTGCCGGCTGTAAGGGCGCGGGATCCATCCTAGAACGCGCGCGCGGGTCTTGGCACCCGCAGGGCGGACGATCTTTTTTAGCCCCGGCGGCGTCCGGGTTCGTTACAGCTCGGGGTCCAGGGCGGCCATCCCGATGCGCAGGGTGGCCCGCGCCAAGGGGGCTCCGCCGGGCCCCAGGTCGTTCTCCGCGAGCACCTCCAGCAAGTTGATGTGGAAGTGCGACGTCACGACCTCGAGCCGGGCGCCCGGCATCAGCTCGGCCCTCAGCTCGTAACGGATGGCCTCGTCCTCGAGCTCGCTGAGCAGGCATTCGGGCAAGGGCTCGTCGCTGACGCCATGGGTGCGCAGCGCCGCCTCCAGCACGATGGCCTGGGCGAGATCCCGCTGGACGGTGTAGGCGAGCCGGACGGGAACGAGCAGGCTGGGAGTCTCCTCGGGCGGCAAGAGGGCCACGCCGCGGCGCAAGAGGGCGCCGTTCGGGACGAGACGCTCGCCGTGCCGCTCGGTCTCGAGCCGGGTGAAGAGCTTGCCGACGCGCGTGACGCGGCCCGCGCGGCCGCCCAGCCGGATGCGATCGCCCTCCTTGAAGACCGGGTTGAAGGCGAGCAGCGTGCCGCCCGCGGCGTTAGCGAGGGCGTCCGCCGAGGCGATGAGGCCGGTGGCCCCGAGGAGGGCGGCGGCCGTCATGACGATCCAGGACTGGAAGGGCAGGTACGACAGGGCGAGCAGGCTCGCGATCAGCCCCACCGCGAGGCTGAGGGCGGCCCCGACCAGGGTGACGGCGGCGCCGGTCACAGGCAGCCCGTAGCGGCGCGGGTTGTCCGCGATGCGGGTGGCGCCCCAGTTGATGAGCCAAGCAGCGGTCGCCCCGCCCGCCAAGAGGCCGAGCACGGTGAGGATCGGCAGGAAGAGGCCCTGGAGGAGGTCCCAGGCGGCCGCCTGCGTCCCCATGCTCGCCAGCCGGCTCTCCGCGGCCGCCGAGAGCCGCTTGCTCCAGGCAGCGGCGAGCTCGTCGGCGCTCGCTCCGTTCAGGCGGGCGTCCTCGTTGCTGACGATGATGAGCGTGTCGTCCCCGATCTTCAGCGCCGGGCCCTTGCGGTGCGCCTCGACCCGCAGGGGCACGCGCGGATCGGCGAGCCACTTCTCGAGGCGCTGGTTGATGACCTCGGCGCGCTCCGCGCTCGACAGGCCGTTGGCGCCGGAGACGGCGAAGATGGGGCTGCCCGCGAGCTGGACCATGGCGGAGTCCGCGGCGTCGGCCGCGCTCGCCAGCCCGAGCGTCAGGGCGAACAAGGCAATGGTAATCGAACGATACAGGCGCATTCGGTTCCTCCCCAAGGGTAGCCGCAGGGTGCGGCAAGGCTAACGTAACACCGGTCGAGTGGCCGAGTCGGTGTCGGTTGCACGTTGCTGGCGGGGCGATCGCCCGCGTGGTAGCATGGCCCATCCCCGAGAACGTCGATCGCCGCCCGCTCAGCGCGGAGCGCGGCCCCTGGTCCGCGGATCGACCCTCGGCTGCTGGAGGGAATGCCTTGAAACTCGTCACCTTCGAGGTCGCCACCCCCATCGGGCGCTTGCAGCGCCTGGGGGCCATGGTGGGCGATCGCATCCTGGACCTCAACGCCGCCTACCAGGTGGTCGCGGGCGGCACGCCCGAGGCCGCCCGGCGCCTCGCGGACGCCTACTTCCCCCATGACATGGCGGCCTTCCTCGAGACGGGCGAGCGCGGCATGGAGGCGGCCCGCGAGCTGGTCGAGCGCGCCACGGTGGGCACGCTGCCGGCCGCGGCCGACGGCATGACCGTGTGCTACGCGCCTTCCGCCGTGCGCCTGTTGAGCCCCCTGACCCGCGCCAACATGCTGCGCGACTTCCTCGCCTTCGAGGCCCACACCAAGCGCGGCTACGAGCGGCGCGGCCAGGAGATGCCCGCGCTCTGGTACGAGCTGCCCGTCTACTACAAGGGCAACAGCCGCAGCCTCATCGGCCCCGAGGTGGACGTGGAGTGGCCCCGCTTCACCGAGAAGTTCGACTACGAGCTCGAGATCGCAGCAGTCATCGGCAAGCCGGGCCGCAACATCCCGGTCGAGCGCGCCCACGAGTACATCGCGGGCTACTGCATCCTCAACGACTTCAGCGCCCGCGACGTCCAGATGCAGGAGGTCCAGCTGCGCCTCGGTCCGGCCAAGGGCAAGGACTTCGCCACGGGCCTCGGCCCCTGGCTCGTGACTCCGGACGAGGTGGGCGACGCCCGCAACCTGCGCATGGTGGCCCGGGTGAACGGCGAGACCTGGTCCGACGGCAACTCCGGCACGTCCCACTGGACCTTCGAGCAGATGATCGCCTACGTCTCCCGCGAGGAGACCCTCTACCCCGGCGACGTCTTCGGCTCGGGGACCGTCGGCGGCGGCTGCGGCTACGAGCTCGATCGCTGGGTCCAGCCGGGGGACGTCATCGAGCTGACCATCGACAAGCTCGGTACGCTTCGCAACCGGGTGGTTCGCCCCTCCCACGCCCAACCCATGGAGGATTACCGTGTTTCCGCTGTCCAAAGGTAAGGTGACCCCCCAGGCTCACGTCGGCATCCCGGAAGGGACGTACGAGGAGGAGCACGCACGCAAGGGCTTCTTCGGGCGGGTCTCGCACCTGTACCGCACGCACCAGCCCACCAACTGGACCCGCATCGAGGGCCCCCTCAAGCCGCGCGCCATCGACTGCGCGAAGCTCATGCCCACCGACGCCGCGGATCCGACCAAGGGCCTGCCCACGACGTTCCTCTACAACGACGACGTGGCCCTCAAAGTCTCGCGCCTCTCGCAGCCCATGCCCTTCTACTTCCGCAACGCGGACGCGGACGACGTCTACTTCGTCCACCGGGGCGCGGGCGTGCTCGAGACGGACTTCGGGCCCATCGACTTCGAGCCCGGCGACTACCTGGTCATCCCCCGCGGGACGACCTACCGCGTGGTGCCCCACACGACGGACAACTTCTTCCTGGTCATCGAGTCCAAGGGAGAGATCACCATCCCGGATCGCGGCTCCCTGGGCCCGCAGGCCATCTTCGACATGGGCGTGGTCCAGACCCCGGACCCGGTGGAGATGACGAACCACCCCACGGGCGCGGGCGAGTACGAGCTGCGCATCAAGCGCCTCGGCGCGTACACCTCGGTCTTCTACGACTTCAACCCGCTGGACGTGGTGGGCTGGAAGGGAGATCTGACGGTCTGGAAGCTCAACGTCCGGGACATCCGGCCGGTCATGAGCCACCGCTACCACCTGCCGCCCAGCGTGCACACGACCTTCCTCGGCGGCAACTTCGTCATCTGCACCTTCGTGCCGCGCCCCTTCGAGAGCGACGAGGAGGCCATGCGGGTGCCCTTCTACCACCGCAACATCGACTACGACGAGGTCCTTTTCTACCACGCCGGCGACTTCTTCAGCCGGGAGAACATCGGGCCCGGCATGGTGACCTTCCACCCGCAGGGCATCCACCACGGGCCGCACCCCAAGGCCGCCGAGAAGGCCGCCAAGAAGTCCGAGACCGACGAGATCGCGGTCATGGTCGACACCCGCTACCCGCTGCACATGACCGAGGCCGCCAGCGGCGTGGAGTGGCCCGAGTACCACCTGAGCTGGCGCGTCCCCTCGGAGGCGGCACGGTGATCATCGATCCGTCGACCCTGAACCACCAGGACGCCTACAAGCTCCTGAACGGCTCGGTGATCCCGCGCCCCATCGCCTTCGTCTCGACCATGTCGCAGGCGGGCGAGCGCAACCTCGCGCCGTTCAGCTTCTTCAACGTCGTGTGCTCGGATCCCATGACGCTCAGCATCTCGGTCATGCGGCGGGGCAACACGGCCGAGAAGAAGGACACGCTGCGCAACATCGAGGAGACGGGCGAGTTCGTCGTCAACGTCGTGACCGAGGAGATCGCCGAGCGCATGAACCGCACCTCGGCGGACTTCCCGCCCGGGGTGGACGAGTTCCTCGAGGGGCCGTTCACGCCGGTGCCGAGCGAGGTGGTCCGCCCGCCGCGGGTGGCCGAGAGCCCCATCAACATGGAGTGCCGGCTCTTGCAGACGGTGGATCTGGGCGATCGCCCCGGCTCGGGCACGCTGGTGCTCGGCCAGGTGGTCCGCTTCCACGTCTGGGACGAGCTCTACGACCAGGGCCGGATCCGGCACGACCTGTTCCATGCGGTCGGGCGCCTGGCCGGGGCGAGCTACGCCCGGACCCGCGACACCTTCGACCTGGTCCGCCCGGTGCTCGCGCCGCAGCGTCCCTAGGGCCGCTAACGGGTTTTTAATCCCCCTTTGATGGTCGTTTGTCACTAAAGGGGGACGGATCCGGGTATAGAGATCGTGTCGGATAGAGAGTGAGGACCCCCATGGCCCGTCGCGCCCGCATCGCCCGCCGTTCCCAAGAGCCCGTCGCCATCGCCGTCGCCCGGTCGATGCCGCGCGGCAACAAGCTTGCCCTGGCCGGCCTGGCCTGTGCCACGGCGGCGGCCTGGTTCGTGAGCCCCGTCTTGGCCCTCGGCCTCGTGGGGCTGATGCTCTGGCAGGCGTTCGGCGCCGAGCGCTAATCTCGCTCCGGCTTCCCGTTTCGGCGCCCGCAGCCAGCTGCGGGCGCCGTCGCTTGGGCGTGTGATCGCTCGATCGCTTTTGGGGTATACTGCCTCCACCATGATCCGTCCCGGCCGTACCATCACCAACTTCAAGCAGGCGGGCGCCTTCGCCCGACCTTTGACGTGGGCCGGCCGGCTCGGCGCGGTCCTCCTCGCATGGACCGCCGCGGCCGTCTCCTTGATCCACCCGCTCCTGGGCCTGGGCGTCGTCGGCCTCATGCTCTGGCAGGCCTTCAGCCCCGATCGCTAGCTAATTGGGCAGGCCGCCGCCGCGCCGTACCTTCTCGACGTCCGACAAGTCGCCCAATGCCGGTCCTATCAGGCTGCTGATGGTGGGGTTGAGCTCCTGGAGGCCCTCCGGAAAGCTGAGATAGGCGTTGAAGCGTACTTTCTGGCGGAAGTCCGGAGGCATCTCCGCGAGCCGGGTCGAGAACGCGAAGACCACGATGGGCACCTCCTGGAGCTCGGGGCACCGCGCGAGGCGCTCGAGCATGGCCGTCCCGACGATCTGCTCCTGGTAGTCCGTCACGGGCTTGCCGATGGCCTCGGGCCTGCGGTAGAGGGGCACGAGGATGAGGTCGGGCGCAAAGTCGACGATGCTGTCCATGACGAACTGGCTGGTGCCGATCCGCTTGAGAAACTCGTGGTTTCCCTGGGTGAGGAAGTTGCCCAGCAGCACGACCACTTCGGGCGTATCGTTAAGGATGCCGATTTTGGCCATGTTGACCCTCCGGACGGACCAGGGCTCGGGCTATCATCTTGGGTCATGAAGAGCTTGCATGTCTTGGTCGCGGAGGACGAGCCTTCCAATGCGGAAATCGTCCAGGTCATCCTTGAAAGCGAGGGCCACCATGTGACCATCTGCATGGACGGAGCCCGGGTGCTGGAGCTGTGCCACCAGCAGAATCGGCACTTCGACATCATCCTGATGGACATCCTCATGCCCGTCATGGACGGCCTGGAGACCACGCGGCACCTGCGCATGGACCCGCGGACCCGCGAGGTCCCCATCGTCTGCGTGTCGGCCAAGGCGAGCGGCTCGGACCAGGAGAAAGGGCGTGAGGCGGGCTGCAACGCCTACGTGACCAAGCCCTACAAGCGCCGGACGTTGCTTGCCGAGATCCGCCAGGCGCTGGTGCAGACCGGGCGCCTCGCGGCCGAGGAGAGCATCGAGCGACACTAGGGGGGATGCGCCCCTGAGCGGTAGCAGGCGACAAAAAGGGGTCGCTTGGGGTATAAGTGGGCGTAGGAACGATGGGGTTCCTAGAGCAGCGAGGACGATGACATGTCCATCTCCAAGACGACCTTTCGGATCACCCAGAAGACGGTGACCGGACCGGAGGGCTTCAAGCTGGCTCTCCTGGCCTTACGGGAAGTGCTCCCCTACTGCCTGATCGATTGCGTCCAGCTCAATCGGATCAAGTTCCCGATCAACACTTCCCGCTATCCCCAGGGCATCTGGAACGAGCTCTTGCGGAAGCGGGAATGGCACGACAAGCTCATCTACCACCTGGCCAACAGTCTTGCCGAGACGGACCATGCCAAGCGCATGGCCATGCAGGCCGACTTCGCCCGGCTCATCACCGATGCGGACACGCAGGTGACGCTGCACGGGACCATGCTCTACGAGAGCGAGGGGACCCCGGAGATGCTCGCGGCCGCGGGCATTCCGATGGTCAAGTCGTTCGGCTGCGAGCTGCAGGTGGACGCCTACACTGAGTACCTCAAGCGGGCGCAGCGCGACACCCAGTTCAAGGACAGCCACTCGCCCCAGCGCGAGCTGTACGGGCAGATCGTGCTCGCGGACTCGGTCGATCGGGCGGCCAGCCCGGCGGCTCCGTAAGCCTTAGCCCTCAAGTACCACGAAGGCCATGGCGCGATCGCTCTCGTGCGTGAGGCTCAGGTGCAGCTCACGCACCCCGAGCCGCTCGGCCACCTGGGCCGTGGCGCCGTGCAGGCGAAGGCTCGGCTTGCCGCCCGGCGCCCGCACCACCTCGATGTCGGTCCAGCGCATGCCAGGCTGCCAGCCGGCACCGAGCGCCTTGATGACGGCCTCCTTGGCCGAGAAGCGGGCCGAGAGCGAGGGCGCCGGATCCCGGTGCCGCAGGCAGTAGGCGATCTCGTCCGGCGTGAAGACCCGCCGCAAGAAGGCCTCCCCCCGCCGCGCGACGATCTCGGTCATGCGGTGGACGTTCAGGATGTCGACGCCGATCCCCCGGATGCTCATGCCCACCGCCCCGCGAGCGATCGCAGCCCCGTCTCGAAGCGCGCCAGGGCCTCGGTGAGGGCGACCGCGTCCCGGTGCCCGAACCCCACCCGGAGGGCTCCCGGATAGCCGAGCGTGCTGCCCGGCAGCACGAAGAGCCCGAAGTCCTCGCGCAGGGCCCGCGCGACCTCCCGGTCGTCCGGATCGAAGGTCGGCCAGACGAGCGTCACCACCCCCGAGGGCGGCACCTGCCCCGTGATGAGGGACGACATCTCCGGCAGCCACAGCCCGAACAGCGTGCGGTTGATCTCCGTCACCCGGCGGTTTTCGGCGAAGAGGGCCTCGCGCCGCGGCCAGAGGGCCTCGATGACCTGCTCGCTCAGGCGGCTGACGCAGCAGGTGGCATGCTCGTGGTACGGCAGGCAGGCGGCAAGCTCCGGCGATCGCGAGGCGACCCAGCCGAGGCGCAGGCCGGGCAGGGCCCAGCGCTTGGAGACGGCGTCGGTGACGAGCACGCGATCGCTCAGCTCCAGGGAGCTCGGCGTAGCGAGCGGCCCCACGCCCCGGTAGATCTCGTCGATGAGCAGGTGGGCGCGCGGCCGGGCCTCGACCAGGGCCACGACAGAGCGCAGGGTCGCCTCCGAGAGCGTCCGGCCCGTGGGGTTGTGCGGGGTGTTGAGCACCACCAGGCGCGTGCGGTCGTCGATGAGGGGAGAAAGGGCCGCGAGATCCGGATCGGCGGTGGGATTGGCGGGCAGCGTCCAGCGGCGGACCTCGGCACCCCGGTCGCGGGCGATCGCCTCGAACTGGTAGTAGAGGGGGTCCTGCAGGACCACGTTGTCGCCCGGGTGGAGCATGCCCGTGAGGACCGCGAGGTTGGCCTCGGTGGCCCCCGCCGTCAGGAAGAGCTCGTCGGGAGTCAGGCCGTAGTCCGCGGCGATGAGGCGCCGGAGGGACACGGAGCCCGGCGTGGCCACGTAGCCGTATTCGAAGCGGGCGGGTCCCCAGTCATCGGGCAGGTAGGCCTGGAGGGCCTCTCCTTTCCAGGGCTGGACCATGGTGCCGCCCAGGGAGTAGGCGGCACCGGGTTCGTGCTGGTTGAACCAGGCTTCGAGCGGCGGGGTGGTGAGGGGCATGGAGTCGGCTTTCAGGTGTGGGGGCGGGCCTTGGAGCACCTGACAAAACCGGGCATGCGTCGCCGATGGCCGCTTTGCGGCTCATGGGACCAGGTAGGTCAGGCGCTCTTCTATGCTAGCAGGGGTCCAAATGGACGGCAACGCTGCGTCCGCAGGTCACTTAAGGGTTGCTTGACGGTAGCTTTTCAAAGCTTCATAATGCTTGCCTCTTGTCGCCTTCGTTCTAGAAAAGGGAGACCAAACGAATGGCCACTGCCACCATGACCAAGTACGAAGCCATCACCTACAACCTGACCGGTCTTGTCGGACTCTCCGACGAGCAGATCGCTCAGCACAAGACCCTGTACCAGGGCTACGTGAACAACACCAACAAGCTGACCGAGATGCTCGGCCAGATGGTCGCCGAGGGCAAGGCCGACGGCATGGATCCGCAGTTCGCGGAGCTCAAGCGCCGTCTCGGCTTCGAGTACAACGGCATGCGCCTGCATGAGTTCTACTTCAGCAACCTCAAGGCCAACGGCGGCGATGTGCCCGCCGGCGGCGCGCTCGCCAAGGCCCTCGAGGAGAACTTCGGGTCGGTCGAGAACTGGCGCAAGGACTTCACCGCCGTCAGCAAGATGCGCGGTGTGGGCTGGGCCATCCTCTGCCAGGATCCGCACACCGGCCGCCTGGAGAACAACTGGGTCACCCTGCACGAGGACGGCAACTTCGCCGGCTTCCGCCCGATCCTCGTGATCGACGTGTGGGAGCACGCCTTCACGGTCGACTACAAGCCGACCGAGCGCGCCAAGTACCTCGAGGCGGTGTTCCAGAACATCAACTGGGCCAAGGTCGAGTCCCGTCTTCTCAGCCAGGACGAGATCAGCAAGGCCAAGCAGACCGTTCAGGCCTAGTGACCTGACGCAGCGCCGGGCTCCCTCGGGAGTCCGGCGCTCTTGCGTCTGTTTGCTCGATCCCGGAGCGGCTTAGCAATCGCGTTCCCGGGTATGAACTTAGATAACGGTTTGGGCAACCGAGGGAACAGCTGTGGACGCGCTTCCTCGGGGCGAAAGGAGCACACCGGATGGGGATCACCAAGAGGCTGGAGCTGCTGCCGCGAGGCGGGGCGCTCGTCGAGACCTCCGCCGGCTGGATCCAGTTCGGGGCCGTGCCCGAGACCATCAAGGACACCATGCGCCACGAGAGCGGCGTGCCGCGGATCTTCGTGATCCCCCCGCGCATGTTCTCCATCGAGCGCGGCATCAGCTTCGCGGACCTCGAGTTCCCCATCTATTTCAACTTCTTCGCCCTGCGCCGCAAGATCGTCGTCCTGTGCGACGCCAACCAGCGCCGCATCCTCTCGGGCATCCTGCGCGAGGCCATCTTCGGGCCCCAGAAGATCGATCTGTCGCTCGATCTGCCGGCCACCCGCGAGCCCGTCAGCGTTCCCAACCTCCAGGAGGAGCTCGCCTTCTTCCGGCAGCACCCCTGGCGCCCGGGAACCGAGATGTCGCTCGAGGACATGGTCACCTTCGTGGCCTTCGACCGCGAGGGCTGCGCCGAGGTGGACGCCGTGCGGGTGTGTCGCAGCGATCGCGACGTCTACACGGTCTTTGACGGCGATCAGCAGGTGGCGACAGTGGGCAGCGAGCTCAAGCTCCCCGCGCGCCCGCAGCTCTCTCTGGACGAGTGCGAGCCCTTCGTGCCGCCCTACTTCGGCCTCACGTTCATCGGCACGGGCCATGGCTTCGATCCGAGCACCAAGACCTCGGGCTGCATCCTCTGGATCAACGGGCGCGGCCTCATGGTGGATCCGCCCGTCGACTCGACCGAGTGGCTGCGGGAGCACGGGGTCAACCCCAAGCTCATCGACGCCGTCATCCTCACCCACTGCCACGCGGACCACGACAGCGGCACGCTGCAGAAGATCCTCGAGGAAGGGCGCATCCGGCTCTACACGACCCGGACCATCATGGGCTCCTTCGAGCGCAAATACCGCGGCCTGACGGGCCTCGACAAGAAGCGCTTCGAGGATCTGTTCGACTTCGTGCCCCTGACGGTGAACGAGCCCATCCGCATCGACGGCGGCGAGTTCTGGTTCCACTACACCCTGCACTCGGTGCCGGCCATCGGGTTCGAGCTGTACTTCGGCGGCAAGAGCCTGGTCTATACCTCGGACACCCTGCACGATCCTCCAACCATCGAGGAGATGTACGCCAAGGGCATCATGAGCGACGCGCGGCGCGAGGAGCTCCTGAACTTCCCGTTGCACCACGACCTCATCATCCACGAGGCGGGCATCCCGCCCATCCACACCAGGGCCTCTTACCTCCAGGAGCTGCCCGAGGACGTGAAGCGGCGGATGCTGCTGGTGCACACCCAGAAGAAGGACCTGCCGCCGGATTCGGGCCTGCAAGTGGCCCCGAGCGGCCTGCACGAGACCATCTCCCTCGGGGCGGAGCCCTTGCCCGCCAACGAGGCGCTCAAGCAGCTGGACGTGCTCGCCCGGGTGGACCTGTTCAAGGAGTTCCCGGTGGCCAAGGCCGGGGAGTTCCTCGGCATGGTCAAGCGGATGACGTTCAAGTCGGGCGAGCGGATCATCACGAAGGGGACGCGGGGCGATCGCTTCTACATGATCCAGTCGGGCAAGGCCGCGGTGCGCGACGGGCGCACGGAGTCCAAGGTCTACGGGCCCTACGACTACTTCGGCGAGACGGCCATCATCCTGGACGCGCCGCGCACGGCGGACGTCTACGCGGTGACGGACCTGGTGGCGCTCGCCATGGAGCGGCAGGACTTCCTGTACTTCCTGCGGGGCAGCGAGATCGCGAACACCCTGCGGCACCTGGCCCGGATGCGGATGCTGGACTCGTGGGAGCTCCTGGACGGCAGCCCGGCCTTCGGGCCCATGACTTCGACGCAGCTGACGCAGCTGCAGATGATCATGCGCGACGAGGCCTGCGACGCGTTGCAGACGCTCTCGGCCGAGGGCCAGTCGCAGCGGGACTGCTTTGTGCTCGCGGCAGGCGTGGTGGACGTGCTGCGCGACGGCGAGATCGTGGCGAGCGTCGGCAAGGGGGCGTTCCTCGGCGAGGTGGCGCTCCTGTACAGCGGTGGCAAGCAGAGCTTCAGCTACCGAACGCGCACGCCCGGCGTGGTCTTCCGGCTCGGGCGGAAGGACTTCGTGGATTACCTCAAGAAAAATCCGGGGCTGTACGTGCGGTTGTCGGGGTACGACTTCACGTCCGACTAGGGGATTGGCCTGCTCGCGATTGGCTTACCGATCTACCCCCCCTCCCCCCCTAGCAGGGGGGGAGGGGGGGTAGGACGAGTCGGCTACGCGTCAGTCGCCAAACCCCTCGAAGCTCGACTCCAACCCCTGCCGCGGCCCCAGGGGAATGGCGCACTGGTTGCACACCCAGAAGTGCACCAGCCGCATGCCGTTTTCACCCAACGCGTCGTAGAACGACCCCATGAGCTCAGGCCCTTCCGGGCGCTTGCACATCGCGCAACGGTTCATGGCTTAGCCCACCGCGATCTGATAGCCGCCGTTCGGGTTCGAACGGATGAACTTGGCCAGCGCCTCCGGCGAGACCCGGTGCACATTCTTGTCCGCCGGGTCATGGACCAGGAAGTCACGCCCGTCCATGCCCACCACCGCCACGTAGTGGCCCGAGCTGCGGCTCGGGTTCTCGTGCGGGGCCATGGCATAGTAGTCCCCGTTCGCCACCACGAGCTTGCCCGCCCTCATCTGCTCGGCGATCCACTCCACGTTCGCCCCGGGGCCGCGCGTCTGGGCCGACTTGCCGATGCCCTGGGCCATGGCCGCGATGCCGTTGACGTTGGTGCCGTTGCCACCGGTGCCGCCCATGCGGCCCAGGTGGTTGATGAGCTGGGCGTCGCTCATGCCCTGACCGTAGCCGAAGGCCCGCGCGATCATGGCCATGGAGGTCGGACCGCAGTTGGCCGGGCCGTTGGTGTAGCCGCTACCGGCTCCCGCGGGGCTGTACTGGTTGATGTAGGGCGCCTTGACCGGCTTGCCACTCGGGGCGGGTGAGGGGGCGATCGCCGCACCGCCCGGCAGGCGCAGCGTCATGCCGGCCTGGATGACGTTGGGGTTCGGACCGATGACGTCCCGGTTGAGCTCGTAGAGCTCGCGCCAGCGGTTGGCGTCGCCGAGCGCGCGCTGGGCAATGCCCGACAGCGTATCGCCCGAGCCCACGGTATAGGTGCCGCCGTTCGCGGGCGGAGCCGGGGGAGCCGGACGGGGCTTGGGGGCAGGGGTGGGCGCGGGCTCGCCGCTCAGGCGCAGCGTCATGCCCGGCTTGATGAGGTTCGGGTTGGCCCCGATGACGTCCCGATTCAGGTTGTAGAGCTCGCGCCAGCGGTTGCCGTCGCCGAGGACCTCCGCGGCGATCTGGTAGAGCGAATCACCGCCCTTGACCGTGTAGGTCCCCTTTGCGGGCTGGGGAGCGGGAGCCGGCGCGGGTGCCGGAGCCGGCTGGCGGCCCTTGCGGAAGCGATCCACCAGGCGCCGGAAGGCCTCACCGATGCCCTTGATCATTCGGTCGACGAAGACGCCCAGGCGCCCCTGCGCCTCCTGGACCGAGCCGAGCGCGACGGTGGTCGCAGCGATCGCCGCCGGAGCGGCCTCGCCGCCGCCCGCCCGGACCTGGGCCGCGCGACGGGGCTGCTGGATGGGGGAGTAGGAAGTAGGTCGGATCACGCTGGCACCCTCCTCGACGGCTCGTACCAGGCTCGTCGGGGGTTCGAAGGGTGTTAATTCTTATGACTCGACCATCGAAAGGTAAAGGTTTGGAAAAACTCGAGGGCCGCCCCCGAAGGAGCGGCCCCCTGAAAGTCCGACGCCTAGGCGATCGTGACGTCCTTGCTGAGGTAGACGTCCTGCACCGAGTTGAGCAGGCGGACGCCCTCTTCCATCGGGCGCTGGAAGGCCTTGCGGCCGAGGATGAGGCCCGTGCCGCCAGCGCGCTTGTTGATGATGGCGGTGCGCACGGCCTCGGCGAGGTCGCCCTCGCCGGTCGAGGCGCCACCCGAGTTGATGAGGCCGGCCCGGCCCATGTAGCAGTTGGCCAGCTGGTAGCGGGTCATGTCGATGGGGTTCGCGCTCGACAGGTCGCTGAAGACGCGCTTGTCGATCTTGCCGAAGTTGAGGGCCTGGAAGCCCGACGCGAAGACCTCGGGCAGCTTCTGCTTGATGATGTCGGCCTTGATGGTGACGCCCAGGTGGTTGGCCTGCGAGCTGAGGTCCATGGACGTGTGGTAGTCCGTGTCGGCCTGCTTGAAGCCGGAGTTGCGGGTGTAGCACCAGAGGATGGTCGCCATGCCCAGCTCGTGGGCGAGGTCGAAGGCCTGGGCGACCTCGACGATCTGGCGCTTGGACTCGGGCGAGCCGAAGTAGATGGTCGCACCGACGGCGGCGGCGCCCATCTCGTAGGCGTCGCGGACCGTCCCGAACATGACCTGGTCGTAGGCGTTCGGGTAGCTCAAGAACTCGTTGTGGTTGATCTTCACGATGTAGGGGATCTTGTGGGCGTACTTGCGGGCGGTCATGCCGAGCACGCCGAAGGTCGAGGCCACCGCGTTGCAGCCGCCCTCGATCGCGAGCTTGACGATGTTCTCCGGGTCGAAGTAGATGGGGTTCTTGGCGAACGAGGCGCCGCCGGAGTGCTCGATGCCCTGGTCGACGGGCAGGATCGAGAGGTAGCCCGTGCCGGCGAGGCGGCCCGTGCCGTACAGGCGAGCCAGGTTGTTCAACACCGGCAGGGGGCGATCCGAGTTCATGAACACGCGGTCGATGAAGTCAGGGCCAGGCAGGTGCAGCATCTCCTTGGGGATGTGCGTGCTCTTATAGTCCAGCAGCTCCTTGGCATCCGAGCCCAGGAGCTCCTCGATCCAGTCGGTCGACGTCAGTCTCTCAAGCTGTTTCAACTTCAAACCTCTTTCTCATCAAGCCATGCGCGTCCTGCGTCCGTGGTGCTTGCCTCGCATGGCGGAGGCGGTCGTTGCCATGATAGCGGATCTCCCTGCCTGCCGCACCCTCCTCCGGCCAAGCGGCGGAAATTGGCGTCCTGGCGAGGATTTTGAAGGCCCCGGGGACCTTGCTATACTCGCGGCAACGCGACGCGGGATGATCGGGAGGGGCCGACATGGCGCAGGCGACTCGGACCGAACGCGATTCCCTGGGCGACCTTCAGGTGCCCCAGGAGGCCCTCTGGGGGGCGCAGACCCAGCGGGCCATCGAGAACTACCCCATCAGCGGCCAGCGCATGGATCCCGCCATGGTGGCGGCGGTGGCCGCCATCAAGGCGGCCGCGGCCCGTACCCACGCCGCGCTCGGCATGCTCTCGCCCGAGAAGGCCACGGCCATCGAGCAAGCGAGCATGGAGCTGTTGCAGGGCCAGTGGCGCGATCACGTCGTGGTGGACGTCTACCAGGCGGGGGCCGGCACGTCCTTCCACATGAACGTGAACGAGGTGATCGCCAACCGCGCCAACCAGCTCCTGGGCGAGGAGGTCGGCCTCTACTCCCAGGTGCACCCCAACGATCACGTCAACAAGGGCCAATCCACCAACGACGTCATCCCGACCGCCATGCGCCTGGCGGCCCTCGAGCTCGCGCGGCCCCTGGAGGCGGCCCTCTCCGACCTCGCCGCGGCCCTCGACGCCAAGGGCGAGGAGTTCGACGACGTCGTCAAGAGCGGTCGCACCCATCTCCAGGACGCGGTGCCCGTGCGGCTCGGCCAGGAGTTCAAGGCGTATGCCGCCGCCGTGCGCCGCGGCCACCGGGCCCTGCACGAGACGGTGGCGGCCCTCAACGAGCTCGGGCTGGGTGGCTCGGCGGTCGGCACGGGCCTGAACACGCCCGAGGCCTACCGGGAGCGGGTCGTCGACGAGCTGCGCCCGATTCTGGGCTTGCCGGACCTGCGCCCGGCCGAGGACTACTTCGAGGCCATGCAGAGCATGGCGGTCTTCGCCAACGTCTCGGGGGCCCTGCGGACGCTCGCCATCGAGCTCGGCCGGATCGCCAACGACCTGCGCCTCTTGAGCTCGGGCCCGCGCACGGGCCTGCACGAGATCGTGCTGCCGGCCGTACAGCCCGGATCGTCCATCATGCCGGGCAAGGTCAACCCGTCCATCGCCGAGATGCTCAACCAGGTCTGCTTCCAGGTGATCGGCTGCGACGCCACCGTCGCCTCGGCCGCCGGCGCCGGCCAGCTCGAGCTCAACGTCATGATGCCCGTCATCGCCCATAACCTCTTGTTCGCCATGCGCCTCCTCGCCAACGCGGTGGAGGTCTTCACCGCCCGGTGCGTCTCCGGGATCGAGGCCGACGTCGAGCGCTGCCGGGAGTATGCCGCGAGCTCCGTGGGCCTCGCCACCGTCCTCAACCCCCTCATCGGCTACGCGGCGGCGGCAGAGGTCGCCAAGACCTCGACCCGCACGGGCATGCCGATCCCCGCGGTCGTGCGCGCCATGGGCCTGCTGTCCGAGGACCAGATCCGGACCACCTTCGCGCCCCAGGCCCTGACCGAGCCGTACACGCTCTAGGAGGGGGCCGTGCTCGAAGACCAGGCCGGAGACATCGTGCGCAAGGCCCGCCTGGGCCAGGGTATGGACCGCTCGGCCGTCGCGGGAGCGGCCGGCCTCTCGGAGGCCGAGCTCGAGGCCTACGAGCGCCGGGTCGAGCCGCTCTCGCCCGAGGCGGCGGTGGCCCTGGCCGAGGTGCTGGGGCTCGATGCCCGAAAGCTTGCCCGGATCGCGGCGGGCGCCTACGTGCCCCGGCTCCAGCCCGAGACTACCCCGGACGCCCTGGTGCGCCGCCTGGTCGTCGCCCAGGAGGACGGCCGGACCGCGAACTGCTACCTGTTCGGCTTCCAGGACACCGAAGAGGCCGTGGTCGTGGACCCGGGGGCCGAGCCCAAGCGGATCCTCGCCGAGCTCGACGCCCTCAAGTGGCGGCCGCGCTACGTGGCCCTCACCAACGGCCACCCCGAGCATGCGGGGGCGATCGAGGCCATCATGGACGAGTGGGCGGTGTGCGTCCTCGCCGGGGCGCAGGACGTCCCCCTCATCGGTCTCGAGCCCGAGCGGGTGCACATGGTCCGGGAAGCGGAGCTACTGCCGCTCGGGCGCCATGCCTTCCGGGCCATCTTCACGCCCGGCCATACCCTCGGCGGCGTGAGCTACCTGGCGGATCACGCCTGTTTCGTGGGGGACGCCCTCGTCGCCGGCTCCCTTGGCAATCCCGACGTGCCGGAGGTCGGCTACCGCCTCTTGCGCGACTCCGTGGGCTCCAAGCTCCTCGCCCTTCCCCCCGAGACCCGCCTCTACCCGGGCCATGGGCCGTCCACGACCGTCGCCGAGGAGCGGGCGGCGAACCCGTTCTTTTCAACGGCATTTATCCAATCCTTAAACGTTCCTTAAGACACTTCTAACGCGTTCTTAGCGATAACTCCTTCATCAAACGGAACACTTTGACGTTTACATAGAGGAGGCTATCGCGAATGCGTTCGCTCAAGTTGGGGGCCGTTGCCCTCTTGGCGCTCTCCCTGGTCGGTTGCGGCATGGCGCCCGGCGCCATGGTCTCGGGTGACAAGGCCGTCTCGGCCCTCGGCAAGGCCGGCGATCCCTTCGCCCTGATGACCTTCTTCGCCCTGGACAACGACCTGGACAACGGCACGGGCATCGTGTCGCGCCTCAACTCGGCGGCGGCCGCCTCCTCCAAGACCCCGGCCGTGACGCTGTACGACGGCTCGCGCGACAACGACTCCGTCTACTACGTCCAGACTCCCGGTCGCTCGGTCGAGAAGGCGAGCGTCGGTGAGGTCGATTCGGGCACGGCCAAGGGCCTCGCGGACTTCATGGCCTTCGGCGCTCCCAAGGTCACCGGCAAGCGTCGGGTCCTCTCCATGGCCGACCACGGCGGCGGCATTGTCCGCGGCATCTGCTCCGACTGGAATGGCCCGGGCGGCAAGAAGATCATCCACATGCCCGAAGTGGCGGGCGTTCTCCAGAGCACGCCGGTGGACATGATGCTCTTCGACGCCTGCTTCATGGGCATGGCCGAGGTGGCCTACGAGCTGCGCGGCAAGGCCGACGTGGTCATCGGCGCCCAGACGACCACCCGCGGCGACTTCCCCTACGCCGAGATCGTCGAGACGCTCGATCGGAACGTGGACGCCACCAACCAGGAGGCGGCCAAGGCCGTCCTGAAGGACGTGGCCGCCAACGCCAACTACACCGTCGCCTTCGGCGCGGTCGACGTCACCAAGATGGACGCCGTGGCCCAGCAGATGAAGCAGCTGGTCGCGGTCATGGCCCCCAAGGTCCCCACCATGAAGAAGCAGATGCAGCAGGCCATCGGTGCCGCGCAGGCCTATGCCTGGGAGACGGATCCCGGCATGGCCATGTACAACAGCTACAAGGACTTCGGCGACGTGATGGCGCAGTTCGAGAAGCTGGGCGACCCGGCGATCGCCAAGGCCGCAGCCGACGTGAAGGCGGCCGTCAAGGAGGCCGTCCTCGCCGAGTCCCACCGCTCTGGAGGCATGTTCAGCCGCGAGAAGCTCGATCGGGTGTCGGGCGTGGCCCTCTACGCCGTCGCGGGCGGCTCGGTGGAGTCCAAGTACCTGACCCGCGCCTGGAGCCGCGACACGGGCTGGGGCGACCTGCTCGTGAAGATCAACGGCGGCGGCGCCTGGGGCCCCGCGGTGGCCCCGGACAAGTACCCCCACGCCTTCCCCAGCAAGCGCTAACGCGCATTTCCGAGGGCCCGGTCGCATCGCGACCGGGCCCTTTCGGTTGGCCGCCGCCTCCGGGCGTAGACCGAGGCCTGCGTGAAGCCCGCGGCGCCAGAGTGAGGAACGTGAAGGAATGTAAAGCGTACGTAGTCATTACGGATGCCCTGATAATGACGCGGGTGTTATCGTGCTCATCAAGGGCAAATTTATACCTCAGTACAGGTATCCCGTCTCTTGAGGAGGTACGTCGTGTCCCTGGCTGCTGATGACCGAAGGAAGGGGTCTCCGTCGTTTTCGGAGATGCTCGGAGTTTACGAGGTCTCGATCCACATCCGCCGGCTCACTCGAGCGTTGCTCGACGTCTCGGACGACATGGCGCTGCTTGCGACCAACGCCGAGATCACAGCGGACCGTTCGCGGGCCGAGCGAGGCGCGCTCACGGTCATTGCCAACGAGGCCAAGCGCATCGCCCACGAGACCGAGCGTCTGGTCAACGAGATCCGCAAGACCTCCGGCCGGCTGGAGCGCGAGTCCATGGCGGGCGTGCTGAAGGCCCGGGCCATGGCCCAGTACGCGCTCGCCCTCCGGCTGACGAAGCGCGAGGCGGTGCAAGTCGTCCTCGACCAGAGCGTGGATGCCGCCGGAGAGCAGTTGCTTGCCTCCATCCGAGAGATCGATCACTCCCTCGAGCGCATGAGGGTCCACCGCCAGGCCATCGACAAGCTCAACGACCGCGCGGCCATCGTGGCCACCTACTTCCGCATCGAAGCGAGCCGGGACGAGGATGGCACCTACTTCCACTCGATCGCGAGCATGCTGGACACCCTGGGCGTCCAGGTGACGGGCGTGGTCGGTGAGCTGTATCAGGTTCTCAGCATTTCCAAGCAAGTGAACACGTGGATGGAGACCGCATGATCGGACGCACCCTCTTCGATGACGGCAATCACCGCTGGATAGCCATCGGGCGCGATTCGAACAAGCCCGGCGAGGTCATCGACACCAACGAGTACCTCATCGTCAGCAACGGCGAGGCCCTGTTGCTGGATCCCGGCGGCACGGAGATCTTCCCGGCGGTGCTCGCCGCGGTCTCCGACCACATCGACCTCGCGCAGATCAAGACCCTGTTCGCGAGCCACCAGGATCCGGACGTCTTCTCCTCCCTGCCGCTGTGGATGGGGCTCTGCCCCGAGGCACACGTCTACATGCCCTGGCTGTGGTCGAGCTTTATCGCGCACTTCGGCTACGAGTACGTGGCCGCGTTCCATGCCGTCCCGGACGAGGGCGGCACCCTACCGGTCGGCCGCGCGGGCCGCACGCTGCAGATGGTGCCGGCGCACTACTGCCACTCGTCGGGCAACTTCAGCGTGTACGATCCCCATGCCAAGATCCTCTTCTCGGGCGACATGGGGGCCGCCCTGTTGCCCGAAGGAGAGGACAGCCTCTTTGTGACCGACTTCGAGCGCCACACCGGCTACATGGTCGGCTTCCATCGCCGCTGGCTCCCCTCCAACGCCGCCAAAAACGCGTGGATCGCCCGGGTCCGCGCGCTCGAGGTCGACATGCTCTGCCCCCAGCACGGCTCCATCTTCCGGGGCGAGCAGGTGGGGCAGTTCCTCGACTGGCTCGAGGAGCTGAACGTCGGCGTCGCCGTTTCGGTCCCGGCCCAGGCATGACCCCGGCCCGGGGACGGGCCGAGCCGCAAAGGACAAAGGGCCGGCGATCGCCGGCCCTTTTTGGCTCCCGAAACGGAGTGGAACAGCCTACATGAGGCTTTGGTTGCGCATGATGCTGATGAGCTTGGCGGCGTAGCTCGGATCGGTGGCGTAGGTCCCCTGCAGGGCCCGCGCGTAGCGGACCGGGTCCTCCTTGTTGGCGAGGGCGCGCTTGTAGTAGCCGTTGTGGATGGTCTTGGCGTAGGCCTCGAAGGCCTCGTCGAAGCTGCCGTAGTGGGCGAAGCGGGCCTGAACGCGGTGCCAGCGGCCGCCGGTGTGCTCGCGGGTCGAGACCTTGATGGAGCCCTGCGAGCCTTCTCCCTTGATGCCGAAGACGTTGTAGGTGCCGATGGCCGACTTGCCCCAGTTGGACTCGAGCGCGGCCTGGGCGACGATGACCTCGGCGGGCAGGCCGTACTTGGCCTCGATCCGCTCGGCGGCGGGCATCATGGAGCGCAGGAAGGGGCTGCGGGGCTGGCGCTGCGAGTCGTGGATGACGGACGCGAGCTCGCGGACGTCCGCACGCCGGGCGCGGTGGGGCTGGTCGGTCGAGCGGATGTGCCGGTCCTGGCGGGCCGCCGCGCTCAGCTCCAGGGTGTCGGCGGGCAGCTTGAGCGTGGCGCCGGCGAGGATCTCGTGCGGGTTCTCGATGCGGTTGAGGCGCATGAGGGTGCGGATCGACGTGTTGTTGCGTCGGGCGATCGCATCGAGCGTGTCGCCCTTCTGGATCGTGTACGTCGGTTTGATCTCCATGGCAGCCTCCAAACTGTTGATGTGCCTTAGGAGTGTTATCCGTACACGAGCTGTTAAGTTTCTGATGTTCCGGTTAAGGTTCAGGAAATCTTAGACCAAAACCTCGATCCCCTTGCCGGGCACGAGCTCTCCGATCTCCTTGACCAGGAGATCGGCCTCCTCGAGGGCCTCGATGAGCGTCTCGCGGCCTTCGGGGGGCACGGCGATGAGCATGCCGCCCGAGGTCTGGGCGTCGGCCAACAGGAGCTGCTCGGGGAGGTTGAGGCCCGGAGCGAAGGTGACCTGGGGCCGCAGGAACTCGAGGTTCTGCTCGGTGCCGCCGGGCACGATGTCCTGCTTGGCGAACTCCCAGGCCTCGGGGAAGATGGGCACCTCGGAGAAGCTGATGCATGCGCCCAGCCCGGACCCGTTGGCCATCTCGGCCAGGTGGCCCAGGAGGCCGAAGCCCGTGATGTCGGTGGCCGCGTGCGCGCCGGCCCGGATCATGGCCGCGGCGGCCGCCTTGTTGAGGGCCGCCATCGAGGCGCTCGCGCGCTCGATGAGGTCGTCCGAGGCCAGGCCCTTCTTGATGGCCGTGGTGATGATGCCCACGCCGATGGGTTTGGTCAGGAAGAGGCGATCGCCCGCCTTGCCGCCCGCGTTGGTGATGGCCTTGCCGGGATGCACCAGGCCCGTGACGGCCATGCCGAACTTGGGCTCGGCGTCGTCGACGGTGTGGCCGCCCACGATGGTGATGCCCGCCTCGGCCGCCTTGTCGGCCCCGCCGCGCAGGATCTCGACCAGCACCTCGTTGGGGACCTTGCCCATGGGGAAGCCCACGATGTTGAGGCCGGTGAGCGGCTTGCCGCCCATGGCGTAGATGTCGCTCACGGCGTTGGCGACGGCGATCTGGCCGAAGCGGTACGGGTCGTCGACCATGGGCGTGAAGAAGTCGACGGTCTGGACCAGGGCCAGATCGTCCGACAGGCGGAACACGCCCGCGTCGTCGGACGTCTCGATGCCGACGAGCAGGTCGGGGTGGGTGGCTTTCGGGAGGTGGCTCAGGACCTGAGCCAGGTCTTGGGGATTGACCTTGCTCGCTCAGCCGGATTTGCGGACCAGGCTCGTCAGCCGGAAGATCTCGTCGCGGGTATGCATGGCAGCCTCAACTGAAGGTGATCGACCCGCCCATTATACCGCGCTCCGGTGCTAACGGCGTGGGGCCCGGCGGACAATTCCGCCGGGCCCCACGCCGTTAGCACCGGAGCTAGATGCCGTTGAGCCACATGTCGTTGACCAGGCCGGTCTGGCCGTTGCGGACGAAGGAGCCCTCGGTGGTGATGAGGTTGCCCGCCGAGTCCTCCTTGTTGACGGCCTTGCCGCCGATGCTCATCTGGGTGATGCCGAGCTCGGAGGGCTTCATGGACTGGTTGGTGCCGTCGCCGTTGCTGACCATCATGGTGAGGCCGTTGTCCTCGAGCTTCTTGAGGTCGGCGGAGTCGAGGTAGCCCTTGCTGGTGTCGATGCCCAGGTACTCGGCCTCGGCCTTGAGGGTCTCGTAGGCATCCTTGTGCTTGACGCCCTTGCTGTCGACGGTGTCGAGGGGGCCGCCCTTGAAGGCGAGCACGCCGTCGCCCTTCTCGGCCCACTTGGTCGACGTGGCGCCGTCGACCTCGATGCCGTGCTGGTCGACCGTGGCGTTGGTGTCGCCGTCGCCGTTCAGGTCGAAGACGAGGGGATCGTTGCGGACGCGCTCGGCGGCCTGCTCGACGGTCTGGCCACTGTTGAGGGCCTCCTGGAAGACCTCGATGTTGTGCTGGGTCGGGTTCTGGATGCCCTGTGCCTGCAGCGCCGCCGTGGGGTTCGCCTTGGCCTGCTGGACCGAGTTCACCGGGGCGCCGATGAACGAGAAGTCCATCTCGCCGCGCATGGCGGCATCCAGCTTCTTGCGGAGGTCCTCGGCGATCGCCACGCTGCCGATCTCGAGCTGGGTGGGGTCCCCGCTGGGCACGACCGTGCTCTTGTCGGGCTCTTGGGGCGAGGGGGCGACGATCTCGATGTCGGTCGACGTGAACTCCTGGACGGGCTGCGCCTTGGGCGGCAGCTTGATCGCGGTGTACATGTCCACCGATCCGGACTGGAACATTTCCATGGCGAACCCTCCCCCTGTTTCATTGGCGTTTTCTTACTAGTATTGTCACCGGATCGGCCTGAAACATACGTCAAATCTCTGTTGGCAGGAATAGAACTGCGTTAAATCTTGATTGAAAGCGTGATCGGACGCCGGTCTTGCCACCCGGATCCGGTCGGACGGGCCGCCGATCCCGCCCCCGGGCACCGAGGCGGGGGGGGCGGGTTCGGTCATCCGAAGCAACCTGGCTGCAACATGCGCTTCAATGGTTTGTGCTTGAATCATTCGAGTGGGGGCCGTGTCGGGTGGTGCGACCGGGGGAGTGAGAGGCGTATGAGCGTCGGGTCTGGATTCCAACGGGCACGGAGGCACGCGGGCCTGGGCTTGCTGGCAGCCGTGATCCTGCTGGCGGCGCCGACCCCTGCCGGGGCGCATGCCGCGCCCACCCTGATCGCGGCGATCGCCTCGATCCTGGCCGCGCCTCCGGTGCCCTACGCGGCGCTCGGCATGGTGGTCGCCGACGCCGCGACCGGCGAGCCGCGTCTCACGATCCGGCCGGACGCCCCCATGATCCCGGCGAGCGCCATGAAGGTCCTGACGAGCGCCGTCGCGTGGCGCAAGCTCGGCCCGGAGGACCGCTTCCACACGCGCCTCGCCGCGGTCGCGCCGATCCAGGGCGGCCGCCTCCTGGGGGACCTCGTGCTCGCGGGCGAGGGCGATCCCGCGCTGAGCCGGTCGGATCTCGTCGGGCTCGCTCGGGACCTCCGGGCGCGCGGGATCACATGGGTCGAGGGGGACCTCGTGGTCGACGCCTCGCGCGTGGCGGGGCCCGGATGGTCCCCCGGCTGGTCCGTCGACGATCTGACCAAGTCCTACGCGGCACCCGTCAGCGCGCTCAACCTGGAGGCCAACCTGCGCCCCGAGGCGGCCACCCCCAGCCCGCGCCTGGTGCCGGTGGCGGATCCCGTCGCGGCGACCGCGGAGGTCATGCGCACGGCGCTCGCCGATGCGGGCGTGACGCTGCGCGGGCAGGTGCGAGCGGGCCTGACGCCCCGGGCGGCCGCGATCCTCGCGGAGCGTCGCTCGGCTCCGCTCGCCGAGCTGCTCACGCCGATGAACAAGGACAGCCACAACCTGTATGCCGAGGCCCTCTTCCGGCGCCTCGGCGCTGATGCCGGAGGCACCTGGGAGGCCGGGGCGCGGGCCGTCACGCAGGGCTTGTACGAGCTCGGCGTGGCGACCGAGGACGTGCGGGTCGCGGACGGATCCGGGCTGTCCCGCTACGACCTGGTCACGCCGCGGGCCATGGCGCGCGTCCTCGCCTCCATGTATGAGTCGGAGGCGTTCGTGCGGAGCCTGCCGGTGGCAGGCATGGACGGGACCCTCGCGCGCCGCTTCGGCGACAGTCCGCTGCGGGGCCGGCTGCGGGCCAAGACGGGCACCATGAGCGGCGTGAGCACCCTCGCGGGCTACCTGGAGGGGACCCACGGCCGCACCTGGTCCGTGACGATCATGGTGAACGGCTTCACCGGGTCCGTGCGTCCCGTTCAGGCCATGCAGGACGCCCTCCTCGAGCAGGTCTGGAGGGCGCTCGAAGCGGAATTGTAACGACTTTCGAAAAATTTTTTCGAACCTGGAAAGCCAAGTACTAACTGGATTTGAACTTGATCGCTTGCGATCTGAAGCAGGCAAGTTTACAATAGTTTATGTTTAAATGTGAAGCGCCGCGGGTAGAAAGAATCCAGGAAGGAATCCAGGAGGTTAAAGCCAATGTTCAAGACGAATTTCCATTGCCCGTTTTGCCATAACACGCTGCGGTCCGACACGACCAGCGGCGAGGAGTTCTCCTGCCTCGCGTGCGAGGCGATGGTCGATGTGATCGACGACGATCTCACCATGGTCTCTCGCGCCCCCCACCATCTCGACGTCTTCTACATCTCCACCAGCGAGCTGCGCCTGACGACGGCCGTCCGCGCCTTCTAGTCCGCCCTGGATCAAGCGGGAGCGCCGACCCGAGGTCGGCGCTCCGCGGCGTTCTTACGGTCCGGGCGAAAGCCAGCGTTCGAGGAACGCTTCGGGCTTGGGATCCTTGGCGACCTCGTCCCGGAAGAACCGGACGAACTTCGGCAGGTCCCGCCCCAGTCGATCGTAGACCCGCTCGAACAGCTCCGTATTGGACTGATAGGTCAGTTGGGTCATGAGGTACGCATTGTTGAGCGGAGTCTTGCCGAAGCCCGCGAAGTGGTCGGTCTCGAACGGCACCAGGGCGAAGCGCGCCTGCGCCTGGGCGAACAGCCGCTCGCGGCGCGCGAGCTTTTCCTCGGTCGTGAGCGGAGAGCGGTACAAGGCGCGCAGATCCTCGGACGTCTCCGCCAGGAAGCTCGTGAACAGCCGCTCATCCCGCAGCGCACCCTCGGCGTAGCGGACCTCGGCCGACTTGGCACCGAAGCGATCGCGCAAAAAGCCGAGCGATCCCTGGTTGCCCACGAAGGTCGCGAACCCCTCGTTGAAGCTCGACTCCCCTTGCAGGTAGACGGTCGCGTGCGTCAGCTCGTGGATGATGATGTTGGCGAGCACGGACGGCTGGTACTTCAGGAGCGACGAGTAGAGCGGGTCGGGCAGCCAGCCGAGCAGGCTGAAGGCGGCCACGCCCCGCAGGTGTGCGTCATAGCCCTGGCGCTCCAGCAAGTGCTTCTCGGCCTCGGCGTCGGCCTTGTCGAAGAAGCCCTTGTAGGGGACGGCCCCCACGATCGGGAAGTGCCACAGGTACGGCGTCAGGGCGTCCTTGGGCGCTCCGGAGACGACGTAGGTCACGGCCGAGCGGTCCAGCACGACCACGTCCTCGTAGCTGCCCGTCCGTTTGAGGCCGATGGCGTCCAGGGCGTAGGCCTTGGCGGCCGTCACGAGCGCGAGGCGATCGCGCTGCTCCGGCGTGAGGCGCGCGTCGCGCCGGGCGGCCTCCAGCGACTCGCGCTGCATGAGCAACGACGCCTGGCCATACCCCTGCTTGAGGAGGTAGCCTGCGCTGCAGCCCGTCATGGCAAAGGTGAGTCCGCCAATCAGCGCCCAGCGGGCGGCGTTCGGCAAGATCCGCATGTTCACGCCCTTTCTAGCGATTCGAGCTTTCATTCTACGGGCCCGAGCGGGCCGCCGCAACGCGTCCCCGTTACGATTGTCCGCTCTGCCTCCGGGGTATACACTTGCTAGCGATGCGGGCCGCTCGGGCCCGCCACGGTCGAAAGGGGAAGCTATTGGCGTCGCAGAAGGAAGCTTTCTTCGAGGAGATTCAGGCCGGGTTCTTCGGTGATTTCCTCATTTCCAAGTCCCTGATCACGTCGGACCAGCTCAAGGAGTCCCTCGCCCTCCAGGAGACCAAGAAGCGGCACCTCCGCATCGGCGAGATCCTCTGCGAGCAGGGCTACCTCTCTCCGGACGACCTCGTCGCCTGCCTGCGCGAGTACAAGATCCAGATCCGCCTGGGCGAGCTCTTGGTCTCGAACGGCGACCTGCGCTTCATGCAGCTCCTCGAGGCCCTCGACGAGCAGCGTCTCACGGGCGGCCACCTGGGCGAGATCCTCGTCCGGCTCAACTTCTGCACCCTCGAGCAGGTCTCGGAGGCCCTCGAGCTGCAGCGGTCGCTGACCAACGACGAACTCTTCGCGTGATCCTGCCTCCCTTTCGCGACCTGCCGCTCGAGACCCGCATCGCCCAGCTCTTCTGCCTGGCGATCCCCTCGGCGGACCCCGAGGCGCTCGCGGGCGCCGCGGAGGACCTGCGGCGCCATGCGTGGGGCGGCTACATCTTCGATGCCCGGCGGGACGATCGAGCCCGCCTCGCCGAGCTGATCGCGGCGGCTCCCATCCCCCTGCTGGTCTCCTGCGACCTGGAGATGGGGGCCGGCCACCACCTGGCGGAGGCGACGCGCTTTCCCCATGCCATGGCCTTCGGGGCCACGGCCCGGCCCGAGTACGCCTACGAGCTCGGGCGCATGACGGCCCTCGAGGCGCGGGCGGCGGGCGTCAACTGGGTGCTCGCGCCCATTGCCGACGTGAACAGCAACCCCGACAACCCGATCATCAACGTGCGCAGCTTCGGCTCGGACCCGGAGCGGGTGGCCGAGTTCGTCGCGGCCTTCATCCGCGGCTGCGAGGCGCACGGGGCGATCGCATGCGCCAAGCACTTCCCGGGCCACGGGGACACGGCCGACGACTCGCACAGCCGTCTGGCGACCTCGCACGCGAGCCACGAGCGCCTCACGCGCATGGAGTGGGTGCCGTTCCGAGCGGCGATCGAAGCCGGGGTGGGCTCGGTGATGTCCGCTCACGTGGCCGTCCCGGCCCTGGACCCCACGGGTCTGCCCGCCACCCTGTCACCCCGGATCCTGGGGACGCTGCGCGCGGAGCTTGCCTACGACGGCCTCATCGTGTCGGACGCGCTCATCATGGGCGGGGTGACCGAGACCTTCAACGACGAGACGGCGGCCGTCGAGGCCCTCGCGGCCGGCTGCGACGTCCTCCTGATGCCGCCCCATCCCGAGCGGGCGCTCGCCGCGGTGCTCGCGGCCGTGCAGAACGGCGAGCTGGACGAGGAGCGCCTCAACCAGTCGGTGGCCCGGGTCTGGGCCCTCAAGGAGCGCGTGCTGGCCGCCCGGGTCGAGGCTCCGGCGGACCTGGGCGCTCAGGCCCATGCCCTCGCCGAGGCGGTGGCGCAAGATGCGCTCACGCTCGCCAAGGGTAGTCCCGAGGCGCTGCCCCTGGACCTCTCGAAGGCCTTCCAGCTCGTGCTGGACGACGATGACGACGCGGAGGCCTACGCGCCGTGGGCCGAGGCCCTCCAGGCACGCGGCCTGGGGCTCATGACCGTGGTCAAGCGCCAGGCGACGGAAGCCGAGTGGCACTCCGTCCAGCCGCCCGTGGCCGGGCAGCCGGTGGTGTGTGCGGTCTTCAGCACGGTCAAGGCCTGGAAGGATCGCATCGACCTCTCGTCGGAGCACGCAGCGCTCTTGAACCGCCTGCGGGACGAGGGGCATCCGCTCTACCTGGTCTCGTTCTCGAATCCCTACATCGGGCGTCAGGTGCCGCGCACCGACGCCTTCCTCTGCGCGTACTCGGACCATCCGGCCTCGCAGCGTGCCGCGCTTTCCGCCCTTGCGGGCGAGGTCCCGGTGCGGGGGACGCTGCCCGTGACCCTCGACTCCAGGCCGGGGCAGCGCATGCTGGAGGCGTAGATGCTTCCTGGGCGCATCTCCTGGTCTCACCCCGCCCTTCCGGGGCATCGAGCGCCTTTGGCGCTCGGCGTGTTGCTAACGCTCGTGACCGTGGCCGTGGCAGGGTGTTCCGGCCCGGAGCGGAAGGGGATCCGGTTCGCCACCTGGGGCAGCGTGGATGAGATCGCCCTCCTGAAGCCGCTGCTCGCCGAGTTCGAGGCCGCGCACCCGGAGACGCCGGTCGAGCTCGTGCACGTGCCGGACGGATACTTTCAAAAGCTGCCGGTCATGGTCGCGAGCGGCCAGATGCCGGACGTGCTCTTCCTCAACAACTGGAGCCTGCCCGCCTATGCGAGTGCCGGCGCCCTGCGGGACCTGGGACCCCACCTGAAGGCGAGCCGAGCCCTCAAGGAGGGCGACTTCTTCGCTCAGTCGCTAGGGGCCATGCGCTACCAGGAGAAGCTCTACGCCGTGCCGCGGGACCTCTCGAACCTCGTCGTCTACGTCAACCGCGATCGCTTCCAGGCAGCGGGTGTGCCCGTGCCCACCGCGGGTTGGACCATGCGGGAGCTGGTCGAGGTCTCGAAGTCCCTGACCCGGGACACCGACGGCAACGGCGAGCCCGACGTGTTCGGCGTCTCCTTCGACAAGCGGCCCCTCTTCTGGATGCCCTACGTCTGGAGCTTCGGCGGGGACATGTTCAGCGCGGACCTCTCCCGCTGCACCCTGGACGCCCCCGAGGCCCAAGAGGCGCTCCAGTTCTACGCGGACCTCCAGCAGCAGCACCAGGTCGCCCCCGGCGAGAAGCACACGGGTAATGCCCCCATGGCCCAGCTCTTCGCGCAGGGCAAGATCGCCATGTTCGTCAGCGGCCGCTGGAGCGTGCCCGGCTTCCGCAAGAACCTGGAGTTCGACTGGGACGTCCTGCCCTTCCCGCGGGGCGCCTCCGGCTCGGTGGTGGACGTGGACGCCTCGGGCTGGGCCGTGTCGGCCGCGAGCAAGAAGCCCGACCAGGCCTGGGCCCTCATCGAGTTCCTGGCTTCCCGACGTGCGAGCGAGGTGTTCTCGGCGGGCGGCCTCATCGTTCCGGCCCGCAGGGACGTGGCCGAGAGTCCGGCCTACCTCGCCACGAACGAGCGGCCGAAGGGTGCCCGGGCCTTCGTGGGCGCGATCGCCACCGGCCGCCCCATGCGCACCCCGCCCAACTGGAACGAGGTCTCGGTCGAGCTGGACCTCCAGCTCGAACCCCTCTGGCTCGGCCGCGAGAAGGCCGCCACCGTCCTGCCCCGCGCGAGCAAGCGCCTGAACGAACTGTTGAGCCAGCGATGAACAAGACCTTGAAGCGCTGGCTGGGACCCGACGGGGCGTGGGCGTGGCTGTTCCTCTTGCCGAGCGCGCTCGGCATCCTCGTGTTCAACCTGTTGCCCATCGCGGGCTCCTTCTATCTGAGCCTGACGAAGTGGAACCTGCTCGGCAACCCGCGCTTCGTGGGCCTGCAGAACTACCAGGACCTGTTCGCCGACAGTCGCTTCTACCAGGTGATGGGGCAGACCTTTGCCTTCGTGGGCGCAGTCGTCGCCCTCGACGTGGTGCTCGGCCTCCTGCTTGCCGTGGCCCTGCACCAGAAGCTCAAGGGCGTGGCGTGGCTGCGGGCGGCTTACTTCATCCCGTACGTGAGCTCCATGGTCGCGATCGCCATCGTCTGGGGCTGGCTCTTCGACCCGCGCTACGGGGCCCTCAACGCGGCGCTCAAGGGCCTCGGCCTCGAGCCCGTCTTCTGGCTCTCGGACCCCCATTGGGCCTTGCCCTCGCTGGTGGCCGTCACCGTCTGGAAGGGCCTGGGCTACACCATGCTGCTCTTCCTGGCGGGCTTGCAGGCGATCCCCTCGCACTACGAGGAGGCTGCGGCCCTGGACGGCGCGGGTGCCTGGCGGACCTTCACGCGCGTGACCCTGCCGTTGCTCTCGCCCACGGTCTTTCTGGTCACGACCATCTCGCTCATCAACGCCTTTCAGGTCTTCGACGTGGTCTACATGCTCACGGGCGGCGGCCCTGCGAACCAGACCTCGGTCCTGGTCTACTGGCTGTATCAGAACGCCTTCGGCTACTTCAACATGGGCAAGGCGTCGGCGATCGCCTACGTCCTCTTCGCCCTGATCCTCGCCGTCACGCTCGTCCAGTGGCGCCTGCGCAAGCGCTGGGTGGTGTACGAATGAAGCGATTCTTCGCCTATGCCGTCTTGATCCTTGGGGCGCTCTCCATGGCCCTGCCCTTCGGGGTGATGGTGGCGACGTCCCTCATGACGAGCGCCCAGGCGCTCGCCTATCCGCCCCGGCTCCTGCCGGACCCGGTGGCCTGGGGGAACTACGCCCAGGCCTTCACGGCGACGCCGCTCTGGCGATACTTCCTCAACAGCTTCCTCGTCTCGGGGGCGACGGTGTTGGGCCAGGTGCTGACGGGCTCCATGGCGGCCTACGCGTTTGCGCGGCTGCGCTTCCGGGGCCGCGAGGCGCTCTTCCTGGTGTTCCTCGCGACCATGATGGTGCCGCCGCAGGTGAACGTGGTGCCGCTCTTCGGGATGATCTGCCGCTTCGGGTGGGTGGACAGCTACTGGGCGCTCATCGTGCCGGGGCTCTTCGGGGCCTTCGGCGTCTTCCTGATGCGCCAGTGGTTCCTCACCTTCCCGGCGGAGCTGGAGGAGGCGGCGACGCTGGACGGCTGCTCGCCGTGGGGCACGTTCTGGCGCATCGCCTTCCCGACGGCGTTGCCGGCGATCGCGACGCTCGCCATCTTCGCGTTCATCACGAGCTGGAACTCGTTCTTCTGGCCGCTGGTGGTGACGAACTCCGAGGCGCTAAGGACCTTGCCCGTGGGCCTTGCGAGCTACCGTGCGTCCTTCCGGGAGATCACGGACTGGGGGACGCTCATGGCGGCGACCACGCTCGCCATCCTGCCCGCCATCGGCGTGTTCCTCCTGGGGCAGAAGTACTTCATCCAGGGCATGCTCGCGGGCAGCGTCAAGGAATAGCTGCGAAGCCTTTACGACCCCGGCCTGGGGTCGGCGTCACCCCGGCGAAAGCCAGGGTCCAGGGCATGCGCCCGAAGAGCCGACCCTGGATCCCGGCTTTCGCCGGGATGACGGCCATATCCTCGCTCAAGCGGTCAAAGAGAAAGCCCCCCGAGCTCTCGAGCTCGGGGGGCTGAACGTCTTGGAACTAGCGGCGGCTCGCCGGGGTCACGGGATCGGCCGGCGGGGTCACCGGATCCGCGGGAGCGGGGGCCGCGCCGCCCGGCACCGGCGGGTTGTTCGCGCCGAAGTCCTTGCCCGACTGGAACGCCTTGCCCACGGCCTCCTCGAGCTCCGAGAAGATCAGCTTGCCGTTCTTGTTCAGGTCGGCCTCTTCGAAGGTCAGGAAGAGGGGCTCGGCCAGCTCGGAGGCCACGAGCTCCAGGTCGCCGTCGGCGTCGGCCTTGATGAAGCCCTGGATGAGCGCATCGTGCACCAGCTTGGTCGCCGGCTTGAGGGGCTTGCTCACGAACTCCGTGAACGAGATCTTCCCGTCCAGGTTCGCGTCCACCTGGTCGAAGCCCGTGTCGCTCAGCGCGGCCGCGCGGCTCTCATCCTTGGTCATGTAGCCGTTGGCGTTCAGGTCCATCTTCGTGAAGACGCCCTTGTAAAAAGCGCGCACGCCCGTCTCGAGCTTCGCGAGGCTCGTCTTCGACTGAGCCTCCAGCGTGGCCTTCGCGCTCTGGCGGGGGGACACCATGCTACCGGGAACGCCGCAACCGGACAGCAGGACCAACACCGAAGCCGCAGCCACGAACAGACGCACGTTTGACCTTCCTTTCGCAAACGACCCATTAACCAATGGTTATTATTTAGAAAGTTGCGGTTAAAACTTGCTTAATTCGATCGATTTTTACAGCTTATTAACGCCGCGATAACCGACTCTTTTGTACTGGGGCCGATAATCCCTTCAACGACATCAAGGGGATCGTCGCTTGGGGGAAGGAGCAGTCCAGATGGCCATCAATCAAATCGCTCAGAAGCCCGCCGTGCAGCTGCCGAGCCGTCCCGCTCAGGCGCAACCGGCGGCTACCGCTCAATCGGCCGCGCTGAAGGCCCAGGACCAGCTGGCCCTCTCCAACGATCCGCTCCGAGCTAAGGTGCTCGCCGCCTTGAGCAAGGGCGAGAAGCCTTCCTTCAAGTCGATCGAAGCCTACAAGGCCTTCAGCAGTTCGTCCGTCGGCGTCCTCAAGGCTGCCGAGACGCGCCTCGCCTCCGCCCAGTCCGTGCTGAACGGCGCCACCGCCGCCCGGACGGCCAAGGAGCAGGAGCTCGGCCTCGCAGGCCTCAAGCAGGCCGTGGACCAGGCCAACGAGGCTCAGCTCGATGCCGTCCAGCCCGGCCGCCATCAGGCCGCAGCGACCCTCAAGGAGGCCGAGGCCATGACCGGCAAGCTCGTCCAGATCGAGCAGCGCATGGCCGAGATCGAGAATGCCATCGCCCGCGACGAGGCCCTCAACCGCCGGACCGAGCGCAACCTTCGCCACACGGATCTCTCAGACGACCGCGCGACCGCCGGCCTGCAAGTCGTGCTCGGCGCGACGGCCGTGGCGGGCCTGGCCGCGAGCAAGGCGGGCATTGCCAAGCGCCGCCAGGAGATCGTCGAGCTGACGGGTCAGCGCGTGCAGGTCGAGGTCCAGATCCAGAGCAAGCAGGCGCTCGCACAGCAGTATGCCGCACGGCCGGGCGTTCCCAGCCAGATCGAGGCGACCTCTCAGCGCCTCGAGGCCGCCCAGCGGGCTTTTGCGGCGGCGGACGGCCAGGTCAAGCCGCTGCGCGATCGCGTGCAGCTCGCCACCCACGACGTGGCCGCGGCCAAGGCACAGGCCGACAAGGCCTCGGCCCTCGTGAGCCACCTCAAGGACTACGACGCCTCCTTCCCCACGACCCTGCGCGCCAAGTGGCGCTTCTCGGACTCGGACTGGAAGCAGGACCTCGATCGCCACTGGCAGTCCCTGCGCTAGGAGGCCAGCATGCAGCCGATCTCGTCGCCGAACTCCGCGCCCCGCCCCCAGCCCGCGCAGGCCAACCGCGCCAAGCTCTGGGTCGGCGATGCCGATACGTTCCAGCAGGCCCTGCGCCTCGTCGACGGCGCCCAGACCTCCGTGCGGTTCGAGACGTTCAACTTCAACGCCGAGCAGGGGCGGGGCCTCGCCGAGGCCTTCGTGCGGGCCCGCGCCCGGGGCGTCAACGTCCAGGTCGTGCTCGATTCCAAGTCCATGCGCCTGGAGAACCAGCGCGAGCTGGCCGACATGTTGCTGAAGGCCGGTGTGGATGTCCGAGTCTTCGATCCCAAGAGCTTTTCCAAGCCCATCATCAGCATCGACCATGCCAAGATCCTGAGCGTGGACGGCACGGTCGCCCTGGTCGGCGGCACCAACTTCGACCGGCACGTGGACTTCGATCTCAACTTCGAGCTCGAGGGGCCTTCGGTGCCCATCCTCGAGGACAAGTTCGTCCAGAGCTGGGGCAACAGCAAGCCGGCAGGTCCTGTCGAGGCACGCCCCGACCTGCCGCCCGTCAAGCCCATCAAGCCGGCCGAGGGCAAGCCCGTGATGGGTGCCGACACCTTCGTGCGCGTCACCGAGACCGCCCCCAAGGTGGGTCCCCGGGTGGCTCCCCAGACCGCCGACGAGATCCAGTCCGCCATCCGCAAGGCCGAGAAGTCCATCGACCTCCTCATGTACGTGCTCGACGACGCCGACACCCTTTCGGCGCTCAAGGACGCCAAGCGGCGCGGCGTCGACATCCGGGTCCTTCTCAACCCGCCCGACGCCCACAAGGCCTCCTTCAGCATGCTCAACTACGTCGGCCTCGACGAGCTCCAGAAGGCCGACATCCCGGTCCGCCTCTTCAGGGTCTCGCCCGAGTACTACGACCTGCACGCCAAGGTCGCCATCTTCGACGGCCAGGAGGTCCTGGGCGGCTCGACCAACTGGATGAAGGGGGCCATGCACGACTTCAACGAGGTCGGCGTCTGGCTCAAGGGGCCCGTCACGGACGAGGTCCAGCACGTCTTCGAGCGCGCATGGCAGGAGCAATCCTTGGCCGTGCCCCCCAAGACCTTCAAGGACCGGGCCAAGACCACCCTGATGAAGGCCCTCGCCAAAATCCTCTAGCCAAGACGAGAGGGGCCCGCCGACCGGCGGGCCCCTCTTGTCGCGTGCGGGTTAGAGCGAGACGCTGTTGGCCACGTTCATCAGGTCGGCCACCGTCGACAGGTTGATGGCCTGCGTGGTGCCGTCCGTGAAGGTCACCGTGCCCTCCGGGTTCGACGCGCTCATGGCGATGTCGCCCAGCTTGGTGGTGCCGTCGGCCGCGAAGATGGCGCCTCCGGACTTGTCGCCTCCTGCGGTCGACTGATCCATGGTGAGCTTCAGGACCAGCTTGCCCTTGAAGTCCAGCTTGAGCTCGCCCTTGGAGCTGTAGCTGGCCATGGCGTTGACCATGTCCAGGGAGCAGTTGACCACGATGGTCTCGCCCTTGGCAGTGACGATGGTGCCCTGCTGCGAGAAGGTGGTCGTCGTGCTCCCCTCGCTCATGGCGAAGGCCACGACGCTCGTCAGGTCGATCGTGCCGCCGCCCGGGGCGTCACCCTTGACCGTGAGGGTGATCTTGCCCTCGTCGAAGGTGCTCTTGAACGTGATGTGCTGGGTAGTGGTCGCGTCCTTTGGCGTGAAGGCCTGGCTGGCCTCGACGGCAGCCTTGTCGCCGACCATGGTCATGCTGCCCGCGGTCACGTAGCGGCCCAGCTTGCGGAACTCGGAGGCCGTCACGACCTCGTCGCGGGTGTACGATCCGCCGGCTAGGGAGCCCCAGCCCCCGACGATGTCGCCGAAATCCAGCTCCTGATCCGCGCCGGGGTCGGGGGTGTAGCCCGCCTTGGGGATGCGGGTGGTCAGGGTGGTCTCGTAGTGCTCGACCGCTACGCCGTCGATCCGCCCCTCCTCGGTGATCCGCTGGGAGAGGACGTATTCGGTCTCCGTCTCCTCGATCGTGGGCTCGCCCACCACCTCGTGGAACCACTCGAGCTCGGTGTAGGAGTCGTCCGGCAGCTCATCGTCAGCGACCGACTGCGCCGCGAGGAGGCGGTAGCCCGCGGCTGCCTGCTGCAGGTCGGCGACGGTCCCCCGCGGGGCGGCCGCGGAGGAGCTCTTGAGGTCGCGCAGAGAGGCAAGGGCCGCGTTCAGGCTCGCGAGCCCCTCCTTGGTCCTGAGGGCGGCTTCCTGGGCAGTGAGCGGGGCCACGGTCGTGAGGTTGGAGTTGTCGCTCACCTGGCCGCCGGGAGCCCCGGGTAGGCCAAACTGGGTACAGCCGGGAGCGACGAGCAGGACGGCGAGGAAGGCGGGCAGTAGTCGTTGCATGAGGATCCTCCGGGAAAAGCTACGTTTCGGTAACTCTATTCCCGGCTTGCTTTTCGTTTAGTATTGCAAATTGTGTCACTAAGCCAGGGCCCCGTTGGAATGGCTGGAGGGGCCGGGCTCACCCGTCTCGCCCGTCACGGGCAGCGAGAACCAGAAGGTGCTGCCCTGCCCCGGCTGGCTGCGCACGCCGATGGTGCCGCCGTGCGCCTCGACGATGGCCTTGCAGATCGAAAGGCCGAGCCCGCTGCCGCCGGCCTTGCGCGTGGAGCCCATGTCCAGCTGCTTGAAGGGCGAGAAGAGCTTGGGGATGTCCGCCGCGGTGATGCCGGGGCCCGAGTCCGTGACCTCGGTGACCAGGCGATCGCCCTTCACGTGCGCCGCAAGCTGGATGTGGCCGCCTTCGGGCGTGAACTTGATGGCGTTGTCGAGCAGGTTGGTGAGGACCTGCGTGATGCGGGCGCCGTCCAGGGTGACGAGCGTCTCCACCTGCACCTGCACCTCCACTTCCAGCTGCTTGTCGGCTGCCAGGGGGCGCAGGCTCGAGACGACCTCGCGCACCAGGGGCAGGTAGTCGGTCTCGTACGGATCGAGGTGGAACTTTCCGGCCTGCATGCGTCCCACGTCCAGGAGGTTGTTGACCAGGGCGAGCATTCGGTCCGCGCCCTGCAGGATCTTCTCGAGGTACTCGACCTGCAGCTCGTTGAGGGGGCCGGCGACCTCGTCCTCCAGGATGCTCGCGAAGCCCGTGATGAAGTTGAGGGGCGTGCGCAACTCGTGGCTGATGACCGAGAGGAACTCGTCCTTGTAGCGATCGACCTGGCGCAGCTCCTCGATGGCGAGCTCCAGGGCCTGATTCTTCTCGGCGAGCTCCCGGGTGCGCTGGTCGACGAGCCCTTCGAGCTCCTGGGTGCGCTGGCGTTCCGTGAGGTCCCGGGTGATCTTCGAGTAGCCGAGGAGCGTGTGCTGGTCGTCGTAGACGGGCGTGAGGACCATGTCCGCCCAGAAGCGGGTGCCGTCCTTGCGGACCCGCCACCCCTCGTCGCGGGCATGGCCCTCGGCGAGGGCCCGGGCGAGCAGGCGATCGGGCTTTCCCTCGGCGACGGCCTCGGGCGGGTAGAAGCGCGAGAAGTGTTGGCCCAGGATCTCGGCCTCCCGGTAGCCCTTGAACTGCTCGGCCCCCTTGTTCCAGCTGATGATGCGGCCTTCCGGGTCGAGCATGTAGATGGCGTAGTCCGCGACGTTCCGGACCAGGAACTCGAACTGGCGGACGTCCTTGGTACGGCGGGCGACCTCGGCCTCGACCTGCTCGTAGTGGCGACGCAGGTCATCATAGAGCTGCTCCAGCTCTTCCTGCTGGGCCTGCAGCTCTTCCTGCTGCGCCTGGAGCTCCTCGGTCTGCATCTGGAGCTCTTCGTTGAGGGTTTGCAGCTCCTCGGCGTGGTTCTGGGCGGCCTGCTTGTCCGCGTCGAGCCGTGCGAACTCGCCGAGCATGTCGGCATAGACCTTGAACGCCGCCTCCTGGAGCCGGGTGTAGAGGTCCTCGAGCTCCAGGGTGATGACGACGACCGTCTCGGCGTCGGAGGTGTAGGTCGGTAGGAACTTCAGGAGCGCCTGCTTTTGCGCCGTATAGACCAGCACCAGATCACCCGGCTGGACGTCGCGCTTCGAGAGGCCCGGCAACTCGTCGGCCTGCCACTTCTGGAGGCTATCCACCGCGCGGGCCCAGGTGTCCCCCGTCTCCAGGTCCGCCAGGGACTGCGCCATGGCCCCCAGCGACTGCGCCATGAGCTCCGCTTCGGACTTGTGGCGGACCAGCTTCAGCAGCGGCGTATCGTACTCCCGGAGGAGGCGCAGATTCTCGGCCGTGAGCGCCTCCAGGTGGTGGCGCTTCAGATGGGTTGCATAGTCCCTTAGCAGCATCAAACGTCGGCGCTTTCTGAAGTTGAGGCAGTGCGGGTAGGCAGGAGGTCCTTAATGAAGTATTATAAGCACGATTGGAAGGTGCGCCAACCCGATTTCTGAACGATTTGCCGCACTTCATGACATGAGGGCCGCCTGCTCGAAGCCCATGAGAGACCAGCCCCCCGCGCGAACGTCCGACTCACCCGATCGCCCCTCCCTGTTCTCCGCGGAGGACCTGGGGGAGTTCAAGCGGCGCGTGGCCCCCCTGGTCGGCTTCAACCTCGCGGGCTTCAAGCCGAGGCAGCTGGAGCGGCGCCTGAACGCGCTCATGATCCAGGCGGGGGTCTCGGGCCTGGCCGAGTACTTCGCCTACCTGGTGGCCGAGCCCGGCCGCATGCAGCGCCTGGTCAACGGCCTCACCATCAACGTCTCCGAGTTCTTCCGGGATCCGGAGCGCTTCGAGGCCCTCGAGACCATCGTCCTGCCCGAGCTGCTGTCTCGGTTCGACCGCCTGCGGATCTGGAGCGCGGGCTGCAGCATGGGGGCCGAGCTCTACTCGGTCGGCATGCTCCTGGACGAGCTGGGGGCCCTCGACCGTTGCGAGCTCGTGGGCACGGACCTGGACAGCCAGATCCTGCAACGGGCCCGCGAGGGACTTTACCAGCCCAGCGAGGTCCGGGAGCTGTCGATCGCGCGGTTCGAGCGGTACTTCGAGCCGGAGGACGGTCAGTTTCGCTTCAAAGGGGAGCACATCCGGGCCCGCTGCCAGTTCGGAGTGCAGAACCTCTTCACGGACTCCTTCGAGTCGGGCTGGCACCTCATCCTGTGCCGCAACGTCGTCATCTACTTCAACGACGGACAGAAGCAGCAGCTCTTCCGGTCCTTCCACCAGGCGCTGGAGCCGGGCGGCGTCTACTTCGTGGGGCGTAGCGAGCGCATCCTCGAGTACCAGAAGTTCGGCTATCGGATGCTGGCTCCCTATTGCTACCAGCGAGCTACGGAGCGATCTGCCACCAGATCTCGCAATTGACGCACAGCCACCACCCCTCTTTGAGGTTCACGCCTCGCTTCAGGGGCTCGTAGTAGCAGGTCGGGCAGCAGCCGGTCTCTTCGAAGTGCGGCTTCTGCGCGGGTTCCATGTTCCGGTGCAGCATGGGGCCCTCATGGCAGATATACACCGTCATTGAACGGTTTTGTCGGCCGTATGTCAAGCCGTCGGGTCCCCGACGACCCGGCGCAGGAAGCCGCGGGCCGCGGTAAGGCGGGCCTCCGCCTCTTGAGCATCGATGCGGCAGCGGGCCATCACGACGGCCACCTTCACCCGGCCACCGGCCGCCTCCAGGAGTCCCTCGGCGGTCGCGGCATCCACCCGTCCCAGCTCCCGGACCATTCCGAGGGCCCGCTGTTTCAGCTTGGCGTTGGAGACGGTCACATCGACCATGCGGTTGCCGTAGACCTTGCCGAGCCGCACCATGGCCACCGTCGAGATCATGTTGAGGGCGAGCTTGGTGACCGTGCCCGCCTTGAGGCGGGTCGAGCCCGTGAGCACCTCGGGCCCCACCACCAGCTCGACGAGCGTGTCGACGTAGGGCGGGCGATCGCCCAGCGGGTTGCACGTCAAAAGCGCCGTCCGCGCCCCGTGGGAGTGGGCATGGGCGAGGGCCCCGTGCACGTACGGCGTCCGGCCGCTCGCGGCGATGCCGACCACCACGTCCCGTTCCGAGATCCCGCGCGCGTCGAGGTCCGTTGCCCCGGCGAGCCGGTCGTCCTCCGCCCCCTCGACGGCCTTCAAGAGGGCCCGGTCGCCACCCGCGATGAGGCCCTGGACCCATTCCGGGGGCGTGGAGAACGTGGGCGGGCACTCGGCCGCATCCAGGACGCCCAGCCGGCCGCTCGTGCCCGCTCCGACGTAGAACAGCCGCCCACCGTTGCCGAGGGCCTCGGCCACGTCCGAGACGACGGCCGCAAGCTCCGGCCGGGCCCGCCGGACGGCCGCGAGCACCCGCTCGTCCTCCTCGTTCATGACGTCGAGGATGGCGAGGGTGTCCATGGCGTCCAGGTCCAGGGTCTGCGGGTTCGGGCGCTCGGTGACGCTGCCTACGGGCAGCGGGCGTTCCAGGCGCAGCCCCGCGAAGTTGCGTCCCGGGGCGATCTTGCCGAGCACCAGGGTTTCGCGGGCGCCCGTGGCCGCGGGGGCATGGTTCGTGAGCCCGCGGGCGGCCTGGTAGGCGAAGAGGGCGAAGGCGAGCGCCTCCTTTGCATCCGACGAGACGCCCCGGGCCTCGAGGTCCGTGACCTCGGCGGGCAGGAGGGCGTCTCGCAGCATGCCCATGAGGACGGGGTTCCGGGCTCCGCCTCCGCTCACGACCACCCGTGCGGGCCGCAGGCGGGGCGGCGTCCAGGCGCGCAGGGCCTGAGCCACCGCGTGCGCCGTGAAGGCCGTGGCGGTAGCCACCAGGTCCTCGGGGGGGATGCCCCGGGCGATCGCCGCGTCATAGCGCTCGTCGGCGTAGGCATGCCCGAACTCCTCGCGCCCGGTGGACTTGGGCGGCGCCTGGAGCAGGAAGGGATGGGCGAGCCACTCGTCCAGAAGCTCTGGCCGCACGTGGCCCCGAGCGGCGATCCGGCCGTCCTCGTCGTAGCGCCGGGCGCCCCGGGTCATGCGCTCGACGAAGCGATCGACGACCATGTTGCCGGGCCCCGTGTCGAAGGCCATGAGCTCCGAGGCGACCGGCGAGAGGAGCGAGACATTGGCGATGCCGCCCAGGTTCAGGAGGGCGACGGGGCGCTCGGGATCGGAGAACAGCGTCCGGTCGGCGTAGGGCACGAGCGGCGCCCCCTGGCCGCCCGCCGCCATGTCGGCCGGCCGGAAGTCGTGGATGGTCGTGATGCCCGTCCGCACGGCGATGACCGAGCCGTCGCCGAGCTGCATGGTGGCAGGGTGCGGCCCTTTGGGCAGGTGGAAGATCGTCTGGCCGTGCGAGCCGATGAGGTCCACGTCCTCGGGCGAACGTCCGCTCTCTTCGATCAGGCGCAGGGCTCCTGCGGCGAACCACTCGCCGAGCCAGGCGTCGAGCGCGCAGAGCTGGTCGACGCGGCTCGTCTCGGGGGCCATCTGCTGGAGGACCGCCGCCTTGAGGTCGTCGGGGAACGGGTAGGTGGCAAAGGCCTCGATCTCGAAGCGCACGTGCCCGCCCTCGTCCCAGAACCGGGCGAGGCAGGCGTCGAGGCCGTCGAGGGAGGTCCCGGACATCAGACCGAGCACGCGTCGCACGCGGATCTCCTGGGGATGATCCCCGCGCCGCGGGAGGCGGGGGGTGGTGGGGAGGCAAAAATTTCGTCCCGAACAGTCTAGCAGGATCGAAGGTTAAGGATGCTATACTAAACCTTAACCAGAGCATCTGACGAAACCAGGCATGTAAAATCTGTGGCCGCCAGCCGGCGGCTTGAAGGAACAGTTCCGTCAGACGCTCTGCCCCTCCTCGTCGAGGGGTCATGGGAGAGACACGTGGCACGGACGATCACCGTCGAACTGCACGCTCCGACGCTTGCCAAGCGGCAGGCCTTCCGGGACATGCAGGTCGAGTTCAACCGGATCGCCAACGAGCTCGCGACGAGCGTCGTCCGCAACTCGCTCGACGCCGTCTCTGCCGTCTCTCCGAGCAAGGAGCTCACGCGCTCCACCTTCGACGCCATGAGCGCGCTCTTCCCGTCGGGGCTCAACCACCCGGTCCTGCGCATGATCCAGGGCCAGATCAAGGCCGCGCGCTCGCGCGCCGATCGCTCGCCCCTGCCGCGCTTCAAGCCTTACGCGCCGGTGGTCTTCGGCGAGCACGACTGGAAGCTCACCTGCATCGAGGGCCGCTGGAAGCTCACCATCCCCGTCATGGGCCGCTCGATCTCGGTGCCCGTGCTCGTCCCGACCGCCCAGGTCGAGGCCCTCCATCGCCTCATCTCCGCGGGCATCCCCCTGGAGGGGCGCCTGTACCAGCGCGGCGGCCGCTGGTTCTTCGCGGCGAGCTTCCTCAACGAGGTGCCCGTCCCCAAGCTCCATCAAGAGGCCATCGGCGTGGACCTCGGCCGCAAGCTGCGCGCGGTCGCCGTCGAGCCCCGGTCCAACCGGCGCCTGGTGCTCTCGGGCAAGGCCCACGAGCACCGACTGCGGCGCTACGACGACCTGGTCGCCAAGCTCGAGCGGGCGGGCGCCAGGCGCGCCATGCGGCGGGTCGCCCTCAAGCGCGATCGCTACGCCGAGCACGCCGACCGCACGGTCGCCAACGCCATCGTGGCCTTCGCCCGAGCGGAAAGGCACCCGCTCCTCAAGTTCGAACAGCTCTCCTCCCAAACGGCCCCGGGTTCCGCCCGCGAGGTCGAGTCCTACCGCCGCATCCAGCGGCTGGTGTCCCGTAAAGCCGAGCGATACGGGATCCCGGTCATGGCGGTCAACGGGTTCGAGTCCTCGCAGCGGTGCTACGCCTGCGGGTCCGTTCAGCCGGGCAACCGGCGCGATCGCGCATACCGGTGCGCGTGCGGCTACCATGCCCACGCGGACCTCAACGCGGCGCGCAACATTGCCCAAACGGCCATCTGGTCGGAAACGATCCAGCTGGCCTCCGGCGAGTACAACCTCGCCGGAGAGGCCGTCGGCACGGCTGCATCTCAGGTGGCCGGTCTGCTCAAGGGTCAGACCGAGCGCATGAGAAGCGCGATCGTCTCGGTTTCCGAGGCCGTCACGCATGCCTCGCTTCCCACTCCTCCAACCCTTACATCCACACTTACTGCATACCGATTGGAGGGTACAGAAATGGCTAGCTTGGTTAAGGATCTCACGGAGACCAGCACGAAGTTCATCACCGGTTCGCTCGACAACCTCAAGACCTACGTCGATCGCACCTCGGAAGAGGTGTCGCGCGTGGACGTCGTTGGCGTGACCCGCCGCGTCGTCGACACGACGATCGACAACACGAAGAAGGTCGTGAAGCTCACGGCTGAGCCCAACGGGCTCGACTTCTTCGGCAAGGCCAAGGCGGTTGCGGACGGCACCCTCGATGCCGCCAAGGAAGTCGTCACGACGGTTTCCGAGGAGGGCAAGAAGGCCGATGTCTTCGGCGTGGGCACCCGTCTGGCGATGGAGGGCATCGCGTCCCTTCGCAACCAGGTGGACCTGACCCTGGAGACCACCAAGAGCGTGACCAACCGCCTCATGCCCATTGCGACGAGCAAGAAGCCCGTGGCGACCCGCGCTCCCCAGGTCACTCGCGTCGAGATCGAGCAGGAGAAGCCGGCGGCGTCCACGTCGTCCAGCAAGTCCTCCAAGTAGTCCTTTCCGGGACTTGGGGCGGCCCTTCGGGGCCGCCCCTTTTTGTTGTCCTGGGTGCTGATGGTCCCGTTAAGGCGCCATACGTGTCAAATGAGACCTTGGGCGTGTTCAGCTTGCAGCGCTTCGGCCCCGCCATGCAGTGAGATGCAGCGTAGGCTTTTAACCTCATTACTGGTTAGGTATTGAAACAGCCTCGTTGGCGGTGGTAGAGGGCTTTCGGCTGGATCAGGAAGGCGTTACGGTGCAGCCGATCGCCAAGCCCAGGGTTAACAGTCTTCCTATTCGGGGCTCCGTTTAGGTATCAGCTTTTCTGCTTCTCGAAGACGTTTTGCAGCAGGATCGTGGCGATCACTCCAATAGCTAGCCCGCTAGTTGCCAGTGCGATCGGCTTCCCAACGAGGTTGGTGAGCGAGTTCGCGAGGGTCGCGGCAAATGCCGCAGCCAGAATGGCCATGGACCGCCTACGTGAGAGCAGTGGCCGGCTTTGGAATTGAACGGCCACAAAGAGGAAAACTCCCATGAGGAGGAGAAATGGCCATAACAGGTAGTTGATTTGCATTGGCGATCCATTCAAGGGCTCTTTGGTTCGGGTGGATCCCCGCCAGAGAATCGTCCCATAACGCTAGGCGTTAGCAGTTCACGTACGTGCCAAAGTTGAGGGTGATATTATTATACATCATGGATTCAATGAAATTGGTGTAGCTTGTCGTGCTGCAGCACCTTCAAGTAAGTGCTCCATGTAGGACTTTCAGGAACTTGGGTCGGGGCCACTGGCCCGCCCCCATTCATTCCCGGCCGGGCTCATTGGCCGGATGGCTCGAGCACTGGACGCTGGGCGATGGTCGCCCCGAACTCCTTGCCCTCCACATAGCCCACAAACGCGACGGCCACCATCTGGCCCGGTACCACGTCGACGTAGCGGTTCGGATCCCTACGGTCGACCATCCGAGGCTGCAAGACGAAGCTGAAGGTCCCCGGATCCGTCGTCGCCTCTCCCAAGTCGAGCATGGCCTCCGGCCGTGCATCCACGTCGCCGAACAGGATCCGGTGCTGCCGGTTGCTTCCGAGGTAGCGATAGGAGACGTGGACGGTGTCGCCCAGGTGCAAAGAGGTGGGCTCGATGTTGACCTCGAAGGGCCGCGCCGTCGGATCGCTCGACGCCGCCCCAAAGTGGCACGCGCTGACGAGCGCCGTGACGCCGATGAGGATGCCCCAGGGCCTCACGCGTGGTCACCTTGCGTCCAGTTGAGCAGCACGATCCATCCGGCCAAGAGGCTGACGACCAGACTGGTCCCAACGGGCGAAAAGGCCAGCCGGGCCAAGCTCGCCTCGATGAGTTGGAACGGGAACAGCAAGCCGACGCCAAGTTGAAGCACGAGAAACGCCACGAGCCCGTACTTGGCGGCCAACGGGACGCGTGGCTGGAAGTCGCCATTCATGAGGCCCTTCCATCCTCTCAGGTGAACGGTGCGTGCCAGGGCCACCAAAGCAACCACGAGGGGCAGTGCCAGGATCGCTTCCATCTCCTGACTCCTCGCGCTCGCTCTAACCCCCACTACTAGATCCGGCCCAGCAGACTACAGCATGTGCTCCAGCATGCCCGTCAGGTCCAGCGACTTGCTCGCCTGGCCCGTGAGCTGGTAGGTGCCGAGCCACTTGCCCGTCTTCTGGTTGATGGTGCCCGCGAACGTCCCGATCTTGGCTCCCGTGGCGTCCTTGAGGTCGCCCGAGGTCGCGGCTTGACGGCTGGCGACGTTGCAGTCGAAGCGCGTGATCTCGATGGCGGCCTCCACTTGATCCGTGGCGGACTTCTTGGTGATCGTGACCGAACCCGAGGCGGCCAGCGGGAACTCCTGGTTGAGCCCGAAGGTCATGGCGATCCCCGTCTTGAGCGCGAGCTTGCCCTTGCTCGGCCCGAGGCTGACCGAGCCATCGAAGTAACGTTGCTGGAGAGCGGCGTTGCCGGCACGACCGCGCGTGAGGTCGATGTCCTCGCCGGTGGGCAACTCGCCCTTGATGCTGACGACCTCGGCGGTCTTGGCGCCCCGGTGGTCGATCTTCTGCTGCAGCGTGAGGCCGGTGCCCGGCTCGAAGGTGTCGTACGCGATGATGTTGACCGAGCGGCTAGCCCCCGTCGTCGGCTCGTGATAGACCACCACCACCTTCAGATCCTCGGTGGCCGACTTGGTCTGGAGGCCGACCGTCGCGTACTTGCCGACCGGGCGACGGGTCGAGGTGCCCACCTGCCGGAAGTCGACGAGGCTGACGCTGTACTTGTCCGTCTCCTGTTGGACGTTCAACTGCCGCGCCGATACGCCCCGCTCCACTTCCTCGCCCTCGACGCTCGAGGTCTTGTAGTTGGCGACCTTGCTGATGCTCCACTTCCCGTTGGCGAAGCTCATGTCCTCGGCGGTGATGGTGAAGGACGTGAGGTACGGGCCGTCCGCCTCGGTCTCGATGGCGCCCACCTGCTGGATCCGGTAGGGGGCCACGGTGGTCAGGGGGGCCACGGTCGTCAGGCCAGAGCTACGCGCGTCGCTCGTCATGCCCGCCGCCTGCTGCAGGGAGGCCGAGCCCTTGGCGAGGTCCGCGAAGGGATCGACCACGCCGGCCGTGATGGTGCCGGGCGAAGGGTTCGTCGGAGCGCCGGCGTCGGTGCACCCGGCAAGGGCCACGGTCGCGCCCAACAAGGTTCCTAGGGCGAGCGAGCGGAGCGACGGATGGTGCATGAAGGTCTCCTCTGCGACGGTGGACTTCATACTTATTCCCTTGGGACGGTCGCCTAATCGCTTGCCGCTTAGTCCTCGTAGAGGTCCGAGGGGTAGATGAGCACCCGGCGGTTCGGCTCCTCGCCCATGCTCTGGGTGGAGAGCTGGTACTGGCTCGCCAGCTCGTGCTGCAGGCGCCTGAGGTGCGAGTTGCGGGGCCGGAGCTCCACGCTCGTGCCGCTCGCCAGCGCATGGTCGATGGCCTGGCGCGCCTCGCGCAGGGCCTCGTCCTCCTCGTTGTGAACGTACTGGACGTCCAGGTGCATGACCTCGCGCAAGCTCTTCTGGATCTGGGCGATCGTGTTGGCCTTGACGATGTAGGTCGGCACCTGCCGGTCCTCGGCGTCCTGGAGGATGCGCGTGGCGCTCTTCACGTAGGCCTTGAGGATGAGCATGGCATCCGCGTCCGACAGGTTGCGCGTGATCTCGACGGGCATGCGCATGCTGCGGATCACCCGCTCGAGCTGGCTGCGGCTGACGGCGTACGGGAAGATCCGGATGGTCGCGCCGACCTCGCCCGTGAGGGCCGTGCCCCGGGTCGAGAGGTCCTCCTGCGGGGCCTGGATCACCTGCACCTCGCCGCGGTCCGTGAGCTGGCGGATCTCGGGGCTCGGCATGTAGCCGCGCAGCATCTGGTCGATCACGTCGGCCACGTCCTGGTGGACGGCCATGCGATCCCGGTCCTGCAGCTCGATGGCGATATCGAAGGTGGGCGGGGCCTTGCGCTCCAGGATGCTCTTCTGGGTGCCGCGGCGCCTGGCTTCCTCGTCGGAGAGCGTGACGGTCTGGATGCCGCCGACCAGATCCGAGAGCGTGGGGTTCATCAACAGGTTTTCGAGCGAGTTGCCGTGCGCCGTCCCGATGAGCTGCACGCCCCGCTCGGCGATGGTGCGGGCGGCGAGCGCCTCCTGCTCGGTGCCGATCTCGTCGATGACGATCACCTCGGGCATGTGGTTCTCCACGGCCTCGATCATCACGGCGTGCTGGCGCTCGGGGCTGGGCACCTGCATGCGCCGGGCGCGGCCGATGGCCGGGTGCGGGATGTCGCCGTCGCCCGCGATCTCGTTGGAGGTGTCGATGACGACCACGCGCTTCTTGAGGTCCGTCGAGAGCACCCGCGCCAGCTCGCGCAGCTTGGTGGTGTTGTGGTTGACTAGTCCGTTGCCGCAAAATGTGTGGGAGCCTGGAACCGTAAAATCGTAAACCGGAGCCTCACCCGTTCCGATCGACACGACCGGATCGAAATAGAACCTCGCTTCAGAGATGGCCCTGAGTTGAAGATGGATGGGGGATTCCCGAAGTTCGGCCGTTTCCTGGATGATGCGGTCGAGTGTGGCGTAGCTCGGATCCTGAGCGGTACGGGTGTATTTGCTCAGCATGGGATGGGCGCGTCCCCGAACCGCGGTCAAGATCGGCATCGGTCGCTTGCCCGAAATCAGCGTTCGCTCTTGTCCCTGGCTCAAGGCCAGTTGCGCTCGCAGGGCGCGCAAGGCCTCTCCTAGGTGAGGGACGACGTCGTAATTGGGATTGCGCTCGATAGACGCAATTTCGGCGAGCAGGTTGCGCTTGCGCTGTGAGACAAAGCCGATCTCGCGCGCGAAGATCGCGACATTATCCCCCTTGATGCTCAGGTAGTAGTAGTCCCGATCATAGCGTGCGTTACGCCGCACGCGGAGCTTGGACACGATGCCGAAGTTGAGGAGCAAGACATGAAGCTGTCGCAGCAGCACCCCCGAGGCCGAGGCGACCTCGATGCCATACCCACGACCGATGCTGCCTTCCCCCTCGTAGTAGCCCCGGATGAACTCCGCGACGATGGCCTTGGGCGCGGACAGGATACAGTCCGGGATCCGCTTTTGCGCGGCACGAACGTAATCGATCCCGAGGACCTCAAGGAAGGCACGATGCTTGCGGCCCTCGATGCTGTAATCCCGGCCATTCCAGTGCGATCGCCGGACCTTCGGCATTAGCTTCAAGCCGAACAACTGCTCGACGAGCATGGCCATGTCCGCCACGACGTCGCTATCTTCCTGGCAGAAGCCGGTGGTGTATCGATACGTCGTGGTGCCCTCGGCCACGATATAGCCGAGGTAGCGCGCTAACTCACCGGTGAGCTCGGAAGGTACAGGGGTGTCCTTGGCGTTGGTGCGCTGCCGGAACTCGAAGCCGGGCAGGCTAGTGGTGGAGCCGAACAGGCCCTGCCCTCGCTGGATGGCCAGGAAGTCGCCGGGCGCGATGTCGGCCAGCCGCTTGAAGACCGGCACGCCTTCCGGTCCCATTATAAGAACTGGGTGATTGCCTGTCCCTTCCAACTCATACCCCATGCGGGAGGAGACCTTGAAAGTCGGCCGCACGCCGTCGTAGTAAAACTGTGCGGTCCGTTCCACGCCGTTGACGGTGGCCAGCCCCATGTCGAGAGGATAGAAAGTCTCAGGCTCGGGACTGGCGGGGGCAAAGTCGGAGATCGGACGCATGCCCAGCTCCGTGAAGATCCAGGTGTCCCCGACCACGCACTTCCCCACGCCGGGGCGACCCATGAGGAGGATGGAGCGGCCGCTCTCGGCCAGGTCGCGCATGATGTCGATGGTGCCCACCACCGCGCGGCCCACCCGGCAGGTCAGGCCGATGACGGCGCCCTGGCGGTTGCGGATGCAGGAGATGCGGTGCAGCGTACGCTCGATGCCCGCGCGGTTGTCGCCGGAGAACGCGCCGATGCGCGACACCACGTGGTCCAGGTCCTCCCGGGTGATCGGCGCGTCGCCAAGATCGAGCCCGCCTTCAGGCAGGCGGGCTTCAGGGATGCGGCCCAGGTCGAGGACCACCTCGATCAGCGTTTCCAGCTCGGGCAGCGCCCGCAGGTGGTCGGCGATCCGGGGGGGCAGGATCTCGATCAGCTGCCCCAGGTTGTCGGTGATGTTCTCTTCGCGGTGGACCGCCATTCAACACCCTCCTCACCGGCATGCACCGATCGCACCAGGGCTTTCGCCCGCTCCACGTCCTCCACCAGCACCGCATCCAGGGGCGCGCCGGGATCCCTGGCTTGCAAGGTCCGCTGCGCCTCGGATTTGCCCTGGATTATACACCGCGCGAAGCTGCCGATGCCAACTCCTGCGATGGGAACGCCCCGCTCCGAGGCCACCACGCCGGTGTGGTCGTTGGCGCCGCCCGCCGGCTGCACCGCCGCCGTCACCCCCGCCTCCATGAGGGCCTGGGAGAAGGCGATCGCCGGCAGCGTCGACTCGCGCCCCGACGTCCCGCTGATGGGCTTTCCGTCCGCTTGCACGACGATCCGCACGCCCGGGAACCACCCCGCGACCTCCTGGGCGAGCTCGCTGGCTGCCGCCACCGTCATCTGCACCGCGTTGAGGCTCACGGAGAACAGGCCGCCCCGCGCGACCCAGTCCTGGCAGCTCGCCTTCCAGGCCACCAGCTCCGCCATGTCGCCCGAGCCCGTGTGCAGCTCCAGGGCGCGCGCCCCGGCCTCCCAGAGCTGCGCCAGGGACGGGTTGAAGGGCACGTGCTCCATCCGGATCGCCTCGTAGGGACAGGCGGGCACGCAGAGGTCGCAGCCCACGCACTGGTCGGCGAGGATGTGGAAGCCCGCGTCGATGGCCCCGTGCGGGCAGGCGTCCCGGCAGTGCGGGCAGACCCAGCTGCAGCGCTCCTCGATTTTGACGGCCAGGCGGCAGTGCGGGTCGTCGCCGGCCGTCACCGAGACCATGACGAGGGGCTCGGCCAGGTCGGGAAAGTGCCCCGCGCGGGCGCGGGCGTCCTGGATGCCCGCCAGGGCCGCCGCGACGGCCTCGGGGGTCGCGGCCACGTCGATCATGTCCCCGCCCGCGAGCGTGTACACCCCCGCCAGATACCGGAGCTGGGCGTAGTCCGTGAAGTTGGCGCCGCAGATCAGCTTGAAGTAGCGGCCGCCGGCAAGCAGGGGGTGGACGGTCTGGGGTGCGAGCATACCTGGATCGTTTCGAGCGTGGGGTCCTCCGGGCCGACGAACGAGGCGCCGAGCGCCCGGAGCGCATTCAGGTATTCTAGCACCTCTACGGTGATACGCTCACCGGGCACGAGCGCCGGGATGCCCGGCGGATAGGGGCATATCAGCTCGCTCGCCACCTCGCCGACAGCGGCCTCCAGGCGGACGGTGCGGCTCCGACCCAGAAACGCCTCCCGCGGCAGGAGCGCGAGCTCGGGCGGTGCGGGCGGCCGCGGCAGCGCGTCCTGCGGTCGGCCGGGGCGCGCGACGGCCGCCACGAGCCCGGCGACGAGCCGGTCCAGGTCGCGCTCGGTGTTGCCCGGCGAGACCAGCGCGCCCACGTAGCGCGGGGTCGCGATCTCGACCTGGATGAGGTCCTGGTGCAGGGCCTCGGCCACCTCGTAGCCGTCGTGGCCCGTGCCCGCGAGGTCCACCACGAGTTTCGCCGGATCCCACGCGGCCCGGGGGCCATGGTCGGGGCCCAGGCAGACGAGCCCATGGTCGGTGAGCTGGCGCCTTGCGGCTGCGACCAGGTCCAGGACCTCCGCCCAGAGCCTGGCGCCGTTCGCCTCGTGGTGGGCGCGGGCGGCGTCCAGGGAGGCCAGTAGCACGAAGGACGGGCTCGTCGTCTGCAGGAGGCGCAGGAGCTTGCGGAGCTGGCGCGCGTCGAGGCGATCGCCCCGCAAGTGCAGCATGGAGGCCTGGGTCATGGCCGAGAGCAGCTTGTGGGTGGATTGCACGACGGCATCCGCCCCGAGGGAGAGGGCGCTTGCGGGCAGGCGCGGGTCCATGCCCAGGTGGGCGCCGTGGGCCTCGTCGACCAGAAGCAGGCGATCGTGCTCCCGGCAGACGGCGGCGAGGGCCGCAAGGTCCGTGGCCCGCCCGAAGTAGTCGGGCCGCGTCACGAGCGCGGCCTTGACGGAGGGATCCCGGAAGGCCGCCCGCAGGCCCTCGGGCGTCGGGTCCTGGGGCAGCTGCCAGGCGGCGTCGTCGCCCGACCCGAGGAAGACCGGCCGCGCGCCCGAAAGCAGGATGCCGCCCAGGGCCGAGAGGTGGCAGGAGCGCGAGAGGGCGATCGCCTCGCCCGGCGCGCATGCGGCCATCACCATGGCATGCAGGCCCACGGTGGAGCCGTTCACGAGGAAGAAGGTCTCATCGGCCCCGAAGGCCCTTGCCGCGAGCGCCTGGGCCTCGGCGACGGCGCCTTCGGGCGCATGCAGGTTGTCCGTCTCGTCGAGCTCCGTCAGATCGAGGGCGAGGCCCCGCCCCATGAGCGCGGCGAACGCCGGCAGCGCCCCGCGCCCGTGCTTGTGGCCCGGCATGTGGAAGGGGGCCCAGTCGCGATCGTGGTAGCGGGCGAGGGCATGGAGCAGTGGGGTGTTCAGCCTTGGATTTCCCCGTCGACGAAGGTGTAGGTCTTGGCGTACTGCTTGGTCGTGAGGCGCTGACTGCGCGTGCCGTCCATGGTCGAGAAGTGGATGACCACTCCCGGGAACGCCTCGCCCTTGATGAGCACCCTGGGGGGGACGAGGGCGTCCTGACGCTCGGTGAGCTCCTTGAGCTGGGTCTTGAGCTGGGCGAGCCGGATGTTCATGTTGACCTTGACGGGCATGAGCTTCTGGAGGCTCACGTTGCCCTCTTCGGCCCGCTGCTTGCTCATGAGCTGGTTGATCAGGGTGGCGATGCCCTCGAGGTCGCCCTCCAGGCTGGAGATGTCGTCCTTGAGCTTCTCGATCTCGTCCTTGGAGCCGTCCTGGACCAGCTCGATGCGGGTCGGGGCCTCGGCCTGGGAGCCCGCGTCCAGGAGCTGGACGAGCTCCGCGGCCCGTGCGGTGCCGCCGATCAGGTGCTGGTCCACCTGGATCTTGTGGCGCGAGGTCAGGGTGCAGTTGAGGGCATCCCCCTTGACCCACAGCTCGTTGCCGGCCGACAGCGTGCTGTTGGAGTCGCAGAAGCGCACGACGATGTCCTTGAGGGCGTGGATCTGGGCTCCCGAGCGCGCGCCGCCCCGGATGCGGATGGTGCCCCCCGACTCGATGACGGCGTTTTCGACGTTGCCCTCCACCGAGACGTCCTCGGTGGCCTTGACCGAGAAGCCGGGGTTGACGTTGCCGCGGATGAGCACGGAGCCCTGGAAGTTGATGTTGCCGACCGAGAAGTCCACGTCGTTGACCTGGAACACCGGCAGGACCGCGACCCGGTTGCGGACGAGCTTGGGGATGCCCATCACCGTCGCCATGGCCTCGAGCTTGTTGGCGGAGAGCTCGACGTTCCTGCCGGCCAAAAGGTGGACGTCCTTGCCGGGCACGGGCGGGATGGGCTCGCCGTTGACGGCCCGGCCGGGAAGGCCCGCCGTCGCGGGCGTCTTCTTGGCCAGGAGCTGGCCGGGCGTCACGTTCTGGATGACGCTGACCTCGCGGTAGTCCGCGCGTCCCTCCTCGTCGACGAGCGGCTTGGCGCCCGGCACGTCCGCGAGGAAGAAGTAGTCGATCCGCGCCGGCTCGCCGTTGATGGGCGGCTGCCCTCGGGCGATGAGGACCTCCTCGTCCGGCGGGAACTCCGCCAGGGTCGCGAGGACCTCCTCGTCGATGCCCTCCTTTACCCCGTGGTGCGCGAGCGCCAGGCGGATCTCCTCGGGGGCGACGGGCATCGGCGGCACCACCCGCGCCCACGCCTCGAGGCCACGCTGCGCCAGCGTGACCTTGATGGTGGTGTGGGACAGGCTGGTCGTTTCCATGCGGTCGAGACCTACGGCTTACGTGTAAACGATCGAATCGCTGACCGATTAAGCGGCCTTCATCATTATAACTAAAGTTATGATTCCCGGAGGGGCGACTCCCAATTCTTCACGTTCGCTTCGACCATGGAAACGGCCCAAACCTACATGCGCTCGGGCGCTCCCACTCCGAGGATGCCTTCGAGGGCGTTGGCGAGCGTGATCCGGCTGGCGATCGCCAGAGCGAGGCGCGCCCGGGTGAGCTCGGGCTCCGAGGCGTTGAGGACCCGGCAGTTGGTGTAGAACTGGTGGAAGTCCGCCGCCAGGTCCTGGGCGTAGCGCGCGATCCGGTGCGGCTCGCGGGCGGTGGCCGCCTTGGCGATCTCGTCCGGGTAGCTCGCCAGGCGCAGCATCAAGGAGCGCTCGTCGGGATGCTCGAGCAGCTTGAGGTCCGCAGCCGCGAGGTCGTCGAGCTTGAAGCCCGCCTCCTCGGCGTTGCGGAGGATCGACGCGATGCGCGCGTGGGCGTACTGGACGTAGAAGACCGGGTTGTCCGAGGTCTCCTGCTTGGCGAGCTCCAGGTCGAAGTCCACCGGCGTGTCCGCGCTGCGCATGACCAGGAAGTAGCGGGTGGCGTCCGGGCCCACCTCGTCGATGACCTCGTCGAGCGTGACCATCTCGCCGGTGCGCTTGGACATGCGCACGGGCTCGCCGCCCCGGTACAGGGACACGAGCTGGCCGATGATGACCTCCAGGGTGTCGGCGTCGTAGCCGAGCGACTGGACGACGGCCTTGAGCCGCATGACGTAGCCGTGGTGGTCGGCGCCCAGGATGTTCAGGAGCTTGTCGTGGCCCCGGCGCAGCTTGTCCCAGTGGTAGGCGATGTCGGCCGCCAGGTAGGTCGGCATGCCGTTCTCGCGGATGACCACGCGGTCCTTGTCGTCGCCGAAGTCGGTGGACTTGAGCCACAGGGCTCCGTCCTGCTCGTAGAGGTGGCCCTTCTCGCGCAGCACGTCGACGGCCTTCTGGATGGCGCCTTCGGCGTGCAGGGTGCTCTCCGGGAACCAGCGGTCGAAGCGCACGCGGATCCGCTCGAGCGTCTCTCTCTGGGCCGCGAGGAAGTACTGCTTGGCGAACTCCGTGAGCCGCGCGATCTTGGCCGTCTCGTCGAGGCCTTCCAGCTCGCCTGCGATCTCGGCCTTGGCGCGCTCGGCCACGTCCAGGATGGTGCTGCCGCCGTAGAACTCCTTGCCGGCCTCACCCTCGGGGATGGGGCGGCCCTCCATGCGGTAGAGCACCGAGCGGCCCAGGTTCTGCATCTGGTTGCCGGCGTCGTTGATGTAGAATTCCTGGTGCATGACGTAGCCCGCGGCCGTCATGAGGTTCGAGAGCGTGCTGCCGAGGGCCGCCCAGCGGCCGTGGCCCACGTGCAGGGGGCCCGTCGGGTTCGCCGAGACGTACTCCAGGAGCACCTTCTCGCCCTGGCCCACCGAGACCTGGCCATAGGTCTTGCCGGCCGCGAGGATGTGGCGCACGTTGCCCTGCAGCCAGCCGGCGTCCAGCGTCACGTTGATGAAGCCCGGGTTCGCGATCTCGACCTTGGCCAGGAGGCCGTCGATGGGCAGGCGGTCGACGATGGCCGAGGCGATCGCCGCCGGCGCCTTCTTGGCGGGCTTGGCGAGCGTCATGGCGACGTTGGTCGCGAAGTCGCCGAACTTGGGGTCGCGCGTCTTCTCGATGAACGGGGTCGCGACGGCCTCGGGGGGCAGGGCGCCTTCGGAGACGGCCTGCTCGAGGGCGGACTGGACGGCGCTCGCGATGAGCTGTCGGGCCGTGGGATTAGCCATGGGCGGTGTCCTCTTGGATCGTCAGGTGGATGATGAGCGTGAAGTTGCCGATGAGCTCGGGCCCGGAGAACAGGGAGTACTCCATCTGGAGCTCCTGGCCGTCGTCGGTCTGGCTGGAGGTCAGGCGCTTGGTGTAGGTCATCAGGGGCAGGTAGCTGCCCTGGAGGGTGATGTCCGACTCCAGGCTCTCACCCAGCCGGAAGACCTGCCACCCCTGGAGGTCGGTGCCGCGCCTGAACAGGCGCCACTCGCGCGGATCCCACTTGAGGGTGGTCTGCACGCCGTCCTCCTGGTAGACCAGGTAGTCCGACGGGCCCTGCCGGTACCAGGTCCCGTCGTATTGGTTCTCGGTTCGTTGTTCCTGGCCCTCGGCATCGAGCTGGCAGCTCTGCAGGCGGACCTTGACGTGGTGTTTCATGGCATCCTATGCCTTGTGGTAGGGCTCGCCCCGGCGCAGGGTCTCGCACCGGTAGAGCTGCTCGACGAGCACCAGGCGCGCGAGCTGATAGGGAAAGGTCAACGGAGACAAGGAGAGCTCCCAGGCCGCGCCCCTGACGAACTCGGGATCGAGCCCCTGGGGGCCGCCGAGCACGAAGCTCAGGTGGCTCGCGCCCTGGCCCTCGAACTGCGCGAGCTTGGCCGCAAGCTCCGCGGTCGTCACGCGCGCGCCGCGCTCGGTCAGGGCGATCCGCAGGCCCGGCGGGCAGGCGCTTTCGATCCGCTCGGCCTCCCGGCGCATCACCTGGGCCTCGCGGCCGGGCACCAGCTTCTCCTCGGGCACCTCGTGGAGCGCGATCGCCCGGTAGTGCTTGAGGCGGCCCAGGTAGTCGGCGATCGCGTCGCGGTAATAGGCTTCCTTGACTTTTCCGACCGCAACGATCGACCACTTCACCCTGGAAACACCCGTCCTTACTCACCGTGAGCCAGACCCACCAATTTAACGCGATTGTTAAGGGACGTCAAGAAAGCGGAAGAGCGGGCCTTCGGGCGTGGCCGAGCCCGCGGGCGGATGGTACAATGACCGTCGCTTGCCCCGTCGGGCCGTCCCGTTTTTCCGGAGAGTTCCCATGTCCAAAGAAGCTTCGTTCGATATCGTCTCGAAGGTCGATATGGCCGCCCTGACCGACGCCGTGCACCAGGCCAACAAGGAGATCGAGAGCCGCTTCGATCTCAAGGGCACCGGCTGCGAGCTCGCGCTCGACAAGGAGAACATCTCCGCCAAGGCCCCCGACGAGATGAAGCTCCGCAACATCCTCGACCTGCTCGAGGGCCGCATGATCAAGCGCGGGATCTCGATCAAGGCCCTGGAGCGGGGCAAGGTCGAGAGCGCGCTCGCGGGCACGGTCAAGCAGGAGATCAAGGTCCTGCAGGGCATCGACAAGGAGCGCGCCAAGAAGATCACGGGCCTCATCAAGGACACCAAGCTCAAGGTCCAGGCCCAGATCCAGGAGGACCAGATCCGCGTCACCGGCAAGAGCAAGGACGACCTGCAGGCCGTCATGAACACGCTGCGAAACGCGGACCTGGACATCGACCTCCAGTTCACCAACTACCGCTAGGAGATTCCCATGCGCGTCATTCTCAGCAAGGACATCAAGGACGTCGGCAAGGCCCACCAGATCGTGACGGTCTCGGAAGGGTACGCCCGCAACTACCTGTTCCCGCGCAATCTCGCGGTCGAGGCGACGGAGTCGGCCCTCAAGTCCCTCGAGGACAAGGCCAAGCGCGACAAGGCCAAGGCCGACAAGGTCAAGGCCGAGGCCGAGCAGTTCGCCGAGAAGCTCGGCGCCAAGACCGTCACCATCCCGGCCAAGGCCGGCGAGGGCGGCCGTCTCTACGGGGCCATCACCGCCAAGGAGATCGCCCAGGAGACCAAGAAGCAGACCGGCTTCGAGATCGACAAGCGCAAGATCGAGATGGAGGACTCCATCCGGTCGCTCGGCTACTACGATCTGGTCGTCAAGGTGCACCCCGAGGTGGCCGCCAAGCTGCGCGTCCACGTCACCGAGACCAAGTAGTTCGCTCGAAAACCGCGGGGCCGGGTGATCCTGGCCACCGCGGCGGAGCGTTGTCTGCCCGTAGTCTGGCATGTGTCTGGTGGCCCTCCCTCTGTGCGTGATGATAGGCTGATTTGCCTGGAGCTCTGATGCTAGACGCGGCGCGCGACCCCCTTCTCGAACGGATCCCCCCTCAGAGCGTCGAGGCCGAGCAGTCGGTGCTGGGGGCCTTGCTCATCTCGTCCGACGCCCTGACGCGCGTGGTCGAGATCCTCAAGCCGGACATGTTCTACCGGCACGCCCACGCGACCATCTACCAGTCGATCCTCTCGCTGTCCGAGAAGGGCGAGCCCGCGGACCTGGTCACCGTCAGCTCGCAGCTGCGCACCGACGGCCACCTGGACGAGGTGGGCGGCTACTCCTACCTCATGGACCTCGCGGCGTCGATCCCGACGGCCGCCAACGCCGAGTACTACGCCCGCATCGTCGAGGAGAAGGCGGCCCTGCGCGCCCTCATCACGGGCGGCACCAAGATCGTCGAGATCGCCCATGCCCAGGACCGCAAGCTGGACGAGATCATCGACGAGGCCGAGCGCATCGTCTTCGACGTGGCGCAGGGCCGGCGCCAGTCCAAGGACCTCAGCCACATCAAGGACATCCTCCAGACCACCTTCGAGACCATCGAGCACCGGTACGAGAACCAGGACAACGTCATGGGCTTCCAGACCGGCTACTACGACATGGACTACATGATGAGCGGCCTGCACGCCTCGGACATGATCGTGCTCGCGGCCCGTCCGGCCATGGGTAAGACCTCGTTCGCGCTGAACCTCGCCCAGAACGTCGCGAAGCTCAACGACGCGCCGGTCATCGTCTTCTCGCTCGAAATGTCGAAGGAGCAGCTGGCGCAGCGCCTCATCTGCGCCGAGGCCAAGATCAACGCCCACCGCATCAAGACGGGCTTCCTCTCGGAGACCGACTGGCCCAAGCTCACCGAGGCCATCGGCAACCTGGCCTCGGCCCCCATCTACATCGACGACACGCCCGCCATCACGGTCATGGAGGTGCGCGGCAAGGCCCGCCGCCTCAAGGCGCTGGAGAAAAAGGAGCTGGGGCTCATCGTCATCGATTATCTCCAGTTGATGAGCGGCGGCGGGGGCGGCGACGGCAACCGCGTGCAGGAGATCTCGGCCATCTCGCGAAACCTCAAGGCGCTCGCGCGCGAGCTGAACGTGCCCATCGTCGCTCTCTCGCAGCTCAGCCGTGCGGTGGAAAGCCGTACCGACAAGCGTCCGATGCTCTCGGACCTGCGCGAATCGGGCGCCATCGAGCAGGACGCCGACATCGTCATGTTCATCTACCGCGACGAGTACTACAACCAGGACTCGGTCGAGAAGAACATCGCCGAGGTCATCATCGCCAAGCACCGTAACGGTCCCGTGGGCACCGTCAAGCTCTTCTTCGAGAAGGAGCACACCCGGTTCGAGAACCTCTCGCAGAGCCCCACGGTCAGCCTGGAAGCATAGGAAGGACATCATGGCCAACGTCGCAGTCGTCGGAGCCCAGTGGGGGGACGAAGGGAAGGGCAAGATCACGGATCTCTTGGCCGAGCGGGCCGACGTGGTGGTGCGCTACGGCGGCGGCAACAACGCCGGCCACACCGTCATCGTGGGCGACAAGGTCCTCAAGCTGCACCTGATCCCCTCGGGCATCCTCTATCCCCGGACCCGCTGCTTCATCGGCAACGGCACCGTGCTCGATCCGGGCAGCCTGCTCGACGAGATGGCGGGCCTCGAGCGCCAGGGCATCAGTCTCGCCAACCTCCAGATCAGCGAGCTGGCGACGGTCATCATGCCCTACCACAAGATCCTCGATAAGGCCGAAGAGGAGCACCGCCGGCACAAGATCGGGACCACCGGCCGCGGCATCGGCCCGGCTTACGGCGACAAGTACCTGCGCTACGGCATCCGGGTGATGGACCTGATGGACGAGGAGGTGTTCCGCGATCGCCTCACGGACTCCCTGGGCCGCGCCAACGACCTCATGACCAAGCTATACGGCCTGGAGGCCCTCGACTTCGAGGCGCTCGCCACCGAGATGCTCGGCTACGCCGAGCGCCTGCGCCCGTACGTCGCCGACACCTCCCTGCTGTTGCACCAGGCCGTGCAGCGCGGCGAGAAGGTGCTCTTCGAGGGCGCCCAGGGCATCCTGCTCGACGTGGACATGGGGACCTATCCGTTCGTGACCAGCAGCTACCCGGTCTCGGGCGGGGCGGCGGTCGGCAGCGGCGTGGGGCCCAGCGCCATCGATCGCAGCCTTGGGATCGCCAAGGCCTACTGCACGCGCGTCGGCGGCGGGCCCTTCCCGAGCGAGCTGACGGATGCGACGGGCGACAAGCTGCGCGAGATCGGGCGCGAGTTCGGCACGACCACGGGGCGCCCGCGCCGCTGCGGCTGGTTCGACGCGGTGGCCGTGCGCCTGGCGGCACGCGCCAGCAGCCTGGACGGCCTCGCCATCACCAAGCTGGACGTGCTGGACGGCTTCGCCGAGATCAAGGTCGTGACGGCCTATCGCTACGAGGGTCGGACGATCACCGAGTTCCCGCACACCGAGAAGGTGCTCGCCAAGTGCGAGCCCGTCTTCGAGACGTTGCCCGGCTGGCAGACGCCGACCACCGAGGCGCGCACGTTCGACGAGCTGCCGGCCAACGCCAAGGCTTACCTCGAGCGGATCGCGGAGCTCACGGGCGTGCCCGTGGCGATCGTGGCGGTGGGGCCGGATCGGGACGCCACCATCGTCGTCGAGGACCTGCTCGCCGCCCCGCGCCGGGGGTAGCGCCCCTCGAGAGTGCCGATGAGCTAGGCAAGGCCCGTCATCCCGGCGAAAGCCGGGGTGACGGCTACTCCCCCTTGCCTGGTGGTGAGCTTGGAGGGCTCACAGCAGCGGCATCCACCCGCCCGGCAGCTCCTTGGTCTCGGCGCGCTCCAGCCCCCGCGCGAGCTGGTGGCCGAGCGTGCCCGAGTCGAAGTACGCGCAGGAGCGGGTGATCCGGTCGTCCTTGAACTCCAGGATCATCACGCCCCGGTACCGGAGCGGCAAGCCGTGCGGGCTGGTCCCCACGCTCATCCACTCCAGCGCCGCGCCCCCCTCGCTCTCGATCACCCGCTCGAACGTCGTGCGGATCTCGCCGAACGTGCGCCGGTACAGGGTCCAGAAGCTGCGCGCCCCCTGGGGGCCCCGCAGGGTGTCCGGCTCGAGCATGTTGCCGACCCGCGCGTCGGGGGCGTAGAGCGCCACCAGGTCCGATACCCGGTGGTCCCGCTCCAGGCGCTCGAGGGCGGCTTGGAAGCGCTTCACGACCGACTCCATCGCTCCCCCTTTCGCGGCGCATGGGCCCATCCCGATGGTAGCGCGCCCGGCCGGAATCGCAACCGGGGAGCGGGCCTCGGAGCCCTAACACGCTCGGAGCCTTGCTTGCCGGAACCTGAGGGGCTTGGTAAAATGTAGCCGCCTACAATCCAGCCGGCGACGAGGCTTCGAGCGGCGAGCAAAACTGTTCCATTCAGCTGCCGCAAGGCAGCCACAGGCGACACATGCCTGGTTTTGATAGTTGCTCGACGAGTGTTGCTCCCAAGCGCGACGAGGGGCTGGACGTTCCATTCAGGGAGAGTCCCACCACATGAAGATCCACGAGTATCAGGCCAAGCAGGTCCTCGCGAAGTACGGCGTCCCCACGCCGCAGGGCGAGGTCGCCTTCACCCCTGACGAGGTCAAGGGCATCGCCGAGAAGTTCGGCAAGCTCGTCGTCGTCAAGGCGCAGGTCCACGTCGGCGGCCGCGGCAAGGCCGGCGGCGTCAAGCTCGGCAAGACCCCCCAAGAAGCCTACGAGGTCGGTTCGCAGATCCTCGGCATGGACCTCAAGGGCCTCACGGTCAAGAAGGTCCTGGTCGAGGAAGGCATCGCCATCGACAAGGAATACTACCTGGGCATGATCTTCGATCGTGACGCCCGCAAGGTCGTCGTGATGGTCAGCGCCGAGGGCGGCATGGACATCGAAGAGGTCGCCGAGACCAACCCCGAGGCGATCGCCAAGGTCTGGATCGACCCGGCCCTCGGCCTCACGGACTACCAGATCCGCCAGCTGATCTTCGGCGCCAAGCTCGATCGCGCCTACGTCAAGGAGATCTCCAAGTTCCTGCGCGGCCTCTACAACGCCTTCATCGGCTCGGACGCGACGCTCGCCGAGATCAACCCCTTGGTCATCACCAAGGACGGCACCGTCATCGCCGCCGACTGCAAGATGGACATCGATGACAACGCCCTGTTCCGCCAGCCCGAGCTCGCCCTCTTGCAGGAGTCCGAAGAGGACAACGCCATCGAGAACGAGGCCCGCGAGCGCGGCCTGACCTACGTCCACCTGGACGGCGACATCGGCATCATCGGCAACGGCGCGGGCCTGGTCATGACGACCCTCGACGCGGTGGGCCGCGAGGGCGGCAAGGCCGCCGACTTCCTCGACATCGGCGGCGGCGCCAAGGCGGCCGTTGTCAAGAACGCCCTCGAGGTGGTCATGATGGAGAAGCCGAAGGGCGTCCTCATCAACATCTTCGGCGGCATCACCCGCTGCGACGAGGTCGCCAAGGGCGTCCTCGAGGCCACCAGCGGCATGGAGATCAACGTGCCCATCGTCGTCCGCCTCTCGGGCACGGCCGAGGAAGAAGGCCGCAAACTGCTCGAGGGCTCGAGCCTGATCCCGGCCGCCTCCATGCAGGAAGCCGCCAAGAAGGTCGTCGACCTGGCCTACGGTCGCTAGGGGGAAAGAAGGAATCATGAGCATTTTCATCAACCAGAACACCCGCGTCCTCGTGCACGGCATCACCGGCCGTGAGGGCGGGTTCCACACCCAGCAGATGATGGCCTACGCCCCCGGCACCATCGTGGCCGGCATGACCCCCGGCAAGGGCGGTCAGGAGGCTTTCGGCGTGCCCGTGTACGACACGGTCAAGGCGGCCCTCAAGGCCCAGCCCGAGATCAACGCGTCGGTCATCTTCGTGCCCCCCGCGGGCGCGGCCGACTCGATCCTCGAGGCCCTCGACGCCGAGATCCCCCTCATCGTCTGCATCACCGAGGGCGTGCCCCTGCACGACATGATCCGGGTCAACCAGGTCCTCGCCCGCTCCAAGTCGCGCCTCATCGGGCCCAACTGCCCCGGCCTCACGACCCCGGCCGAGTGCAAGATCGGCATCATGCCGGGCCACATCTTCAAGCCCGGCACGGTGGGCGTCGTCTCGCGCTCCGGCACCCTGACCTACGAGATCGCGGCCGACCTGACCCACCGCGGTTACGGCCAGTCGACCATCGTCGGCATCGGTGGCGACCCCATCATCGGCACCCGCTTCATCGACGTGCTGCGCGAGTTCGAGGCCGACCCCGGCACGGAGCTCGTGGTCATGGCCGGTGAGATCGGCGGCGAGGACGAGGAGATCGCGGCGGCCTACATCAAGGAGCACATGACCAAGCCGGTCGTGGGCTTCATCGGTGGCCGCACGGCCCCCAAGGGCAAGCGCATGGGCCACGCTGGCGCCATCGTCAGCGGCAACAAGGGCACCGCCGAGTCCAAGGTGGCGGCGCTCGAGGCGGCCGGCGTGCCGGTCGCGAACACCACCGCCGAGATCGGCGACCTGGTGGTCGAGCGCATGAAGAAGCT
>JAKFBU010000027.1:0-297353 GCA_036676985.1 Candidatus Sericytochromatia bacterium
CGCCATCTCCTCCATGGAGCTCGAGGTCTCCTCGGAAGCCGCCGCCTGGGCCTGGGCCGACTGGGAGAGCTGCTCGGTGCCCGCGCTGATCTGGTCGGCGCCCGCGGCGACGCTGGAGGCCGCGTCGCGTACCTGGCCGATGATCCGGCGCAGGTTCTCGATCATCGAGGTGAAGCTCTTGGCCATGTCACCCAGTTCATCGTTGGTCGTGACGGCAACCCGCTGGTCCAGGTCGCCCTGCGCGATGCCTTCCGCCGCCTTGGCGATCGCCGCGACGTTGCGCGTGATCTGGCGAGCGATGAATATGCCGATTCCGAGGGCGACCAGGACGACCAACACGATGACGGCGATGGTGATGCCCAGGGCCACGCCGAAGTCGCTGGCGGCACGCTTGACGGCCGCGGAACCGCCGGTCAGGTTCATCTCTAGCAGGGCTTCGACCTTTTCGTTCAGACGATTGAAGGCCGGGTAGGTCTCCGCCACCATTTCACGATAGGCGCCCGCCTTGTTGCCGGCACGGCTGAGCTTGAGGTCTTTCGCCACGCTGGCCTTGAACGCTTCGTAGGTCGACTGGATCTCGTTGAAGAGCACCCGTTCGTCATCGTGCACGATGGTCGGTTCGTACAGGGCGAGGTTCGCCTCGAACTTCTCCTGGAACTTCTGAAGCCGCGACTCGACCCCGGCGATCTCCTGCGGGTCGGTTTCGATCAGGTGGCGCAGCATCGAGCGTTGCATGTCGGGGGCGGCCGCGCGCAGATGCCCCACGTACGACGTGGCCACCAGCCAGTTTTCACCGATTTCCTTGGTGGCGCCGTTGACCTTTTGGAGTTGCAGAATCGAGAAGAGGCCCATGAACAGAGCGAGCATGGCCACGGCCATGAATCCACCGATGAGCTTTTGTCCTACCGTGATGCGCATTCGTCCTCCCAGACAAAAATTGGACCAGTTGACGCTGACTATGGATGGGTCGTGGTTTTCCGTCATGACGACGCGGAGTTTTTAGACACAAGTAGTAAGTACCTAAAAATTAGCGACAGCTAATGGGACGATTGTCCTGAATCCCGCGGAATTTGGTGATGATTTTGTGAGGATTGACCATGTTTCAAGACATTTTGATCTATTACGCATCTGTTTACGTTTCTACCAAATAATTGTCGCGATTAAGTCATGATAGTTTGTTGTGGTTCCTGGCGGTCGATCGCCTGACAAGGGCACTCGAGATAGTAATGGGACGGTTAAGTAAGATGTAAGAATGAGTTAATCCTGACAAGCAACCGGGTCCTCCGTTGGATAAGCCCCATGTCGTAACGGTCTTTGAACAGAAGTGAGGGTGCCATGGCAATCAACGGGATCAACCGTCCGGTCGCAACGACTCGCCCTGCCCAGTCAGCCCCCATGGCGCAGGCCGCCGCGACGCCGCCGCGCCCGGAGTCCGGACGCGTCGCCGCCAAGACCACCACCGCACCGAAGGACCCCTTTGCCTCCGTCGAGACCTACGTTCAGGCCGTCGAGGCGACGGAGCAGAGCATCAAGCAGGCCAAGTCCAACAAGGCTGCCGCCGAGAGCCAGCGAGCCCAGGTCGATCAGCAGACGCAGCAGAAGTTGACGGAAGCCCTCTCTTCGCGCGACGGCAAGCATGCAGAGGCCCTCAAGCCCCTGAACGCCGCCAAGGGAGCTCTCGAGGCAAAGCGCAAGGAGCTCCAGGCCCCCATCGACGATACGCAGGGCCGCCTCACGCAGGCCCGCTGGGATCTCGAGATCGCGACCCATCCCAACAAGGTCGAGCATGACAAGGCGCGCTCGGATGCCCATACGGAAGTCGGCCATCGCGAGCAGGCTCTGAATGAGGCCCAGCGCTACCTGAACGAGGTCGACGCGGCCCTCGATCATGCCCGGCGCAGCCTGGCCACCAACCGCAGTGGGTTGGACCAGACCCGCGCGGATCTGAGCAACACCAACTCCCGCCTCGGCTCCACCCAGTCCAGCCTCAGTTCGGCCCGCTGGAGTGCCCCGAGCCAGTACGACCTGGATCAGGCCTCCCGCCGGGTCAACGCCGCCGATCAGGAATACCGATATGCCGACAGCGAGGTCGACAGCGCCACCCGGGAGGTGCGCAGCCGCCGCTCCGAGCTCGAGCGTCTGCTGTCGGAGAACGACCGCCCGACTCCGCCCTCGGTGACGGATCGTCCGACGCCGCCCTCGACCGGCGATCGCCCCACCCCACCGTCTGCCGGCGGCCGCCCGACCCCCCCGGGCACCTCCGATCGTCCCACCCCTCCCTCGACCGGTCGCCCCACGCCGCCCTCCATCGATCCGCCGCACTCGTCCTCCGAGATCAGCCAGGCGCGGACGGCCCTCGGGGAGGCGGAACGCCGGCTCGATCGGGCCGAGGATCGCCTGTCGGCCGCCCGTAGCGAGCTCGAATCCGCGCGCCGCAGTTACAACGACAAGCGGGCCCGCTTCGATCATGTCGTCGAGCTCGAGGCCGCCGTGCGTTCGCTCGAGTCGGAGGTCCGGACCTTGAGCCAGAACATCCGGACCTTCGAGCAGAACATCCAGACCATCAGCCGAGACATCGGTGACCTGGAGGGCGATCGCCCAGGTGCCGTCCAGGGCCGCGACCAGGCCACTGCGAACCTTCAGGCCGCCAAGGCCGAGGCTGCCCGTCTCGATGCGACCCCCTATCAGAACGGCGAACCGGCAAAGATCAAGACGGCCCAGGGCAAGGTCGACAAGCTCGAGCAGACCCTCAAGGGCCATCAGACGGCCTACACCGAGGGCCTCAAGGCCCCGACTCAGCGCGTGGCCACCGAGCAGACCACCTACGATCAGACCATGGCGCCCTTCCGCCAGGCCGTCACCGACGCGGACAAGGCCCGTGACGAGGCCCTGAAGTCGGCGGATCTATCGGTGTCGGGAGCCACTCGACAGCTCCAGTCCGCCAACCAGGAGCTCGAGAAGCTGAAGGACGTGCCCGGCACCAAGAAGCTGAAGTGGAAGATGCCCAAGTGGATGGGCGGATCCAGCTTCAATGTCGACGACTTCTGGGCCAAGCGCCCGGCGGTCTGATCCGAGGGAAGAGGGACGGCAAACGCCGTCCCTCGATTCTTTTAGGCGAGCTTAAACCCGGCATAAGAAAGTCTGCCCCCCGTCACCTGATAACACCCTAGGTTGTTAAGTGGGTGTTAGGAGTGGGTCATGTCCCTGACGAGTGCAGTCACCAACGCGACGAAGACGGCGGTGCGGGGCCGCGTGGAGGCCCAGGCGAGCCGGGTGGCGACGCTCGGGGACGAGATCGTCAAGGCGGGACGGGCGACGCTCGGCCAGGATTCCCTGGTCGTCAGCAAGGCAGCCCAGAAAGCGACCCGTAAGACGGTGAAGGCCGCGAACGGTTCCTTTCACCTCTCCACCATCGACCTCAACCGGGAGCTCGGCGCAGCGCGCGAGGCGCTGGCCTTCAAGCGCCTGCGGAGGGAATTCCCCAAGGCCGAAGGTTTCGTCATCGTCCCGCAGCCCTACTTGCGAGACGCCAAGGGCAACATCCTCAAGGACGCGGTGACCGATGAGGCGCGCCGGATCGATTTCGTGGTCCTGCGCAAGAAGAGCGTGGTGCAGTCGTTCGAGGTCACGTCCATGACCGCGCCCAAGCTCGAGCAGATCGCCAAGGAGACCCGCATCCGTCTGGATGGCGGGAACTACATCCTCAACCCCGCGACCCAGGAACTGGCTTACTTCCCGAAGAAGGTCGAGACCGAGGTCTGGCGTTTCGAGTAAGCGCTGGGCGCTTTCGAGCGCCACTCGATCCGCTCGCCATACCAATAAGGAACCGTTCACCTTTCGACCTAGCTCAAGACGAACGGACTCCTCTACCTAGGATGGCTGGGGCGCCCCGTTAAGCCGCGTGACCACGTACTTCCCGAACACCTTCCGGTCCTTCATCAGCCCCAGATAGTCGTTCCACCCGGTCTTCTCGGCCTTCGTGAACTCGTAGGGCTTGAACAGCGGTGCCTGGTTGTACCATGTCAGGCGCAGCCCGTTTTTCAGGAACATGAACGGTGTCCGCCCGTCGAACCGCAGGTTGGACTTCAAGTGGGTCGGCAAGTTCCCCGACACCGCCGCGAAGCTCTCGGTGATGAGGGCAAGCCCCCCCGGCGCCAGCATGCCGCTCCACTCGCGGATCGCCTTCTCGGGATCCGTGAGGTGCTCAAGGACCTCGAAGGACAGGAGTACGTCGTACTGCCGCTTGAGACACTCCTCGTAGTCCGTCACCAGGTGAATGCTCTTTCCGAGCTGACCGTAGTGCTCGAAGCGCTTGGACGCAAACTCGTAGGTCCTGCTCCCCGGGATGTCGAAGTAATCGATGTTCAGCCCGTTGGAGGCCAGGTACAGCGAGTCGTTGCCCGAGCCGTCGCCGAAGATCAGGAGGCGCAAATCGCCGATGGCGCGCCCCGTCCGCTCGGCATGGAGCTGGATCCGGCCGAGCGCCTGAAAAATCCAGCTCATGCGCAGCGGCGACGACCAGAAGGCCATGGTCTCGAAGATGAAGCCGTCGCCTTCCTTGTACAGACGCTCCATCGCCTCGTCGAACTGGTGCGGCGTGATGCCCGCCTGCTTGCCCTGCTGCACGACGTTGTAGCCGCTCATGAGGGCCTCGAGCCAGAGGCGCTTCTCCACGTCTTCGCGCGGCAGGTCTGTGAACCGCTGGATCTCGTCGGCAATCTCGGCAAATCCCAGGGGCAGGTTGATGGTCATGGGGTCATCCTCTCAAGCGCAAGGGGCTTGTACCCGGCCGGTCGTCGGGCGGCACCTAACGCCGCGTGCCCATCCTCTCGTCACACCGCTCCAGGTAAACTCCCGCCACCTTGTCCTCCGGGTTCTGCGCGAGGCACGCCTCGAACCGTCTGCGCGCTTCGGCGTGTTCGCCCGTGGTGAAGAGCTCGAGGCCCTCGCCGAAGACCTGGCGCGTCGCCATCTTGCCCTCGTAGACCTCGGGCGGATCGCCGTCGAAGACCTCGTACACCGACACGGGCTGGCTCTTGCCCTTGACCGAGACCCGCTCGACGAAGCGGATGGCGAAGTCATCGGGGGCCTTCAGGCTGCCGAGGGTGTACTCGGAGATGAGCATGGGCGCGCCGTAGGACTTCGTCAGGCCCTCGAGGCGCGCGGCAAGGTTCACGGCGTCACTGATGACCGTGCCTTCCATCCGGTTCTCCTCGCCGACGGTGCCGAGCATCAGGTCGCCGGTGTTGATGCCGATGCCCACGTCGATGGGGCGGTAGCCGGCCCTCTGGCGCCCCTGGTTGTATGAGACGAGCTCCCGCTGCATGGTGATGCCCGCCCGCAACGCGTCATCTGCCGAGGTGCTGAACAGGGCCATGATGGAGTCGCCGATGAACTTGTCGATGAAGCCGTGGTGCTCCCGGATGAGCGGCCCCATGTGCTGCAGGTAGGAGTTGATGAAGTTGAAGTTCTCCTGCGGCGTCATGGACTCCGAGAGCGTGGTGAACGAGCGGATGTCCGAGAAGAGCACCGACATGTGCTTTTGCACCTGGTCACCGAGGGACACCTCGATGATGCTCTCCTTGTTCAAGAGCTGGATCAACTCGAAGGGCACGAACCGGGAGGCGGCGTGGTGGAACCTCGAGAGGTTGAGATGGGTCTTGATGCGGCTCAAGAGCTCGTGCTTGGCGATGGGCTTGGTCAGATAGTCATTGGCACCCGCATCCAAGCCCGCCACCAAGTCCGAGACCCGGTCCTTGGCCGTCAGGAGCAGGATGGGCAGCTCGCTTGCCGGATGGCGCGCCCGGATGGTCTGGCAGACCTCGTAGCCCGACATCTTGGGCATCATGACGTCCAGGAGCACGATGTCGAAGCGCTGGCCCGACTCCAGGATCTCCAGGGCCTCGAGTCCGTTCATGGCCTTGGTGACCGAGTAGCGGTTCAACGAGAGGTGGTTCACGAGCACCTGGAGGTTGACCAGCTCGTCATCGACCACCAGGATGCGGATCGGATCGTCCGAGGCCGCGGGGACCACCGACGTCAGCACGAGCTCGCCGGTATCGTCGTTGACCCTGCTCACCGGCTGCTGCCGGTCGACCGGGACGATCGCCAGATCCGAGCTGACGGGTAGCGTGAAGTGGAAGCATGAGCCCCGGCCGACTTCCGACTCGACCCAGATCCTGCCCCCATGCAGCTCCACCAGTTGCTTGGTGATGCTGAGGCCGAGGCCGGTGCCGCCGTACTGCCGCTCGATGGAGGCGTCCACCTGCTCGAAGGACTGGAAGATGGCGTCGAACTTGTCATGGGGGATGCCGATGCCCGTGTCGTGCACCGTCACCTGTAAGCGATCGCCCGCCCGTATGGCGGAGACCCGCACCTCGCCCGACTCCGTGAACTTGACGGCGTTGCCCACCAGGTTGTGGAGGACCTGGCTGATCCGGTCCTCGTCGCCCTCGGCGGCGGGCAGGTCTTCCGGCACGTCGGCCACCAGGACGATGGGCTTTCCGGCTGCGAGCGGGCGGGACAGCGTGAGGACCAGATCCACCAGCTGCTTGAGGTCGACGGGCTTGCGCTGCAGCTCGATGTCGCGATTCTTGAGCTTCGAGAAGTCGAGCAGGTTGTTGACGAGGCTGTTGAGGCGCTTGCCGCTCGAGACGATCATGCCGAGGTTCTGCACCGTGGGCTCCGGCAGCCGTCCGGTGGCTCCGTCCATCAGCGACTCGGCGATGCCGATGATGCCGTTGAGGGGCGTACGCAGCTCGTGGGAGGTGTTGGCGAGGAACTCGTTCTTGAGTTTGTCCAGGGACATGAGGCGCTGGGAGAGGGCCTCGATGGTGGCGAACGCCCGCGAGTAGCGCAGGGACAGCAGGAACGACTGGGAGAAGATGAAGGCGACCAGCCCGTAGGGGACGATGTACGCGCCGGGGATGACCCGGTTGACGATGAGGATGTCGTGGACCACCGTGAGGAAGAGGAGGACGAAGCCCGTCAGCGCGGCCAGGGAGCCTTCGCGCCGACGGACGACCGCGAGGGCGATCGCGGTGATGATGGCGATTCCCACGACGAGCGTGAACAGCTCGAAGGGCAGCATGGTCCGCTGGTAGATCTGAAACGGACAGGCCACGACGATGAGGGCGCAGGTGGCCGTGACGACCTGCGACGCGCGGATCAAGAGGCGGGAGGTCTCCTGGGGGAAGATCTCCCTGAGGTACATCAGGAACGTCGGGACCGCCAGGTAGAAGGTCAGGTACTCGACGCGGTTCACGATGTCCCACGGCAGGCCGGGCACCAGGTTCAGGATGTAGTAGTCGTTGGTGAAGAGGCAGCGCACGGCCACGATGAGGCACAGGATGCCGAAGTAGAGCGGCGACTTGTCCGAGCGCCGGAGCGCGAACAGCCCCAGGTGGTAGAGGCCCATCAGGAGGATGCTGCCGAACAGGAAGAGATCCAGGGCCACGCGACCGATCTGCTCGCCATGGATCTGGCTCTCGGTGCCGAGCCGCAGGCGCCCGTGAAGGCCGCCCGGCCCCTCGTAAAAGTGCGAGGTCTGGAGGGTGATCGTGAACTCCGGCCCCGTGACCGCGAAGTAGACGGGGCGGGCGAAGTAGTGCGATCCCTCGGCGGCCGGCTTGGTTTCGAGCCGTCCGGCCGAGTAGACGAGCCGGTCGTCCACCCAGATCCGGCAGCTGGAGGGCAGGTCGACCTTGTCGAGGGCGAGGACGCCCGTTTGCCCCTGGGTCTTTACCTTGAGGCGATAGGTCCCGTAGCCATGGGGTTCGGCCGGCATCCCGGGATGCGGCCAAGTCCCGGGCACTTGAACCAGTCGGGCTGGCGGCTGGGGGCGCTGGAAGTCCTCGGGGGCCAAGAAGCGCTTCCAATAGAAGCCCCACTCGCCGCCAAGGTCGATCGGTCCGTGTCGTGCGAGGTCGACGGTGCGTAGATCGAGGGTTCCACCGGTTGGTCGAACGGCTGCATGGCTCGCGCTAGCGCGCTCTCCTGCAAGTCCGAGGCTCAAGAGGGCCATGAACAGTAGGAAGAGCAGCGTCTTGGCTCGGATCATGCAGCGGGGCTCCAGCGTTTGGTCGTTGATGTGGCAGGTAAACAACGTATGTTTGCTAATTTTCTAATACCATAAAAGCCTCAGGTCTACCGGGTATAAGAGCCCAGACAAGGGAGGGTGCGCTGACTTGAACATCCGGAAGGCATTGGTGGGAGGGGCCCTGTGGATCGGCCTCGCGACGGCGGCAGTGGCCCAGCCCGAGCGATCGCCCGCTGTGGTCGCCGACTCCTACGGCCTCATGACCCCTCGTTACGTCCGTTGCCTCAGCTTCAAGGGCGCCTTCGGGGAGCTGGACCTCGAGCGCACGCGCGATCGCTTCATGCGCCTCAAGAACATCCAGGAGGTCGCATTCCGGGAGCTCGGCGGTGAGACGCTCGTCGAGGTCATCGAGAAGACCTCCGTCACGATCACCCCCAAGGTCATTCCCGTCATCTTTCCGGTCGGCCTGGAGGCCTGGGTCGAGGACTGGCGCATCGGGGACCAGTACTACGATCTCAAGGCCTTTGCCGGCTACAACTGGTCCACGCTCACGCTTTACGACCCCGGGCAGATCACGCCCATCCAGCTCGGCGACCTGGTGCACAACTATCCCGAGGCGTCCGTGCGCTGGGGGATGCTGGTCGCGCCCTTCACGCGCTTCTACCTGGAGGGCCGGGCCATCGATGCCACCATGCTCGGCGATGCCCAGGTCGCCGCGGCCTTCGGCCCCATGCGCGGTGTGGCCCTGACGGGCGGCACGTTCCTGCGCTACGACGACGCGGACCACCCGGACATCCCGACCGACGGCAGCCGTGCCAAGCTCTCGTGGCTCGTCGGACCACAGGCGCTCGGCAATCCGGGCGATTTTCAGCGCGTCGAGGCCTACTACCAGCACTACTGGCCGGTGGGCGATCGCGATTGCCTGGCGTTCGGGGCCCACGGCGGCCTCGGCCTGGGTGACCTGCCGCTCGCTCAGACCTTCCGGGTCGGCAGCGCGGACTACACGCGCGGCTATGCCGCCAACCGGTTCGTGGGCAACCAGTTCGTCGCCACGAGCCTCGAGTACCGGCATGTGCTCTTCTCGAACCTATGGAACAGCGGCATCAGCCTGCACGGGGCGGGCTTCATCGACGTGGGTCGCTGCTGGAATGCGGGGGGCGGCATCCCATTCCCGCGAGACGTCCGCCCGGCGGCGGGTGTCTATGGCGGCCTGAGCCTCGGCAGCTGGTACATCGGCCGCCTGGAGGCCGCCATGGGCACCGAGGGACTGGTCGTCCATCTCGGGACAGGCCTGCCTTTTCCCTGGTGAGTCCAAGTCGAACCGCCGATTGTGGATCTCTCTTGAGCCCCACGACGACCCGTTCACCTTGAGCCCGGTCGAACGCCTGTCCTGAGCCTGTCGAAGGGGCGAACGGTTCCTTTAGTGCATGAACGCCCCTAGCGCCACCTAACCGAGCGCCCGCTTCCGGCTCAATGACACCCGCCCCCGCTTGTGGTCGATATCCAGGACCTCCACCTCGATCACGTCCCCCACGGACACGACCTCCAGCGGATTCCGGACGAACCGCTCGGCCAGCTCCGAGACGTGCACCAGCCCATCCTGCTTGACCCCGATGTCCACGAAGGCCCCGAAGTCCACCACGTTTCGCACCGTCCCCGTCAGGCGCATTCCCGGCTTGAGATCGGCCAGGGACAACACGTCCTGCCGTAGATGCGGCGCCGGCGCCTCGTCCCGAGGGTCCCGCCCCGGCTTCTCGAGCTGATCCAGGATGTCTTCGAGAGTCGGCATCCCGATCCCGAGCTCCATGGCCAAGCTCTCGAGGTTCAGGCTCGCGCGCTTACCGGCGATCGCCGGCCCCATCCCCTTGTCCCGCGGATCCAGCCCGAGACGAGCCAGGAGCTTCCGCGTGGCCTCGTAGGATTCCGGATGGATAGCCGTATTGTCGAGCGGGTCCGTGCCGCCGGCAATGCGCAGGAAGCCCGCGGCCTGCACGAAGGTGCGATCTCCCAACCCCTTGACCTTCTTGAGCTCCGTGCGGGACCGGAACGGCCCCTCGGACCGACGTCGGTCCATGATGGCGCGGGCGACCTTCTTGTTCAGCCCCGACACGTGCGCGAGCAGCTCGGCCGAGGCCGTGTTGAGGTCCACGCCCACGTGGTTGACGGCATCCTCCACCACGCCCTCGAGCGCCTTGCCGAGGGCCTTCTGGTCCATGTCGTGCTGGTAGAGTCCTACGCCGATGGCCTGCGGATCGATCTTGATGAGCTCGGCCAAGGGGTCCTGCAGCCTCCGGGCGATGGAGATGGTTCCACGCTGGGTGGCATCCAGGTTCGGGAACTCCTCGCGCGCCACCTCGGAGGCCGAGTAAACGCTGGCACCTGCCTCCGAGACCATGGTGTAGCGCGCCCGCGAGCCCCGGATGGCCTCGGCGACCAGTTGCTCCGTCTCTCGGCTCGCCGTGCCGTTACCGATGGCGACCACGGTCACGCCATGGCGCTGGATGAGCGATCGCAAGGTCTCGATCGCCTCGGCCCACCGCTTCTGGGGCTCGTGCGGATAGATGGCGATCCCCTCGTTCAGGGGCGTACCCGTGGGATCGACCACCACGACCTTGCACCCGGTTCGGAAGCCGGGGTCGATCCCGAGCACCACCTCCCCGCGCAGGGGAGGCTGCAGCAAGAGAGACTTGAGGTTCGCCGCGAACACCGAAATGGCGTGGCCCTGGGCCTTCTCGGTCAACGCCGCGCGCACGTCGCGCTCGATGGCCGGCCCCAGGAGGCGCTTGAGGCCATCCTCCAGGGCCGCCTCGGATTCCTCGCGCCAGCCGGGCGCCCGGCTGCCCCAGCGCTCGCACATCACGCCGAGGATCCGGTCGGTCGGCAGGTCCACCGACACCTTCAAGACGCCCTCGGCCTCGCCCCGGTCGCAGGCGAGCACCCGGTGCGGCTGCACCTTGGTGACGGGCTCCGTGTAGGCGTAGTACTGGGCGAACTTGCCCTGCGGGTCCTCGGCCTTCGGGGCCTTGGAAGCCGTGAGCTGCCCCATCTGCAGCGTCAGGTGGCGCGCCCGCCCGCGCACCTCCGCGTCCTCGCTCGCAAGCTCGGCCAGGATGTCGCGGGCTCCCGCCAGGGCGTCTTCGGCCGTCGGGACGCCGAGCGGCTCCGAGATGAAGCGCCGGGCGGCCGCGAGCGGTGCCTCATGGGGCGGCCGGCGGAACATGTCGGCGAGCGGACCCAGCCCCCGCTCGCGGGCCATGGTGGCGCGGGTGCGGCGCTTGGGCCGATAGGGCAGGTAGAGGTCCTCGAGCACGGACAGCTTGTCCGCGGCGGCGAGCTTCTGTTCCAGCTCGGGCGTCAGGTGGCCTTGCTCGACGAGTGAGGCCCGGATCTCGGCGCGGCGCTCCTCGAGCTTGCGGCGCTTGGCGAGCAGGTCCTGCAGCTGGCGGAGCTGCACCTCGTCCATGCCGCCGGTCACTTCCTTGCGGTAGCGCGCGATGAAGGGAATCGTGTTGCCGTCGTCCAACAGGGCGACGGTGCGGGCCACGGGGCCGGCCGGGACCCGCAGGTCCTGGGCGAGGGCGGAAAGGAGGTCGGATGTGGTGCTCATGCCCCCATGTTACCGCATGGAGGCGGGCACTGCCCTCCTAGGCGAAACCTAGCGCCTGTCGGGCCTTTGGCGAGATAGCGAACTGGTCGCCGCCCTTGTCGGGGACGAACCGGCGTTTGTTTGCGACCTGCAATGGGGCCGCCGAGGCTGCGGGGGCGCCCTCCGGCAGGTCGTAGATGCCTGCCAGTCCAATGGTATTGTTGGTGGCGTCCCCGAGGGACTTCACCAGGCCGGCGGCCTTGTGGGCATCGAAGAATTTGGCCTGGACGGCATCGCCCACGACCCACGAGGCCACGTTGAGGGCGGCGTCCTCGACCCAGCCCGCCATCTCTTCGCCCTGCTTCCTCGCCTCCTCCTCCGAGTCGGCCATGGCCCCGCGCACCTCGTGCATCACGATGGCCGCTCCGTCGACGGCGAGACACGCGACGGCGATCGGGGTGGTCAGGGACGCGGCGGTCATCGCCAGGGCCAGGCTCGCGCCGCCCGTGACCGGGGCGGCGATCACGCCCACGCCGATGGCGAGCACCGCTCCGAGGAACGCGACGCCCGAGGCGACCGCCGCCAGGTTGAGGGAGCCGGCGAGGGGATCGTCCTTGATGTCGGCGGCGAGGGACTTGGCGGTCTGGATCGGGTGCACGAGCGGGAAGGCCATCCCCTTGGCCATCGCGCCGAGCGATTTCAGGGGGTGCTGGGCAAACTCCATGACGTCGGCCGCGATCTGACCGACCAAGGCCTCGTTGGTGGTCTTGAGGTTCTCGAGCACGCTCGGCTTGGCGTCGGAGGCCGTCGTCTGGCCCGTCGCGCGCGGCTTGGCGATGATGCTGTTGTCGACCTGGATCATGGCACGAACACTCCCTCTCCTGGTTCTTTTCCCCGAACGGCAAGCAAGTTTTCTTATGGGCGCATTAAATTTTTGGCCCGCTCGCTGGCCTTGCGCCGGGACCTCTGGGATCATGCGGGGCGACGGCGCGAGGAGGACCCATGCGGATCTGTCTGGGGGGGGATGTCATGCTGGGGCGCGGGGTGGACGAGTGGGTCGTGGCCGCCGGGCGCTCCCCCTTTGCGGAGCTGTCCGCCTACTGGCATGGCATGGACCTGGTCGCCGTCAACCTCGAGTGCGCCCTCACGGACCGCGACACCTGGTACCAGGGTCCCCGGAAGGCCTTCTACTTCCGGGGCCGCCCGGAGGCCGCTCGATTGCTGGCGGAGGCCGGCGTCGACGTCGTGACGCTGGCGAACAACCATGCCCTGGACGCGGGCGAGCCAGGGCTTGCCGACACGCTGGACCTGCTGGACCACCGCGGCATCGCCCATGCGGGGGCGGGGCCCGACCTCGCGCATGCCTCACGGCCGGCGGTGGTCGGGGCCGGTGGCCTGCGCGTGGCCTTCCTGTCCTATTGCGACCACCAGGAGGACTTTGCCGCCGGCCCCAACCGTCCCGGCATCCGCTACCTCGATCTCACCACTCCCGAACGGGCGCTGCCGGTGCTGGCGGCGGACGTCCGCGCCGCCCGCGCCGAGGCGGACCTCGTCATCGTGGCCTTTCACTGGCAGGCCAACTGGGCGCCGGTGGTCGAGCCCCCCTTTCGCCGGGTGGGCCGTCACTGCCTCCGCGCCGGTGCCAGCGTCGTCTGGGGGCACAGCCCGCACCACTTCCAGGGCGTCGAGTGGGCCCCCGGCGGCGTGATCCTGTATTCGACCGGTGATCTCGTCGACGACTACGCCGTAGATCCGGTCTACCGGAACGACCGCCAGCTCCTGTTCACTTTGGAGCTCGATAAGACGGGCGTGACCCGGGTCGTCGCCCGTCCGATCGAGCTCCGCTGGGATCAGACGCGCTTTGCGGGGCCGGAGGCCGCCGAGTGGATCCGGGTGACCTTCGGCCGCTATTGCGCCGCGCTCGGGACGCGCGTCATGCCTCAGGGCGACCACCTGCTCGTACCGGCGCCCGCGGCGGGGGCGGCCCGCTGAGGGCCCTCGTCCTATGACCGAAACGAAAACGATGGCGCGGCTCACGATTGCATCACCTCGGTAAGCCCGCCGTATCCCTTGTTTGGAGCCGTGGTCCGACGGGGTAGATAGCAAGCAGCAATCGATCTAAGGGTTCGCCATGCCGCCGCTATCGTATGAATGTCACGCCACGCTGCCCGGCTTTGCCGTCGAATACCCTCCGGAGTGGAGGGTGGATGCCTCCATGGTGGCACCGAACGAGGGTCGTCTCGTGCTGTCGCTCGAGGACCAAAGCGCCTCGGTGGTCATCGAGTGGGGGCCCGGGCTGACGCCGCAGGCCATCCTGGATGAGGCGGCGAGCCGGTTCACCCGCCACGAAATCCTCTCCAAGCAGCGCGTGGCGAGCGAGGGCATCCTCTGGTCCGAGCTGATCTACCAGGGCTGGAAGGACGCGCGGGATCCGCTGCCGGATCGCGTCTGCGCGCGCCTGACGCAGCGCAGCGCCACCATTTGGCGCATCGGCTACCGGCTCGGCGGAGCCATGGGCTCGCGCCGCCGACCGGCCGTCGAGGCCATCCTCAAGCGTTTCAAGTTCCTGCCGTCTCGTCCGCCCAATGAAGGGGCATGGCGCCATCACCGCTACATGGCCGACACGCTGGAGTTCGCCTTCAACCATCCGGCGGCATGGGACGTGGTGCCCGCCGTTCAGGGCGGCGCCGGCACCTGTACGGTCGAATTGCCGGGGGGTGGGGTCTTCATCGCCCAGTGGGGCCCACAGCTTCCGGCCGATCGGTTCCTCGATCAGCAACGGATGAAGTACCGGGAGTTCAGCGTCCTCATGGAGCGCCCCGGTCTGATGCTCAAGAGCGGGACCTGGGACGAGGTGATCGTCGAGGGCAAGATTGCTCCTTCCTCCGACTGGAGCGGTGAGGTGGCCCGCTTCGAGCGCGGTCGCTACCGCTTCGGTGTCCTCAGCGGCATGGCCTGGATCCTGGGCTACACCGTCTCGCACGACCAGCTCGTCGCCCTTCAGCCCTCCTTGGACCGCATGCTCGCGAGCATGCGCATCCTGGGCATGGCCGCCCAGGTGCCGGTTGAGCCGCTGCCGCCCGCCAAGGGCCTGGTCCTCGAGGTGGGCCAGGAGCTGGCCGCCTCGCTCCCGGCCAGGACCCCGTTCGAGGCCACGGGCTACGTCGAGCGATTGACCGAAGAGCTGCACCTCCTGCGCACCCTGCTCGCCTACGAGGGGCTCTTGCTGCCACCCCTGTCCGTGCGGGCGCATCCGGAGCTCGCGGCCTTCGCCTACCGGGTGGTGAGCGCCAACCAGACCTTCCTCGAGCGCGACCTCGGCAAGGACGACATCGATCCCCTGACCCGGCTGGTCGAGGAGCTGCGGACCGAGGCCGGGCGGCTGGACGCGCTCTTCACGCCGCGCCTGGCTCGGCCGGATCTCGTCGCGCAGCTCTTTCCGCGCACGCCCAACGCCTACGAGAAACTGCGCAGCCTCCGCCCGGAGCTCCAGTTGCCGCCCCTGACGCCTCAGGCCTAGTCTAGGGGTTGGGCGCGTAGCCCGCGGCCGCCATCGCGCGCTGGAAGACGTCGTAGGGGTGGGCGCCCGAGAAGGCGAGACCCGGTCCGAACAGGAAGGTCGGTACCCCTGTGATGCCGAACTCCTGGACCATGGCGAGCTCGCGATCCACCGCCTCGCGGTACGTGCCGTCGGCAAGGGCCCGGCTCAGCGCCTCGGCATCGAGCCCGACGCTTTTGCCGATGGCGACGAGCACCTCGGGCCGGCCGATGTCCTGAGCTGCGCCGAAGTAGGCCCGCAGCGTCGCTCGGTGGAAGGCGTCGCCCTTTCCGTGCTCCTCGGCGAAGGCACCCGCCTCGTGGGCCAGGTGAGTGTTGGGCACCAGGGGGTCGTTGGGCCCCGACAGCGGCCGATTGAGAGGCAGGTTCGCCGCCCGGGTCGCCGCTTGCAGGGAAGCGTCGGCCCGCTCGAGGTACTGCCGCGGCAGCATGGCCGAGAGGGGCATCCCACCGGGGGGCGTTTCCGGCCGGAGCTGGAACGGCTGCCAGTGGAGGGTCACGGGGTAATCTTGTACGAGTCGGTCAAGCCGATCCAGGCTGACGTAACACCACGGTCAGACGAAGTCGGAGTATACTCGGAGTGCCAGGGTCATGGTCGATTCCTCCTTCCAGGACGGCCTCCCATGGTAGGGCAAATCCCAGGGATCGCAACCGCCGCGCGAGGGCTCGCATGATCGCCTACTACGTCACCAAAGGTCAGCAGGACACCGTCGTGATCCCCGAGGCGCAAGTCGCCATGCGGGTCGATCGCGCCGTGCTGCGCCACTTCCTAGCCGACGAGCCCGACTTTGCCGCCTGGCAGGGCGAGCCGCTCTCGGGTCGCGCGCCGGACGCCTTCGGCACGGTCCTCGCCACGCGCGAGGACGAGGCCCCGCCCACCATCCTGGATCAGGCCCGCTGGAACGACCGGGTCATGGCCCAGTTGAGAGCCAGGTAAAGGAGGGTCCGTGCTGAAGCGTGCCGTCTTGACGATCACCGTCTCCCTGCTGGCCTGGCACGCCGCGAGCGCGCCGGCGCTCGCGCAGACCGACGTGACCTACGTGGGCCGCTTCCGCTTCCTGCCCAAGTCCTCGGTGATCATGCTGCCCATCAGTGGACCGTTGGCGAGCCTGGCCTGGGACAAGCGGCCCCGCATGCCCGTGCAAAAGGTCGACTACCTGGAAATCCCGGGCCTCGGGACGACGCCGGCGCGCCTGCAAGGGCGGCTCGTGCAGTCCCGCAACGCCCGCAAGGGCCTGGTGCGGCGCATCCTGGTGGCCCAGAACCGCCCCGGCGTGGTCCGGGTCGCCGTGCGCGGCTCGCGCGCCGTGCACATGGTGCCGGACTACACCCAGCGCAACGGGCGCTGGTACCTGCGCATCAAGATCGTCCCCTACAAGGGCAACTAGCGGATCGGCTCAGGGGCGTTCCCTAGGGGCGTTCGGTGGCCTCGGGCGCCAGCGGCTCCTGGGCGAGCAGGGCGTGCCCCCGGCCGGGAATGGGGTCGTTCAGCATCAGCCAGCGGTTTCCGTACGGGGTCTTGGCCCGGTACTCCCAGTGGTCCTCCCGCCATTCGGCCTCCAGGTGGCCCCAGTCCACGCCGCTGGGGCGCATGACGCCGGGCCCGAAGGCGGCCCTGACCCGGTCCTCGAATTGCGCGGTCTGTTTGTTCGAAAGGCCCGAGTGCTCGGGGATCCGAATTGAGTGCACGGGTCAGGAAGGCTCCTTGTGGGGCGGCGGATCACTCCGCCGGCGGGTGGGCCGTCTCGCCGACGTTGACGGGGGTTTCGACCCCGCGTTCGTCGACGGTCGCGTAGTTGGGCGCGTTTTCCGGTCGCGCGTTGGTCATGGGCTTGCTGTGCTGGACCGGCCGGTCGCGCATGGGCAGCTCTGACCTGAACTCCTGGTCCCGGCCCGGCCAGCGGCCGGTACGCCGGATGAAATCGTAGGCCGCTTCGTCCGACCGGTTGACGCGATCGCTGTCGCCCATGGGACACCTCCCCGTCGAAACCGAAACCGCCCTTGATCTTACCGAAGCGGCGGGCTCTTGAACACAACCAAGCGCGACGGCGTCAGGGGGCGCGTTTCACCGGCACGACCCGTCGGATCGCGCCTGCGCGTGCGAAGACGAAGGTCATGGGCACCTGGGCGCCGGCCTTGAGGGGGCGTGGCAGGTCCATGAGCATCATGTGGGTGCTCCGCGGCTTGAGCACCACCGTCCCGCGGGCGGGCACCGGAAGCGCCGCCAGGGGGCGCATGGACATGACGCCGTCCACGACGGCCATCTCGTGGATCTCGACCCGGCCGGCGGCCGGGGTCGTGACGCGCACGAGCCGGTCGGGGCGATCGCCCCGGTTGAGCACCGTCATGTAGGCGCCGAGCACCGAGGCCCCCGGGGGAGCCTCGCGGATCCAGGCGTCCTGGATGACGGGGGCGGCATGGGCGGGGGTTGCGACCAGGAGCCCGGCGGTCAGGATGAGCGCGTGTCGCCGCATGGGCCCTCCTAGGACGCGAGCCCGAAGGCCTTCTTGATCTCGGCGGGCGGGGCCGGGAGCAGGAAGGACGACTTCAACTGGCCGTCGGGATCGATCACGTAGTAGCGCAGCGAATGGTCGATGAGGTAGCTGCCCGAGGCCTCCGCGCTCGCGGTGGCCTTCTGGTAGACGACGCCGAACTGCTGGATGAGCGTCGCGAGCTCCGGCTGCTCGGGCCGCAGCCCCACGAACGTCGGGTTGAAGTACGGGACGTAGGTCTTGAGCCGGGCGGCGGTGTCGCGCTCCGGATCGAGCGTCACGAAGAGGGCCTGGACCTTGGCGGCGTCGGGCCCGAGCGCCTGCAGCTCCTTGTCCAGGTCCGTGAGCCCGGTGGGGCATGCGTCGGGACAGTTGGTGTACCCGAAGAAGACCACCAGCCACTTGCCACGGTAATTCGACCAACTCACGGCCTTGCCGTGGTGATCGACCATGGCGACGTCCGGGAGCGGCTTGGGAGCCGTCAGCGTCCGGTACACGCCGTATCCGAGCACGTTCGCCGCCACGAAGAGCAGCGCGATCCACAGCCACTTCATTCCTTGCATTCCCTTGTCGAGGCCAAAGGCCTGGAGGCACCTCGGCCCGGCGGCGAAGGCAGGTTTCGCCCGGGCCCTCATGTGGTTGTACACCGGTTGGCCGAATAGATCGAGGGGGGAAGGCGCTTCGAGGACCCGCCTTGCGCCGGAGTTGCCGACCCGCTCCGCCCCGAGAGCCCCGCCACGACCGGCCGCGAAACCTTTCGGGCGGTCGAATCAGGGATGAAGGCTGGCCCTTGGGCGGACTAGCTGGTACCATTCGGGGAGCCACTCGGCTGGTCCGACGCGCACCGGAAATCCTGCCTCCCGGCTGCGCTTAGAAAGGTTCGTCATGTACGCATTCGTCCTCGGTACGCACAACGTCCTGCGCTGGGTCGTGCTCCTCGCTGCCCTGCTCGCCCTCGGGAGCGCCCTGCGCGGCTGGCTCGGCAAGCAGACCTGGAAGGAGTCGGATCGCCGCTTCGGCGTCGCCTTCGTGGGCGCCCTCGACCTCCAGATCCTGCTCGGTCTCCTGCTCCAGTTCGTCCTGAGCCCCGTCACCAAGTCGGCCTACGCCAACATGAAGGTCGCCATGAAGGAGTCGTCGCTGCGCTTCTTCGCGGTGGAGCACATCCTCGTGATGGTCGTGGCCGCCGCCCTCGCCCACGTGGGCAGCGTCATGGTCAAGCGGGCCGCGCCCGAGGCCAAGTACCGGACGGCCGCCATCTGGTTCGGGCTCGCCCTGCTCGCGATCCTGTTCGGAATTCCCTGGTTCCGTCCCCTGGTGCCCGGTCTGGGCTAACCGGGTCGCGCCCCCTCTTCCTGCCTGGGCATGAAGTCGCTTCCCTGGTCCGCGCTCCTGGACCGATGCGTGTCGCTGGCGGCCATCGTCGTCGTGGTGATGGTTGGTGTGCGGTATCTGGCCCCGCGCCCGAGCGATCCCCTCGAGGCCCTCTCGGGTGCGAGCGTGGCTCCGCCGGGGCAGGTCGCCCTGATCGAACTCGGGGCCACCTACTGCCCGGCATGCGTGGCCATGACCCCCACCATCGAGCTCTTGAAGCGCCGTTATGCGGGACGGGCCCGGGTCTCGGTCCTCCAGATCGACAAGCCGGAGCATCGTTCGGCCGTCGAATCGCTCGCGCGGCTCGCGCGGCTGCGCGTGACGCCGACCTTCCTGGTGGTGGGTCGGGATGGTCAGGCGAGGGCCAAGTTCATCGGTCCCACCTCGTACCTGGCCCTCTCCGGAGCCCTCGACGCGGAGCTTGCCAGGACGCCATGAACGGGGGCCGTCGCCCGTCTGGGGCAGGCGGGAGGCGATCTCTGCCGATCGAATTGCCAAGAAATACACATTAGTAGCTCGTTTCTGCACGATAACTTTATGCAGGTTGGGGCACAAATTTCGTAGAGCGTTGGGCGAGGGATCTCGACGCCCTGAGCACCTATGCCGGTTTCGGCCCGCCGGTCCCGTTCGAACGGGTCAAGCGGTTGTACCGGGTGGGGGTATATACTCTCCGTAGGAGGAGAACAGCGTGAAGTCAGATGAGAAGATCCTGCAGAATCTGCGCCGCATCGAAGGCCAGATCAAGGGACTGCAGCGGATGATCTCGGAGCAGCGTGAATGCGACGAGATTCTCATGCAGATTATGGCGGCCAAGGCGGCCTTGGACCGCGTCACCAACGATCTGGTCGAGAACCACATGGATGCATGCTTCGATCAGATGTCGCCGGGTGAGCTGAAGTTGCGGATGACCAAGACGATCGGCCTGCTCTGCAAGATGTAGGTTATTTGGAGGCCCTCGTACGAGGGCCTTTTTTTTATGGGAAGGTAGCCCACATGACCCTTCGAGCCCTCGCCATCGCCCTCGGACTTTCGTTGCTCGGCTCCCTCTCCGCGCATGCGGACCCGGGCTTCGCCTCGCTGCCCATGTCGGAAGCCGTCTCCGTCATGCAGCAGGAGCATGCCCCGCTCGTCGTGGACGTCCGGGAGCCCGATGAATACGCAGCGGGCCACGTTCCGGGCGCGATCAACGTGCCGCTCGGACAGGTGGGGGAATGGGCCCAGGATCGCCACAAGGACGAAGCCATGCTCGTCATCTGCCAGAGCGGCCGCCGGAGTCTCAAGGCCAGCCAGGAGCTAGCTGCCCGGGGCTTCACCCGCGTGACCAACGTCGAGGGCGGTTTCCGGGCCTGGAAGGAGCGGGGAATGCCGGTGGCGCGGCCGACGACGCTTGACGCCGCCCCTGCCGAGCGCTAATATACCCCGGTAGGGTATAGGGGCCAGGAGGTTGCATGTTTGGTTTGTTCGCCCCCCAGGGTCCCCAGATGAAGCCCCAAGAGCTCGCCACCCGGCTTGCCGGGGAGACGGCGCCGCTCGTGCTCGACGTCCGTGAGCCCGCGGAGTATGCGTCCGGCCACATTCCGGGGAGCCGTTCCATGCCGCTCCTGACCCTGCCTGCTCGGCTGCAGGAGTTGCCCCGGGACCGTGCGATCGTGGTGGTGTGCCTCAGCGGCGGCCGTAGCGCCCAGGCCAGCCGGATCCTCTTGCAGGCCGGCTACGACGCCCTCGACATGCCGGGCGGCATGATGGCCTGGCGCGGTCCGGTGGAGCGCTGACGGCCGCCTGGCGACCCGGTTTGGTGCCCTGGGCTCGTCGGCTGTTTTGGGCGGTTGCCGGCAGGCCGTCGAGCCCGCCTGTTCCGGTACCTGGAGGATCGGCTCGTTTCGAGGGATAATGCCGGATAGTCGTCGGTCACACGACCGGTCCCCTGCTTTCGAAAGACCCTATGGCTGCCGAATCCGTCTCGCTCCCCAAACCTGGCCCCTTGCCCGGCACGGCGCTCGCCCTCGGGCTTGCGGTCGTGAGCTACTGGCTCGCCACCCTGCCCGGCCTCAAGGTCATGGGCGCGCTCACGGTGGCCCTCGTCGTGGGCATCCTGTGGCGCGCCACGGTCGGCCTGCCGGCGGTCGCCGTGCCGGGTACCAAGATCACGGCGCGGACCATTCTGCGGCTCGGGATCGTCCTGATGGGCGCGCGCCTCGACTTCGGGCTGGTGGCCCAGGCGGGTCCCAAGGTGCTCTTGCTGGACGTGGTCATGATCGCGATCGGCATCGCCGGGATCGCCTGGATCGCCCGCCGCTTCGGAGTCGGTGCCAAGCTGGCCCTGCTCCTGGCGGTCGGGACGTCGATCTGCGGGGCGAGTGCCGTGGCCGCCGCGGCACCGGTCGCCAAGGCCGAGGAGGACGACGTTACCCTCGCCGTGGCCCTCTGCGGCATCCTGGGGACCCTGGGGGTCTTCTGCTACCTCTTGCTGGCCCCCTTCTTGGGGCTCTCGACGCTCCAGCTAGCCATCCTGTCGGGCTCGACCCTGCACGAGGTGGCGCAGGTCATGGCGGCGGCCTTCACGTGGGGCACGGCCGCCGGGGACATGGGGACCCTCGTCAAGCTCACGCGGGTGGTGCTGCTCGCCCCGGCGCTCGTCGTGTTGGGAGTCGTCACCGGGGGCGGGCTCAAGGGCATGCGTTTCACCTGGCGGCAGCCGCCGGTGCCCTGGTTCGTCATCGGGTTCCTGGCGGTGGGCGTCGCGGGTTCGATCGGCCTCATGCCTGCCGTGGCCAGGACCTGGCTGTCCACTGCGAGCATCTTTCTGATGGTCATGGCCATGGCCGCCATGGGCCTCAACACGCCGCTCGACATGATCCGCAAGGCCGGGATGCGGGTCCTCTACGCCGGTTTCAGCGGATTCGCACTCTTGGGCGTCATCAGCTGGCTTTTGATCCGGGGCTTGGACATAAGTTAGGGGCGGCGCGAGCTCGCCCCCACGACAAGGAGGAACGCATGCAGTTCACCAAGGAGCGCTATGGTCTGGGCGGCAAGGTCGCGTTGCCGTATGCCGAGGCGGTCGAGAAGACCAAGGAGGCCCTCAAGGCCGAAGGCTTCGGCGTGCTGTGCGAGATCGACGTGCAGGCGACCCTCAAGGCCAAGATCGGCGTCGATCGCACCCCGTACGTCATCCTCGGGGCATGCAACCCGCACCTCGCTCACCAGGCCCTCTCGGCCGAGCCGGACCTGGGGTTGCTCTTGCCTTGCAACGTGGTGGTGTTCGAGGAAGCAGGACAGGTCTACGTCAAGGCCATCGACCCCGGCAAGATGCTGTCGATCGTGGAGAACCCGGCGCTCGACCCGGTCGCGCAGGACGTCCGCGGCAAGCTCGAGCGGGTCCTCGCGAGCATCCAGGGCTAACGACGGCGGCCCCGGCTCCTCGGAGCCGGGGCCGCTTGCATGGTGGCGTCAGGGCGCCTTGAAGTAGGCGTCGAAAAAGCGGCGCAGCGAGTAGAGGTCCGACTTGGAGCTCAGCTCGTAGGTGCCGTGCATGGCCAGGAGCGGCGCACCGACATCCACCACGTCCATGTTCAGCTCCTGCAGTTCGGTGCCGATGGTGCCGCCGCCTCCGCCGTCCACCTTGTAGGCATAGGTTTGCCAGGGGATCTTGTGCTCCGAGAGGATCTGGCGCAGCCGCGAGCGGAAGGCCGGCGAGGCGTCATAGCCGGGCTTCATGGTCTTGAGCGAGAAGCCCTGACCCAGCCGAGCGGTGGTCAAGGGGTCCTCCGTGCCCGGGAAGTTCGGGTTGATGGACTGCGAGACGTCCGCCGACAAGGCATCCGAGGTCTCGAGCATGGCCGAGAGGGCTTCGCCGGAAGTCTCGCGCCCCGCCTCACGGGCCAGGAATCGGTCGAGGGTCGCCGTGAAGAAGCGGCTCCGCGCGCCCGTGGTGTTGATGTTGCCCACCTCCTCGTTGTCCACCAGGTAGACCACGGCCGTCCGCTCGGGCGCGGAGCCCATTGCCATCAAGACGCGGGTCGCCACGTAGGAGCAGAGGCCGTCGTCCTGGCCGTAGCCGCCGATCATGCTGCGATCGAGGCCCACCTCGCGCGGCGCGGTGGCGGGTACCAGCGACAGGTCGGCCGAGACGAAGTCCTCCTCGGTCAGGCCGTAACGCTTGTTCAACTCCTCGAGGACCGCCCGGGTGACACTGCCCTTGAGGTCCGGCACGGTGCCCGCGAGCACGTTCAACTCATCGCCCTTGAAGACCTGATCGGCCGTGCGCGTGCGGTAGTCCTTGTCCACGTGCGGTGCGAGGTCCGGCATGAGCAGGACCGGGTCGCCCGGCGCCTCGCCGATGGAGACGTCCACCAGCTTGCCGTCGCTGCGTGCCACCTGGCCCACCAGGGCGAGCGGGAGGTTGCTCCACTGGTAGCGCTTGATGCCACCATAGGGCTGGGTCTTGAGGAGCGCGAAGCCCTCGGCCGTCTTGAGGGGGCGGATGCGCAGGTCGAGGCGCGGTGAGTCCAGGTGGGCGCCAATGAGGCGGATGCCGTCCTTCAGGGGACGCTTTCCGACCACGAAGGCGAGCAGGGCGCGATCGCGGTTGATGACGTAGTACTTGGCGCCGGGTTGCCACTTCTCGTTGGCCGTGAAGGGCCGGAATCCGGCCTTGTCCAGCTGGGCCTTGAGGTAGCGCGTCCGGTGCAGCGGGATCTTGGCCTCGCCCAGAAAGCGCATGTAGTCCTGCGCGAGCGAGTTGGCCTCCTGGCGCTGCGCATCCGTGAGGCGCTGCCAGGGGACCTGGTTCACCGGAGCGGGATCGGCGGCGAGGGCGGCGGGTCCCTGGAGGATCATGAGGCCCGCGAGAACCATGGCGGGCAGCATCGGGGTGCGGGACATAGGGCTCCTTTACAGGGTGGCGGGGCCACCGACGGGCTCATGGGTCGCTTGGCTACATTATAGGCCGCCCGCGAGCCCCCGAAACGTCCCGCCCCCCGTGAGGGCTGGCGCCCATGGGCCATCCTCGGTCCCGAACCGGCCGGCGGCAGCGACGCGGGGGGCCGGATCCTTTCGGATCCGGCCCCTCGTTTGGCCGAAATTACCGGTTGCGTGGCCCGCTCAATTGAGGTTCGATGACTCCGCTCACTTGTTGCTGCGTCGCCTTGTCCCGCTGGATGTAGCGGTCCGGATCGGCCAGGAACTTCTCCTGATCGTCGAGCGAACAGAAGAAATAGGTGTGCCCCATGAAGTCCACGCTCCGAAAGACGGTCTCTTCGGGCTGACGTTGCTCGCAGACCTCACAAAAGACGTTTGCCATGGGTCGTTCTCCTTTCGCGAGGATCGGATTGCATCTTATCTCCCCGGCACCGGTTGGCAAGGACGAAGCAGGTGTGATTCGACGGCCCATGGGAGGTCACGTCAGGCCCCGGATGATCCAGGTTCCCGGTTTCAGCTCCACCTCGCAGCGCAGGGCGGTGCCGCGGACCTCGAACGGCACCGCCGTTCCCCCGAACGACATGTGGGAGGCCTCGGTGGCGCCGTGCAGGACGAGGCTCAGGCACCGCTGCCTGGCGGGGAGGCCTGAATGGAGCTGCTCCAGCTCCAGCGTCAGGCCATCTCCCGCCACGCTCCCCGTCGCTCGCCAGTGCTCGTAGGCGCCTTGCAGATGGTCCAGGCTCTGTCCGTCGTCGTCGTACCACTCACCCGACAGCAGGTCGCCGGGATAGACGTGCAGTTCGAGGTGATCGCCTCGCAACCCCTCGGTCGAGCCCGCCCAGGGCCCCCGCGGGATGACGGAGCCCGCCCGCACGAAGGCCGGAATGGTCTCGAGTGAGGCCGCCGCGACCGTCCACGCACCGCCCGAGGTCCGCTCGTCCGTCCAGACGTCGTACCAGACGCCCTCAGGCAGGTAGACGGGTCGCTGGGTGACGCCCGGCCGCAGGATCGGGGCGATCAGGAGCTGTCGGCCGATCATGGCCTGTTCGCACATGGAGGCGACCACCGGATCGGCGGGAAAATCGTAGACCAGGGGGCGCATGATGGGCTCACCTGTGAGCGAGCACCGCCAGAACGCCGTGTACATGTAAGGCAGCCACTCGTATCGCCTTCGGATGGCTTGCCTACAGAGCTCCTCGATTTCGGGCCCGAACTGCCAGGGCTCCTGATACCGCGTGCCCTTGGCGCTATGGTTGCGAAAGAAGGGCGTGAACGCCCCGAGCTGGGTCCAGCGGACCAGCAGCTCCCCCGTGCCGTCGCCCGAGAACCCGCCCACATCCGGGCCGACGAAGGCCACGCCCGAAAGCCCCAGGTTCATGACCATGGGCAGGGACAGCTCGAGGTGGTGCCAGATGCTGAAGTTGTCTCCCGTCCAGAGCGCCGCGTGGCGCTGGATGCCCGCGAAGCCCGCGCGGCTCAGGATGAAGGGGCGCTGGTTGGGGCGCAGGCGGAGCAGCCCTTCGCGTGTCGCCTGGCCCATGTACGAGCCGTAGAGGTTGTGCACCTCGGCGTGCGGCACCTCGCCGTCCGCCCCGTGCCGGGCGTTCTCGGGCAGGGTCTTGGAGACGGTGTTGAACGTGGCGGGCTCGTTCATGTCGTTCCAGATGCCTTCGATGCCGAGGTCCACGTAGGCGCGGTGCATGTCGCCCCACCACCGCCGCACCTCGGGCCGGACGAAGTCGGGAAAGGCCACGTCCTCCGGCCAGACCTCCCCGATGAAGGGGACGCCGTCCGGATCCAGGCAGAAGTAGTCGCGCGTCAGGCCGTCCGCGAAGACCGGAAAGGCCGCGTCCTTCTTCACGCCGGGATCGACGATGGGCACGAGCCGGATGCCCTCGGCCCGCAGGTCCGAGACCAGGCGCTCGGGGTCCTTGAAGCGCTCGGGGTCCCAGGTGAAGACCCGGTAGCCGTTCATGTAGTCGATGTCGGCATAGAGGACGTCCAGCGGGATGTCGCGATCGCGGTACTCCCTGGCGACCTCGCGCAGGGCCTCCGCGCTCGGGTAGCTCCAGCGGGACTGCTGGTAGCCGAGCGACCAGCGGGGCGGCAGCGACATCCGCCCGGTCAGTTCCGTGTAGCGCTCGACCAGGTCGGCGAGCGTCGGCCCCGCGACGAGGTACAGGTCCAGGTGCGCCCGCGGCGTCTCGACCACCGCCATGCCGGGTTCCCGGTCGCCGAGGCTCCAGGTCGTGCGCGTGGGGTCGTCCAGGAAGAGCCCCCAGGCGTCCTGCTCCGTCTGGACGATGAGCCACGGGATGGAGACGTACATGGGATCGAGCGTGTCGACGTGGGGGCTCGGATCGTCGGTGTTCCACATGACGTAGGTGCGTCCTCGCTTGTCGAGGAAGCCCGTCTTCTCCCCCAGGCCGAAGCAGCGATCGCCCGGCGCCAGCGCGAGCTTCAACCGCCAGCCCGCTTCGTTGGGGTGGATCTCGAGGCCCGAGCAGCCGTCGAGGGCGACCGAGAGCGGGGAGAGCGCGACGCCGAGCCGGCCATGGTCGGTCTCGAAGGCACGCTCCCCCTCCGCGAGCCTCAGGGGCAGGCCGTCGGCATGGGGATCGGCGATGGCCGGAGACGGCACCGTCGGGTGCCCCGCGGGCGCGAGCGTCACCCGGAAGATCCCCCGGCCGGGCGATCGAACGCGCAGCTCGTGGGTGCTCGAGGACGCGCGGTAGCCGTCGGAAGCGGGCTGCCAGCGGTGGAAACGTGACGCCATGGGACCTCTCTTCGCAGGGTTCCGGGAGTCGAGCCACCTCACTGTAGCCTGATTCCGGGAGCATGGCAGGGGGCTGCCTCGGGTCCCGGTGGCCGCGGATACCTGCTAAACTGGCTAAGCGACCCGTCGTCACAGGAGCCTACGCCACTATGAACCCTGAAGTCTCGTCACCTGGCCGTCTTGGCCTCTTGAGCGCTGCCGGCATCGTCGTCGCCTCGATGATCGGCAGCGGCGTCTTCGTGACCAGCGGCTTCCTCGCCAAGGACCTCTCGCCGGCGGCCATCCTCGTGGGCTGGCTCATGGGCGGCGTGCTCGCGGCCTGCGGGGCCCTGTGCTACGCGGCGGTGGCCGCGGCCATCCCGAAGAGCGGCGGGGAGTACCGCTACCTGCATGACCTCTACCACCCCTATGCGGGCTTTTTGGCCGGCTGGATCTCGATCGTCTTCGGCTTCGCGGCGCCGGTGGCCATGGCCGCCATGGCCGCGGGCGCCTACGCCGAGGTGCTCGTGCGACCGGGGCTGGCGTTGCCGGTGGCGGTCTTCCTGGTGGTGGCCCTCGGGCTCGTGCAGGCCACCGGCCTGCGCTGGGGCACCCTGATCCAGAACGCGGGCGTGGTGCTCAAGGTTCTCACCATCCTGCTCTTCCTGGGCGGGGCCCTGTTCTCGGGCCTGGTGGAGCCGTCGCGGGTGCTGCCGCCCGAGACGTTCGGGCGATCGCTCCTGAGCGTTCCCTTCGCCATCGGCCAGATCTACATCGGCTTCGCCTACACGGGCTGGAGCGCGGCGGCTTACCTCGCCTCCGAGGTCAGGGATCCCGTCCGCACCGTGCCCCGCGCCATGTTCCTGGGGTGCAGCATCGTGACGATCATCTACCTGCTGTTGAACTTCGTCTTCGTCTCCACGCTGTCGCCCGCCGAGCTGCTGGATGCCGCGCGGTCCCAGACGGGATCCATCACGCTCGGGCATCTGGTGGCCGTGCGCGTGCTCGGCGCGACGGGCGGCTGGTTCGCCTCGCTGATGGTCTTCCTGGTGCTGGTGTCGACGGTCTGCGCGCTGAGCATGACCGGTCCGCGCATCTGCGACGCCATGGCCCGTGACGGGTTCCTGCCCGCCTGGGCGCGCTGGCAGGACGGCAAGCTGGGGGGACTCGGCTCGGTGGCCCTCGTGACGGGCATCGCAGTGGTCATGCTCTGGACGAACACGTACGAGGCGATGCTGAGCTCCGTGGGCGTGACGATGGCCATCTTCGGGGCCCTGAGCGCCAGCTGCGTCCTCAAGCTCAAGGCCATGACGCCCACGCTCTGGGTGGCGCTCACGGTCTTCCTGCTCGGATTGGGCTGGAGCGTGGCGGGCAGCCTCTACTCCAACCCCATGACCATCGTCTGGGGGCTGTTGACGGTGGGAGTCGCGACCGGCTTCTACCGGGTCGTGCGGCGTCGGCAGACGATCCTGGCGCCCGAGGCCTGACCTGGGAGCGCCCTAGCGCGTGGCTCTCCAGAACGCCACCATGTCCTCGACGGTCTCCTTGGCTCGCAAGAGCTTGAACTCCGGGCCCGCCGCCTCGTCGTAGCCGAGCACCGTCGGCATGCCGCGGCTGCAGTGGCGGGACCACATGCCCATGGTGTAGGCGCCCACGTCCCGGATGATCACGAGGTCGCCGGGCGCCATGTCAGGTAGGACGACGTCCTTGCCGAGGATGTCCCCCGAGAAGCACAGGGGGCCCGCCAGCGTCCAGCGCGCGGTCTCCGTCTCCGGCTTGAGGCGTCCTGCGGCGTCGCAGACCAGGAAGTCATGGTGCCAGTCCTGCGGGTGGTAGGCCCGCCGTAGCATGAAGTCCGCGCCCAGGTGCAGGACGGCGATCCGGGTGCCGTCCAGGGGCTTCACGTACTCGACCCGGCTCGCGGCCCAGCCGCAGTTGGCCTGCATGTGCCGGCCGAACTCCGTGACGAGCCGGTAGGGCGGCGCGAAGACCGCGGGAACGGCCGCCTGCAAGGCCCGGACGTAGGTCGGCACGGACGGTGGGGTGTCCGTATCCCGGTAGGCCACGGGCAGGCCGCCCCCGATGTCGAGGGTCGTGACCCGCTTGCGGCCAAGCCGGGCGTTGACGCGCTCCACGAAGGCGTACGCCCGGCGCACGGCCTCGACGAGCATCTCGAGGCTGCAGCCCTGCGACCCCACGTGGACGTGCACGCCCGTCAGCCACTCGTAGCGCTCGAAGGCCGCGAGCAAGGCGGGATCCTCCAGGTCGAGCGGCGTGCCGAACTTGGAGGTGGCGCCCGTGACGCTCGTCGTCAGGATCCGCCCCACGCCTACCATGGGGTTGAGGCGCAGGCCGACGGTGCACCGGGTGTCCATGGTCCGGATCAGCCCGTCGATCCGCTCCAGCTCGTCCAGGTTGTCGGCGTTCAGGTGCAGGCCGTGCCGCAGGGCCATGCGCAGGTCGGACACGGACTTGGCCGGCGAGTCGAAGACGATGCGCTCGGGCGGACAGCCCGCCGCGATCGCCAGCCCCACCTCCTCGGCCGAGGCCGCCTCGAGCCCGGCGCCCCGCTCCACCAGGAAGCGCAGGATCTCGAGCAGCGGATTGGCCTTGATGGCCACCGCGTGCAGGGTGCCGTCCGGAAAGGTCTCCTGCAGCGTCTTCAGACGATCGCCCAGGCACCCCAGGTCGTGGAACAGGAGGGCGGGTTCTTCGTCCGTCAGGCGGCCGTCGGCGACCGCGCGCTGCAGCACGCGGGCCATGGTCTCGGGAGGTAGGCGATCGGCGCTCATGGGGCTCAGGCCAGGACCGGCACGACCTCGAAGCGGTGCACGTCCACGTAGCCCCGGTCCGTCAACTTCAGCTCGGGGATGACGGACAGCGCCAGAAAGGCGAGCGTCATGTAGGGGTGCTCGACCCGGATGCCGAGGGCTGCCCGCGTCCGCGCCTGGAGGGCCTCGACCAGCTCGGCCACCCGGGCCATGGGCTGGTCGGACATGATGCCGCCGATGGGGAGTGGCAATAGCTCGACCACCTGACCGTCCTTGACGGCGCACAGCCCGCCCTGGCTCGCGACCAGGGCCTCGACGGCCGCGCGCATGTCGCGATCGTTGGTGCCCATGACCACCAGGTTGTGGGCATCGTGGGCCACGGTGCTCGCGATGGCGCCCGACTGGATTCCGAAGCCCTCGACGAAGCCCACCCCCACGTTGCCCGTGGCGTGGTGCCGCTCCACGACGGCAATCTTGGCGATGTCCTGGGCGGGGTCCGGCTGGAGGTCGCCGTCCTGGACCGGCAGGTCCCGCTCGAGGGAGTGGGACCAGCACTGGTCGGGTACCACGCCGATGACGCGGGCGCGCACGGCGGAGAGGCCGGCGGGGCCGGGCACCCGGAAGGCGTCGTCCGTCAGGGGCGCGATCCGCACCGTGTCCCGCACGGTGGCCGGTGCCTCGCCGGAGGCCTCGAAGAGCGGGCGACCCTCGCGGGCCACCACCCGACCGCGCTTGAGGACGGTCTCGATGCGCAGGCGCTCGAAGCCGTCCGCGATGACCACGTCCGCCTGCCACCCCGGAGCGATGGCGCCCACGCGCTCGAGCTGGAAGTAGCGGGCGCAGTTGATGGTCGCGAGCTTGACGGCGAGCACGGGGTCCATGCCGTGGGCGATCGCCTTGCGCACCGCATGGTCGATGTGCCCGTGCGTGACGAGGTCGTCCGCGTGCCGGTCGTCCGTCACGAACATGCACCGCTCCTGGCTGATGGGCGAGACGGCGCCCAGGAGGTCCACCAGATTGCGGGCGACCGAGCCCTCGCGGATCATGACGTGCACGCCGAGCCGGAGCTTCTCGCGGGCCTCCTCGACGGTACGGCACTCGTGGTCGCTGGAGATGCCCGCCGCCACGTAGGCGTTCAGGTCCTTGCCCGTCAGGTCCGGCGCATGGCCGTCCACCAGGAGGTTCGCGAAGCCCAGCTTGGCCATGACCTCGGGATCCTGCTGGAGAACGCCCGGGAAGTTCATCATCTCGCCCATGCCGAGCACCTGGGGCTCCGCGAGCAGGGGACCGAGGTCCTTGCTGTCCAGGATGGTCTTGGCCGACTCGAAGGGCGAGGCGGGCACGCACGACGGCAGCATCAGATAGACGTCGAGGGGCAGGCCCTTGGCGTCGTCCAGCATGAAGGCGAGGCCCGGCACGCCGCAGACGTTCGCGATCTCGTGGGCGTCGATGATGACGCTGGTGGTGCCGTGCGGCACCACCGCCTGGGCGAACTGGCTGGGGGTACACATGCTCGATTCGACGTGGACATGCCCGTCCAGGAAGCCCGGCATGACCAGGCGTCCGGTGGCGTCGATGACCGCGAGGCCCTTGTAGCCCGCGCCCACCGCCGCGATGCGGTCGTCCACGATGGCCACGTCCGCGGGGTACACCTCCCCGGTCAGGACGTTGACCACGTGGCCGCCCCGGATGACCAGATCCGCGGGGCGTTCTCCGCGCGCGACGGCGATGAGCGATTGCAAGTCCATGGGGCCCTCCTGACGGTGAGCGAAGCTGTGCTCGGCTTCCTCCATGGTGCCCCATCCGTCGGCATTTGGCACCCCCCTGAGGAAGAAACGTTCGGGCGGCGCTTGGAGAGCGAGTTGCAGGATGATAGTTTAGGAGCTAAACTTTTCGACCGGAGGATGAAGCGCCGTGGTGTTACCCCTCGACGAACAGATCTTGGCCTTGTTCCGGCTCACCAGGAGCCGGATTCAGGCCGTTGCGGAGAGCCACGAGCTGACGTACCAGCAGTTGGTGGCGCTGCGGCATCTGCTCAAGGCGGGATCCATCACCATGTCCGACCTGACGGATCGCGTGGGCGTGACGCGGGGGGCCATGACGGGCCTCGTCGACCGGCTCCAGGAGGCCGGACTCGTCACGCGGCGGCACTGCGAGACGGATCGCCGCGTCACCTTCCTGGATCTCACGCCACGCGGCCACGAGGTGCTCGACGCCGTCCAGGATGCCTGGCGCCGGGAGACCAAGCGTTGGCTCGCAAAGCTGGAGCCCGAGGAGCGTGAGGGCTTGTCGCAGGCGCTGGGGCGCCTGCTGGAAGTAGGGATGCAAGGTGAATAAGAATGCCGTGATGGGCAGCGTCCTGCTGGCCCTGATCCTGGCGGCCCTGAACCAGACCATGGTCAGTACGGCCATGCCGCGGATCGTCGCCTCCTTGGGCGGGATGACCCTCTACAGCTGGGTCTTTACGGCCTACATGCTCGCTGCGACGGTCTTCGTGCCGATCTTCGGGAAGCTCTCGGATCTGTTCGGCCGGCGGCCCCTGATCCTCGGCGGCATCTTCCTCTTCACGCTCGGCGCCTTGCTGTCGGGCATGGCCCAGGACATGACCCAGCTCATCCTCTTCCGGGCCCTGCAGGGACTCGGGGCGAGCGCCATGATGCCCGTGGCGTTCGCCGTGGTGGCCGACCTCTACCCGCCTGCCGAGCGGGGCAAGTCCCAGGGGCTCATCGGGGCCGCCTTCGGCGTGGCGAGCCTCATCGGCCCGTTGGCGGGCGGCTGGATCACGGATAATTCCTCCTGGCGCTGGGCCTTCTGGGTCAACGTGCCGGTGGGCCTCCTGACGTTCGTGTACTCGTACTACGTCCTGCCGCACAAGCAGCGCGAGCATGGCGCCGTCAGCATCGACTACCTGGGAGCCCTCTTCCTGGTGCTTGCCGCCACTCCCTTGCTGTTGCTGGCGAGCTTCGGCGGGCGGGAGTTCGCCTGGCTCTCACCCGCGAGCCTCGGGCTCATGGCACTGGTCTTGGCGAGCAGTATCGCCTTTGTGTGGACCGAGCGTCGCGCCAAGGATCCCATCCTGCCCCTGGCCCTCTTCCGGAACCCCATCTTCACGGTCTCGGTGACGGCCTCTCTGCTCATCGGCGTCATCATGTTCGGCAACACCATGTTCATCCCGCTCTTCGTCCAGGGCGTCATCGGGACGTCGGCCACCGCGGCGGGCATGGTCCTGACGCCCATGATGCTCAGCAACGTCGCGGGCAGCATGATCAGCGGCAACCTCGCCTCGCGCACGGGGCACTACCGTTGGCTCGCCATTTCCGGCCTCGCCGTGATGGTCATCGGCGCGTTCTTGCTGACGCGGATGTCCGAGGCGACGTCCAGCGTTCAGGCGCTCGTCAACATGGTCGTGGTGGGCTTCGGGCTGGGCGCGACCATGCCCATCTTCGTGCTGGCGGTGCAGAATGCGGCCCCGCCGCAGCTCATCGGGGCGGTCACGTCGCTGATCCAGTTCTTCCGCACCATGGGCGGCACGCTCGGCGTGGCGATCCTGGGCGGCATCCTGACGCACCACACGACGAGCGAGCTCCACGAACGCTTCCCGGCGCTGCCGGCGGACCGGATCCCGAATCCTCAGGTCCTGCTGTCCCCCGAAGCGATCGGCCGGCTGCCGGCAGAGCTCGTGGAGGCGCTGCGCTCCGTGCTGATGCACGGGCTGCACCACGTCTTCCTGTACGGTCTGGGCATCACGGTGGCGGGCTTCGCCATCACGCTCTTCCTCCAGGAGATCCCGCTGCGCAAGGTGGCGCGCCCTTCGATCGAGGAGGCCACCGAGGAGCTGGCGGCCGAGGGCATGCCGGGCATGGTCCTGCGTCCCGAGGACGAGCCGGACCTGACGGGACGGACGGAGAACGGGCGCTAAAGCTATGGCGCCTGGGAGCGCCGGCGCTCCCAGGTGAAGGTCGCTCTACTTGAGCGCCGCGGCCGCCAGCAGCAGGTCCGTGAGCCCCGGCCGCTCCAGATCCGATGCCCCTGTGATCTTCACGTGCCGCATGTGCTTGCCCGTGCCCCGCAACAGCCCTGCGGGGTCCGGCAAGCTCGTCCCCTTGTAGAAGCCCAGGTTCACGTCCCGCTTGTGCGCCGAGACGAAGCAAACCGCCCCGATCACCTTGCCTGCGGTCGTCCCGTAGATCAGGGCTCCCCAGCCCAGGTGTACGTACTCCACCAGCCCGGGCAGGGTTTGCTGGACCAGCGCCCGGGTCTGCAGCGCGAGCTCCCGGATCTCGGGGGTGAAGGCGGCCAGGTAGGTCTCGAGGTCTTGGCTCATGGGGCCTTCATACCCGCCGAGCGATCGTCGAAAAAGCGTTCCCCCGACCGTAGTCGGGGGAACGCCGGGAAGGATGGGTCAGGAGCGAGTTAGTAGCCGTCGATGCACGCGCTGAGGTGGTCGTAATACTGCTGGTTCGACATGGGAGGGTCGTTCTTCAGGGCGGCCACCCTCAGCGTCTGCTGATTGCTGGTGTGGATGGCGGCCGCGACCGCCTTGGCGATCTCGTAGCCGAACTCCGTGAGGACTTCCGGAAGGTGGTCGGCCTTGTCCACGGCATGGATTCGCTCGACCGATCGGTTGATCTGACCACCGATCAGGTCCACCAGTTCCGCTTCCGACATCAACGTCGCCGTCATGGCCACTCTCCTGCTGGATCTCACGGGCGTTCCCTGCCGCCACGAGATCCAGGATACCCGTGCGGTCCGGGTGGTGTCACCGGAGTTTCCACGGATATTTCGCCACGAAAAAGCGGACGGGTCCGATGGACCCGTCCGCCGCGCGAAACGCCGTTACTCGACGGCCTTGACCAGATCCTCGATGACCTTCTTGGCGTCGCCGAAGACCATCATGGTCTTGTCCATGTAGAAGAGCTCGTTGTCGAGCCCCGCGTAGCCCGAGGCCATCGAACGCTTGTTGACGATGACGGTCTTGGCCTTGTACGCGTCCAGGATGGGCATGCCCGCGATGGGCGACTTGGGGTCGGTCTTCGCGGCGGGGTTGACGACGTCGTTCGCGCCCACCACCAGGACCACGTCCGCCTGGCCGAACTCGCTGTTGATGTCCTCCATCTCGAAGACCTGGTCGTAGGGGACCTCGGCCTCCGCCAGGAGCACGTTCATGTGGCCCGGCATGCGGCCGGCGACCGGGTGAATGGCGTACTTGACGTTGACGCCCTTGTGGATGAGCTTTTCGGTCAGCTCCTTGAGGGCGTGCTGGGCGCGCGCCACCGCCAGGCCGTAGCCCGGGACGATGATGACGGTCTCGGCGTTGCTCATGATGAAGGCCGCGTCGTCCGGCGAGCCAGACTTGACGCTGCGCTGGGCACCGCCCGCCGCCGCACCGGCGTCCGAGGCCTCGCCGCCGAAGCCGCCGAGGATGACGCTGATGAACGAGCGGTTCATCGCCTTACACATGATGTAGGACAGGATGGCGCCCGACGAGCCGACGAGCGAGCCTGCGATGATGAGCATCGAGTTGTTGAGCGAGAAGCCGATGCCGGCCGCCGCCCAGCCCGAGTACGAGTTGAGCATCGAGACGACGACGGGCATGTCGGCGCCGCCGATGGGGATGATCATGGTCACGCCCAGGATGAACGCGATCGCGAGCATCGCCAGGAACGGCATCCACTGCTGCGTCACCGCGAACGCGACGCCGAAGCCGATCATGGCCAGGCCGAGCAGGAGGTTCAGCTGGTGCTGACCCTTGAAGACGACCGGAGCACCCTGGAACAGGCGGAACTTGTACTTACCGGACAGCTTGCCGAACGCGATCACCGAACCCGAGAAGGTGATGGCGCCGACGAAGGTGCCGATGAACAGCTCCACGCGGTTGCCGACGGGGATGACGCTGTCGGGGCTGATCCCGAAGGCCTGGGGCTCCGAGACGACGGCGATCGCGATGGCGACGGCCGCCAGACCGATCAGCGAGTGCATGGCCGCGACCAGCTCGGGCATCTTCGTCATCTCGACCTTCTTGGCCAGGATGGCGCCGATGCTGCCGCCGACCAGGAGGCCGGCGCCGATGAGGCCGAGGCCGATGCCCATGGTCGAGGGATCCGGGTGGTGGCTCACGATCAGCCCGATGGTCGTCAGGATGGCGATCGCCATGCCCACCATGCCGAAGGTGTTACCGCGACGGGCGGTGGCGGGGTGCGAGAGGCCCTTGAGCGCCTGGATGAAGCAAACCGACGCGATCAGGTAGAGCAGTGCTACGAGGTTCATGCTCATTTTTCGGCTCCTTGGCCGCTGGTGCGCGGCTTGCTTTCTTTCTTCTTGAACATCTCGAGCATGCGCTGCGTGACCAGGAAGCCGCCAAACACGTTGACGGCCGCCAGGGCAACGGCCAAGACGCCCATGGATTGTCCGACGAGGCCCATCGTCTGGCCGGCGGCCAGCATGGCGCCGACGATGATGATGGCCGAGATCGCGTTGGTGACCGCCATCAGGGGCGTATGCAGAGCGGGCGTGACGCTCCAGACCACGTGGTAGCCCACGTAGATCGCCAACACGAAGATGATGAGGTTGGTAATGGTATGGCTGATTTCCATTCGTTCGCCCTTCCCTACTTCTTCAGCACTTCGCCGTCGGCGCAGAGCAGCGTCGCGGCGACGATCTCGTCCTCGCGGTTGATGGCGAGGGCGCCTTCCTTGTCCACGATGAGCTTCATGAAGTCGAGCACGTTGCGGGCGTACAGGCTCGAGGCGTCAGCCGCCACGAGCGCGGGCAGGTTGGTCTCGCCCACGATGTGCACGCCGTACTTCGTCACGGTCTTGCCCGCCTCCGAGAGGGGGCAGTTGCCGCCCTGCTCGACTGCGAGGTCCACGATGACCGAGCCCGGCTTCATGGCCTTCACCGTCTCCTCGCTGATGAGCGTCGGCGCCTTGCGGCCCGGGATCAGCGCGGTGGTGATGATGATGTCCGCCTGCTTGGCGCGCTCGTGGACGAGCTCCGCCTGGCGGCGCATCCAGTCGGGAGGCATGGGGCGGGCGTAACCGCCGACGCCCTGCGCGATCTCGCGCTCCTCGTCCGTCAGGAAGGGCACGTCGATGAACTTGGCGCCGAGCGATTCCACCTGCTCCTTGACGGCAGGACGAACGTCGGAGGCCTCGATGACCGCGCCCAGGCGCTTGGCCGTGGCGATCGCCTGCAGGCCCGCGACGCCCGCGCCCATGATGAGCACGCGGGCCGCCTTGACGGTGCCGGCGGCGGTCATGAGCATCGGCATGAACCGCTGGTAGATGTTGGCGGCGAGCATGACGGCCTTGTAGCCCGCGATGTTGGCCTGCGAGGACAGGACGTCCATCGACTGGGCCCGGGTGATGCGCGGGGCGGCCTCGAGGGCGAACGCCGTGAGCTGGCTCGCGGCCATGGCGGCGATGTTGTCCGTGTCGAAGGGGTTGAGCATGCCGATGACGACGGCCTTGGGCTTCATCATGCCGCGCTCGTCGTCCGACGGCCGGCGGACCTTCAGGACCATCTCGGCCCCGAGCGCGTCGGCCGCCGAGCCGATCTCGGCGCCGGCCTGCCGGTAGGCCTCGTCCGGGATGCTGGCGCCGGCGCCGGCGCCGGACTGGACGATGATCCGGTGCTTGCCGGCGATGAGCTTCTTGACGGTCTCGGGGGTGGCGGCCACGCGGGCTTCACCAGGCCACGTCTCGGCGGGAATGCCGATTATCATGTGTTCCTCCCTAACTAGTTGTGCGTTGGAGACCATTCCTTAGAGCGACAGCGATGCGTCGAACATCGACTGTTCAGGCGTTCATTATGCCACGTTCTAGGTTGAGAGCCATTATGTCGCAGGTAGGACGGTTTCTGGTCCGTAATTATCCCTCGAAATGGCGTGAAACCTTTCTGTGACCGGGACGTTTGCCATTAAACGGGCCAGAACCCCCGATGCGCGATCGGGGGTTCTGGCATATACGGCCTGATTTCGGGAACTTTCCGACATGTTGCCGCTGGATGCGGCGCGATCATCGGGAATTAGAGCGTTCCAATCAGTCGAAGGCTCAATTCGCCTCAGTTAGACGGTTGCGCCAGCGCTGAGAGCACGTCCCAGCGCGCCGCGATGTTCGCCTCGGCTCCCTGGAGCAGCGCGGCGGCACGCTCCGGGTCGGACTGAACGAGCATCCGGTAGCGCGTCTCGGCGTAGGCGTACTCCTGGAAGGGGATGGAGGGCGCCTTGCTGTCGAGGGTGAACGGGTTCTTGCCCTCGGCCTTGAGCTCGGGGTTGTACCGGAAGAGCGGCCAGTGACCGGACTTCACGGCGCGATCCTGCTGCTCGGGCTGGCGGGCCATGTCGAGGCCGTGGGCGATGCAGGGCGAGTAGGCGATGACCAAGGACGGTCCGTCGTACTTCGCGGCCTCCTGCAGGACCCGCACCGTGTGGCTGTCGTTCGCGCCGTAGGCGATGGTCGCCACGTAGACGTGCCCGTAGCTCATGGCCATCCGCGCGAGGTCCTTCTTCGCGGTCGCCTTGCCCGAGTTGGCGAACTTGGCCACCGCACCGGTCGGCGTGGACTTGGAGGACTGGCCGCCGGTGTTCGAGTAGACCTCGGTGTCGAGGACCAGGACGTTCACGTTGCGCCCGCTGGCGAGCACGTGGTCCAGGCCGCCGAAGCCGATGTCGTAAGCCCAGCCGTCGCCGCCGACGATCCAGAGCACCCGCCGGACGAGATACTCCGAGAGCTCCACGAGCCGCTTGGCTTCCCAGCTCGTCGCGCCGTCGAGGTGCTTGAGCAGGACCTCGACCCGGGTGCGCTGCGCCTCGATGCCTTCCTGGGAGTGCTGATCGGACGAGGTGAGGGCCGCGATGAGCTCGCCCTGATCCGCCAGCTCGGGCACCCGGTACAGGAGCTCGAAGGCCTGCTCGGCGAACTTGTCGACCGCCGCCCGCATGCCGAAGCCGAACTCGGCGTTGTCCTCGAAGAGCGAGTTCGCCCACGAGGGACCGCGCCCTTCCTTGTTCTGGCTCCAGGGGGTGGTGGGCAGGTTGCCGCCGTAGATCGACGAGCAGCCCGTGGCGTTGGAGACCATCATGTGGTCGCCGAAGAGCTGGGTGAGGAGCTTGAGGTAGGGCGTCTCGCCGCAGCCCGAGCAGGCTCCCGAGAACTCGAAGAGCGGCTGCACCAGCTGGGTGCCCTTGACGGTGACGAGGTTGACGAGCGTCCGGTCGGTCTCGGGCAGATCCAGGAAGTACTGGAAGTTGACCCGCTCCTGCTCGCGCAGGGGAGCCTGCGGGGCCATGTTGATGGCCTTGTGGCTCGGGTCCTCCTTGGACTTGGCCGGACAGACGAACACGCAGGCCGCACAGCCCGTGCAGTCCTCGGCCGCCACCTGCAACAGGTAGCTCTGGCCCTTGGCGCCCTTGGCGTCCATGGACTTGAAGGTCTCAGGGGCGTCCGCGAGGAGCGACGAGTCGACCATCTTGCTGCGAATGGCCGCGTGCGGGCAGACCATCGAGCACTTGCCGCACTGGATGCACAGGGAGGTGTCGAGGACGGGGATCTCGAGGGCGATGTTGCGCTTCTCGAACTTGGCCGTGCCCGAGGGGAAGGTGCCGTCCGCCGGCATCGCCGAGACGGGCAGCTCGTCGCCCTTGCCCTCGATGATGGGGCCCAACACCTGGCGCACGAACTCGCTGGAACCCTCCGCCACCGCGGGCTTCTGGGGGATGCCGCTGTCCGCGCGACCCGGTATTTGGACCTCGAAGAGGTTCTCGAGCGTCTGATCGACCGCCCGGTAGTTCTTCGCGACCACTGCCTCGCCTTTGGCGCCGTAGCTCTTCTTGATGGAGCGCTTGATCTCGCTGATGGCCTCCTCGCGGGGCAGCACGTTGGAGATGGCGAAGAAGCACGTCTGCATGATGGTGTTGATGCGCCGGCCCATGCCCGTCTCGCCCGCGACCTTGGTGGCGTCGATGACGAAGAGCCGCAACCGCTTCTCGAGGATCCGCTTCTGCACGAGCACCGGCAGCTGGTCCCAGACCTCGTCGGCGCCGTGGGGGCTGTTGAGCAGGAAGATGGCGCCGTCCTCGGCGTCGGCGAGCATGTCGCGCTGCTCCAGCATGAAGAACTGGTGGCAGGCGATGAAGCTCGCGCGGCTGATGAGGTACGGGCTCTTGATGGGCTTGCGGCCGAACCGCAGGTGGCTGATGGTGATGGAGCCCGACTTCTTCGAGTCGTAGACGAAGTAGCCCTGGGCGAAGTTGGGCGTCTCCTCGCCGATGATCTTGATGCTGTTCTTGTTGGCGCCCACCGTGCCGTCCGAGCCGAGGCCGTAGAAGAGGGCGCGGACGTTCCCGGGCTCCTCGGTGGTGAAGCTCGGGTCGTAGGCGATCGAGGTGTGGGTCACGTCGTCGACGATGCCCACCGTGAAGTGGTTCTTGGGCTTGTTGGAGGCGAGGTTCTCGAGCACGCCCACGACCATGGCGGGCGTGAACTCCTTGGAGCCCAGGCCGTAGCGGCCGCCGACCACCACGGGCCGCTCCTTGAAGGGGGCCGTTCCGTCCGCGAGGCCCTCGTAGATGGCCGTGAGGACGTCATGGTACAGGGGCTCGCCGTTGGAGCCGGGCTCCTTGGTGCGGTCGAGGACGGCGATGCGCCGGGTGGTCCCGGGCAGGACCTCGAGCAGCATGCGCGGCGAGAAGGGCCTGAAGAGGCGCACCTTGACCAGGCCAACCTTCCGGCCCGCGGCGTTGAGCCGCTCGATGGTCTCTTCGGCCGTCTCGGCGCCGGAGCCCATCATGACGAGCACCTCTTCGGCATCCGAGGGGCCCACGTAGTCGAACAGGTGGTACTGGCGGCCCGTCAGGCGCGCGAACCGGTCCATGGTGGCCTGGACCACTCCCGGCAGGGCGTCGTAGTACCGGTTGACGGTCTCGCGGGTCTGGAAGTAGGTGTCGGGGTTCTGCGCGGTGCCGCGGATGACCGGACGGTTGGGCGAGAGGCCGCGATCGCGGTGGGCCTTGATCAGCTCCTCGCTGACCATGTGGCGCATGTCGTCGTGGGTCAGCTCCTCGATCTTGCTCACCTCATGCGAGGTGCGGAAGCCGTCGAAGAAATGCAGGAAGGGCACGCGGGCCTCGAGGGTCGCGGCCTGGGCGATGAGCGCGAAGTCCATGACCTCCTGCACGGAGTTCGAGCAGAGCATGGCCCAGCCCGTCTGGCGCACGGCCATCACGTCCGAGTGGTCGCCGAAGATCGACAGCGCCGAGGTGGCGAGCGCGCGGGCCGTCACGTGGAAGACCGTGGGCGTCAGCTCGCCGGCGATCTTGTACATGTTGGGGATCATGAGCATGAGCCCCTGGCTCGCCGTGAAGGTGGTGGTCATCGCCCCGGTCTGCAGGGCGCCGTGCACCGCGCCGGCCGCGCCGCCCTCCGACTGCATCTCCACGACCAGGGGCACGGTCCCGAAGATGTTCGCTTCGCCCTTCGAGGCCTTCTCGTCGCTGATCTCGCCCATGGTCGACGAGGGCGTGATCGGGTAGATCGCGATCACCTCGTTGCAGGCGTACGCCACGTGGGCGGCGGCCGTGTTGCCGTCGACCGTCACCTGGCGACGAGTGACAGGGGGGCGGTCGGGCTCCGAGGACGCCTCGTGGGCTCGGGGGTTATCCGTGAACATCGTTCTGTCCTTTCACGTCGACTAGTACGTCTCAACGTGCCAGCGCTTGGTCTTCTTGAGGTCGTCCCGCATGGCGGTCCAGTCGGCGCCGTGGCGGGCGGCCACCTCGGTCAGGGCCGCCTCGATGCCCTCTTCCATGCCCTTGAGGCCGCACATGTAGAAGTAGGTGTTCGCGGCCGAGAGCATGGGCCAGAGCTCGTCACCACGCTCGAGGATGCGGTGCTGAACGTACATGCGCTTGCCTTCGGCGGTCTGCTGCTCGCGGCTGATGGCCCAGATGGCCTCGAAGCTCGGGTGCGCGGCCTGGGCGGCCTCGAACTCTTCTCGGTAGAGCATCTGCGAGGTGTACTGCATGCCGAAGAACAGCCGGGCCTGGCCTGCGAATTGGCTGCCCGGCCGGAGGAGCTGCCCGACGAAGCCGCGGAAGGGGGCGATGCCCGTCCCGGTCGCGAGCATCACGACGTTCGCCGCCGGGTCCTCGGGCAGGAGGAACGTCCGACCCACGGGGCCCGTCAGCTGGACGACGTCGCCGGGTTGCAGGTCGCACAGGTAGTTGGAGCAGGGGCCCTTGACCTCGACGCCCTCGTCGTTGGTGTAGACGACGCGCTTGACGCAGAGCGTGACGCTCTTGCCGTCACGCGCCTCGCCGTCGTGGGTCGAGGCGATCGAGTAGAGGCGCAGCTTGAGAGGCTTGCCGTCCTGGTCGACGCCGGGCGGGAGGATGCCGACGCTCTGGCCCTCCAGATAGCGGAAATCCGCCCCCGAGGTGTCGAACACCAGGTGGCGGACGTCGGGCTGGTCCTCGGGCGAGAGGCGGGTGTTGCTGATCAGCTTGCAGGGAAGCGGCGCGTTGGGCCTGAAAAGGTTGATGGGCACCTCGCGGGTGACGACTGGCGTGCTCATTGGATGGCTATCTCCCTTCCGACGGTACGAGCGGTGCGGCCTTCGGTCCCTTGCGCCCTGGAACGGCGCGAGCGGACACATGGGCCCGTTGGTCAGCATTGTCACGCAAGTCGGGGGGCATGAAGTCCGTAATAGCCCGATCAGATCGAAACATCCCCCTTGAAGGCGTCGATGAGGGGCCCGTTTATTAGAAAAGCCTCATTTCTTGGCTGGTAAGCAAGCCATCGCCATTCGGAGGGCGTTCCGGCACGACGTTGTCGCAGTTCGCGCAACTTTTACGGATTCCCGGGCCCGGGTTCATGGCTACAATCCCTGGACGCTAGGATCCCCTTACATGCCAACTGGAGCGAACGATGGCTGATACGAGCGAGAGATTTGACGACAACGTGGCCGGCCGCTACTACGTCGATGCCACGTGCATCGTCTGTGGTGCCTGCGAGGGTACGGCCCCCGACAACATCCGCCTGTCGGATGACGGATCCCACGACGTCGTGTACAAGCAGCCGGAGAACGACGGTGAGGAGCAGGCCATGCAGGAGGCCATCGAAGGCTGCCCCGTGGGAGCCATCGGCGACGACGGCGAGTAGCCTGCCCTCGAAATGAGCGGATCTGCGACCCCCGGCGACTCGTCGGGGGTCGCGCGCCAGCACGGTCCGCTCGTCGGCTTGCAGGATGTCTGAGATAATGATGGCTTGAGGGCTATGCCCTGATGCGACAGCGGAATGCAACGTGGCAGGCCGCACGACCGATGGAGATCGACCCATGACCTTTGAGCGCCCGCGCTACTCGCCCGAAACCCTCATGATGAGCCACGGCTATGACCCCTTCCTCTCCGAGGGGGCCATCAAGCCGCCCATCTTCATGACATCCACCTTCGCCTTTCGCACCGCCGAGGAAGGCGAGCAGTACTTCAAGTGGGCCTACGGCCTCGAGCAGCGCGAGCGCGACCAGACCATGGGGCTCATCTACTCGCGCCTCAACAACCCGGGCATTCAGATCCTGGAGGAGCGCCTGGCGCTCTGGGACGAGGCCGAGATGTCCCTGGGCTTCGCGAGCGGTATGGCGGCCATCAGCACGTCGATCCTCGCCCATGCCAAGCCCGGTGACGTCATCCTCTACAGCATGCCGGTCTACGGCGGCACCGAGTACCTGTTCGAGCAGATCCTGCCCAAGTTCGGCATCGAGACCCGCTCTTTCCCGGCGGACATGCCCCTGGCCCAGGTCGAGCTGCTCATGGCCGAGCTGGGCGATCGCCTCGCCATCGTCTACCTGGAGAGCCCGGCGAACCCCACCAACTGCCTCCTCGACATCGCGGGCATCGCCCGGGTGGCCAAGCAGGTGCGCCCGGAGACGCTGACGTTCGTGGACAACACCTTCCTGGGGCCGGTCTTCCAGAAGCCGCTCCTCCTGGGCGCGGACCTGGTGCTCTACTCGGCGACCAAGTACCTGAGCGGCCACAGCGACGTCATCGCCGGGGCCGTGTCGGGTGCGCAGGCGGTGGTGGAGCCCATCGGCCTCTACCGGACCATCACGGGCTCCATGCCCGATCCGTTCACCTGCTGGCTCCTGTTGCGATCGCTCGAGACGCTCAAGATCCGCATGGAGACCCAGGCGACCAACGCCCGTCAGATCGCCCGGTTCCTCGCAGCTCACCCGAACGTCGGCCAGGTCTTCTACCCGGCGCTGCTCGAGCCCGACAGCCCCCAGTACGCCATCTTCCAGTCCCAGTGCACCGGGGCGGGCGCCATCGTCTCCTTCGAGATCAAGGGCGGCAAGGCCGAGGCCTTCCGCTTCCTGAACGCGGTGAAACTGTGCAAGCTCGCCGTGAGCCTCGGCGGCACCGAGAGCCTGGTCGAGCACCCGGCGACCATGACCCACAGCGACATCCCCGCAGACGTCCAAGAGCGCTACGGCATCACCGAGCGCCTGATCCGGCTGTCGGTGGGCGTCGAGAATCCCGCGGACCTCATGGACGACCTGTCGCAGGCCCTCGAGCGGAGCCAGGCGGTGCCGCAGGCCTACACCTACGAGGTGTAGCGTTCAGTCCTCGCCGAGCCCGGCGCCGCCCTCGCGCACGCAGCTCGTGCCGGCCGACCCTCCGATGTAGCAGGCGCGGGCCCCGCTCAGGGCCGCCCCCATGAACTGGGCCCGCCGCATGCCGAACTCCAGGACCGGCTCGCTTTCCGCCGCATGGCAGATCCGCGCCGCCTTGGTCGTGAACAGGGTCCCGGCGTTGAGGAAGTTGAGCACCGCCGACTCGAGGTACTTGGCCTGCCAAACGGGACCCGTCACGCGCACCAGGGGCTCGTGGGCAAAGACGAGCGTGCCCTCGGGCATGGCGTCCACCGAGCACTCGATGCGGCTGTCCAATGGGCATAGGCCATCGTCAGCTGGTAGAAATCGGTGAACAGGGCCTGGGCCATGCCGACCTCCTCGCTTCGCCTCGCCTTCCCATGGTGGGGCCAACGCGGGCCGAACGAAAGGCCCGATTGGCCGCTAAAGCCGCGTGGCGACTGGAAGCCCCCGCATGGCGATCCGTAGAGAATACGGATGGCTTCGATTAGCTCCATGACTATATTTGAGGCATAAAGCGATACTGATGAGTTTGCCATAATAACGATTTTTATTATCAGAGCCGAGGTCGTTGCGGTGGGCGGACATCGGCTCGCGCATGCCCCGGGCCGGCTGGTCACGGGGCCAGGGAAGGAGAAAGATCGTGGGAACATATAACTTCGAAGGCAAGGTCGCCATCGTCACGGGCGGCGCGTCCGGCATCGGCGAAGCCTGCGTCAAGCAGTTCGCGGCGGGCGGCGCCCAGGTCGTGGTGGCGGACATCAACGCCGAGGCGGCCGAGAAGACCGCTCAGGCCCTGCGCGACGGCGGCGCCAAGGCGGCGGCGGTGCGCGTGAACGTCGGCGAGGCGGCCTCGGTCGAGGCCATGGTCCGCTTCGCGGTGGACACCTTCGGCGGCGTCGACATCATCGTCAACAACGCGGGCATCGGCGGCGCGAGCGCGCCCACCGGCGAGTACCCGGTCGCAGACTGGCAGAAGGTCCTCGACATCAACCTGAGCGGCGTGTTCTACGGCATGCACTTCGCCATTCCCGAGATGCTCAAGCGGGGCGGCGGGGCGATCGTCAACATCGCCTCCATCCTGGGCTCGGTGGGCTTCGCCGGTTCGCCCGCCTACGTCGCGGCCAAGCACGGCGTGGTCGGCCTGACCAAGTCCACCGCCCTCGAGTACGCCACCCAGGGCGTGCGCGTCAACAGCGTCGGCCCCGGCTTCATCGCCACCCCGCTGCTCGGGCCCCACGCGGAGATGCTGAAGGGCATCGCCGACCTGCATGCCATGAAGCGCCTGGGTCAGGCCGAAGAGGTCGCGAACCTGGTCGTCTTCCTGGCGTCGCCGGAGGCCTCGTTCGTCACGGGCAGCTACCACCTGGTGGACGGCGGCTACACGGCGCCCTAGCACGCCGAAAGCGTCTCACGGCGGGTCCCCCCGGTCTTCGGGGGGACCCGCGCTCTTTCGGTCAAGGGACGAAGCGGCGGCGAGAATTCGTCGGCTTCCCCATGCCCCTCTTGCCCTCGGTAATGCTACGGTGCCAACGCGCCTGGAAAGGCACCGTCGTTCGTCCGATTCGGGAGGGAAGCATGGATATCGTCAATACCCTGAGATCCGAGCACGATCGGGTCATGAAGCTCATCCAGGAGTTCAGCCGCGACGAGCGCCCGGAGGCGCGGCGGCAGCTCATCATGCAGCTGGTCCAGGAGCTCAGCGTCCACGAGGCCGCCGAGGAGGCCGCCGTCTGGACCGAGGTGCGCCAGGTGATCGACGCCAAGCTGTTCGACAAGGTCATGCGCGAGCAAGGCGAGCTGAAGGACGTGCTGCGACAAGCCGCCGAGAAGCGGGAGATGGACGTGAGCGGCCTGCTCACGCGCCTCCAGGACATGCTCAAGCGCCACATCGCGACCGAGCAGGACGAGGTCTTCCCGCTGATCACCCAGAAGTGCGATCAGCAGACCCGGGATCGCCTCGGCACGGCCTTCATGGATTCCAAGAACGCCCTGATCGACCGGGCCGCGAAGCTCAACGTGACCATGCTGCCCGATGAGGTCGTCGAGCAGCTCAAGCAGCGCCGCTAGCGCGCCACCGGCCTCAATCCCGCGACTCGAACGCCCGGAGCGCCTCCTGGTAGGTCTCCGGGTGATTGAGGTTCCGGAGGGTCAGGCCCTCCGGATCCAGGTCCGCGAGGGCGGACGCCGGGAGCTCCGTGACGGCGAGGGAGGCGAGGAAAGCCCGGAGGCGGCGCTCCCCGCTCTCCAGCATGCGCCTCAGCTCCGGAAGCACGGCGCGCGCGTAGACGCCGAGGAGCGGTTCGAGGCCGTGCTCGCTGCGGATCACCACGGCCGGCGCTGCCGGGTCGAAGGCCATCAGGCGTTCGAGAACCTTCGACGTGAGAAAGGGCATGTCGCAGGCCACCACGAGTGCCCGTTCGGCCTCGAGTGCCTCCAGGCCGGAGGCCAAACCCTCCATGGGCCCGCGATCCGGATAGCGGTCGGCCACGAGCCGCGCATGCGGCACGGGAAAGCCCCGCTCGGGCGATCGCACGACCACCACCTCGGCGCAGCTCGCCTCCAGGAGGCGATGCAGCCGGGCGGCGAGGGCCTCGGGGCCGAACGGCAAGAGGGCCTTGTCCTGTCCCATGCGCCGGCTCTGGCCTCCGGCGAGCAAGATGGCTCCGCAGGGCGTCATATCGGCATCCTTTCGCGCCTCATTATACGCAGCTTTTTCGGGTCCCGGCGCGCGCGCCACCTGCTATACTCGAGCGGTATGCACGGCTGCAAGGTGCAAGGTCCCTGGACGTCCGCCTCGTGAGACTGCCCTCGCGAACGGTCCGACCGGGCCGGGGTGTCCCATGAGCGACGATCGGACCCTCTCGATCAATGGCCGACGGGCCGCCGCGACGCCCGGACGGACCGTCCTCGACGCGGCGCGCGCGGTGGGCGTCGACATCCCCACCCTCTGCCACGATCCGGCCCTGGAGGCCACGGCCCAGTGCCGCCTGTGCCTGGTCGAGATCGAAGGCGTCCCCCGTCTCGAGCCGGCCTGCGCCACGCCCGCCCGTCCGGGCATGGTCGTGACCACCCACGGTCCGGAGGCCGCGGCCTCCCGCCGGCAGGTCCTCGAGATGCTGCTGAGCCGGCACCCGCGCGAGTGTCCTTCGCGGGCCCGGGGCCTGACATGTCGGCTGTGCGACTACGCGGAAGAATACCACGTCTCGGCGCCCCGGCTGGGTTACGGCGCCCCGTGCGAGCCCGTGCCCCAGAACGGCCTGATGGAGCTGGACCCCTCGGTCTGCATTCGCTGCGAGAAGTGCGTGCGGGTCTGCTCCGAGGTCCAGGGCATCGGGGCCTTGACCATGATCGGTCGCGGCAGCCGGAAGGAGCTTGCCGCCGGCAGCGGGACGACGCTCGCCGACACCGACTGCGAGCTGTGCGGCAACTGCGTGGAGGTGTGCCCCACCGGAGCCATCCGGGGCCGTCATGCGACCCAGCTCGCCCATGCCCGCAAGGTCGCCACCACGTGCGGCTTCTGCGGGGTGGGCTGCCAGCTCGAGCTCAACGTCCACGAGGGCCGGGTGGTCGGCGTCACGGCCGGCGGGGACAACCCCGTCAACGGCAAGTGGCTCTGCGTCAAGGGCCGGTTCGGGCACGAGTTCATCCACCATCCCGAGCGCCTGACGACGCCGCTGATCCGTAAGGACGGGCGCCTGGTGCCGGCGACCTGGGACGAGGCCCTCACCCTGGTGGCGTCCCGCATGACGGCCGCCAAGCTCGCCCACGGCCCCGACGCCCTGGCCTTCATGAGCTCCAGCCGCTGCACCAACGAGGAGAACTACCTCATGCAGAAGCTGGCCCGCGCGGTGATCGGGACGCACAACGTCGACCAGTGCGCCAGGACCTGACACGCCCCCACCGTGGCCGGTCTGGCCACTTCGTTCGGGAGCGGGGCGATGACCAACTCCATCGCCGAGATCCCCCATGCCGACGTGCTCTTCGTGATCGGGGCCAACCCCACCGAGGCGCACCCGATCATCGGCCTCAAGATGAAGGAGGCCATGCGTCGCGGCGCCCGGATCGTCGTGGCGGACCCCCGGCGGATCTGGCTGGCTCGGCATGCGTGGCTGCACCTGCCCTTGCGCCCGGGCACGGATCTCGCCCTGCTCAACGCCATGGCGCACGTCATCCTCACGGAGGGCCTGGTGGACGAGGCCTTCGTGGCCGAAAGGACCGAGGGCTTCGAGGAGTTCCGCCGGGTGGCCATGGAGTGGCCCGTCGAGCGGGCCGCCGAGGTCTGCGAGGTGGACGCGGAGGCCATCCGCCAGGCGGCCCGAGCCTATGCGCGGGCCGAGCGGGGGGCCATCTTCTACACCCTGGGCATCACCGAACACACCTGCGGCACCCGTAACGTCCTGGCGCTCGCGAACCTCGCCCTGATGACGGGGCATGTGGGCAAGGAGAGCAGCGGCGTCAACCCCCTGAGGGGTCAGAACAACGTCCAGGGCGCCTGCGACATGGGCGCCCAACCGGACGTTTTCCCGGGCTACCAGAAGGTGGCAGTGCCCGAGCACCGGGCGAAGTTCGCGGAGGCCTGGCGCGTGCCCATGCCGGACGGCCCGGGCAAGACGCTCACGGACATGATCGAGGCCGCCGCCGAGGGTCAGCTCAGGGCCCTCTACGTCATGGGCGAGGACCCGGTCGTCTCCGAGGCCCATGCCCGTTACACCCGCGAGGCCCTCGGCCGACTCGACCTCCTGGTGGTGCAGGACATCTTCCTCAGCGAGACCGCAAAGCTCGCGGACGTGGTGCTGCCCGCCTCGTGCTTCGCCGAGAAGGACGGCACCTTCACCAACACCGAGCGCCGGGTCCAGCGGGTCCGCAAGGCCGTCGAGGCGCCCGGCGAGGCCCGGGAGGACTGGCGCATCCTCTGCGAGCTCGCAGGGCGGCTCGGATACCCCATGCCCTACGCCTCGCCCCGGGAGGTCTGGGACGAGATCGCCGGGCTTGCGCCCATGCTGGGCGGCATCCGCTACGACCGGATCGACCGGATCGGGCTGCAGTGGCCCTGTCCCGAGGACGACCATCCGGGCACGCGCTACCTGCATGCGGGCGGCTTCACGCGGGGGGCGGGCAAGTTCCACGCGGTCGAGCACACGCCTCCGAGCGAGTCGCCGGACACGGAGTACCCCTGGCAGCTCTCCACCGGCCGGATCCTGTATCACTACAATGCGGGCACCATGACCCGGCGGGTGCGGGGCATCGCCGACAAGGTCCCGGACGCCTTCGTCGAGATCCATCCGCGGGACCTCGAGCGCCTGGGGGCGGCGCATGGCGACATGTTGCGCGTCTCCACCCGCCGGGGGAGCGTCGAGGTGCGCGCCGAGGCCACCCGCAAGGTCCTACCGGGCCGGATCTGGATGCCCTTCCATTTCGCCGAGGCGGCGGCCAACGAGCTCACGGTGGACGCCTACGATGACGTGACGCGGACCGCGGAGTTCAAGGTGGCGGCCGCTCGCGTCGAGGTCGTGCGGCCATGAGGCGCATCCTGGTCGGGGGCGCCTGGTCGGGGTCCGGCAAGACCTCGGTGGTCGAGATGCTGCTCGGGGCGCTGCCCGGCTGGGCGGCCATCAAGGTGACGCCCTCCCGGCAGGACGAGGTGTGCCCCATCGGCGCGTGCTGCGGGGCCTGTGCGCCACCCGCGGGTCCCTACGAGATCATCACGGACCCCGCCGTCCTGCTCCAGCTGGGCAAGGACACGCAGCGCTACCGGGCGGCCGGGGCGTCCGCGGTCGCGTGGGTCCGGGGCCGCCCGGAGGTCCTGCCAGCAGCTCTCGAGGAGGCCTTGGCGGGCATGGCGGGCCTGGAGGGCGTCATCATCGAGAGCGGGAGCCTGATTCCCTTCGTGCCAGGCCTGCGCGTGATGGTCGTGCGGGGGGCCTCGCGGCTGGTCAAGGACTCGGCGCGCGCGTGCGTCGGCCACGTGGACGTCTTGGCCGTCAACGTGGACGACGCGGGCTCCGAGCTCGTGCCGCACCCCCTGGAGGACGTGCTTGCGCCCGGTCAGGTGTTCCGGATCTCGGCCGTTCTGCCGGCTGACGCCACCGTGAACGAGGCCTTCATAGCCTGCTGCCGTTTAGAGACGAGCCTTCGGCCAGGCTGAGGCGCGCCGGGAGGCACAAACCGTACGAGCAATGGATGGCGCCGAGCGAGGGAACGATCTCTCCTAGGCGAGGGGGAGCGCCAGCATGAAGCTCGTGCCCTTGTCCGGGTGGCTCGCGAGGGAGAGCTCCCCGCGGTGCGCCCTTGCGATCGACTGGGCGATGGCGAGCCCCAGGCCACTGCCGTCGGGATTGGCCTCTCGTCCGTACTCCAGTCGAACAAAGCGTTCGAAGACGCGCGCCTGGTCCTCCGGCCCGATGCCGGGTCCGGGGTTGGTCACCGTCACCCGCGCCTGGGTCGCCGTCACCGAGAGTCGGACCACGACGCGCGAGCCCCGAGGGGTGTAGCGAACGGCATTCTCGAGGAGATTGTGGAGCGCCTGCGCCACGCCATGGGGGCTCCCGACGACGTCCGCCTCGTGCGAAGCGCCGTCCACGTCGAGGGTGACGGATCGCTCGGCGGCGAGGGGGGCGAGGGTCGCCACCTCTTCCTCGAGCACCTCACCGATGGCAAAGCGCAGGGGCGCCTCGCCGTGACCCCCGTCGCCGCGCCCCAGGGTCAGCAGATCGCGAAGCACGGCCTTGATGCGGCGGGCCCGGCCCTCGATGTGCGCCAGCTTCTCACGGGCGTCGGGTGCGAGGTCCGTTCGCTGGAGGAGCAACTGGGTATTGGCCAGGATCAAGGACAGGGGCGTTCGTAGCTCGTGAGAGGCGTCGCGCGAGAATTGCCGCTCGCGATTCAAGGCGGCCTCCATGGGGCGGGAGGCGAGCTCGGCGAGCCAGAGGGCGAGCGCGACGGCCAGCAGGAGGGTGAGCGGAACGAGGGCCACCAAACCGAACAGGATGTGCTCGAGCGTATGCCAGAAATCCTCGAGCTGGCGAACCTGGACGATTTGGCCGCGCACCTGCCCGTCGCCGATCACCGGCGTGACGATGAGTCGGAGCCGCGGGTCGTCCGGGAGCTCGCGCGCTCCGGGCTCCAGGATGCCGTCCGGCAGGGGCGCAGGCCCGCGGGTCCCGAGCACGCGCCCAGCGGCATCGCGGACCGACACGTGCTCTCCGGGCCAGAGCGGGTATTCGGCAAGGGCGTTGTCGAGCTCCCGGGACCCCGACCCGGGAGCTTGAAGGGCGCGCTTCAAGGGCCTGGCGATCTTCTCGCTGGTCTCGTCGACCTCGTGCAGCAGCACCCCGTGCACCATGGTGTAGGAAAAGCCCGCATACCCAATGGCCAGTACCACCAGGCTGAGGATGGCGCGGCGGGTGACCCGGCGACTAAGGCTCAAGATCATGGAGGGCCATCCGGTAGCCGCGCCCGTGCACGGTCTCGATGAGCGGGGGTGAGCCCGTGTCTCCGATGGCCTTGCGCAGTCCCTTGATGTGGGCGCGCAAGGCGGCGGCGCTCTGCTCGGACTCTCCGGACCAGAGTCCGAGCCCGATCTGGGAATGAGAGACGATCCGACCGGCGTGGCGCATGAGGAGCTCGAGCAAGGCGAATTCCTTGGGCATCAGCTTGACGTCCCTCCCCGCACGCTGCACCCTGCCGGTCGAGGGGGCCAGGGTCAGATCGCCCACCTGGAGGACGCCTTCGGGTCGATGGTTGCTTCGCCGAAGGAGCGCCCGGACCCGGACCTTGAGCTCGTCGAGCTCGAAGGGCTTGGCCAGGTAGTCGTCGGCGCCCGCGTCGAACCCCTGCACCTTGTCGGCAAGACTGTCGAGCGCGGTCAGCATCAGGATGGGGACCTCATGTCCGGAGGCTCGGCACCGGCGGCAGATCTCGAGGCCCGATGGGCCGGGCAGCAAGACGTCGAGCACCAACAGGTCGTACGAATAGAGGCCCAGCATGGCTTCGGCGGCCACCCCGTCGTGCGCGACATCGATGACGCGCTCCCTACCGGACAGGGCCTCGCGAATGGCGTTCGCCAGGGCGACGTCGTCCTCGATCACCAGGAGCCGCATGGGGCCGGCCTCCACTAGCTATACAGCCGCGTTCCCGCCCGCGCCGGTCTGATCCCGCCAGCGCGCGTCGTCCGGGCCCTTGCCACCGGACGCTCCGCCTAGAATAGCACGTTTGGCGAACTTTACGACCACCTCCGCGAGCAGCGTCGCCGGCTGCGGCCGATCCGTAGTGCGTACGGTTCTTTCGGCCCAATCGTGAAAAATTTGTGAAAATCGGTAGTATCCCCGGTCATGCTCGGCTCGCAATTCGGGCTAACCTGCTATCAACCTATTCCACCCCGATCGACAGGCTGAAACGCCCTGCTGGTGCCCTCTACTGGGCTGGCGGACGATTTTGGCATGCCCACTTCAGGAGGCCTTATGAAGTCAGTCAGAGTCATTGCCCTTACAGCGGCCAGCGTCGGACTCTTCTACGCCATCGGCTGTCAGCCGACCACGCCGACGGCCAGCAATCCCACGGCTACCCCCACGCCTTCGAGCAGCAACAACACCACCACGGACAACGGTTACCTCAAGGTCCCCGCGTCCCACAAGTATTACGCCCAGGCCGACACCACCTGCGTGAGCTGCCACACCAACCTCGATCCCACCACCGGAAACGCGGTGCGCTTCATGCCGTTTCCGGACGGCCACGAGAAGAAGTCGCCCACGAACTGCGTGAGCTGCCACCAGACGGCCGCAGAAACGGCGCCGCCCGTCGTCAACATGACCGTCGCCAAGGTGGCGACCGGGCCTGACAACGACCCGGCGACCAACGACACGCTCTGGGCGGGCGCCACGGAGGCCGCCATCCCGGTGCAAGGCGGCGTCAACAAGAGCGAGACGACCATCAAGATGAAGGCCGTCCATGACGGGACCTACGTCTACTTCCGGGCCACCCTCGACGACCCGACCAAGAGCCTCGAGCGTCAGCCGTACGTGAAAAATGCCGACGGCACGTGGACCAAGACGAAGGCCTGGCCCGACAAGTATGAGGACAAGCTCGCCTTCATCTGGGACAACCCGGAGAAGCCGATGACGGGCTTCAGCACCCAGGGCTGCGCCGTCACGTGCCACTCGGCTGGACCGAGCGACAAGTACGGCCGTCCCGTCAAGTATGCCCCGGCAGCCGGCCAGTTCGGCGACATGTGGCACGCCAAGACCGCCCGCCATGCCGCTGTTCCCGAGCTCAAGCAGATCGACGACCAGAGCGTCTGGTATCCGGATGATCTCTCGAACCCGCTCTCCACGACCGATACCCTCAAGGACGGCGGCCGCAAGGGCGATGCACAGCTCTCGACCAGTACCAAGGGCGACTACACGACCAACGACAAGGACTCGGGCGGTCTGCCCAAGTGGATGCCGGCGGGTGACGACACCAAGCTCAAGGCGGGCGTCGGCAGCAACCCCTTCTGGATGCTCGCGACCCAGAGCTTCAACCCGGACAAGTTCGCGGTCGGAGACAAGCTGGCCTCGCACCTGGCCAAGCGCCTCGAGGGCAGCCGCGGGGACATCGACGGTTATGCCGTCTGGTCGGGCGGCGTGTGGACCTACGAGTTCAAGCGCAAGCTCGACACCGGCGACACCTCGGGTCGCGACACCAAGTTCTTGCCCGGACAAACCTACACCATGGGGGCTGCCTATTTCGACAACAACCAGATCGGACACGCCGTCCAGTTCGGCGTGACCAAGGTGACCTTCGCTCAGTAGCGACAGGTACGGGACGCCGCCTTCTGGTCGGCGTTCCGGGGCCTGGTGACTCCCTACCGAGCTCCTCATTCGACCAACCTACCGCAGCAACGGGCCGGCTCTCAGGAGCCGGCCCGTCGCGTGGCCGGGTATCCTGCTTGCTGCTCCGGACCGTGCCCGGTCTCGTGTTATAGATCGACCGGCGATGGGGAACGCCGAGCGTATCGATCGCTCGCCAGCAAGTGAGGGGGCGCATGATGCGGACCGGGGTCACGACGGACCAGCTCGAGGGATGCTTCGAGCGGGACTTCCGATTCCTGCTGGACACGTTTCGCGGGTTGCTCGAGGGCCTCGGGGAGCCCCTCGTCCGCTACCTCCCGTGGCAGGGGCGCCCGCCCGACGTGGCGGACGTGACCTGGCTCCAGGACGCCGAGCGACTCATGCAGCTGCATTCCATCTCTTTCTCGCTGCTCAACCAGGCCGAGGACAGCGCGTCCGTCGAGGCGCGGCGCCAGCGCGAGGCGGTGGAGGGCATCGGCCAGGAGCCGGGCCTGTGGGGGCATGCCCTGAAACGCATGCTAGCGGCCGGGCTCGAACCGGCCCGGATCGCCGATGAGCTCGCCCTGCTCTGGGTCGAGCCCGTGCTCACGGCGCACCCGACCGAGGCCAAGCGGGCCACCATCCTCGAGCACTACCGGGATCTCCATGGCCTCTTGATGGAGCGCATCCATCCCATGACGCCGCTCGAGGATCGCGACAACCGGGACCGGACCGGGCGCGTGCTCGAACGCATCTGGCGCACGGGCGATATCTTCCTGGAGAAGCCCGACGTGGCCTCGGAACTGAGGAACGTCCTCTACTACCTGCGGGAGGTCTTCCCGTCGGCCGCGGCCGTCACGCGCCGACGGCTGCGGGTCGCCTGGGAGGAGGCGGGGCTCGATCCGGCGACCCTGCACGTCATGCCGCTCCTGTCCTTCGGGGACTGGGTCGGGGGCGATCGTGACGGCCACCCGCTCGTGACCGCCGAGGTCACGCAGGGGACCCTGCACGAGCTGCGCCTCAACGCCCTTGTCGGGATCAACCGGCAGCTCAACGATCTCGCCGAGCACCTGAGCCTCTCGGCTCGCCTGCAGGAGCCCCCTCCCCCCCTGGTCGCACGGATCGAGACCCTCAAAGAGCAGCTTGGAGCCAGAGGCCTCCAGGCCATCGAGCGCAACCCGGAGGAGCCGTGGCGCCAGCTCCTGAACCTCATGATCGCGCGGCTGCCCGTGGACGTGGCGCGCCGCCATGCGCTCAAGCTCAACGAGTTCGAGGGATCCTACCGTTTTGCCGACGAGCTGATGCTGGATCTGCGTCTCTTGCAACAGTCGCTGTGCGTGGTGGGGGCGTCACACCTCGGCGAGGCCGAGGTCCAGGACACCCTCGACTGGCTGCGGGCGACGGGGTTCCATCTGGCCGCCCTGGACATCCGCCAGAACAGTCGGTTTCACGACAAGGCCGTCGCCCAGCTCCTCTTGGCGGCCGGGCTCGACGGCACGGGTTACGCCGAGTGGCCGGAGGAGCGCCGTCTTGAGTTCCTGAACGCGGAGCTCCGCTTCATGCGCCCGTTTGCCCTGTCTTCCCGCTCCATCGGTCCCGAGGCCGACGCGGTGCTCGGCACCTATCGCGTGCTGGCCGCCCATGCCGACCGCTACGGCCGCGAGGGTCTGGGGGCGCTCATCGTGAGCATGACGCGCGGCCTCTCGGATCTGCTGGCGGTCTACCTGCTCGCCCGAGAGACGGACCTCGTGACCTCCGGCCCGGATGGCCTGGCCTGCAAGCTGCCCATCGTACCGCTCTTCGAGACCGTCGACGACCTGGAGCGAAGCGCCGGCATCATGGCCGCCTTCCTCGCCCATCCCATGACGCGCCGCAGCATGGCCTACCAGGTCGGGACGGTCGGGCAGGATCGCCCCATGCAGCAGGTGATGGTCGGCTACAGCGACAGCACCAAGGACGGCGGCATCCTGGCGGGACAGTGGCATCTGTATCACGCCCAGGAGGCCCTGACGGAGGTGGGACGCCAGGCGTCGGTGGTCATTCGCTTCTTCCACGGGCGAGGGGGGACCATCAGCCGTGGGGCCGGCCCCACCTATCGCTTCTTCGACGCCCTTCCGCCGGGATCCGTGCAGGGAGCCATCCGCATGACCGAGCAGGGCGAGACCATCGCCCAGAAGTACGGCAACCTTTCCCAGGCCGCTTACAACCTGGAGCTCCTCATGGCCAGCGCCGCCGAGGTCTCCTTCCTCAAGGAGCGACCCGCAGCCCTCGAGCCAGACGTCGCATCGGTCATGGAGCGGCTGGCCGTCCTGAGCCGGGAGGCCTACGAGGCCTTGATCCGCGACCCCGGCTTCATGACGTTCTACTCGCAGGCCACGCCCATCGACGCCATCGAGGAGAACCGGATCGGCTCGCGGCCGTCCCGGCGCACCGGGCTCCGGACGCTAGCGGACCTGCGGGCCATTCCCTGGGTGTTCAGCTGGTCCCAGTCGCGCTTCCACCTGCCGGGCTGGTTCGGGGTCGGCACCGCCCTCGAAACCTTGAAGCGAACGGACCCGGGGGTGTTCGAGACCCTGCGCACCCGGGGCATGCAGTGGCCGTTCCTCGCCTATGTCCTCACCAACGTCGAGACGAGCGTCAACACGGCGGACCTGCAGGTCATGCGGCAGTACGCGGCCCTGGTGGCGGACGCGGCGGTCCGCGAGCGCCTCATGGGCGTCATGGAGGCCGAGTACGAGCGGTGCCGCCGTCTCCTCCAGGAGCTGTTCGAGACGCCGTTCGCCGAGCGCCGCCCCCTGCTCCACCGCTCGTTCGAGCTGCGCGCGGAGCCCCTGCGCTTCCTGCACCGCCTTCAGATCGAGCTGTTGCGCGAGTGGCGCGCCTTCGACCGGAAGGGCCCGGCGGAGGATGCCGCGCTGCGGCGGGTCATGATGTCCCTCAACGCGATCGCGAGCGGCCTGCGCTCAACGGGCTAGCTGGCTCGCTTGACCGCCGTTCGGAAACGTGGGCTAATGTGCCTGCTTTCCACGGCTGCGCTTGTTCAAGGAGGTGTCCATGAGCTTTCACACCAACATTCTGCAGGCCGCCCGCGACAACGGGTACTTCCGCAAGGAGCTCCACACGACGGAGCGATCGCAGGTGGTCGTCATGAGCATCGAGCCGGGCGACGACATCGGCGCCGAGGTCCACGACCTCGACCAGGTGCTGGTCTTCGTCGCGGGCACCGGCGAGTTCCAGGTGGGCGACCAGAAGGGCAAGGTCTCTCCCGGTGACGTGGTCGTCGTCCCCGCCCATGCGGAGCACAACTTCGTCAACACGGGCCGGGAGCCCATGAAGCTCTTCACCGTCTACGCGCCTCCCGAGCACGCCCCGGGGACGATCCACCGGACCAAGGCCGAGGCGGAAGCGGCCGAGGCAGAAGAGCACGGCCGAGAGCACGCTCGTCACTAGCGCGCGCGTTCGCCCGACGTCACTCCTGTAGCGCCCTGTCGTCCGGCAGGGCGTTCGGGGTTTCGCAGCCAGGCGATGGTGTCGCGGAGCGTCTCGTCGGCCGGGCGAGCCCGGAAGCCCAGGTCCGGCTCGGCATACAGGGATCGCAGCCCCCAGTGGCGCGCGCCCATCTCGAGGACGACCGGGTCCGGTAGCAGGTGCAGGGCCCGCTTGCCGAGTGTCTGGTTGAGCATCGCGAGCGCCCACACGAGCCCGCTCGGCGCGTACCAGCGCGGCAGGGGCACCTCCCCGAGCCTGGCGACCATGCCGAAGAAGTCCGCGAGCGTGCTCTGGCAGCCCGGCGTGTGGTACACGGGCCGCGGCTGCGGGATCTCGAGGGCCCTGACGAGAGCCGGAGCGAGGTCCCGGATGTCCACGAAGTGCATGCCACCCCTCAGCAGGAAGGGGACGCGGCGCCGGAGGACCCGCGTGACGTTGCTCGTCGAGCGGGCGCGGTGGTCCCGGGGGCCCAGCACGACCGGCGGCCGGATGATCACGAGCTCCACGCCGAGTTCCCCGGCCAGTTTTCGTGCGGCCGCTTCGGCCTGAATCTTGGAGTGGTAGTAGGGCCAGTCTTTAACTAGCTCCGTGCAGTAAGGCGCTTCCTCGTCCGCCCGGCTCTCCTGCTCCTTGAAACAGCCGACGGTGCCCGAGGTCGAGACGAACACCAGCCGGCACCGGTAGCGGGCCGCGAGCCGCACCATGGCGAGCGTGCCCTCGACGTTGGTGCGGATCATGGCCTCCGGCGACCGGCGGCTGTGCTGGACGACGGCCGCCAGGTGCAGGATGCCGCCGAGCCCGTCGAGCAGGGGATCCGTGCCCCACCCGGACGTCTCGAGCAGGCCCCCTTCGATCGCGGGCACGGGACCCAGGTCCTGCTGCCAGGACGTCGCTTCCCAGGTCGCGCGATCGCGCACCAGGGCGACGGGCTTCCACGAGGGCTCGCCCTGGAGCGCCTCCAGCACGTGGCGGCCGAGAAAGCCGCTCGCCCCCGTGATCAGCAGCGGCCGGCTCACCGGACCACCTCGGCCACGGCCGGCGTCGCGACCCACTGGATCTCCTCGCCCGGCCAGCGACAAGCGTCGGCATGGGCCGGGAGCGCCCGGGCCTCGGGGCCCCAGGTGTAGGCGCCGCCCTCGAGGACGAGGATCCCGCGCTGGACCATGTCGTCGAGGGCCGCCTCCACCTCGGGCCGGAAGGCCGTCGGAAGGGCTGCGAGCACGTCCCGCACCCCGCAGCGCAGGTCCCGGTCCAGGAAGGCCCCCAGGTAGCGGGCCACCTCCGCGTGGTCCCGGCACACCGGCTCGAACAGGGCGCGCAGGAGCGCCCCCGGCACGGGCTCCGCGCCGGGTACCCGCGCCGCGTAGCCGTTTCGAGCCACGTGGCTGCGGATCACGGGATGCTCGGATAGCTGGCGAACGGCATCCGCGTAGAAGGCATGCTCCCACTGCTGGCGCAGGCTGCGCTCCTGCAACGGATCGGCCGCCTCCTTGAGGGGCAGGACGCTGTCGAGCACCGGGACCCCGCGTGCTCGGAGCAGGCGGGCCAGGTCGCGGACCTGCAGCCCCGTCTCCGGGTGTGCGGAGAGGAACGCCCGCAGATGATACTCCGTCGCCACCGACGCCGCCTGCAGCTCGCCCATGACCGCCCGGCTCAGGTCCGGTACGTCCGTCTCGGGCCCGAGCGTGAGGGGCCGGCCGCAGGCTACGTGGACCCGGCCAAGCCGCACGTGGCCGCGCCACAGGTGACCGAGCCACTGGAGCACGGGGCCCAGGCGGTGGGTCGTGTCGGAGCCCCCGCGCAGCTCGCGCAGGAACGCCGCCTCCTCGGGGATGCGGTCATAGCTGATCATGACGGGCAGGATGCGACAGGGCTGCTGGGTGCCTTGCAGGGCCCGCAGGAGGCCGCGCCGGGGTGCCAGGAACCGGCGCGAGCGGCTGCGCGTTCCCTCGATGAAGAAGGTCAGGGCCTGACGCCGCGTCACCAGCTCACCCACGCGGCGCGTGAGCTCCGGGTCCTCGCGGCCCAGGCCGCGCTTGATGTAGAAGGCCTGAGCCCAGCGCAGCAGCTCCCCGAGGAGGGGGATGCGGGCGAAGTCCTCGGTGGCCGCGATGTGCGGCAGCGGGAGCTTGAGGTCGGGCCAGGTGAAGAAGAGGTAGGGGCTGATGAGGAAATCCGCGTAGCTCCGGTGGCTGGGCACGACGACGAGCAGCTCGTCGGGACTTGCCCCCTCCATGGCGGCCTGGAAGGAGGCCTTGTCGACGGTGACCAGGTCGGTGCCGCGCCGGAAGGCCTTGCGCAGGAGGAAGCCGAGCACCCGGTGCGTCGCGTTCCCGTTCGGCTGCCTCAGCGCCCAGAGGAGGTCGCCGCCCGAGGCCTGGTGCTGCTTGCCGCCCATCGACACCTGGTCTTCGCCGCGGCGCAAGAGGTGCCGGTGGATGCCGCGGGCGATCGTCTCGAAGTAGGCCACGGTGTCGAAGGTCGGATCGTGCCGGGTATCCGACGATCGGAAGTCGAAGGTGCGGTGCGTGAAGTACCGGAAGCCCCGATTCAGGTAGAGCAGCCCGCCGAGCAGACGCTTCAGGGCCCGGGCCTGCTTCTTCTGGCCGAAGAGGGTGGCCGCGGCGAGGGCCGTGCCCCATTTCAAGCGGTGGTGAACGAACTCCAGCACGTGCAGCCGTGCGTTCGCGGGGCCCACGTGCACGAAGCCCGCCCGCGGCCCCACCGGAAAGCGATCGAAGTAGGGGACGTGGACGTCGCAGATCTGGCGGATGGTGAGCGCGCGCGCGAGGCCCGCCACCGCGTAGCGGATCCGCACCTCGTCGGTGCTCGGCGCGTCGAAGGCCGCGTCGAGCACGCGCTCGGCGACCTCGTCGCACGGCACGATGTCGAGCCGGACGTCAGGATCGACGCCCAGCACCCGGAGGTAGCCCATGCCATACAGGGCCACGAAGCCCGCAAAAGCCGCCTTGCTGTCGATCCAGCCTGCGAACGGGAAGCGTCGGCACGCCGAGATGATGCTCGGCCGCACGATGGTCAGGGGCACGTGGCCGTGCCGGGCGACCAGGAGGTGCTCGGCGATGCACTTGGTGAGCGTGTAGGTATTCGCATGGCCCGAGGCTGCGAGCATGGCGGTCTGGCTCGCCGTCCCGTCGAGGATGCTCCGGTAGGCGTCCTCGGCCGACAGGGGCAGGGGGGCGAGTTCTTCACCGAAGGCGCGCGTGCCTCCCGGATGGGGAGAGACATAGGCGGTCGAGACATCGACCATGGCCCGCAGCTGAACGCAGCCCTTGGCGAACTCCAGGACGTTCAGGGCGCCCGTGATGTTGGATTCCGCCGCCTCGGGCAGCGGCAGGTCGAAGTCCACCGAGGCCGCGCAGTGGATGACCCGGTGCACGTTCTTCTGGAGAAGCTCGCGATCGCCCCCCGAGAGGGCGAGATCCGCGGCCGTCAGGTCGCCCGCCACGGGCCGGCACCATGTGGACCAGTCCTCGGGCAAGAGCCGAAAGCACTCGGAGGACACGATCTCCTGCTCGAAGCGCTCTTCCGGCGTGCGGCCGCGCTTGGGGCGGATGAGGACGTAGACGGTCCCGAGGCCCAGCTCCTCGCGCCGGCGCATCAGCTCGGCGAGGACGACCTTGCCGACGAAGCCCGTGCAACCCGTGACGAACAGGGTTTCCCCCATGGTCCTACACCGTTTCCTTCCCGGCGGCATGGAGGTTTCCGGCGCCGAACACGTTCTGCGGATCGAGGGCTTCCTTGGCGGCCTGGACGCCGCGCAGGGCCGCGGGCGACATGATGCGCGGCAGGAACTCCTGCCGGAGCTTGCCGACTCCGTGGTGATGGGACAGCGAGCCGCCGTTCGCGAGGACCTCCTCGCGGGCCGCCACCTCGATCGCGTGGTAGGTGCCGCTCGGGTCCTCGACGCCCTGGTAGCCGTAGGCGAAGTAGAAGTAGACGGCCGCCCCCGTGTCGTAGACCTGGGTGACCCGGCACGAGATGAAGGGCTTGCCGGGCAGGTGGCGGGCCGCATGCTCCTTGGCGATGCGCTGCTTGACGTTGGCGCAGAGGCCGGCGACCCGGCTCCAGGGCACGGACGTCTCGAAGGACTCGGCGAGGAACCAGTGGTTCATGACGAAGTCCCGGATGTAGGCGATGCCGTAGGTCAGCTGGTAGCCTCGCTTGCCGTTGTCGGGGCCGGCCTTCATGCCGCCATGGCGCTTGGCGAGCTCGTAGACGAGCGCCTCCTGCTGGGCGACCTCGGTCCGGGAGCCTTCGAACACGAGCGTGCAGGCGACCATGCGGTCCGGCTCGAAGCCGAGGACCTTGGTGACGAGCACCTTCTCGAGCTTGCTCTTGAGGGCCTTGAAACCCTTCGAGACGGGCTTGAGGGCGATACCGAACTGGAACTGCAGGTTGTCGACCAGGCGGACGCTGGCAGGGGCCCGGCCCGTCTGGGCGAGGTCGTACATGAAGCGGGTGCCAGCCTCGAAGTCCTTGAAGAGCACCGAGCCGAACTTCTGGACCTCGGGCAGCGGAAACAGCTTCACGACCGCCGAGGTGATGATCCCGAGGTTGCCTTCCGAGCCGAACCACCAGCGTCGGGGATCCAGCCCCGTCGACTCGCGGGGCAGGGCCGCATGCCGCTCGATCTTGCCGAGGGACGTGACGGCCGTGAGGTCGAGGACCAGGTCCTCGATGTTCCCGTAGCGGTTCTTCTTCATCCCGCTCGCATGGGTCGAGATCCAGCCCCCCAGGGTCGAGAACTCGACGGAGTCGGGCTCGTGGCCCATGGTGAACCCGTACTCGGCCAGCTGCTGCATGATCGTCCGGCCCACCGCGCCTGCCTGGATGCAGGCCATGCGGTTGATGGGATCGATCCACAGGATGCGGTTCATGCGGCGCGTGTCGAGCGAGACGATGACGCGTTGCTCGTCCGCCGGGCAGCGGAGCGCCTCGGTGACGTTGGTGCCGCCCCCGAAGGGGATGATCGAGGCGCCGTGACGCTTGGCAGCCTCCACGACGGCCACCACCTGGTCCTCGTCGGTCGGGTACACGACGACGTCCGGCACGCGCGGCAGCCTGCCGTGCTTGATGGCGAACATGTCCGCCTGCGTGTGACCGTGACCGTGACGCAGGCGCACCTTGGGCTCCTGGCTGATCTGGTCCTCCGACAGCGCGCTCCGCAACTCGGCGAGCAGCCCGGGCGCGGCCTTGGGCTCGGGAATGGCCGGGGGGTAATGGGGCTCATGCCGATCGTCCGGCTCGACCGGGAGCCCCACGACGCCCCGGAACCAGGGCAGGAGGTTGGGAAGCTCGTGGCCGCTGAGATCGGGGTAGCGCTCGCCCGTCACCTCCACGTGCCCGCGGGCGTTGACGCGAAAGGCCGTGTCCCGGAAGCCCCAGACGTCCAGGCTCTCCTCGTCCCGAGGCTCGGCGGGCGGCGGCGGCGGGTAAAGACGCCCTTGGTGCGAGGCGTCGGCGAGGTTGGTGGTCGAGTTCATGGAGGTCCTGTCATGGCGGCCGCGCCGTGCGACGAGGTGGGCCGTCGTCGGCGGCTACCGAGCAAATTCTTAACTATGCGATAGCGAATAGATTAGACATTGTTAATATATACTGGAGTCTAAAAGGTTGCACGTCAACTGTTGGGAAGGCCGGAGCACAAGACATGACTCTCCTGGGGATGCGCAGCGAACTGACGTCGAACGTGCTCTGGACCTTCCTGGGCATCCTCGTGCTGCACGTCGCCGTCACGCTGTCACCGACCGTGATTCGCCTGTTCCGCCCGGGGGGGGACTTCCGGGACTTCCACCGGAGGGCGCTCGGATGGTGGGTCGTCTCGGGATCGCTCGTGCTGGCCCTTGCGCTCGGCCCCTACGCCGCGCTCTTCTTCTTCGCCGCCGTCGGCTTGACGGCTTACCGCGAGCTGCTGGCGATCCAGCCCTTCGCCTTCAAGCGGGCCACCGTCCTCGTCGTCGCCGGTCTTATCGCGGTGCCCTACCTGATGATTCTCGCCCGACTGCCCGAGGCGGCGTCTTCCGGCGCCGCGGTCTGGTGCCTGCTCGCCATTCCCCTCGTCGTGATGCTGCTCGAGCCGGGGGAGGGCTTCGCCCGCAAGGCCGGCGCCCTGTTGATGGCCTGGCTCGTGGCCGGCTACTGTCTGAGCCAGGTGCCCGCGCTCATGTGGCGAGCCGAGCCCCTGAATCCGGCGGGCGGCGGGGTGGGGCTCGTCATCTACATGGTCTTCCTCGCCCAGTTCAACGACTTTGCCCAGTACGTCTGGGGCAAGGTGGCGGGTCGCACGCCGATCGTGCCGGCGCTCAGCCCCAAGAAGACCTGGGCCGGGTTCCTGGGGGGGCTCCTGTCCACCGCGGGCCTGGCCTGGCTTCTGGCCCCGGTGCTGACGCCCGTGCCGCGCGAGGTGGCCCCGCTCATGGGCATCGTCGTGGCAGCTGCGGGCTTCCTCGGGGACATCACGGTCTCGGCGATCAAGCGGGACGCAGGGGTCAAGGACGCCGGCAAGCTCCTGCCCGGCTTCGGCGGGGTCATGGACCGCGTTGACAGCCTCGTCTACGTGGCTCCCGGCTTCGGCCTCCTGCTGCGCTGGGTGTGCCCATGAGCCAGCCGATCGAGCACGGCCGCGCGGTCCCTCCCGCACCCGCCGGGGGATGGTTTCCGGCCTTCGCGCACCTGACTCCGCCCAACCTCGTGACGTCCGCCTCGGTCGCCCTGGCCTTCGCGGGGATCCTGCTGGTCGCCTCCGGCCGCCCGGACCTCGCCCTCCTCTGCGGCATGGCCGCGGTGCCCTGCGACCTCCTGGACGGCTTCCTGGCGCGCCGGATGGGACTGCAGTCGCGCTTCGGGGCAGCTCTCGACTCGCTGGCCGATGCCCTCTCCTTCTGCCTCCTGCCCGCGGTCGCGGCGTTCGGGGTGGGCCTGACGGCCTGGTACCAGCTGCTGCCGCTCTTCGCCTACGTCCTCGCCGGGGTCTGGCGCCTCGCGCAGTTCGACGAGGCGGGCATGACCCAATGGCGCGGCCGCCCGGCTTTCCAGGGCATGCCCACCCCGTACGCGGCGAGCCTCGTGTACCTGCTCGCTGTTGTCGGGTTGCGGTTCCCCACCGAGCCCATGCGCCTCGGCCTCACGGCGGCCGTCCTCGTGCTGGCGATCGCCATGGTCGCGCGCCTCCCCTTCCCGAAGGGGGGATGGCACTACCGGGTCATGTGGATCCTCTTGCCCCTGGGAGCCGTGTTCGCGTGTCGCTAGCTGCCGCCTCCCGCCTCTGGGGCCTGAACGGGGGCGTCTTCGTCTTCTCGTTCCTGCTCTCGGGCCTGACCAACGTCATTCCGCAGTTCATCCTGCTCGCGCTCGTGCCCGACCAAAAGGCCTTCTGGCTACCTGTCAGTCTGCTCGCGGCCACGGCCTGCGCCGTCCTCGGGACGCTGCTCGGGGGGAGCTGGTGGGAACGCCGGCTCTCCGGTCGCTGGATCCTGGTTCCCCTGCTCGGGGCGGTCGCGAGCTTCCTGGGGCTGTTCACGGCTCGTGAGCCTTGGCACTTCGTCCTGCTCGCCGCGTTGGCGACCGGTCTCGGCAACTTGCTCGTCACCCGCCTCGACCACCTGGCTACCCGGACGGCGACCGATTCCCAGCGGAGCTTCAACGATCGTCTCGGCACCGCCTGTCGGTTGCTGGGGATGCTGCTCGCACCCTGGTTCTTCACCCACCAGCTCCAGCACGGGATGGCCGTGACGCTGGCGCTCGGGCTGGGTGCGGCCGGCGTCCTGGGCGCATGGCTGGCGTCATGGCGGTCGGCCGCTGGGGCGGCGACGGTCGCGCCCCTCGCGGAAGCGTCGCTGCCCCTGGACCGGCGGGACTACCTGCTCCTGGGCCATGCCGTCAGCGTGTTCGCCGCGCTCTATCTCTTCGCGGCCAACCTCTCCTACTTCCTGCAGGACGCGCTCGCGTTCGACCGCGCGACCCCACGTGCGGGCGTGCTCATCGTGGCGGTCTTCATGTCGGCCCTCGGCTCGGTGGCCGTCGCGTCCCTCGCCGCCCGGCGCCGGACGGGCGCCGCGACCGATCCGGGCGCCCTCGCCTTTCTGCCCGCGCTGCCCCTCGCCGTGGCCTGGGTCGCGTACGAGGGCCGCCTCGCGGTGACCTACACGGGCATGCTCGCCATCGCGAGCGCCCTCGGGTTCGGCTACGGGGCCTTCCTCTTGGGTCTCAGGGACTTCGTCTCGCGCTCGGCCGCCCGAGGGAAGACGGTGCTGCTCACGATCTACAACAACCTGGCCAACGCGAGCGCCCTCCTGGCCTTTGCCTGCCTGTTCCTGCTCGACGGGCTCGCTCCCGGCTCGGGCGAGGGCTACTACCTCGCATGGATGCGGCTGCTGGCGGCGGTGGCCACCGCCGGGATTCCCGCTTTCCTCATCGCCCGGAAGCGACATGGTTCCGATCGCCTCGTTCCAGGAGAATCACGCGCATGACCACGATGCCCCCCGCCGGCGGGCAGCTAGACGATCCGACGGCAATCGACACCCTCGACGCCAAGACGCCCGGGGCCTACCGGGTCCTCATGGTCTCCCTGCGGACGTTCGCAAAGGCGGACGACTGCATCGGGGCATGGCAGGTGGTCACGACCCTGATCCTCACTGGCGGGGTGTTCGCGGCGATCGCCCTCGTCCAACCCCTAGCTGCCAAGTGGCTGTTGTTCCTGCCCCTGTGCTTCCTGCTGGTGCGCCTCTTCGTGCTGCAGCACGATTGCGGGCACCTGAGCCTGTTCTCGAACCGGCGGGTCAACGACGTCGTCGGCATGGTCCTGTCCTTCGTCACGGGCGTCGCCTACGAGGCGTGGCGCACGGAGCACAACTGGCACCACAGCCATCAGGCCAAGCTCAGCCATCGGGGCGTCGACCGCATGAACAGCCCCATGATGGCCGACGAGGCGGTACAGAGCCCGGACCTCGCGCAACTGAGAGTGCGCAAGATCAGCGTCCTCAACGTCTTCGTGCTGGGGGCGCTCAGCCTGGCCGTCCAACGCAAGCACCACGGCGCCTTCTTTCCGTTCCGTCCGAAGTTCCGCTGGCCGGTCCCCAACCGGGCGGCCCTCATCGCCAGCGTCCGCGTGACGAACCTCGTGCACGGGGCCTTCCACCTCGGGCTCCTGGCGCTCGTGGGCCCCTGGCTCTGGCTCGGCTTGATCCTGCCCGCCTACTTCTGCGGCGCGGGGCTGGGCGCCCTGCTCTTCTGGGTGCAGCACAACTTCGAGCGGACCTACCACGCCGAGGAGGCGAGCTGGAGCTTCGTCGAGGCCGGGCTGCGCGGCGCGAGCTACCTCAGGCTGCCGGGGATCTGGGGCTGGATCACGGCGTCCATCGGGATCCACCACGTCCATCACCTGAACGTGCTCGTCCCCAACTACCGCCTGGAGGCGGCCCGGCGCGCGGTGCCGGAGATCGCCGCCATCGCGCCCTTGAGCCGCGCGGACGTGCGCAAGTGCTTCACGCACGTCTTCTGGGACGCTTCCGAGGATCGGATGGTCGACTACGGCGCGCTCCGCTTCAACGCCTCCGGGCAGCCCTGAGCCTCGGGCCCAGGGCAGGGAGCGCCTAGGACTGACCTTGCTGGCGGGCCCGCCGGACCGTGACGAGCTCGCCGCCGATGCCCCAGTTGTCCGTCGGCACCTCGCTGATGAGCACGTGCGTGGTCGCGGGGTTCTTGTCCAGGAGATCCTGCAACAGCCGCGTGACGCCCTCCACGAGCTGGGCCTTCTGGTCGGGCGTGACCCCGTCGTCGGTCAGGTAGATGTGCACCAGGGGCATGGGGGCTCCTTTCCTCTCAAACCGGTAAGCGTGCTTGCCTAACGGTACCCCCAGGCCGCCCCGCGGTCGAGTCGCATGCGGGGCCCGCTCGTGATACACTTACGAATCGTAAGCTAATTACCAGATACGAGCGACCGGGTGTCGAGGAGCGAGCAATGTCGCCAGAGGGCCATGACGAGAAGGTCTGCGAGGTCTTTCACCGCTCCGTCGAGGTCATCGGCCGGCGGTGGACCGGCGCGATCCTCTACGCACTGTGCCAGCGGCCGTCGCGATTCTGCGAGATTCGGGACGCCATCCCCGAGATCAGCGATCGCCTCCTGACCGAGCGCCTCAAGGAGCTCGAGGAGCTCGACATCATCCGCCGTGAGGTCGGATCCGGCCGTCCGGTGCAGGTCCATTACCGCCTGACCCCCAAGGGGGAGGCCGTCCAACCCATCCTCAACGCCATCCGGGACTGGGGGCTCGCCTGGAACGCCGAGCCCCGGTCCTGACGCCTCTTGCCTCGAAAGGAGCCACCATGTACGACGTCGCCATCATCGGAGCCGGGCCCGCGGGCGCCAGCGCCGCCATCTTCACGGCCAAGGCCGGCAAGCGCACGCTGGTCCTCGACGACGGCAAGTCCGTCACCAAGCGCGCCCTCATGAAGAACTACTACGCCATCCCCGAGATCACGGGCCCGGACATGGTGGCCATCGGCAAGGAGCAGGTGACGACCCTCGGCGGCGAGATCGTCGAGGCCCCGGTCACGGCCCTCACGCCCATCGAGGGCGGCATCCGCCTGACGGCGGGCGATCGCCAGGTGGAGGCCAAGCACGTCATCCTCGCCACGGGCATGGTGACGGGCCTCGCCGAGAGCGTCGGCATCCGGACCAAGCCCGGCACCGAGCCCCGCATCAAGACCATCGTCGACGTGGACGCCCAGGGCCGCACCAGCATGCCCGGCGTCTGGGCGGCCGGGACGGTCGCGGGCGTCAGCATGCACGTCGTGGTGACGGCGGGCGACGGCGCCAAGGTCGCCATCAACGTCATCAGCGAGCTGAACGGCGAGCGCTGGGTCGACCACGACCTCATGCCCGCCCAGTAAGCGAACTCCTCGGCGCCCAGAGGCGCCACCAGACCTACAAGGAGGCCACCGTGATCCAAGAGTCCGTACTCCAGTTGCTGCCCCTGGGAATGCCCTGGCAGACCGTGGACCCGTTCCTGTTCTGCGTCCATCACGACGACGCCTATCCGGCCGGCAACGAGCGGCTGGGTCCGGCGGCGTCCCTGGCCGGCCGGGACATCGGCCAGGACTTCGAGGGGATCGACGGGTGGCGCATGTACCACGGCGACGTGGTGCCGGGTTTCCCCGGGCACCCGCACCGCGGCTTCGAGACCGTGACGATCGTGCTCCATGGGCACATCGACCACTCCGACTCGCTCGGAGCCACCGCTCGGTTCGGGGCGGGCGACGTCCAGTGGCTGACGGCCGGCAAGGGCATCGTCCACTCGGAGATGTTCCCCCTGCTCGATCCCGCTGGCCCCAACCCGGCCGAGCTCTTCCAGATCTGGCTCAACCTCCCGCGCGCGAGCAAGATGTCCGAGCCGCACTTCAAGATGCTCTGGCGCGAGACGCTGCCCACGGCGGAGTTCGTGGACGCGGCCGGCAAGCGCACGAGGGTCCTGGTCGTCGCGGGAGACCTCGCCGACCAGCAGGCGCCGAGCCCCCCGCCCGACTCCTGGGCGGCCCGGGCCGAGGCCGACGTGGCCATCTGGTCCGTCGCCATGGAGCCGGGCACGACCTGGAAGCTGCCCGCCGCCAAGCCCGGCACGAACCGGACGCTCTACTTCTTCGAGGGGAGCGGCCTGCGGGTCGCGGGCACGCCCATTCCCGATCGCACGGGGGCGCGCGTGCGCCCGGACGTGGACCTGGAGCTCGTGGCGGGCCCCGTCGCCAACCGGGTGCTGGTGTTGCAGGGGCGCCCCATCGGCGAGCCCGTCGTCCAGTACGGTCCCTTTGTCATGAACAGCCCCGCCGAGATCCAGCAGGCCTTCGCCGAGTACCGGGCGACCGAGTTCGGCGGCTGGCCCTGGCCCGCGGAGGGGCCCGTCCATGCGCGGGACGCCGGACGCTTCGCCCGCTTCCCGGACGGTCGCATCGAGCGTCCAAACCCGTAGCATGAGGTAAAGAATGGCGAGGGCCCGTCCATTGGACGGGCCCTCGCCCTCTTGATGTCGAATAAGAGGGATGTGAGCCACCGGGACCGGCTACGAGACCATTCGGGCCGCCACCCGGACGGGTAGGCGCGAGACGCCGTGGATGAGCGAGTAGGACGCGGGATCCAGCGTCTCGCCCGGCGCCAGATCCAGGATCGCCTCCGGGAAGCGCGCCAGGAGGGCCCGCATGGCGATGACGCCCTCCAGCCGGGCCAGCGGCGCTCCGAGGCAGTAGTGGACGCCGTAGCCGAACGAGAGGTGCGGGTTGGGGTGCCGGGTCGGATCGAAGAGGTCGGGGCATTCGAACACCTCCTCGTCCCGGTTGGCGGAGCCCACGAAGGCGATGAGCAGGGTCCCCTCCCGGATGCGCTCGCCGCCGAGCACCACATCCTGCTTGGCGGTGCGGGCGAGCCACTGGACAGGTGAGCGATAACGCAGCATCTCCTCGATGGCCTGCGGCATGGCCTCCGGGTTGTGGCGCAGCCAGTCCTGGGCATGCGGGTGCTCGAACAGGCAGAGCATGCCGTTGGTGATCAGGTTGACGGTGGTGATGTGTCCCGCCAGGAGCAGGAGGGCGCAGAAGCTCAGCACGCCGTCCTCCGAGAGCCGCTCGCCGTCGACTTCCGCAGTCAAGAGCTGGGTGATGAGGTCGTCCTGCGGGCGGCGTCGGCGCTCGGCGATGACGGCCTGGAAGTAGTCGTCCATCTCCTGCTGGACGACCTTCAATCGCTGCATGCGGCGCTCGTCCGCAGCGAAGTTCTGTGCGTCTCCGCTCAGGAGCTCGTCGGCCCAGAGCTTGTACTGGGGCTGGTCGGAGACCGGCACGCCGAGCATCTCGGCGATGACGGTGACGGGCAGGGGATGGGCGAACTGGCTCACCAGGTCGAAGCGGCCGCTCGCGTCAATGGCGTCCAGCAACTGGTTCGAGAGGGCCCGGATGCGCGGCTCGAGGCGCGCGATCGCCTGCGGCGTGAACGCCTTGGAAATGACGCCGCGCAGGTTCCGGTGGCGGGGCGGGTCCACGCTGATGAGCGTCTCGCGGAAGGTCTCGGCGTCCTGGAAGCGCCGGAACTCGGACGAGAAGTTGGCGAAGTCGCTGAGCACCGCCTTGACGTCCGCGTAGCGATAGACGCCCCACGCCTCCTGCTGCGGGTCGTAGACGAGGCGATCGCGGCGCCGCTCGGCGTAGAACGCATGGGGATCCAGGTGGCATTCGGGGGGAGCAAAGATGGTCATGGCATCGTTCCTCTTCGGACGCGTGAAAACGGTCCCATCCTAGAGGGAGATGACTTACGGATGCTTCCTCGTCTTGATAGAAAAGGGTCGTCACCGGCCAAGCGGTGGTGTGGGAGTCCATGACCGAGCCGCCGAGCGCTACGCGCGCGACCAATGCCGGGAGGAGGCCCTCTCGGAAGGGCCTATCGCAAAAACCGCCCGGTGATCGAGCCGGGATCGTCCGCGAGCTGCTTAGGCGTTCCCTCGAAGACCACCTGGCCGCCCCGGGTGCCGCCGTCCGGTCCCATGTCGATCACCCAGTCGGCATGCCGCACCACGTCCATGTTGTGCTCGATCACGACCACCGTGTTCCCGGCGTCGACCAGCCGGTCCATGATGGCGAGCAGGTGGCCGACGTCCGCCATGTGGAGGCCCGTCGTGGGCTCGTCCAAGACGTAGAGGCTGCCCTTCTTGTGGAGCTCGCTCGCGAGCTTGATCCGCTGGCACTCGCCACCCGAGAGGGTGCTCAGGGGCTGGCCGAGCGTCAGGTAGTCGAGGCCCACGTCACGCATGGCCGTGAGCTTCTTGACGATCTCCTTCTGCTTGAAGTGCTCCAGGGCCTGGTGGACCGTCATGGCGAGCACCTCGCTGACGTTCTTGCCGTCGAGCTGGTAGGCGAGCACCTCGTCCTTGAAGCGGCGACCCTGACAGCCCTCGCAGATCGACTTCACGCCGTCCAGGAAGGCGAGATCCGTGTAGAGGACGCCCGCGCCCTTGCAGACGTCGCAGGCGCCCTTGGAGTTGAAGCTGAAGAGGCTCGCGTCCACCTTGTTCGCCGTGGCATACGCCTTGCGCAGGTCGTCCATGAGGCCCGTGTAGGTCGCGGGCGTCGAACGGCTGTTGGCGCCCACCGGGGACTGGTCGATGACGATCGCCTGGGGATGGGCCTGGAGGAACTCCGCGTGGATGAGCGAGCTCTTGCCGGAGCCCGCCACGCCCGTCACGGCCGTGAGGACGCCCTTGGGGACGTCCACGTTCACGTCGCGCAGGTTGTTGGCCCGCGCGTTGCGGATGGGGAGCTGGCCGGTCGGCTTGCGCACCTCGGCCTTCATGGGAAGCCGTCGTTCGATGTGGCGGCCCGTGAGGGTGTCGGCCCTTACCAGGCCGTCGTAGGGCCCCTCGTAGACGATCCGGCCGCCCTCGGTGCCGGCGTGGGGCCCGACGTCGACGATGTGGTCCGCCATGCGGATGACGTCCGGGTCGTGTTCGACCACGATGACGGTGTTCCCCTTGTCCCGCAGCTTCGCGAGCAGCTCGTTGAGGCGGTGCACGTCGCGCGGGTGCAGGCCCACGCTCGGCTCGTCGAAGACGTACATGACGTCGATCAGGCTGCTCGTCAGGTGCTTGACCATCTTGACGCGCTGGGACTCCCCGCCCGAGAGGGTGTCCGTCTCGCGCGCGAGGCTCAGGTAGTCGAGCCCGATGTCCACCAGGCTCTGCAGCCGCTCCTTCAGGGTCGCGAGGATGGGAGCGGCCACCGGGCTCTCGATGGTCTCGATGACGCTCAGCAGCTCTCCCACGCCCATGGAGGCCAGGTCGGCGATGTTGCGCCCGTCGATGCGGCAGTTGAGGACGGCCTGGTTGAGGCGAGCCCCCTTGCACAACGTGCAGGGGCGGTCCTTGAGATAGGGGGCCACGGCCTTCTGAGTGCGCTCGGAGAGGGTCTTGAGGTCACGACGGATGTAGGAACGCGTGATCTTCTCGATGATGCCCTCGTAGGTCGCGTTCATGGCGCCGCTGCCGACGCTGAGTTTGTACTTTCGGGCCTTGGAGTGCAGGAGGAGGTCCATCTCCTCGGGCGTGAAGTCGCGCAGCTTCTTGTCGTTGTCGAAGAAGCCCGACTCCATGTAGGCCCCGAGCTCCCAGCTGACGAAGAACGGCACCTGGATGGCCCCCTCCCGCAGGGACTTGTCCATGTCCAGGAAGTCGTCGGCGATGATGCCCTGGATCACCCCCCGCCCCCCGCAATCCGGGCACATGCCCGATGGGTCGTTGAAGGAGAAGGCGTTCGCTCCGCCGACGTACGGCTCGCCGATCCGCGAGAAGAGGACGCGAAGGACCGAGTAGATGTCCGTGATGGTCCCGACTGTGGAGTGGGAGCCGCCGCCGAGCCGCTTCTGGTCTACGATGACGGCCATGCTCAGGTTCTGGATGGCGTCCACGTCCGGCTGGGGATACTTCGGCAGGAAGCTCCGGATGAACATGCTGAAGTTCTCGTAGAGCTGCCGCTGGGCCTCGGTCGCGAGCGTGTCGAAGACGATCGACGACTTGCCCGAGCCGGAAACCCCCGTGAAGATGGTCAGCCGGCGCTTGGGGATCTCGAGGGCGACGTTCTTGAGGTTGTTCTCGCGGGCGCCCCGGATGACGATGTTTTCGAGCAAGCTGTCAGATCCTTGATGACACGGAGGGATCCGTATCACCGGACCTCCAGGACGGCTCGGGCTGCATCCACTCGTCCGTAGCCCACGTACTTGTCCTTACCCGCCATGACGGTGTCTTTAGCCGTGTTGTAGAGGCGCTCGACCACCTGGGCCTGCGTGAGCTCCGGATGCTGGCTGCGGATCAGGGCCGCGACGCCCGTGACCTGGGGGGCGGCCATGGACGTGCCGTCCATGATGCGGTAGCCGTTGCTCTTGGCCGTCGGGAAGGTGGAGAGGATGCTCGCCCCGGGGGCGCCGAGCGTGATCCAGTCCCCGTAGGTCGAGAAGGAGGCCCAGCCGTCCCGGTCATTGGTCGCGGCTACCGCCACCACGCCCGGGTAGGCCGCGGGGTAGCTCGGGTCCCATTCCTTGCCGGTGTTGCCCACCGCCGCGACGAGCACCACGTCGTGATCCAGGGCATACTTCACGGCCGTCCGGCCGGCCTCGGAGTCCGAGGGCGAGCCCCAGCTCGCGTTGATGACCTTGGCTCCGTGGTCGACGGCCCAGATGAGGGCCGCGTTCGCGGCTCCATCGTTGGTGTGCCCCGAGTCGTTGAAGATGCGGACGGGCAGGAGCTTGCAGCCGGGGGCGATGCCCGCGATCCCCGTGCCGTTGTGGCGCGCGCCGACCACGCCGGCCACGTGCGTGCCGTGCCCATAGCCGTCCTGGTTGCCGCCGGTGACGGCGGGCTTGACCGTGAAGTCCTGGCCGGGCAAGAGCTGCCCCTGGAACTCGGGGTGCGTCCCGTCGATGCCCGAGTCCACGATGGCCACCACCACCTCGGGGCGTCCCTGCTGGGTGGGCCAGACGGCCTCTGCCCCCATGACGCGGGGCGCGTACTGGGCCGGGTAGAGCGGGTCGTCGGGTTCGGCGCCCTCTACCTGCGGGGCGGGCCGCGAGGCCATGGGCGGCAGGGAGATCCGGCGATGCGGCTCGGCCCAGAGGGCCTCTGCGCTCTCCGACAGCTCGGCCACGGGGGTGGCGCCGCGGAAGACGTACATGTCGAGGCCGATGACCTGCACCAGCGTCAGGCCGTGCCGACGGGCGTAGGTGATCGGCGAGGTGCCGGGGCGCAGGCGGACGATGTGTTCGCCCGCGATCGCCTGACCCGATACCACTTGCTGGCCCGTTGCCAGGGGGGTGACGGTCGGTGCGCCGCAGCCGGCGAGCACCAGGGAGAGACCGAGCAGAAGGTGGCGACGCATGACGTACCTCATTGAAGGGGAGATTAAGAGTAGTTTAAGTCATGCGTCGCTTGATGGGAAGGGCGATCGCGCCCTCCGGCTAGGAACCGGGATTGAGCAGCAGAACCCGGACGGCATCCAGGCTGACACGGGCCTCTGATAGGCAGCGCAGGGTCTCTTGGACCTTCTCGGCGTGGCTTGCCACTTCGGCGGCCGACACGTTTCCGAGGGCATGCAACTCTTCCAATCGGCGCTGCTCCCGGCCGAGGATGGCCGAGGCCTCGGCCTTGGCGGCCTCCACGTAGGGGCGCAGGCGTGAGTTGGCCTCCTCCTCGCCGATCTCGAGCAATGCCGGCAGCCGGTCGTGCAGCATGCCTGCCAACCGGGCCCAGGTCTGGGGATGGAGCGGCTGGAGCTTGGCACCCAGCTCGCGGGCGGGCAGGCGCAGCTCGCCCTGGGCATCGACTGTCAGGCCAAGGGAGGTGGGCGGCAAGTACCGCGGCAACCCCAATCGTCCGGGCCCCACGGCCTCCAGCAGGAACAGGAACTCGATCCAGACCCCCTGCTCAGGCGCAGCCGGCCAGAGGGCGACGCTCGCCCGGCCTTCCGCCTGATCCAGCATGAGTCCGAGGGCCCCTTCCACCAGGGGATGGTCGGGGCTCAGGAACTGGAGGTCCTCTCGGGCGAGCGCGAGGGCCCGGTCATAGGTCGCGAGGAACCCGCCGGTGCGCAGACCCGGAAAGGGATCCACCTTCATGTGGTCGCCCGGGCGGATCCGGAGGATCAGGGGATCCGCCAGCTCGTCCTCTCGGACGCCGAAATGGTCGAGCAGATCGCTGACGGTCTCCTGAAGGAGAGGGTAATCGAAGGCCTCCACCTCCCGGACCAGCGACTCGCCGAGCTCTTGGTCGAACGAGTTGAGGTCGATGAGGAAGTCGACGCTCGCCTGCACCACCGACTTATAGCGCTCCAGGAGGGCTTCGGTGTCGCGCAGGAAGGAGGCCAGCTTGGCAGGGTCCCCCCGACCGGGCTGAGAGGCGCGCAGCACGTCGAGCAGCGATTCGGCCTGCACGGCCAACAGGTGCTCTCCCCCAGTCAGCGGGGCCTCGAAGACGCCAAGCGTCCGGTGCCACTGGAACAGGGCCTCTCCCGGCGTGTCCGCGACCAGTGGCACGTGGACCTGGATCGTCTCGGTCTGCCCGATCCGGTCCAACCGGCCGATCCGCTGCTCGAGCGCGTCCGGGTGGATCGGCAGGTCGAACATGAGCAGGTGGTGGCAGAACTGGAAGTTGCGCCCCTCGCCGCCGATCTCGCTGGAGAGGAGGACCCGGGCGCCATCCGGGTCTGTGAAGTAGGCGGCCTGCCGATCCCGCTCGATGAGGCCGAGCTCTTCGTGAAAGGCCGCCACCTTGCACCCGGTCCGCGTCTTCAGCTGCTTCTCGACCCACTTGACGACGGCGACCGTTGACGCCATCACCACGACCTTCTGGCCCTCGAGCTCCTCGAGCTTTCCGATCAACCAGTCCAGTCGGGGGTCGTCCTTGGCGGGGGGCTCTTTCCCCTGGGCCTCGGGCAAGCCGAGGGTTGCCTCCAGTCCGGCGATTTCCGGCCAGGCCCTGGCCGTCTTCCAGCTCTCCGGCAGCGGCAGCTCGGTCACGTTCAGATTTCGGCCGGGAAAGCCGCCCAGCTTCTCCCGCCGGTTGCGGATCAGGACGCGCCCCGTGCCGTGCCGATCGATCAGCTGCTGGAGGATCTCGTCGCGCGATGCTCCCCACCGCACGTCCGGAAAGAGCTCGCGCAGCTCGGCCTCGACCGGCTCGCCTGCGCACAGGCGGCGCGCCAGGTCGGCGACCTCCCGCATGTGTTCGTATTCGATGCGGAACCGCTCGAAGTCGGCGAAGCGTTCGGGGTCGACGAGCCGCAAGAGCCCGAACTCGGTCTCCAGGCCCTGCCGTAAGGGCGTCGCCGTCAGCAGGAGTAGCCCCTGACTCTGCCTCGCAAGCGCTTCTACTACCTGGTACTGGCGGCTGCTCTGGCCGGGGGACCAGGCCAGGTGGTGGGCCTCGTCCACGATCACCAGATCCCACGGATACTCGAGCGCCTGCTCGAGACGATCCGGCTCGAGGAGCCATTCGACCGGTGCGATGAGGCGTGACGCATCCGCGAAGGGATTCTCCGCGCCGATCTCGCCCGGGCGCTTGCCCGGGATCAGCTCGGAGTGGGCCACCGTGAAGAGCTCGTTGAACCGGCGGTAAAGCTCCACCAGCCACTGGTGGACGAGGCTGACGGGCGTCAGCACCAGGACGCGGTCCGCTCGATCGAGGGCACGCAGTCCCGAGAAGGCGAGGCAGGCCTCGATGGTCTTGCCGAGGCCCACCTCGTCGGCCAGCAAGGCCCGCGGAAACTCGCGGTTACCGATCTTGTAGGCGATCGCGAGCTGATGCGGCAACAAGGAGACGCGTCCACCCATCAGGCCGCGGCTCCTCTGCTGCAGGACCTGGGACCTCAGCCTCCAGCCCGACTCGCGCAGGCCGAAGGCCTCGTAGTGGCTGAGCTCGGCGGCATTCAGGCGTTGCAGCGGATCGTGCGAGGCGCTGGTGTCCGCCAGATCCTGCTCGGGCACCACCAGCCCCTGGCCGTGATAAGTGAGGAGGCCGTCGTCGGTGGCCTCCACCCGTTCGACGCGGAAGCTGCGGCCGTCCCTCGTCTGGGCCGCCTGGCCCGCGCTCAGCTCGTGGCGGCGCAAGGGAGCCGTCGCCGGGTTGTAGAGGCGGCGCTCGCCGGCAGCCGGAAAGAAGATCTGGAGGCTGCGCGGCGTGGGAAAGGCCTCGATGATGCCCAGTCCGAGAGCGGGTTCGGCCTCGCTCCGGACTCGCTGGCCAATGGCCCAGTGGAGGATCGGCATCACGCGATCTCCGGAAGGGAGGGACCGGGGAGACGGTGTCGAGTGGCGTTGGTCATGCTTGATGCTACCACCCGCTTTTGCTCGGCGTCACCACGGGGGCCAGCTCGGTTCGAGCGGCTTGCGGGGGAAGCCCATCAGGAACATGTTGAGTAGCGTCAGGTTGGTTACCTGTTCGGTCACCAGATTGTAGCAGAGGATCCGGAAGGTGCCGTCCGCAAGCTCGACCGCAAAGAACACGTGGTAAGGGTCGCTTTCCACGAAGGCCGGAGCCTGGACGTTCACGGCGTCGAGCGCTAGGTTCGCGTAGGGCATCGAGTCCACCAGGCCGGTCCAGAGGTCCAGGGTGAAGAGCCCGCGCCGGGCGGTGTCGTGCCACACGACGAAGCGCCCCCAGACCGGATCGATGGCGGCGAAGGCGGCGTGGAAGTTGTCGCTGATGGCCGCATTGGGCAGGAGGGCGACCACCTGGGGGGCGAGCGGAGTGTACAAGTACAGCCCCCCGTCCGTTGTCGTGAAGACGACCGCCGTGTTCGCCCCGTCGACGTTGATGGACGTGAGGCCCCCATGTCGGACCGCCAGGGCGTTGATCTTGCTCAGAAATCGGGGCTTGGCCAGGTACCAGTCGATCTCGGCGCCCGGCACGACGGTGATACTCGGCGCCGAGGACGAGGTGGCGTACTGCGACGCGCTGAACGAGGGGGACGCCGTTTCGCTTGGATCGGGGGAGGGCGAGGCCCCGGGCGAGGGCGACGACGTGGCCTCCTCGCCCGACCCAGACTCGCCGAAGACGGGTGTCGCGGTCGTTTCGTACTTCACGTAGGCCAGCCCGATGAATTGGGCCGCGAGGGTCGGGTCGCGTTGACCGAGGAAGTACAGGTGATGGCGGGCGCTGAAGCTCGGAAAGAAGGCGAAGCCGCCCACCTCGTCCCCGTCGACGAGCTTGATCTGCTCTTCACGCCAGGCGTCGTAGAGAAAGATGTCGCGGACCGTGTCGTAGAAGTACTGGCCCAGGGTCAGGATGCCGACGTTGATGATGCCCGGCCCGACCTGCGGATAGTAGAAGATCTCCCGACGCGGCACGTCGTAGACCCCGAGCCGCGCGTCCAGCCCCGGCGGAACGGGGAAGGGCACCTGGGTGAAGGGTTCGGGCGAGGCGCTGTAGGTGGCCGGCATCCCTGCTGGAAGGGGGACCGCCTGCATTCTGCCCGGAGGCCCCTGCACCGGCGTCGCCTGGGGGCCGGTGGCGGGTCCACATGCGGACAGGGCCAGGAGGAGCAGGGTCATGACCGAGCCGGCTCGTGTCTGGAGTTGCGGGAACCACCTGCGACGTCGGCCCACGGCACCCTCACCCAACTCCGGCATGGAGTTGAGAGGGAGCATAAGCGATCAGGCGAGCCTTGGGATCGGACGGCTTGACCGCAGTTCTTGAACGGTTGCTTCAGGCGGGCAACTGGTACCCACGCTCGGCGCTTTTGCATCGAGCCGTTGCCTGTTTCTGCTCTTGAGTCATTGGATGCTTGATAGTATGTGTTTAAACGGCGAAACGAGTCATGTTCAACTCCCATGAACCGTCACAGCGGAGAAAGGCCCCCATGAGCACAGCGTTCGAGACGATGACGCCGGCGGAGCAGGAGCGGTTTCGCGCCGCCTATCTGGCGTATCTGAGAGGCCGGGACGGGATTCCCGACATGCGGACCCAGCGCTTCGACGTCCGCGAGCGGTTCTTCGCCGAGCTGGATGCGAACCCCAGCTGCTGGGTCGGCCCCATGCCGGTGGATCAGGCGGTCTTCGACCGCAATCACGACCGGCGCATGCCCGAGCCGAACCTCGACGAGGCGACGCTCTGGGCGCTCGCCACGGCGAAGACCAACCGCGCCGAGCGCTACGGCGTCGAGTACGCGCTGAGCTTCAACAGTCCCCAGCTCGATGCGGCGACCGATCCGCATGCCTACATCCAGATCGAGGAGTTCTACCACACCCGCATCCTCCGGGATGCGCTCGCCACCATCGGTCTGCGGATGGAGATGGGCAAGCCCGCCCTCACGACGCGCGCCATGGTGCGGGCGATGGTGCGGTTGCCCGACCAGTACGCCAACGTCATCGTGCTGTGCGGCGAGATCATCGGCGTGGCGATCTTCGGGCTGCTGCTCGAGAAGGCTCGCGAGCTGTTTGCCGGCCAACCCAAGGCCCTCGAGCGGATCGAGACCCTGTTCGCCCAGATCATGGTGGACGAGGTGGGTCACGTCCACTTCGTCCGCAGCGGCCTGGGCGCCTTGCAGCTGGCATGCGCCCGTCAGCTGCTGCCCGTCGTCGCCTGGGGCCTCCTGGCCGACTCCCCGGAGTTCACCCTGCTGTTCGGCCGGGACACGATCATGCGCCGCATCATGGCCGCGGACGTGGACGGCGCCGCCGCTACCTATGCGGACCGCTTCGTCTTCGCTGCCTAGCGATTCGTCGATTCCGGCGACGATCGGCTGGCAGGACGCTAGTCCTTCAAACCGGTCGTCGCCACTCCCTTGATGAAGTAGCGCTGGAAGATCACGAACACCAGGAGCACGGGCAAGGTGTTGAACATGGACCCCGCCATGATGAGGGTCCACTTGGTGATGTAGAGCCCCTTGAAGAAGTTGAGCCCGATGGGCAGCGTGAACAGCTCGGGGGAGTTGAGGACGATGAGGGGCCACGAGAAGCCATTCCAGCTCCCCATGAAGCTGGTGATGGTGATGGTGGCGAGGACCGGGCCGCTCAGGGGCACGATCAGCCAGCGGAACATGCCGTAGCGCGAGAGCCCGTCGAGGGTGGCGGCCTCTTCCAGCTCCCGGGGCAGGGCCTTGAGGAACTGCGCGACCATGAACGTCCCGGAGGCCAGGCTGCCGACCACGCCCGGCAGGAGTCCCCAGTACGTGTTCACCCAGCCCAGGTGGGCGAGCGTGGAGTAGTTGGGGATCCAGAGCACCTGCCCCGGGATCATCATCGAGCCCAGCAGGCACAGGAAGAGGACCTGGCGCCCGGGGAAGGCGATCCGCGCGAGGGCGAAGCCCCCCATCATGCAGACCAGCACGATGCCGACGACCGACACGGCGGCGACGAGCAAGCTGTTGAGCACCCATTGCAGGAACAGGGGCGTCGTCTGCACGATCCCCCGGTAGTTCTCCAGGGTCCAGGGATCGGGCCAGAGGCCGGGCGCGAAGGCCTTGCTCGGATCCTTGAGGGACGTGAGCAGGGCGAAGACGAAGGGGAACATCGACGTGACGGCGAAGAGCAACAGCAGCGCGTAGAACGGGATCTGCTTGAGGTAGCGCATCCTATTACTCCCCCATCAACCGCTTCTGGGCCATGGTGGCAAGGAAGATCAGCGTCGACAGGGCCACGGCGATTGCGCAGGCATAGCCCATGTTGAACTGCACGAAGGCCTCGGTGTAGAGCAGGTAGGCCATCGTCATGGTGGACTTGAGGGGGCCGCCGTTGGTCATGACGAAGACCTGGTCGAAGACCTGGAAGGACCCGATGAGTCCCATGGTCGTCACGTAGAACACCGTCGGCTTCAAGAGCGGCAGCGTGATGAACCAGAACTGGGCCCAGGGACCGGCTCCGTCCAGCCGCGCGACCTCGTAGAGGGTCTCGGGGATGTCCTGCAGCCCGGCGAGGAGGACGATCATGAAGAAGCCGGCCGTCGACCAGACGTTCATGGCCATGAGGGACGGCAGGGCCGTGTGCATGTTGCCCAGCCAGTCGACGGGGACGGCGAGTCCCGCAAGGGCCAGCAGGCGATCCAGGCGCAGCCAGGCCAAGGCCTGGTTGAGGATGCCGTTCTTGAAGAAGAGGAACATGAAGATGAGCGAGATGGCCACGGAGCTGGTCACGGAGGGCAGGAAGTAGATGACCCGAAAGACGGGCTTGCCCCGGATGCTCTGGTCCATCATGAGGGCCAGGAGCAGCGCCAGCACCGTCTGGCAGATCACGACGCCCACGGCGTAGAAGACCGTGTTCTTGAGGCTGATCCAGAAGTCTCCCTGCTGGAGCAGCTGGCGGTAGTTCTCGAGGCCGATCCAGAGGGGCTCCGAGAAGAGGTCGTAGGAGTGGAACGAGAGCCAGAGCGCGTTGAGGAGGGGCCAGAGGACGAACGCCAACAGCAACAGCATGAAGGGAGACAGGAAGACGAGGGCGGCAACGGTCTCCGCCAGGTGCCTTCGGAGGTTCATCCGGCAGTCCTCCTTTCCACTAGAGCTGGCCGAGCCGGTCAATGTCCCGGGCGGCGTCCTCGAGGGCCCGTCGTGCCGACTTGACCCCCAAGAGGACCTCTTGCATCGCAACCCCCAGGCGCTCGTTGATCCGGGGCCCATGGGGGCCGAAGTCGAACGGCTGGGCGTAGGCGGCGGCCTCGAGGATGGGGCGGTATTCGGGGTGGGCCTCGACGTAGGTCCGGCTGATCGCGCGCCGGCTGGGCAGGGCGAAGGTGATCTGCGCCTGTGCCTCCGCGCTGGTCAGGAACTCGATGAGCTGCCAGGCCTCTGCGGCGTGCTTCGAGCTCTGGGGGATGACGTAGGCCACGGTGAACAGAAAGTTGCTCCGACCGGCGGGGCCTCGGGGCAGCGGAGCGATCCCGTAGGGCAGCTTCGGGAAGGTGGTCTGGAGGTAGGGCGTCAGCCAGGAGCCTTCGAAGGCCATGGCCGCGTCCTGGCGACCGAACGCGTCCCCGGACCAGCTGCTGCCCACCTCCGACGGAAAGATGGCGGCCTGGTCCTCGAGCTTGAGGCTGGCATAGAACTCGAGCGCGCGGATGCCCGCGGGGCTTGCGATCGCGCACTTGCCGTCGGGTCCGAAGAGCCTGGCTCCGAACGTGTAGGCGATCGGAAGGAAACGGTCGGGCGTGTCCGGGACGAGGGCAAAGCCGTACTGGGGCTTGTTTCCGACGTGCCGGGTCAAGGTCTTTGCGGCGGCACGGAAGTCTTCGAGATCCCAGCGCGCGTCCGGGTAGTCGAGCCCCGCCCGGTCGAAGCTCTCGCGGTTGTAATAGAGGCCCAGGGCGTTGAAGTCCTTGGGGATGCCGTAGATCGTGCCCTGGTGGCTGAAGGCGCTCACCAGGGACGGGATGAAGTCGGAGGCCCGGACGGAGGAGGTGGCCATCAGCTCGTCGAGCGGCCGCAGGATCTTTCGCTTGGCGAGAAACGGCTTGAAATACAGGATGTCGAGGTAAAGCACGTCCGGCGCCGCCCCGCTCGCCAGCATGGTGAGGACCTTGGGGTAGTAGGAGCCGGGAATGGGCTCGTAGCGCGCATGGATCCGCCCCTGGGCGCGGTTGAAGTCCCCCACCAGCTTTTGCATGAGGACCGTCTCGGCCGGGTTGCCGGCATAGCCCGAGAATCGGATCGCGACCTTGTCCGCCGATTCCGTGTCGGCGGACCGGCAGCCGGACAGGACGGCCAGGAGGACGATGAGCGGGGTCAAGATTCTGGAACCGAGTAGCGGGGGCATAGGACCTCGAAGGGGTACTCAGCCGGCCTTTGGCATCCCTGACGGAGCGACGTTACCATGGCGATGCCCCGCCGCACTTGACCATGAGTGACGGGATCCTGGAGCGGTCAGGTGAGAGACGTCGGGCCGCTCCCGGGCCCCCCTCGCGTCGCCCGCTGCGAACCTGAGACCGTCCGCCCGTCGCTTGGCTGGAAATCGGCGGCGACTCGCCATACAATGCTCCATCCGGCCATGCCACCGTGCGGTCCCAGGACGGAAGGTGGAGGGGCCGACATTCCTGGTCGGGCGCTGGTAGCAGGCTTGCCAAGCGCCGGTTCCCCGCATCGCTGCTTCATCGTCAAGAAGAGAGGGTCACCCGATGGTACGAACTCCCGCCTATGCCGCCACAGCCCCGACGTCGCCCCTGGCCCCCCTCACCATCGAACGCCGACTGCCCGGCCCGCGCGACGTCTTGATCGACATCCAGTTCTGCGGCGTGTGCCACTCGGACATCCACAGCGCCCGCGACGAGTGGGGCGGCGCCATGTACCCGATGGTCCCCGGCCACGAGATCGTGGGCAAGGTCGCGCAGGTGGGCGACCAGGTCACGAAGTGGAAGGTCGGTGACACCGTGGGCGTGGGGTGCTTCGTCGACTCCTGCCGGTCCTGCGAGGCATGCGAGGCGGGCGAGGAGCAGTACTGCGCCAAGGGCATGACCACGACCTACAACAGCTACGAGCGGGGGAGCAAGACGCCCACCTACGGCGGCTACTCGACCCACATCACGGTGGACCAGGACTACGTGCTGCGCGTGCCGGAGAGCCTTCCGCTCGAGCAGGCGGCGCCCTTGCTCTGCGCGGGGATCACCACCTACTCGCCCCTGAAGCACTTCGGGGTCAAGGCGGGCGATCGCGTCGCCGTCGTGGGCCTGGGCGGACTCGGCCACATGGCCGTCAAGCTCGCCAAGTCCATGGGTGCGCACGTCACGGTGCTGAGCCAGTCTCCGAAGAAGAAGGAAGACGCCGGGCGCCTGGGAGCCGACGATTTCATCTCGACCAAGGATCCGGCGGCCTTTTCCTCGAACGCCAAGCGCTTCGACTTCATCCTCGACACGGTATCCGCGCAGCACGACTACAACGACTACCTGACCCTGCTCAAGCGGGACGGCACCATGGTGCTGGTCGGCCTGCCCGACCCCGCGCCGCTGGACGCCTCGGCGCTCATCATGGGCCGGCGGCGACTGGCGGGCTCGCTCATCGGCGGCATCAAGGAGACCCAGGAGATGCTCGACTTCTGTGCCGAGCGGGGCGTGGCCGCCGACGTGGAGGTGATCCCCATCCAGCAGATCAACGAGGCCTACGAACGCATGATCAAGGGCGACGTGCGCTACCGCTTCGTCATCGACCTGGCGAGTCTCCAGGAGGCCTAGGCTTCAAGGCGGTTCTGGAAGCCCGCCATGAGGCATCCCCGGTCCTGCCGGACCGGGGATGCTGAGGACACCGAGCGGTAGTCAAGTTCGAAGGTGGGAGCCCGGCAGATGGTGACCAGGCGAGAATTCATCCGTTTGGGCGCGCTGTTGCTGGCCAGTGGCCTGGTACCGGGCTGCCGAAATGGCAAGTCTTCCGTCGTGGGCGCGACCAGCGCTTAGCGAGCGGTCAATGCGGCCCGCCAGTATGCCGGGACGACGCTCACGGTGGCATGGGAGGCGGGGCCCAGGCCATGGACCTGCGCCACTTCGCCGGGCCGCGCTGGGAAGCGTTGACCGGCATCCGGATCAACCTGGTCGAAATGACCAAGCGCGCGGAGAAGTTCCGGCGCCTCGAGGCCGAGCATCGGGCCGGGACCGCCGCCTTCGACGGTGCCTCGATCGCTCCGGCCTGGATGCCGGACCTGCTCGCTGCGAACGCGCTGGAACCGCTGGACGATTACGTCTCTCGCTACGAGGTTGCGGCCGACCGCGAGGACTACCTCCCCCCGTACCGTTCGTTCGGCACGTGGAACGGCAAGACCTACGGCCTCTTCGACGACGGCGACCTGCTCCTGCTCTACATCCCTCGACCCGGCCCTCCTGGACCCCCTGCTGAAGCGGATCGCGACCCTCAACCCGACCTTCGATGCCATCAGCGTCTTCGACTCGAACGGCGACCACCGAGGTTTCGGGCACCCGACCCTGCTGCCCGAGCCGCGCGTCAACATCGCCGTGCAGCCCCTCTTCCGGGCAGTGATGGCCACCAACGCCCCGGCCCTGTCGGGCGTGATCTTCCTGCCGCGGCTGCGCTTGCCTGGCATCGCCGTCGGCGTGCCGATCCGAGACGTGAGCGGAAAAGCCGTCGGCATCGTCACGGTGGCCATGTCCACGGCTCAGCTCGCCGACCACTACCAGGAAACCCGGCTCCGGCCCGGCCAGACGATCGTGCTGCTGAACCAGGAGGGCCGGATAGTCTTCCACACCGGGCAACGGGACCCGGCTCCCGAGGTCATGGATGCCTTCCGAGACCTGCCCGACGTCCGCTGGGCTCTCTCGGGCCCCCCCCGAACGGACGCCTATTTCGAGAGCCCCGTCTTCCATGACGTCCGTCTGGGAGCCTTCGTGCCGACCGAGCCGCATGGCTGGGTGGTCGGCGTGACCATTTTGCGCGCGGTGGCCCTGGCCCCCGCCTATGCCGCCCTCCGCCGCAACGTGGTGGCCTTCGCCGTCTTCCTGCTCTTCAGCGTGGGACTGGCAGCCTGGCTTACAAGGCGCTTCGTCACGCCCGTGCGGCATCTCTAGCAGGCCGCTCACGCGCTCGGGCAGGGCGACCTGTCGACCCGGGTGCGTCTCGCGACCGGAGACGAGATCGAACGGCTCGGGAGGGCGTTCAATGCGATGGCCTCCCAGATCCAGGATCGAGAGGCGGAACGCACCCGCCTCATCACCCAGGAGGCCTCGGCTCGGGCCGAGACCGAGGCCTTGAAACACCTCGACAAGCTCAAGAGCGATTTCGTCAACGCCGTCTCCCACGAGTTGCGCACGCCCCTGACCTTGATCAAGGGCTACGCCGAGTTCCTGGAGGACGAGATCGGGGGGCCACTCACGTCGCAGCAGGGTGAGTTCGTCGCGCAGATCGAGGCCAGCACGCTGCGCCTCCAGCGATTGGTGGACGACCTGCTCGACTTCGCTCGGATGGAGGCGGGCACCTTTGCGCTGCACTGCCTCGATACCGACCTGGTCGACAAGATCCAGGAGATCCTGGCCAGCATGACCCCCCAGGCTCAGGCGGCCCAGATCACCCTGGAGGCCTCCTTGCCTTCCGAGCCCCTCCCGGTCCGCATGGATCCGCAGCGCATCGACCAGGTCCTCACCAACCTCATCAACAACGCGATCAAGTTCACGCCCGAGGGGGGCCGGATCGTGGTGCGATTCTCATCCCAGGGGGATCGGATCCGCTGCGAAGTGGAGGACACGGGCATCGGGATCGCGCCCGAGGACGTCCCCAAGCTTTTCCAGCGCTTCGGGCAGCTCGAGGCCGGTACCGGCAAGGTTGGCGGCACCGGACTCGGACTCTCCATCAGCAAGGCCATCGTCGAAGCCCATGGCGGCACCATCGGCGTGACGAGCGAACCAGGCAAGGGCAGCGTCTTCTGGTTCACCCTGCCGCGGCAGAGCACCGCGTGCTGAAGGGGCGGCCGCGAGGCGCCGAGGTTAGGCCCGCCCCTGGGAGGGGGCCCCGCCCAGGGGGCCGCAAACGCCGGTTTCCATGTCGCATGCCATGCCCCCGGCATCCCATGCGACGGGATCCTTGAATAGCCCCCCGGCGACCGGACCTTGGGCCGAGGCCAGCTCCCAGAGCTCGCCGGTCCGGAGCGCGATCCGCCGGATCCCTCCTTGACCTTCCAGCTCGGCTCGCAGCTCGGATACCGGCTTGCCGAGCATCTCGGCGAGCTCCCGCGTGGTCAGGGCGCCATACTCGGCGAGCAGCTCCGGGAGACGGCGCGGGGCATGGAGCGTCAGGTCGGGGGCGACGCGGCTCAGAACGTCCTGGAAGGTGGCGAAGTCGCGGGCGCCGGCCAAGAGGATGGGGCGGGACGTGTCCTCCGGATCGGCGCTCATGAAGAGGAAGGTCGGGAAGGATCGGATGCCGACCTGGGCGCCGAGCTGCCGATCCGCCATGAAGGCATGTTGGGCCGTACCATCGGCGATCGCCTGCGTGAAGGCCGCAAGGTCGAGCCCCGAGGTGTCTTGGGCCACTGCCTCATAGACCTTGGGGTCCGACGCATTGCGACCTTCCGCCTGGGCCGCCCTCCGCAAGCGGCGCAGGAAGGACTCGCCCAGGGTGTCACCCTGCAAGGCCGCGGCCTTGACGGCGATGCAGGCAGGCCAGGTCCCCCAGTGGGCATCTTGGTTCTCGCGCATGAAGCTGCCGTCGATGGGCTGACCGGTGCGCCGCCCGACCTCCTCCCAGTGCGGGGCGACGTCGGCGGTCGAGGAGATGCCGTTCAGCGGATCCGTGAAGGCGGCCATGTCCTCGACCAGCCCCCCCATGACCGGCTGGATGCGCACCTGATCTCGGTAGACCTCTCTTGCGCGGTACAGCACCGGCTCCATGGCCCAGCACCAGGAGCAGAAGGGGTCGCTGAAGGAGAGGATGTCGACCTTGGGGGCATGGGGCGTCATGGCACGCGCGTCCTTTCTTGAAATAAAGACTCTCGATGTAGAGAGATTAGGGCAAAAAATCGCTAACGTTCCTGTAGGCCGAGCTTCCGACAGAGGCGGCGGAGTTCGTCCTGCTCGGCGGCCGTGAGCACGGAGAGGTCGGCCCGGACGGCCTCGACCTGATGGGGGAAGACCTCCGCGATGAGGGCATCGCCCGCTTCCGTGAGGTGGATGGTGATCATGCGGCGATCGCTCTGATCGCGTTCCCGGCGGATCAGGCCCCGCTTTTCCAGGTTGTCCAGGATCAGCGTGACGTTGCCGGAGCTCTTGAGGAGCTTGGAGCAAAGGTCCCGGGGGCTCAGGGGCCCCAGGTGGTGCAGGATCTCCAGCACGCCGAACTGGCTGATGCTCAGGCCGACCTTTGCCAGGTGCCGATGGACCCGCGCGGACACGGAGTCGCTCGCTCGCATCAGGGCGATGTAGGCGTTGAGGGAGCGGATCTCATCGGGGGAGCCGGAGTACCGGGTGGGCATGGAATCCTCTAGCTGAAGTGTCTCTAACTCAAGATATCTCCATGGGACGCAAGGCGTCAACCCGTGGCAGCGGCCGGGATGGTCTCGGTCAGTACCAGAGGCAGGCTGAACCAGAACGTGCTGCCCATTCCTGGCTCGCTTCGCACCCCGATGGTGCCGCCATGGGCCTCAACCAGGGCCTTGCTAATGCTGAGTCCCAGTCCGGTGCCGGACTTCTTGAGCGCTCCGGCTTCGAGCTGGCTGAAGCGCCGGAAGAGCTTGGAGAGGTCCTCGGACGCGATGCCGACGCCCGTGTCCACGACCTCGCAGACGATCCGATCCTCCTCCTGGCGCGCGCGCACTTCGATCCGCCCGTTGGGAGGAGTGAACTTGATCGCGTTGCCGATCAGATTGGCGAGGACCCGCTCGATCCGCTCCGGGTCCAGACTCAGCGTGACGGGAGGCTCGGGCAATACCGCTTCGAGACGGAGCGACTTCTCGTCGGACTGGGGCTTGAGGCTCTCGACGACCTCCCGGATCTTGAGCGTGAGATCGGTCGGCTCGCAGCGCAGGCGAAAGGTGCCCGCATCCATGCGGGCAAAATCGAGCATGTCGTTGACCATGCCCTCTAGCCGCTTGGCGCTTTTCTCGATCTGGCCCACGTAGTCGCGCTGCTCCGGGGTGATGGGGCCTCCCATGCCGTCCTCGATGAACTCGGCATAGCCGAGGATGCTGGTCAAGGGCGTGCGCAGGTCGTGGCTGACCGAGTTGACGAAGTCGCTCTTGAGCCGGTCGAGTTCCTTGAGCTTTTCGTAGTTCGAGCGCAGCTGATCCTCGAGGCGCCGGCGCACGCTCACGTCCGTCGCCACCCCGAGCACCCCGACGATCTTCTCGTCCGTCTGGCTGCGCAACGGGGTGAACCACACGTCGAACGCCACGTCCTGGAACTCCAGCGACTCGCGGAACGACTCGCCCGCCAAGGCCCGGCGATAGCTCGAAATGAACGACGGAAAGGCCGAGAAGACCTCGTCGATGGTGCGGCCGGCCAGAGATTCGGGCTGCAGGGCCAGCGACGCGAGGCCCAGGCCACGGGCCAGCAAGATGCGGCCGTCAGCGTCGAGGTCGAACAGAAAGACCGGGGAGTTGTCGACAACGGTCTGCATGCGGAACTGCGTATCGCGCAGGGCTTTCTCCAGCTGCTCGCGCTCGGTGATGTCCCGCGAAATCGTGATGGTCCCGAGGAGCTCGCCATCGAGCGAACGGTAGGGATACTTGGAGCTGAGAAAGGCGCGCTCCTCCCCGTGCACGGTCTGGATTCGCATCACGTAGGTGCTCGGCGCGCCGGACTCCATCACGCCGCGATCGCTCTCCTGGATGCGACGGACGGACGCAGCGTCGAAGCTCGCGCCGAAGAGCTCGGAATCCCGCCGTCCGAGGATGTCTGAGAGGGGTCGGCCCAGCAGCTCGGCGAGGGCAGGGTTGGCCAACAGGAAGCGCCCTTCGCGATCGCGGATCACGATGATGTCGGGCGACGTGTTGACCAGCGTGGCCAGCTTGATCTCGCGATCGAACAGCGCTTCCTCCATCCGGGCGAAGGCCCTGCTTTGCCACCAGAGCAGGGCTGAGCTGAGCGCGGCGACGCCGGTCGCCGACAGCGCGGCACCGAAGGGCTTGTCGTACCCCCAGATCGGCTCGCCCCACAGCCTGAAAAAGCCGAGCATGACCGGGATCAGCACCAGGGCGGGCAGTAGTCGCCTGAGCATCCGGCTGCTGAGGCGATTGCTCGTGAGCCTGGCCATGAGGCCCTCGTCCGGTCGCGCGCAAAGCACGCCGAACGCGACGGCCGTGAAGGCGAGGGCCGTGTTTAGGGCCATGGAGATGTAGTCGGGCCCCAGGCGCGTGAACGGGGCGGCCCGGTAGAGGTGCCCGATCAGCGGCAAGAAGGATACGATCAAGACGGCGACCGCCAGTCCCTGGGACAGCCGCAGGCGACGTGCCTTGCTATCCAGGTGCCACAGCGCAAGGCCGAGCAACACGAAGTTGAAGGCGGTGTTCGGCGCCATGCGGTTGGGGGGCGAGGCGCGTTCCAGCTCTGCAGCGAACAGCCACTGATCGAGGCGGGGTCCCCAACCGAACAGGTACTCGACGAGCCGGCTAGCGCCGAGCACGATGAGCGCCAGCGCCGCTGCCAGTGCCCAGCGGCGCCCTGGCCGCTCGTCAGGGTCCGAGCGCCACCTCCACAGCGCCGACGCCGCCAGGATGAACCCTACGGCGGTGGCGGGGTTCATGGCGACCCCCTCGCGGCTCAAGGATTTGAGCAGCGGCACGTCGAGCCACCAACCGATCAGCACGAGGGCGCCCGTCGCCGTGGCGCCAAGGCTGGCCGCCATGGTGATGTGGCGGCAAGTTCGGAGGGTGCGAGGATCGATGGAGGCATACATGGCGGTGCAGGCTCCCTGTCTCGGCTCGGACGCTTTCGCGGCGTTGAAGTAGAGACCGTGACCCGACACCGCCGAGCAAACTCCCCGCCTGATCATAGTGCGGCGCGGAGTGAAATCAATCGCCGCCTGCTCGCATCGCGGACGACCTCCGCCATCGGCTCGGATCCCGCGCAGGGTACCCGCGGCAGGATTCTCGGCGTGGGCAACCCCGACTTCTTCAAGGGGGCGCCGGCTGACATGCTTTCAGACGTATCACTAGAGAGGAGGGAGTCCCTCCTCTCTACCCCCACGATCATGGAACGGTCAGTGGCTTAGCGGGCCTCTACGTAGCCGGCGTCAACGTGCAGCGTCGTGCCCGTCACGTAAGACGACTGGTCCGAGGCTAGCCAAAGACTGGCTTGGGCCACTTCCTCCGGCTTTCCGAAGCGATTCAGCAGGCTGAGCGCCGGGGCGAACTGCTCCTCGGTCAGGTTGAACTGCACCAGGGCGTTGCGCAGCATGGGGGTGTCGATGGCTCCGGGGGCCACGGCATTGACCCGGATCTTGTGCGGCCCGTACTCCATGGCGGCCACCTTGGTGATCCCGTTCACCCCGTGCTTGGCGGCGACGTAGGCCAGGGTGGTGGCCTGGGGTCTGAACCCGCTGACGGACGAGATGTTGATGATGGACCCGCCGTCGCCCTGGGCGAGCATCTGACGAAGCTCGTACTTCAGGCACAGGGCCGTGCCCTTGAGGTCGACAGACATGAGCCGGTCCCAGTAGTCCTCGTCAAACTCCGCCACCGGCTTGTCGTCGGGGGTGAGCGCCGCGTTGTTCACGGCCACGTCCAGTCGCCCGAAGGTGTCCACGGTCTCCCGGACCATGGCCTGCACCTGTTCGGACTTGGAGATGTCGACCTTCACGAAGTGGGCGGTGCCGCCGGCCCCGGTGATGGCCGCGGTCACCGCGCGGCCCTTCTCCTCGTTGAAATCGGCGACGACCACCTTGGCGCCGGCGGCGGCGAACAGCTTCGCCGTCGCCTCGCCCATGCCCATGGCCGCACCCGTGATGATGGCGACCTTTCCTGCGAGCACTTGACTCATGATGAACTCCTTTCGAGGATTGGGGGTGACAGTTGTGGGGGAGAGACCGGCGACGCCATCAGCGCCGCGCGATCTGGAGCGCAGACGCCTCGGGTGGCGTCAGGGCAAGGCTGGCACGGCCCGCGGAGCCCGGAGCCAGACGCTGGGCATGAGCCTGGATGTCCGTGAGTGCCTGGCGCAGCCATGCTGCTTCTTCGCGCACCGCTTGGACCTCTTGCCGAACGGCCTCGCCCGACCGTTCCGCCCGACGGAGGGCCTCTTCGGCAAGCCGGATCGGCCCGCTGGTCGGCATCGCCCCCGTCACTTCGAACGTTCTGGACGGCTGATCGGCCAGGCGTTTCATCTCCTGAAGAAACGGACCATAGAACTCGAGCTCGGAGTGGCTGATGACGGTCATGGCCTCGATCTTCTCTGCGGTCTGGGAGACCATGGCCGCGATCGCGGTCAAACCGTCCCCCGCATGCTGCGCGACGGTGACAGCCGATTGGATGGCAGCTTCGCCCTGTTGTGAGCTCTCGATCGCTTGATCCGTTGCCGACTGGATGCCTTGGACCAGGCCGGTAATGTCGCGAGTCGTCCGGGCGGCCCGTTCGGCGAGCTTGCGAACCTCGTCCGCCACGACGGCGAAGCCGCGGCCGTTCTCGCCGGCACGCGCCGCTTCGATGGCGGCATTGAGCGCGAGCAAGTTGGTCTGGTCGGAAATCTCCTCGATCAGGCTCACGAACCCGCTGATCTGTTCGGCCCGTTGACCGAGCGACGCCACGACCTCGACCAAAGCATGCATGTGAATGCCGATTTGCTCGATCTCCGCGGCATTGTCCCTGGCCACGGTCGCACCGGTCTCGATGGCACTGGCCGAGGCGAGGGTGAACGACTGGGCCTCTGCGGCGAGCTGCTCGAGTCGTTGCATCGTGGCAGCGCGCTCCTCACTTGCCGCCCAGGCACGCCGCCAGTGCCGGGTGCTGTGGGCTTGTTCCTCGCTGACGGCCGTGAAGCGGTTGGTCATGACCGCTTGAGCCGTTTGCAGCTCCGCGTCCAGTTGCTGCAGGCTCTGCCCGGCGCTCTGCTGGAGCGCGACGCACTCCGCGATTCTAGCGTCGAGCGCGGTGTCGTCCGGACCCCATGCGCTGCGATGCTGGGCCTGAGCGAGGACCGAACCCAGTTGCCTGAGTCCGAGACCGATCCGCTCCATCTCCCGGCGCTGCTCGCCCTGAACCAGTGCGACCTCCCGAGCGATCGCGCGGATCCCGTCTCGGACCGTCCCGGCCTCCGGGACGGGGACTCCGAGAGCCTCTGCCAGGCCGCTCAATTCGGCGCGCCCCCCTTCGTCCGCTCGCGTCAGCATGCGACGGGCCGCCCACGTCACGATGCCCAGGGCCGAGGCCATCAACCCGAGACCTGCGGCTAGGGTCCATGGGCGTAGCCCCGCCAAGACGACCAGCCCCGTCCCGAGTCCGGCGAGCGCGAGGGCGAACGCCTGTGTGGCGAGCAGGCCCCAGGGCGGCGTCTTTGGGATGCGAGCATATCCCCCCGCGCCGACGAGGACGCTGGCGAGGATCGGAAGAAGCAGGCTACCGAGTAGCAGGGACATGGGGGCCTCCGTTCTTGAAAGGGCAGCCGGTGACGCTGCCGTGGCATGGCGCGGCCAGGGCCGAGCGGCCCGCGCGTCCTGAACGGGCGCGAGCCGAAGGGGGCCGCATGGCCGCAAGTGGCCTTGTCGCCAGACAAGTGAGGTTGGCAGCGAGGCTAGAAGCGCGGAATCCTAGGTAAACGCACGCTCGAACTCGCCGAGCAGGGCGATCAGTTGGGCCTGATGGTTCGGGGCCACCTTGTCGATGAACTGTTTGAGATACGCGACGTGGCGTGGAAAGGTCTGCTGAAAGAGCTGCTGGCCCTCGGTGGTCAGCGAGATCACGACCTGGCGCGCGTCTCGCGCACCGCGGCAGCGGGTCAAGAGGCCCCGTTCCTCGAGTCGATCCAGCACGGGCTTGAGCGTCCCCCGGGTGATGAGCGTCTGGTCGGAGAGCTCGGAGACCGTCATGCCGGGCGTGTCGCCCAGGACGGTCAGGACGTCGAACTGGGGGAGCGTGAGGCCCATGGTCTCCACGTGTCGGGCGGCAATCCGCTCGGCCTGGCGACTACAGACCATGAGCGCTCGAAACGCCGGTAGCTCGGACTCTTGCAGCGACGTCGACAGTTTCGACTTGTTCACGGGATGGCTCCGTTCCATGCGAGGGGGGCTTGCCCCGGGCCCATTCTCCCCCACCCCGCGCCAGACGTCCAGCGTCGCCCCGAAGCTCCCGCTTGGGCGAGGCGGCCGACATGGCAAGGGGTGGAGCGTGGCAGGGGGCGCCGGCGCCCCCTGCCACCGACGCGTTACCCGAGCGCTACCGGCGCGTCCTGAAGCACGGCTTCGATTTCCAGTTCGAGCTTCACCTTCTCGCCGACCAGCACGCCGCCGGTTTCTAGGGCGGCATTCCAGGTCAGGCCGAACTCCTTGCGGTCGATCGTGCCCCGCACCATGAAGCCGGTCCGGGTGGCGCCCCAGGGGTCCTTGTGGATTCCTGCGTACTCGGCCTCGAGGGTCACCTCGCGGGTCAGGCCGCGGATGGTCAGGTCGCCGCTCACGCGGTAGTTCTCCGCGTCGCGGCGCTCGATGCGGCGGCTGACGAACGAGATCGTGGGGTACTGCTCCGCGTCGAAGAAATCCGCCGAGCGCAGGTGCTGGTCGCGATTGGCTTCGCGCGTGTCCAGGCTCGCGACCGCGATCTCGCCCGAGATCGTCGAGCGCGTGAGGTCGCTCGGGTCGATCTCGAGCGTGCCGGAATACTGCTTGAACTCGCCGCGCACCGTGGCGATCATCATGTGCTTGACGGAGAAGCCGACGTGGGTGTGGGCGCTGTCGATTTGCCAGTTCATGGGGGGACTTCCTTTCTTCTGAGGCCCTGGGGCCGCGCCATCGGGGTTTGACGTGATGTGACGCGCTCGCCTACGCGAGATCAAAGAGCAGGACTTCGGCATCCGTGGTGGCGACCAGTCGAAGGGATGCTTCTTCCTGAATGCGCACGCCGTCGCCCGTCTCGAGGGGTTGACCGTTGAGCTGGAGGCCGCCGCGCGCCACGTGCAGGTAGTACCTGCGGTCGGCAAGCGGTTGGTACTCGGCCTGCTCGCCCGCTTTCAGCACCCGGGCGTAGAGCCGGGCGTCCTGACGGATCGCCACGGAGCCTTCCGCGCCGTCCGACGAGGCGAGCAGGCGCCATTGCCCGCGCTTCTCGTCGGCTGCGCAGCGCCGCTGGTCGTAGCGGGGCTTGCTTCCCCGCTCGTTCGGGACGATCCAGATCTGGAGGAAGTGCACCAGCTCGGACCGGGAATGGTTGAACTCGCTGTGCGTGACGCCGCGCCCGGCGCTCATGTACTGGATGTCGCCGGCTGCGATGACCGATCCGTTGCCCATCGAGTCCCGGTGTTCGAGCTTGCCGTCCAGGACGTAGGTGAGGATCTCCATGTCCCGGTGGGGGTGGGTGCCGAAGCCCTGTCCGGGCTGCACCCGGTCCTCGTTGATGACCCGCAGCGAGGAGAAGCCCATGTGGGCCGGATCGAAGTAACCGGCGAACGAGAAGGTGTGATAGGTATCGAGCCAGCCGTGATCGGCGTGCCCGCGGTCCTGTCCCGAGCGAAGCGCCAGCATGGGGAGTCCTCCTTTGCGGCTTGGGTGGCCGTTGCGCCTCGACCGAGCGCGTGGCGAGCCGGCAATTGCGTCTACGTAGTCACAATATAGGTCTAGTTAGTCCTATTGTCAAGGGCCCTTTCGTTCCGACGCGCGCCGGGGAAAGGGCCTCCGGGCGCGTCTCTCGCTCTCTTCTTGCGTCGGGGGGGGCGGCTTCGATAGATTTATGTCTACTTAGTCATAGTTGCGGCCATCGGGCCAAATCGTCATGGCGACGGGAGGGACACGGATGAAGCAGCAGCATACGCTGAACAGGTCAGAAGCAGCCTCGAGCGCCGAGAGCGTGATCTTCTGGCGCTCGCCGGATGGCGAAAGCCTGGGCGACGGGCTGTTCCGGGGGGTCATGGAGAGCGCGCCGGACGCGATTCACGTCCATGACCGGGAGGGCCGGTTCGTGGATGTGAACGATACGGCATGCCGCTCGCTTGGCTATCGCCGAGATGAGCTCTTGACCATGTCCGTCTTCGACATCGAGGTGGGGCTTGCCTCCGAGCAGCTGCAGGCGGTTTGGGAGCGCGCCTGGCGGGGTGACCTGGTGACGGTGGAGGGCTGCGAACGCCGCAAGGACGGCACCATCTTGCGCGTCGAGGTCCGCATCAGCCGGCTCCGGCACGGCCGTCAGACCTACTTGACCGCGTTTATCCGTGACATCGGCGTCGGAAAGGGGGCGTTCGAAGAAGCGAGCGAGCTGGACGGCGCCGCCTGCCGAAGCGTCGAGCACGAGCCGGCCATGGAGCTGCATCGGCTCAAGGACCACTTCCTCTCCACCCTCTCGCACGAGCTGAAGACGCCGCTTTCCATGGTCAGCGGCTACCTCGAGCTCTTGGAAGACTTCGGCCCGACGGACGCGTATGTCGCCGGCATCAAGGACGGGACGCGCCGCTTGCGGGCGCATGTCGAACGCATGATCGATTACAGCGCCTTGGTCAGCGGATCCCTGCCGCTCTACCTGAGCGAGGTCTGTGCCGCGGAGATGGCGCAGAGCGTGGCGGCCGTCGCGGCAGAGGCCCTCACGAGCAAAGGCCTGGACCTGGTTCTGGAGATAGAACCGCACGTTCCGTACATCCTGGGCGATGCGCGACGCCTCTTCCAGTTGCAGCTAGAACTGCTGGAGAATGCGGGGAAGTTCACGGCGCCCGGCGGGAGGATTGGCCTGCGGGTCACCTCAAGCCACGACCGGGTGAGGATGGACGTCTGGGATACGGGGCCGGGCATCTGCGAGCAGGATCTCGGCCGAATCTGGCAAGCCTTTACCCAGCTGGAGACCGGGGATGCCCTTCGTAAGGGGGGGCTCGGGCTGGGCCTGTGCATCGTGAAGCGCCTGGTAGAGCTTCACGGTGGCTGGATCGAGGTCGTCAGCCGCGCAGGGGAGGGGGCCATGTTCTCGGTATACTTGCCCGCGGGAGACGCGGTGGTATCTCTTGATGGCGGCATGCCCTCGACGGAGGCGTGAGCCCCCACATGGCGACGGCCCTTTCCGGAGCCAAAGGGCCATTACCACGATTTCAATAGCTCGGGAGGTCGTTACCGGAGACTTGGGGTTCGCACTGGTGCGGCCGCCTCGCGACCCGAGTTTTGGCTCGGGATACCCCGAAACCAAAACGTTGCCCCCCGAGAGCGGCAAGGCTCTCGGGGGGCAACGTTCATTTTAGGCCAGTGGGCTTGGCTGGACGAGTTTAGAACCATTCTCTGCGGGCTGTGAGGCACGCGGATGAGGGCTTCTGCTAGTCGGGCGGAGCGCCGCAGCAGCGCGTGGCTTACGCGACTTGCAGGTGGTTTTTTCGCCAAAAAAAGGTGGTCTTACAACCACTTACTTGTGGTATGATAACCACCTAAAAGTGGTAAAAGGAGGGGGCCATGATGTCCGATCCCCAGGGGCTTTTCGGCAGCCGTAGACGCACTGAGGTTCTCATCCTTCTTGGACTTCTCGAGGAATCCTACCCGAGCGAATTGGCTTCCCTGTTGAAGGCACCCCTTTACTCGGTGCAGCGCATCCTCACCGATCTGGAAAGCCAGGGGGTCGTTGCCTCGCGCCAGCGTGGACGCACGAGGCTCGTTACCTTGAATCCTCGATTCTACGCTGTCGATGAATTGCGGGCCTTATTAGCCCGGCTCGCTAGGGGCGAACCCGAGCTTGATGCACTGGCCGCCAGCCACCGAGTGCGCCCCGTTCAGCGCCGGAAGCTCGTATGAGCATCCAGGCAACTACTCCGCTTGCGGTGGTCGCTTCTGAGATTTGCACGGCACTCGAGCGCTCAGGGATCACAGCGGTCCTCACGGGCGGAAGCGCCGCCACGTACTACGCCCCCGAGGCCTATCAGTCCTTGGACATCGACTTCGTTGCCGTGCGGTTCGGCAGCACGCGCAACCGGGAAGCCGTGGAGCGCCAACTGGGCGCCCTCGGATTCCACGTCGACCGAGACTGCTACCGGCACCCGGAGAGCCCGTTTCCGATCGAGTTTCCTCCAGGACCGCTCGCGGTAGGGCGCGAGTTCATCACCAGCTGGCGCACCGTGCAAACCGCCGGGGGAATCTTGCACGTCTTGCATCCCACCGATTCCGTTAAAGACCGCCTGGCAGCCTTCATTCATTGGAACGATCGGTCTGGGCTCAGCCAAGCTTTGGCTGTGGCCAAGGCTTTGCCCGGCGAGATCGACCTTGCGAGCATCGAGGCCTGGGCGGAAGGGGAAAACGGCCGGACCAAGTTCGACGAGTTCAGAGAACGATTCCTGGGTCGCTAGAAGGCGATCGCCTGCCGCAAGGCGGAAAAGTCCACCCGCTGACCAGCAAAGGGAAAGCCCCCGGAACGAGGAATCGTTCCGGGGGCTAGTGGGCACAACTGGATTCGAACCAGTGACCTCGTCGATGTCAACGACGCGCTCTAACCAACTGAGCTATGCGCCCGAACAGGAGCCTAGTTTAACCGGTGGTGATGCCTGTGTCAAGCTTGGGCAATCACTTTTCGCGGCTAGGCCAGGGGAAGGACCAGCAACCCGGCTGGCCACTCGCCTTCCAGGGCCTGCGGATTGCGGTTGGCGGGGCAGTTGCGGTTCACGCACACGCCGCACTGGTCCTCGTTCTGGTAGGTGGCGCCGCGGTAGCGCAGCGTGTAGCTCGTCTTGTCCGTGACGATGGGGTTCTTCTCGCGCGTCACCTCGCTCGCGGTGAGGCGCACGAAGTACATGTTGCAGTGCCGCTCGGCGCGGCCCTCCCGCACGTTGCCCGCTTCGGCGAGCGGATAGAGGCCCGACCAGCCGAAGGCGCCGTTCACGACCAGGACGTTCTCCAGCGTCTCGGGCTGGGCCTTGTCGGTCGGGACCGTCTCGGCGCGGAGCAGGGGGTGGGCGTCGCGGGTGCTGTTCAAGGACATGGGACCTCCACGGGGATTGACGGTCCATCTTACCACGCTGGTCGCCTGGTCCGGGGGGGGAGGCTGTGCTAGCATGGAGTGTTCACATTGTAACGTTTGCTGGAGAATCGCTTAATCCGATGATCTCAACCATAGATGCCCTGTCCCGCCTGCACCGCTTCGAGGGCCAGAAGCGCGCCGAGACCTTCACCGGCTCCCTGTTGGGGATCGGTCTGCCCGAGCGCGATCGCGTCCTCGCCGCCGAGTTCGAGCGCTTCGACGCCGCGCTCGATCGCGCCAAGGAAGAAGCCGCGCGCACCGGCCAGAAGGTCGCGGTGGACGGCTCCCGCATCTCCTTGACCGAGGGCGGAGACACCTGGTGGGTGCTTCCGGACGGCACCATGGAGCGCGAGTACGATGCCTTCGAGGGCTTCGACCGCCTGGTCGCGGAGCTTGGCCATCCGCCCGAGCTGGATCCCGCCCGCGCCATCGATCCGGGCGTCCTGCTGCGCGCCGCCTACCACGCCTTCTGGTCCCCGACGGCCACCAACTGGCAGCCCACCCGCGTGGTCGAGCTCGAGGGCGCGGCCCGCAAACAGCTCCTGGAGCTCGTCGGCTGGCCGACCGAGACCGTGCTGCCCGCGCTCGTCCTCATGCGCCGCGATCACTACGAGTCGCTCCTGGGCGACGTGCTCGAGCCCTACGGGCTCGCCGTCACGGCCCGCGAGGAGTCCATCGACGTGGGCATCTTCGCCGAGACGCTCGCCATGTCGGCCCTGGGACACGGCCTGACCTTCCAGGAGCACGTCTTCTCGCCCGAACAGGTCGCGGGCGCCACGGAGCTCATGCTCGCGGAGCTGCGCGGCCGGCGCGATCGCCTCCAGGGGACGGAGGCCGAGATCGCGGGCGAGCGTGCCAAGATCGACATGCTCGTCGACTACCTCGAGCGCGGCAAGTACATCCCCGACAGCGTGATGCTGGTCGGCCACCCCAAGGCCGCCCCCAACGTCACCTTCGAGTCCTTCGAGGCGCTCATCGACGCCCACTCGACCCAGCGCGTGGCCTCGCCCACCCGCGAGTTCTCCAAAGCGGAGACGGAGCTGCTCTGGAAGCGCACGGTCGCGGCCCTGCCCCCGCACGAGCGCCAGACCGTGGAGTTCGTCTTCTTCCACTGGAACGAGCAGACGCCTCCTGCCATCGGCGGGGCCATGTTCGAAGCCCTCTACGGCTTGGGGGCCGATCCCGAGGCCAAGACCGGGGGTGAGGGCGGCCTGCTCACGGCCGTGAGCGTCCGCAACTACCTCGAGAACCTTGCCCGGACCGAGCCCGACTACGTCCGTGCCAACGTCGGCGAGGGCTGGGAGAGCATGTCGGAGGCGGAGTTGCAGAAAGCCACCCGCGGGCTGGGCATCCGGGCGAAGGACATCGGTCGCTACCTGCGCGAGCGCATCCTGCGCGACGGCAAGTACCAGGTCACCGACGGCGTCATCACGGACACCACCGGCAAGCCGCTGAGCATCCCGGTGCTCGTGCGCCTCAACAAGTCCCTGGCCTCGACCTTCGGCAACTTCTTCCTGAAGTTCCAGAACACGCATCCGCAGAACGGGGTGCTGATCGCCAACACCAAGGCGGGCGAGGCCCACTGGGTCTACCGCACCGTCGGCAAGGCCGCGGCCGTCTTGACCTACATGTCGCGGGCCATGGGCGCGTCGAGCATCATCAAGACGGGGCCCATCGACCTGGCGCGCGAGCCCATCCGCGGCATCCTGGTTGCGAACCTGGACGGCAAGCCCGAGGTGGCCGCCTTGCACGGCGGCCTGGAGGCCGGTGTCCTGCAGCCTGCCATGACCTTCCAGGTGGGTTATCCGCTCGCCGGGTCGGACGTCATCGACCAGGGCACGCCCGGCGAGCACACGGGCTACGAGGAGCGGCGCCGGGACAAGCGTCCGCCGCGCGAGCGCTTCGTGGACCACTACCTGCCGGCGCTGTAAGGAGTCCGTTCGCCCTTCGAGGGCCTCAGGGTGAGCGGAATTGTAGTGGGTCAATTAGGAATCGGGCCGCCTTCCAAAGAAGGCGGCCCGTGGCTTACTATGGGGTTTCGCTGGGGACCTTGCCGGGGTCCGATTCCTCGATCCGAGCCCGCTCGCAGATCGCGCACTCGTAGATGAGTTTGATGCCTCCGTCCGGAAACGTCAGTCGCTTGGTCAGACGCATTGCCCCTCGGCAGTGCGGACATGAGAGCTGAGGCATGCGCTTCTCCTTTGACGCTCATCCCGTTCCAGCCACATCCTAGCAAGGAGAGGGACGAGAAGATTCGTCAGAGGTGACAGCGCGCGTGTGAGATCTCGCACAGGGTCCGGCTATAGCATCCAACAAGACCAGGCATGCGTGGCCTGTGGCCGCCCTTGGCGGCTGGAAGGAACAGTCTTGTTAGACGCTATTGACTTCCTCCAGGAGGCCGATCACCGTCTCGAGCTGGATGCTGACCTGCTGGCCCATGGCGACCAGGGCCTCGATCTGCTGCTCGATGAAGGGGATGAACTGGGGGTGCTCCGGCAGGAAGTGAAGCTCCTTGTCCTCCTCGAGCTCGTCGATCTCCCCGTTGATGGTCTCGAGCTTCTCGTAGAGGCGGTGCTTGACGCGCCGGAGCTTGTCCACCCCAAGCTTGTCACGCAGGGTCGAGTAATAGGTCGTCCAGTCGTTCACCTGGGTGGAAGTCGGGTGTGTCATCGGAGATCTCCTTTACTGGGGCGCGGTGAGGTGATGCTCTCGCTTGATTGTATCACTTTGCGAAGAAATGTGAACCGTCGGGACGTTCTTTCCGATCGGCTCGGCTTGAAACCGAGCAGGCATCAGCCTCATGTCCAACCGCATGTAGCTGAAATGCAACAATGGTGCAAGATGCGGCGGGTTGAATGGAGCTGGCTACCAGCGGAAAGGATAGGGCCATGACGAACTATCACCTGACGTGCACCTGGGAGGACTCCGACGGCGTCGTCATCATGCGGCCGATGGGCTTCCTGAATGACCAGACCGAGCGCGGCTTCGAGCAGATCATCACGGAGATCGGCGCCACGTGCCCGCGCATCGTCCTCGATGCCGCGGAGCTCGCGCACGTCTCGAGCATCGGGTTCGGAACCCTGCTCGCCATCACGGCCGAGCTGCGCCGGCGCGGCGGCGACGTGCGCCTCGCGGGCTTGAACGCCTCGCTGTCGCGCGCGCTGACGCTGGCCTTCGGCCCCTACTTCCAGCTCTTCACCTCCCCGGACGAAGCCGTACGCTCGTTCGGCGCCGTCGCGGCCTGAGGAGGTGGCATGATCTCGGTCTCATCAGGTCAAATCGACGCTCAGGCCGTCTTCACCAACCGCCTCCAGAACATCTACGGCATGCATCAGTTCGTGCGCCAGGCCGCCATCGAGGCGGGCTTCTCGAACGTCGCGCTCGGCGACATCGAGCTCGCGGTGGTCGAGGCCTGCGCCAACGTGGTCAAGCATGCCTATCGGCACGCCGCCGAGGACTCGGCGCCCATCGAGCTGCACGTGCGCTTCGACTTCGGGCAGCTGGAGATCACCGTGACCGACTGGGGGCAGCCCTTCGAGCCGCCCAAGGTCAAGGTTCCCGCTCCCGACGTGGAGCGGATGGTCTCCGAGGACCGGCGCGGCGGGATGGGCATCTTCTTCATGCAGCAGATGATGGACGACGTGGCCTGGGACATCCGGCCCGGGATCTGCAACCGGCTGAGGATGGTCAAGAAGCTAGTCTAGGCCTGGGGGCGCCGGCATCCCCGTCGGTGCCCATCCGTTCGTGGCCGGCGAGGCGGCCGGCGCTCCCAGCCTAGGACTGGACCGCTGCGGCCTCGAAGCGCGGCAGTCCCGCGCGGATGGCCTCGTACTCGGTCATCATGCGCTCGACGACTTCTCGGCAGCCGACGATGTCCGAGACGAGGCTCACGCCGTGACCGGCGCTCCAGACGTCCCGCCAAGCGGAGGGGCGCAACGGGGCGCCGGTCTGGTTCTCCTTGGACGCCCGGAAGGCCTCCAGGCTCGGCCGGAGGAAGTTGGCCGGATGGCCCGAGACCTCGGGGCTGTACTCGATGTCCTCGGCCGTGCTCTCCACGATCAGCTGCTTGTAGCCCTCGGGCGCCGGGGACTCGCTGGTGGCGATGAAGCGCGTGCCGACGTACGCCGCCCCGGCGCCAAGGGCGAGGGCTGCGGCGACCCCGCGGCCGTCCGAGATGCCTCCGGCGGCCACCACCGGGATCGAGAGGTGCTGCTGGAGGTGCGGGACCAGCACGAAGGGGCTGATGACACCCGCATGGCCGCCCGCCCCCGAGGCCACGGCGATCACCGCGTCCGCGCCCGCCTGCTGACACTTGAGGGCGTGCTTGAGGTTGGTGACGTCGCAGAAGACCTTGAGTCCGTGTTCATGCGCCGCCTGGATGACGGGCGCGGGGTTGCCCAGGCTCGTGATGATGAGCGGCACGCGCTCTTCCAGGCAGACGGCGAGATCCGCCTCCAGGCGCTCGTTGCCGAGCAGGATCAGGTTGACGCCGAACGGCGCGCTGGTGCGCGCCTTGATGGCCCGGACCGCCTCCCGGAACTGGTCGGTGGTGCGCAGGTTGAGGGCCGGGAAGGCGCCCAGGGCGCCTGCTTCGCCCATGGCGACCACCATCTCGACGTTGGAGATGAGGAACATGGGCGCCCCGAGGATGGGGTACCGGATGCCCAGCATGCGGGTGATGGCGGTGTCGTGCATGGATGCCTCCTGAGCGAGTGCCACCTTGGGCGTGGCGTCGGGCTGCTGTATGATAGACCTAGGTATAATAGGATTCGCCGCGGTGCGGCGCCAGCCCCCCCTTTGCCCCTTTGGAACCCCGATGGCCACCAAATCCAGCAAGAAGCCCTCGCAGCGCGAGATCAAAAAAGAGGAGTCCCGCCAGGCGATCGCCCGCGCGGCCGTCTGTCTCTTCGAGGCGAAGGGCTACGACGCCACGACCATGGACGAGATCGCCCATTCCGCAGGCGTGAGCCGGCCGACGGTCTTCAACTACTTCGCCCACAAGGAGGACATCCTCCTGGTGTTGGGCGTCATGATGAGCGAGCGGATCGCCGCGCAGCTGAACGTCCAAGATCCCCTCGCGCGCGAGGTGGATCCCATCGCCGCCCTGCGCAAGGTGGTCCTCACCATGGGGCGGTCGTTCGCCGATTACCCCGAGACCTCCAAGGCCTTCCACGCCCTGCGGGTCCAGGCCATGCGCTCGCGCCCCCGTGGGGGCGGGCTTGCGGACCTGCCCGGCGACAACGAGTTCGTCCAGGTCACGCGCTTCATCATCGCCTTGATCGAGCGGGCCCAGGCCCAGAAGGCCTTTCGGACGGACTTTTCCCCCAACGAGCTCGCCGCGCACCTCATGATTGGGCTCATCGCCTCGGTCATGGGCATCTGGTCCTACTCTGGGGGCAAGCCGGAGGACCTGCCGGGCCTCATCGAGCGGCACTTCGAGATCACCCTGAACGGCATCCGCGCCTGAGGTCACTCAGGCGCGGATGCGTTTTAGGCGGGTTCTCCTCAGTCGACGAGCGCCGCGACGGGCGACTCGTGCGGGGCGGCCGGTGGCCGCCGGCGGAAGATCCGCCGCATGAAGAACTCCTTCAGGTCGTCCAGGAGCGTGTAGGCCACGGGCACCACGACCAGCGTGAGGGCCGTCGAGGTGATGAGGCCCCCGATGACGACGACCGCCATGGGCGACCGGAACTCGGCGCCGGCGCCCAGGCCGAGGGCCATGGGCAGCATGCCGAGGACCATGGCCGCGGTGGTCATGAGGATGGGCCGGAGCCGCACCTGAGACGCCCGCAGCACCGCGTCGGTGCGCGTGAAGCCGCGATCGCGCATCGTGAGGATGAAGTCGACGATGAGGATCGCGTTCTTGGTGACGATGCCCATCAGCATGATGATGCCGATGAGCGACATCATGCCGAGCTCCTTGCCGAACACCAGCAGGCCGAGCATGGCGCCGATGATGGCCAGGGGCAGCGAGAACATGATGGTGAACGGGTGCAGGAACGAGCTGAACTGCAAGGCCAGGATGAAGAAGATGAGCGTGACGCCCATGATCATCGCCTGGCCGAAGCCCGAGAAGGAGTCCCGCTGCTGCTCGGCCTGGCCCGACATGTCGACGGTGACGGACGGAGGCAGCTGCATGGTGGGCAGGATCTGCTTCTCGATGAAGTCCGTGGCCGTGCCCACGCTGACGCCGGGCACCAGGTTGGCCGTCACCTGCACCAGGCGCTGGCGATCCTTGCGCTCGATCTGGGCGTAGCCGCCGCCCGGCTGCACCTCGGCCACGGCCCCCAGGGGAACCGAACCGCGCTGGCCCTGGATCGAGAGGCTCGTCAGCGAGTTCACGTCCTTGCGGTAGGCCGGATCGAGGCGCACCCAGACGTCGATCTCGTTGGGGCCGGCGGTCATGGTGTTGGGCGTGTCGCCGGTGGTCGCGAGGCGCAGGGTGTTGGCGAGCGCCATGGCCTGGATGCCGTTCTGCGCCATGCGGGCGCGGTCCGGCACGACGCGCAGCTCGTTGCGCTCCTGGCCGAGGCTCGTCTCCACGTCCGCGAACTTCTGGTTGGCATGCATGGCCGTGGCCAGCTTCTCGGAGTAGAGCCGCAGCTCCTCGAGGTTGTCCCCCTGCATGAGGATTTGAACGGGCTTGTTGCTGGCGCCCGCCACCATGCCCATCTCGTCGGCCATGACCTTGGCGCCGACCATGTTCGTGAACAGCTCGCGCGCCTCCTTGGCGATGACGGAGTCGGACTTCTTGCGCTCGTGCTTCTCGACCAGGTGCACCTCGATGCTCGCCTGGTCCACGTTGCCCGTCGAACCGATCATGACGAAGGCGTGCTTGACCTCGGGAATCGCCTTGACCTGGCGGGCCACGTCGTTGGCGACCCGGGCCGTCTCGGTGAGGACCGTGCCGGTGGGCAGCTTGACCCGCAGGAGGAACTGACCCCGGTCGGCGCTGCCCATGAAGCCCTTCTGGATGAAGGGCGTGAGGCCCATGCCGCCGATGAAGGCGACGGTGGCGCCCACCACGACGACCCAGCGGTGCTTTAGGCACCAGGCGAGCAGACGCGGATAGCGGCCCGACAGGTCGCCGTCCTCGTCGTGACCCGCGTGACCGGGCTTGGGCTTGACCTTGAGGAGGTACGCCGAGAGCATCGGCGTCAGGGTTCGGGCGATGAGCAGCGAGAACAGGACCGAGAAGGTGACGGTCAGGCCGAAGCTGCGGAAGAACTTGCCGATGTAGCCCGTCATGAACGACATGGGCAGGAACACGCCCACGATGGTCATGGTCGTCGCCGTCACCGCGAGCTGGATCTCGCCCGTGGCGTCGATGGCGGCCTTGAGGGGGGGCACCCCCTTCTCCATGTGCCGGTAGATGTTCTCGAGGTCCACGACCGCGTCGTCGACCAGGATGCCCACCACCAGCGACAGGGCCATCATGGTGATGTTGTTGAACGAGAAGCCCATGAGGTTCATGGGGACGAAGGCCATGAAGATCGAGAGCGGAATCGCGAGGCCGCTGATGATCATGGCCATGACGTTGCGCAGGAAGACGAACAGCACCAGGACCGCGAGGATGGCCCCGATGATGAGGTGCTCCCAGACGGCGTGGTTGGACTGCTCGACGAAGTGGCTGGTGTCGGATGCCTTGACCACCGCCATTCCGGCGGGGAAGGCCTTCTCGAGCTCGGCGAGCTTCTCGTCGACCTTGCGGACCACCTCCAGCGAGTTGGCGTCGGTCTGCTTCATGACCGAGAAGAACACCGCCTCCTTGCCGTCGACCGAGGCGTAGGTGGTGCGGTCCTTCACCGTGTCGCGCACGGTGCCGAGATCCTTGAGCTGGACCTGGGCGCCGGTCGGAGAGGTCACGTAGAGGCGGCTCAGGTCCTCGACGCCCGTGAACTTGCCCATGGTGCGCAGGGACAGCTCACGGGGCAGGGCTTCGACCTTGCCGCCGGGCAAGTTGTAGTTCTCCGCCTGGATGGCCTGGAACACGCCCGGCAGGCTCAGGTTGTAGGTCTGCAGCCGCTCCGGGTTGAGCGCGACCTCGAAGGTGCGCTCGGCGTTGCCGAGCATCTGGATCTGGGCCACGCCCGTGATCTGCTCGAGCTTGGGCTTGATCACGTCCTTGATGTAGGTGGACAGGGCCACGTCGGTCATGTTGGCCGTGATCGTGTAGTTGACGATGGGCGCGTTGCTCGAGCTCCAGGTCATGTAGGCCGGGGGCCGCACGTCCTTGGGAAGCTTGTAGAGGATGGCCGAGACCTTGTCCCGGACGTCACTCGCCGCGTTCTTGTTGTCCACCTCCAGCTCGAACTCGCACACGACGGTCGAGATGCCGTCCTTGGAGGTCGAGTGCAGGTTCTTGAGGCCGTTGATGCCCGCCAGGGCGTCCTCGATGGGCTTGGAGACGAGGGTCTCGACCTCGGCCGGGGCGGCTCCCGGATACACCGTGTTGACGATGACCACCGGGAACTCGATGTTCGGAAACAGCTCCAGCGGCATGCGCGTGAACGAGCGGATCCCCAGCAGCGTCAGGATCAAGACGATGATGATCGTCGTGACCGGGTTCTTGATGAAGAAGGTGGAGAAGTTGTAGCTCTCCTGCTTCTCTCCGGGCTGTTCGAAGGCGCTATGCTCGTGGCTCACTGGACGCCTCCTCCGACCGCGATCGGGTCACCGTTCTTGACGAAGGCCGCACCCTCGGTGATGACGGGCGCGCCGGGCTGCAGGCCCGAGGTGACCTCCACCAGCTCGCCGGAGCGCAGGCCCGTGGTGACGACCACGCGCTCCGCCTTGCCGCCGGTGGCCAGGTAGACGATCTGCTCGGCGCCGTCGGTCAGGATGGCGGTGCCGGGCACGGCCAGGACGTTCTGGGTGGGGCCCGCGACGGTGCCGTTGACGTTCATGCCGACCTTGAGGCGGCCGGTCTGGGCGAGGTCCACCTTGACGGTGATGAGGCGGGTCTGCGGGTCGACCATCGGGGCGATCTCGCTGATCCGGCCCACGAAGGCCTCGCCTGGCAGGGCGACGCTCGTGACCGTCACGCGGCCGCCCTCGCGCACCAGCCCCAGGTCGCGCTCGGCGACGGGCAGCTTGGCCTGCAGGGACCCCGCCTGGGCGACGGTGACGATGGAGGTCGAGGGGCCCGCCATGGCGCCCACGTCGAGGCCCTTGGCGATGACGACGCCCGAAATGGGGCTCGTGATGGTCGCGTTGGCGAGCTGGCTCTCCATCAGGCTGATGGCGGCCTTGGCCTGCTTGACCTGGCTCGAGGCCACCTTGGCCTGGGTCTCGGCGGCCTTGAGCTGCTGCTGGCTGATGACGCCTTCGGTGGCGAGCTCGCGCATGCGCGAGAGGTTGTCCTCGGCCTGGTCCCGGTTGGCCTCGGCGCTGATGAGCGCGCTCTTCTGCTGCTGCAGCTGCCAGCCGAGCTCCGGCGTCTCGAGCACGGCGATCGTCTCGCCCTTGCGGACGCGGCTGCCTTCCTCGACCCGGAGCTCGAGAATGCGCCCGGAGGTCTTGGGCATGACGTTGACCTGGGACTTGGCGATGAGGGTGCCGTTCACCACGAGGTCCTTGGACATGGGGCGGGTGGTGGCGGGGACCGTCGCCACGGCCACCGGAGCCCGCGCGGCCTCCTGGTTCGTGTCCGCCTTGGGGCCGCGGCAGCCCACGACCAAGGTCACGGCCAGCGCGATCGACAGCCACGCAACTTTCTTCTGCACGATCAAGTTCCCTTTCTAAAGCCCCGGCCGCGTCGCCGTCCTGAGGTCCACCCCCAGGGCCTGCGCCACGCGCACCTCGGCCGCCTGTAGATCGTTATTCGCCTGGACGTAGGTATTTTGCGCCTGCACCAGCATCGTCTGGGCGTCGATGACTTCGTAACCCGTGCCGACGCCCGCATTGTACCGCACTTGGGCCATCCGGTAGGACTCCTGCGAGACCTGGAGCCCCTTTTGGGCGATCCGGAGGCGATCGCGGGCGTCCTGGCGCGATAGGAGGGCGTTCTGGATGTCCATGCTCAGCTGCCGACGGGCGTTCTCGATGTTGAGGTCCGTCTGGCGGAGGTCCTGCTCGCTGGAGCGGACCTTGGCGTCGGCCTTGCCCCAGTCGATGAGGTTCCACTGCAAGGCCCCCAGGACCATGAAGGTCCGGCCGGTGCCGAGGCCTTGCTGGCTGTACTGTGCCTGGGCCTGGGCCTTGGGCATGTTGGCCGTGCGGTTCAGGTCCACGGTCGCCTCGTCCATCCGCCGCTTCAGTTGCAGCGTCTGGAGCTCGGGGCGGTTGGCGATCGCCGGTCCCAGGTCGTCCTCCAGGCCGAAGCCGACGGAGGCGAGGTTCAGCGAAGGCGACAGCGGACGGTTGCCAACGGGCTCGCCGAGCACGTTGGCGAGGTTCAGCCGGGCGATCTCGACGCCGTTGGTGGTGCTTCTGAGCTGGCCCTGGACGTTGGCGAGCTGGCTTTCGGCCTGCAGCACGTCGAAGCGGGTGCCGGTGCCCGCGCGCTCGCGGACCTGGGCGGCCGCCACGTGGGACTGGGCCTGCTCGACCGCGCGCAGGGAGACCTCGCGCAGGCCTTCGGCGCGCAGCACCTGCACGTAGGCGTTGGCGGCGTCGTAGCTGGCCTTGCGGCGCTGGTTGGCGATGTCCACCCGGTTCATCTTGACCGAGGCGTCCGCGATCTTGAGGGCGTTGGCGGTCTGGAAGCCGTCGAAGAGCACCTGGGAGACCGAGAGCTGGGTCTGGATCATGTTGAAGGTGCTGCCGGCGCCGAAGCCCCCCAGGCCTCCGACTCCGCTCAGGCCGCCGAGTCCGCCGAGGCCCCCGAGCCCGCCGAGGCCGCCCAGCCCCCCCAGGCCGCCCATGCCGAGGCCGGCCGAGGCGCCCGCGTCGATCTGGCGGTAGCTAAGAGCGCTCGTCGTCAGGGAGAGCTGTGGATAGAGGCCCGCGTAGGTCTGCGAGATCTGGGTCTCGGACTGCGCGAGCTTGGCCTCGCTGACGGCGACCGACAGGCTGTTGCGCTGCGCGATCTCGAGGGCCTGGTCGAGCGTGAGGGTCGCCTGGGCATAGGCGGCCGGCTGTGCGACGGCGACGAGTGCCGCCGCGGCGAGGATGGGAGGCAGCCTCATGGCGTCACCCGTTCGGGGTGGTACGAGAGCCCGAGCCCGTAGACGTTCGCGAAGTCATCGTAGGTGCTGCCCGCTCCGAAGTGGCGCGTGTAGCTGAGGTCGGCGCGCAGGCCCGGGAACAGGTTGTAGCCGAGCGTGAGGCCCGCCTCTCCCCAGTGCGGCGACGCGGGCGCCTGCGGGGCGGTCGTCACCGTCACCGCCGCCCAGGGCACGTACATGCCGTGGGCGATGACCTCGAAGGCGCCGATCCGGGTGCCGGCGTCGAGCGCGAGGCCCAGGCCCTGGCGCGTCTGGGCGTAGTCGGCCGTGGTGCCGGTCCATGGCGTGGTGCCGCTCGGCGTCAGGTAGTAGTTGCTGAGCAGGACCTGGGGCAGCAACTCGAAGCCGCCGAGCCCGAGCACGTAGCCGGCCGAGAGGTTCCACTGGGTGGTCTCGAGGGCGGGGGCGGGGTTCGGCTGGGTGGCGGCCGGACCGATGCTCACGGGCGCCTTGACGCGGAAGCCCGTGAGGCCGAGGGCCCAGTCGTTGACGCGGTAGCGCGCCTCGCCGGCGAACTCGTTGTTGGCCCAGCCCGTCACGCTGCGGCCGCTCGAGGCGAGGTACTGGTCCCGCACGCGGTAGGACAGGCCGACCTGGGTGTCGAAGAGCCGATAGACGCCGATGGCGGCCTCGGGGGCGACGGGCACGAAACCGGGGCGGTAGGTCGGCACCGGCCGCATGACGATGGTCTGGGCGGCCGAGACGGGGACCTCCTGGCTGAGGAAGCCGACGCCCGAGATGACGAGCACCTGGCGGCCATTGGGATCGAGGCGCAGGGTGTACTGCCCGCGCGCGTCGGTGGTGGCCGAGGCGATGGCCCCCTGCTGCTGGACGAACAGGTTCGGGACGGGCTTGCCGTCGGGGCCCTGGACGCGGCCGGTCACGGTGACGTCGGCGGCGAAAGCGGGGGCGGCGAGGCTCAGGCCGAGCCCCATGGCGAATAGGGTGGTGAAGGGTCGCATGCTTTCCTCGTTACTGGAACGTGACCTGGGCGACCGCGACGTGATCGTTGTCGAGCACGAAGGACATGGTGGCCTGGTTCGAATTCATGGGGCGAAGCGGGGCCGTATTGGGAATGGCCGTGACGAGGTTGCTGCCCGTCGCAGACAGCGGGTAGGCGATGTTGTTGACGATCACCTTGACGCTCGAGACCGACTGCCAGACGGCAGGGCGCGTGAAGCTGAGCGAGAGGGACTGACCGGTGGCGGTCACGTTGCTCGTCTCGGTGAGCGTGGTGGTCGGGACCTGCGCGGCGTCGCGCTGGCCCAGGTCGGCCCGGTAAGCGAGGCCCGAGTCGCAGCCCGCCAGCAAGAGGGCGGCCAGCGACGCGGTGAGGCATGGCTTGAACATGGTGGGGATCCTTTCGCCGGGAGCAGGGACAAGAGGCAGGCCAAAAAGTTTTACCGAAGTCTATGTTTAGGCTAGGCCGAGCCCCGATGACTGTCAAGCCTCGGACGCGCCGGTTTCAAATCTTTACGCGGCCGATCCGGGCCCCGGGCGCTTAGCACGCGACGAAGGGTTGCGTAATGTGACCGTCATGCGCCGGTTTAACGGATGCAAAACGCTTCTTTTACATTGAGAGTCGTCGCCCCGGATCGAGGAAAGGAGCTTTCAATGTTACGAGTGGATGCCTTCCTGAGCGCGAGCGATTACCCCGGTCATCGTCCGCAGCCCCTCCCGCGTCCCATGCCCAAGGAGCCCGCCAAGGCTGGTCAGTCCCTCAGCTTCGAAGAGGTCCTGCGGCAGGTCCAGCGCACCGGCCGCTAAGTCGGATCACCTCTCCAGCGTGGGATGCGCCCAGATCAGGTGAGCAGACTCGCGAGCGAGGCACGGGCCATGCGCTCCCGGTAGGCCCGCTGCTCCATGGCCGTCTGATAGGAGCGCAGGTGCCGGAGCGGGATGTCGCTCGCAGGGGCCTTGAGCACGGACCATTCGTTTCCCCGCTCGACCAGGATGCCGGCCTCGCGGAAGATGGCGAGCGCCGTGAGGCCCGTCAAGGGCGATTCGTCGGCGATCCGCATGGCGAGTTCCCGTAACGACGCATGGGGCTCGTCGGCCAGCGCGAAGTAGAATTGCTGCAGCCAGGTGGGGGTGATGTCGGGCTCGTCCGCCGCGTCCCCCCATGCGAGCACCAGCCGGGTGGCGCGTCCGCGCAGGATGGTCCAGGCCATCTCGTCGCACGGCACGTCCACGCAGAGCACCACCCCGGGGTCCGCGACCAGACCCGTCGCCGGGCCGGTGAACCCGGCCCCGGAGGCCTGCATCGCCGCGACGAGCCTGGGATCCAGGCGTTCCACCCCGCCCCGGTTGGCGTAGACCGTGACCCGGGTGCCCGGCGCGAGCTCGTCCAGGATCCGCCAGGGGGCGTCGCCCCGCCGATCCTCGACCGGGGCGATCGCCCGGCTCGACGTCACCTCGAGCTCGACGGGCGCCGGCGCCTCGGCGGGCTCGATGCGCTGGGCCAAGTATTGAAGCGATCGCTGCCCCCGGAAGACGTTGATCTGCGGCTGGTACCACAGGTGGACCCAGCCCTTGCCCAGGGTCTCGATGGGGTGCGGCACGTCCTCGGAAGGCCGCCAGACGATCACCTCGCGTACGTCCCGGCCGTCGTCGATCTGTAGGGCCACCCGCTTGCCATGTTGGCGCTTGCCAAGCAGCCGGGCATGCGTGAGCCCGAACACGGGCGCCGGGTTCTTCTGCCCGAAGGGCTCGAGGGTCTCCAGATGGCCCAAGAGTGCCTCGTCCGCCTCGCGGAAGGGCAACAGGGCATCCAGCCACACGATGTCCGCGGGTCGGGTCCAACCGACGTCTGCGACGTAGCGGTTGAGGGCGGCGCGCAGGGGGCCGAGCTCCTCTTCCATGGCCGAGCAGCCGGCGGCCTGCGCATGCCCGCCGAAGCCCAGGAGGTGTTCCCGACAGGCGTGCAGGGCCTCGTAGAGATGCAGGCCTTCGGGGCTGCGCCCGGATCCCTTCCAGACGCCATGGCCGTGGTCCGAGAAGAGCAGGACCGGGACCCGGTAGCGCTCCTTGATGCGGCCCGCGACGATGCCCGTGATGCCGTGGTGGTAGCGGGCATCGGCCAGGACCACGAAGGGCTCGGCGTCCAGATCGAGCTCGCGCTCGATCCGGGCGAGGATTTCTCCTTCCAGCTCCGCATTGAGCTCCCGGCGCTGGGCGTTGATCTGGTCCAGCTCCGCGGCATGGCGCTGGGCCTCCGCTCCGTCGTTGGTGGCCAGGAGCCTGAAGCCCACGTCCGGCGTCTCCAGCCGGCCGGCGGCGTTGAGGCGGGGCCCGAAGCGGAAGCCGATGTGCTGCGGCGAGAAGTCGGGCCAGTTGATGCGCGTGATCTCACCCAGCGCCCGCACGCCGGGCAGCATCTTGCCGGAGCGCATGCGCTCGATGCCCGCCCAGACGAGGGGACGGTTGGGGCCGTTGAGCGGCACCATGTCCGCCACCGTGCCGATGGCTACCAGATCCAGGAAGGTCTCCATGCGGCTCGTGAACCCGCCCTCGAGGGCCAGCGTCAGGAGGTAGGCCACCCCAACTCCCGCCATGTCCTTGAGGTGCGCGAACTCCACCTGCGGGTGGACGATCGAGTAGACGTTCGGCAGCTCCTCGGGCACCTGGTGGTGGTCCGTGACGATGAGGTCGATACCACATGCCTGCGCGGCGGCGGCAGCCGGATGGGCCGAGATGCCGTTGTCGCAGGTGACGATGACCTTGACGCCCTCGGCGGCGAGACGCTCGACGGCCGCCGGCGTGACGCCGTAGCCGTCTTTGAAGCGATCGGGCAGGTACGCGCGGGCGTTGGCTTTCATGCCCCGGGCGAGGTAGCGGTAGAGCAGGGTCGAGGACGTCACGCCGTCGCAGTCGTAGTCCCCGTAGATGACCATGGCCTCCTGTCGATCGACGGCCTGCCGGATCCGGGCGACGGCACGCTCCATGCCTGCCGTGGCGATCGGAGCCTTCAGGTAGTCGAGCGAGTCGCGGCTCGCCAGAAAGGCGCGCGCCACCTCCGGGGTGGTGAAGCCCCGGAGCCACATGACACGGGCAACGGCCCGCGGCAGGCCGAGGGCGCTCGCGAGCCGATCGACCTCCGTCTCGTCGGCGGGTCTGATGAGCCAGGTCATGGCACCTCCGGATCGAGCGTGAACAGGGGCAGGGGCAGCTGGATCGGGGCGACGGCGTCGGCCGAGAGGGTCACCGGGTGGCAGTAGGACTCGAACGAGCAGCGAGCGCAGTGCGCCCGGTTGCGCGTGCGCGGAAAGCTCGGATCATCCGGGCGGGTCTCGTCGAAGGGCTGCAGGACCTTGGTGGCCAGCTCGTCGAAGTGGGACCGGTCAGCCTCGAAGGTCGCAAGGTCGTAGCGAAACTCCTCGGGGCGGGCCCGCTGCACGTCCCAGTAGGTCATGCGCACGCGCTCCGGGTCGATGGGGCGGCCGTCGTCGTAGACGGCCCCCGCCTGAACCAGGGCGAAGCGGTAGAGCCGCGTCTGGTTGCTCTTCTCGAGCGTGTTGCGGGTCGTCTTGCCCGTCTTCCAGTCGAGGATCTCCCAGTCGTCCCCGTCTTTGACGAGCCGATCGTAGCGGACCATGAAGGGGGCGCCCGCGAAGGTGAAGTGCAGGGGCGCCTCGGTGTGGACCTCGCCCTTGGGGCGCGCGTGCGGCGAGGCCGAGTACATCGTCCAGAGCACGCCCAGGCGCGGCAGCCGCTCGGCCTCGGCGGCGAGCACACCCTTCACGTCCATGCCCATGGCCTGCTGCTGGACGAGGCGGTGGAAGAGCTGGCCGGTGCGGATGGCGGCGGTGGCCTCCGGGTCGGAGTCGAAGGACAGGGGCCCTGGCCAGTAGCGACTCGCCTTGTACTTCAAAGCGAAGCGGCGCGGGCACTCGTCGAGGTCACCCAGGCTGTGCTGGCTGATCCGCGGGGTCTCGAGCCGGCTCATGACGGGCATCCTTTCGCGAGCTCGAGGACGTGGGTCGGTGCCATGCGCTCGGGCTTGAAGCCGTAGGCGGAGAGCGTCAGGTGCTCTTCGGCGCGGGTGATGCCGACGTAGAGCAGGCGCAACCGTTCGGCCACGGCCACCTGGTGGGCGGCGCGCTCCAGCGCTTCGATCCGCGGGCGGGGCTGGTCGTTGGCATGGGCGATCGTCTGCTCGGCCACGAAGGCGTCGCGATCCCAGATCTCGACCTCGTCCAGGCGCCAGGGGAACCAGGTCTTGTCCCCGTAGTAATAGCCGAGGTTGGGGATCCAGACGGCCTCGTACTCGGCTCCCTTGGACTTGTGCAGCGTGAGGATCTCGATCTCGCCGGGCTTGGGCGGGACGAGCTCCTGGGCGCCATGGCCGAAGGAACGCTTCTCGGCCGTGACGGCGAGTTCATCGAGCGCCTGTTGGACCTGGCGCAGGGGATCGTCCAGGTCCAACCAGTCGTCGCCCTCCCGGGTCGGCTGGAAGGGCAGCCGTCCCTGCAGGTCGCGGGCCACGGCCGCCGCCTTGGAGGCGAGCACCTGGGCGCTCGGATCCGGCAACAGCTCGCGCGCGATGGTGGGCAGGAGCTCCACCGGCGGCAGGTGTCGGGCGTCGAGCAGGACGCGCATGCGCCGGGCCACGATCACCGCGAGGGCATAGTCGGCCTCCCCGAGGCTCGCGGGCCGCGCGGGGGGCAGTCCCTCCGTCGGGTAGACCAGGCCGTCCAGCACGCCGGGGGCGAGCAGGTGCGCGCGCAGCGCCTTGAGATCGAAGAGGGGCTCCTTGCGGGCCGCGCACACGGCCTCGAGCAGCTCGACGAAGGACTCGGCCTGGCGCTGCGGGGGGATCGAGAGGAAGGTCAGCGCCCGCTTGAGCACGGCGATGACGAGGCCCCCCCCGGATTTGGCCTGCTCGGGAGCGTACACGGGCAGGTCCATGAGCCGGGCCGTGTCGGCGTAGGCCTCGCCCATGGTCCCCGAGTAGCAGAGGATGGCGACGCGGGCGTGGGGCTTCTTTTGAAGGTAGGCCCGGACCTCGCTCAGGATGCCCTGGCGCTCGTCGTCCTTGTTCCCGTAGGTTTTCCATCGGACCGAGCAGCGCGCGGGATCGGGGTTGAGCTTGCCGGCGGTCGCCACCTGGATGGCAACGGGATCGAAGGCCTCCCGGACCTCGGGGTCGGGGTGGGTGCGGGCGATCGCCACCAGGTTGTTGGCCAGTTCCAGGATCGGGCGTCCGCTCCGGCTGCTCTCGGCCATGGTGACCCGACGGCCCTCGGACTCGCAGGCATCGCAGAAGGCCCGGAAGAAGCGCGGATCGTTGAAGGTGAAGCTGCTCGTGATGGCCTGGTTGGAGTCGCCGACGCGCACCAGGTTGCCGGCCCCGCCGTGGGCGGTATCCGTCAGGAGCGTGATGAGGCGGTTCTGAGCGGGCGTCGAGTCCTGGGCCTCGTCCTCCATGACAAAGCGGAAGCGGCGCTGGTACCAGGCGAGCAGCTCCGGAGTCGTCTCCAGGAGCCGGATGGCCTGCTGGATCTGGTCGTCGTAGTCCACCGCGCGCCGGCCGTGCAGCTCGGAGGCGTAGGCGCGGTACAGGTAAGGGATCTCCGGCTGCTGGTCGCCCAGCAGCCGCTCCACCGCGTCGGGGGTGAGCCCGAAGTTCTTGGCCGCCGAGATGGCCTTGAGGGCCGCGCCGATGGTCTTGCGCCGCGGGTCCTGGTTGAAGGCGTCGCCCTTCGGACGGCCGTAGCGGGCCTCCCAGTTGGTCCGGGCGGCCGGATCCCGCAGGTAGGCCTCCAGGTGCGGCAGGAGGATCAGCTCCTGTTCGGCGTCCGAGAGGATGATGAGGCCGTCGTAGCCGGAATCGGCGTCGCTGAAGCGCTCATAGTGGCGCTTGATGACCGAGAGACAGAAGGCATGGATGGTGCTCGAGGTGAGCCCATAGGCCGTGAGCCCCCGCTCCTGCAAGAGGACGGCGATCCGGCGCTTGAAGGTGTTGGCCGCCGAGCGCATGTAGGTGAGGATGAGGAGCTCGGAGGGCTTGGCATGCCCTTCCTCGATGAGCTTGGCGGCGAGCCGGGTCAGGATGAAGGTCTTTCCGGCGCCCGGTACGGCGGCGATCGCCATGCGACCGCCCGTGTAGGCGAGGATGTCCCGCTGAGCAGGACGCAGCGACTCAAGCTCGACGCCCATGGCGGCCTCCGGCGAGAGACTCGAAGAGCCACGGGAGCTCACCGGCCTGCTCGCGCCCCTCGGCATCGGTCAGGCAGGAGAAGACCCTCAGGCTCTCTTTGGGCAGGCGGCAGAGGGCCCAGAGGTTCTTGGCGAGCTTGTCGGCGGCGTCCGCCTCCTCGTCCTCGAAGCGGTAGGCGCCGCCCGGCCATGCGGCAGCGAGTACCCGGGCGTTGGTCAGCTCCTTGCGATCGCGCTTGAGCCAGCGCGCGGAACCCACGTCCATGAGGTAGAGGTGGCGAAGGGGGCGCTCGGAGGCTCCCTTTTCCGCGAGCTGGCTCGCGGTGGCGAGCATGACCGAGACGCGGTGCGGCTCGCGCCTGAAAAAGGGGCGCTCGGCGATGGTGCCCGCGTGCAGGAAGCGCAGGAACGACCACTCCCAGGACGTCCGGTCCGCGCCGTCCGGCTGGGGATCCTCGAGGCGCGGCGGCACGGTGCCGACCCGCTCCAGCACCGCTCGATAGGACTCGGTCAGCTCGATGAGCTGGCCGATCTGGCTGATCTCGCGCTGCCAGGCCTCATGGGCTTCGACGCCCGAGAGGCTCGCCTGGCGAGCGGGGGCGAAGCGCTGGGCGAAGGCCTGGCGCAGGAAGGCCGGAAGATCCGGGCGGGACTCGGGCGATCGCCGCGCCTCGATCCAGTCGTATAGGGACCGGTACCCGGCGCGGGCGCGGTTGGTGACGGCCTCGCCCACGATCTCGAGCTGGTCCGGGTGGTTGAGGCCCGCATCCGTGGTGAGCTTGTCCGCGAGACGGCCCAGTTGCAGGGGGTTGAGCCCCGTCTCGAGCTCCAGGAGTTCGATCCACTCGTAGCGGCCCGGAGGCAGCTTCCACTCGGGGTGGCAGAGCTTGGCGAGCGTCATGAGGATCCGCACGGCGCGATTCTGGATCAGGCGGTTGGTGCCCGCGTACACATACAGGGGAATGCCATGCCGCGTGAGTCGGTTCTGGAGGCCCCAGAGCAGGAAGGCGTCGATGGAGGGGGCCACGAGCGCCACCTCCTCGCGATCGACCCCCGCGTCGAAGCATGCGACCAGATCCGCCACCACCGCGTCGAGCATGTCCTCGAAGGCATAGCGGTCCGACCGGACGAGGACGCCTTCGGGCAGCGCCAGGGGAGCGCCCTGATAGCCGCTGCGCACTCCGGCGTGGAGGGCGCGCGCCAGCGTGGCCAGTCCCGCCTCGGCAGGCGTCGGATCCGGCGTCATGAGGGTCTCGGTCTCCCAGTCGCCGGCCAGGCTCCAGGCGCCGGCGGGGTCGGCCCCGACATAGGCGCGCAGGCCGCCTAGTATGGGGCCCTCGGGGCCCTGGTCGGCCTGCATGGTGGCGAAGAGGCGCACGCTGTTGGCCTCGAGCGTCCTGAAGATCCGGTGCCAGCGGGGCGGAAGCTCGTCGAGCCGCTCGACGAGGACATGCCGGAGGCGATCGCAGAGCGCCCGGCGGTACCGCTCGTCCGCGAGCAGTACGCCGTCGTAGAGATCCAGCTGAAGGGCGTAGTCCAGACAGCGGTGGCGGAGCATGTGCTCGACATAGCGGGTCAGGCACTGTTCCACTCCCTGGAAGATCGGGGACAGGGAGGACTGACCGCCCGCACCCTCGTGGAGGCGGCGGGCGATGGCCCGGGCGAGGCCCCCGGCGTCGCCGTCATGCGCGGTGAGGGAATGGCCGTTCTCGATGCCGCGCGCCAGCGCGTCCAGGAGCTGGATGTTCTGGAGGTGCGGGGGCGAGTCGCTGCCCGCGAGGCAGTCGGAGTCGGGAGCGCGCACTTCGGAGGTGAAGCGCGTCATCAGGTACTGGGACAGGTCGATGGCGACGGCGAAGGGCTCCGCGTACCGCAGCGGCGCGCCTTCGGGTCCGGTGGAGGCGTAGCCCCAGTCCTCCAGCCGCTCGTCGACCAAGGGCCACCAGAGCTTCAGCTCCTCTCGAATGAACGCTGCCGGAGTGTGGACGCGCTGCGCGCCGGTCGGAAGCTCCAGGGCCCCAGCCGCGGTCCAGGGCCGGGCCTCGGGGGCGATGTGCGGCTCGGGGTCGCCCTTTAGGAGCGACGTCCAGCGGGTGCGCGTCGTTCCCTCCAGGAGGACGAGCACGGCGTCGCTCGGGATGCCGGCCTTCAAGAGGGCCGTGTACCGCTCCCAGAGCCCGTCGGACAGCGCCTCACGCGGCATGCCGGCAAGGTAGGCGCTGTTTTCGGTCGGGGCGATCGCGCGCATGAAGGGGGCTCGCTGGGTAAGAAAGGGAACGACCCCATCTTACCAGGCGAGGGTTTGCCCGTTCAAGCGAGCGTCGGCAGGGCCTCGCGGCCATCCGCGGCGACCCGGAACGAGGTCGCCCGGGCCGGTACGAGGGGAAAGGGGCGCCACGCAGGCGCCGAAAACAGGAGACGGACGGGACCATGCCGCCAAAGCCGACGCCGACACCCAGCCCCTTCGACCAGACGGCCGAGCGAGCGGCTACCCTGCCGGACAATCCCTTCCTCAAGGCCGAGGCCCACTGGACGAGCCAGGCCTTCGGCGGCATCGTCGCCGAGCTCGAGAGCGCCATCCAGCAGACGCAGGGCAAGCTAGGCGAGGCATGGGAGCAGGGAGCGCGGACGGGCTACGATCTCGGGTTCCAAGCGGGCGCCAAGGAAACCGAGGCCGAGCTCAGGGCCTTCTACGAGGGGGCCTTGACCGAGCAGGAGGCCCAGGCCGCGCGAGAGCTCGAGGAGTTGCGCGATCGCCTGCACGCCGAGCATGAGGCCGAGCTTGCGGCCCTGAGGGACAGCACCCGTCGAGAGATCGAGCGCCTCGGCACGGAGCAGGCGGCCAAGCTCGCGAACCTCGAGGACACGGTGCGGCGTGAGACGGAGCTCGAGCTGCAGCATCGCTTCACGACCGAGCTCGCCCAGGCCGAGGCGCGCGTCCGCCGGGAGACCGAGCAGGAGCTGCAGCAGCGTTTCACGACCGAGCGCGGCCAGGCCGAGGCGCGGGTCCGCCGGGACATCGAGCAGGAGCTGCAGCAGCGCTTCAGCGAGCAGCTCCATGAGGTCGAGACCCGGGTCCGGCGGGACACCGAGCTTGCAACGCGACGGGCGATGGAGAGCGAGCGCCCGACTCCGGCCGAGACGCCCGAACCCGCCGATCCGGACGCCCTGCGGCAGGCCCGGGCCGAGGGCTACACCCAGGGCCTCAACGAGAGTGCTCGCCGCTACGAGGAGACCATGAGCCGGGCGGCCCTGGAGCGTCGGGAAGCCGCGGAAGAGGCCTATCGCAAGGGCTTCGACGCGGCGCAGGCCCAGACGGAGAAGGAGCTGAAGGCCGCCCACCAGGAAGGCTACCGCCAGGGGCTGCAGGAGGCGGGCCAGGAGTTTGCGACGACCGCCGCCGGGGTGCCGGGGCCGCTCCTGGACGAGGCGCGACGCCAGGCTTACGAGAACGGGTACGAGGACGGCCGCAGCGTGGGGCTGTCCCGGGGGCGCCGCCAGGCCGAGGCGGAGCAGGTGAGCCGGCTGCAGGAGGCCACCCGGATCGCCTACCGGGAGGGGTTCCTCGACGGCAAGCGGACGGTCGCGGACGCCGAGCGCTCTTGGGCCTTCGGCGTGTTGCACCTGCCGCCGGACGCCACGACGGGCGAGGTGAAGCAGCATTACAAGCGCCTGAGCATGGCCCTGCACCCCGATCAGAACCCTCAGCTCGCCGACGTGTTCATCAAGAACCTCAACCGCGCCAAGCAACTGCTCGACGGCTGAGGCTGGACGAGCGAGCGACCGGCGTGTAACCTGAAACTCGCTTAGCTGTCTTCGAGGTGTTAGCCATGCCCATGCTCGAGTTCAACCGCGCCGAACAGCAGACCCTGCTCGACGCGATCCGCCGCTACATGACGACCAACCAGTCGCCGCCCGTGTTCCTGATGGGTAACCAGGCCATCACCGCCCTGAACCAGCGCCGGCGTACCCCCGGCCCCATCCGGGTCCAGGTGCCCTCGGCCACCGTCAACCTCATGCGCGCGGCCGTCGTCGATTACTCCCGCCACCGGGAGGGCGACTTCGCGGAGCTGCTCGAAAAGCTCCCCACCTGATTCCGTTGATTGCCTGCTGATGGCAACCTTGGCCTGAAGATTCGTTTCCCCGGAACGAAGTCCTTGGGTCAAGGCGTTGCTATGCTCGCGTACGCTCACGCACTGGCCGGGTTCGTCCCGGGGAAGGAGGCGTTTCGCGTATGCACGGCAAAGTCGCCATCGTCACCGGAAGCTCGCGCGGCATCGGCCGTGAGATTGCGCTCGCCTTCGCCAGGCGCGGTACGAGCGTCGTCCTCAACTACCAGAAGGACAAGACGGCGGCCGAGGCCGTGGCCAACGAGATACGGTCCATGGGGGCCGAGGCCGAGGTGGTCGAGGCCGACGTCAGGCAGTTCGACCACGCCCAGCGCCTCGCCGAGCGCGCCATGCAGCGCTTCGGGCGCATCGACGTGCTGGTGAACAACGCGGGCATCACCCGCGACAAGACGTTCCGCAAGATGACGCCGGAGCTCTGGCACGAGGTCATGGACGTCAACCTGCACGGCGTCTTCAACGTCACCAAGGCGGTCGTGGATCCCATGTGCGATCAGCGATCCGGCTGCATCATCTCCATCTCCTCGATCATCGGCGAGATGGGCAACGCCGGGCAGGCCAACTATGCGGCCTCCAAGGCGGCGATCATCGGCTTCACCAAGTCGCTCGCCAAGGAGATGGCGCGCCACAACGTCCGGGTGAATGCCGTGGCCCCGGGCTTCACGGAGACGGACATGCTCACGGCCGTGCCGGACGACGCCAAGAGCAAGATTCTCACGCAGATCCCCTTGGGTGCCTTCGCAAGCCCCGGCGACGTGGCGAATGGGGTCATCTACCTGTGCGACGACACGGGCCGGCATATCACCGGGCACGTGCTGAGCATCAACGGCGGGATGTACGTCTGATTAGCCGCCGCCGGACAAGTCCCGGCGGCTAAAGAGAACGGCCGCGGCCACCACCCAGAGGGCCATCAGCCCCAGGGCCAATGCCAGCGATTGACCGGACGCCTCCCCTGCGGCGAGGTGTCCGGCCTGCTCCGTGACCCAACCCACCGGCAACAGCCAGCTCAGTCCCTCGAGCGCGCGAGCATAGACCTCCGAGCCCATCTGCTCGGCCACCGGCACCAGCTGGCGGGCTGCCGTGCTCAGGATCCACGCGAGCACCGTCGCGACCAGCGCCGTCGAGGCCGGCACGAGGCACGAGGCGAAGAGGCAGAAGGCGACCACGAGCCACGAGGCCAGGCTCGAGGCGAGGAAGGCCGCGAGCGTCGGCCCGAACTCCGCGGTGCCGAACCGGGTGCTGATGGACAGGGCCGCAATCACGCCCCAGAGCGCCCACGCCCCGAGCATCCAGAGGGCTGCCGCAAGGCCCTTGCCCAGGATGATCTGGTAGCGGGAGACGGGCTTGGTGACCAGGAGCAGGATGGTGCCCCGCTCCAGCTCGGCCGGCAGCAAGGAGCTCGTGAGGGCCGCCGCGAGGAAGAGCGACACGAACTGCGCGAACTGCACGAGCCCGCCGCGCAGGGCCGCGCCAAGCTGGGCCTCGCCATTCAGCTGGACCGCCCCGGTGGGCAGGATGGCCGGGATGAGCATGAGGAGCGCCACGGCGAGAAAGCCCCAGGGCGTCTTCTGGCGCCACAGCTCCACGAGCGTCAGGCGCACCAGCGTGGGGATGGTCATGCGTCCTCCTCGACCACCCGGACGAACAGGTCCTCGAGGCTCTCCCGGGTGGGGGTGAGGGCGTAGAGGCGGGCGTTGGCGGAGGTGACGGCCTCGGCCACGGGCGGGATCCGGTCCTCGCTCGGCACGGCGAGCGTCAGCTCCGAAATGTCTCCCTGTGACACGACGTGCAGGTCGGAGCCCATGCGGGCAAGGGAAGCCGACAGCTCGGGGCTCAGGCCGCCGATGCGCATGTGCAGGCTGATGGCGCCCTCGAGCAGGCTTGCGATGGAGCCCTGTCGCTCCAGGCGCCCCTTGCGCATGATGGCCACCCGGTCGCAGACCCGCTCGATGTCCGAGAGGATGTGCGAGTTGAGGAGCACCGTCTTGCCACGATCCTTCAATCCCTCGACGATCATGCGCACGTCACGGCGACCGATGGGGTCCAGCGCCGAGGTCGGCTCGTCCAGGATGAGCAGGTCCGGGTCGTTCAGGAGGGCCTGCGCGAGCGCCAGACGCTGCTGCATGCCCTTGGAGAAGGTGCCGACGGCCGAATCCACGCGCTCATGGAGGCCGACCAGACGCAGCGTCTCGTCGATCCGGCGCACGAGGCGATCGCCCGACATCCCGTAAAGTCGCCCCTGGTAGCCGAGGAACTCGCGTGCCCGCAGGTAAGCCGGCAGCTGGAAGCGCTCGGGCACGTACCCGATGCGCCGCCGCACGGAGGTGTCGCGCATGGCCGCGCCCATCAAGGAGAAGGTGCCCCCGGACGGACGAATGGCGCCGAGCAGCATGAGGATGGTGGTCGTCTTGCCCGCACCGTTGGGGCCCAACAGGCCGAACGTGGAGCCCTCGGGGACCGTCAGCGTGAGGTCCCGGACCGCATCGGTCTCGCCCTTCCAGAGGCGGCGGTACGTCTTCTTGAGGCTGTGGGTGGCAATGACCGGTATGCTCATTCGTTGCTCCTCATGGGCTCGCCATGATACGGGCAGCCGGCCAGTTTGGCGAGTGCGTCGGCTATGTCAATCGAAATGTCTTGACATAGCTATGCCGATCGACGACAATGCCGACATAGCTAACGACCCCTCGGAAAGGACTACAATCGATCGTGGGAGCGGACGTGAACCTCAAGGCAGGAGCAAAGGCACGCTTGCAGGCGGTGCGGGCGCGGATCGAGGCCGTCCGCCGCGAGATCGCAGAGCATGAGCGGGCACTTGCCGACCTGCGGGCCCAGTTGCCGGAGCTCGAGTTCGAGGAGGCGGCCATGCGCTACATCGTCGAGGGGGCCGCGGCCGCTCCGGCACCCGTGGCAACCTCGTCGGAACCGCGCCGCAAGCTGTCCCGCCCCGAGCTCATCGAGGTCATCAAGGGGCACTTCACGGCGGTGGGACGCCCCATGGAGGTGGGCGAGCTGCACCGGCACCTCGAGGAGGAGGAGCGGGTCGACCTGGGCGCCAATGCCCGCAACTACCTCTGCGGCGTCTTGAGCCGCAACAAGGACGTGCACTTTGCCAACGTAGGCAAGGGCGAATGGTGGCTTGCCGGCCGCCCGACGCCTTAGCCTGAAAAAGAAGTCGAGGCGGCGCGTTGCCGCGCGCCGCCTCGTCACTGGTCCGAAGGGATTGGGTTGCCGCCCTCCCGTCGGAAGATCCCCCTGCCTGGAAAGCGAAAGGAGACCATTGTGAGACAGCATACCTCCCGCCGCGCTGCGGCGTCCACCCCCGACTACGACTACTATCGCAGGCTCTACGCCCACACCTGGAAACCCGGCTGCAAGCGGGTCGAGTGGGTCATGTCGCTCTTGCAGGAGCGCGGCATTGCCTGCGAGGCGGACGGGTTCATGGCCGATAGCGCCGGATGGGCGACCGACCGACCGAGCGCCCGACACATCCCCGACATTCGCGTCCTGGCGTCGTAGGAGGTTTGCTATGTCGATCGCGCAGCGCCCGGCCATCCGGCTCGAAGTGACGGGCACGGACAGCCCGCACGTTCCCCTGCAGGCCCCGCTCTGGATCCTCGAGGGCAAGGCTCGCTATGCCGAGGAGCATCCGGACGAGGAGATCTACATCGTCCATGTGCTCGACACGCCCAAGCTCAAGCGCCCCATCATTCGAGCCTTGCCCGCCCGGGGGCTCCTGGGGCGTTACCCGGTCGAAGTGAAGCAGCCCTACGGCGCTCCCGAGCGCTATCTGGTCGTGCCCGTCACGGCCCCCGAGATCATGCGCGAAGAAGTGTTCTTGCGCCTGCTCCAGGAGCGCTCGGCACCCGTCGAGCGGCAGCTCTCCCTGTTCGACGTCGGCTAGCGGGGGTCATGTTGCGAGCAGTTGAGGTTCGAGCGCCCGTACGCCATAATGTGGGGGCATCCCGTTCGTGTCAGAGGAGGCGGCCTTGAGCGATCACGTCCAGATGAGCGAGAAGACCATGGGCATCGCCCGGATCATCGATCAGATCCCCATCTTTTCAGACCTGTCCACCGCCGAAGTCGACCAGCTGGCCTCCTATTTCCGCCTCAAGAAGTGGGCGGCGGGCGAGACCATCTTCAACGAGGGCGAGAACAGCCACGACCTGATCTTCGTCATCACCGGGACGGTCTCCATCCGCAAGAAGGACAAGGCCTCTCAGCAAAAGGAGATCGCCAAGCTCGAGGGCAAGAACGTCCTCGGCGAGGCCGCCTTCGTCGACAAGAGCTTGCGATCGGCGACGGCCGTGGCGGTGACGGAATCGACCGGCATCGCCATGAGCCAGGATCACCTGGATTCCATCTGCGACTTCAACCCGGCGCTTGCCATCAAGCTCCTCAAGAAGATCAACCGCCTCCTGTCCCTCAAGCTGCGCAAGACCAGCAAGGAATTCGCCGAAGTCGCCTCGGCAGTGGACCAGTAGGCTCCATGGCGGACGTTCGATTGGACGTACAGGACGGCATCGCCGTCCTGACGCTCGCCAGGCCCGACAAGCTCAACGCCCTCACCCATGCCATGGGAGACCTCGTCGTGGAGGCCGTCGCGGCGATCAACGCCGACTCGGGCGTTCGCGTGGTGCTGGTCCGGGGCGAGGGGCGCAGCTTCTCGGCCGGCGGGGACCTGGACTTCCTGCGGGAAAACGCTGCCCGCTCGGTCGACGAGAACACGGCGGGCATGCGCGCCTTTTACGAGAAGTTCCTCTCCCTGCGCCGCCTCACGGTGCCTTCCATCGCCGTCCTGCAGGGTCGGGCGACGGGGGCCGGGCTGACGCTCGCCCTGGGCTGCGACATGCGGGTCGCGGCGGACGATGCCGTCGTGGCGGCCAACTTCGTGAAGGTCGGGCTCAATCCCGGCATGGGCGGGACCTACCTCATCGAGCGGCTGGTCGGGTCGGGGCGGGCCGCGGAGCTCGTCTTCACGGGCCGCGACGTGCCCATGGGCGAAGCGCTCACCATCGGGCTCGTCAACCACGTGGTGCAGCCCGACCGGCTCGAGGAGACGGCCTGGAAGCTTGCCCGCTCCATCGCGGCCAACGCGCCGGTGGCCGTGCGCCGCACCAAGGCCATCCTCAACCGTCAGGTGCGCGACCTCTCGGAGGCGCTGGACCTCGAGGCCGCGGGGCAGGCGGAGTGCTTCGCCTCGGCGGACCTCCTGGAAGGCATCCGCGCCATCCAGGAGCGCCGCAAGCCCGAGTTTACTGGACGCTAGGCGCGGGGCTCGGGAAGGGCGCCACGATCACCGGTCGGTTGGCAAGCTTGCCCAAGAGATCCAGCTGACGGCGGTGCTCCCGGTCCTCGCGGGCCTCCTCGGGATTGGTGAAGAGGACGGCGAGGGCCGTCATGACCTCCTCGGTCTGCTGCTTGCGATCGACCAGGCGATAGTGGTCCAGGAGCACCAGCACCTGGTCGCGCTCGGCGGCCCCGAGGTCGGTGCGCCAGGCGATCGTGACGAGCTCCTGCAGCGCGCGGCGCATCTGGGGGCCCGTCGGGGAGGCCTTCAGGGACGAGACGAGGAGCTTCTGCACCCGGAGGACCCAGCCCTTGAGGGGGGCTCCGCCGAAGGTCGCCTCGAGCTCGGGGGCCGCGTCCCCGGTGGGATCGTCGAATCCCTGGGCGATGAAGCGCTCCAGGAGCGCATGCTCGCCCTTGTCGATGAGCAGATCGTTCTCGAGCGCCACGGCGACGAGCCGGTCGAGCTTCGCGTTGTCCAGCCTCTGATCGAGCACGAGGTCGGCATGCAGCCGGGTCAGCCTGTCGAGGTGCGGCGTGCGGGCCGCCTCGGCCGGATGGGCTGGTACCAGGAGCCCCATGACGAGGACCATGAGCAAACGGCGGGTCATCGCACCTCCTCGGGGTCGTCGCCCCATGCCTAGCATACCCTACGGAAAGCCGGGCCATTCGGCGGTATAATGAGGCAGAGGATGACGCCGTGAACCTGAACGAAATGCGCACATTCACCGAGATCCTGCACCGCGGAAGCCTCACGGATGCGGGGCGGGCGCTCGGGCTGACCCAGTCGGGCGTGACCCGCCAGCTTCAGCGCCTGGAGCAGGACCTCGGCGTGTCGCTCTTGCGCCGTGACACCTCGCCGGTGACGGCCACGGTGGCGGGCGAGCGCTTCCTGGTCTTCGCCAACCAGGTGCTCCGCGAATACGAGGCCATGCGCCAGGAGCTCGAGGTCGAATCCCAGTACCCGGCCCTCATGATCGCGGCCAGCACCACACCGGGCGAGTTTTTGGTGCCGAGCCTGCTCGCGGATCTGATCAAGAGCTACCCGGGCTGGCGGATCAGCGTGAGCATCACGGACTCGGCGCAGGTCATGGACCAGGTGGAGCGTGGGACGGTCACGCTGGGCTTCGTCGGGTCCATTGCCGACCGGCCCTCGTTGCGCTTCGTGCCGTTCATCCGGGACGAGCTCGTGGTGGCGGTACGCGGCGACCATCCGCTCGGCCAGCGCGAGGCGATCGCCCTCGAGGAGCTGTCGCGCTATCCCTTCGTCCTGCGCGAGGAGGGATCCGGCACCCTCTACAGCCTGCAGCACCTCCTGATGGACCAGGAGCGGACCCTGCCGCGGCTCAACGTGGTGGCCACCCTCGGCAGCACCCAGGCCGTCCTGTCGGCCATCCTCGCCGGAGCGGGGATTGGCTTCGTGTCGTCGCGATCGCTCGCTCCTTATGCCTCCGGGCGCCTCAAGGCCGTCCGCATCCTCGGCCTTCCGCTCTGGCGGCAACTGTACCTCGTTCACCGTCAGAGCGAGCTTCGAACCCAGGCCGTGGCCCGTTTCACCAAGGCGGCCATGTCTTGGGCCGCTTACCAGTAGCTGCCTTTTGCCAACCGAGCGTCCCGACGCGTAGAATGGGCTGCCGCCCCCTCGCCAGGAGACCTGCCATGCGCTGCCGTCGAATCGCTGTCCTGTTGGCACCCCTCATCGCCCTGCCCGCCCATGCCGCCGTTCCGACGGACATGGGCGTGATCCCGTCCGCGGCACTAGCGGACGACGCCTCCGCCCTCATCATCAATCCGGCGGGCCTGGGCGCGAGCGCCGGGGCGACGACCATGCTCACCCAGCAGGGCTGGGCCTCGGGCACCAGCCGCATCCTCCTGAACGCAGGCTCCCTGGGCTTGGGCTACAGCAACATCAACCAGGGCACCTCCTCCAACGATTACACGCTCGGCCTCGGGTTCGCGCTCACGGACAGCTGGCGCTGGGGCATGAGCTATCACTTGCCCGCCGAGGGCCGGCCCTGGAGCTACGACCTCGGTGTCCTCGCCCGCCCGATGAACTACCTGGCGCTCGGGGCCACCGTCCGCAACGTCTTTGCCACCCCCGGGGCCTTCGGCTCCTCGGGGCGCGATTACCAGTTGGGGGCGGCCTTCCGCCCGTTCGGTCCACGCTGGACGCTGAGCCTGGATTTGCCCTACAACGACGCCCAGCCCTTCGGCTGGACGACTCTGCAGCCCTTCGTCGGCCTCGACGCCGAGATCATCGAAGGCCTGCACCTCAGGGGTTGGGCCGACACGGCAGGGAGCTTCCAGGTGGGCGTGGCCGTCCACTCGTTCCAGCTCGGAGCGGGCGTTATGGGCACGGCGAGCCAGGCGGGCGGCTACCTTCGCCTGTCGGCCGTCCGCGAGCGCTCGGCCATCGGCGCCCATGGCACGCAATGGGCCAAGCTCGACCTCGCCCAGGCGCTCAGCATTTCTCAAGACGGGGGCCTCATCGGTCCCACGCAGGACGTACCGACGGTCTATCCGGTCCTGCAGGCCATCGCCGATGCGCAAAAGGATCCGCAGGTCGGTGCCCTGGTCTTGAAGCTCGGACCCACGAGCGCCGGCTGGGCCACCCTCGAAGAGGTACGCGCGGCGCTCGTGCGCTTCAAGCAATCGGGCAAGCCCGTCTGGGCCTACATGGAGGACGGGGACTTCGCGAGCTACTACGTGGCGAGCGCGGCCGACCGCGTCTTCATGAACCCGCTGGGCAGCGTGGACTTTTCGGGCATCCACCACACCTACACCTACTTCAAGGGGCTCCTGGGCAACCTGGGCATCGAGCCTCAGTTCATCGCCATGGGCCGCTACAAGACGGCCATGGAGGGGTTCGAGCGCACGGATCCGAGCCCCGCCCAGCGCGAGCAGGGACAGGCCATGCTCGATGACCAGTACCACCGCGTGGTGGCCGCCGTCGCGGCCGCCCGCAAGCTGCCCGTCGAACAGGTCCGCTCCTTGGTCGCTCAGGCCCGCTTCGTTGCCCCCGAGGCCCAGGCGGCAGGCCTCGTGGACGAGATCGCCAACCGCGACCAGGTCCCCAAGCGCCTCGAGGAGGTGCAAGGCCGCAGCCTCAACTCCGTGAACGTCCTGAGGCTCCGCTACCGGACGGAGGCCTGGGCGCCGCCCAAGGTCGCCATCGTGCATGCGGCCGGCAGCATCGCCGAGGGCCGCAGTGGCAACGACCTGCTGCAGGGAGCGCAACTCGGCGCCGAAACCATCGCCGACGCCCTGCGCGAGGTTCGCGAGGACGCGGGCATCAAGGCCGTCGTCTTCCGGGTGGACAGCCCCGGCGGATCGGCCATGGCCTCGGAGGTCATGCGCCGGGAGCTCGAGCTCTTGGCCCAAAAGAAGCCGGTCGTCGTCTCCATGGGAGACGTGGCGGCCTCGGGCGGCTACTGGGTCGCCATGATCCCAAAGACCACGGTCTTCGCCGACCCTGGGACCATCACGGGGTCCATCGGCGTCATCGTGGGCAAGTTCAACATCAACGGCCTCCTGACCAAGTGGGGCATCACCAACACCACCCTCAAGCAGGGACCGCACGCCGACATGGACAGCGCCGTCCGTCCCTTCACGCCCGAAGAGGAGGCCAAGCTCCGGGCATCCGGCGAGTTCTACTACGGCCGCTTCGTGAGCCTGGTGGCGACCCACCGGGACCTCTCGGAAGGTAGGGTGCGGGAGCTCGCGAGCGGACGCGTCTACACCGGGGCCATGGCCCAGAAGCTAGGCCTCGTGGACAAGCTAGCCGGCCTCGACGAGGCCCTCATGGAGGCCAGGCAACGGGCGGGACTCGCCAACGAGGAGGTCAAGCTCGCCTTCTATCCCGAGGTGAACCCCTTCTCGGCCATCCTCGACGACACGAACGGCGGCCTGCGCTTGAAGACGGATCTCTCGATCGCCCAGGAGCTCCGTGAGTCGGTGGATCGGCTGGGTCCTTGGGGGCAGAATCGGGTCTGGCTCTTGCCCGGCCCACAGGAGGAGTAGCCATGGAGTTGACGCCGCGGATCCTCGGGCTCGACGTGGGGACCAAGACCATCGGGGTTGCCGTCAGCGATCCCCTCGGCCTGACCGCACAGCCCGTCGAGACGGTTCGACGCAAGGGGACGCAAGCCGACTTGGCCGAATTGCGGCGCCTCGTCGAGCTATACAACCCAGAACGGTTTGTGGTAGGCTATCCCCTGAGCATGAGCGGCCTCCCAGGCCCGCAGGCGCAGTTTGTCGAGGAGTTCGTCGAGCACCTGCGCACCCTCGGACTTCCCGTGGACCTGGTGGACGAGCGGCTGACCACGAAGCAGGCCGCCAACGCCCTGATCGACAGCGGGATGCGCCGCGACAAGCGCAAGGCGGTGATCGATCAGCAGGCGGCCCTCTTGATCCTGCAGGGGTACCTCGATCGCCTGAAGCGCTCGACCGAGCCGACTCGGTCACCCCGGGATGATGCATGACACGGCGCCCGTGGCGGCAAGCGACAGCTTGCGGCCACATCGATGAAAGGACCTTAGACATGGAAGAAGCCAAGGAAGACATCGTCACCCTGGTCGACGAGGACGGCAACGAGCACGAGTTCGCGGTGGTCGACATCATCGAGGTCGACGACAAGGAGTACGCCCTCCTGATGCCCGCCGAGGGCGAGGCCGAGGGTGACGAGGACAGCGAGGACGTGCTCGTCCTGCGCTTCGAGGATGACTCCCTGGTCATGATCGAGGACGAGGCCGAGTTCAACAAGGTCGTCAAGTACCTCGAGGAGCTCGGCGAGCAGGTCGAGGGCTAACCTCGGTCGATCCCCGAAAAGCCGCCGGCGTCACCGCTTCCGGCCCCGCCGGAGGCGGGCCGGAGCCGTTAACGGTCGGCGGTTTGTGCTTGCCGCTTTAGATCGGTGGCGCCGGGGGGTATAGCATGCACACGCGTCCGTCACCATGTCGAGAATTCGGACGCAAGGAGGATCGGTGCCCAAGCGCGACGAAGAACTGGAGTACGAGTACGACGAAGAGGCCGAAGGCTTCGACGAGGACGAGTACGAGGACGAAGAAGCCTACGCGGACGACGACGAGTACGAGGAGGACGACGAGGACTCCGAGTACGAGGACGACGAGTACGAAGACGAGGAAGAAGGCTCCGGCGGCGGCTGGATGAAGAAGGCCGCGTTCGCCGTGGCCGGCCTCCTGGTCCTCGGCGGTGGAGCGTACGCCTACCTACAGGGTATGCTGCCCTTCTCGCCCAAGCCTGAGGTCGCTCAGGAGGTCGTTCAGCCTGCGGGCGGGTTCGCCAACCCCAACGGCATGGGCAAGATCGCGCCGACTCCGGGCCTGCCCGCGGTCGATCAGGCCGTTCCCAAGGAGCCGCCCGTCGCGGAAGCCCCCAAGGAAGAGCCCGCCAAGCCGGTCGAGGCCGCCAAGGAGCCGGCGCCGGTTCAGGAGGCCAAGGTCGCCGCGAACCAGCCCGCCAAGCCTGCGGCGAAGCCCGCCGTCAAGCCGGTCCAGAAGGCCGTGGCCAAGGCGGCTCCCAAGCCGGTCGAAAAGCCCGTCGTGAAGCCCGCGGTCGCCGCGGCTCCCAGCGGGAAGGGTGCCTTCTCGGTCCAGTGCGGCGCCTTCGCGTCGCCCACCAATGCGGACAACCTGGTCCGGGCGCTTGGAGCCAAGGGGTTCCAGGCCTGGGTCTCGAACGGTGCGAACCAGAGCTCGGGCGCCTATTCCATCCGAACGACGGTGGTCAACTCGGCCGCCAAGGCCGAGGAGTTGAAGGCCAAGTTCGCGAGTGCCGGTCATCCGGGCGCCGTCGTTCCGGCGGGACGCGGTCGCTATGTCCTCCAGCTCGGCATCTTCTCCCAGCGCGCCCGCGCCGAGGCGCTCGCCGGCGAGATGCGGTCCAAGGGACTCTTCGTCTCGGTCTCGGGCGGCAAGGCCAAGCTCCGCACAGCGAACAAGGTCTACGTCGGCAAGTTCGCGAGCCAGGCGCAGGCCGCGGCCGCGGCCGCCAAGGTGCGCCAGCAGGGCGTGCCCGCGATCGTCGTTCACCTCTAACCCCGCTCTACGGACGTCAGGGTCGTTCCACGCAGACCGAAAGGCTGCGCGGGACGACCTTGAAGTTTAGGGGCGAGCGAAACCACCGGGTCTCTCCGTCCACGTTGAGGAGCACCCGGCCCTTGCCCACCACGCCGAGCCGATCGGTCCGGAAGTTTCGGCTGCCGAGGCGCTCGAACAGGGTCTGTCCCGGCGTGGCCGCCCCTCTGGCCAGATTGCGCACCCCGGGCTCGATGAGCACCACGTCCAGGAGGCCGTCGTCGAAGCTGGCCTCGCTGGTGACCCGGAACCCGCCCCCGAAGCAGCACCCGTTGGCAATGGTGACCTGGTAGGCCTCGACCTGCTCGCAGGTCGTCGCGAGGCAGACGGTGACGGGCACCACGCGACGCTGCCCGATCCGGGTGACGACCTCTACCGCGTAGGCCCAGCGTCCCCAGCGTCGCTTGCGATCCCGGGAGATGCCGTCAGCCACCTCTGCGCTCAGGCCCAGGCTCGCCACGTTCAGGAAGTACCGCCCGTTCACCCACCCCAGGTCGAGCCGCTCCGAGTAGCCGCCATGCACGATTTCCAGGGCCGCCTCCACGTCCAGAGGCAGGCCGATGGAGCGGGCGAAGTCGTTGGCCGACCCGCAGGGGATGACGCCGAGCGTCGCCTGGGACCCGGCCATGCCGTTTACGACCAGGTGGAGCGTGCCGTCCCCGCCGGCCACGACCACCCGCTCGCAGCCGGTTTGCACGGCCCGCCGCACGAACGAGATCGTGCGCTCCGAGGCGCAGGCGTGCCGCTCGACGTTCCAGCCCCAGGACTCCATGGTGCGGGCGATCGCCGCAGCCGAGCAGCGGCGGCCCATGGGCCCCGCGTGGGGGTTGTAAACGAGCAAGGCATTTCGACCCATGGGGCACCTCTTCACGGAGCTTAACATACGAAGGGCTGAGGTGGCCCAGCGGTGCGGGTAAGCAGCCGTTAAGAGGCTGCAAAGCCAGTAATGGCGCGGGAGATACAGCTTAATGAAGGAGTTGACTGAGTAGAACAAGGTAAGGTAGGATTGCTCCTAGTTCTTGTTTCTAGGGGTTTTCTGGCTGGTAACCAAGCTCTGGAAGTTCCGAAATCATCGCGTATCCACTTCGGGTCGGCAACGGTGGGCAAGAACTGGTGTTCCAGATCGTCACTTGGAGGATTCTGAAGACGATGCAAGACAAGGTCATCAACTGCCGCGATTGCGGCGCCCAGTTCACCTTCACCGTTGGTGAGCAGGAGTTCTACGCCCAGAAGGGGTACACGAACGACCCGCAGCGCTGCCCCTCGTGCCGTGCGGCCCGCAAGGCCTCCACGGGCGGTGCGGCCACCGGCGCCCGGCCTCAGCGCGAGCTGTTCCCGGCCCAGTGCGCCGAGTGCGGCGTGGAGACGAAGGTTCCCTTCCGACCCACCCAGGGCAAGCCGGTCTACTGCTCGGACTGCTACCGCAAGGTCGCGCCCGCCCGCTAGGACCCGATTCCCAAAGAGCGCGCCGGACCCACGGGTCCGGCGCGCTCTTTTCATGGCGCCGGGCGGCCATTTCGTCCGGGGGCGTTATGAAGTAAGGTAAAGCGCGAAACGCTCGATCCGACGGAAGGAGGACCCGCATGCCCCAGCGCCGACCCAAGCCGGACGCCATCAGCCTCGAGCGGAAACTCCAGCCCGAACCGTTGCCGCCCCTGCCCAAGAACCGCAACGGCGGCGTCCTCGACACGCAGGCGGAGCGCTCCTACCACCACGCGGGCGCCTTGCCCGATCTGAGCCACGTGGAGTGCCTGCCGCCTACTCAGGGGCCCATCAGGGAGCGCACCCAAGAGGAGGAGGAAGCCATGGAGGGCGTCATGGAAGGCCGTGGGGGCGATCCCAAGGAGGAGGCCTACCAGCCTCCGGTGGACGTGCCCTTCGGGGGCGAGGGACCGGCCGAGCGCTTCGACTAGGGCTCGGCGGCCTCGGTGGGGATGAGGACCAGGGCGTTGCTGACCTCGCGGACCCAGCCCGTGGCGATCTTGGTGACGGGCTGACCCTTGATGACCATGGTCGTAGAACCGCCACCGTCCCAGTTGAGCGCCTCGACGGCCCCCAGGGACAGGAAGAGCTGGGTGACCTCGTCGAGGTTGGTGCCCATGCTGTGGCCGGGGCGCCGGCCGTCGACCGTGATCCAGACCATCTTGCCCTCGCGCGTGAGCCCGACGGCCGTGCGAGGCTCGCGACCCTTGAGGATGCTCCAGTTGAAGCCCTTAAGGGGCACCTTTTTGCCCTCGTGGACGAGCATGGGGCCTCCCTCGAGACCCTGAAGGGCCTCGTTCCAGGGGTAGCCGAGCCCCGTGGCGTTCTGCACCGGGGTCTGGTCGGGCTCCGGGGTGGGGGCCGCCTGGGCCGTCTGACGGCGGACGACGGTGCCGAGGGCGAGCATGGTCCGGGCCATGAGGCCCTGGGGCGGCTCGCTGGGCGCGACGGCCACCGGGGCGTCCGGCGTGCTCAGGGCTGCGAGACGGTCGAGCTGCAGGGCGCTCGCGGCGTCGCGTTTGCGCGAGGGCATCCCGAAGAAGACGCGTCCGTCCGGCATGATGCCGAGGGCGGGCCGATCGCCGCGGGCCGCGTTCACGAGCGCCCCCTCGGAGAGCACCAGGCCGATGGGGTCGCCGTTGGTCTTGCGAACCTTGAACTCGAAGTAGCTGCCGTTGATGGCCGCGAGCGCTCCCGTCTTGTTCGCGATGCGTCGAGTCGATTCCCGGTAGCTCGGAGCCTTGCCCTTGGCCTGGATGACGGCGACGCGGTAGCGTTCGTCCCGGGGATCGAACTCCAGGACGTTCGCGAAGAGCGGGGCCTTCCAGCGGGGCGATTGGCCCGAGTACTGACGCCAGCGCACGCCCGGCGCGATCTCGCGGTCGGAGACCAGCGGGACGGGAGGCGCCACGGGGGCCACCGGCGGCATGGTCGGGCGCGGCGTCGCAGCCGGCCGCGTGGCCTCGTTGGTGGGCGCCTGGCAGCCCGCGATCACGAGCAGGCTCAGGAGGAGGGGGACGAACCGATCGGCTCGAAGGGGCATGAGAGTGACCTTCTAGGGGGCAATAGCGGCCACCAGACTAGCATGACCGTGACCTTTCGTCCAAGGCCCGACCGCTTCAGAATCCGAGGATGTGCTTGGCCTCCAAGAGCGTCTTGAAGGGGCGATCGCCGAGATCCGGGTTCAAGTCCGGGTGGAAGAGCTTGGACAGGAGCCGGAAGGCCTTCTGAGCCTCCTCCATGGAAGCGTCGGGCGGCAGGTGCAGGACGCCGCGCGCCCAGGCGCGGTCGTCGGGCCGGATGCCGAAGGCCTCGGCAAGCGCCGGATCCCCGCCCGCTTCGCTCCAGCCCTTTCGGTAGCCTATCTTGTAGCCGTCGAAATAGCCTTCCTCCTTGCCCTCGGCAAAGCCGTCGTGCCAGGCGGCATTGACCTCCTCGGCGCAGCGGCGACGCTCCTCGCGGCGCACGAAATCGACGGCCTGCCGGAGCTTGGCGTCGGGATCGGGCTCGGAGCGGCGGGGCATGGATCACTCTCCTTGGGGAGCGGCGGCAAGCTGGCCCGGCGTTCCCTTGGGCATTGCGAACGACAGGGCGAGCGCCATGACGGAGATGGCGAGCATCAGCCAGAAGATGGCATGCAGGCTCGACCCCAGGGCGTCCCGCAGCGCGGCCTCCAGGGCGGGCGGCATGGTGGCGCGCGCGGCGGCATCCAGGATGCTCTGGGGGTGGGCGACGGCCTGCTCGTAGGCCTTGGCGAGCGTCGGATCCGCCTGGAAGGACGGCGCCTTCTCGGCCAGGAGCTTGGTGAAGAGGCCCAGCTGGATGCCCCCGAAGACGCTCATGCCAAGCGTGCCGCCGACGCTGCGCAGGAGCTGTACGGTCGAAGTGGCGGAACCCAGCTGACGCTTATCCACGGAGCTCTGGACGGCGAGCATGGTCGTCGTCACGACAAAGCCCATGCCGAGGCCCATCAGGATCAGGTCCCGGCCCACCTGGATGGGCGTGGTGTTCGAGGGCTCGAAGGCCAGGCACAGGAAGCCGACGGCGAGGGTGGCGGCACCCGCCACCGTGAGCAGCCGGAAGCCCAACCGGTTGATGAGCTGACCGCAGACGGTGGAGCCCGTGACCCAGCCCACCGAGATCATGGTGAGCACGGTGCCCGTGACGGTGGCATTGGCCCCGAGCACCCCCTGCACGAAGAGGGGCAGGAAGTTGGAGGCCGAGAAGAGGGCAGCCCCTGCCAGGAGGCCCAGGGTGACGGAGGTGCGGAACGTGCCCTGGGAGAAGAGGTGGACCGGGATCAGCGGATCCTCGGTCCGCCGCTCGTGCCAGAGGAAGGTGGCGATGGAGGTCACGCCCACCGCGAGCGATCCGAGGGTCAAGGGCGTGACCTGGCGCTGGCCGAGCTCCATGAGGGCGAAGAGGGTCGCGATCGAGCCGACGGCGAAGAGCGCCGAGCCCAGGTAGTCGATCTTGGGCTGGGCATGGGCATGGCGCGGCAGGTGCAGGTAGCGGGCGATGAGCACGAGGGCCACGATGCCGATGGGCACGTTGAGGTAGAAGGCCCAGCGCCAGGAGGCGAAGTTGACGAGGAAGCCGCCGACGGCCGGTCCCACCACCGACGAGATGCCCCACATGGAGCTCAGGAGGCCCTGCATGCGGCCCCGCTCCTCGGGGCTGAAGATGAGGCCGAAGACGATGAAGCTCATTACCAGGAGGCCGCCTGCCCCGATACCCTGGACGGCCCGAGCGAGCACGAGCTGGGGCATGGTCTGGGCCGCGCCGCAGAGGGCCGAGCCAACGAGGAAGACGGCGATCGCCGTGATGACGAAGCGACGGTGCCCGAAGAGGTCCGATAGCTTGCCGTAGAGGGGCGTGACGACCATGGAGGCCAGCATGAAGGCGGTGGCCACCCACGGATAGAGGTCGAGGCCGCCCACGTCGGCGATGACCGTCGGCATGATGGTGCCGACGATCGTGCCGTCCAGGGCGGCCAGGAACATGCTGAGGAGGATGCCGAAAACGACGAGGCGGCGATCGGTGGGTGAAATGTCCATCCGACCACCTTAGCGGGGGTCGAATGGCCTGTCAAACGCCATCTAGCCGTTTTTACGGACCCATGTCTCCAGATCCAGCACCACGGGCTGGCGCGTACGCTTCGTGTGGTCCAAGAAGGCTTCCTTGATGCCGCTGTCCACCAGCTCCTCGGTGAGCTCCTTGACGCCATCGGTGCCCTCGAGGAACAGCACCTTGAAGTCGGGCTTGCCGATGGCCTGGCGGTACTCGTCGGCCTTGTCGGCGCTCGTGAAGTAGAGGGCCACGGGCACGCCTTCCTTGTCCTTGGCGACCATGTAGCCTTCTTCGTCGGGGGTGACGAGGGTGTAGATGCCCTTGGTCACGTCGAAGCCCTTGGGTTTTTCGTTCGCTGCCATGTCCACCTCCTTCGGAAACACCGCCTCCAGTGAACCACCAGGCAGGCCTTCCGGGCACATCAAGCTGGACGAGGAGCGTCGTGCATGCTGCCCAAAGGCGCTATAATGCAAGCCGCATCCCCCTTTTCCGCCCTGGAGCCCGCATGCCGAGGAGGTTCGGGTGGTTCCGCCGTCCGGAGCCGCCCATGCCGATGGTTCGACCCACCGAGTTCCCGCTCACGTTCGAGGGGGTGCTGGCGGATGCCGTCGAGCGCAACCCTGCCGTCAATCCGCTCGCCGACACCATGAACCGGGCCCGCGACCTGGTGCCGGGGGCGGACAACATGGGCCGGACCCGGGACGAGCACGACCTCTTCCACTTGATCGACGGGCTCAGCGACGCGGTGGTCAAGACCTATCCGCAGAGCCAGTGCTTCGACGGCTGCGGTCGCTGCTGCAACTATCCGACGGCCTTCTTCGACATCTTCCCGGAGGAGTGGGCGCTCGTCCACGAGCACCTCGAGACGCAGTGGACCCCGGAGCGCCGCCAGGCCATGGTGGAGCGGTTCTGGGCGGATCACGGCCCGCGCATGTGGGTCGTCCGGATCTTCGAGTGGTTCCAGTCCGTCAACCTCCCCATCTTCCCGACCCGCAAGGTGCTGCCGCTCGCCTGCCCGCTGCTCGTGAACAACCGCTGCTCGGTCTGGGAGGCGCGGCCGTTGCCGTGCCGGACCTACGGGCAGTTCACGGCCAAGGTCTCCCCCTGGAGCCAGCCGCACATCTACGCGTGCGCGGAGCAGGGCGGGGCCCTCGGGGACGCGCTCCAGCAGGAGGGACTCCAGGTGATGCTGCCGGACGTGTCTCCGGTCATGATCAAGCAGCTGTCCTTCGTGTCGGGTCGCAAGCGCGTCATGGCGAGCTGGATCGCCCGCCACTACCCGCGTCCGGGTCGGCGCTGGAGCCTCCGGCGCCTCTGGGAGGCCGTCCGACCCCGCTAGCTCAGCCCTGCAACAAGCCGTTGTGCCGTTGTGACGAATTGTTACTATGGACCCACCAGACGATGGGCCCGCTGCGGGGCCCAGAAAGGGGGACCTATGGAGTGGCTCGTCGGATTTGCCGGCCTCTGGGTGCTCTTCCAGTGGATCATTCCCATTGCGCTCCTGGTGGGCATCGGCGTGTGGGCCATGCGCGTCGCACAGCGCCGCAACCGCGGCCAGGAGGCGACCTTCTCGAGCGCCATGCCCGAGGAGCGACACGCACAGGAACGAGACTACCAGGACGTGTACTGGCCCCTGGATCCGGAGGCCTCGTCGGATCGAGACGCGCACCTGCACGTTCCGGGGCGCCACGATCAACTACGTTAACCATTAAGCACGTTACCTAAAAACCAGGCGTGCGAGCGGTCGGGATCGGTTGGTCTCGACCGCTCGGCGGGTACATGGACCTGGATCTCGCTGTTGCACACCGAAAGGACGAGGCTTGTCGTGCGTCGGATCCTGACGCTCTGGGCCATGGTGGTGACGTGGCTATCCGGCAGCGCTCTCGCCCGGCCCGTCGACGCCCAGTCGCTGCCCACCTGCGCCGCGTGCCGTGAGCCCATCACGAGCACCTACATCCAGTACGGGCGGCAGCTGTACCACCCGCAGCACTTCACGTGCGCGGCATGTCAGCGGCCCATCGGCAACAAGGGCTATGTCCCGTATCAGGGCAAGCCCTATCATCAGGCTTGCTATGCCGAGGCCTTCGCGGAGCGCTGCGGGGTATGCGAGAAGCCGCTCGTCGGCCGCTACATCCAGAAGGACGGCCAGTCCTATCACGAGGCGTGTTATCAACAGGCGCTCGCGGAGAAGTGCTCGGTGTGCCTCCAGGGCATCACGGGCCAGTACTTCAAGGACGCCTGGGGCAACGTCTACCATGCGGCCCATCAGCGCCAGGCACCCACGTGCGAGTATTGCAGCCGGATCATCACGCCCCGGACGTCCTCGGGGGGGTACACCTACAACGATGGCCGCAGCGTCTGCGGCCTCTGCCACCGGACCCAGGTCTCGGGGGACGTCATCGCCCAGCCGATCGTCGAGTCCGTTCGCGATCGCATGGCCGAGTGGGGCCTGGTGGTCCCGAAGGAGGCGGCCCCGGTCATCCTGGTGGACCGTGCGACGCTGCGCAAGCTCTTGCGGCGCACGGGGCATCCGGGCGGCCCCAACGTCAACGGCTTCACGTCGGTGTTGACCGAAAAGCGGGGCAACCAGATCGTCAAGCGCGAGATGGCGGTGTACGTGCTCTTCGGCATGCCGCGCGAGATCTTCGAGGGGACGGTCGCCCACGAGCTCACGCACGTGTGGATCAACCTCAACAACGGCCGTCGTTTGGATCCGGCCTTCGAAGAGGGCAGCTGCAACTACATGAAGTACCTGATCCACGCGAACTCGGAGAGCGAGCTTGCGTCTTACGCCATCAAGGCCATGCAGCAGGATCAGGATCCCGCGTACGGAGCGGGTTTCCGTCGGGTCAAGAACCTGGTGGACCGCCGGGGGCGCGAGGAGCTGTACGCGCTGCTGGGGCGTAGTACGGGGTTTCCCCTCGGGTACTAGCGGCCGGTCTGGCGTGACGTCACCGGGGTCCCTACGCTGGATTCCCGCTTCCGCGGGAATGACGGGAGCGGTCAATCGGGTCTACTGAAGGATGCTTCCCACCGGTAAGTCAGCGCTCCCGTCACCCTCGCGAACGCGGGGGTCCAGGGTGATGCCATCCGGCCGTTGCTGCGAGGGATGCCGTGCTCCCGAAACAGGAGCTGAGCGTTACCAGAGGTTCCGCGAGCCCTGCTTCAGGTGGTAGTACGCCAGGAGCTTGTGGGCGCTGATGGAGGTCTGGAGCTTCTTCGGCACGCCGTGCACGTCACGGGGATTGCCGGGGTTCACGCCGAAGGTCACGTGGGGATCGTCGCCAGAATAGGCGATGCCGAGCCCGTCGAGCGCCGTGCGGGACTCCTCGCAGCCCCGGACCGTGAAGTAAGCGACTTGCCGGTTGGCGACGCCATAGCCGTCGAGGTACAGGTAGGCATCCTGCCCGCGGAACCGCTGGGCGAGCTTCTCGGCCTGATGGGGGGCGAGCTTCTTGAAGTACCCGACCGTCACGTGGAGCTCGTCGCCCTTGCGGGGCGGAATGGCATGCGAGAGGTCCACGAAGCCCAGCTGCCGGCGCAGGCGGCTGGCCGTGTCGGCCACCTGCGGGCTCGGCTCGAACGTGAGGGCCAGATAGGAGCCCGAGTAATCGGCCGCCGAGACGCGCGGCGTGGGGCTGGACGCGGGCAGGAGCGCGGCATGGCCGCAGCCCGTCAGGAGCAAGAGGGACAAACCAACCGAGAGCAGCCGAGTCAACATGACGTACTTCCTAGCGTGAGCGGGTTTCGGCGGTTTCGGCTGGCGTAGCTTCGGTGATCCGTTCGGTTATCCCTGAGTGATTATTCGTTTCTTGTTCCAATCTTAATCAAAATTTCACGGATTCTCAAGTCTCTCGCGAGCCGGGAGCCATGACCGATGAACTCCAGCTTGCTCGCCGTTGCGGAGGGCCGGGCGGAGGGAGACCATGGGGCCAGGAGGTGCAGGCGATGCGTTGGGCCTGGTGGTTAGGGTCGCTGCTGGCGGCCGGATGTTCGATCCCCTGGCAAGGGCAGCCGCCGCCTGCGGTGCCGGCCGCGGCGGAGCCGACCAAGCTCTACGGACGCCCGCTCGAGCTCGTCAAGGATACCCGCCTGGTGCCGACCCCTCAGGGGACGGCGAGCGTGACGGCCATCGCCTTCGATCGCGACGTCATCCCGGGGGTGGCTCAGGTGGAGCTCAACGACTGCGGCCCGGCCGCCATCGCCACGCTGCTCGGGTTCTACGGCATCCGGCCCCAGGGCGATCCGGATCCGCTGTTGGCCGTCAAGCGGCAAATGCCGCCCAGGCAGTGGGGGACGACCCTCGAAGAAGCCAACGACTACCTGAACCGCACAGGGGCCCTGTGGTCCAAGCCCTTCCGAGATGGAACGCTCGACGCCCTCATGGCGATCGTGCAGGACGGGCGGCCGGTGCCGGTCGTGGTGACGCTCGACGGCAATCTGACGCGGATGCACTGGCTCTTGGTGGTGGGGCTCGCGAGAACGGCGGGGGGCGATCGCTTCGTGCTCTGCAAGAATCCGTCGGAGCCGGATCCCTTGGCCATTACAGCCTATTCCGAGCCCGTCTTCATGGAGGCCTGGGAGAACAGCCCGCTGCGCTCCCAGTGGTGGAGCAGCCTCCTGGGCGGGGTGACGGAGAGTCATCCTCAGAGCTACAGGCGCCCCTACCTGGACGTAGGGGCGCTCATGCCGCCGTAAGGCGGGAGGTTACAGTCCTTGCGGGACCTGCAGGGGCTCGAAACTTCCCGTTTCGGCGATGCGCTCCTCGATCACGGCGAGGAACACCTCCACCACCTCGGGGTCCCACTGGGTCCCCGAGTAGGTCCGCAGGATCTCGAGGGCGCGCTCGCAGGAAAGCGCCGGGCGGTAGCAGCGGGTGGTGGTCATGGCGTCGAAGGCGTCGGCCACCGACACGATGCGCGCGAGCAAGGGGGTCTCGTCCTCGACCAGCCCGTCCGGATAGCCCCGGCCGTCCCAGCGCTCGTGGTGATAGAGGACCGTGGGGACGATGCCGCCGGCGCTCGGCAGGTTGCGCAGGATGCGCGCGCCGATGGTCGGATGCTCCTTGATGTGCTCGTACTCGGACTGGGTGAGCGGGCCTTCCTTGAGGAGGACCGCGTCCCGCACGCCGATCTTGCCGACGTCATGCAGGAACGCCCCCTTGTGGAGGTGACGGATCTCGCGGGGGCTGAGGCCGAAGCGCCGGCCGATGGCGACGGCGTAGTTGGCCACGCGATCGCAGTGCCCCTGCGTGTAGGGATCCTTGGCCTCGATGGCGGTCGCCAGGGTGTAGATCATCTCGTCGGCGATGCCGAGCTCGCCGGCGAGCTGGACGCTGCGGGCGGCGGTCGACGCCTGGACCGCGACGAGCTGGGCGATGGAGAGGCCGGCGTCCGCGATGGACTCGCCCTCGCCGGCCTCGAAGCAGAGCACGCCGAACACCTCACCGCCGTGCATGAGCGGCAGCGCCAGGCCGCCGCGAGAGGTGCCGTCGCGGTCGAGCGCTGGGTGGTGTCCGTCGTGGGCGACGTCCTGCGTGAAGGTGGCCGAACCCTGGTTGAACACCCAGCCGAGGACGCCCTTGCGCAGGGCGGTGGCGCGCTCGGGCACGACGACCGTGCCGAGCGCGCGATCGGCATGCCAGAGGCGATAGGTCCGATCGTCGCTCTTGATGGCAAGCACCACGCGCTCGTAGGAAAGGAAAGGGGCCGTGTGCTGGGCGATCGCCCGTACGAGCATGGCGCCGTCGCCCGCCGCGCCGATGGCCGCGGCCAGCACGTGGAGGGCGTCCATCGCCAAGGCGTTCGGGGCGCTCAGGGCGTCGCCGAGGGGGTCACGGGGATCGGGCTCGGGAAATGGGCGCTGCATGCAGCTCAAGCCATGACTTGTCGGGAGGTGTTCGGCACGGCGACCTCTTCCTAAAGAACCGAGCAACGGACCGTTCAGTTATTCCACCAAACGGCCAAGCATTAACGATCTATTTATAGACGGTAAACGGCAATGGTTGCGTGCTCCGGGGCAGATTGCGGAAACATGTCGCGGACGCCTTGCCGCGAAGGCGCACGGCTGCTAGGATCCAGTCTATGGCGCAATCTGACGACTTTTCAGCGCTCGCAAATCAAGCGGCGGCCGATTTACCTCCCATCGGAGACCTCGCGGAGGTCCTCCAGGAGGTGCGGACCGCCCTTGCCGGGGTCGACAACGTCGGTCGGAGCGCGGACGAGCGCAATGCCTACGTGCTGGTGGACCGCGTGGTCGCGGCCCTGCGGCAGGCCTACCCGGCCTCCTTGTGCGCCCCCGGTTGCGGCCGGTGTTGCCGCATGCACCGGGCGCTCATCCGGGTGTATCGCTCCGAGTGGGAGCCCGTCGTCGATTACCTGCTGACCTGGCCCCAGGAGCGCCGCGACGATCTGATCGAGGCCTTCTACGCGCAATACGACCTGTACCTGCTGGACCTGCACGCCATCCAGCGGGCCATCGACGCGGGCGATCGCCCCAGGGTCACCGAGGAGGAGCTGCCCGTGAGCTGTCCGTTGCTCGTGGACGGCAGTTGCTCGGTCTATCCGGTGCGCCCCGCCATCTGCCGCGGCTACGGCCACTTCGAGCTGACCAACGGCCCGGGCGATCGCACCGAGGTCTTCGCCTGCCCGCCTCAGAAGGACGTGCTCGAGGCCCAGCTCGCGCCGACACCCGGTCTCAAGCTCCGCCTGCCGAGCTTCAACCCCTTCTACCAGGCCGTCAGCGACGTCTGTGCCGGCGAGGAGAAGCTGCTCATCCCCCTCTGGTTCGAGCGGAGCTTCCCCCGGCCGCGCTGACTCAAGCGCCAAACCGCCTGATTGCCTTGTATTGCAGGCAATGGCGTGCTTCAATGTCAGAGTCGATCGCCCCCATGTCAGGAGACGTATGCAGGACCTCACGGCAGTGACCGCTCCGGCGGAGCAGGCGCCCCCTCTCACCCCCAAGAACGGCTGGGTCTGGCCCAAGCTCAGCGATCCCCGCTGGCCCTTCGCGATCATCCTCTTGACTTACGCCGTCCTGGGCAGCACGCTCCTCGGGTTCAACCGCAACCCCTTCCAGATCCTGCTCACCACGGCCGTCGGGGCGCTCCTGGACGTCGGCCTGCGCTGGCTGCTGAAGCGCGAGAAGGTCTTTCCCCTCAGCGCCATCATCAGCTGCACGTCCATCTCGCTCCTGCTCAACTACTCCCACAACTACTGGCTGCTCTTCGTGCCCGTCTTCCTGACGATCGGCTCCAAGTACGTCTTCACCTTCAAGGGCAAGCACGTCTTCAACCCGTCCATGTTCGGCGTGGCCATGTCGCTGCTCGTCACCAACGACCTCGTCACGACGGCCCCCGCCTACCAGTGGGGCGGGACCATGGCCATGTCGATCTTCATCGTCATGGCGGCGCTGGTGCTCTTCGTCTTCCGGATCGGGCGCAATCCCCTCATCATCTCGTTCCTGGCGTTCTACACGCTGCAGACGGCGCTGCGAGCCTGGGTGATGCGCCACCACCTGCCGCCCGAAACCCTCTTCCTGGGCACCCTGACCTCGGCGCCCTTCTTCATCTTCACCTTCTACATGCTCACCGACCCCCAGACCTCGCCCAAGACGGCCAAGGGGCAGGTGGCCTTCACCTTCGCGCTGACGCTGGTGGACCTCTACCTGCACTTCAAGGAGAGCGTCTTCACCTTCTTCTACGCCGCCCTCCTCATGGCCGTGGGCAAGTTCCTGTTCCTGCATGGCCGAGAGTTCGTCCGGTCGGGCCCCTGGCAGCACCTGCGCACCTCCCTGTTCAACCGTGAGAAGCTGGCCGCCTTGGGCGTGGTGGGCGGCCTCGGGGCCGGGATGCTCGGTGGTTACCAGGCGGTGTTCGCCACCCAGATCAAGCCCGCGGACGTGGGGTTCGGCCTGCAGCGCCTGACGCCCGAAGCGACGGGCATCCACACCGAGATGGGCGACGTCTTCCACGAGGTGGACCCGCGTCTGCAGCACGTCGCCAAGTGGCTCCTGTCGGTCGGGGATGCGGTCGCCGTCGGGGACTACGACGGCGATGGCCGGGTGGACCTCTTCCTGACGAACCCCTTGAAGCGTCCCGCGGATCGCTGCGCGCTGTACCGCAACATGGGGGGCTTCCGGTTCGAGCGCGTGTCCGTGCCGGCCTTCGACGCGGTGGCCCGGAACCCCGTCAAGTTCGGCCTCGCCTCGGCGGCGAGCTTCGCGGACATCGACAGCGACGGCGACCAGGACCTCTTCATCGCCTTCGGCTACGGCAAGAGCCGCCTGTTCGAGAACCTCAAGGCCCAGACGGGCAATCCCGGGTTCCGCGAGATCACGGTTTCGGCGGGCATCGACGAGCACACGACGAGCCTCGCCGGCAACTTCTTCGACTACGACCGAGACGGCAAGCTCGATCTACTGATCGCGAACGCCGTCACGCCGTATCTGCCGGAGTACAAGGAGCCGACGCCGCTCAACCTCTTCGACCTGCCGCAGCCGGAGTACGCGGGCGATCGCCGCATGTTCAAGTTCATGCACAACGGCTGGCACAACGCCGACAACGGCGGCCTCAACGCGCTCTACCGCAACCTCGGCAACGGCCGCTTCGAGAAGCAGGACGTCAAGGCCATCGGCATGCCCGAGACCCACTGGACGCTCGCCATCGGCACGGGCGACCTGAACAAGGACGGCTGGACGGACCTCTACCTCGCCTCCGACTTCGGGCCGGACGACCTGTACCTGAACAAGGCGGGCAAGGGCTTCGAGCGGGTGGAAGGCCAGATGTTCGGCGACGTGGGCCGCGACACCTACAAGGGCATGAACAGTACGCTCGCGGACTTCGATCGGAACGGCTACCTGGACGTGTACGTCTCGGACGTCCACCAGGCCCTGCAGGCCGAGGGCAGCCTGCTCTGGATGACCCGCCCGACCCAGGACCCCTTCCGTCCGAGCTTCACGGACGAGGCCACCAAGCGCGGGGCCCTCAACGAGCGCCGCTTTGGCTGGGGAGCGGCCGCTGGCGACCTGAACGACGACGGCTGGCCGGACATCGTGCAGGCCAACGGCATGGTCGACGACCGGCTCGACCCCCTCATCAAGGAGGGCCGCAAGGACTACTGGTACGTCAACCACAAGCTGATGCAGTCCGGCCCCGAGATCCACACCTACGTGGACATGTGGGGCGACCTCCGGGGCCGCACCATCTACCCCAACGAGGCGCGCCGGGTGTACCTGAACCGGGGGGATCGCGACATCAACCAGTTCGTCGACGTGGCCAAGCTGGTCGGCGCCGACGACCCGGACAACTCGCGCGGGGTGGCCATGGCGGACTTCGACGACGACGGGGACCTGGACGTCGTCATCACGAACATGCACGGCCCCGTCTCGATCTACCGCAACGAGCTCTACGGCGCCACGACCAAGCCCAGGACGGCTTGGCTGGGTCTCACGCTCGTGGGCGACGGCAAGACGACCGCGCGCCAGGCGGTGGGATCCCAGGTGGTCGTCTCCTATTCCGAGCACGGCAAGAAGGTCGAGCAGCTGCAGGAAGTCCAGGTCATGAACGGCTTCACGGCCCAGGGGGACCAGCGCCTGCATTTCGGGCTCGGCGCCCACCAGGGGCCCGTGGAGGTGACCGTTCGCTGGTACGGCGGCAAGACCGAGACCTACCGGAACGTTCCGACCAATGGCTACCGCACCCTCCGGCAATAGCCCCGAGCCCACGCTCGCGAGGGATCCGGCGCTCGGCCTCTGGAACCAGTGGTACGCCGTGTCCCCGGTTGGCCGTCTGTCGAACGAACGTGAGGTCTTCCGGGTGGCGGGCCGCGAGGTGGCGCTCACCCGGGGGGCGGAGGGACGCATCCTGGCAGAGGAGGGGACGATCCTCGAGCAGGACGCCTACGTGTGGCTATTCGTCGGAGACGGCGAGCCTAACGGCCGGCCTGCGCCCCTCGGGCTCTTCCACCGCCAGGGTTATGCCTTCTCGCAGCGCACGGTCCGCGTGCGGGCCGATTATCGCTGGGTGCTCGAGAACTCGCTGGACTTCTCGCACGGGGCGATCGCCCACCCCTTCACCCAGCCGAGCTGGCTCTTGAAGCACCTCAAGGGTTTACCCCCCCTCGAGGCCACCTACCGGCCGACGCCGGAAGGCCTCGAGGTCGTCGGCAAGCTCGGAAAGCTGACGGTCTTCCACCACAGCTTCATGCTGCCGGACCGCCTCCGCCTCGTGATCCTGCCGGGCACGCCGTTCGAGGTGGAGATCGTCGTGCTCCACGTCCCCGAGGATCGCCGCAGCTGCCGGATGGAGGTCGCCCTCGCCCGCCGAGCCCTGCCCTGGGAGGGCCGCACGCCGCGCTTCGTGCATGGCTCCCTGCTGGTGCACCGCCAGGACGTCGTGATCGTCGAGGCCCAGCAGGCAGCGCTCGACGCCGGTCCTGCCATCGGCGAGCGGCACTGCGAGGCGGACGCCTACACCCTGCTCATGCGCCGCGTCCTCGCGGCCGCGGCCGACGGCGGCTGGGACCCGGGCCCGGGCGAGAGCCGGTCCATCCGGATGCGGGTGTCGTAGCATGGACGGCTGGATCCAGGCCTGTCCCCGGGCCGACCTCAAGGGCAAGAAGCCCCTGAGCGTGCAGATCGGCGAATGGCCGGTGGTTCTGTTCCGGGGGGACGGCGGCATGCCGTGGGCGCTGCTTGACCGCTGCCCCCACCGGGGCGTCCCGCTCTCCCTCGGATCGGTCTGCCGCGGGCGCATCGTCTGCTGCTACCACGGCTGGGAGTTCGACGGGGACGGCCGCTGCACGCACATCCCCTCCAACGTCGAGCCCACCGCGCCGAAGGCCATGGTGGCGCGCTTCGAGGTCAAGGAAGCGGCGGGGTACGTGTGGGTCCGCCCTACGCCGCAGGAGCCTTGAAGCGGAGCTTGGCGAGAGCTTTCGGCCAGTAGAAGGTCAGAAGCATGAGGACCAGGTCCAGGTGCACCCCGATGACCGCCGTGCGCATCAGGGGGGTCAGGGTGGCGAAGCGCGGGCTGTTGTCCGCGAACCACAGGAAGTCCGTCCGGAACTCGACCGCGACGTAGAACATCCAGGCGAATAGCATCTCGCACCCGAGGGCCACCATCATGACGTTCAGGAACCAGTGCATGCGCCGGTGGACGGGGTTCGTCAGGGCCGCGAGCTCTTCGCGCCAGCGCCAGCGCAGGCCCAGGAGCATGAGGATCATGACGAGGTCATGGCCGATGCCGATGGGGGGGACCCAGGCCTTGGGGCCGTACATGAGGTAGAGTTCGCCCACGCCCCGGATCATGAAGCCCAGGAAGAACAGGCCGTACAGGCGTCGCAGCACCGGCGGGACGCGCCGATTGAGCCAGAAGGCGCACGGCAGCATGAACCACGTCGCCAGCGCGTAGGTGAGCCAGAGGGCGTTCTCCATGGTGATGGGACCGCCCAGCCTATCCGGCTGGTTCTGGTGGAAGAAGTAGGCGACGCCCGTCGCGTACAGGATCCCGAGCGCCAGAAGCGGGATGGGGCCGTGGATCCGGGGAGATGGTGTGCTGGCAGCCATGGCGGGTATTATGACATTGGCCACCACGTGGGGCAAGCTGCTTGGCCCGGTGGCCCTTGCACGGAGCCCCGACGCTTCGCCGACAGCGAACGCTGCCTCGACCCGGTCCCCGGAGCCTAGCGATGCCCTTTGCCCTCAGCCTCATCCCCATCGACTGGACGCCCGAGCCCTGGGCGGCTCGGGCCTTGAGCCTGCTCATCCTCGTGTGGGCCGCGAGCGAGGTGCTGTACCGCCTTAAAGGCGGCATCCGGAGCCGGGAGGACGGCAAGTCCAGCGAGGCCATCGGGCTTGCGATGCTCTTCAACCTGGCGGCCATCCCCCTGTTGGCCGCGTTGCGCGTGGGGACCGTGACCTGGCACGCGGCGGAGCTCTCGGTGGTGGGGCTCGCGATCGCGGTACTCGGTACCGCGCTGCGGTACTGGGCGATCCTGACGCTGGGTCGCTTTTTCACGAGCGCGGTCATGATCCAGTCGGACCAGCGGCTGATCCAGCACGGGCCCTTCCGGCTGCTGCGGCATCCGGGTTACACCGGGGTGCTCCTGTTCGGGCTGGGCGTCGGGCTCGTGTTCGCCAACCCCCTCGCGAGCCTCGGCTTCATCCTCACGCAGGGGGCGGCGCTCATCTACCGGATCCGGGTCGAGGAGGCCGTGTTGCGGCAGTCGTTCGGGGTAGTCTTCGAGGACTACTCGCGCCGAACGTGGAAGCTGGTGCCGTTCGTCTACTAGCGGCAGGGAACGCCATGCCGGCGAGGACGCCGGCGCTCCCAGGGTCAGTCGAGGCTGAAGTCCTTCTTGGTCACCGGAAAGTTCGTGCGCATCCCCTTCAGCTCCAGGTGGAAGATGCGTGCATTCTTCGCGTCGTAGCAGTCGCGGTAGACCGGGATCAGCAACCGATGCGAGACGCCGATGACCTCCCGGCTCAGCTCCTTCCAGCTCGCGGGCGATCGCACGTCCATGAGCTCCACCGGCTCGTCGTCCATCATGTAGCGCCCGATCCGCTTTACCTGCGCCTCGGGATGCAGGAGCACGCCGACGAACTGCTCGGTGCTCGTGTCCTTGAGCGATCGCTTGTAGGAGTCGAGCAGGCGCCCGTCGTTCACGTCGAGCGTCACCTTGATCGGCAGGAACCCGAAGAAGTAGGTCTTGAGCGCCACGCTCTTCGCCCCGTCGAAGACGAGCCGGGTGCCGATCTTGCGCTTCTCGCGGGCGTCCAGGATGGTCGCCGCCGCCATGCCGGGCCGCTGGTAGGTGATGCGCGAGACGTTGAAGTCCCGTGATCCGTCCGGCCCGATCACCTCGCTGTGCGCGGTCGCCCGCCAGGTACGGGTCTGAGCGACGGCCTGGGCAACGGTGGCCAGGATGGTGCGGGTGTCGGCATCGGTCGGGGCGGTCGGAGGCTGATCGCTGGGCACGGGTTCCGGGAAGTCCGGCGCGAGGGGGACGTCCGTGGCCCCGCAGGCGGCCACGCTCAGGGCGAGCGCCGCCAGGAGCGCTCCCAGGACCCGGTTGTTCGGTCTGCCCGCCATGCCCGCCCCCTCGATCAAAGGAGAGTTTATGCTTAGGTTATACCCAGGTTATGGGAAAACCTGACGTGCCGTTGGCGGACGGTCGTAACGATTTGTGGCGGGCTAGCGCAGGCCGAGGTGCTCGGACAGGGACGGGTTGTGCTTCCGCTTCCAGACGTAGCCGTCCATGACGTAGTGGATGACGTTGTAGAAGACCACCAGGGCGATGGCGACGGTCGGTGGGGAGACGGCGAGCGTCAGGATGACGACCACGGAATAGAGGAAGGCCACGCCGAAGTAGCTCCAGACCCGGTTGTCCCGGGCGAGCCGGTCCAGGAAGGCGAGCGGACGGCCCGCGGCGGCGAAGGCACCGCTGCGCCCCCGGTGGAAGTTCCACACGAAGCCCCAGTACTGGAGGTCGTGGTAAGTGATGAAGATGGCGAGCGTCAGCAGGTAGTCCTTGGTCGGCACGAGGCCGAAGGCGACGCCGTAGGACACGGCCGCCGCCAGCGCGAGCGCCACGTGGCCCTGGGGAAAGGGCTTCTGCTCCTGGTGGCGCCGCAGCAGGACGTGGACGGTCTGCGCCAGGAAGACGCCCATGGCCGCGAGGTAGGGCAATAGCAGCCAGCTCGGCATCTGGGGCGTGAGCAGCGTGAAGGTCTGGATCCCGACCACCACCTCGATGGGCGGCATCTGCCAGACGTAGAAGACGGGCAGCGCGAAGGTCAGCGTGCACAGCCGGTGGAAGGGCAAGAGGTCCCGGAAGACGCTCGCATCCCCGTGCACCTGCGCGTACTTGGCGTCGTAGATCTTCAGAATGCCGAGGTGCTGCTTGAAGATGTGGTAGACGCCGTACATGGTGACGGCCGTGAAGAACAGGTCCCAGCCGCCGAAGGCCTGCGTGAGCGGAACGGCCGCCATCATGGCGCCGGTGACGGCGAACGAGATGCCGAACGTCTGCCAGGTATAGAGCCCGCGTGCGCTCTGAGGCAGCGTCACGGCCCAGGTCAGCCAGAGATGGGGGGTCGCGAAGCAGGCCACGTAGACGAGGTAGAGGGGCCAGACGCTCGCGGATCCGACCAGCCAGTAGATAGGGAGGTACAGGAGCAGCGGCACGGCCAGCGAGAGCACGAACCAGCCGAGATCCGTCCGACGGCCGAAGATCCAGTAGCCCGAGGCGGAGTCCGGCGTGGTCGATGAGGCCTGCGTGAGTTGAAGGGTTGCCATCTCGTACTCCCTGGGGTCGACGCCTCTCCCTTTTTACCCGGATGGCGCGCGCTCCCCTCGGCGGGTTGCGCGCGGGTCCGAAGCGGGTATGAAACCACGGAAACGCCCCTTCTGCACCACCGAGGCTATGTCACGATGCGCCACACCTCCGGCACCCTGCATGAAAACTGGTACGCTGCCTGCACGTCCGCCGAGCTCGGCAAGGACAAGCCGCTCGGACGCACGATTATGAACGAGATGATCGCGGTCTACCGCGACCAGGACGGTAAGCCCGTGGCGCTCCTCGACCGTTGCCTGCACCGCAATGCCCTGTTGTCCGAGGGAGACGTGTTCGACGGCTGCATCGGCTGCCCCTATCACGGCTGGACCTACAACTCCCAGGGCCAGTGCGTGAACATTCCCTCGGAGGGTCCCGAGACCTTCGTCCGCGAGGACAAGACCGTCGAGCGCTTCGCGACCATGGAGCGCGACGGCCTGGTCTGGGTCTACATGGGGGATCCAGACGACATCAAGAACGAGCCCTTCCGCATGCCCTTCTACAAGGGCGATGGCTGGGACTCGTACTACATGATCACGCCCTTCAAGAACAACGTGACGAACCTGGCCGAGAACTTCATGGACGTACCGCACACGGTCTTCGTGCACTCCAAGTGGTTCCGCAACCAGAAGCGGCAAAACGGCGAGGCCATGTGCCGCCGCACCGACTCCATGGTCGAGATCGAGTATCTGCACAAGGACGACATCGGCTTCGCGGACTGGGCCCTCAACCCGGATCGGCTGCCCATGACCCACTTCGACCGGTTCTACATGCCGAACGTCACCCGCGTGGACTACAGCTGGGGGAGCGAGCGCCACTTCGTCATCTCCTCGCAGATCACCCCCGTCTCCGAGTACGAGTCGATGGTCTACACGGCGATCGCCTTCCGCTTCGGAGCCCTCACCAAGCTCCTGAAGCCCTTCTTCCAGTGGTACACCCGTCAGGTCATCCAGCAGGACGTGGTGATCATGGACATCCAGTCCCGCGGGCTCAAGCACTACGGCCCCAAGTTCATGTCCACCGAGGCGGACGTGGTCCACGAGTACATCGAGTCCCTGCGCGAGCACGCGGAAAGGGGCGGCGTGGGCGAGAAGCCCGCGCCCGAGGAGCGCAAGATCAGCTTCTGGATCTGATCCCCTGTTCCGGATCGGGGTAGAATAGCGACACAGGCAAGCGAACGGGAGGCTGCAACGTGAAGATTGCCGAATATCGCCGCGTGACGGATCCGCTGGTCCGGCCGGAGTCGTTCGAGAGCAACTGGCCGCTCTTCGTCCACACGATCGCCCACTTCGCCTTCATCACGGGCGCGAGCGTCGTGGTCGCGCGCAACCTCGGCCACTGGCCCCTCTGGCAGGTGCTCGCCGTCGCCGTCCTAACGGGCCACAGCGTGGCGTGCCTGGGCTTCTTGTCCCACGAGCTGGGCCACGGCGTGGCCACCCGGAGCAAGGTCGCGACCTACCTGTGGGAGACCTTCGCGTGGATCTACTCGCTCACCATCTGCGCGAGCATCCACCGCAAGGCGCACTTCATGCACCATGCGTACCTGAACAGCCCCAAAGATCCCAACGGCCGCCCCACCTTCGAGGAGATCCAGACGGACCCCGGCAAGGTCGTGAGCGAGTGGCTCTTCCCCAACAGCAAGCATCCGCGGGCGAGCGCCTTTCTCGGCCTCTGGCTCGTCAACCTCGTCTACCAGCTGAAGCTGCTGTTCAACTCGCTCCTCCAGACCCGCGGCCGCTTCGACATGCGCATCCCGCGCTGGCAGGCCTGGATGGGCGTGGCCGAGACCTTCGTCCTCAACCTGGGCGTCTACCTCGCCTTGTGGGCGCTGGGCGGCTTCCGCTGGGAGATGGCCGTCTACCTCTTGGTCATGAACTACGTGGGGACCACCCTCGGTCTGGCCTACATCTGCACCAACCACTTGCTGAACCCGGCCCTCGAGGACCACGTGGACCCGCTCGCCCTGAGCCTGACGATCCGGGTGCCGGCCTGGGCGGACTTCTTCCACGTGCGGTTCTCGCACCACAACGAGCATCACCTCTACCCCAAGGCGGGCCCCGCGAACTACCCGCGGATCCGCCGGGCCCTCAAGGAGCACTTCGGCGATCGCTACAACGAGCTCACCTTCGTCGAGGCCTACCGCGAGATCCTGAGGAGCCCCATCGCGCACCTGGATCCCCAGACGCTCGTCGACATCGATGGCCAGGGCAGTCGCCGCGTCACCTTCCCCGCCCCCGAGGCCCGCGTCGAGACGGCCATCTCGGCCTCCTGACGACGCCTTGGACTCGCGCAGCTCCGGAGGCTTCTGGGCCCTCTGCTCGCGGCTCGGTGACTGGTCCGCCCGCCACTGGGGGCGGGTCTTCGTTGTCTGGGCCGTGCTGCTCGGCCTGGCCGTCGCGAGCTCATCCGCCTTCTCGGATCGGCTCAAGGGCGGCATCGGGAGCGTGCCCGGCTCCGACTCCGAGGCCGTGGAGCGGGCACTCGCCACGGAGTTCGACTCCCCCTTCGCCCAGTTTTTGCTGGTCGTCGTGCAGCGGTCGGGCGATCGCCCCGTCGAGCCCTCCCTGATTGGCACCCTGACCGGGCGCCTCGAGGGAACGCCCGGCGTCTCCCGCGTGATGCCCTGGCCCACGATCCCCGATCGACCGGCCATCCTCCTGGTGGGACTGGATGCCGGAAGCCTCGAGGACGCGGAGCGCCTGGTCACCCCCTTGCGCCGGGTGGTGCGCGAGGTCGGGACCGCCCATCCCGAGGCCTCGCTGCTCGTCACGGGCCAGCCCGCCTTCGACGTGGACCTCGCGGCCCACAGCGCGGAGCAATCCTCTGCGGGCGAGCGCCGGGTGCTGCCCTTGACTCTGCTGGCCCTCCTGATCGCGTTCGGGGCCCTCGGGGCCGCGGCGGCACCGTTGCTGAGCGGAGCCGCCGCCGTGTTGCTTGCGCTCGGCGTCGTCTCCCTGATCGCAGCCCTTATGCCCCTCTCCCTCTATGCCGCCAACATCGCGACCATGCTGGGGCTGGGCCTGGGCATCGACTATGCGCTCTTCGTCGTGAGCCGCATCCGCGAAGAGGCGGACGCCGACGCCCAGGCGGGAGTGCGCCGGGCCATCCGGCATGCGGCCCCGGCCATCGTGGGCTCGGCGGGCACCGTCCTCATCGGGCTCATGGTGCTTGCGAGCGTGCCGGTCCAGGACATGGTCGGCATCGGCATCGGCGGCGCGGCGGTGGCCCTGAGCTCTGCGCTCGCGGGCATCACCCTCCTGCCGGCCCTCGCCGCCTGCATGGGGCGGCGCCTGGATTCCCCACGCTGGCTCTCGAGGCGGCTCGGCACCCACCGCCACCGCGCCTGGTGGGAGGCCCGGGCCCGCTGGGTCGTCGCGCACCCCAAGCGATCGGTGATACTCGCGACCGCCGGCCTCCTGGTGCTCGCCGCCCCCATCGCCCGACTGGACCTCGGCTTTCCGGAGGCCAGCACGTTCCCGTCGCGCATGGAGGCCATCCAGGGGCTGGAAGTCCTGGATGCCCAGGGGATGGGCGGGGCGAGCCGGCCGGTCGTCATGATGCTGACGCTGCCGGAGGGGCAGCATGTCCTTACTCGGGAGGCGATCGCGGGACTGACCCGGCTGACGGCTCAGCTACGCGCGGACCCCAGGGTCCAGGACGTCCTCGCCCTCGCGGATCCCCAGCGGGGGGCTGCCGAACTGCTCATGGGCGCAGGCGTCCTGGGCCCCGAGCAGCTCCGGGCCCGCCTCCCCGAGGAGGGGCGCTGGCTCGTAAGTCGGGATGGACGCCGCACCTACCTCCAGGTCATCCTCCGGCAAGAGGTCTCCAACTACGCCGCCACCCGCTACAGCGAGGAGTTCGCGCGCCGGGACCTCGCCGCCATTCCGGGGCTCCAGGCGGCAAGCATCCAGATGGGCGGCATGCCGGGACTGCAGAGCGATCTGACGCTCGCGGCCCGGGACGCCATGCCGCGCATCCTGCTCCTGGTGGTCGCCGCCACCCTCCTGATGCTCTTCGCCATGACCCGCTCGTGGCTCATTCCCCTCAAGGCCGTGCTCGCGAACCTCGTGACGGTCGCAGCGGCCCTGGGCGTCACGGTCGCCCTCTTCCGATCCGAGTGGGGGTCGGCCCTGCTCGGCCTCGAGGCCCCCGTCGCCGCCATGGCCCCGGGCATCCCCATGGTCGTCTTCTGCGTGGTCTTCGGGCTGTCCATGGACTACGAGGTCTTCCTCATCTCGCGCATGCGCGAGGCCCACCTGGCAGGTGCTTCCAACGCCGAGGCCGTGGTGCGGGGCGTCGGTGCGAGCGGCAGCGTCATCACCAGCGCGGCTGTGATCATGGCCATCGTCTTCGGCGGCTTCGCGCTGACCGAGTTGCTGCCCATCCAGATGCTTGGCGTTGCCCTCGCCGTCGGAGTGGTGCTCGATGCGACGGTGGTGAGGCTGTGGCTCGTGCCGGGGCTCATGGTGCTCGCCGGCCGCTACAACTGGATGCCCGGCGATCGCCCGACCAACTCGCCGGCCTCTGCGCCCATGTCCCTGGATACTTGATCGATTTGCACAAGAAATGGTGGCAGCGCGGCTATTTTGACGCTCGGTCGCTCCTGCGAGCATAGGGGCGATCGTTCCCCGATACGCAGCGAGGTACGTTGTCATGATCCGAGGAAGGTTGCTTGCGATCGCCGGACTCTGCCTGGCGACCGCCCTGGTGGGCTGCCCCCGCTCCAAGCTGCCCTCGACGGCAGACCCCAAGGTCGCCGATAACTCCAACCAGTTCCCGCCGCCGCCCCCCTGGAAGGTCCCCCCCAACCAGGAGACGCGGCTCGCCATGGCGGGCTTGCCGACCGTCGCGAACGCCCACCAGCAGCCTTTCCACATCCATGCCGGCCTGCGGATCTTCTACAACGGCGAGCCTGTCCCCGTGCCGGCGAAGATCGGCCTCAATCGGTACGACGACCCCGTGAGCCCGGTGCACACCCACCGCGGCACCGGCGTCGTCCACGTGGAGTACGACGAACCGCGGGAGTTCACGCTCGGCCAGCTCTTCACGCTGTGGGGCGTTCCCCTCGGCAAGGCGACGGTCCTGGTCGACGGACAGACTGCCCCGGACCCGGCCCGGGTGGTCTTCATCGACAAGCGTCAAATCGTCGTCCTGTTCGGGCCGCCGCCCGACGGCCCGATCGCCTGGCCGGAGCCCGAGGCTCCAGACGAGGGACCCGGCGATCATGGATCCCCGAGCCCGCAGTCCAGCCCGGTGGCTACGGCCAGCCCGGAAGCCACGGCCAGCGTGGCCCCATAAAGCCTACGTTCCCGGCCGTCCGGAGGGTCGGCCGGGACGAGGCGACGGCCGCGCCTACAGGTTGCAGGTCTGTTCCCCGGAGAGATCCGGGACCGGCGTCTCCGCGGCCGACATGGGCGCGATCGGACCGCTGTCGACGATGGTCGCGGACTCCGGCGTGGGATTGGGACCGGTCACGTTGTGGTGGCCGAAGCACCCCGTGAGCGAGCCCGAGAGGGCAGCGACGGCCGCCAGGGCAAGGATGGGTCGACGTGGCATGAGGAACCTCCGCTTCGGTAACGAACCGTTCAGACAAGGGTCATGCTACGACCAAGGGAGGGTTCCCTCCTACGGCAAAACGGCCGAGGATTCAGGGAGGATCGCTCCGTCGGACGGGGAGAGCCGTCAGACCAGCGAGTGGTCGAAGTAGATCGGCCGGGCGTTGAAAGGATGCCCCCCCCAGCGCTGCAGGGGATCCATGACGAAGAACTCGATGTCCACGGCCTGGGTCATGAAGCCGTCGAGAGCCTGGATGAGCGGATCGCGCACGTCGAGCATGGCGCTGATGAACAGGTAGCGCGGGGACTTGTGGTCGTTGTAGACGGCCACGAGGAGGGCCTCCAGGTCCCGGGCCTCCTCGGCACAGACCTGGGTGGCGTAGAAGTAGGGCATGGCCTGGCCCGCCTCGGGCATCCGTGCGAGCCCGAGCAGCCGGGACAGCGGGTTGTACCAGCGGCGCATGCGCGCCATCTCGGGAGCATAGCCCAGGACGACCATGCGCTTGAACGCCTCCTGGTCCCAGGTGGCGAGCAGCCCCACCAGCCTCCCGTCCCGGAACGCCAGGTAGTAGCGTTCGAGGCTAAGGCCGGGCGATCGCTCGAGCTGTTGCCGGAAGGAGGCCTCGCTCCAGACCGGGGCGAACTGCTTGCCCGACTGCACGCGGTTCCAGCAGGCGATCATCTGGGGGACGTCCGCTTCGGTCGCCCGGCGGACGGTGATGCCCCGCGGCGGTCGCTTGCGGAACAGGAACTGCACCGTGAAGTTGCGCAGGGTCGTAACGTGGTGGTAGGGCAGGAGCGAGCCCTTGCCCTGCAGGACGCCCGCCATGGCCGCGTTGTCCTTCATGATCGTCGTGACGCCGAGGTCCCACCCCCGGTTCACACCCCAGTCGGTCAGGAAGTCGTAGAGCCGTTTCACCTGGCGACCGCCGCGGCTTTCCGGGTGGACGCGCAAATCGCAGGCGTAGAAGACCTCGCGCGGCACCCCATCCACGTAGACCTCGGGAAAGGACGCGAGAGCCGCCGCAGCGCTCAGGCGCCCGGGCTGTCGGTCGTCGAGCACGCAGACATGGGCGCCGTCGCCTTGCAGGGCGCTGAGGGTGAAGAAGCTCGGGGCCCGGTCGAAGTACATGCGGACGCTGCCCGACATGGGGCAGGCGCGGACGAGGTCGACCAGCGCGGCATCGTCGTCGGGGCCGGCCCACCGGGGGCGCGCGAGGGATCGGGACGCGGCGTCGGTCATGTCGTCTCCTGCAAGGCGGGAGGGGCCTGGAACCGTTCGGTCCAGCCGAAGGCGGCATGGAGGTAGGTGGGCTTGATATCGCCCGGGCGCTGCCCGAGTGCCTCGCAGCCTGCGTGGTAGCGCCCCACGGCCCCCGCGTCGACGCGCACCGGACGCAGAGCGCCCAGCTGCCCGAGGTCGCGGGCGTAGGCGTAATGGTGGCTTTCGCGCAGGCGCGCCTCCAGGTTCTGGGCCACAGCCAGGAGCTCGTCGTCCCGAAGGTCCGGGCAATCCAGGAAGAGGGCGTAGTAGGGCGGCTCGCCCCATTCTGGCGCCAGCATGGCGAAGCGGCAGTCCACCTGCAGGTCCGCGAGGATCTGCTCGATCAAGGCTCCGACTCGCAGCTCGTTGAGCTTCTCGCCGACCACGTCCGAGACCTTGCCGGTTTTGCCGACGAACTCGACGAGCGGAGTGGCCGCCACGCGCCCGACCACCCGGATGGCATCGTGCATGGCGTAGCGATACAGCCCGCCGCCGGTGGTCAGGAGGACGGAATAGCGATCGCCCACCGTGAGCTCATCCACCAAGAGGGGGCGGGCAGCGGGGGATCCGAGGGGGACGAACTCCAGCACGTGCGAGTCGACGGCAAGGACGGCGCCGGGATGGTCCAGGAGCGGAAAGGAGACGACGCCCTCGGTGGCGAGCAGCCCCTTGCCCTGAATTTCTACGCCCGGAAAGCGTCGCCGCAGCTCGGGCAGGAAGCGGGCGGCCACCCCACTCGTCCAGCAGCTCACGAGCTGGAGGTTCGGCCATAGGTCGGTGCCGAGGACGGGCTCTCCTGCCTTCACGCGGGAGCTCAAGCGCCGGGCCAGGGCCGGCTGCGGGGTCAGTCCCCGCTCCAACGCCGCCTGAAGCCCTGCCTCCACGGGCGTTGGCGGGGTCAGGGTGCCGCGGGACAGGTCGTGGATCAAGCGATCCGCATGGCGATCGAAGGCCCCGAGCAAGAGCGTCAGGAAGCTAGGGTTCCAGACCGAGATGAAGCCCAGGCGATCGCCGTTCAGGAGATGCCGGAGCGTGACGTAGCGGTTCAGCTCCATGTCCGGCAGGTGCCGGACCTCGGGTGGGACCATCATGAGCTGCTTGAGGACCCAGCGATCGACGGGACCGAAGTACTCGCTGTCGTCTTCGAAGCCGACTCGCAGCCCGCCGGGCGTGACCTCGCGCTGCCCGGAGCCGGACGAGATCGACCAGTAAGCGGCCAGTTCGCGCAGTCGGGGTCGCTGCTCCTGCAGATCCGCGAGCCAGACGGAGGTCGCCTGCTGGAACTCCCGCCGCAGGGAGGCCGTGAAGGGGATGTACTTGGAGGCGGCCGTCGAGCCCCCCGACTTTTCCATCATGAGGACGGGCTCGGCAGTGAGCACCCCATGCTCCCCCTGGCGGATGGCGTCGATCCAAGGCTGCAGCGCTTCGTAGTCCACGATCGGAACAGCAGCCTGGAAGTCTTCGAAGGACCGGATCCGGTCGAAGTGGTACTGGCGGCCATAGCGGGAGTCGGCGTTGGCCCGCAGCAGGACCTTCAAGAGGGCCGCTTGGCGATCGCGGGGGCGAGCGAGGGACGAGTGGAAGCGATGAGCGGCATGACGGCCGCTGAGGCGAACCAACTCGTTGGCAAGACGCATGCGGGAGGACAGGAACATGCTTCCTATTTACCCCGCGGGGGCTCCTAAGATCCCGCCAGCTCCCTCAGCACGCGGTCGATGAGGCGGCGGGACGGATTGAGCACCATGTCCATGTGGCTCAGGTCGGGCATCACGACCTTTCGGTGGGACGTGCCCGCGGGGACGGCAAGCTTGGTGACGGCGTCGTTCTCGACCTCGAGGACGCGCTCGAGGGCGGGCGCCTTTTTCACGAACTGCCCCATGTCGGGCAGGTGCGTCTCGAGCATGATCATGCCCTCCACCGGGACGCCCTGACGCTTCAGCTGCTCGGCGACCTCGCCGCCCATCTTGGAGCCGTAGCTGTGGCCCAGCAGGAAGACTCGCTCGCCCCGGCGCAAGGGTGCTGCCTGGAGGTCGGAAGCGATGCCCTGCATGATGCGGCGCTCGCTCTTGTGGGTGATGGGGTCCGTGAAGGGCTGCAGGAGGGCGGCGAGGCCGGACTTGGAGGCATAGGGAACAGGGACGGCACGGCCGACGCCTGCCTTCTCGAGCATGGAGGCCCAGGGCTTGAGCCAGGCAGCACCCTGCTCGGCCACGCCGGGCCAGACGATCCCCGGAACGAGGTAGACTCGCACGTCCTTGAGCTTGGCTTCGAGGTTGGACGAGAGGCGCAGGGAATCCTTGGCGAGGGTGGGCAGGCGGGTGATACCCTCACCGCCATAGCGGAAGCGCCGCTCGGAACCCGCCAAGCGCTCGGAGAGCTCGTTCATCGCACGACCGAAGCGGTCGGCGAGGCTCCTTCCGGCTTGTGCGCTTCCGATCGACATGCGGAACTCCCCCTTTCTTCCCGAGGACGTTGTCGGGCGCCGCCCGCTCGTCCTTGCAGCGCATGGTCGAAATTTAAGCAGGTGTTAACTCACATGGCGACCGTACGTTCCGTGCTCCGCGCCGCATCTCACGATCAGCCGACGTTCGATCGCATGGAAAGCGCTCGTGACACCTATTTTGAATTTGGGTAGAGCATGATTAGTGGCTTCTAATCCCCGCGTCCGGAAAGGACCCTTCCCTTGAGATTGATTGGCAGCGTCACCACCCCGAAAGAGCTCACCGAAACCCAGCGCGACCGCATGTACGAGCTGATGGCCGCGCACTTCGACAACGTGGCGCGCGACACCTTCGAATCGGACCTCTCCGAGAAGCGCTGGGTGGTGCTGCTGCGCGATCGCGTCCTCGGAGAGATCCAGGGCTTCTCGACGCTCATGCTGCTGGACGCGGTGGTCGCGGGCGAGCCCATCAAGGCCGTCTTCTCGGGCGACACCATCGTGCACCGGGAGTACTGGGGCGAGACCGAGCTGGCGAGCGTCTGGGGGAAGTTCATCTTCTCCCTGATCCACTCCTATCGCGGCACGAAGTTCTACTGGTTCCTCATCTCGAAGGGCTACCGGACTTACAAGTTCCTGCCGGTGTACTTCAAGGACTTCTATCCGCGCTACGATCGCGAAACGCCGGAGTTCGAGGCGGAGCTCATGGCGACGCTCGCGGACCTCAAGTTCCCCGGACACTACGACCGGGAGCGCGGGATCCTGCGCTTCGACGGCTCCAAGGACCGCTTAAACCACGACCTGGCGGAGGTCAGCGAGCTGCGGCTGAACCACCCGCACACGCGCTTCTTCCACGCGAAGAACCCGGGCTACGTCGACGGTGACGAGCTCGTGTGCCTGGCCGAGCTGACAGAGGAGAACCTCCAGTCCATCGCCCTGCGGATCCTGGCCCGGGGGGCGGAGAAGACGGCCATTTCCTAGGGGCTGCCCGCACGTCCGGAGGGCACGGTCCTGGACCCCCGCATTCGCGAGGGTGACGGACCGGTCACTAACGCTCGAAACGTACTCACAAGTAGACCTGAGTTGGCGCTCCCGTCACCCTCGCGAAAGCGGGGGTCCAGGATTGGGTCTACGAGCACAACCTAAGCAGAGAGGGCTTCCCGATTCGGGAAGCCCTCTCTGCTTAGGTTGGTGGCTGACGCCTAGTTGCCGTAGAAGCGCTTCATGCCGCTGTAGGCCGCCTCGTACTTGTTGCTGGCGTTCCACATCATGTAGCCGACAGCCTTCTCGTCACGGGCCGCCTTCATCTGGGTGGTGACGTAGTGGGGGCCGAAGTTGGAGACGCGCCAGGGGAAGGCCTGGAGCCAGGGACGGATCGTGACGCCCGAGCCCTCCGTGACCTTGGCAAGACGCTTCACGCCGCTGCCGACGAAGTAGTAGGGCTCGTTTGCCGGGTTCTTGTACTTGTCGAAGCCGGGGCCGAAGTGCGACGGGTACACCATCGGGCAGATGAAGTCGGTGTGCTTCGCCAGATCCTGGACGCGCTGGCCCGTGATCCGCTCGTCGATGTTCTGCTGCCAGGCGATGACGCCGTAAACGTCAATGCTGACGAGCTTGCCGGCCGCATGGACCTCGTTGGAGGCGCGCTTGAGGAAGCCCGTGATGACCGTGTGCTTGGGGGTCTTCTCGGGATCGAAGCCGTAGGCGATCTCCTTGACCTTGCCCTGGGCCGGGTAGCGGATGTAGTCGAACTGGATCTCGTCCACGCCGAGGGCGAGGAGCTCCTTGGCGAGGTCCAGGTTGTACTGCTGGACCGCGGGCAGGTTGGGGTTGGACCATGCCGGCTTGCCCTTCTCGAGGAAGAGGCCGCCCGACTTGGTCTTGAGGGCCAGATCCGGGCGCTTCTTGGCGAGGATCGGGTCATGGAACAGGCAAATGCGGCTCACGACGTGGATGCCGTTGGCCTTGAGGTAGTCCACGCGCTTCTTGATGTCGCGCAGCGGCCCCTCCTTGGAGGCGCCGATCTCCTTGGCGAGGGGGACGTTCGTCGGGTACGACACGATGCCGTCCTCGTTCTTGCCGTCGAAGACGACGGTGTTGCCACCGGACTTCTTGAGCCCGTCGACCAGCTTGTAGAAGCGATCAATCTGCATGGAGGTCGCGGTCAGGTAGATGCCGCGGGCCTCGAAGTTCTTGGACTTCTGGGCGGCCAGGGCGGAGGGGGTGGCGACGGAGGTGAATGCGATCGCGCCGATCAGGGCGGAAAGCCCAATACGGGTGACGGTGTTCATGGAGTCCTCATCGGATGATAGGGGGGTGGCAGGTGGGCCATTCGGGCCACCCCTCTTATACCGCAAGGCGATCGAGTTTACTAGCGCCGTGACGATTCGGCGGCAAGAGTTAATGTTTTGGCAACCTTTCGGTCCTCCGCCCGCTCCATGGGCCTGATGCTAAGCTAAGATCCGGACCGGGACATGGCTCCAAGGAGGGCGCAAATGGGCAACCTGGCCAAGACGGCGGTGGTAGCCGTTCTTGTCGGCTCGCTCACCGGGTGCTACGGCATCCGCTACAACGCGAGCTCGCTTCCCGATGACGCCGCGAGCATGACCTCCGTCTCCACGGGGATCGAGGGCCGCCACTTCGTCACCAAGCGGAAGGTCTCGTATCTCTTCTGGGGCCTCTTGCCCCTTTCCAGCCTGGATCTCGCGCAGGTGATCCGCCAGGAGGCTGGCCAGCGCCGCGCAGTGAACCTCCAGATCCAGTCCGCGATGGCGCCCATGGATGGCCTGATCTGGGTGGGCGGCGGCGTGGCCGCGACCACCCTGCTCTCGCTGGTGGGGTTAGCCGCGGTGGGGCCGCTCGTCGGCATGGCCCTCGTGCCCCACACCCAGACCATCACCATCGAGGGGGATCTGATCCAGGAAGGCGGGCGTTGAGCCCAAACGATCGAGGGCCCGCTCATTTGAGCGGGCCCTCGAAAGGTCGGTGTTACTCGCTGTAGACGACCTGGGACGGCTTGCGCATCAGGCGGCGATTGCCGTACCGGTTACGCGACGAGCGGCGCTCGCTGGCGTCGTCCTTACCCTCGGCGTCCGCGGGTTGCTGGTCGAGCAGCCGGCGACCGGTCGACGACTGGCTCAATAGGGCCGCGACGAGGCGCTCCGCGTCGGTCTGCCGCAGCAACTCCTGGGCGATGGCGCGGTAGGCATCCGCCTGACCGTTCGCCGCCTGCAGGATGGCGTCGGCCGAGACCTTGGGGCGGGCCGGGCGTTGCTCCTGCTGACGGGGAGCCTCACTGCGCCGACCGCGCTCCCGGGGCTCCGCGCCCTGCTGGCGCTGAGACTCGGGGCGCCGCACGTCCCGGGCGGCCTCCGGGCGACGCTCCTCGCGAGCGGGTTCGGGGCGCCGCTCCTCGCGGGCCGGACGCGCCGCCTCGGGCTTGCGCTCGACCGGGGGACGCGCCGCAGGCGCCTTGCGTTCCGCCTGAGGGGCGGGTTCGCCCTGCTTGCGGGCGGCCTCCGCCTGCTTGCGGGCGCTATCGGCCAGGTCCTGCTGGATCTTGGCGAACGAGCGGTCTTCTTCCTGCGTGACGAGCGTGATGCAGACGCCCTTCTTGCCCGCGCGGCCCGTGCGGCCCGAGCGGTGGACGTAGGTCTCGGTGTCCTGCGGGACCGTCAGGTTGAAGACGTGCGAGATGCCGTTGATGTCCAGGCCGCGGGCCGCCACGTCGGTGGCGACCAGGATGTTGATCTCGCGCCGCTTGAACTGGTCCATGGTCGCGTTGCGCTGGGCCTGGTTCATGTCGCCGTTGAGGAAGCCGGCCCTGACGCCCGCCGCCTTGAGCTTGCGGGCGACGCTCGACGTCTCGCTCTTGCGCTTGCAGAAGACGAACGCCATCTCGGGCGGCTCCTTCTGCAAGATGGTGATGAGGGCGTCGATGCGGTTGGACTCGCTGACCCGCACGAAGCGGTGCGTGATGTCCGTGGGGGTGGTCAGGCCGCTGCTGACGGCGATCTTCTCGGCGTTGCGCATGTACTTGCGCGCGATGTTCTCGATGACCTTGGGGAAGGTGGCGGAGAACAGCAGCGTGGTCCGGGGCTGGGGAACGGCGTCCAGCAGGAACTCCAGGTCGTCCTTGAAGCCCATGTCGAGCATCTCATCCGCCTCGTCCAGTACGACGGTCTTGCAGCTGTTGAGGTTGAGGTTCCCGCGGGAAATGTGGTCGCGCAGGCGTCCCGGGGTTCCGACGATGACCGAGGCCCACGCGAGGTCCGTCATCTGGGTGTCCATCTTGATCCCGCCGTAGATGGCGGCCACCAGCACGCCCAGGTGTCCGCCGATCTTGTTGATCTCCTCGGCGACCTGGATGGCCAGCTCGCGCGTAGGCGTGATGATGAGGACCTGGGTGTCCGGGTTGGTGGGGTCGAGGTTGGCGAGGATCGGAAGTCCGAAGGCGAGGGTCTTACCGGAACCGGTCTTGGCCTGGACCAGCAGGTCCTTGCCCTTCAGGACCTCGGGAATGGCCGCCGCTTGGACCGGGGTCGGCTTGGTGAACCCCATGGTGCGAACCCCGTCGAGGATTCCGGGCGGCAGATCGAAGTCATCAAACGTCATGATTTCTGGCAAAAGTCGTTGCCACTCCTTTGTGATCAGCTCCAGCCGGCACGGCCGTTCGTTCGGCGGCCTGGCGAGCTCGTCGGGAGGGGATCCGGGGCCGTTTGGGACGGCCGATAGCTACTCCCCGTCGCTTAACACTATAGCACGAGGCCGGATAACCCGCGAAGCATCAAGCAGTACCGGCATCGCCGCCGTCTACTCCTCGATGTCGAGGATGACGCGGTGCTCCATGATCGGCGTGAGATAGGTCGCGAGCGCCTCGACATGGGCGGGGTGCTGCAGGTAGCGCCCCACGGCATGCATGTCGTCGAAGGTGGCGTTCAGGACGTACGAGACGCTCGGGTCCCGATCCGTCAGGTTGGGGCAGACCGAGAGGGTCCGGATCTCGGGGATCTCTTCGGCAAGGGCCCGGAAGGCGGCCAGGAAGCATGTGACCTGCTCGGGGGTCGTGTCAGGCTTGAATCGGAAGCCGACGATGTGGCGGATCATGGGGCGGTCTCCTTCGACGTCTTGGGGGCCATGTTACCCCGGAAAGCCGGGTTTTTGGATGTGAAGTTTCGCTACCGGTGCGCGCGTGACGCCCGCCATGCCTTATAATGACGGCAGGAGTAACCATGATGAGCCTGGCCACGCAAGAATGCCCGCCCATGACCTGCCTCAAGGCCCCCACCGACGAGCGGTGGCTCGAGCAGGTCCTACGGCATACCGAGCAGCTCTTGGCGGACCACGCGCACTGCGAGAAGAAGGCCGCGGCCACCGCCATGAGCCTCATCGCCCGGTATCCCGACGATCGGGTGCTGGTCCGCAGCATGCTCCACCTGGCCCAGGAAGAGCTGGAGCACTTCGCCCGGCTCTACGCCATCCTCGAGGCCCGCGACATCCCCTTGGGACGCATCGAGAGCGATCGCTACGTCAAGGAACTGCTCGCGCTGTGCCGCCAGAACGGTGCGGAGCACCTCGTCGATCGCCTGCTCGTGCTCAGCCTGGTCGAGGCTCGGAGCTGCGAACGCTTCGTCCTCCTGGCCAGGCACTTGCCCGATCCGGAGCTGCAGACGCTCTATCATGAGCTCTCGTTCTCGGAGGCGGGCCATCATCAGTTGTTCGTGAACCTCGCCGGGCACCACCTGCCGAAGTCGGAGGTGGCCGCTCGCCTGGACGAGCTCACGACCCATGAGGCGGAGATCCTCCGCCGCCTACCCCCCGGCCCCCGAATGCATTAGCATTCCAATTTCAGACTGGAGGCAGCTTTGAATCATCGCGCAATCGCCAAATTTCAGGATCCTGGCATCAAGGAGCAGTACCTCGAGAAGTACGGCGATCCGCTCGAGGAGGTCTCGCCCCAGGATCTCATGGACCTGATGGAGAACCTCTGGCTCTCGACGCGCGGCAGCTACGCCACCCTGCGCGACTCCTTGACCCGCAAGGGGATGGACCCCTGGACCAACCGTCAGGAACTGGCGCAGGCTTACTTCAAGGCCATGTACCTCCGCGAGCACGACCTGGACGAAGAATCCGACAAGAGCAAGGTCGAGGACGTGACGGACTTCATCCGCGTTCGCATCCTGGACCACATCCGCGAGTTCCAGGCCATGGAAGCCGAGCAGGACGCGCGCTCGCGCGACAAGTTCGGCATCCGCATGCCCCGCGGCTACTAGGTAGCTAGCTGTTCAGCGGGCCGGAAGCGTCCCGCGCCGCCAGGTGGATCCTCCGCACGGAGGCCACCAGGCGTCCGAGCAGGTCCTCGAGGCAATCGTCGCTCTGAACGGTGATCCACATCTCGTCCTCGACGAGGGGCTCATCCGAGACGCGCCCGCCTTCCTCCTCAACCTGCTCGCGAATGGCCGCCTCCGTGGCGATGCGTCGCCCGGCGACCAACTCTGCGGCCACCAGGACCAAGACCCCGCGGCCGACGGCCGCCATGGGCTTGGCATCGATCTCGAACTGGGTCACGAACTCCAGGGCCGCCTCGTCCGCGACGAACCGCGACACGTAGGGCCCGTTCGGAATCACCAGCGCATCGAACCACGTCTCGCTCGCCTCGCCGGGGCGCATGTCCGCGGTCTCCGCTTCCCCCTCAGAGGGACCGATCACGTAGACCTCCGCCCCCTCCCGGCACAGCCCGGAGCGAAGGGCCTCCAGCGCCCGATCTCCATGCGCGGCGGTCCCCAGGACCGCGATCGTCTTGCCGTCGAGGGTCATGGGAGCTCCTCTGTGCGGCCGCTCCGCGGCTCATCGGTTAGTGGGAGTCGATGGCGATCTGCGCCTGCTGGGCGTCCTGGCGCCCCTTGTCGTCGATGACGCGGGCCGTGATGGTCACCATCCCCGTCTGACCGAAGCCGTTGGTGGGGGCGGTCCACACGGGGCTGGGCACGCTGCCGTCCGAGAGCGTCCCCGCCGTGGCCTCCCAGCGGTAGGTCAACTTGGAATCGTCGGGGCTCTGGGCCGTCACGTGCAGGTTGACCACGCCGCCCGGGGCGACCCGGTTGGTCGGCACCTGAAGGGCCGTGATGCGCGGCCGCTTGCTGGCGTCGAAGGTCTGCTCGGGTGAAACGGAGCAGCCGGCGACCACTAGCCCGGTCACGACCAGTCCCATGCCAACGTTCCGCAAGACGCTCATGCGGCTCCCCCTTCGGCTCACCTCTTGGTGGTTCCCGTCCGTCCGCGACGTCGCGGCCAGGACGCTCGCTCCCATCCTAGCCTTTCGAGCCCCCTGCTCGCAAGACTCCGGTGCCCTTCCCGTCGGGACGAAACGGCCAAAGAGGGGCGCGTCCCCCACCTGGCCGCCAAGACTTGGTAGAATGTAACGACGTCGTTACATCTCGCCCCGGAGGGAACGCCACTTGCCAGTCAAGCTGTTCAGTGGCCCACTGGCCCGAAAGTTCGCGAGCCTCGCCTTCTTGATCGTGCTGCCGCTCTGGGCCATCAGCACGTATCTCCTGGTGATGAGCCTGGACGAGCTCCAGTCCTATTCGCAGCAAGAGGTCAGCCGGCTGGCGGAGCTCTCGGGAAACTCCGTGGAGCTATGGTACCGGGACCAGGTCGGGGACATCCAAATGCTGACGCGCCTGCCGCAGTTCGAGCATGGGGCGACCCGCGAGGCCTACGACCTGATCACGGAGGTCGCCGCCATGCGTCCCGAGTGGCACGGCTTCTCCCTCATCGATGCCCAGGGAAACCTCCTCCTCTACTCGATCCGCCCCTACGGGGAGCCGCTCCCGAACCTGATGGATGTGGCGGCCCTTCGGACGGCCATCGCGGAGAAGCGGCCGACCGTTTCCGGCGTCTACATCACGCGGGTCGACCGGATCCCGGGGGTGGCCCTGGAGGTGCCCATCCTCCGGGAGGGCAAGGTCATTGGTGTCCTGGGGACGGTCTACCGGGCCGCCGATCTGGGGCACTTGTTCCTGGGCGGAGACCTGCCGCAAGCGACCGACGTCAAGGCCTTCGGCCGCTCCGGCGGGGTCGTGACGGTCTTCGACCAAAGCGGGCGGGTCGTGTACCGGAGCCTGGAACCGGAGCGCTGGATGGCCAAGGACGAGTCGGCCTTCCTAGCGAGGGTGGCGCCGCCCGGCAAGGAACGAGCGGTCGTCCAGACCAAGGGGCTGGATGGGGTCGAGCGCGTCTACGCGTATCGGTTGGTCCCCTCCATGGGCTGGCGGGTCCTGGTGGGCATGCCGGTCTCGCAGACCCAGGGCGTGCGCTGGCGGCTGCTCCCGCCGGCGCTGCTCTTGGACGTCGTGGCCATGCTGCTCACGCTCGGCCTGGTCATCGTGATGGCACGGCGGTTCACGCAGCCGGCCCTCGAGCTGCGGGACGCGGCGATCGCCTTCGGGGAGGGACACCTGGACGCGCGCGTGACGCGTCCTCCGCGGGACGAGATCGGCGACGTGGGTCATGCCTTCAACCGCATGGCCGAACAGATCCGCGCGGCCCAAGAGACGCTAGAGGGACAGGTCGCCGAGCGCACCCGGCAGCTCGCGTCGGCCAATCAGGAACTGGCCGAGTCCAACGCCCAGATGATTCTGAGCAATGGCCAGCTATCTGCCACCGTCGAGGAGCTCAAGCGCCTCGAGGAGCAGCGGGCGGAGTTCCTCAACATGACGAGCCATGACCTCCGGATTCCGCTCACGGCCATCCGGGGGTACGCCGAGTTTCTCGAGGACGGCACGGGGGGGCCGCTGACCCCACAGCAGCGGGAGTTCGTCAGTCAGATGATGAGCTCCATCGAGCGGATGACGGAGCTACTCGAGGAGCTGCTCGACTTCGCCCGGGTCGAGGCGGGACAGCTCAAGCTCGACCTCCAGACGGTCGACCTCTCGGAGCTCGTCCCGGCGGTGGTCAGCCCGCTGGTGGTCCTCGCCGATCGCAAGCAGCAACGCCTGGAGCTGGATGTTCCCGATGGGCTGCCGTTGGTCACGGCGGATCCCTCGCGCCTCCAGCAAGTCCTCACGAACTTCCTGTCGAATGCCATCAAGTACACGCCCGAAGGCGGGCGCATCGTCCTGCAGGCGCGCGCACAGGGCGACACGATCCGGGTGGCCGTCGCGGACACCGGTATCGGCATCTCCGCGGAGGATCAAAAGGAGCTGTTCAAACGCTTCTTCCGGGCGCAAAACGTCGACGGGATTCCCGGAACGGGCCTGGGCCTTTCCATCTCGCGCGGGATCATCGAGGCCCATGGCGGCCGGGTCGGCGCTGAAAGCACGCTCGGCGAGGGTTCGACCTTCTGGTTCGAGCTGCCGATACGGCGAGAGGGCTAGCGGCGTACCAGGAGCTTCAGATAGGGGTAGTGAGCCGAACGCACGAGGATTGAGGGTGGCGAGGACGAGTTTCTCGGCGTCTTGGTCACCTGGAGGTACTGGTAACCGCCGGTCTTCCAGAAGCGGACGATGCCGCGCGCCATGAAGCCGAGGAACGCGACTTGCTGGCGGTTGAGCTCTTGCTCGTTGGCGAGGAACACGTGGGTGACCGAGGGATGGTCGATGGCTCCGATCAACCGATCTACGAAGTTGAGGAGGCCCGCGGACCCGAACCGGCGAGCCAGTGCGTCCGTGAACAGCACGGAGAGGTGCGGACGGTCCGGCTGTACCGCGATCATTTCCCGGACCTGCCGGATGACGTCCTGGACATACTCGGTGGCGGACTGTTCGGGACGGGCACTGACGACCACCTCACGGAGCGACGGGGGAATCTCGTGCTCGAAGATCTCGCTGAGGATGATCCGCTTCTCGGCCGCCAGCTGCTCGAAGCTGAACCCGTACGGATCGAGGATCGTGGCGGACTCCCGAAAGTTGTGCCTTCCGCTCCTCAACAGGAAAAGGCTGGATCCGTCCGCGATCGCCTGGGTCAGGAGGGGCATCAGGAGGTCCGGGTAGTAGGACGTTTCGTCGAAACTGAGGAGCCAGGTGCTGTTGTAGGTGAGGCTGCCACCGAGCAGGCCGTCGAGGCCCGGAATGCCGCTCGAAAACCCGGTGGTGAGCCCGGAGGGCGGAATGTTTTGGACGGACTCCATGCCCACGCGCGGGAACGCTTCGTAGTCCGGAGGAACCGCGACGACGCCGTCACGGTTGATCTCGAACAGCACGTAGGAGTTGTAGTGGTCGCGGCCCCGGACCTTGGGAGTCTGGAGGACCCGGTCCATGAGGCTGCCGTCGCCCACGGGCTGCCATTGCATGAGCATGTTGACGTCCGCCACGCGGCGGATGAGACCACTGGGCGGGTTATCGGGCCCCACGTCCTGGATGAGCAGGGTGGTGATACGTCGCCGGCGAAACAGATTGAGCAGACCCTCGAGCAATGTCCGGAAGGCCTGGCGCGACTTGAGGTAGAGCCGGAGGTCGGTGACGGAATCGATGACCAGACGAGTTGGCATGAATTCCTCGAGGTGGCGGCGCAAGTGACCATCGCTCATCAAGAGCTCCTCGAGGAAGATGGCCGGGGACGTGGCGAGCAGTTGCAGGCGGCCCTCCGCCTCGAGGGCCCGCAGGTCCCAGCCGAAGTTGTTGGCAAACAGGTGAAGCTCTTCAGGCAGCTCGATGAACGACACGTAAATGGCGCGCTCATCGGGACGGTCACGGATGGCATGGACGAACTGAAGGGCGAGAGAGGTCTTGCCGATGCCATTCTCGCCCTCGAGCAGCCAGCTGTAACCGTTGGGGATGCCGCCGCCCAGCACGTGGTCCAGGCCCGGGATGCCCGTCGTCATCAGGCTATGCATGATGGCTGCCCACCTGACGGCGCAGGATCTCCCGGACGAAGGCCAGGAACTCGCCCCGACTGCGGTTGATCTTGTCCGCCATGCCGATGATCTTGTCGCGGGTCGAGCCGTCGCCGGTCAGTCGGTAGATGCGATCGCCCATGGACGTCTCGAGGCTCTCGAGGATCCCTTGGCGGACGAGCCCCTCCAGTGCCTCGCTCGCTTCGCGCTCGCTGATCCCGACTCGATGGGCCAGGCCGCCGGCGGTCTCCCAGGTGCCGGGGTTCCGCCCGAGGAACTCGAGCAGGTAGAAGATCGGCAGGCTCGTCAGCACCGACGGTAAGGGATCGGGTAGGTTTTGGAGCCGTGAATCCTGCATGACCCTAGTATGATTTTCTCGGCCCGCATGTCATCGTAAGAGCCGCATGGGAATTCGTCCGAACCGGACCAATGTGTTGCTGTTGGTCGAGAGTAGACACCGAGTCGCCAGCATGCGCTGCCCGTCCTGTAATGGCGAGCATTCGGCACTGATAAGACGGCTCTGCGAATGTCTACTGCCAAGTCGGATAATATATCTTATGTCGCTCGGGCGCTCCAGATGGCGCGTTATGGTAGCTCGAGCATGTCGGCGTTCTGCAGGTCATTCTGATCGCGGGACAAACGTCGTACGCAAGTGACAGAATATTTCTTATCCGACGTTCGGAGCGGCTCTCCATGCTGTCGCCCCCCTCTTGCGCTCGCCCCCCCAGGGAGCGTCAAACGGAACACCGAGAGGCAGCCTGCCTCCCGGTGTTCCGTTTCCTAAAAACGCAGTCAGTGTCGGCGTTTTTGCCCCTAGACCAGCGACAGCTGAGGCTCCGGGTCGTACCACTCGATGCGCGACTCCGGCAGCAACGCTCCCAGGCTGGCTTCCAGCTCCGAGGTCCGGGCCACCCAGAAGGCATCGCTCGTGATGACCTGCTCGCGCCGGTGATCGAAGTGGAAGATGACCGGAACGTCCCCCTGGTGGTTGCGCAGGGTCTGCGCGATGAGCACCAGCTGCTGGGGCGTGGCGAACTCGGACAGATGCAGGTGCAGGGAGGCCATGGCCCCCAACTTGTAGACCTGGCTGATCATCACCTGCGGGCGATCGTCCCGGTTGGAGAACTTGCCCTTGATGAGGATCTTCGCGTCGTCGTGCAGGAGGGCCGAGTAGTTCTCGTAGGCCTCGGGGAATGCGACCACGTCCACCTGGCCCGTGAAGTCCTCGAGCTTGCCCGCAAGCATGGTATTGCCCGTCTTGGTCATCATGCGCCGGGTCTGCGTCAGGAGGCCGCCCACGACGACGGGCTTGTTGTCGCCCATGGACTCGAGCTGTGCCGTGGTGTGGCTCGTGTGCCACTCCAGCTTGACCGGGATGCTCTGGAGCGGGTGGCCCGAGACGTAGAAGCCCATGAGCTCCTTTTCCATGGCCAGGAGCTCCTCGAACTCGATGGCCGGAACGTCGGGCAGCGACGGGGTATCGACGACGATGGCCGACATGGCCCCGCCGAACAGGGAGAATTGACCGACGGCCTCGTCGCGCTGCTTGCGAGAAGCGCGATCGACGGCATCGTCGAGGACCGCCAGGTACTGGGCCCGGTGACCACCCAGGGAATCCATGGCGCCCGAGCGGATCAGGCTCTCGATGCAGCGCTTGTTGACCTGCTTGAGGTCCACCTCGGAGCAGAACTGGTAGAAGTCCTTGAACCGCTTCTCGGGCAGGCGGTTGCGGGCGTCGGTGATGGCGTCGATGGCGCCCAAGCCCACGTTCTTGATGGCCCCGAGGCCGAAACGGATGCCTTCGTCGGTCGGCGTGAATTCCGGGCCGCTCTCGTTGACGTCGGGCGGCAGGACCTTGATGCCCATGCGCCGGCAGTCGTTGATGCACAGCAGGATCTTGTCCTGCGAGCCAATGAGGCTGCTCATCAGAGCGGCCATGTACTCGGTGGGATAGTAGGCCTTGAGGTAGGCGGTGTGGTAGGTGACGACCCCGTAGGCGGCCGTGTGAGCTCGGTTGAAGCAGTACTCCGAGAACTTGGTCATCTTGTCGAAGAGGTCGTTGGCGACCTCCTCGGGGACCCCATGCTTGCGCGTCCCTTCCAGGAAGATCTCGCGCTGCTTGTCCATCTCCTCCTTTTTCTTCTTGCCCATCGCGCGGCGGAGGAGGTCCGCCTGTCCCAGGCTGTAGCCCGCGAGCACCTGGGCGATCTGCATGATCTGCTCCTGGAAGACCATGGTGCCGTAGGTGTCGCCCAGGATGGGCACGAGGTCCGGGTGCGCGTACTCGATGGCCTTCTTGCCATGCTTACGATCGACGTACTCGTCGACGTAGCCGGATTGGATAGGACCCGGGCGGTAGAGCGCGAGAACCGCCGAGATGTCTTCGAAGTTGGTCGGCTGGAGGCGTTTGATGAGCTTGGTCATGCCCTCCGATTCGACCTGGAAGATGCCCACGGTCGCGCCCGACTGGAGAAGCTCGTAGACCTTGACGTCCGTGAAGTCCTGGGAGTTGAGGTCGTAGTCGACGCCATAGCGGGCCTTGATGTGGACCAGCGCCCTGGCGATCATCGTCAGGTTGCGCAGGCCCAGGAAGTCCATCTTGAGGAGGCCCATCATCTCGCAGTACTTGTACTCGTACTGCGTGGAGATGCCCTCTTCGTCGTCCTTGCCGACCTTCTGGAGGGGGACAGTCTCGGTCAAGGGGTCGCGCGCGATGATGACGCCCGCGGCGTGCAAGCTCGTGTTGCGGACAATGCCCTCGAGCTTCTTGCCCAGGTCGAGGATCTCGGCGACCTTGGGGTCCTTCTGGGCCTCGGCGAAGAGCTCCGTGCCTTCCTTGCTGGCATCCGCGAGGCTGATGCCCAACTCCTCGGGGACCATCTTGGTCAGACGGTTGGTGTCGTTGAAGTTGAGCTCGAGCGCCCGGCCCACGTCCTTGATGGCCGCCTTGGCGCCCAGCGTGCCGTAGGTGACGATCTGGGCGACCTTGTCGCGGCCGTACTTCTGGGCCACGTACTCGATGACCTCACCGCGGCGCTCGATGCAGAAGTCGATATCCATATCGGGCATGCTGACGCGTTCGGGGTTGAGGAAGCGCTCGAACAGCAGGTTGTACTTGACCGGGTCGATGTTGGTGATCTTGAGGCAGTAGGCGACGAGCGAGCCTGCGGCCGATCCGCGGCCCGGGCCCACCTGGATCCCGTTGAGCTTGGCGTAGTTGATGAAGTCCCAGACGATGAGGAAGTACGCCGAGAAGCCCATCTGCTGGATGATCGTCAGCTCGAAGCGCAGCCGCTCCTCGAGGTCGGGCGTCACGTCCTCGTAGCGCTCCTTGAGGCCGTCCCACGCGAGCTTGGTCAGGAAGGAGTCGCCGGTGTGGCCCTGCGGCACCTCGTAGTTCGGCAGGAAGTTGCGGCCGAAGTCGAGGATCAGGTTGCACTTCTGGGCGATCTCGAGCGTGCTGTACAGGGCCTGCGGCGTGTCGTGGAAGACCTCGCGCATCTCGGCCGGGTTCTTGAGGTAGAAGTCGGGCCCGTAGTGCATCTTTCGACTGGGATCGAGCAGGCTCTTGCCCGTCTGGATGGCCAAGAGCGCCTCGTGCGCCCGCATGTCCCCCGGGTTGGTGAAGTGGGAGTCGTTGGTGGCCGCGACCTTGATGCCCAGGCGCTCGGAGAGCTCGAGCATCGCCCGGTTGACGCGCTTCTGCTCGTCGAGGCCGTGGTTTTGCAGCTCCAGGTAGAAGTCGTCACCGAAGACCCGCTTGTACCAGAGGGCGCTAGCTTCGGCCTCCTCGAAGCGGTTGTGGAGGATGTGCTGGGGGATCTCGCCGCCGAGGCAGGCCGTCAGGGCGATGATGCCCTCCGAGTGCTGCTCCAGGATGTCCTTGTCGATGCGCGGCTTGTGGTAGAAGCCCTCCAGGTGGCCCATGGTGTTGAGCTTGACCAGGTTCTTGTAGCCTGTGCGGTTCTTGGCGAGCAGCACGAGGTGGTTGTAGTTCTTGCCGCCGGACTTGTTGGGGGACTTGTCGAGCCGCGAGTTCGGGGCGATGTAGGACTCCATGCCCACGATGGGCTTGACGCCCGACTCCTTGGCCTTGCGGTAGAACTCGATGGCGCCGTACATGACGCCGTGATCCGTCAGGGCCAGGGCCGGCATCTCGTACTTCGCCGCGCGCTTGACGAGCTCTCCGATGCGGCTGGCGCCGTCCAGGAGCGAATACTCGGAATGGACGTGACAGTGGACGAATGTCGCGGGCATGGACGGGCACCTCGTGGCCAAGCGTTCGACGGGGGGAGTACCCACCAGGCAGGTAGTCGCTCCTATCTTAACACAGCCAGAGAGGGCCAAAACGCAGGGCACGCCCGAATCCAGGCGCCTACCCGGCCACGAAATTCGCGCCCGGCGCAAGTACCGGGCGCGGCTCGAACGTATGTTTCATGCTTGCCGGTGAGCGGCTCTCCGCGGGCTTCACGGGTCTACCAGTGGAGTCTCCGACAGCTCTGGTAATTGGCCACCTCCACCTGCAGGGTGGCATGCTCGATGCCGAACCGGTCATGGAGCTGGTCCTTGAGGCTTTCGAGCACGACCATGCTGTCGTTGACCTCGTTGACCACCACATGACAGGTCAGCGAGACCATGCCGGAGGTGACGGTCCAGATGTGCAGGTCGTGGGAGGCGATGACGCCCGGGATGGCCTCGATGGTGTGGACCACCTCGGCCGGATCGATGTGCATGGGCGTGCTCTGGAGCAAGATGTCGACCGAGCTCGTGACCAGGCTCCACGCGCTCTTGAGGACCAAGAGGCCCACCAGGCCCGAGATGATCGGGTCCGCCACGTACCACTGGAAGCGCCAGATGAGGAAACCGGCAAGGATCGCCCCCAGCGATCCCAGCGCGTCCCCGATGACGTGGGCGAGCGCCCCCTTCACGTTGAGGCTTTCGTGCGCCGAATGGCTCAGGACCCACGCGCCGAACAAGTTGACGAGCAGGCCGCCCGTCGCGATCGCCATCATCGGGAGCGCCACGACCTCGGGCGGCCGGCCCAGGCGCTGCACGACCTCGAGGAGGATGCCGCCGGCCACCACGATGAGCAAGGAGCCGTTGAGGAGCGCCGCCAGGATCTCGAGTCGGTAGTAGCCGAACGAGCGCTTGAGCGTGGGAGGGCGGTTGGCGATCCACATGGCGCCGAAGCTGAGCGCCAGGGCCGCCACGTCGGTGAACATGTGCCCGGCATCGGCCAACAGCGCCAAGCTGTTGGTCATGAAGCCGCCCACCAGCTCGACGAGGAAGTAGGCGAACGAAAGGCAAAGGACCGTCAAAAGGGCCTTCTGAGACGCTTCGCGGTAGTGGTGATGATGGCCGTGGCCATGTCCATGATCATGGGTATGGGCATGCCCGTGCCCTTCGCAGCGTTCTTCCTCATGGACGTCGGGTTTCAACCCATCGATCGGCTCCGCCATGTGTCTCCCTCTAAATCTGGTGCTACGTTTATCCGATCCATCCGGATCGTAAATCGTTTCCGTCGTTGCATAACCAGGCAAACATGTAACGTGGTTAATACCTACCCAAGCGCATTAATAACCTGGCTATCTAATTAGCCTTACGTTTACCCGGGTTAACTAATAACCTAGCTTCCTAATTGGAATACAACCGTCCAATAGGTAGCCTGATTAACAATTAACTGCTTTAACTACCGACGCTCAAGTTGTCGGAGATATCCGAGGTCGGCTTGTAGGCTCCGAAGGTGATGAGGGGGGTGCCCTCGGTCAGGGATCCTCCGTCCAACACGTCGCCCAGGATGACCATGTGATCGCCGTTCTCCACGGTCTCGGCCACCTTGCACTCCACGAAACCCAGGGCTCGCTGAAGGATTGGGGCCCCGCTCGAGACGCCGCGAGAATATTCTACCTTGTCGAAGACCCGTGACGAGTCCTCCATGGCGGCCGAGAAGCGATCGCAAACGTCACGCTGCGCCTCGCTCAGGAAGTTCACGGCGAAGGTTCCCGAGCTCAAGAGCAGCTCGCAGGCCGGATGATCCCGCCGGATGGCCACCGAAACGCGCGGGGGACGCTGGCTTGCCGTTGCAAGCGTCCCGATGGTCACTCCGGCGAGGCGCTCCCCATGCTGGGAGGTCAGGATGACGATGCCCGCCACGAGGCAGTTGAGGGCCTTGTCGGCCCGATCGAGCCTGGCGGCGCGCCCCACGTCCTCTAAGACGTCCTCGTACTCCAAGACCCCGCCGCGCGGCGGCAACTCGCTGTAGAAGGTGATCTCCTGCTCGGGAAAGGCACCCGCCTCGGCCTTCCGCCGCTCGTCCATGGTCGCCTCCTTCCGGCCCTAAGCCGTTTTCATCTTAGGCCGACGCCACGCTCCGCATCAACGCCTGTAGGCAGGGTAGTGTCCCGCCGGATGCCAGGGGGCATAATGATAAGGATTGGATAGAGGGTGCCGATGGCCAGCAGTGCCGAAGAAGGACGAAACGCCTACCGAGCCGGTCGCTTCGACGAGGCGGCCCGCTACCTGCGTGACGCCGTGGCGGCGGCCCCCCAGGACGGGGCCCTGCGCCTGATGCTCGCGCGCAGCCTGGAACAGGGCGGTCACCCGGTTCAAGCCCGGGAGCATTTTCGCTACGCCGCCCAGCACGCCCAGGCCCCCGAACACCAAAAGCTCGCTGCCCAGGCCCTCGCAGAGCTGGACAACCCGCCGGACGAACTGACGCAGCGTCTGATTCACGCCGGACACCTCACCGAGCCCGACCTCCAGCGCGCAGCCGCCGCTCGACGTGCTGACGAGACCCCGCTCGCGGCCGTCCTGCGCACCACCTCCGTCCGGTTCTCGGATCTCGTGGGCGTCCGGTTCAGCGCCATTGCGCTGAATCCTTCGTTCGAGCGTCCCTACATCGATCGCCTCGGCATGCGCCTGGTAGCGAGCAAGACCATCACCCAGTTCCAGCTGAAGCAGGCCCTGATGGCCCAGGCTCGGACCGTGCGTCCGCTCGGTCGAATCCTCGTCGAGAGCTTCGGAATAAGCGAGGCCGCCGTTCGCGAGGCGGCCCAGGCACACACTCCTCCTGCCCCCAAGCTCACGGATGCGGATTCCCTGGGCGCCACGCTCATCCGCTGGGGGCTGATCACGCCCCGTCAGTGGCAGCAGGTCTTGCAGGCGGGGCGATCGCCCGCCGAGACCCTCGTGGCCCAGCATCTCGCCAACCGCGACCATCTGCTCCGCGTCCAGGCCTATCAGAAGGCCAAGCTCGCGGCCCAGGCGGAACGGCGCCATCGCCTCGGCGACGTGCTCGTCGAGCTCGGGCACATGGACCGGGACGCGCTCGCCAAGATGCTCGCCTGCCAGGTGGACCAGCCCTTCATGTTCGGCGAGTTGCTCGTCATGCAGCGCGTTTGCTCGCCCGAGGCCGTGCTCGAGGGGCTGGCCGAGCAGCAACGCCTCTACATCGAGGACGCCGAGGCCTTCCTCCCGCCTCTGGAACCAGTCCAGCCGCCCGAACCCGTTGCAGCCCTCGAAGCGGAGGTGAAGCCCCGCCCCGACCGACGACGTCAGTGGGCGATGGCCGCCGCGGCCGCAGCGCTTCTGGGGTACGGCGCATGGTACGGCTTGCGGTATGCCGGCAACGACTACGGCTGGCTCGGCCTGTTTCGCCAGCCCGGCGCGGAGTCCCGGAGCGATCGCACGGGCGCCATGGGCGAGCTGCGCGGGGGCGCCGAGGAACCCGACGGGCCGGAGGCTCCCAACTCACGCTTCGATCCGCTCAACGTCCCCGAGACCCAGGTCGAAGTGGGCCGCACGGGCGCGCAGATGGAAGGCACGCCCCCCGAGCCCTACGAGCCGTTCGCCCGCGACGGTGCCCCCACGACCCCCAACATGCTGGTTCAGGGCAGCGAGCTGGCACCCGGCATCTCCCCGAAGAGCGGCTTACAGCCCGAGGTCCCCTTCGACGGCGGCGGCAACGCGCGGTCCGGGGTGAGCTACCCGATGCAGGCCGGTGAGACGGTGCGGGGCGATCGCTACGCCATGTCCCCTAGCGAGGGGGAGCAGGCCCAAGGCGACCCCATGCGGCGCGCGGAAGGCCCCCAGGGGCGTACCGGCGCCCCGGAACGCACCGCTCAGCGCGTCGGGCCGCAGGGCGTGAGGTACGGCATGGGGACGGCCGAGGGCAACCAGGCCCTCACACCACCCGCCAAGGTGCCCGGCGCGCCCGTCGCCCGCATCGGAAACCGCCAACTGGAAGCCCAGAACGAGCTGGACGACGCCACGGTCAACCAGTCCAGCTCCATCTTCCGGTTTCGGCTGGGCCAGGCCTACTTCGCGCAGGGGAAGTACGACTCCGCTCGCCAGGAGTTCCTCGCGGCCCGCGCGGCCGACCTCAAAAACCCGCTGCCGCTCTATTTCCTGGGCCGTCTGAGCGAGCAGCGCGGGACCGCCGACGCGGCCCGGCTCTACTACCGGCAATACCTCCAACAGGCGCCCAGCGGCGAGTTCAGCGGGGAGGCGAGGACCCGTCTACGCTCGCTGGGCGACTAACGCACGTTTAAGGTCGGATGTTCTCTTTTGCCAAAGGGCTTTTACCTGGCCGCCCTTCGTGTTAGAATGACACTTCGTGTCGGCACGAGCGAGCGTTCGTTCGAACAATCCGCCGACAAAAGGAGGTGACAACTTGGCTAAGCGTATCAAGTCCGGTATCAAGCGGGTCGAAATTGCGGAGCGTAACCGCCAGCGCAATGTGGCCGTCAAGTCGGCCGTCAAGACCCGGATCAAGCGTGTTCAGACGGCTTTGGCCGGCGATGACCAGGCTCTCACCGCGGATCTTCTGAAGGTGGCGATCAGCGCGATCGATCGCGCCGCCCGCAAGGGGATTCTTCATCCGAACACCGCTGCGCGCCGCAAGTCGCGGCTGGTTAAGGCCCTCAACGCCAAGACCGTCTAGCGCCGGCGGAGCGTCCGACAAAACTGTCCTCATAGCCGCCAAAAGCGGCCACTGGCCTCAAAAGCCCGGTTTTGTCGACTGATCTGGATCGGAAGCAAACTCTGACAAAGAACCTGCGCCGTCTCAGGCAGGTTCTTTTGTTTTTTCTCCGGCTGCAGATTTAGGCACTCCTTAAGACAAGATTCAACTCCCCTTTAACAAGTTTTCGGCCGGTCGGCCTATAACCCTCCTACGGACGTGTTAGGAAACCGTCACCAAGGAGGATGGGATGAAGACTTTTCGCACTGCACTCGCCACACTGATGGTCCTAGGACTGGTCGGCTGCGGCATGCCCGGTACGGCCACCAGCCCCAACCGTTCTCTTGCCAGCTCTTCGAGCGCCGACCTCTCTCAGGCGGAATCCATCGAGTTCGACTCGATCAACAACAGCGGCCAGCTGGACGAGCTGGACGACGAGGCGCTCGCCGAGCTCGCCGACGAGTCCGATCTGGCTTCCGGCTACGAGGGCCAGCTCCTGGGCCTGGGCTCGACCAAGATCGGCTACATCCGCTCGACCGAAGACGGCAAGTTCTTCCTCCAGGCCAAGAAGGGCATCTGGAAGCGCAAGGACGTGAGCTACACGCTCTCCCCTTCCAAGGAAGACGTCTCGCTCAAGCTCGCCAAGCGCCTCAATGACCGCGTCCTGGTCCGTGGCACCAACAAGGATGGCACGATCACCGTCAAGTCGGTCTACCAGGTGCCCGACACCGGCGTCGTGCTCGACATGCTGCGTACCGGCTGCGTGAGCGGCAAGGTTTACAACGGCAAGACCCTCGTCGCCCTGAGCGGCGCGTCCATCACCCTTCGCTCGGTCGATACCGGACGGATCTATCGCGCCGTCACCAAGAAGGATGGTCGCTACCGTGTGAGTCGCCTGGTTCCCGGTGACTACACGACCGAGGTCACCCTCGCCGGCTTCGCCAAGGGCACCCTGGCCAAGGTGACGGTCGCCAAGCGCAAGAGCACCTCGGCGAACGTTCCCCTCTCGGATTCCTCGATCTAACTCCCACCCCCTCCTCCTAACGAATCCGGGGGCCTCGAACGAGGCCCCCGGATTCTTTTTTTCTTGCGATGGCGCTTAAAGCACCGTCGCCAGGCGGACCAGCATCCGTTCGAGCTGTAGGGCCTCGACGCCCCGACCCGACGAGGTCTTGAGGGCCACGTCCGTCTCGAGGAGCAATGAGAGCCCGGCCTGCAACTGCCGAGAATTGAACTTGCGGGCGCTTTCCAGGTCCTTCTTGACCTTGAAGTTGCTCTTGGCGCCGATGGCTTGAGTGATGGCATCTACGCTCATGCCGCGCTCGGCCAGGATCTTGACCTGGAGCCACGAGCGCATGAGCGTGGCCATGGTCGCGAGCACCTTGAGTGCTGCCTCGGTCACGAGCAGCTTGCGCATGCGCGTCACGGCCTCGACCGGGTTGCGATCGCCGATGGCCTGGAGCACGGCGAAGACGTCCGTCTCCCCCGGCGATCCCAGCACCTCGAGCATCTCGAGGGTGATCGGCGCCCCGCTCGCGTAGGTCGCGAGCTTGTCGAGCTCGTTGGCGAGCTTCCAGCGATCGATGCCGAGCGACTCCACCATGGTCTTGGCCACGTCGTTGCCGAGCTTCACGCCCCGGTCGCGGGCCTGACCCATCAGCCAGTCGGCGGCTCGGTCCTTCTCCTCCCAGGGCTTGGCCCCTCCGAATTCCTTGGCGTCGATATTGCCGAGGATGGCCTTGGTCTGCGTCAGGCGCTTGTCGATGCTGCCGGTGACCGAGAAGGCGAGGTGACAGCCCGGGGGGAGTCCCTTCAAGATGAGGTCCACGAGCCCCTGGACGTCTTCGGCCGCGAACTTACCGGCCGAGAAGAACAGGCAGTCCCGCACCAGGACGAGGCGTCCGCCGAGACCGAAGGGCATGGTCGCGGCAGCGGCGGCCACCTCGCTGGGCAGGACCGTGCGACCGTCGAGGAGGTTGAAGTTCATGGCCTTGAATCCCGGATCGACGATCGCCGCGATCAGCGCATCCTCGGCTACCTTGAGGGAGTAGGCATCATCCCCATACAGCAGCGTGACCGGGCTCGGCGCGGCCATGGATCCCCCTAGGGCCGGGCGCCGAAGCGACGCTCGCGTCCCTGGAAGTCGAGCAACGCCACGCGGAAGTCATCCTTGCGGAAGTCGGGCCAGAGGGTCTCGGTGATGTAGATCTCGGTGTAGGCGAGCTGCCAGAGCAGGTAGTTGCTGATGCGGCACTCGCCGCTGGTGCGGATCAAGAGGTCGGGGTCGGGCTGACCGGCCGTGTAGAAGAAGCTGCCGAGGCGCTCCTCGTTCAGCCCGTCGGCGTCGATCTGACCGGCCTGGGCGGCACGGGCGACGGCCTTGACCACCTCGAGGATCTCGCGGCGCCCGCCGTAGTTGAGGGCGATGTTGAGGGTCAGCTTGGTGTTGGAGCCCGTGCGGGCCTCCGCCTGCTGGATGGTCGAGCGGATCTTGGGGTTGAGCTCGTCGATCTCGCCGATGAAGCGCATGCGGACGCCGGCGTCGTCGAGCGTCTCGACCTCGCGGGCGATCGTCTCGTTGAAGAGGTTCCAGAGGTAACCGACCTCGTCCTCCGAGCGCTTCCAGTTCTCTGTCGAGAACGCGTAGACCGTCAGGTAGGGAATGCCCAGGTCGACGCACGAGCGGACGAGCTCGCGCAGCGTGTCGACGCCGGCGCGGTGGCCCTGCTTGCCGGGAAGCAAGCGGCTGATGGCCCAGCGGCGATTGCCGTCCATGATCACCGCCACGTGCTCCGGAAGGCGGGTCCGATCCACCCCCTCCCAGGAAGTCGCATGTTCCACTTTGCTCGATTTGGCCGTCATCGTTTCTCCGTGAGTGTCCGGGGCCTTCCCGGCGCGTTGCAGTCTATGGCTCCAGGATCTCAACCTCGCTGGGCGTGAGCTCCCAGCGGATGCCCGGCGGTCCCGACACGTTGAGCGGGACGACCGTGGGCTTGCCGCCCCACCGGTGCTTGAGGTCGACGAAGACCTCGAGGTCCTGGTTGCTGAGTTTGTTGATGGCCGCCTTGGGGCCCTCGATGAGGACCTCGGCCACGGCCGGGTCCGTCCGCAAGGTGCGGGAGGCCGGCTGGTTCTTGAGCTTGATCTCGACCGAGACCTTGCGCTTGTCGCTGTCGATGCGGGGCAGGAGCCCCACGAAGATCCACAGGGTGATGGCCATCAGAATGGCGATCACCTGGAGCCCGCGGTTGCTCTCCTCTTTGGCCCATAACGCGAACATATCAGCTCGACTTGCGATAGAAGGGCAGCGACAGGTTCATGGTCGCGGCCTTGGGGGCCTGGTACAGTCCGGAGAGCATGCCGCGCAGGTCGTCCTCCGTGAGGTGCCGCTGCAGCTGGCCCATCTGGGCCACCGAGATGACGCCCGTCTCCTCGGAGACGACGACGGCCACCGCGTCGGTGGTCTCGGAGAGGCCAAGAGCCGCCCGGTGGCGGGTGCCGATGGGGCGCTTCTGGGTGCGCCGGAAGTTCTCGGACAGCGGCAGCAGGGCGCCCGCCGCGACGATGCGATCGCCCCGGATGATCACGGCCCCGTCGTGCAGGGGCGAGTTCGGGAAGAAGATCGAGGTCAAGAGGTCTGACGTCACCAGGCCCTGGATGGTGGTGCCCGTTTCGATGAACTCGTTGAGGCCCGTCTGGCGCTCCAGGATGATGAGCGCTCCGATCTTGCGGGAGCTCAGCATGCGCACGGCCATGACGACCTCGTCCACCACCCGCGTGGTGTCGGCCGTCGACTTGCCGAAGAGCTCGCTGCGGAAGAGCTCGCCCTGACCCAAGAGGGAGAGCGCGCGGCGCAGCTCGGGCTGGAACACGATGGGGATGGCCACGATGATCATGGTGGCGGTGCTCTGCACCAGCCAGGTGATGGTGTTGAGCTGCAGGGCCCGGCTCAGGAGATAAGCCACCAGCAGCAGGAGCACGCCGCGCAGCAGCTGGACCGCCCGGGTTCCCTTGATGAGGAGGAACAGGCGGTAGAGGACCACGCTGACGAGCAGGATGTCGAGTAGGTCCTGCCAGCGCAGGTTGGTGGCGAACTGCTGGAGGATCGCGAGCCAGTAGGCCATCTAGCGATTCCCCCCGAGCCTGGGCGGCAGGCGATCGCGCGACACCAGGTCCGCGAGCGTCTCGCGCTCGGCGATGACCTCGGCCTTGCCGTCGGCCACCAGCACCATGGCCGGGCGCGCGAGGCGGTTGTAGTTGGACGCCATCGAGTAGCAGTAGGCCCCCGTATCCCAGATCACCACCTGGTCACCGGCCTTGAGCCGGGGCACGCTGAGGTCCGCGATGAGCACGTCGCCGGACTCGCAGCACTTGCCAGCGAGCGTCACGACCTCCTCGGGCGGGGCCACCTGGACGGCGTCCGCCTGGTACTTGGCGCCGTAGGTGATGGGGCGCGGGTTGTCCGGCATGCCGCCATCCACCGACAGGTAGGTGCGAAGGTTCGGAATCTCCTTGCGGGTGCCGACGCTGTAGACCGTCACGCCGGCCGTGCCGACGATGGAGCGGCCGGGCTCCAGGAGGAGCTTGGGGAGCTCCAGGCCGCGCAGCTTGCAGCCAGCGACCATGCGCTCGCTGATGGCCGCCACCAGCTCGTCGATGGAGGGCGGGTCGTCCTCCTCGGTGTAGGCGATGCCGAGTCCGCCGCCCACGTCGACCTCGGGAACGCGCACGCCGTGGGTCCGCTCCAGGTGGACCGAGAGGTCCAGGAGCACGTCCACGTTGGCGAGGTACGGATCGATGTCGAAGATCTGCGAGCCGATGTGGCCCTGCAGCCCCCGGAACTGGAGGTGCGGGTGGTTGCGCAGGTAGCGCATGGCCTCGTCGAGCTGCTGCGGCAGGTCGAGGCCGAACTTGGTGTCGATGTGGCCCGTCTGGATGTACTCGTGGGTGTGCGCCTCGATGCCGGGCGTGACGCGCAGGATGACCTGGGGACGCACGCCGAGCTCGGCGGCGATGGAGCCCAGGAGCACGAGCTCGTCCAGGTTGTCGACCATGAAGCGCCCGATCCCCTCCTCGAGGGCGAGGCGCAGCTCGTCGGGGCTCTTGTTGTTGCCCTGGAAGTGGATGCGCTCGGGCGGAACACCCGCCTTGAGGGCCGTGAACAGCTCGCCGCCGGAGACGACCTCGGTGCCCATGCCTTCCTCGTGGACGAGGCGGTTGATGGCGAGGTTGCAGAGGGCCTTGCTGGCGTAGAGGATCTCGGACGGCCCCGGATAGTACGCCTTCACGGCTCGCAGGTACGCCTGGGCGGACGCGCGAATGGTGTCCTCGTCGACGACGTAGAGCGGCGTGCCGTAGGTGCGGGCCAACTCGCCGAGGTCGCATCCCCCGATGTCCCAGCGACCCTGGGCGTTGACGCGGGCCGTCATGGGGCGGATGCGCTGGTTGCTGGCCTGTTCGGTGAGGGGCATGGGGGTCCTTTGATGGCGGCTGGGCGCGGGGCGCGCTCCGAACACCGGCGACGACCGGCAGCGCAAAGCCGGGTGGAAGCGTGGCGCGGCGCGCTCAGTATACCATGCCTGACCCCCGAAAATCAGCCTCATGGCCCGTGTGGTATCATGCTCAGACTCTACGCATCCGCTTCAACTCAGCCCCGAGACACCATGCGCATCCGCCACATCCTCGATCTTCTGGAAGAACTGGCCCCGTTGTCCTATGCGGCATCGTGGGACAACTGCGGACTGCAAGTCGGGGATCCGGACGAGACCTGCTCGGGCGTGCTCGTCACCGTCAATCCGTCCCTCGCCGCGGTCCAGGAGGCCGAACGGGTCGGCGCGAATCTCGTCGTCGCCCACCACCCCTTGCTCTTCAAGGCCACCAAGCGCCTCGATACCCGCAGGGATCCCGGCCGCACCGTGGCGCACCTCGTCAAGGCGGGCATCACCTGCTACGCGGCGCACACCAACCTGGACGCGACCGCCTGCAACCATCATCTGTCGGCCCTCATCGGCCTCAAGATGGATCGGGTGCTCCAGGCGGAGGGACGCCACCCGTGGTTCAAGCTCAGCGTGCTCGTGCCCGCGGGCTCGGAACGGTCCCTGCTCGAGGCCCTCTGGCAGGCCGGGGCGGGTCAGACGGGAGCCTACGACCGCGTCTCGTTCACGTCTGAGGGCACGGCGTCGTTCCGGCCCCTGCCGGGCTCGAGCCCGAGCCTGGGCCGGATCGGCACGGATCACGCGGGGGCAGAGGTCCGCGTGGAGGTTCTGGTGCCGGCGCCGGTCCGCGGCGCGGTGCTCGCAGCGCTCGTCAAGGCGCATCCCTACGAGGCGCCCGCCTACGATCTCGTCCGGCTCGAAAACGGCGGGGAGTCCTACGGCATCGGCCTCTGGGGCGAGCTGGAGTCCCCCTTGACCGTCGGGGAGATCGCCGAGCGCGTCCGCACGGCTCTCTCGCCCCGGAGCCTGCGCCTGGTCGGCGACAAGAGCCGGCTGGTCCGCCGCGTCGGCGTCTGCTCGGGGGCGGGCGGCGATCTGGCGGAGGCCGCCATCGCGCAGGGCGTCGATTGCTACATCACCGGAGAGGTCCGGTACCACACGGCCCTGGAAGCGGCTGAGCAAGGGCTCGCCATCCTGGAGGCCGGCCACCAGGCGACCGAGCAGCCGGTGGTCGATTACGTCACGAACTACTTGGCCGCGCGCGTTCCGGAAACGCTTCCCATCGTCGGATTCGCCGAGCCTGAACCATTCGAGGTATTGAGCTAAATGAATCCGTTACCCACCGTCGCCGTCGTGGGTCGTCCCAACGTCGGCAAGTCCACCTTCATCAACCGCATGGTCGGTGCGCGCGAGGCCATCGTCCACGACATGCCGGGCGTCACCCGCGATCGCCTCTACATGCGCACGGACTGGAACGGCCGCGACTTCGTGGTGGTCGACACGGGCGGCATCGTCCCCGGCACCGACGAGGAGCTGCTGCAGTCCGTCGAGCAACAGGCCCGGGTCGCCATCGAGGAGGCGGACGTCATCGTCTTCATCGTCGACGGCGAGGCGGGCGTGACGCCCGTGGACGAGGACGTCGCGAACCTCCTGCGCACCACCAAGAAGCCGCTGATTCTCGCCGTCAACAAGCTCGACAACGTCACCGAGGACCCCAAGGCCTCCGAGTTCTGGTCCCTGGGGCTCGGCGAACCGCGTCCCATCTCGTCCATGCACGGCCTGGGCATCGGCGACCTGCTCGACGAGATCGTGGGCGGCTTTCCGCCGCCGAGCGAGGAGCCCCCGCCCGAGGAGCTGCGCATCGCCATCGTGGGCAAGCCCAACGCCGGCAAGTCGTCCTTGACCAACGCGCTGTTGGGCCATGAGCGCATGATCGTCTCGCCCGTGGCCGGCACGACCCGCGATGCGGTCGACACCCGCCTCGAGGTGAACGGCAAGGTCTACGTGCTCGTCGACACCGCGGGCATCCGCAAGAAGGCCCGCGTGGACTTCGGCGTCGAGCAGTTCTCGGTGGTCCGGGCCCTCAAGGCCGTCGACCGCGCGGACGTGGTGGTGCTCGTCATCGATGGCGTCGAGGGCGTGACCGAGCAGGACCAGCGCATCGCCGCCATCGCCGAGGACTCGGGCAAGGCGCTCGTCGTGGCCGTCAACAAGTGGGACATCGTCCCCAAGGACACGCACACGATGGCGAGCTATCGCAAGATCCTGGAAGAGGAGCTGCGGCACGTGAAGTGGGCGGAGGTGGTCTTCATCTCGGCCAAGACCGGCCAGCGCATCGACCAGGTGCTCGAGGCCGCCGAGCGGGCCGCCGAGGAGAACAGCCGCCGCATCACCACGGGCGTCCTCAACGAGGTCATCTCCGAGGCCACGACCATGAACCCGCCCCCGGCGAGCCACGGCAAGCGCCTGCGTATCTACTACGCCTCGCAGGCGGTCACCAACCCGCCCACGTTCCTCATGTTCTGCAACGAGCCCAAGCTCGTGTCGGACCACTACAAACGGTACCTCGAGAACAAGATCCGCGAGGCGTTCGGCTTCTCTGGGACGCCGCTGCGGCTCGTCTTCCGCCCCCGGCGCGATCGGGGCTAAGGTCCGATGCCCTTCTGGATCGTCCTTTCGTTGGTCGGAGCCTACGTGCTGGGCTCGGTGCCGTTCGCGCTCCTCATCAGCCGGATCTTCTACCGGATCGACATCCGGGAGCACGGATCGGGCAACGTGGGCGCCACCAACGTGGTGCGCGTCCTCGGCAAGGGGCCCGGCATCGCATGTTTCGTCCTGGACTTCCTCAAGGGCTTCGTGCCGACCTGGCTCGGCGGTCACTTCGGCTTTCCCTGGTGGGCGGTGCTGCTGCTCGGCGTGGCCGCCATCCTGGGTCATAGCCGCTCGCTGTTCCTGCGCTTCACCGGCGGCAAGTCGGTGGCGACCGGCGCGGGCGTCATCGTCGCGCTGTCCCCCTGGGTGGGCCTGTGCGCCCTCGCCCTCTGGGCGGTCGTGTTCGGCGTGAGCCGCATCGTGTCCCTGGGGTCGATCGTCGCCGCCGCCGCCCTGCCCCTGTTGATGTTCCTCTTCCACGAGCCCGTCCCTTACGTGGTCTTCTCGCTCGTGGTCTCCCTCTACGTCATCGTCCGTCACCGCAGCAACATCGAACGCCTGCTCAAAGGTCAGGAGCAGCGCATGGGTACCAAGAAGCCATGAGCCGTCCCGAAGGGTTCCGGGCCAAGAAGCGCCTGGGTCAGAATTTCCTCGTCGATCCCCGGATTCCGGTCGCGATCGCCGATGCCGCCGAGCTGCGCTCCGCGGACAAGGTGCTCGAGATCGGCCCCGGTCAGGGGGCGCTCACCCGCGAGCTGACCAAGGGGGCGGGTGAGGTGGTGGCCGTCGAGATCGATCAGCGCCTGCAGCCGACGCTGGACGCGTTGCAGAAGGAACTGCCCAACCTCCGGGTGGTCTGGGGGGACTTCATGCAAACGAGCATGGAGGACCTGGGGCTTACCGAGCCGGGCCTCAAGGTCGTCGCCAACATTCCCTACTACATCACGACGCCCATTCTCCTGAAGCTGCTGCACGCCGACGAGATCGCGCGCCGGCCCCTGCCGGAAGTCCCGCCCCGGCCCGAGCGCATCATCCTCATGATCCAGCAGGAGGTCGCCGACCGACTGCTCGCCTCGCCCGGCAACAAGGACTACGGCTCCCTCTCGGTGATCGCGCAGTACGCGGCCGAGGTGAGCCGGGTCGTGCGCGTGCCGCGTACGGCGTTCGCGCCGCGCCCGCAGGTCGACTCCATGGTCGTCATGCTCAAGCCGCGCGCCGAGGCCCCCGTGGACGTGCCGAACCCGGCCCTGTTCTTCCGGGTGGTGCGCGGGTCCTTCGGGCAGCGCCGCAAGACGCTCCTCAACGCCCTCAAGGGAGCGGGCTTCCCCGCCGAGACCCTGAAGCCTGCCTTCGAGCGGATGGGGCTCGACTCGAACCGACGCGGCGAGACCCTCAGCCTGCAGGAGTTCGCGGATCTCGCCAAGGCGATCGACGCGGTCCAGGCTTAGTCCCTGAACGAAACCGGCGTGGCCATTCCTGGCCACGCCGGCTTCGTTCAGGAATCCCTCGGGGAGTCGGGCAGGGATACCCGCGGCGGCGGCCCATCGAGGGCCTTGCGCTGCGGCATCTCCGGCAGCGAGAGGCGCGGGGGCGGGCCCGGCAGCTGCGGCCGCGCGGGCGGCTCGTCTCCGGTGGAGGCGGGCAGGGCTTGGCGCTCGGGCGCCGGGGCCGGCTGCAGGACCGGGATCATCGCCCGGATCTTGTCGCCCACGGCCCCGACCAGCGCCAGGGGCAGCATGGCGATGGCCAGGCCGAGCACGGTCTGCGAAATCGGAAACGCCACGTGCGCCCACGCCGCGCCCAGGCCGAGCTGACCGGCCCCTGCCACCTGGACGAGCATCCCGATGCCCATCACCAGCCCCTGGGCGGCCATCAGGGCCGCGAAGCGGCGGCGCATGCCACCCGGCATCGAGAGCCGTGCCGCCAGCCACGCGGCGAAGGGGAAGGCCAGCAGGAACGGGAAGCCCGAGGTCCCCATGTAGCCGAATCCGCCCCCGTCCGCGAAGATCGGTAGGCCGCAGAGCCCCATCAGCAGGTAGACGAACTGGCTCATGAAGGCGCCGACCGGGCCCAGGAAGGTGGCCGCGACGCCGAGGGCCACGAGCTGGCCCGACGTCGTGTAGAGCCCGCCGCTCAGGAAGTGCCATGCGAACCACTCATCCGCGTTCGGCAGGTGACTCCCCCCCAGCACGAGGTAGGGCAGGGGCAGCGCGATGAAGGTGCCGAATGCCGTCAGGCTGGCGAACAGGACGGTCCGAAGCGGCTTGAGCAATCCGGGTACCTCGACGCGGGACGGGGCATAATGGGGCAATGGCGGTATTGTAATCGAGAAAGGGGCGCTTGAAAACCAATGCCGAGCGGCAAGACCCACGATCGCATCACCTTCCTCGCCGCCCTTCCGGCCGGGCTCGGCTGTCATGCCTACCTCGGCGCCTGGGAGCCGGCGGTGGCCGTCGCCGGGGGCGTCCTGTTCGGCGGGCTCATGTTCGGCCCCGATCTGGACGTGAAGAGCGTCCAGTATTACCGGTGGGGCCCCTTGCGCTGGATCTGGTGGCCCTATCAACGCATGTTCCGGCATCGATCGCCCTGGACGCACGGTCTTGCCTGGGGGCTGGTCGTGCGCCTCCTCTATCTGACGCTCGTCACGGGCGCCATGGCGGCCATCGCCTTCGCCCTCGTCCACACCTACGTCATGCCGCTGTCCTTTTCCGTCGACGCCCATGCGCTCTTTGTCGCGCCCGATCAGCTGACCGCCCGACTCCTCATAGCGGGGCTCGTGGGGACCTGGCTGGGCGGTGCGCTGCACACCTGGGCCGACGTCGTCGTGAGCGCCCTCAAGCGGCGGCTCGGGGGCCGGCGTCGCGGCCGCTGACGACCCCGGTGCGAACGGCCCGAAAGTTTGACAATGCCTAGGTCGGTGCCTATACTGCTAGAGACTTTTTGCGCCCGTTCCAGGCGCCATGGTCTCCTCGAGCTTCCGACCCAGTTCGGCATCGGGCTGCTTGCCGCCCTACGCGGCGCTTCCAATCCGTTTCGGTAGGTGCTCGAACCCCGGTTGTACCCAGCTTCCACTCCCGACCACACCGGCGGATGGGACATCATCTTTAGGAGGCGTACCCTTTGAGCCCTAGGAAACTCCTGCTCCTGGTCGTCGTGCTCCTCACGCTTGGAGCGCTGTACGTGATCCAGGACGAGAAGCAGTTCCCGACGAAGTACGGCTTGGACATCCAAGGCGGCATGCACCTTGTTCTCGAGGCCAAGGACACGGCCAAGATCAAGGTCACCCCCGAGGTCATGCAGAGCGTCATCGCCGTCGTCCGCAACCGCGTCGACGCGTACGGCGTCAGCGAGCCCTTGATCCAGAAGAAGGGCGATCGCCAGGTCGTGGTCGAGATGCCCGGCATCAAGAACCCCGACGAGGCGCGTCAGCTCCTCGGCAAGACGGCTCACCTGACCTTCTGGGAGCTGCCCGGCAACGTCCAGGCGCCCACCGCCACCGCCACCGGCAGCGCCAGCCCCTGGGTCAAGACCGAGCTCGACGGCAGCATGCTCGTCGAGGCCAAGGCCGAGCCCGATCCGCAGCACGGCGGCTGGCAGATCGCCATCAAGTTCAACCCGGAAGGCTCCAAGCTCTTCGGCGAGATCTCGAGCCGCAACGTCGGCAAGCCCGTCGCCATGCGCCTCGACGACCAGGAGATCTCGGCGCCCCGCATCGAGGGTCCCATTCTCGGCGGTGCGGCCCAGATCACGGGCAACTTCGACGCCAAGCAGGCCCAGCAGCTCGCGGTCCAGCTCAAGGCGGGCTCCCTGCCCGTTCCCCTGGAAGAGGTGGAGACCCGTACCATCGGCCCCACGCTCGGCCAGGACACGGTCCGCGCCTCCATGTTCGCGGGTGTCGTCGGCTTCGCCGCCGTCGTCCTCTTCATGCTCGGCTACTACCGTCTGCCGGGCCTGGTGGCGGCCATCGCGCTCGCCATCTACGCCGCGCTCAACTTCGCCATCTTCAAGCTGATCCCCGTCACCCTGACGGTGCCCGGCATCGCGGGCTTCATTCTCTCGATCGGCATGGCGGTCGACGCCAACATCCTCATCTTCGAGCGCACCAAGGAAGAGCTCAAGCGCGGCCGCAGCCTCTACGCCGCGATCGAGATCGGCTTCAAGCGGGCGTTCACCGCGATCTTCGACTCCAACTCCACGACCCTGCTCACCTGTGCCATCCTCTACTACTTCGGCACCGGCCTGGTCCGCGGGTTCGCGCTCACCCTGGCCATTGGCGTCATCGTCTCGATGTTCACGGCCATCACCGTCAGCCGCGCTCTCTTGCACGCTCTGCTCGAGGGTCGCAGGGGCCTCAAGTCGCCGTCCTACTTCGGCGTCAAGGTCCCGGCCAGCGACAAGGCTAGCTAGGAGGAATCGGCATGGCCATCAACGAAACGCAACTTCCCGAAACCCACATCGTCGACGTCATGGGCCGCAAGAACCTCTGGTTCGGCGTCTCGATCGCCATGGTGCTCGCGGCGCTCATCGCCATCGGCGTCTGCTTCCAGAAGTTCGGCGCCCCGGTCAAGCTGGGCATCGACTTCACGGGCGGCACGCTCATGGAGGTCACCTTCAACCAGCCCGAGAAGACCGAGGACGTCCGGCACGCCTTCGAGTCCAAGGGCGTCGAGCCGCACATCACGGCCTCGACCGACGGCAAGACCTTCTCGGTCCGCTCGCAGTACCTCGACAAGACCAAGTCGCTCGAGGTCAAGGATGAGCTGCGCAAGGTCGGAGCGTTCGACGAGCAGCACTTCCGCCTGGAATCGGTCGGTCCCACCATCGGTCAGGAGCTCCTCCGCAACGCCGCCATGGCCCTCGGCATCGGCATCGTGGGCATCCTCCTCTACATCACCTTCCGCTACCAGTTCGACTTCGCCCTCTCGGCCATCATCGCGATGGTCCACGACGGCATCCTCATGATCGGCTCCTTCGCCTTCTTGAGCCTGACCGTAGGATCCGAGGCCGACGGCCTGCTCGTGGTCGCGCTGCTCACCATCATGGGCTTCTCGGTCCACGACACGATCGTCATCTTCGACCGCTTCCGCGAGAACCTCAAGTTCGCGAAGAAGGGCGACACCTTCGGCGACATCGCCAACCGGAGCGTCAACCAGACCTTCGCGCGGTCCATCAACACCTCGCTGACGCTGGTGCTGGTGCTCCTGCCCCTGGTCCTCTTCGGCGGGCACACGATCTTCGCCTTCACGCTGGTCATGCTGCTCGGGGTACTCTTCGGAGCCTACTCCTCGATCTTCAACGCGGGTCCGCTGCTCGTGATACTCCGCGAGCGCAACGCCAAATCCAAGCCGCAGCAGACGGCTGCGAACGGCGCGACCTAACCCCCGTCACCCCCCGGCCCGGCGTCGGGGGGTGCTTTTTGCTTGCCGGTCAACCTTAACTGCGTTAAACTTTACCTAGACTACCCACCTCAAGGAGCTTTCCAGCCCATGGCAACCACCGAACAAGTCCTCAAGGCCCTCTCCACCGTCAACGATCCCGAGCTGCACCGGGATCTCGTGTCGCTCAAGATGATCGACGACTTGCGAATCGAGGGCAGCACCGTTCGCTTCAAGGTCATCCTGACCACCCCTGCCTGCCCCCTCAAGGGCAAGATCCAGTCCGACTGCACCGAGGCCGTCCTGAAGATGGTCCCGGGCGTCACGGACGTCGTCATCGAGTGGGGCGCCAACGTCAAGGCGAGCCTGCAGCCCACCTCCATCCCCGGCGTCAAGCACGCCGTGGCCATCGGCTCGGGCAAGGGCGGCGTCGGCAAGTCGACCGTCACCGTCAACCTCGCCTTGGCCCTCGCCGAGACGGGTGCCAAGGTCGGCGTCCTCGACGCGGACATCTACGGCCCCTCGATCCCGCTTATGATGGGCATCAACGAGAAGCCCTTCATCAAGGACGGCAAGGTTCTGCCCCTCGAGAAGTACGGCGTCAAGCTGATGTCTATCGGCTTCTTGCTCGAGAACCCGGACGACCCCGTCATCTGGCGCGGTCCCATGCTCGCGGGCGTCCTCCAGCAGTTCGTGCGCGAGGTGGACTGGGGCGAGCTCGACTACCTGCTCATCGACCTGCCGCCCGGCACGGGGGATGTGCCCTTGAGCCTCACCCAGCAGATCCCGCTCTCGGGCGTGGCCATCGTCCTGACGCCGCAGCCCGTGGCGCAGCAGATCGGCATGAAGAGCCTCAAGATGTTCCAGCAGCTGCCCACGCAGGTGCCCGTCCTCGGCATCATCGAGAACATGAGCGCCTTCGTGTGCCCCGAGTGCTCGCACGCGACGCCCATCTTCTCGGCCGGCGGCGGTACCAAGATGAGCGAGGTGGCAGGTGTCCCCATGCTCGGCGAGATCCCGCTGGATCCCAAGATCCGCACCGGCGGTGACGAGGGCAAGCCCGTGTTCGTGGCCGAGCCGCAATCGCCCCAGGCCGAAGCGTTCCGCAACATCGCCCGCCACATGGCTGGTCAGGTCTCCATCCGGGAATTCAACCGGATGGTGGAGCTGCCGGTCCTCCGCTAAGGACGTCGTCGCCCTATGAAAGACGTGCTCCTGCGCGATGCCGAGACCCTGTTCGGCCTGTTCACCGACCTCGTCCACCGGGTGCTGGTCACGGAGATCCTGCCGGACATCGCCGACCTGGACCTGACGCATGCCCAGGTCGAGGCGCTGCTGTTCCTGGTGCGCCACGACCCGGCATGCGTGGGGGACCTGGCCGACGGCCTGGACATCAGCTACCCGGCGGCCACCAAGGCCATCGACCGGCTGGTCGCCAAGGGCCTGGTGACGCGTCGGGAAAGCGAGCGGGACCGCCGCCAGTCCGAGCTCACGGTGACCGAGGACGGGCGCGAGGTCATCGAGCGCATCCGGGTCGCCCGGCGCGCGCGTCTGGAGGCCATCTTCGCCCGCATGTCCGGTGATGACCAGCGGGCCCTGCTCAAGGGCCTCAAGGGCTTCCTCACCGCGGGCTTCATGACCGACAAGGAGCTCATCATGTCCACCTGCCAGCGCTGCGGCGTGGACTGCTTCACGGACTGCGTGGTCAACCAGTCGCACCTCGCCTTCCTGGGATGTGAGATCTCGGGCGTCTAGACCGCGACCCGATCGCGCCCCGGAGTGGCCATGGCCGTCCGGGGCGCGCGTCGTTCTGGAGGCCGTCCAGGGCGCGCCGCAGGGCCCTTCGAGCGGCATGAACGCTGGACGTTCGGCTTTACTCGCGCCTGCCTGCCGGGGTACAATGCTGTTTCGACACGCCCCCGAGGCGCACCCGGGCGTTCGTGTCATGAGGCCTGGGGCCTGAGGAGTATGCGATGCAAGCAGATATCATCCTCATCACCAACGGCCCCGGCGAGCTCTCCACGTGGGTCAAGCCCATCGTTCGCCAGCTCCGCGCGGAGTTGCCCACCGCCCGCCTGACCATCGCCCTGGTCCCCTGTCCATACGCCAGTGGGGAGGAGCGCCGCTCCATCGAGGCCTGGGGCGTACCGGTGAGGGTCTGGGACCCCTCGGAGACCGTGCGCTACCTGCTCGGCGGCCGCATGCCTTCCAATGATGCCCTGCGGGACTACGGGACGGTGCTGTTCCTCGGTGGCGACCAGATCTTCGGCGTCATGATGGCCCACCGCACGGGCTATCCCCTGCTCTGCTACACCGAGACGACGGGCCGCTGGGCGACATGGGTCGATCGCTTCCTCATCAGCGATCGCAAGGCCTTCCTCAACCTGCGCAGCAAGCGCATCCCCCCCCGCAAGCTCGCCATGGTCGGCAACCTCATGGTCGATGCCGTCCGGCCCAACTACGACCCCAACGACGTGCGCGCCCGTCTGGGGCTGTCGTCCGAAGCCCCGGTGGTGGGCCTCCTGCCGGGGAGCAAGCCCTTCAAGGTCAAGTACATCACGCCGCTGCTGCTCAAGGCCGCCGAGCTCCTGTGGGAAGAGGATCCCTCGGTGCAGTTCGTCTTGCACCAGTCTCCCTTCACCCCCCTGACCCAGATCGCCCAGACCCTCCAGGACGAGCGGCTCCAGAAGGTGACGGGCGGATGCGGCGGGCGCCTGGTGACCGTCAAGGACCAGACCTACATCTTCACGCCCAACGGCGCCCAGATCCAGATCCTGGGCCCCGAGCACCACTACCAGGGCATGTCCGTCGCAGATCTGGCGCTCACCGTGCCTGGCACCAACACGGCCGAGCTCGCCATCCTGGGCGTGCCCATGCTCGTGCTGTTGCCCCTCAACAAGCCCGAGGAGATCCCCCTGGACGGCCTCGCAGGCCAGATCGGCGGCCTGCCGCTCATTGGCAAGCCCCTCAAGCGTATGGTCGTCAACGGCCTCGCCAAGCGCCTCAAGCTCATCGCGCTGCCCAACCAGCGCGCAGGCTCCGAGATCACGCCCGAGCTCAAGGGCGTCATCACTCCGGAAGACGTCTTCAAGGCCACCAAGGCCCTGCTGGACGACGCCGAGCGCCGCCGGCAGATCCGGCTGGATCTGTACCAGGCCATGGGGTATCCGGGGGCTGCCGCCGCCGTCGTGGCCATCGTCCGCGAGACGCTCGCCAACACCGCCCGGCACATGCCCCGCCTGTCCCCGCCCGCCCATCAGGAGCAACAGGAACCCAACTAGTGACCCCGGCCTCCAACCTCCTGCGCTGGGCGCGGCTCATCCCCTACGTCAGGCCCTACGGGCTGCCCCTCATCGGGGCCATCGTCGCCATCCTCGCCACCTCCGTCTCCACGCTCGGCACCATCCCGGTCGCGCGCCAGGCGGCTCTCACCTTCGAGCATCTCAGCCTCGAGCGCCTCAACGCCCTCATCGTGGCCTTGATCGCGGTCTACGCGGGCAAGAGCCTCTTCAGCTGGCTCGCGAACCTGGCGGCCTCCTACGTGGCGCTGCGAGCCGTCGCCGACCTGCGCACCGCGCTCTACGGCCACCTGCAGGAGCAGGGCCTCGACTTCTTCGAGCAGCGCGCGGCGGGTGATCTGTCCGCCCGGCTCGTCAACGACGTGAACCTCCTCAAGGACGCACTGGTGGTCGCGACCGCCGAGCTCACGCCGAGCCTCTTCATCGTCGTGGCGGCCTTCGGCTACCTGTTCGTCCTCAACTGGCACCTGGCGGCCCTCGCCGTCATGGGGATGCCCCTCGTCGGGTGGGCCATCGGCCAGTTCGCGGGGCGCCTGCGGACCTGGTCGGTCGATACCCAGGGCCGGGTGGGCGACATGCTGGCGTACCTCAACGAGCGGCTCTCGAACGTCCTATTGGTCAAGAGCTTCGGTCAGGAGCGTCACGAGGCCAACCGATTCGCCGACTACAACCGTCGCCACTTCTTCGCGACCTTCCGGAGCGCGCAGGTCCAGGCCCTACAGACCCCGGTGGTAGGCTTCCTTCAGATCATCGCCATCGGCGGCGTGCTGTGGCTCGGTGGCTACGAGATCCTGACGGGCCGGCTGACGGTGCCGAACCTGCTGGCCTTTGCGGCGGCAGTGGGGGTCTGCATCGACCCGGTGCTCGTGGTCTCGAACGCCGTGGGCAAGATTCAACAGGCCTCGGGCGCCTTGGAGCGCATCTTCGAGCTGATGGACGTGCAGCCCAAGCTGGTCGAGGCACCCCATGCCCGCGAGCTGGAAGATTTTCGAGGGGACGTGGCGTTTCGGCGGGTGCGCTTCAGCTATGACGGCCAGCAAGACGTGCTGGCGGGCGTCGACCTCGAGGTGCCCGCAGGCTCGGTGCTCGCCCTCGTGGGGCCGTCCGGCGGCGGCAAGACGACCATCACCAAGCTGCTGCAACGCATCTACGATCCGACGGACGGCGCCATCCTCCTGGACGGCGTGGACCTGCGCGACCTCAAGCTCGGGTGGCTCAGGGGCCAGATCGGCTACGTCTCGCAGGACAGTCCGGTGTTCGCGGGCACCATCGCCGACAACCTCCGCTACGGCCGGCCCGACGCCAGCGACGCCGAGATGGTGGCGGCCGCTCAGGCCGCCAACGCCCATGGCTTCATCACCGCTCTGCCCGATGGGTACCGCACGGAAGTGGGCGAGCGCGGCGCCACGCTCTCAGGTGGACAGCGTCAGCGACTGGCCATCGCCCGGGCGCTCCTGCGAAACCCGCGGCTGCTCATCCTGGACGAAGCGACCTCTGCGCTCGACGCCGAGTCCGAGGCGCTCGTGCAAGAAGCCCTGGAGCACCTCATGGCGGGGCGCACGACGCTCATCGTCGCCCACCGCCTCGCGACCATCCAGCGCGCCGACCGCATCGTGACCCTCGCGGACGGCCGGATCCGCGAGCAGGGCACCCATCGTGAGCTGCTCGCGCAAGGAGGGCTGTATGCCCAGTGGTATGACCGCCAAGCCCTCGCTCGGTAGCCGCCTGCCCGCCTGGGCCTCGCTGCTCGCCCTCCTGTGCGCCTTCCTCGTCTTCCTCGTCGCATGGGGCCTGGTCCTTTTCCTCGGCTTCCGGTTGGACCCGGGGCTCCTGGGACACCTCCAGGACGTCCCACAGCGCGTCCTCGACGTGTACACCATCGGTCTCTACCTGGGCCTCGTCCTGCTCATGGGGCTCTACTGGTCCGGCTTCGAGGGTCGGCATTGGCGGGATCTCGGTCTGGCGTGGCCGCCGCGCCAGCTCTCGGAAGGGCTGTCGCTCGGCCTGGGCGGCCTCGTCACCATCTACGGCATCGCCACGCTCGCCGGCTGGGCCCGCTACATGCCGCCCGCCCAGTGGGCGCTCGGACTGGTGCTGATCGACGTGGCGGCGGCCCTGGCCATGGCGCTGGCCGAGGAGGTGCTGTTCCGGGGGATCCTCCTGCGGACGCTCTTACGGGATGTGCGGCCGGCCGCGGCCATCGGGGTCAGCGCCGTCCTCTACGCGCTGGCGCACTTCGTGCGCCCGGGCATGACCCTGGAGACGAGCATCCTTCCCTTCTTGGGCCTATCGGCGACGGGCGTCCTGTTCGCCTACGCGGCGTGGTCGCGCGGCTCGCTCTGGCTCTCGACGGGCATGCATGCGGCGTGGATCTTCTTCATCACGCTCTCGAGCCAGCTCAACCTCTGGTACTACGACCCGGCGGGGAAGCCCTGGACGGGCAACGGCTACCCGCCGTCGGGCGCGCTCGCGGCCCTCGTGATGATCGGATGCTTCCTCCTGCTAACGCTCAAGAGCAGGCTTGCGGGACGTCAAACCCCCCATCACTAACCACGCCCCGGCGGGGGCGTGTCGGGAGCGTCCTGCTTCGCCACGGTGGCGGCGGCATGGGGCCGGTCAGAGCAGCGCCACGTCCAACGGGCATGGGGCCTCCAACGTCGTTACGGGTTCTACCCTGCTCGATTGCGTGGCCTGACCACGAAAGAAGCGCCGGCACGACGGCCGGCGCTCGAGGGATCGATGGGATTAGCCGGACGGCGAGTGATCCGTCGGCTCGCGGAAACCCAGCGTCTCGAAGTGCAGCCGGGGCTCTCCGCCCTCGGTCTCTTCCAGTGGAGCCGGGATGGTCTGGTCCGCGCTCAGCTCGGTCATCTCGGCCTCGGGGTGCTCGTGGTGACGAAAGGCCGCTTCGGATTCCCAGCCGGGGTTTTCCGACACCAGCCCATCTGCCCGTTCCTTGTCGATGATGTAGCGCGAGTCGCCCGCCCCGGTACCGTCAATCACCCGTTTCATCGCTCGTCCTCCTCCTGTGGCTCGGAGTTTGGACCCACCCTATCCCACGCGGATCACCGGGTCAACAGACGAATAGGGCGCACCCCGCTTCGGAGAGCGGCGTTCAGGGACGCTCCACGAGGCGCCAACCCCCAACTTCCGCCACGAGCCGATCGCCTGGGCGCGCCGCCAGGTGTTCCGCCTTGCCGACGTACCAGCCCCGGGGACCATGGGGGACCTGAGCCGGCTCCACCACGTCGAGGGCCCCCGGCAACCGGAAGCGGAGGGCCGAATAGGTGCAGAAGTCGCGGCCCAGGCCGCCCGGCAGGACGAGGTGAGCTTCGGCCGCGGCAGGCACCTGTGCTGCCGCTTGCCGTACGGCGGGTACGGCATCCCACAGGTGGAGGAGCTGGGCGGCCGCGACGAAGCTCAGGCCCACGCCCGCAGCCAGGCGGAACGCGACTCTCGCGCGATCCATGCGGCGCCAGCACGCCCAGCCGCCCCACGCGAAGCTCAGACCGAGGGCGCCAACGGCGACGAGCGTCCATGCGGGCTGGGGGACCTCGAGCGGCAGCCGCATGAGCGGGATGGCGACGACGGCAGCGACGACCAGGAGACTCAGCCCGAGATAGGACCCGCCGATCCAGCGATCGCCGGCGCGGGGCGGCTCCTTGACCCAGTCGGCCACGAGCAGGGCCACGGGCAGGAGCAGGGGCAGCGCATAGTGTTCGAACTTGGTCTGCATCAAGGAGATGACGACCAGGAAGACCGTCAAGAAGCTCGTGGCCAGGAACGCTGCGCCATCCCCCGCCCGCGCCCGGCGGAAGCCGGCCAGCACCGCAGCCGGGATCACGAGCGACCAGGGCAGGAAGGTCCCGAGCATGTGGACGAGGTAGAAGGCCGGACCGAGCGGATCCTTGGCGAAGAGGCCCGACTGGGCACGCTCCAGCACCTGCTGACCCAGGTGGATCCGCCAGAAGTCCGCGCCGTGCATCCCGTGCATGGCCCCGTACCAGGCGATCGCGGGCAAGAGCCCGACGACGAGCCCCAGCAGGAGCGAGCGATCCGGCCAGCGACGGCGCCAGAGCAGGTAGGGCAGGCATGCGAAGGCGATGAGGCCTGCGAGCGCCCCCTTGGCCAGGATGAGCGCCCCGAGGCTGGGCCCCACCAACCATCCGAAGCGGCGATCGCGGGTCTGGCCGAGCAGACCGAGCACCATTCCCGCAAGGGGCACCAGCGCGGGCACATCCAGCATGACCTGGTGCCAGACCTGGAGGAAGAGGCCTGTTGTCGCCGTGACGGCCCCGGCCACGAGCGCCGTGCGGACGTCCCGCCGGACGAGCCAGGCGATTCCGGCCGACGCCAGCACCACGAGCATGCCCGCCAGGAGCACGGGTAGTCGCGCCTGGAAGTCGCCCACGCCGAAGAGCGAGAAGGAGGCGGCGACGAGCCAGAAGAGCAGCGGAGGCTTCTCGAAGTTGGGGCCGCCGGCGTAGTGCGGCGTGATCCAGTCGCCGGTCTGAACCATCTCCTTGGCGATCTGGGCGTAGAACGCTTCGTCGCAGCCCTTGAGGCTCATGGCGTCCGAGCCCGCGAAGGCCAACAGCAGGGTGAGGAGGGCCAGCGCCCAGGGTGCGACTCTAGAGGAACTGAGCGGCATGGGTGGCTATGGCCTCCGAGGCCCCGGCGGGCCCCATGCGCCGCAGGCCATTCTGGCGGATGCGCTCGAGACGGGCGGGATCCAGGAGGATGCTCCAGGTCTCGCTCGCCACTTCACCGGGATCGGCCGGCACCAGGCTGATGGACTCGCCCAAGAGGCGCGCCTGGGACTGCGCGAAGGCGGGGTTGAACTGCGGGCCCTTGCCGGGGAACGTCACGACCGGCAGGCCGCGTCCCACGCACTGCTCGTTGGCGGTTCCCGCCATGCCCACCACCAGCTGCACCGTCGCCATCCAGTCGCCGAAGTGACCCCGGCAGAGGCGCAGCGTCAAGCCATTGGGGCCCACCAGCTGCTCCTCGGCCGCATCGAGGACCCAGCCGCGGGCGGTTGCAGCCCTCGCCAGGCGGTGAACATCGAGGCTGTCGGCGATGGCGGCATAGTAGTCGACGGCGCGCCCCTGCGGCGCCCGCTCCGCGATGGCCGAGCAGCACTCCAGCAGGTCGGACAGGTTGGCGATCGCCTCTTCCCGGCTACCCGGCAAGATACCGATGCGCCAGGCCTCCGGATCGACGGGCCACGGACGCCCGTTGGCCTCCAGGTCGTCCATCATGGGGTTGCCGAGGTCGTGCGCCCGGAACTCGGCCTCCGAGAGCGTCTGGTAGGTGGCCGAGTCGCGCGGGTAGATGGCCAGGCAGCGCGGATGGTGCATGTACCAGCGCTCGAGGCCATTGTAGTGGGAGAGGCTGCCCACCAGGTACTGAGACGACTTGGCACACCCCACGAAGACGAAGCGAGCGTTCGAGAGCCACGCGAAGTAGAGGGGCACCACGTCGCCCACGGCCACCACCAGGTCCACCTCGTCGCGCAGGGAGCGGACGGCCATGAATTGGCGGAGGGCGAGGCCCAGGAGGCCCTCGCTGAGGTCTGCCCAGATACCGCGCCGGCTCCGCAGGCTGAACCCGCCGGACGGCATCTCGCGCGTGGGCCCGACCACCGGGATCCCCGCGCTCCGGAAGGAGCGGCCCTCGCCCACGATGGGCAAGGCCCACAGCTCCACGTCGGGCGAGGTGAAGCGTTTGGCGATCGCCACCGCGATCCGGTCCTCACCGTACCCGTTGCTGATGAAGAGCACCCGCCGGGCCTTGCGGACCGGCTTGGGGCGGAAGCGTCGCATGGCGACGAGCATGCCGAGCATCGAGAAGAACAGGATGCTGTTGCGGCCCTCGGTGAACAGGAAGTCGAAGAGGCCGATGAGCATGTAGCCCACGATGGTGCAGCCGAGGATGATGACGTGCCGGCGCCAGGGCGTGTCGGAGGTCGCCCGGATGGTCTTGATCACCAGGGACAGGAACACGCCCAGGAGGACGCCGAGGACGATCAGGCCGAACTCGGCGCCGATCATCAGGTACATGTTGTGGGCGTGCGGCAGCTCCTCGAGGATGTTCGGCGCCTCGAAGCGCGGGTACACCACGGGCCAGGTGCCGGGCCCCCAGCCCGTCAGGGGGCGTTGCAGGATCATCTCGAGCGCGCTCTTCCAGACAAGCACGCGGTTCTTGTTGCTCTGAAAGTCCGCGTTCATGAGCGTCTGGAGGCGGGGCAGCAGGATCTGCCACAGGGAGATGAGGGAGATCGTCATGCCCCCAAAAAGGGCGATGAGGATCCGCCGATCGACCAGGAGGCCGATGAGCGTGAGCGTGGCGGCCGTGGCGATCCAGCCCGAGCGGGACGTGGTGAGCACCTGGGCCAGCATGACCAGGCCGAGCCCGCCGGCCACCAGGTAGCGCCGCCGCCCTCGCTCGTGGAGGAGCAGCATGAGCCCCAGCCCGCTCACCAGGAGCAGGTAGGCCGAGAAGATGTTGGGATGGTAGAAGACGGACGCCGCCCGGTGGTCCCAGGTGCCGAGCTGCAGGCTGATGCCGCCCGAGTTGTAGGTCCAGTAGGTCTTGGTGGCCACCAGCACGATGCCGAGGATGGCGAAGACCACCGTCGACCAGAAGAGGTTGCGGCAGAGCGCCCAGATGCGCTCCGGGGTGTCCAGCACGAGACCGACCACCCAGATGACCGTGAAGTACCCCCCGAACAACAGGAGGGACACGGAGCTCACCAGGGGCGTGACGCTCGTGCAGACCGACAGTGCCACCACGGCCATGAGCAGGGCCCAGCTCTTGGCCGGGACGAAGACTTCGGTCCGCCGCTTGCGCGAAGCGAAGTAGATGCCTAGCCCCAGGAGGATGAGGGCGCTGATGGCCGACATGAGGGGCAAGAGGAAGTAGGCGGCGTTGAAGAGGATCCAGCATGCCCGGGGAACGTCGGAGGGTCCCCGGTCGGCAGGCGTGGTGGTCGAGCGCTCGGGCGCGCCCGCGACGGTCTTCACCATCCGAGCCGTGCCGCCGCGCGGATCATCGCCTGTTCCCGGTCGGATAGTCCGCCCCGGTACCGCTCCTTGAGCCGCAAGAGCCGCGTCTGCAGGGCGACGCCCACCCGCAAGCCGCCACGCACCAGCCCGGTGGCCCAGGGGTAATGCTTCTGGGTCAGGATGACGCTGCCCCGATAGCCCTCGGCGATGGCGCGGGCCCGTACCTCCAGGTCCGAGCGGGTCGCATGCCCCTCGATGTGGCGCACCCGGACGCCCGGCAGGCAGACGAGCTTCCAGCCGCCCTTGCGCAGGCGCCAGGAGAGGTCGAGGTCCTCGTTGTAGAAGAAGAAGTCCTCGTCCAGCCAACCGACCGCCTCGAGGGCCGTGCGGCGCAGGAGCAGGCACGTCCCGGGCAGCCAGCTCATGGGCACGACGGCGGGGTTGAAGCGGCCAGCCAGGCCAAGCTTTGGACCCTGCGGACGACCATCCGGCCAGCACATGAGGGGAGACAGGGCGCCGACCTCCGGATGCGCGTCGGCGTGGGCGACCAGTGCCGCGAGCGCCTCCGGCAGGAGGGTGACGTCGTTGTTGAGCAAGAGGACGTAGCGGCTCTCGACGGGACGGGCCCCGAGGTTGCATGCCTTGGCGAAGCCGAGGTTCTCGGAATTCTCCACCACCGTGACGTCGGGGAAGCCCACGCGCACGCGCTCGACGCTCTCGTCCTGGGAGGCGTTGTCGACCACCACCGCCCGATAGCGCAAGGCACCCGCCGCGGAGGGCAGGGCCGAGAGACAGGCTTCGAGGACCGAGGCGCCGTTCAGGTTCGGGATGACGATCGCGACATCTAGCATACGAGCCTAACCAGTGTACTTCACTTGAGGGCTGCTCTCAAGCGTCAAAGCGCGATCGGACGCGCCTCGGACGCCTCTTGGTCACGGTTGCGTGGTATACTCCAGGGCTATGAGCACTTATCTCGCCCTGTACCGCAAGTGGCGGCCCAAGAACTTCGAAGATCTGGTCGGGCAAGAGCACGTCGCGCGTACCCTCTCGAATGCCATCACGGGCTCCAAGCTCGCCCACGCCTACCTCTTCACGGGGCCGCGCGGGACCGGCAAGACGTCCACGGCGCGCATCTTCGCCAAGAGCCTCAACTGCGCGTCCGGGCCGACGGTGCGGCCGTGCGAGACCTGTGCGGCCTGCGAGGGCATCAACCGCGGCAACTTCCCGGACGTCATCGAGATCGACGCCGCCTCGAACCGCGGCGTGGACGACGCGCGCGATCTGCGCGACCGGGTCCGCTTCGCCCCCACCCACGGGCGCTACAAGGTGTTCATCATCGACGAGGTCCACATGCTCACGAACGAGGCGTTCAACGCCTTGCTCAAGACCATCGAGGAGCCTCCCCCCAACCTCGTCTTCATCCTGGCCACCACCGACGTCCACAAGGTCCTGCCGACCATCATCAGCCGCTGCCAGCGCTTCGACTTCCAGCGCATCGCCTTCACGGACCTGGTGGGCCGCCTCCGCTTCGTCACGGAGCAGGAAGGCTTCAGCCTCGAGACGGCGGGGCTCGAGGCGATCGCCAAGCGCGCCGACGGCGGTCTGCGCGACGCGCTGAGCCTGCTCGACCAGGTGCGGGCCTGCGCCTCTACCGAGACGATCTCGGCCACGGACGTGTTCAACGCGCTCGGCATCGTCTCCAACGAGGCGGTCGTCAACATCGTTCGCTCGATTGCCGACAGCCAGGTCGTTCCGGCCATCGAGGGCCTGCAGGCCCTGCTGGCCGCGGGCTTCGACCACCACGGCATCATCCGCGAGCTGCTCGAGTTCTTCCGGCACATGATGCTGGTCGGCGTGGCGGGCGATCGCACCCAGGCCCTCGAGATCCCCGAGGCTCAGCTGACGGCCCTCAAGGAGCTCGCGCCCCGTCTGAGCATGCCCGAGATCCTCTATGCGATGGAGGTGCTGCGGGAGACCGAGAACCTCCTCAAGGGCTCCAACCAGATGACGGTCTGGCTCGAGATGGCGCTCATCCGTCTCAGCCAGCGCGAGGAGATTCCCTCGGTCACGGACCTCATGCGGCGCGTCGCGGCCCTCGAGGAACGGATGTCCGGTGGCCTTCAGCCCGCGCCCGGTCCGCGTCCGACGGCACGCCCCCAACAGGCGCCGCCCGCGGCCATGTCCCCCGCTCCGGTTTATGCCCAGCCCGCCCCGACCCCGGCCTCCGCGCCGGCGGCTCCGGCAGCGGCGGCTCCTGCCGCGGTTCCGGCGGTTCCTGACCCTGTCCCGGTCGCCGCCGAGCCGGCTGCGGAGGGCGGGGACGACCTCGTGACCTTCCTCGGAGTGCTCGCCCGGGTGCACCGCAGCACGCACAGCCTGCTCGAGCAGCACGGCCTCTATGCCCGTCGCTCCGGCGCCACCCTCACGGTGGGCATCAAGGCGACCATGCGCAGCTTCTTCGAGAAGGCCGACCGCAAGGTGTACCTGGACAAGGCCGCCGTACAGGCGTTCGGGCCAGGCGTCCACACATCGCTCGCCTTCGAGACGGGGGATACGGCCCGCCCTAAGTTGGCCGGCGTCTCCCCGGCGCCGGCCGTTCCCACCCCCGTCCCTCCCGCACCGGTCATCCCGACTGCCGTCACGCCCGCGCCGGCCCCAGCGCCTGTTGCAACGCCCGTCGAGGTGGCCGTTCCCGTGGCGCCCCCTCAGCCCGTCCCCCAGGCCGTGCCGCCAGCGGCACCGCCCGAGCCGCGTGCCGTCCCCCCCGCCACCACCACCAGCGAGCCGCCGACGGTCGCTCCGCGAGTCCCGGACCCCTTACCGGCGGCGGATGAGCCGGTTGGTGGCGCCGCGCCCCGGGAGCTGGTGAATCGCACGGCGGACATCTTCAACGGCCGGGTCATCGAGCCGACGCTCTAACGCATGGACGCGAAGGAACTGCTGCGAACGATCCCCCTGCGCGTCCGCCTCGCCATCGGCGGCGCGCTGGCGCTCCTGATCGTGGGGCTGCTCGCAATGCCGTTCATGCCGGCCGCGCGACCGGGGGCGCCGGCTCGCTACATCACCATCGGAAACGACCGCGACCCATACGCGCTCGGCATGATCCTCCAGCGGAAGCGGGTCGTCCGCCATGGCTTCGCCTTTGCGCTGGTGGCGCGCTTTTTGGGCGCCAATGAGCGGATCCGGCCCGGCACGTACGCCCTTTCCCCCGGCCAGAGCCCGGCCGAGATCGTGCGGTGGCTGACCGAAGGTCGTGGTCAGGTCCTGCGCCTGACGGTTCCCGAGGGCTACTCCATCGGGAAAATTGCCCAACTGCTGGACGCCAAGGGTCTGGCTCGGGGGGCGGTCTTCCGTGACCTGGCCGGGCGTCCCGAGTACTTCAAGGGTCGGCACCGCTGGCTTTCCGACCTCCCGCCCGGTGCGACGCTCGAAGGTTTCCTGTTCCCGGACACCTACCTCTTCGACGGGGAGCAGATCGGCGAGGCCGCCCTCATCGAGCAGATGCTCGCGCGCTTCGAATCGGTCATCCGAGCCGAATACCGGAACGCCTCTCGTCCGACCCTTTCCCTGTTCGAAGCCCTCACGCTCGCCTCCATCATCGAGCTCGAGGCCGTTCGCGCGGAAGAGCGCCCCCTCATCTCGGGTGTCTTCCAGAACCGGCTGAAAATCGGCATGCGCTTGGGCTCGGACCCGACCGTGGAGTATGCCCTCGGCCGCCACCAGGGGAGCAAAGGCCTCAGCTACAAGGACGTCAAGGTCGATAGCCCCTACAACACCTACCGCTATGCGGGACTCCCTCCCGGGCCCATCGCCAATCCGGGTCTGGCGAGCTTCAAGGCCGCCCTCCACCCGCAAGAGACGGACTACCTGTTTTTCGTGGCGCGGGGCGACGGCTCGCACGCCTTCACGCGTACCTACCAGGACCACCTCGCGGCCCAGCGGCGGCTTCGTCCATGAGCCGAGGGTCCGGACCCTCTTGGTCCTTTGCGTCCGCTCGCCGGAGTGGTAAGATTCATAGGCTATGAACACCGTCTTTGGCTTACTTCGCCCGGACCTTTGGGTCGGCTCGGTCTCGGAAATCTCGGCCGAACACCTGCAAGCTCATGGGATCCGCGGGCTCATCCTCGATCTGGACGAGACCCTGGTCTCGGCCCTCGAGAACACGCCGTCGCCGGAGGTCCATGCGTGGATCCGGTCGATGAAGGACGCGTTCGCGATCTACATTCTGTCCAACAACTTCAACGCGGCCCGCGTGCAGCAGGTGGCGGACGAGCTGGAGGTGCCGTGTGCCTTCCGGGCGGCCAAGCCCCGGAGGCGTGGTTTCCGCGAGGCACTGGCCGCCATGGGCCTGCAGGCCCATGAGGTCGCCATCGTGGGCGACCAGCTCTTCACCGACGTCCTCGGCGGCAACCGCCTGGGCGCCTACACCATCCTGGCCACGCCCATCGCCCCCGAGCACAAGTCCCACCGCAAGGTCATGCGCGTGGTCGAGGGCATGTTCATCCGTGACCTCGAGACCATCAAGGGGCATATGCCCACCCGCACCAAGAAGGAGACCCCGTGAGCGAAGCCACCCTTGCTACTCCCAAGCTCCCGAACGTGGACCTGGGCCGTCCGCCCGAGTTCGGCATCGTGCTCGGCTCGGGCATCGTCGTCCTCGAGGACCTGGAGGACAAGGTCGACATCCCCTACAACGACATCGCGGGGCTGCCCGAGACGACCGTCGCGGGACACGCGGGCGTCCTGACCATCGGGACCATCCCGGGCGGCGCGCGCGTGGCCATCGCCCGCGGCCGCTTCCACCTCTACGAGGGGCACCCGCTCAGCTCGGCCACCAGCATCGTCCGGCTGTTCGAGGCCATGGGCCTCAAGAAGATCATCCTGACCAACGCCGCGGGCGGCCTCTGCGGGGACTGGACGCCTGGCGACCTCATGCTCATCGAGGACCAGATCAACCAGATGGGCGCCTTCAACGCCGGCATGCGCGACCGCGCGGCCCCGAGCTTCGGCCACACGCCCGCCTATGATCCCGAGTGGACCCGCCGCATGGCCGAGTGGGGGGCGAGCCAGACGTCGTTCAACCTGCGCCGCGGCGTCTACGTCGGCCTCCTGGGCCCCACCTACGAGACGCCCGCCGAGATCCTCTGGCTCCAGAAGATCGGCGCCCAGGCCGTCGGCATGTCGACGGTCCCCGAATCGGCCTACGCCACCTCGCGCGGCCTGAAGGTGCTCGGCATCTCCTGCATCACGAACATCGCCGTCACGGCCGAGGCGCAGGCCGCCACCTCCCACGGCGAGGTGGTGGACGTCGCCAAGATGGCCTCCCAGGCGATGGATCAGGCCTTGCGGGCTGCCTGCCGACTGGCCTAGATGGACCAAAAGCCGCTCCCACGATCTCGGAGCGGCTCCTTAGGCCAGAACGCCTCGGGAGCCCGACCGACCCCCCGGCGCAAGAGCGTTCCCCCCGTTCCTGCCAAGCAGCCGCTTGGCTGGAAGGGGGTCCTCGCGTTCTTGGCCGGTCAGCTGGTGTTCCTGGCGGCGGGATCCGCAGCCGGCGTCGGGATGGGCCTGAGCCGCCTGCCGGACGTGGGCTCGCTGCAGGCATGGGTGCCAACGGAATCCACCCAGATCTTCGACACCAAGGGCAAGCTCATCGCGAGCGTGCACGGCGAGGAGAACCGGGAGGTCGTGCCCCTCGGCGAGATCCCGAAGACCCTCCAGCAGGCGGTCATCGCCGTCGAGGACGATCGCTTCTACGAGCACAACGGCATCAACCTGCGGGGCATCGCGCGCGCGGCGCTCGCCGACCTCGCCGAGGGCTCCAAGGTCGAGGGCGGCAGCACCATCACCCAGCAGCTCGCCAAGAACCTCTTCCTCACCTCCAACAAGAGCATCGCCCGCAAGATCGCCGACGCGTGGCTCGCCATCCAGATCGAACGCCGATACTCCAAGGCGCAGATCCTCGAGATGTACCTCAACCAGGTCTACTGGGGCCACAACAGCTACGGCATCCAGGCGGCCACTCGCGTCTACTACGGCAAGAAGACCAAGGACCTGACGCTCGCCGAAAGCGCCCAGCTGGCCTTTTTGCTGCGCGGACCGGAGCGTTACTCGCCGCACCGCAACCCGGCGCTGGCCGAGCGGGGCCGCCGCGTCGCCCTGGGGCGCATGGTGGAGGCGGGCTTCATCTCTCAGGCCGAGGCCCAGGCGGCGGCAGCCGAGAAGATCCCCTACGCCAAGCTCCAGACCTTCACCTACCGCGCACCCTACTACACGAGCTTCCTGCTCAACCAGCTCCTGACCCGCTACGGCAGCGACGTGGTCATGCGCGGCGGGCTGCGCGTCCGCTCCACGCTCGATCTCGACGTCCAGCTGAAGGCCGAGCAGTTGCTCAAGGAGGCGATCGCCACCCACGGCAAACGCCTGCACTTCACCCAGGGCGCCATCGTCGTCCTGGATCCCCGCACCGGCTACATCCGGGCCATGGTGGGCGGGGTGGACTACAACGCCTCCAAGTTCAACCGCATCACCCAGGCCCACCGCCAGCCGGGTTCCTCCTTCAAGCCGTTCGTCTACCTGACGGCCTTTGCGGCGGGGATCTCGCCCGCGACGGTCATGAACGACGCCAAGATGTCGTACAGCGCGGGCAACGGCGAGCTGTGGACGCCCGAGAACTTCGGCAACGAGTACTCCGGGGACATGACGCTGCGCAAGGCGCTGGAGCGCTCCAACAACGTCATCGCCGTCAAGCTCCTGAACCGGGTGGGCATCGATCCGGTCGTCGAGAATGCGCATCGCCTGGGGATTCAGAGCCCACTCGGCTCGAACCTCTCCCTGGCGCTCGGCAGCTCGGAGGTGAGCCCGCTCGAGCTGGCGTCCGCGTACGGGGTCTTCGCCGCCGACGGCATGCGTTGCGAGCCGCAGGCCTACAGCGTGGTCGAGGACCGTACCGGACAGGTGATCGAGCGCAACGATCCGCGGCCGATCCGGGTCTTCGACGCCGAACCCATCCGCACCCTCAACGACGTCATGTCGGGCGTCGTGAAGTGGGGAACGGGCGCCGGGGCGAACTTCGGGCGTCCGGCCGCCGGCAAGACGGGCACGACCTCGGACCACCGCGACGCGTGGTTCGTGGGCTACACCCCGGATCTGGTGGCCCTGGTCTGGATCGGCAATGACGACAACTCCAAGATGCTGGGCGGCACCACCGGAGGCGGCGTCTGCGCGCCGCTGTGGGGCAAGCTCATGAAGTTCGCCCATACCGCCACGCCGTCCGTCTTCCCCAAGCCGAAGGACATGGCCCCGGCCCGGGCGGCCAAGCCCGCCCAGGCCTCCCGCTCCCAGGAGGTACCGGACTTCTACGTGCCCGGCGGGGACAATGAACCGGGCAAGAAGCCCAAAGTCGTGCTCCCGGATCCCGAGACGTTCGGCCGCGAGGCCGAGTCGGCGTCCGGCAGCTCGGATGGTGAGCCGGAACCTTCCCAGATCCTCCAAGACATGCAATAGTGTCTCGGTGGCCTGGTGGGGCCGAGAGAGGCTGTTCGCGTGAAAGACCACTGGTACGTCGCCGCCGAGTCCTCCGAGCTCAAGGACAAGCCCCTCCCGCGTATGATCGACGGCGAGGCCATCGTGCTGTTTCGCGACGGCTCGGGGCAGGTGGGGGCGCTGCGCGATCGCTGCTCGCACCGCAACGTGCAGCTCTCGCGCGGCTGGGTCAAGGACGGCTGCCTGACGTGTCCCTATCACGGCTGGCGCTTTGACGCGGCGGGTCAGTGCGTCCACATCCCGGCTCTCTGTTCAGACGATCCACTGCCCAAGAAGAGCGCCGTGCCGGACTACCCGGTCATCGAGCAGCAGGGCTACATCTGGGTCTATGTCGGCGAGGGCGTTCCGGCCGATCCGCCCTTCACGTTGCCGCACATGGCGGAGCCCGGCTGGGCGTGGGTCCGCCTGAAGGCCCGGGTCCGCAACCACGTGGACAACGTCGTGGAGAACTTCATCGATTGTCCGCACACGGGGTTCATCCACGCCGGGCTGTTCCGGAGCGAGCCGGACCACATGGTGGAGACGGTGGTGCGCACGCGGGCGGACGGCATCGACATCGAGATAGACGAGGAGGCCAAGACCAAGAGCCTGCTCGGGCGGCTGCTCTTGGCGCCGGGCGAGAAGGTGACGCACGTGGATTCGTTCCACATGCCCTCCACCGTCGCGGTGCGCTACGCCTTCGGCGAGCGCCGCGAGGTCGTCGGGTACCAGATCTGCACGCCGGTCGAGGAGTTCGAGACGATGGTCTACGTCCACGTGACGTGGCGGCTGGGGGCGCTCGCGCCGCTCCTCAAGCCGTTCGTGCGGCTGGTGGGCAAGAAGGTGCTGGAACAGGACCTTTGGATCCTCGAGAACCAGGCCGAGCAGATCCGGCGCTACGGGACGGACTTCTGCTCGACGGGCGCCGACACGGCCAACAACTGGATCCGCAACTTCAAGCGCCGGGCCCAGGAGGGCGGGAACCAGCCGGGGCTCGAGACGAAGGTGAATTTCAGGTTGTAGAGGTTCTAAGGAGAACCCCCCCGGCCGCCCTCTAGAGGGGGGAGGATCATGGGAGGGTGGAAAGCAAGGCTACTCCAACCGATCAGGGGTATAGAACAGGGCTTCTCCTTAGGATCTTGGCTGAAACAAGCGCTCCCAATGGCTTCCCCCCCTCTAGAGGGGGGGGCAGGGGGGGTCCTCCTTGTAAAATCCCGTCCCCGCCCATCGCTGGTACTGCCGAATGCTCGGCTCCAAGAGCCTTCCGGCTGTCGTGAACGTCTCCTCCGGCATCCCCATCGCCTTCTTGGTCAGCAAATCCCGGTCCAGGATGTTCCCCGTCCCCTGGAGCCGCGTGATCGCGTTGAACCCCAGATCCCGCAGGAAGTAGACTGCGCTCGACGGGATCGGGAAGTCCGACCCGTGCAGCAGCCTCCCGATGTACCGCTCCACCTTGAAGCGCCTGACCTGCTGGTAACGGACCAGCGAGCAGAAGGCCGACGTGTCCCCGAAGGCGTGGTCGTAGCGCTCCAGCATCCGCCCGAACTCGTGCGAGTAGTCATAGCCCGGATACATGAAGGATCCCGTGCCGCAGTGACTGAAGATGACCGGGATCCCGCGCTTCAAGAGGGGCTCGTAGAGGGCCGGGTTCCCGAGGCGCTGCTCCATGCCGGGAAAGGTGTGCTCGCAACCCGAGTGCACGATGACGGGCAACCCCAGCTCGTGAATGGCGTCGATGACCCGCGCATGGCGCACGGCGTCGAGCTCGAACTTCTGCAAGGGCGCGAGCCACTTCAGGGCGACGGCACTCGGCCCCCAGCGCTCCAGCTCCTCCACGGCGTCCGGCCGATCCGGGTTCACGGAGATGACGGGCAGGAGCTTGGGGCTCTTGCGGCACACGGTAAAGAGGTGCGCATTCGGCACCACCAGGTGGCTCTCGGCGGCCCTAAACTCGCCGCTCGGGGCGTAGACCCCGTCCATGGCGAACAGGCACGCATAATCCAGCTCCCGCGCCCCCTCCACGGTCCGGGCGACGAAGTCCCCGAAGGCCTCGTCTTCGCGCCCTCGGGCCGCGCTGCCGCGCATGCCCGTCGCGAGCATCATGGCGTGGAAGGTCAGGCTGCGGCGCATGCGCGGTGAGACGGCGCAGCCCGTGCCGCCCGCGCCGATGCCCGCCAGGTGCGTGTGGATGTCGATGCGCGTCTGGGTCATGCCCGCATGCTAACACGCCGCCGCCGGAAAATCCGGCAGCGGCGCGAGAGGGGGGCTGGTTAGCGGTTCTTGAGGTCGTCGATGACCTTCGCCTGCTCGGAGACGGTCGTCTGGAGCCGCTCGAGCACGCCGACCACCTGGTTCAGCTTGCCTTCGAGGGCATCCTTCTCATCGCGCAGGGCGAGGTACGAGTCCAGGAGCTTCGTCAGGTCGTTCGAGGGAGGCGCCGGCGTCTCCAGCTCGTCCTCCACCACCGTGTCGAGCGACGGGACGTTGTCGAGGTCCATGTTCCGGCGGAGCGAACGAAGCGACCGCTCGGCCTCGCGCAGGCCCTTGATCTGTTCGAAGATGGCCGCGATTTCCGGGGTATCGGCGGTCAGCTGACCCTGCTTGTAGGCATCCCGCAGGTTGCCCCAGGGCGCGCCCTGACCGTTGGGGGTGAGGTTGGTATCCGAAGCCATGGTCGACCCTCCTTCGAGGACTAGCGAGTCAAGATGTTGCTAAGCCTACGATAGCGCTTTTGTGATCGCGAATCGGTGACGGATGCACATAACACATGCCCCAAACGGGCAATCGGCTCACCGCCTAGCGTATGAGCCCGTACCCGACGTCCTCGAGCACCGCGTCACCCGGCATGAGGCGCGCATCCTTCTTGCGGCTGACGACCTCGGCCGTGGAGAACCAGGCGTCGGTGGTGGTGACCCGCACGGTGCCGACGGCGAAGGCCTCGGAGCCCGGCCTGCGGGTGACCTTGAAGACGGCCCCGGCCTCGATGCCGTCCTCGGAGCCCAGGTTGATGAGCACCCGGTCGTCTCGCAGGCCCGTGATCTCGCCCTTCAAAGGGGCCTGGGTCTTCAGGAAGAGCGTCAGCTTCTTGGCGAGGCCCGGTACGTCCTCACTCGCTCCCGCAAAGCGCAGGGGCTTGGAGGCATCTCCGAGCTTGAGGTCGTAAAGCCGTCCCGAGAGCTGATAGCCCTGGCTCGCGGCCTCGGTGACGGTGCCGGCGAACACCCAGTCCGATTTCGCCTGCTTGCGCAGACGCGTCACCGTCACGTCGAGGGGCTGATCCGTCGCGAACGGAGCCACGGCGGGTCCGATCACGAAGCGGCGGGACGCGCGCATCTCCTGCTCGAGCTGCGTCAGCAGGGACTTGGCCTGGTCCTTGGGCCCCACGGCGAACGAGACGACCGGAGGCGTCGACGGCAGGGCGGACGCCGGAAGGGCCATGCCCAGGAGCAAGGAGGCTATCAGCAGGCGCTTCATACCGCACCGGCCCTTTCGGCACGGATGCGCCCCAGCTCGGCGAGCGTGACGTCCAGGCGCTCGTCGCGGCCGAGCGGCGTCACCTGGTGCGCCCGTCGCGCCTCGCGCGGATCGATGGTCACGGTCACCATGGCCTCGTCGAAGTAGGGCGCCTTGGCGAGCTCGCGGCCGAACGGATCGACCACCTCCGAACCGCCCCAGAAGCCCACCCCGTCCTCGAAGCCGATCCGGTTGGCGAAGACGACGTGCATGCCGTAGAGCTGGGCGTAGACCCGGATCATCTGCTCGTAGAGGCGCGCCGAGTCGGGGCGATCGCCCCCGAAGCCCCGGGCGGGCGACGCCGCCACCCCGATGAGCAGGTCCGCGCCGTCGGCGGCCGCCACCCCCACCGTGGAAGGATGCCACAGGTCCTCGCAGATGAGGAGCGCCGTCCGCCCGAAGGGACCGTCAAAGGCGCGGATCGCCGATCCGCTCGCCAGGAAGCGGCCCTCCTCGAACATGCCGTACGTGGGCAGATAGACCTTGCGGTGTACGTGCAGGAGGTCCCCGCCCGAGAAGTAGCCGGCGGAGATGTAGGTGCGATCGCCCGCACCGCGCTCGATGAAGCTCGCCACCACGTCGATCCGGCGCGAGAGCTCCCGCAGGGGGGCGAGGCGGTCGTCGTCGCGGGTGACGGCTAGCTCGCTCACCAGATCCTTGAGGAAGTACCCCGTCACGGACAGCTCCGGGAAGACGATGAGCTGAGAGCCCGCGGCAATGGCCGTCTCGGCCATGCGGCGGTGGGCCGCCAGGTTGGCGTCGAGGACGCCGAGCACCGGCGCGAACTGGGCGACCGAGACCTGGAAGGGCTGCATCACTTGACGTTCAGTTGCGAGCGACCATTCTGGATGGTCGAGAGGGCGCGGGCGATCTTGGCCTCTAGCTCGGACAGAACCTCGTCGGCGTAGCGGTCGGCGCCCGCCTGCTGGACCTGCATCTCCTGAGCGAGCTCCGCGCGGACCTTGTCGGCTTCGGCCTGGGCCCGGGCCATGACCTCGTTCTCGTCGATCATGCGGTTGGCGGCCTCGCGGGCGTCGGTCATGATGGCCTCGGCCCGGCGCTGCGCCTCTGCGAGCAGCTCGTCGCGCTGGGTCAAGAGCGCCTGGGCTTCCTCGATCTCCTTGGGCAAGGTCGCCCTCAGCTCCTCGAGGAGATCCAGGAGGCGCTCCTCATCTAGGATGGCGCGGGACGAAAACGGGACCTTGATGCTTTTGATCACGAGCTCTTCGATGGAGAAGAGCAACTGCTCTAGCTGGGAGATAGGACATTCCTCCTCGTGGACTCCCCCGGTTGGGAGCCGAACTTGGCGCGCAGGCGCTCCGCGACCAGATCGGGCACCATGCCCGTCGTGGGTCCATGCATGGAGGCGATCTCACGCACGGTGCTCGACGACAGGAACAGGTACTCGGACGACGTCATCAGGAAGACGGTCTCGACGTCGGGGTTGAGCTTCTTGTTGGTGAGGGCGATGCGCAGCTCGGCGTCGAAGTCAGAGACCGCCCGCAGGCCACGGATGAGGACCTTGGCGCCCTTGAGACGGGCGTACTCGGCGGTGAGGCCGCTGAAGCTCTCGACCCTCACGCCCGGAATCCGCTCGGTCACCGCCCGGATCAGCTCGACCCGCTCCTCGATGCTGAAGAGCGAGTTCTTGGAGCGGTTGACCAGCACGGCGACCACGACCTCGTCGAAGAGGTGGCTCGCCCGCTCGATGATATCGAGGTGGCCGTTGGTGATCGGATCGAAGGATCCCGGATAGATCGCGAGCGACACGTTGCCTCCCGACGGCGACACGGTCCAATCCGTGTCGTTTGACACAATTCTAGCCTGTCTCATTCCCCCCGGCAAGCCGATCCACGCCCTCGGCGGCCCATTTTTCGAACCGGGCGATCGCTTCGCTCGGACCGAGCACCAGGACCTGGTCGCCGACCGCCAGATGCTCCATGGCCCCTGGCACCGGCTTGACGGTGCCCTCACGGCGCAGGGCGAGCAGCACCACCCCTTGATCCGGCGGGTGCTCCAGCTCGTGGACGTGCCGCCTGGCCGCCTCGCTGTGCGGCTCGATCCGGAACCACCTGAGCGCAAGGCCCTCGGCGCTCAGGGGCGGCATGGCCTCGTAGTCCAACTCCGCATACTCGCGCAAGGCCACGTATCGGCGGGCCCGGATCTGGTGCAAGTACCGGGCGACCTCGTTGGGCGAGTAGCCATAAGCGACCAGGGCCCGCCGGACGGCCTCGAGGCTGGCCTCGAACTCGGGCTGGATGACCTCCTTGGCCCCCAGCGCGTAGAACCGATCGGTGTCGTCCGTGCGGTGCGCCCGCACCACCACGGGCAGCTGCGGCGCCTGGCGCTTGGCCTCGACCAGGCAAAGCTCGGCGCTCATAGAGTCCGGCAGGGCGATGATGAGCATCCTGGCATGCGTCAGGTTGCAGAACCGCAGGATCTCGGGCCGCGAGGCGTCCCCGAAGACCACCTCCTGGCCCGCGCCCCGCAGCCGTTCGGTGGTGTGGTGGCTGAGGTCCACCACCAGAAAGGGCACCTTCCACCGCCGCAGCTCGTCGCCGATCTGGTGCCCCATGCGCCCGTAGCCCGCGATGACGACGTGGTGACGCAGGCGCGACGGCCGCTGACGCTCGAGCCGGAAGCCCCGCTCGCGCATGAGCCGGCGCCCGAACCGGTTGCGCTCGAGCAGGTTCGCCAGGGGGACGGTGGCGGCCATCAGGAAGGGTGCGAGCATCAAGGAGATGATGCTCGCCCCCATGATCGAGGCGAACCAGGTCGGTGGAACGAGGCGGTACTGCTGGCCCAGGCTCGCGAGGACGAAGGAGAACTCTCCGATCTGCGCGAGCCCGAGCCCCACGGCGAGGGCGGTCCGCCCCGAGTAGCCGAACATGTAGGCGGTGAGGGCGCCGAGCACCGTCTTGCCCACCACGATGGACCCGAGCAGCCACAGGATGGCCGGGGCGTTCTTCAAGGCGAGCTCCAGGTCGAGGAGCATGCCGAGCGACACGAAGAAGATGGTGGCGAACAGGCCCCGCAGCGGCAGGATCTCGGCGAGGGCCTGCTTGCTGTGGCGCGACTCGCTGATGACCAGCCCCGCGAGGAAGGCGCCGATGGCGGTACTGACGCCGAAGGACTGGGAGAGCAGGGCCAGCCCGAGGGCCATGACGAGCACGGCGAGGAAGAAGACCTCGTGACTGCCCAGGGCGGCGATGCCCGCCATGAAGCGCGGAACGAGGCGGGCCCCGAAGGTGAGGGCGAGGACCACGAAGAGGAGTCCGAGGGCGAGGTCCGCCGCGAACGCGAGGGAAAACAGCCCGGAGCCCGCGAGCCCCGGAATCAGGAGCACCATGGGCAGCACGGCGAGGTCCTGGACGATGAGGATTCCCGTCAAGATGCGGCCGTAGGCGGCGTCCAGGTCGCCCCGGTCCGTGAGCAGGCGCAGCACCAGGGCCGTCGACGACAGGGCGAGCACGCAGCCGATGGCGACGCCGGAGGCGACCGATAGCCCGAAGGCCCGTCCCCCCAGCGTCACGATCAGGAGGGTCGCGAGGATCTGGAAGCTCCCCCCGAGGAGCGCCACGCGCCAGACCGGCTTGAGGTCGGCGAGCGAGAACTCGACGCCGAGCGCGAACATCAGGAAGACGACGCCCACCAGGGCGAGGCGATCGATCTGGACGGGATCCCGGATCCACTGGAGGGCGTGGGGCCCGATGAGGACGCCGCTCACCAGGTAGCCGAGGATGAGCGGCAGCCGGAGGCGGGTGGCGACGACCCCGCCGATGAGGGCCGCCACCATGGCGATCGTCAGATCCTGGAACAGGCTCGTCTCGGGCATGTCACCCCTCCGCCGGACGCCTCGATTCTACACGGATCGGCCCCGATAAGTTTTCGTTAAAGGGCGTCAGGTTTTCGGCCCGGGGTGGAATAGAACCCTCGAGCGTCTGCATTCGATGGTACGAGGGCCGGATGGATATTTCCGACTTGAACCCGCTCCCCGCGATCAAGCAAGGCTGGAAAGCCGTCGGGAACGCCAAGGACGAGCTGGTCAAAGAGGTCAAGGAGGGCGTCGACGCCGTCCTCCCGGATCGCTTCGACAGCGTGCCTCGGCTCCCCGAGTACACCAAGATCCCGCCGGCCGCCCGGGCGGCGGCGGAGTTGCGTTCGCAGGGCATGAGCTATGTTCAGCGCCCGATCCGCAACGACGAGGGGAAGCCCCATGAGCCGGTGAACCTGGTCATGACCGGCACCCAGGCGGAGATCGTCAACGCCCTCGAAAAGGCCGGCTGGACTCAGGCGGACAACGTGGACACGCTGAGCGGCCTCAAGACCGCTTACACGATGCTCAACCGGATCACGCCGCTGCACAAGGCGTTCAACTATGACTACGAGAGCTCGCCCGTCAGCGACATGTTCCTCGACGGCAAGCGCTACGCCATGGCGTTCAACAAGAACAACACGCACAACATGGCCCGCGACCACCTGCGCGTCTTCGAGACCGGCAAGACGGACGCCCAGGGCCGTCCCATCTGGGAGGTCGCGGCCACCCGCGACGTCGGGATCCACATCGACTTCAAAGAGCGCAAGGGCAGCCACGAGATCGACCACAACGTCGATCCCGAGCGCGACATGGTGCTCGCCGACTTGCTCGGCAGCGGCGAGATCGCGGACTGGCACATCGCCAAGGGGGAGCGGAGCCCGGAGGACGACCAGTCCCTTTCCACCAAGTACCAGACCGATGGCAAGGTCTATCTGGTCGACCTGAAGCCCCGTCCCGACCTTGCCAGCGACCACCTGCTCCAGCAGCCGAGCAAGGTTCGCCAGGTGGTCCGAAAGCTGCCCGAGCCCGTGCAGGACAAGCTGCGCGCGGTCGACAAGAAGCTCACGGAGATGATGCACGGCTGGATGTAATCAAGATGGCGCCCGCGGCACGGCCGGGGGCGCCTTTTGATTGGTGTCTAATGCTGGCTCCCGCGCGAGGGCAGGGTACGTGCATGGGGTCGCGGCGATCGTCGGGACGGCCGACCCTGGATTCCCGCTTTCGCGGGAATGACGGGAGCGCCTGTTCAGGACTCAAGGGCAAGCGCTGGTACTCGTATCGAGGGTAAGCCCCTTTAGTGCAACGTCTGCGCTCCCGTCACCCCCGCGAAAGCGGGGGTCCAGGGCCGGGCCGTACGGAAGCCGAGACGGTGAATTCCGCCATTTCAGGCAAGACGGTGCGGGGATACCGACCAAAACAAAGGCCCCCGGCATCGCCGGGGGCCTCAGTTCTCTCAAGATCCTACCGACGGACCTTCTGCTTACGCAGGCGGACGGACTGCGGCGTCACCTCGACGAGCTCGTCGTCGTTGATGTACTCCATCGCCCGCTCGAGCGTCATCTCGACCGGAGGCGTGAGGCGCACCAGCTCTTCGCCGCCCGCCGAGCGCATGTTCGTGACCTTCTTCTGCTTGCAGACGTTGATCTCGAGGTCCGTGGGCCGGTTGTGCTCGCCCACGATCATGCCGGCGTACACCCGGGTCTGCGGCTTGATGAAGAACAGCCCGCGGTCCTCCAGGTTCTGAATGGCGTAGTAGGTGGCCTCGCCCTCTTCGAACGCCACCAGCACGCCGTTGCGGCTGGAGCCGATGTCCCCAATGAACGGCTGGTAGTCGAAGAACGAGTGGGTCATGATGCCCTCGCCCTTGGTCATGCGGATGAACTCGCTGCGGAAGCCGATCAGCCCGCGCGCGGGGATCAGGAACTCGATGATGGTCCGGCTGCCGTCCGTGTCCATCTTCTGCATCTCGCCGCGGCGCATGCCGATGGCCTGGATGCAGGCGCCGCCCGCCCATTCCGGGACGTCCAGGACCAGGGTCTCGAAGGGCTCGTAGGTCTGCTCGTCGATCTCCTTGAGGATGACCTTGGGCTTCGAGATCTGGAACTCGTAGCCCTCGCGACGCATGGTCTCGACCAGGATGCCGAGGTGGAGCTCGCCGCGGCCGCTCACGAGGAAGGCGTCGGTGGTCTCGGTCTCGTCGACCCGCAGCGACACGTTGCTCTCGAGCTCGCGCATGAGGCGCTCGCGCACCTGACGCGAGGTGACGAACTTGCCCTCACGGCCCGCGAAGGGGCTGTCGTTGACCGAGAAGGTCATCTGGAGGGTGGGCTCGTCGATGCGGATGAGGGGCAGGGGATGCGGATCGGCCGCGTCGGCGATGGTCTCGCCGATGTTGGCGTCCGGGAAGCCCGCGATCGCGACCAGGTCGCCGGCCTGGGCCGACTCGGTCTCGATGCGCTTGAGGCCGCTGAAGGTGAAGAGCTTGGTGATCTTGCCCCTGGTCTGGCCGCCGTCGGCGCGGAGGAGGACGCACTGCTCGCCGCTCTTGATGACGCCGTTGTGGACGCGGCCGATGATGATGCGGCCCAGGTACTCCGAGTAGTCGAGGGTCGTCACCTGCAGCTGCAGGGGCTTGCTGGCGTCGCCAAGAGGAGCCGGGATGTGCTTGATGATGGAATCGAAGAGGGGCCGCAGGTCGGTGGCCTCTTCCTCCATCTTGAGCTTGGCGATGCCGCTCAGGCCGGACGCGAAGACCACGGGGAACTCGATCTGGCTGTCGTCGGCGCCCAGGTCGATGAACAGGTCGAGGACCATGTCGATGACCTCGACCGGACGCGCGCCGGGCCGGTCAATCTTGTTGATGACGACGATCGGCTTGAGGCCCTGCTCCAGCGCCTTGCGGAGCACGAAGCGGGTCTGGGGCATGGGGCCGTCGAAGGCGTCGACGACTAGCAGACAGCCGTCGACCATGCCGAGGACGCGCTCGACCTCGCCGCCGAAGTCGGCGTGGCCCGGGGTGTCGACGATGTTGATCTTGTACTCGCCGTACTGCACGGCCGTGTTCTTCGCCAGGATCGTGATCCCGCGCTCGCGCTCCAGGTCGTTCGAGTCCATGACGCAGGTCTCAACGACCTCGTTGGCGCGGAAGACGCCGGATTGGCGCAACAACCCGTCCACCAGGGTGGTCTTGCCATGGTCGACGTGGGCGATGATCGCCACGTTGCGGATGTTCTTGTTCAACAAAAGGCTCCTTAGAGTCAGGCCGCCGGCCCGAAGGTGATCAGCTTGCGCTAAAACTCTTATTTTACTGAGGTCTGGGCCGACCGTCAAAGCGCAGATCCTCTGGACGGGGTCCCTCCCATCCCCGCGCTCGTCCCGACGCGGGTCGAAGCCGACGTTTCCGCCGCCAAACCGGCGCTATTCCTGGTTGCTCCTCGCTCGTTCCCATGTTAAGATTGCCTGGCTGAATTGCTGCCGCAAAACCAGCAAGTGCGCGCATCTTCACCAGTCAGAGGCCACCTTGAATCGCTTGACGGTCGGCAAGATCTACTTCTACGCGGTCTCGCTCGTGGGGCTCGCCATCGCTGTGGCCGTGGGCCTGGATGCCAGCCAGTACGCGACGCTGACGACCCCCCTCTTCCTGGGGCTCGCCCTCATCGCTGTCGCCACCGAACTCGTGGCTGTCCCGTTACCGCGCGGCGGGCGGGTCACGGCGAGCTTCGCCTTCCTCTTCGCCTCCTTGCTGACCCTCGGCCTCCTGCCGACCATCGCCATGGTCGTGGTCCTGTCGCTGGTCGCCAACCTCGCGGTCCAGCGCCGGCACTGGAGCCTCGCGACCTTCAACCTCGCCCAGTACACCCTTTCCTACGGTGCGGCCTACCTGGTGCTCATGCTGGGCGGTTTCGACCGGACGGCCACGGCCCTGGATCTGCACGATCTGCCGGTCCTCCTGGGCGCCACGCTTGTCCAGCTCGCCGTCAACATCGCGCTCGTCAACGGCTACATCGCCCTCGAGAAGCGCATCTCGCTCTGGCAGGTGCTCTGGGAGGACGACCGCTGGGAGTTCCTGTTCACCCTGGTCCTGAGCCCGCTCTCGGTCATGATGGTCGCCCTCTACAAGACCACCGGCTGGCAGGGCGCCGCCATGGTGCTCGTGCCCATCCTGGTCTCGGCGGTGCTGCTGGTGCTCCTGCTCAAGGTGCGCCAGTCGCGACAGGATCTCGCGATCGCCCACCAGGAGCTCTCCATGCTCCAGCAGGTCGCCCAGCGCATCGGCTCCCAGATCGACCTGAGCCAGACGCTCACGCTCATCGCCGCCGAGCTCAAGCAGGTGATCCCGCACGACGAGTGCATGATCTTCCTCCTGGACGACTCCTCCAAGAAGCTGACGAGCCAGCGCACCCAGGAAGACGCGCCCCGAAAGACGCTCGAGCTCAAGGTCGGTGAGGGGCTCATCGGCCGGGTCGCCCAGGCCTCGGACTTCGTGCGCGTCGATCAGCTCTCGGGCGTGGTCACCGCCGAAGAGGAGCACCTGCAGGGCTTCCAGTCCGCCCTGTGCGTGCCCATCGTCGCCGAGGACAAGAACCTCGGGGTGATCGCCCTCTTCAATCGCGAGGCCCGCGCGTTCGACCAGGGTGCCGAGCGCATGCTCACGATCCTGGCCACGCATGCGGCGATCGCCATCAAGAACGCCCAGCTCTACCAGACCACCCAGCAGCTCGCCATAACCGACGGTCTGACGGGCGTCTACAACCGCCGCTACTTCCAGCGCATGATCGAAGCGGAGTTCCGCCGCGCGCCGCGCTTCGGCTACCCGGTGGGCCTCATCCTCATCGACGTCGACTACTTCAAGCAGTTCAACGACTCGCATGGGCACCTGCTCGGCGACCAGGTCCTGCGCTCCATCGCCCAGATCCTCAAGGACTCGGTCCGCGAGACGGACGTGGTGGCGCGCTACGGCGGCGAGGAGTTCGCCGTCATCCTGCCCGAGACCAACTCCCAGTACTCGCTGGAGGTGGCCGAGCGCATCCGGAAGAACGTGGCCCGCCACACCTTCTGGGGCCGGGGCCAGACGCCCGTGACCGTGACGGTCTCCATCGGCGTGGCCTCGCGCATGGCCGCCGACATCAAGAGCGACGAGCTGATCGACCTCGCCGACGCGGCGCTCTACGAGGCCAAGGGGACGGGCCGCGATCGCATCTGTACCGCCGGCGAGCACGGCACGGGCTTCATCCTCGCCGAGCCCCGCGCGGATGCCGACGCTCCCAAGCGCCGCGCTCCCGCCCGCAAGCTGACGCTCAACGCCGAGGCCTGGCGCACCCACCTGGAGGAGAGCATCGCTCCCCTCATGACCCAGCTCGAGGAGCGTCTCGCCGACCAGGAGTTGTCCCTCGACGAGACCGAGCAGGGCCGCTGGCACGCCACCCTGTCCGCCATCGTCGCGGCCCTCGCGCACCAGCTGGAAACGCCGTCGGAGTCGGGCCGCGTGACGAGCGATCAGCTCGTCACCCACCCCCTCTACCCGGAGGTCAAGGCGGGGATCACCCACCTGATCCAGCGCGGCATCACGCTCACGCAGAGCGAGAGCCTGGCGCTCGCCATCTGCACGGGCCTCGGCCAGCACGTCCAGCATGCGCCCTTCTCCCCTCAAGAGCGCCTCCAGGTCCTCTCGGAGGTCGAGCGCTTCACGCACACGCTCCAGCTCGCCATCTCGCAGGTCTGGCACGACTTCTACCAGCAGACCAACAACCACCTGATGGTCCTGCACGACCTGGAACAGCGCATCACCAACGTCTTCGAGCTCGACGAGCTCCTGGGCGAGGCGGTGCGGCTGACCTTCGACGCCCTCTCGGCGGACGCGTGCCTGCTGTTCATGCCCGATGCCTCCGGCGACTACCTGCGGGTGCGCGCCTTCGCCGGCCTCCACCAGAACGAGGCCTACCAGTGGATCATCCCCATGGGGCAAGGGGTGGCGGGCGAGGTCTACGAGACCCTGCGTCCGACGGTCCTGGACGACTTCGAGGGCGACGACGGCCGCCTCTACCGGCCCGTCTTCGAGAAGTTCCGGGAGTGGACGGGCGTGCGATCGGGCGCGTTCTTCCCGCTCGCCCACCAGGGCGAGCCGGTGGGCGTTCTCGTCACCTACAGCCGTAACCTGGCGCACTTCGACCCGGCGGGCGTGCGGCTGGGACGGGGTATCGCGGGCCAGCTCGCCGCGGCCATCTCGCGCATGCAGGCCCAGGACAACCGCCAGGAGACCTTCTTGCAGGCCATCACGGCCCTCGTCGAGTCGATCGAGGCCAAGGACGACTTTGCCCGCGGCCACAGCGAGACCCTGGTGCGTTATGCCACGGGGATCGGCCGGGCGCTGGAGCTGTCCGAGCAGGACCTCGAGCTCCTGGGTCAAGCGGCCACGCTGCACGACCTGGGCAAGATCGGCATTCCCGATCAGCTCCTGCTCAAGCCGGACCGCCTCACGCCCGAGGAGCGCCACACGGTCCAGGCGCACCCCGAGATCGGCGCCCAGCTCATCTCGACGCTGTCGTCCTTCAAGGACGTGGCCCCGATCGTGCGTCACCACCACGAGCACTGGAACGGCAGCGGCTATCCGGACGGCCTCAGGGGCGAGGACATTCCCTTGCTGGCGCGGATCCTGGCGATCGCCGAGGCCTTCGACGGCATGACCACGCCCAAGCCGTACCGTGGCGCCATCCCGGTGGGCGAGGCGCTCTCCGAGATGCGGCACAGCGGCAACTTCGACCCGCGCCTGCTGGACCTGTTCGAGCGTTTGCTTCCGGAGCTGCAACGGGCTTGACGCACCAGCCGGCTGGCCACTCGTGGGCGAAGCGACACCCCGTCTTGGTTGAATCCACGCAGTTGGTGTATGATTTCTCCCGGTCAAAGGGGGAATCGACGTGCGTCTCCTGCTTCTATCCAGCCTGCTGATGGCGGCGCTCCTGGCGCCGACGCCCGCCCATGCGGCCTACGGCGGCGACCGGGCGTCGTTCGAGCGGTTCCTGTACCGGATTCCGAAGTCGAAGTGGAAGATCGTGCCCGACTCCGCGGACGCGGGCGTGCTGTACGCCGGCCGCGTCGGCTCGTTCGCGACCATCGTCCGCGTCTACTACGAGAACGGGCGGATCGTGCGCCAGAAGGTCGAGGTGGCCCTGCCCACCGAGTCCAACGACGAGTTCGCGCTCGCCATCCTGACGCGCTTCACCAGCGAGTTCGTCCGCCATCCGAACGAGCTCAAGCCCGTCATGAACACCATGCGCGCCATGCGGCGCTCGCTCATGGGCTCGGGACGGCGCGTCACGACGCTGCCGTATCGCGACGCGAACGTGACCCTGAGCCTGGACTCGTCCACCAACGAGTTCAACTCCAAGACCATCGAAGTGCCCTGGGGCATGCTGTACTGGAAGGCCGAGACGGCACCCAGCCGACCGGCCAAGAAGAAGAGGTGAAGGGATGCCGAAGGTCACACGAACCTACGAGACCGACCTGGACGATCTGGGCTACCAGATCTCGCGTTCGTACCAGTTCACCGAGATCCGCGAGGAGTTCACCAGCGGAGAGGTCTCGGATGACGAGGCCCAGGAGCAGATCTCGGACCTCATCGACGTCGGGCGGTGCGTCGTGGACGGCGATCGCGGCAGCGAGCAGCTGCAGTGGGCCCTCTCGGAGGCGGAGATGGCTCGACTGATCTCTCAGCTCTACCGCCAGTACCTGGGCGCCGACTAGGGTCGGGGCATCAGGCTCCCGACCGTCAGGCCCCGCCTCGAAACCGGCGCGGGATCCGGCGCCTTCTGATCACTCGCCGCCGGTCCAGGCGCCGAATGGCTCTGCGCCGCGGGCGCCTCGCCCTGCAAGAGCGCCTTGATGCGCGCCCACTGAGACACCTCGGCCTCCACCAACCGCTTGAGCTCGCTGCGCTGCGGCTCGGACAGGCTGTCGGCATGAGCGCCCAGGCCGGTCAGGAACTTGTCCAGATAACCGAGATCACGGGCAAAGGGCAGGTCTTGTTCGGCCATCGGTCCCTCCTTCTTGCGCTCCACTTTACCATGCGGGCGACCCCACGCTCCCCCTTTGGTCAGGCTGCACGATGCCCCCTGGTCACCATGCCGCTACACTCCTCACGCTGCTCAGGGAATGGGTAGGAAGGGAGGGTCGAATGGCCGCGAAGTGCACCGCCCTGGCGTTGGCCATGGCGATGGGGCTGCTGGTCGGCTGCCAGCGCCACGCCGAGACGGGTGGAGGCGGCGGCAGCCCCGAGGAGGGACAGCGCACGCAGGGCGTCGCGACGCCGAGCGTTGGCAGGACAACGCCCCCTTACTCCGGGAAGCCGCGAACCACGCCCGCCCCCGGTCACCCGGCGCCGACCGTGCCGCCCAACCCGAAGGCCAAGATTCCGGGCGTCCAAGAGAAACGTCCCGCCACGCCGCTCGCGCCGACGGCGTCCGCGCGCGGGGAGTAGCCATCTCCCGGCCGGCGCTTGGGAACGCCCGGATCCGCGCCGTATACTGCCCACAGGTTCAGCGCAACGAGGAGGTGCCATGAATCGGCAATCAGAGCGTGACCAGTACGGGATTGAACGGAAGGACGCGGAAGTTCGCCTCACGACCTTCCTGCACGACACCCTTCGCGAGCCGCAAGCGAAGGTCGCGGACCTGCACCTCGAGGACGGCCGCTGGCAAGGGCGCGTGCAGGGCAGCCAGCGCGGGATCTCGGTGGTGTTCCTGGTCGAGCACAACGCGGAGGTCGTGCCCGGTCACATGACCGTCGACGCGGCGCCCGACACCCTCAAGAAGCGCTAGCCCGCGCTCGGAAGAAGGCAAGGAGGACGGGACATGGCCAAGTCTAAGCTCGCGCCGACCGTCTCCTTGACCTTCCTCCAGGATCTCGTGCGTCACTACCTCGACCTCTCGGACCGGATCGACGCCCTCCGGGCCGAGCAGGACAAGCTGGACGCCCAGCTGCGGGTCGCGCTCGAAGTCAGCCCGGACAAGGCCGTCCAAACGGCCGCCGGCAGCGCCCGGCTCGTCGGGTCCGACCTCGTCACCTACGACCTGGAGACCCTCCAGGAGCACCTTTCCCCGGAGGTCTTCGACCTGGTGACGCACCGGCAGGTCGATAAGGACCTGGTCGAGGCCGCGGGCGCCCTCAAGACCATCCCCCCCGAGGTGCTCGATCGCGCGCGGCGCATCACCAAGCGAAAACCCCAGCTCCGGGTGCGGCGGTAGCTCGCGCCGCCTCCTGCTGCTGCAATCCCTCCGGCGACCAGGGCGTCGGAGGTATGATGGCATGTCCCCCCTTCAAGCGAGCCGCCCATGCCAGACCTGAACACTTCCCTGCAAGCCCTCCTCGATGACATGACCACCTCCGGGGCCGAGATCGGCCTCCAGGTCGCCGCCTATTACCGCGGCGAGCTCGTGGCCGACGTCTGGTCCGGCCTCGCGGACCCGACCAGCGGACGGCCCGTCGACGGCCAGACCCTCTTCACGGCCTTTTCCGCGACCAAGGGCGTGACGGCGACGGTGATCCATCTGCTCGCGGACAAGGGCCTGCTCGACTACGACGCGCCGATCGCCCGCTACTGGCGCCAGTTCGGCGCCCGCGGCAAGGAGGCCATCACCGTGGCCCAGGTGCTCGCGCATACCGCGGGCGTGCCGCAGATGCCCCGGGGCGTCACGGTCGAGACGATGATCGACTGGGAGGCCATGGTCGCGGCCATCGCGGACCTCGAGCCGCTCTGGGAGCCCGGCACGCAGACGGGCTACCACGGCCTGACCTTCGGCTGGATCCTGGGCGAGGTGGCCCGGCGCGTCACCGGAGAGGCGTTTCCGCGGCTCGTGGACCAGCTGATCGCATCACCCCTGGGCCTCGAAGACCTGTATCTCGGCGTCCCGGAAGGAGAGCTCGACCGGGTCGCCACCCTCGCGAGCGGGCCCATCTCCCGCAAGCCCATCTCGCCGGACGCCTTGCTGCTCAAGGCGATGCCCATCAGCGTCAGCCCGCAACCCAAGGTCTACAACCGCGCGGACGTCCGCCAGGCGGTGCTGCCCGGAGGCGGCGGCGTCATGACGGCGCGCGCCCTGGCCAAGCTGTATGCCGCGCTCGTGGGCGAGGTCGACGGACGGCGCCTCATGCGGGAAGAGCGCCTCGCCATGGCCACGACCTTGCAGACGGATCGGCACGACCTGGTCCTGGACGAGCACCAGCGCAAGGCGCTCGGCTACATGCTCGGGTCGGAGACCTCTCCGCTGGGGCCCCTTCCATATGTCTTCGGCCACCCGGGGGCCGGCGGTTCGCTGGGCTTCGGGGATCCCCGCCACGGCTTCGCCTTCGCGCTCACCAAGAATCGCTTGGTCTGGGACCGGCCGGTGCACGAGACGGCCGCCTTCCGCGTGGGACAGCACCTGCGGAAAGCGCTGGGTCTGCCGATCTCCTGACGGAATGGGCGGATCCCCGTCGATCCGCCCAAACGCCGTTCAGCGAGTCGCTGAACGGCGCATTCGCTAGGGACTGGTGCCGGAACCGGTCGATCCGCCCGGATTGCCGGTCGTCCCTGACGAACCGCCATGATGGCCGGACGTTCCACCGCCGCCGCCGGTGGTGCCCATGTCCCCGGCACCGCCACCCCCCGTCGTGGGAGACGGCGACATGGTCCTTGTCTCCGTGCCGCCACCGCCGCCCTCGTTGCCTTGGCACCCCGCCAGCACGAGCGATACGGCCAACAGTCCACCTGCCAACTGCTTGATCACGTGCACCTCCTTTTCGAGCCGTGGGCCGTCTCAACCCTCGGCGCCGTCCCAGGATAGCCCGCGATCGCCGCGGTCCCAAGCCTCAATCACGCCTTGCCAAGGGCGGGCCCGGCGGCTCATGGCCTCGACGCCCCGTCCCTCCAAGGTGACGAACTTTTTCTCCTCGGCCACCGCCGGAGCGCCGCCCGCGTCGGAACCGGTGACCATGGCTGAAAAGTCTTGTCGGGGAACGCCAGGCCAAGCTAGCAAACAGACCTTAGCTTAGAGGGGACGTCCCTTCTGGAGGACCGATCCATGGCCGACTCCGCCCCTTCCGATGGCCTCAACCTGGATTCCGACCTGGAGCTACAGGAGCGGGTCTGGCGCATGGAACGCGTCGGCTGGGTCGTCACCGCCGTCCTGCTAGGTGCGGCCATGCTGGGGGCCTTCGGCGGCACCGGCCTGCTGAGCCGTGGCCACCAGACCGAAGGAGACGACCTCAGCGTCGATTTCCCACGGCTCGCCCGGCACTCCACCGAGACGTCCTTCTCGTTCGTCCTGCGCCCGACAGGACCGGAAGCGGAACTGTGGATCGACAACTCCTTCTTCCAGCACGCCGCGCTCGAACGGGTCGTGCCGGAGCCCGAGGCCATGGTCCGAGACACCGAGCGCACCTACTTCCGGTTCCCGGCGATCGCCCCCCATGCCCCCTTCCCGATCGACGTTTCGGCCATGCCCATGGGCTACGGTCCGCTCGTTTTCAACGCCGGGAGCACGAACGGGCCGTCCACGCGGCTCGTGCTCTTCGTCTTCCCCTAGGAGGCCCGAGCCATGGAATCGGTGATCCGCGCCCTCTTGGTCTATGGCTTCGTGCTGTTGGTCCTGCGGCTCACGGGACGGCGATCGCTGGGGTCCATGACGGCCTTCGACTTCGTCATGTTGCTCATCATTAGCGAGACGACCCAGTCCGCCATGACGGACATGGACAACTCCCTGACCAACTCCTTCCTGCTCATCCTCACCTTCGTCGCCACCAACATCTTCTTATCCCTGGTCAAGGAGCGCTTTCCGAGGCTCGACAAGATCATCGACGGCGAGCCCGTCCTGCTCGTCGAGCACGGTCGCCCCATCGAGCACCGGCTCCGCAAGGCCCGGGTCGGCCTCGACGACGTCATGCGCTCCGCCCGCGAGACCCAGGGGCTCGAGCGGCTCGACCAGGTGAAGTACGCCGTGCTCGAGAGCTCCGGTCACATCTCGATCATCCCCCAGACGCCCTGAAGGCCCCTCCCGAACGGGAGGGACCTTCATACAGGCGGCCTTGCGGCAGAATTGAGGTTAGAGGGGTCGCCGCATGATCTCCTTGCGGAGGTCACGCATCAGGCCCTTGACCATGTCCAGGCCGATGGATTTACCCCAGACCGGTAGGTAGATCTTGGGCTTGGCATTCGCCTCGTACTCGACGCGCGTGCCGGCTGCCGTCTTCTCTACCTGCCAAGAGCCCTTGAAGTGGTCGAAGTCATGCTGGGCCACGTCGACGAAGTTGATCCGGTTGTACGGGTCCTCCTGCACCTGCAAGAGGACGCGCATCTTCTTGGGGATCGCGAGGAAATAGGAGGTCGATTCCTGGCAAACCAGGATCGAGTCCGTTCCCTCCTTCTTGACGACGCTGGTGCGAACCGAGGGGATGAAGTCGCCCATCTGTCCGTAATCGGTCAAGACCCTCCAGACGTTGGGGGTTTCGGCCGGGACGGTGAAGCTTCCCCGAAGGGTGTAGACACCCCTCCCCTCTTCCACGACGTTGACCGTCACGTTGTCGTCCTGTGCGGCCGCGGGTGCGGCCGTCAGGATCGTCGCTACGAGAAGGCCGGACGCATAGGTAAGGGCTCGGTTCGTCAGCATCGCTCTACCTGCTTCCTTGGGTTCTCCTAGAAGGAGTACTGCACGCTACCGCGCAGCTGATACACGAACTGGCGCTCGATCGAGCCACCCGAAGCGACGTAGGACGTCTGGTCGGGCTGGTTGATCAGGTTGTAAGAGCCGAGTCCGGTCTCATACACGACGGGCGCGTCGATGTAGAAGGGCATATCGACGGTCAGCTTGAGCTTGTCGCCCATCACGAAGTACGACAGCGACGGGGTGATTTCCTGGATAGGCTTGGCATCCCCGAACAGCGGGAAGGTCTTGCCCGCGTTCGGGCCGGTGGTCGCCGTGCTGGTGACGGCCATGTTCTTGTCCGGCATCACCACCGCATAGCGGAGACCCGCCTCGATGGGGTTGAGGTTCAGGGTCGCCTGGGCGCGGCCGCCGTAGAGGTTCAGGTAGCCGAAGCGGTTGCCGAACCCGGAAGCCAGGGCCTCGGCCTCACCCGACAGGGTGCCGCCGCCGAAGGGCATCCGCGCCACGTAGTCCACGCCACCCTGCCAGAGCTCGCCCTGGACGGCCTTGCCGCCGGCATCCTTCTTGCTGATGTAGGGGTTGTAGAGCGGGTTGATGAGCCAGTTCTTGTCGACGGTGTGCTTGTTGGTGAGCACGAGGCCGTGGCCGACCATGGTGTCGCGGGTGAACAGGGCGCTCACGCCGAGCGTCTGGCGGAACCGGTCCGTGTCGAGGTTGTCGTGCTGGCTGAGGGTCCAGGAATCCGTGTCGGCGTCACCGATGGTGGCGCGCACCGTGAGCTGCGGGATGCCCAGGATCTCGGGGATGTAGCGCTCGGGGACGTCGCGACCGCCGCCGACCATCACGCCGCCCATCACGTTGACGGGGCCCGCGTTGGCCTGGAGCATCGCGCCGACGTCGCGGCCCATCTTGAACGGGTTCTCGAGGATGGAGCGCGAGTTGAAGGCGAGCGAACCGCTCTCGGACATCAGCTCACGGCCGTAGGGGTTGCGGAACTGACCGATGCGGTAGTTCACGCCACCGAACAGCGGGCCCGAGGCGTACATATCGAGCAGCGTCAGGTTGACGTTGCCGGTGTAGACGTCCTCACCGCCGAGGGCGAGCTGCGAGAAGAAATTGGTGTCGCCCTGAGTGCCCTTGACCCAGAGACGCGACTGCTTCTGGAAGACCCAGACGCGGCCGGCGCTGCGGACCGACTGCTCGCGACCGAGCATCTCGGCCGTACCACCCAGAACGAAGCGACCGCCGACGGTCACCTTCGCGGCGTCCTCATCCTCTTGAGCGAGGACGGGGGCGCACATGCCCGCCAACACGGCGGTCGTCAACAGAGTTCCTACTGCAATCAACTTGTATTTCATTTGCTAATCCGCCACAAACTCTGGCGGCCTCCTGTGTCCCCATTATCATTTGCCCCCCATGATCCTCCGACCGTAGTTTTTTCGGAGATTTATGACCTCTTAAACAAGCGGATCGTTGGGCAGGCATTGGATATACGGAATACATGGCCGGACGATCCGTACAAACTCCGGATGCCGGAAGTCCGCGTTAGTACAACAATCAGTATCAACAGGAAGGGCGGCGAGTGAAACCGCAAATCAAGAGGTTACGCCCCTTACCTTTATAAGTATCCGTAGTTTCTGCTCAGTAAGTAACGTATCGCGTAAGTCGACCACAAATGTTGAACCAAGCGAACACCTTGCACTTGATTAACCGGGTGACCCACAACTTGAGAGCGCCGTAAGAACGGCAAGGAAGAGACCATGAAAGCAACGAAACTGATGATGGTGGCCGCGAGCCTGCTGGTCGTCGGGAGCATCGCCTGGGCGCCCGCCACGCTCGCCGCCAAGGGCCCCTCGATCGACTTCAGCTCGGACAGCAAGGTCTGGATGGAAGGCGATTCGACCATGCACGCCTACAAGGCGACCTCGAGCAAGTTCAAGATCAACGCCGACCTCTCGGCGCCCAAGGTTCAGGATGCCAACCTCGCCGACCTCACGGTGGAGATCCCCGTCAAGTCCCTGAAGTCGGGTGAGGGCGCTCTGGACACCAACCTCTACAAGACGATGGAGGCGAGCAAGTACCCGACCATCAAGTTCAACCTGAGCAACGCCAAGGTGAAGGTCTCGGGCTCGGGTGACGTGGACGTCAACGCCGAAGGCGTGCTGAACATCCACGGCCAGGAGAAGACGGTGGATCTGGTCGCCGAGGGCAAGGTCACCGGCAACACCATCCGCATCAAGGGCAAGAAGGCCCTCTTGATGAGCGACTTCGGCGTCAAGCCGCCCAACCTGATGTTCGGTGCCATCAAGTGCTCCGACAAGATCACCGTCGGCTTCGACCTGGTCGGCGAGATCAAGTAGCGACAAGCGAACCTCCCACGGTTCCCGAGTGGCCCCGCCTGATGTCAGGCGGGGCCTTCTTGTCTGAACGGAACAGGGAGCCGGTCTTCGGAGTGAGGGGGCCCATGAGCAAGGCGCCTCGTCGCGCCTGACGCCCTCTCTGCGGGCGTCGGGGCTTGGAGGCGCCCGCGAGCCGTTCCGGTTACACGTACGCGGTCTGGAAGGCGTCCCGGTTGGCCTGGACGAACTCCGCGAGGGCGCGCGCGGGATGTCCCGCGACGTCCGAGACCGTGCCCGTCAGGCCGGCGCTGCGACCGTCGCGCACCCGGGAAAAGGCCTCGACCAGGTCATCGGCGAACCAGCCCGGCAATCCGCTCTGCACCAGCGACGAGCGAACCTCCTCGGGAGGCGTCTCCACGCAGCGAATGTCGCGCTGCAGCCCCTCCGACAGGATGCGCGCCACGTCCGTGAACGACAGCTCTTCGGGACCCGTGAGCTCGTAGACGCGGTGGGCATGACCCGGCTCGACGAGGGCCGCCACGGCCACGTCCGCGATGTCCCGGACGTCCACGAGGGCCACCCGTCCGTTCCCGGGCGGGGCGAAGAAGACGTCCTCGGCCATGACGCTCGGGGCCACGACCAGCAACAGGGTCTGCATGAAGAAGCGAGGCCGAATGAAGGTATAGGGGACGCCGGACTCCCGGATCGCCGCCTCGATGGTCCAGTTCCACTGGGCATGGACGAGGTCGGAGCCGGGCTCGGCCCCCAGATCCGAGATCTTCACGATCTGACGGACGCCGGCACGAGCCGCGGCGGCGATGGCCCGGCACTGGAGGGTGACCTGCTCGGCGGAGCCCGGCGTCACCAGGAAGAGGCGCGAGACGTCGCGACAGGCCCGCTCCAACAACTCGTCGTCGAGCGTGTCCCAGCAAACGGCGTCCATCCCGCGGGCCTCGAAGGCCTTCGCCAGGTGTGCGCTCGGCGTCAGCACCCGCAATCGAATCTGGCGCTCGAGCAACCGCGCCATGACCTCTTCGCCGCCGTACTGGCCCAGGAGCTCCCCGCCCACGCGCCCCGACGCCCCTATCACCAGAATCATGGGTCACCTCCTCGTAAGGGACGCCGCGCGTCCCGGTGGCAATGCCGGAGCGCCGTCGGAGGCGCCTGCGTACAGTTGCACGACATGGCTGTATCACGTCGCGATTAGCGCAACTATCCGTTAGCACCACGGATCTTGGCCATGGAAAGGCGCGATCGACCCTTAAAGTGGGAAATGACGTAGATTTTACGGAACGCTGCCGTTACCTGGGGGCACAGGTGTCTCCATGACGCCACGGGGCACCGGGTGGCCGCCGCCCCTTGCGATCGCTCCCGGAAGCGGCTCATGAACCACGCGTAGCTTCTCCGCTTGACGCCCGCTACCCTGCACGATAGGTTGGACTATCACGGCGCGGCCGGCTCGCCGGACGATCGTCCCTCAGCCGACCTGAAACGCGCCATCGCAAGCTTTGAAGCCCCGACACCCACCGTGTCCTATCAGGGAGAACGCACCACATGCAGAAGATCAAGGTGAAGAATCCCGTCGTCGAACTCGACGGCGACGAGATGACTCGCATCATCTGGAAGTTCATCAAGGAGAAGCTGATCCTTCCGTACCTGGACATCGACCTCAAGTACTACGACCTGGGGATCGAGTACCGCGATCAGACCGACGACAAGGTCACGATCGAGGCGGCCGAGGCCATCAAGAAGTACGGCGTGGGCGTGAAGTGCGCCACCATCACTCCGGACGAGGCCCGCGTCAAGGAGTTCAACCTCAAGAAGATGTGGAAGTCGCCCAACGGCACGATCCGCAACATCCTGGACGGTACCGTCTTCCGCGAGCCCATCATCTGCAAGAACGTGCCCCGCCTGGTGCCGGGCTGGACGCAGCCGATCGTCATCGGCCGTCACGCCTTCGGCGACCAGTACCGCGCCACCGACTTCGTCGTGCCGGGCGCCGGCAAGCTGACCATGAAGTTCGAGGGCGCCGACGGCAAGGTCATCGAGCACGAGGTCTTCACCTTCCCCGGCGGCGGCGTGGCAATGGGCATGTACAACCTGGACGAGTCGATCCGCGGCTTCGCCCGGGCCTGCATGAACTACGGCCTCCAGAAGAAGTGGCCCGTCTACCTCTCGACCAAGAACACGATCCTCAAGGCCTACGACGGCCGCTTCAAGGACCTGTTCCAGGAAGTGTTCGACCAGGAGTTCAAGGCCAAGTTCGACGAGCTCGGCATCACCTACGAGCACCGCCTCATCGACGACATGGTCGCGGCCGCCCTCAAGTGGTCGGGCGGGTTCGTCTGGGCCTGCAAGAACTACGACGGCGACGTCCAGTCCGACACCGTCGCCCAGGGCTTCGGCTCCTTGGGCCTCATGACCTCGGTGCTCCTGAGCCCCGACGGCAAGACGGTCGAGGCCGAGGCGGCCCACGGCACGGTGACTCGCCACTACCGCGAGTACCAGAAGGGCAAGGAGACCTCGACCAACCCGATCGCCTCGATCTTCGCCTGGACCCGCGGCCTCTACTACCGCGCCCAGTTCGACGGCACCCCCGAGGTGGCCAAGTTCGCCACCTCGCTCGAGGAGGTCTGCGTCGAGACCGTCGAGTCGGGCTTCATGACCAAGGACCTGGCCATCCTCATCGGCCCGGATCAGCCCTGGCTCACGACCAACCAGTTCCTCGACAAGCTCGACGAGAACCTCAAGAAGAAGATGGGCCTCGCGGCCACCGTCTCCTAACCGGTCGTAACGCCGAAGGCACCCCCCGGATCGGGGGGTGCCTTCGCGTTGGGGCCTTGGGCTCGCCGGCTACGCCGCGGTGCCGAACCGGAAGCTCGAGACCACGATGCCGCCGAAGAAGTCGTCCTGATGGTAGACGCAGGCGCCCGGCTCCGCTTCGGCCGCGCCGACGACGACCATCAGGGGCAGCAGGTGGTCCTCCTGGGGATGGCATTGGCGGGCGGCGGGCGCCTCGGTCCAGTGCTCGAGCCGCTCGGTCCGCACGTCCGGCTCCGAGCGGGTGAGGACCTGCTGGAGCCAGCCGTCGAACTGGCGAGAGGGCTCATGGGCCTGCGGGCCGAAGTTGCGGAGGTTGTGGTAGCTCACGCCGCTGCCGACGATGAGCACGCCTTCTTCCCGCAACGGCGCCAGGGCGCGACCGATCGCCACGTGGACCGCCGGGTCGTAGTCCGCCCTGAGCGAGAGCTGGACCACGGGGACGTCCGCCTCGGGATACATCACCACCAGCGGCACGAACGTGCCGTGGTCAAACCCCCGGCGCGGATCCTGGCGCGCCTCGATCCCGGCGTCCACCAACAGCGACTGCACCCGTGCGGCGACCTCGGGCGATCCCGGGGCGGCATACTTGACGCTGTAGGTATGAGGTGGGAAACCGCCGTAATCGTAGATCATGGGCGGGTGTTCGCCCGAGGAGACGGTGACCTCCCGCTCCTCCCAGTGACCCGTGATGACGAGCACCGCCTTGGGGCGCGTCCCCAGCTCGCGGACCATGGCTTCCAGCGAGGCCTTGAGCTCGGTGAACATGGGAGCCCAGTCTTCCATGTACGGCCAGGGGCCGCCACCATGCGATACGTAATACGTCGGCAATTTGCTGGACGACATGGGACCTCCTCGCCCGCAAGGGGATGACCCGATGCCTTCGGGCTACGGTCCCACTATAGTACTAGTTAGAACTATCGTCAAGCAGAGCCGTCCGCTCGGGCTCGGGTCTTACGAGCCAAGCCTGCGATACCCCTGGTAGTACAGGAGCGGGTCGTTCGGATCGAGCACGCGCAGCCCGATCACCTCTCCGACGAACAACGTATGGTCGCCGCCGTCGTATTCCGCCCACGTGCGGCACGCCAGGTTGGCCATGCCAGTGGCGAGCATGGGGATGTCCTCGTGCCAGTCGTAGGCGAGCTGGGCCTCGACTTCCGGCGTGCGCTTGCCGGCAAAGTAGTTTGAGAGGTGCTCATGCTCGCTCTTCAGCACCGTGATGCCGAAGCGCCGGGACTCCTGAAGGAAGCCATGCATGGCGGATCCCTTGCCCACCGACACCAGCACCAGGGCCGGCGACAGCGACACGGACGTGAAGGAATTGGCCGTCATGCCGACGACCTCCTCGCCCTTGGTCGTCGTGACGACCGTGACCCCGGTGGCGAATGTGCCCATGGCCTTGCGGAAATCGGCACTCTCGAAGGTGGTGGAAATCGGAGCAGTCATGAAACGGTCCCTTCTAGGCGGGTAGCGCTGGCAAGCGGCCTCTGTCGTCAGCCCGCCGGCCTTGATGTAAGTGGGGTTGAGCGTTGGTGCGCCCGAGCAGGCTCAAGCCATCCGAGCGTCCCTGAAATTGTAGCACTCGCCGTGGCGGGCCACACCATTTCCACAGCCCACAGCTGATGACCGGGACTTCATCTCCCGGCCCGATCAGACACCGACCAGCTCCTCACAGACCCGACTGCCTGGGCATGGGCGGGAACTTCCGAGCCATCCCGGCGGTCATGAGCTGAAAGCGGCGAGCCAGGGCTCGCAAAGCAACGGAGCGAGGAGGGACCATGGGTATCGACGGCCTTTCGGGTGGGGGCATGCGCTCGCTGCAGGCCTGGCAAGTTCGGCGCGAGGCCAAGCAGGTCGCGGAGCCTGATCCCCGCGAGTTCATGGAGTTGGTGGCCGACGTGCCGGGCATGGAGGCGCCGGGCGGCATGAGCGGGGTAGCGGCGCTGGAGGCTTCGCGTCGGCTCGAAGAGCTCCGGAAGACCACCATCCCGGACGTGGCGGCGATCGACCAGGCAGGTCTGAGCCAGCACAACTTCGTCAACCTCGAGATGCAGACGCTGCCCAAGCTCTGGCAGGACGACAACCAGGTCCGCTCGCGGACCCTCCGGGACATGCTGGACGGTCGATGAACAGCCTGGATGGCTGGTCACACCTAGAAGGGTCGGACCGGGGCCCAAGGGCCCGGATGCATGGCTGAGCCTCACGCTTGACATGCAAGTCACGGCTTGCATATTATGGACCAGGAGATCTGCTGGAAGATGCCTGATCCTGATGACGACGTATACCGAGCCATTGCCGACCCGACCCGCCGAGCCCTCATGGACGTGCTCAGCGAGCGCGGGGGGCAGACGTTGTTCGAACTATGCTCCCGGCTGGTCATGCAGCATGGGGTCAGTTCGACGCGACAGGCCATCTCCCAGCACCTGGAGGTGCTGGAGGCCGCGGGCATCGTCGTGTCCAAGCGTGAAGGCCGGACGAAGCTCCACTGGTTCGACGGCGCACCGCTCAGACACATCCTGGAGCGGTGGCCCATCCCCCCTCGACAGGAGTGACCCATGAGAATCTACGTAACCTCGGTCTTCGTGGACGACCAGTCCAAGGCGCTCACCTTCTACACCGACGTCCTCGGGTTCCGGAAAAAGCACGACATTCCGCTCGGCGAGCACTCGTGGCTCACGGTGGTGTCCCCCGAGAATCCGGAAGGGACGGAATTGCTGCTCGAGCCCGACGTCCACCCGGCGGCGAGGGCGTATAAGCAGGCACTCGTGGAGGACGGCATCCCCTGTGCCTCCTTTGCGGTCGACGATGTTCCGGCGGAGCACACCCGGCTCTCGGGGCTGGGCGTACGCTTCACCCAGCCCCCACTCGACATGGGGAACGTCGTGACGGCGGTCTTCGATGACACGTGCGGGAACTTGATCCAGATCGTCCAGATGAAGGCGGCCTAAGGGAGCCAGCGAATTGGGTGAGCGGCGGCAGATGAAGGCGGCAACGCCGTGAATTCGCCCGTACGCTGAGCACGAAACAGCAAGGGAGCCTGGTGGATGACCCACCGGGCTCCCTTGTTGTTCGTGCGCTTGCCGGGAGGGTCTGGGATCTCGACTTACCCCAATGCTGTCGACTATGGGTCCTGGCGTCCCATTCGGAATCAAGCGGGCTCAATGGAGGAAGGAGAGCTAGGCAGTTCCAGAAGGGCACTAGCGACGCTGGGTAACAGGAACGTCATTCATCCTGATATTGTTCCGGGTCCTGGATCGGCCCTAGAAAGGGGGAGGTTGCGGGAGCAACGAGGCAACGCTCGACAAGGACAGAGGGGTGAGCATGAGAAGAGGAAGGATACGTCTGCTTGTTTTGTCTGCGGCGTTCGCCGGGATCGTGTCCTGCGCCGTTAGCACGGCATGGCCTACCGCCGCGTCCTACAGGCCGGCGTCCGCCTCGGCATCGCCGACCTCGACTCCCATCGAGACGATTGGATCCTTCGAGGACGTGGTGGTCGATGGAAACGTCACCGATTCCTATTTCAGCCTGGCGGTCGACATCAACAAGGACGGAAGGTTCGACATCGTCAAGCTGAATCTGGGGCTCGCTGCCGGGGCACGAGGGCCGAACGATCCTCCGCAGGACCAGCCGGGCCAGATCGTGTGGTACGAGAATCCGAGCTGGAAGAAGCGTGAGATAGCGAGCCTGTCCGTTCCGGTCAGCATGCACCATGCGGATGTAGACGGTGACGGCTACCAGGACCTGGTCGTGGGTGACCAATATGGGCTTTGCATCTTCAAGTGCAAGCCAGAGAACGGGCGCATCGCATGGTTACGGAACCCCGGAGCGAACGCCAGCGCGACCTGGAGCCTCCACCCCATCGGGCACCTGATGGCGGTTCATCGCCTGAGGTTTGGTCACTTCACGCAGGACCGGTCACTAGAGCTCATGGCGTTTCCAGTTGTCGGCGGTACGGATGGTGACGTGCATGCGCCGCTGAAAGTCTTGCTGTTTTCCAGGCCGAGCAACGTCCTCGATGCCAAGCAGTGGCCAAGCACCATCGCAAACGACACGGTGCGAGCCATGCACGGTGAAACGGTCGGCAAGTTCTCAGGAACGGGCTCGCGCCTCGATTCCGTCCTGCTGGCAAGTGAAGAAGGCATTTCCCTGCTGCGGTACTTGCCCAACGGAACGTGGGCCACGACCAACATCGCACAAGGAGAGCCGGCAGACACGACCTCGCGGAATCCGATCCAATGGAAGGGGAGTGGTGACGTGGACGTGGGCAAGGTCGGCGCGGACAACACGGCCTATATTGTCGCGCTGGAGCCCTTCCACGGGAAAAAGCTCGTCGTGTACACGAAGGCTGACCAACCTCAGGTGGATCCGAATAACCCGATCGGGAGCGCCCGATGGACCAGAAGGGTCCTCGATACCTTTGGAACGACCCAACCCAAAACGGATGAGGGCCCGGGCCACCATGTGCTGACCGGCGACTTCGATGGGGACGGAAGCGACGAGTTCCTCGTGGCGTTACGAGGGCCCATGCCGACCCAAGGGGTGTATCTGTACAAGGTGGTCGATCTTGCCGCGGGCAAGTTCGTCCGGCAGCGACTTTCCACCATCTCTGCCAGTCGCCTGGCGATCGCGGACTTCGATGGCGATGGTCGGCTCGATGTTGCCAGCGTTCCCTACGTGGTGACGACCTTCTTCAAGGCACAAGACCCCAAGGTGATGCTGTATTTGAATCGCACCCCTCATGCCAGGCCGGCGGTCAGGGCCGACTTCGTGAAGCCATAGGGTTCTCCGCCGTACCAAAAAAGGGGCCCAGTAACCCGGAGCGTTACTGGGCCCCTAAATACCCGCAACGGGACAGTGATCGAACGTTTGTGGTCCACTTCATCGCGGCCCTGACCGAGCCCGATGCTCCCGCCGGACAGGATGGATCTGACTGGCATTCGAGCACTGTGACGGACGAGGTGCTACCATTGCGGCATGTTGCCGACCGCCGCCGCCATCACCCAAGCTCTGCACGCCGAAGGGTTCCTGCAAGCTGGCGAAGTTGTCGCCGTCGAAGTGGTCGAATCGTTTCAAGCACTTGCCACCGCTGTCTACCGGTGCCGGCTTCGTTATCGCGACGAGACCTCGCAGGGCATGCCCGAGACCATGATTTGCAAGGTCTATGGCCCCGAGTGGTACCAGCGTGGAGGGTTGCAGGAAGTCCTGGCTTATCGGCAGATCACAGCGGCACTGCGCCTATCCATCGCCCCCACGCTCTACGGCCTCATCGACGATCCAGCCGCTGAGACCTGCGTGCTCTTGATCGAGGATCTCGAAACTTGCCATCAGCCGGTCGCATCGCCCATGGCCGATGCTTGGCTGGACCTCCTCGTGGACACCCTGGCCGACTTCCATGCCCAGTGGTGGGAGGATCCTGTGCTTCATACCGCAGCCTTCCTCCAGCCGGAGGACACCGTGATGCGCATGGCGCAGGCGATTTCGCCCCAAGGGATTCAGGCAAACGCGGCATCAGCGAGAATTGCCGTCTCGCGCTTCCGGTCGGAGTATGGATCTGAGCTCAGCGAGGAAGAAGCTCACCTCCTCGCGCGACTGGACGCTCGATGGGCTGGCGCTTTCATCGAGCGTACCGTCGACCAACGTGGCCTGACCCTGCTGCATGGCGATTTTCACCTCCTCGGCAACGTCTTCACCGCCAGGCAACCCGACGCGGTCAGCCCGATCAAAGTCATCGACTGGGGCCAGGTCAAGCGTGGCCTGGGGCCGCACGACCTGATGTTCGCCTTGCTGTCGGTTGACGCTGTGGACCGCCGAAGCCGTGACCTCGAGTTGCTGCGGCGTTATCACCAACGACTCCTGGCGCGAGGAGTCAATCACTATGGCTGGGACCAGTGTCTCTGGGACTATCGCTTCTCCCTCCTTACGAACGTCTACCAATCGATCTTTCAGGGGAGCTTGCGATGGTTCAGGAGAACGCTCGATGTGGTCGACCTCTGGGAGGCGCAAGAGCTGCTCAATGGGAGCGCGAACACGATCTAGCCTGCCGATGCTCGAACGCCCAACGAAAAAGGCCTCGACTCAATTCACTTGAGTCGAGGCCAATTAGTACCCCCGACGGGAGTCGAACCCGTCCTACCACCTTGAAAGGGTGGTGTCCTAACCGATAGACCACGGGGGCTAGGACGTGCGCCCGTTCAGCGCGCGTTTATCTAAGATAGTACAAATGCTGGCCAGTTTCAAGCCCATCGAAGCGATCAATCCCGGCTCCTGAGCGGGCGAGGTGGCTCCCCCTGGAACGGAAAGCGATGTAGGACGCTGTATTGCGCCCCCTGGGGCGCCAGGATCGACCGGTACAGAGCGGCTTGCTCCACCCGCCAGCGGATGGGTTCCACCGCGACCTCCGCGGCGAGGTCCGCGACCCGCAACGTGGTCCGCGGGTCGCGCGCGAGCGTGATGTGCGGAGAGTAGGGACGCACCTCGGCGAGGAGGCCCAGATCCGCGATCGCCGCGCGCATGGTCTGCTCCAGCGCATGCAAGCCCTGCGTTAAATCGTCGACCCCCAGCCAGAGCACGCGCGGCTGCCCGCGCCGGGGAAAGGCGCCCAGGCTCCCCAGGCGCAGCTCGAACGGCGCGAGGACGTGGCTCGCGTCCGACAGGCGTTCGGCCAGAGGAGGCACCGCCTCCTCGGGGACCTCGCCGAAGAAGTGCAGGGTGACGTGCATGTTGGCGACCGGCTGCCAGCGCTTCACGTCCACGCGCTCGGCGAGCCCCCGCTCCACGCGCTCGATCTCCCGCTGGGCCTCGGGGGCGATCGCCACGGCCGAGAACAGACGCATGTCGCCTCCTTTGTAGGACGAGCCGAAGCCGCCCCGATTATAAGCGCGCAATGGACGAAGTCAACGCGGCGCGATCGCCCAAAAATGGAGCGGGGAAAGGAGGGCTCCGTGGGGGAATGGTTTCACCGGTTCGCCGTCAAGATCGCCGAGATGACGGGGACGCCGGGCGTGTTCGTCCTGGCGATCGTCATCATCGCCATCTGGGGCCTCTCCGGGCCCATGTTCGGCTATTCGGACACCTGGCAGCTCGTCATCAACACGGGGACCACCATCGTGACCTTCCTGATGGTCTTCCTCATCCAGAACACCCAGAACCGCGACGCCAAGGCGATCCACCTCAAGCTCGACGAGCTCCTGCGGAGCGTCGAGGGCGCGCGCACGAGCCTGGTGGATCTGGAAGAAGACTCCGACGAGGACCTGGAAGCCCTGCGTAAGGAGTTCCAGGAGCTGCACAAGCGGTTCAGCGCCGAGATCGGGCATCCCCCCGCGCCGGAGAAGCCCAAAAAGACCGATCAAGCACCGGAGTCCGGCCAGACACCGGAACCCGAGAAACCCGCGGACGAACAGCCCTAGCGGGCGCCGGTCGCCACCGAAGCAGGGACGGCCCGCGTGCGGGCCCACTGACGGATATCCTCGACCCGCTCGCGCATGGTCACGTAGAGCGGGACCGTCCGCTCGATGGCGCCCACCAGGTGGTGTGCCAGGAGGTCGGTGCCCGAGTCGAAGGCGTCGTAGAGGCCCGAGATGATGACCTGCTCGATCTCGGCCCCGCTAAAGCCCTCGGTGGCCTCGACCAGCTCGTTGAGGCGGAAGAGCATGGGCTTGCGGTTGCGCTTGGTCAGGTGGATCTCGAAGATGGTCTTGCGCTCCCGGGCGTCGGGCAGGTCGATGAAGAAGATCTCGTCGAAGCGCCCCTTTCGCAGGAGCTCGGGCGGCAGACAGTCGATCTGGTTGGCGGTCGCCACCACGAAGACGTTGGACTTCTTCTCCTGCATCCAGGTGATGAAGGTGCCGAAGACCCGGGCGGTGGTGCCGCCGTCCACGCTGCCCGAGCTCTGCATGCCCGAGAAGCCCTTCTCGAGCTCGTCCACCCAGAGCACGCAGGGGGCGATCGCCTCGGCGAGCTTGATGGCTTTGCGCATATTCTCTTCACTAGAGCCCACCAGGCCCCCGAAGAGCTTACCCACGTCGAGGCGAAGCAGCGGCAGCTGCCAGTTGCTCGCGATGGCCTTAGCGCTCAGGCTCTTGCCGCATCCCTGGACGCCCGTCAACAAAACGCCCTTGGGCTCAGGGATCCCGAACTCCCGGGCCTCGCGGGTGAAGGCGCGGGAGCGCTTACGCAGCCAGTCCTTGAGGTTCTCCAGGCCGCCTACGTCCGAGAGCGACTCCTCGGCGGGGTAGTAGTCCAGGATGCCCGACTTCCGTATGATGAGCTGCTTCTCGGCGAGGATGGCGTGGATGTCCGAGGGATCCAGCGTGCCGTCGTTCATAAGGGCAGCAGAGAAGGCGTTGTCCGCCTCGTCCAGCGTGAGGCCGAGGGCCGCTTCCAGGAGCTTGTCCTTGTCCTCGGGCTTGAGGCGCACGTAGGCCTTGCCGAACTGGGCCGTCTGCTGGATCTGATCATCCAGCAAGGACAGGAGCTCCTCACGATCGGGCAGGGGGAAATCGAAGACCACGAGCTCTTTCTCGAGCTCCTGGGGGATGTTGAGGACGGGCGAGACGAGGAGCACCGCTTTTCCCGTCTGTCGGTCGCGCCGGAGGTCGTGATAGATGTCGCGTAGCATGCGCACGGCCGCGTTGCGCTCTGGGTTGAGGTCATGGCCCATCCAGGGATGCAGGTCGCAGAAGACGAACAGCCCCGAGATGTCCATGCGCTCGACCGCGCGGAGCGCCGTGAGCGGGTCGCCGATGGTCTTCTGGTCGAAGCAGCGGCCGTCCTGGAGGTTGATGAGGCCCTTGGTGTAGGTCCAGACGAACATGGCCTTGCCGAGCCCGTAGCGGGCCTGCAGGCCGGAGATGAAGCGCCGCTCCTCCCAGGTCGACACGTAGATGATGGGATAGCACGCCTTGATGAACGTATCGAGGCCAGCGAGCTGCTGGTGCCGGCGGCGGATCGGGGGGCGCTGCTGGCCCATGGGCCTGAGGGGCGGCGGGTTGCCGTTCGGCATGGAGGGCGCCGGGCGCCCTATGGTACGGCTCTTGTTGGGATCGAACTGGTCCATGCTCCCCCCTTCGGTCGGTCGGGGATCTTGTACCCGAAGGGGCGCTCGCCGACTCTAGGGACTTTCGATCGTCAGCAGCTGGGGCGGGGTGGCGTCCGCCGGGAAGAGCAGGGTCGTCGTGACGTCGAACCGCGTGCGGGCCGGGACCTCGAGCGTCACGAAGGGCGGCATGGCCTGGCCATGCTGGATGACCAGGTGCACGAAGCGCTGCTGCCGCTGGCCCGCCTCGTCGAACCACTCGACCCGCACCGGGCCGCGGAACATGACCGGCCGGTTGGGCGGATCCACGTAGACCGCCGCCGAGGCCGGCCGATCCCCCACCACCTTGGACGGGTGCGAGAGCGAGAGCGCAAAGGTGCGAGGCACCTCCGACTGGTTGTCGAGCGGGATGCGCAGCTCGTAGGTGACGCCGTAGTTGCCGTGCGCCTGGTAGGCGCTGCCCACGTAGCGCTTGACCATCGGCGCGCTCTGGACCTGGCCGGTGCCGAGCGTGTTGAGGACGGCCGTGGCGATGGGGTAGCCCTGACGCTCACCGGGTCCGGGCAGGCGCAGGCCCGAAAAATCAGCCGTCCAGCGATCGCCCTTGCTGACCCCGGCCACGCGACCGTAGCGGAACGGCCCCTGCGGCAAGGGCTCGCCCGGGACGTATGGGGTGGCGGGGGGCTCCGCCGGCCCTGCCCGGCGAGCAGCCAGGAGCACGGCGAGGAAGTCGTCGGGAACAGGGACCGTGAAGGCCCCGCTCGGAGACTTGGGAGCAAAGTACGCGACCTCGGAAAGGCTCACGGGGCCGTCGCTCCGCATCCGCATGAGCGTGGTGCGGCCGTTGGTCGGCGGGCCGATCTCGACGGTGGTGGGGATGCTCCAGTGGTAGAGCAGCACCGTCTGCCCGGGCGGCAGCGAGAAGCGCGCGGGCGCGATGGGCGAGCGGCCATGCAGCATCTCGGTGGCGATACGATCGCCGGGGCCCGCGTAGATGGTACCCTCGGGGTCGAGGAGCAGGGGTTGAAGGGACTTGAAGGGGGCGTCCGGCTGGCTGAGGAAGCTGGCTCCGGACAACATGTCCAGGGTGACGGGGCGCTCCGCGCGGTTCGTGGCGAGGAAGCCGAGGTAGAGGAGCTTCTCGCCGGGGACCAGGTCCTTGGCGATGTGATGGGAGAAGACGCTGAAGTCGCCCTCGAAGGCCTGGTCCAGGAACACGGGGGCGTCGTCGGTCGCCGGCGGCGTCATGGTCGAGAGCAGGATGCCCGGCTCCTGCACGATCTCCGGGTTGTTGCTGTTGAAGACGAGCGTGTTGTCGAGTCCCCCGGGCAACGGCTGGATGCGCACCGGGACCTGGACGGGGACCTGTGGGCGCGGGGTGGGCGTGGGCACGGGCATGCCGGGCTCCGGACGGCGCTGGGACACTGCCGCGCACCCCGCCGCGAGCGACAGGATCGTGCAGGCGATCGCCAAATGCTGTAGCCGGAAGCCCTTGACTTCAATGGCCACCGGAAGTCGGGAGTTCATGCGCTTCATGGGTCCCCACGGGGTATAATCGACCGTTGCCGATCCATCCTACCATCCTAGAGGAAGAGGGCCGATGGCCACCCCCGTCGAACGCGTTTGTGCCGACTCCTTCCTGTCCGCAAGGCAGCTAAAGGAAGCCTCCTTGCGGGGTATGGACTAAAGGACACCTTCCAGGCGACCGCGGGCGTCGCTTCGCCGCGGCGCTGAACCACCCGGATCCCTATCCAGAATCGAGGTAACCATGGCGAACAACAACGTGATTGCCGGGCTCAAGAAGGCCTGGGACGACACCCGGTCCTTGCCGGACGGAAACGCCGCCTTCAGCGCCCTCTTCGGCAAGCTGGTCCCCTACGCGGCCACCATCGACCCGCTCGTCGTCCAGCTCGAGGCCGGGCACGCCCGGATCCAGATGCAGGACCGCGAGCCCGTCCGCAACCATCTGAGCTCGGTGCACGCCGTGGCGCTCATGAACCTGGGCGAGATGACGAGCGGCCTGGCCCTCGCCTACTCCCTGCCCGAGGACGGCCGCTCGATCCTCACCAAGCTGACCATGGAGTACTTCAAGAAGGCACGCGGCCCCCTGGAGGCCGAGTGCCGCTTCACGGTGCCGGAGTTCCCCGAGAAGTCCGAGCATCACCTCGAGATCCCCATCCGGGACGCCGAGGGTGAGGTGGTGGCCAAGGCCACGGCAATTTGGCTCGTGGACCGCAAAGCCTAAGCGCCTTTTAATCCAAGCCCCTGACCCGCCGTGATCACCGCACGGCGGGTCTAGTCTACGGAGCAGTCGGCGGAACGGGCCTCGGAACGGCAATCAGGTTTGATTTTTGCGCCCAAACTGCCTATACTGAGCCGGTGAGATGAGGCCTGTCATCCCTGTCGTCGCGGCCTCACGCCCCCTGCATCGAGGATCCAATCTTGAGCGAACAGCAGCAGAAAAAGCCGTATCACTACTTCCCCGATCGCGTGTACCACACCGTGCAAGACTGGCCCGAGGCCGGCAAGGGCCTGGCCCGCGCGCACCAGCTCGGACCCGAAGGGACGATCGCCGAGGTCCGTACCGCCAACCTGCGCGGTCGCGGCGGCGCCGGCTTCCCGGCGGCCATCAAGTGGGCGAACATCCGCGCCGACAAGTGCCCCATCAAGTACACGGTCTGCAACTCGGCCGAAGGGGAGCCCGGCACCTACAAGGATCGCTGGCTCATCCGCCACAACCCCTACATCATCCTCGAGGGCGTCGCGATCGCGGCCTACGCGCTCGGCGCGAAGGAAGCCTACATCTGCATGAAGGTCATCTTCGAGCGCGAGTACGACCGCCTGACGGCCGCCCGCGACGAGATGGTCGCGGCGGGCATGCTGGGCGACATCCCCGTCCACATCGTCAAGGGTGCCGACGAGTACCTGCTCGGCGAGGAGCGCGGCCTGCTGGAGGCCATCGAGGGCAACTTCCCGTTCCCCCGCGTGTCGCCCCCTTACGTGCACGGCCTCTTCACGGCGCAGGGCATGTTCTCGGCCGAGACCGAGGAGAACAACCCCGCCTGCGTCAACAACGTCGAGACCCTGACCCACGCCTGCAACATCCTGCGCGAGGGCGTCGACTACTTCAAGTCGGTCGGCACCGAGGCCACGCCGGGCACCACCATCTTCACGCTGCAGGGCGACGTGGAGCGCCAGGGCATGTACGAGCTGCCCATCGGCACCTCGTTCCGCCACCTGCTCGAGGAGTGCGGCGGCGGCATCAAGGGCGGCCGGCAGTTCAAGATGATGCTCTCGGGCGTGTCCTGCGGCGTCCTCACCAAGAACCACCTGGACACCCCCATGGACTTCGCGACCATGAAGGCCGTCGACTCGGGCCTCGGCTCGGGCGGCTACATCATCTTCGACGACACCTGGAACGCGGTGGACATCGCCTACGCGTACTCCAAGTTCCTCGCCAACGAGTCCTGCGGCCAGTGCCCCTCGTGCAAGATGGGCACCGCCGAGATCACCATCGCCCTCGAGAAGCTCTCGTACGGCGTCGGCAGCCAGGAAGACCTCGAGACCATCGAGAAGGGCCTGGGCCTCGTCGCCACGGGCAACCGCTGCTTCCTCCCGGTGGCCGAGAAGGCGCTCATCCGCAGCATCTTCTCGAACTTCCCCGAGGATTTCCAGGCGGCCCTCAAGCCCCGCGCCGACCGCAAGGAGCCGCCGGTGGCCAAGATCCTGGACTTCAACCCGGAGACCCGCGAGTTCACGTACGACCCCAAGTATCCGTACAAGCGTCCCGACGGCCGCTACAACAGCAAGGCCGAGGGTCCGTACCGCTATACCTTCACCGAGAAGGTCAAGGCGCACGTCTAGGCTCGAATCGGGCTATAACCGAAAAGGGGCGGGGTAACCCGCTCCTTTTTGCATCCGAGGACCGCGAGGACCCGCTACGCATGCGCAACGGACTGTTTTTGGGCACCTTGATCCTGGCGCTCGCCGGCGGCCAGGGGCTCGCCCTCGGCCTCACGCCGGCAGCGGCGGGTACGAAAGCAGCGGCCGCCGGAACGGGCACCGTCGTGCTGGCCGGCGGCGGCCTGTCGGACGACAACCGCGCGCTCTGGCAGGCGCTGTGCCAGGCGGCTCGATCCGTGAGCAGGCACGAGCGCCCGCGCATCGCCGTCATCGGCAGCGGGCGCCCCTCGTTGCAGGTTGCCAGGGCCGCCTTTTACCAGGACGAGGACGGCCACCTCTCGTATCAGAACCTCTTCAGGCGCTACGGATTCGATCCCGTCTTCGTGCCCATTGCCATCGACGCCTACCGCTCGGTCAACTCGGACCCCGCCGTCGTCTCGTTGGTCACGGGCGCGGATGCCGTCTGGTTCGGCGGGGGGTCGCAGGCCTACCATGCGCGGTGCTTCCTACAGGACGACGGCTCGGATACGCCCTTGATGACGGCGGTCCGCGGCGTGCACCGCAAGGGCGGGGTCGTGGGCGGCACGAGCGCCGGGGCGGCCGTCATGGACGAGTTCACCTACGGCGAGGCCCGGAGCCACGGCTACTTCCTCGCCAACAGCCTGCCCTACCGGCCGCTCGCGGCCATGCACGACGGCCGGGATTCCTCGCTCGCGTCCGAGGGTCCGGGCGGCGGCTACACCCGCGGCCTCGGAATGGTGGCGGACATCGATGCGGCCGTGGACACCCACGTGAACGCCCGCGGCCGCTACGGCCGGGTGATGGTCGCCATGCGCGCGCTGAAGTACCGCTACGGCATCGCCGTCTCCGAGGACACGGCCCTGTTCATCAAGGGCAAGCGCGGCACGGTCATGGGCGCGGACCGCGTGCTCATCGCGGACGGGACAGCCGCACGCTACGGCTCCGACCAATACTTCCAGGTCTCGGACCTGATGCTCTCGAGCCTCCGGGGCTCCGACGGCTTCGACTTCGCGACGGGCACGGCCACGAGTGCCAGGCCTGCGGTCTCGGGGAACGGGACCGCGCCCGGGTTCGATGCCTCCGACGTGTTCGGCGGCGCCGAGTTGCCCAAGGCCCTCGAGACGCTCGGTGCCTCGGGCCAGTCCGCGGCCTCGGGCAGGTCGCGGGAGGTCACTCCGACGGGCTTCCGGCTCGACCTGAAGCGATCGCCCCGGACCCTCGCCACCCGGGATCCCGCCACCGGCCGGCTCAGCGTCCTCCACGTCACGGCCACCGTCACGCCCACCGCACCCTAGCGCCCGCTGCTATTCCATAAGGAGACTGCCTTGAAACGCTTCGCCCTTGCGATCGCCCTCCCCATGCTCCTCGTCGGCCCCGCGCTCGCCGCCGACCCGGGACAGCAGGCCAAGGCCCTGATGAAAGGGTACTTCGACTCCTACGTCGCGGACCTGCGCACCATCACGAACATCGACTCGGGCACCGGGGACGCGGAGGGCAGCCGGAAGATCGCGGAGTTCCTCAAGGGCAAGCTCGAACCCATGGGGGCAAAGGTCGAATTCCGGAGCAACGCCCGCTCGACCCACGTCATCGCCCGCTTCAAGGGTGAAGGCCGGCTCAAGCTCCTCTTGATGGCGCACACGGACACGGTGTTCCTCAAGGGCGACGCCGCCAAGCGTCCCTTCCGGATGGACGCCCAGCGCCGGGCATACGGCCCGGGGGTTGGAGACGACAAGGCCACGGTCATGCAGACCGTCTACGCCATGCAGGTCCTCAAGGACCTGGACCACCGCAAGTACGGCGAGATCGTCCTCTACTTCGACGGCGAGGAAGAGACGGGCTCGGACCTGACGGAGGCCATCATCAAAGAGCTTTCCGCCAAGGTCGACGCGGTGCTCGTCCTGGATACGGCGCGCCCCAACTGGGGCATCGTGACCAAGCGCAAGGGCCGGGCCGAGTACGAGATCAAGGTATCCGGCCGCTCGGGGCATGCGGGTAACGCGGCCCACCACGCGGCGAGTGCGGTCATGGAGCTCGGGTACCAGCTCACGAAGCTGCACCAGCTGGCGAGCCCGTTGCCCAAGGATCCCGGCGCCTTCACGCGCGAGAGCCTGGAGCAGCGGGGCATCAAGGAGCACGGGCAGTTCGTGCCGGCCAACACCATCAACGTGGGGGTGATCCAGACGCCCAACCAGAAGCTGAACGTCATCCCGGACCAGGCGGTGGCGAAGCTGGAAGTGCGCTGCTTCGAGACCAAGGAGCAGGAGCGGCTGGACCGGGCCATCCGGGCGCTGGCAAAGCAGCCGACGGTGGGTGGGACGACGGTGACGGTCACGGGCGAGATGACGGGCACGCCCATGGAGAAGACTCCTGCGGTGCAGGTGCTCGTGGATGCCTACCGGGACGTGGTGAAGCGGGAGTACGGGGCGGAGGTCATCGAGTACTCGGCGGGCGGGCTGACGGACGGGAACATCTCGTCGCCCTACGCGCCGACCATCGATGCCCTGGGCATCGAGAACTACGACGAGCACACGGACCGGGAATGGGTGGACCTGAACACGGTCGAACCGCGGACGGTGGCACTCGTGAGGCTGATCCAGGAGCTCGAGGGGCGGCTGGATTTGCTCAAGAAGGCGCGGTAACGCGGTTCTTTCGGCTGCTCACTTTACCCCCCCTTCCCCCCCTGCCTCGCAAGGGGGGCACAAAGAGTCCTGCTGCGCAGGTTTTGACGCGTGAGAAACCTTTGAGGAATCTGCCCCCGCCAGGGGGCCGTCCACCAAAAGCCCCCCTTGCGAAGCAGGTGTATAGACCGGACACATGGGTAACAGGTGTTCGGGGACATGGGTAACACTTACCCATCCACTCTGAGGTCTACTTCTGCCACCCGTTGGTGGCAGAAGTAGACCTCGAATCTTCCGTCATCCAGGGTGGGGCGCAGGGCTACGGGCAGCCCCTTGAAAGCAATGCCCACCTTATGAATTCGGTTCTTGTAATGGATTTCGCCCTTCTGCTGGACCTTACGCACGATATCGTCCGGACCGTATTCGATGGGCGGTAGCTGCTCGGGGTAGTCACGCCAACTCACCCGGTAGCGGCTTCCCGGGACGTCCATGTTCAAGGCCGAGTGCGGGCGTTCGTAGTTGTAGACGTGCAGCCACTCGTCAAAGTGGTACTGGCAGTGTTTCAGGTCTCTAAAGCTACGGTTGTTAAGGACTTCCGCCTTGAGCGTCCGGTGGAAGCGCTCGTCCTTTCCCTGCGTCTGGGGGTGGAAAGGCCGAGAATGACTCACACGGATACCCAGCCGCATGAGCCATACCGTGAAGGCCGTGTAGTCATGCATCCCAGAGGATCCCCAAGGCGGCCCATTGTCCATGGACATCCTGTCGGGGAGACCATATCGCCGGAAGGCCTCGGTTAAGCGGGATTGGACCGTGCCTCCCTTTTCGTTTGGGCACGCCTCGAGGACCAAGGCGTAGCGCGAGTGGTCGTCTAGAACCGTCAGGGGATGGCATTTGCCTTCCCCCGTCTCGAAGTAGCCTTTGAAATCCATCTGCCAGAGTTGGTTGGGAGCCTTGTGCTCGAAACGTTGCCAAGGCTTGTGCTTCTTGGCTTCCTTGGGGTCGAGAAGACCATGCTTACGGAGGATCTCGGTGATCGTCGAAGCCGCGGGCACCCCTTCTACCCCTAGCTTGATCAAGCGAGACCTGAGCAATCGCCCACCCCAAGCAGGGTGTGCCTGACGTAGCGTCAGGATTCGCTCCACTACTGCATCAGGCGTCTGCTTGGGTGACGAATGGGGACGTCTAGTTCGGTCTTCTAGACCGCTCAGTCCAGCTTCTTTGAAGCGATGGAGCCACTTGTAGGCTGTCTTCGGGGCGATTCCAAAGCGTCGACAAAGTTGAGAGATATTAGCCCCCGGGGCACTGGCCAGGAGCACGAACTCGGTTCGCAAAGACATGGTTGAAACCTCTCGCCATGGCATCGATCGTCCTCCTTCTTGGAAGACGATCGTGCCTCAGAGTGTTACCCATGTCTCCGAACGAGTGTTACCTATGTCCCCGGTCTATACAGCAGGGGGGGAAGGGGGGGTGGTAACTCGGTTCAGGGCAACTTCGGCTGCACCGGCCGCGGCACCTCGGGGTTCACCTCGAGCAACCGCACCTCGTCCCCCACCCGCATGGTGCCGCCCACCACCACCCGGGCCAGCTGCCCGCGCCGGCCCCAGCTCTCCTTGAGCAACCCCGGGCGGATCCGGTTGACCTTCGAGCAGGGCACGCACGTCATCGTCAGCTCCACCACCACCTCGGGCCCGAGCGCGATCCGCTGCCCCGGCGGCAAGGTCTCCAGGGGAATCCCCGCCACCAGGACGTTCTCCTTCAGCGCTCCCGGCGCAAGTCCCAGCGCCTCCCGGTCCGCGTCATCCAGCAAGAGCACCTGGCGCTTGCCGCCTGCCCGCTTCATGAAGTGGCGATCGCCCACCAGGCCCCGCTCCGCCACCGCCTCGGCCACCGCCACCGGCGTCACGGGCGTCTCGCGCTCCATGGCCAGGTGCAGCCCCACGATCTCCGCCATCCGCTACTCCTTGATCCGGCCGTACTTGCGCATGACGTCCTTCAGGCGATCGAGCGGCAAGGCGAAGACCTTGTTCCCATCCCGTCCCTCGGTCGTCGTGGCCATGGTCAGCGCGTTGCCGATGGCCTCCTCGACGGCCTCGGCCGTCGCCTCGAAGAGGGGCGTGAGGTGCGTGTTGTCGTAGGCCGTGATGGCCATGGTGGGCTCGTCCGGATAGTGCGGCACCACCGTCGCCGTCGAGAAGGCGAGCATGAAGTCCCCAGAGCTGTGCGCCGCCGGGCTGCCCGTCCGTGCGAGCCCCATGGCCGCGCGCTTGGCCACCCGCTGGAGCTGATGAGGCAAGAGGGGCGCGTCGGTCGCCACGATGGCGATAATCGAGCCCTCGCCAGGCTTGCGGAGGGGCATGAGATCGGAGATCTCGCGACCCACGGGCACCCCGTCGATGCGCAGGGCCGAGCGTGCGCCCATGTTGCAGTTCACGAGCACGCCCACCGTGTAGCCGCCGGCGTCTTTCGGCAGCACCCGGCTCGCGGAGCCGATGCCCCCCTTGAAGCGGTAGCTCACCATGCCCGTGCCCGCCCCCACGGCTCCCTCGGCCACCGGCCCGGTCTTGGCGCCCTCGATGGCCGCGAGCACGTCCTGCGGCTGCACGTGCCGCCCTCGCTGGTCGTTGAGGAAGGAGTCGTCGCACTCGGCCACCACCGGGAGGACCACGTCGTCGGTGATGCCCATCTGGGGATAGCGCTTCGCCATCCAGGTGACGACGGCGTCCGAGACCTTGCCGACGCTCAGGGTGTCCGTGAGCAGGATCGGCGTCTCCAGCCAGCCTGCCTCGTTGATCCAGCTGAGGCCCGTCATTTCACCGTTGCCGTTGAGGACGAAGCCGCCGGCGAAGACCTTCTTGTTCCAGACGTCGTCGCGGGGCACGATGGCCGTCACGCCCGTGCGCACGGGGCCCTGGCCGGGCACGAGCTTGCCCGAGCCGCGGTTCAGCGTGACCTGGCCAACCTTGACGCCGGCCACGTCCGTGATGGCGTTCCAGCGGCCGGTCGGATACTGGCCGATGGCGACGCCGAGCTCGCGCAGGCGCTGGCGCGGGGGCTCGGCCGCGAGGGCCGAGGTCGATAGGGTGACGAGGGCGAGGGCAGCGACGGCGATGCGGGACATGGAAGCTCCTCCAGGCAGGCGTGCAGCTTCCAAGGTGCGACAGCGGACATTGCCTGTCAAGCGCGGGATGCAGGGCCGGCCCGGCGGGGTAAGATGGAAGCGGAGGACGTATGGCCGACGCCACGATACAGGGAATCAAGGCCTTTCAGGCCGGTCGCTACGCGGAGGCGATCGTCGCCTTCGGCCACGCCCTCCAGGCCCATCCCGAGGATCCCAAGCTCCACCTGCTCCTGGGCCGGGCCTACCACCACAATGCCCAGTTCGCGCTCGCGCAGGCGCACTACGAAGCGGCGATCGCCGCCACCGAGAACCCGAGCCTCGTCGCGGTCGCCCAGCAGGGCCTGGACATGGCCGTCCGCCAGACCGTGCCCACGGCCCCCCAGGCCGCTCCCGCCCCGCCGCAGCTTCCCGCGCGACCCCGGGCCGATCGGCTCGTCTGCCCCGCCTGCGGCGAGGCGCTGCCCGCGGGCGCGTGCGTCTGCGGGTTCGCCGTCGCCGATCCCGAGCGCCTCGGCCTGGACCTGGTGCATGCCTTCAGCGCCCGCCACGAGGTGCTCGTCGTCGTCCGCAAGGGCCTGGACCACTACCTCATCGACCCGGATCAGGTGCGCTACCGGTCCGGAGGCGACAGGCTCCACCCGGTGGATGCCCGGCTGGTCTTTCCCCCGGTCCACGGCGTGCCCGCTCTCTGGGAGTACGAGCTCTCCCCCCTCCAGTCGCCCGGCCTCAAGGTCATGCTCTCCCCCATGCCGGGCAAGCCGGGTCAGAACCGCCTCCTCAGCTTCGAGGCGTTCGCGGCCGAGGTGGCGGCCATGCTCGGCCAGGAGGCGCCGATCCCGCTGCCTCCGTTCGATGCCGCCGCCCTCTACCGCCGCTGCAAGCTCCTGCCCAAGGGCGAGCTCGTCCGGATCCAGTCCGTCGCCGACCACTGGGGCATGACCTTCGGGCAAGCCCTCATGAAGTCGAGCCAGAGCCCGCCCCGCCTCCTGCTTCAGGCGATGCTCGGGGAGGACGTGATCTTCCGGCCCACCAACCGCATGTCCAACAGCCTGGCAGGCGCGCTGCTCGCCGACGGCCTGATCTCGCCCGAGACGGTGACGGACCTGCTCGCGCGGCAGGTCGAGTACCCGCGGAGCATGGCGCAGTTGGTGCTCTCGGCCATGGGCCTCCAGGAGGCGGACGTCGCCCCCTACCTCGAGTCGCTCCGCGCCCAGCGCCCGGTGCGACCGGTGCGCGATCGCCTCGGTGAGCTGCTCGTCGCCCAGGGCGCCATTTCCCGCGCTCAGCTCGACGAGGCCCTGATTCAGGCCAGGGGCCGCTCGGAACTCCTGGGCTCGGTACTGGAGACCCTGGGGACCCCGCGCAAGGCCATCGACCGGGCCCTGCACCACCAGCGGGTCAAGGATCAGCTGCGCTTCGGCGGGCAGGTCCGGCTCGGAGAGATCCTGGTCAAGCGGGGGGTCATCAGCCGGCAGCAGCTCCTGGAGGCCCTCGTCGAGCAGATCGACCAGCCGTTGCCCCTGGGCGAGCTCTTGATCCAGCGGGGCTCGGCCACGCCCGAGCAGGTCTACCTGGCCCTCTGCCAGCAGGAGACCACCCTCGACGCCTTCGTCCGCATCGAGGTCGACCTGGAGGGCAAGGACGAGGCCCCCTCGTCGGGAAACGTGCTCAGCTTCTCCATCGACCTGGACAAGGAGAAAGAGCGCCTGGGCTCGCTGTTCGGCAACTTGAAGCAGGGCTTCCAGAGCGGGCTCAAGGAGGTCCGGACCGCCTTCCAGGCCATCCAGGAAGCCTCCGCCGTGCCCCCCGGCAAAGAGGGGATTGACAACTTTTAGAATTAGTCTAAAATGAGATCTATGAAAGCACAGGGAATCGAGAAGCATCACATCGAGCAGGAGCTCCGCGACAAGGGCATCCAGCCCACCGCGCAGCGGGTCGAGGTGCTGTTCCACCTGCGCACCGGCTGTCACCACACGGCCGACGAGCTCTACGAGATCCTCAACGAGGAATTCTCCAAGGTCTCGCGCGCCACGGTCTACAACACGCTCAACCTCCTGAAGGACCATGGCCTCATCGGCGAGGTGGTCGTCGAACCGGGCAAGTCCATCTTCGATGCCAACGCGCATGCCCACTACCACTTTTACAACGTCGACACCAAGGAGCTCATCGACATCCCCGCCGACCAGATCTGCGTGACCTGCCTGCCGGGTTACCCCGCGGGCAAGGAGTTCCTCGGCGCCGACGTGATCATCCGCATCGGCGAGCCGGCGAGCGAGTAGTTTTTTTTGCCCCTGACTTAGACTTTGTCTAGGTCTATACGGTATCTACACAGGGAGTGTTACGATGTATGAAGACCTCTACAACGAGGCGATGGTTCACTTTGCGTGTACCGGCTGTCAATCGATGAGCGATGCGGACGGGGACGAGCCCGTCGCAGGAAGGGACGCCAACGCATGGAACGATTCGATCTCATCGTGATCGGCGCGGGGAGCGCGGGCTTTGCCGCCGCCCGCGTCGCGGCCTCCGATCTCGGCGCTAGGGTGGCGTTGGTCGACAAGGGTCCCCTGGGCGGGCTGTGCATCCTGGCCGGCTGCATGCCCTCGAAGGCGCTCATCCAGTCGTCGAACGCCGCGCACCTGGTCGCGAAGTCCCAGGAGTTCGGGATCGTCGGGGCGACGGGCAAGCCGGACTTCCAGGCCATCATGGCCCGCAAGGACCGGCTCATCAAGGGCTTTGCGGACTACCGCACCGAGAGCATCGAGTCCCTGCCGAACACGGAGCTCGTCTTGGGCGCGGCACGCTTCATCGACCAAAAGACCATCCAGGTGGGCGATCGCACCCTCACGGCGCCGAAGTTCATCCTGGCTCTCGGCTCGACGCCCATGATCCCGCCCATTCCGGGGCTGCGCGAGACGGGCTTCATGTTGAGCGACCAAGCGCTGAGCCTGGAGACCCAGCCCGAATCCCTCGTCATCATCGGTGGCGGCATCATCGCCCTGGAAGCGGGGCAATTCTACGCCCGGATCGGTACCAAGGTCACGATCCTGGAGGCCGCGCCACGGCTGATCGCCCGAGAGGACGAGGACGTCTCCGAGGTGATCACCCACCGCCTGCGGCAAGAAGGTGTCGACGTCTACACGGGCATCAAGCCGCTATCCGTCGAGCGACGGGGCGACCTCAAGGTCGTCCGCTTCCAGACATCCGCCGGCCAGAGCACCGAGGTCGCGGGCACGGATCTCTTGGTGACGACGGGGCGCGAGCCGAACGTCAAGAGCCTGGACCTCGAGAAGGCGGGCGTTCGGATGGAGGGCCGGCGCATGGTGCTCGATCGCTGCATGCGCACGACCAACCCCGACGTCTATGCCGCGGGTGATGTGACGGGCGGGTCTTATCTGGTGCATGTGGCGATCGCGGACGGCGAGCTCGCGGCGCGCAACGCCCTGATGGGCTGTGCGCCCACGCCGGCGGCCGAGCACCTGTTCATCTCGGCGGCCTTCACCGAGCCCAACATCGCCCGGGTGGGGCTCTCGGAGCTGGAGGCCAAGCAGCTGGGGCGCGAGGTCCTGGTGGGGCGGTACCGGTTCCGGGACCACGGCAAGGCCGAGATCCTGGACGAGACGGACGGCTTCGTGAAGCTGATCGCCGATCCGCGCACGGGTGAGATCCTGGGGGCGACCATCGTGGGTCCGCACGGCGCGGAGCTCATCCACGAGATGGCGTGCGCCATCACCTTCCGGGCGACGGTCGAGCAGTTCCTCAAGGTGCCGCACGTGCACCCGACCCTCGCCGAGATCCTCACCTACCCGGCCGAGGAGATCATGGAGCTGATGCGCACCCGCGCCCGGGTCCAGAGCACCCTTTACCCTTCCGGCTACAACGACCAGGACGAGGAGTCCGCGTTCGAGGTGCAGGCCAAGAAAGGAGCCAACGCATGATGAAGCTTTACCAGTTCGAGGGCTGTCCCTACTGCAAGATGGTGCGGGAGAAGCTCTCGGAGTTGCAGATCACCTACATCAACGTCAACGTTCCCCGCGACAAGAGCCGGCGCCAGGAGGTCATCCAGGTCTCGGGGCAGCCGTCGGTGCCGGTCCTGGTGGACGGGGACACGGTGCTCGACGACGAGGAGAAGATCCTGCCGTATCTGATGGAGAAGTACGGAGCGGCCAAGGTCTAGGTCCTTTGCCCCTCGCCGGATCCGGCGAGGGGCGTTATCATGGGGCGTCTTCCCGCTATCGATTCGAGGCCCCCATGGCACAGTGCCCGGAATGCACCTACGACGTCCCCGCCGGCTCGCCGGTCTGCTCGACCTGCGGGGCGAACATGCCCGTGGGTGACAGCGAGGCGCCGGCGGGTAAGACGGCCTCCAAGGGGATGGACGAGATGCTCCTGCGGGGGGTGATCGGGTTTCTGATCGTGTGCGTCTTGGGGGCGGCCGCTTTCACGGTCTATTCCATCTTCGCGCAGATCCTGACCAAGCCATAAGGAACCCGTTCGCCTTTCGACCTGGCTCAAGACGAACGGTTCCTTATTCCCTCGTCGTGGCGCTCACCTCAGCCCCTGAGCCTCCAGGTGCTTCTCCTCGAACCGGGCGATTCGCGGGTTGAGGGAGGCCACGATCCCGACCAGGGCCACGCACGCCAGCCCGCCTAGCGTCACCGCCGGCCCCGCGCCCAGGAACTGCGCGACCACCCCCGCCTCGAACTCGCCGAGCTGGTTGCCCGACACCGCAAAGAAGTAATTCACCCCGCCGATCCGGCCGCGCATCTCCTCGGGCGTCAACAGCTGGCGAATGCTCTGCCGCATGGTCATGCTGATGGTGTCGGCCACCCCCGTCAGCGCCAGCATGGCCCACGACAGCCACATGTGCCGCGACCAGCCGAAGACCGCCGTTGCAAGACCGTAGACCAGGATGGTCACGAGCACCACCCGCCCCGGATGCCGCGGCCGTCGCAACAGCGTCACGCCCGCCGCCCCGATCATCGCGCCCAGCGCCGGCGCCGAGGACAAGAGGCCCAGCCCCTGCGGGCCCACCTGCAGGATGTCGCGCGCGAACACCGGCAAGAGCAGGAGCGATCCGCCGAACAAAACGGCGAAGAAGTCCAGGAGCATCAGGGACAGGATGATGCTCTCGCGGCGCAGGAAGGAGAAGCCCTCCTTCAGGCGGCGCATCGCGGCGGCAGCCGAGCGATCGTCCAGTACATGCTCCGCGAAGGCCTGAGAAGGCCGCACCATCAGGAGGACGACGAGGACCGCCAGGAAGGACGTCGCATCCACCATGTAGGCGACGCCCACTCCCCACCCCCCGATGATGAGGCCGCCGAGCGCCGGACCGAGCACGCCCGCCAGGCTCCACGAGAGGTTGTTCAGCGTGATGGCGTTGGTCATCATGCCGCGCGGCACCAGCGACGGCACGATGGCCGAGTGCGTCGGACCGTCGATGCTCGAGGCCGTGGCCATCAAGAGGATGATGAGGTAGAGCATCCAGACCGAAGCCGTGCCCGTCAGGGCGAGCCCCGCCAGGAGGGCCGAAAAGGCGAGCAGCAGCGTCTGCGTGATGATCAGCAGCCTGCGCCGGTCCATGCTGTCCGCGAGCACCCCGCCGAACAGGGAGAACAGGATGACGGGCGCGGCCTTGATGAGCCCGATGAGCCCCAAGCTCAGGGGCTGGTTGGTCAGGAGATAGACCTGCCAGGCCAGGGCCACGGTGGTCATCTCACCGCCCAGCTTGGACAGGGTGTTGCCGATCCAGTAGAGGCGAAAGTCGCGCACCTGGAGGGACTGGAAGGCGTCGGGATTGATCAGTCGGTTCATCTGAAAGCCTGGTATGCTCTAGTCGGGAAGACCGTCACTCCCCTGGGATCTAGAGTACGCGATGATGGGCATCTTGTGGGCGGCCGTGGCCTCCATCGGCTGGGGCACCGCCGACTTCTTCGCCAAAGTGAGCTCCGAGCGCATCGGCGCAAGCTCCACCCTGTTCTGGATGCAGGGCGTGAGCGCGCTGGCCCTGGGCCTGCTCATCCTGCTCACGGGCGCATGGCCCGCGGCTCCTGGCTGGGCCTGGGCCGGGGCCCTCGCGCTCGGCCTGAGCAACATGGTGGCCGTCTTCTTCCTGTACCGCGCCTTCGAGGTGGGCAAGCTCTCCCTGGTCTCGCCCATCGCTTCGAGCTTTCCGGCCGTCAGCCTCCTGCTCGCCCTGATCTTCCTCGACGCCCCCTGGACGCCCCTCAAGGCGGCGGGCATCGTGACCATCCTCGGAGGCACGCTCCTCGCCTCCCTGGTCCCGGGCGACGCATCGGCCGAGGAGCGCCTGCGCCCCGTCGCCAACGGCGTGCCCGAGGCCCTCGTGGCATGCCTCGTCACGGGGGGCACCATGTTCGGGCTCGCCTACGTGGCCGAGCCGCTCGGCAGCCTGACGTCGACCTGGGTCCTGCGGGCGGTGGCCACCGCCCTCCTCTTGATCGGCCTGGGCCTGCGGCGGGCCATCGTGGCGCCGCCCACGGGGCGCCTCTGGGCCGTGGTGCTCGCGGTGGCGGCCTTCGACACGCTCGCCTTCGTGGGGTACAACCAGTCGCTCGTGGGCGGAGAGGTGGGTCTCGCCGCCCCCATCTCGGGCACGTTCGCCATCGTGACGCTGGTGCTCGCACGCGTGGTGCTGAAAGAGCGCCTGAAGCCCCACCAGTGGCTGGGGGTGCTCGCGGTGCTCACGGGAATCGGGCTGGTGTCCCTGCCTCAGGGCTGAACCCGCAGGTGCTCCACCTCGGGGGCGATCGCCGCGAGGGCGATCGCCCCCTTGTCCGTGAGCGAGCGCCACGTCATGACGAGCACGCCCTTGCGCAGGGTCTCCTCGCTGTGCTGGCGCAGGAAGCGCACGTCCTCGCCCAGGAGGATGCTGCCCTGCTCGCGACCCTCGGGGCGCATGCCGCCCAGCTCGTCGGCCAGGTAGGCCGTCAGGTCGTTGACGAGCTCCACGTTCTCCTTGTCGTCCAGGGTGAGGCGCAGGGTGAGCTCGTAGGGATGCTTGGGGCCGGGCTCGGGTTCGGCCCGCTTGAACCAGTTGCGCATGCGCGTGCCTCCAAGAAACGCGAGGGAACCGGTCTCCCGGTCCCCTCGCAAGTCTGGCCTTTTAGAGCACCTAACAAAACCAGGCATGTGAAACCTTTGGCCGCCTATCGGCGGCTCGTAGGAACAGTCTTGTTAGGCGCTCTCGTGGCCTAGTGGTGGGCGTGGCCCTCGAGGTGCGAGATGACGTGGTTGAACTCGTTCTCGTCCTCGATGTTGACGAGCGTGTCGTTCTCCATGCGCATGAGGAGCACTTCGGGCTCGTCGGCCTCGACGTTCTCGGGCTTGGTCAGCAGGGCGTACTGCTTGCCGTGGATCTCGACGACGTCGAGGATGACGAAGTCCTCTTCGTTGCCGTCCTCGTCGACCATCGTGATGACGCTCAGTTCCTGCTCGTCGTCGTGTTCGTGCTCAGCCATCGGGATTGAACTCCTTATTTCGGGGAACGACTCAGCGCTCCGTCGGCGCCTTGGTCAGCACCTGCTTCAAAGTAGATGATTATACTACCATCCGGGCACTCTAGCCCTCGGCCGGTAGCTGAAAGCTCTCGTCTCCCATGGCGACCTCGGCCCGCTCGCTCATCCTCGCCCTTTCCGCCGCGGAGAGGGGCTCGTGGCAGAGATGGCAGCGCTCCGGGAGGGCGCGGGTCTCGCGGGCCGTCTCGCCCCAGTGCAGCTTTTCGTGACAGTGGGGGCACTGGGCGGTGTAGATGAGGATGGGCATGGGGCGGACTCCGGGGCTCGGGCGACAACGCTCCAGCCTAAGGCCTATCGCCTGGGGCGACAAGGGCAAGGCCGCCAACGCCGGAACGCCCGACCCGGCAGGCGAACCTACGGGGTCGGGCGTTTCGGGGGCGGGGCTACGCCCGGATCTTGGTGAAGCAGGGGCGACAGTAGACCGGCTTGCCGTTGGTCGGCTCGAAGGGCAGGGTGGTCGCCGCCTGGCAGGCGCTGCAGATGGCCGGGTAGTCCGGCCGCGAGCTGAAGCGGCCCACACCGCCCAGCGACGGCGCCTCGGGAGCGCGGGAGCGGGAAGCGGAGGGCTTCTTCTTCCGCTTCTTGTATTTCATGGCGTACTCCTCGTTCCGCCGGATCTTCTCGAGCTTGGTCTTGTTCTTGCCCAAAACGACCTCCTGCTGTGCTGTGGTGGCACCCCATCAACAGGAGCATCCTAAGCCGATCCGGCGAACGGTCCGTAGTGGCCGGCGGCCAAGATCATCGGCAGTATTGCCGAAGTTTGTTAAATATTATTACGAGTTAGCGTTTCCATATCAATAGCATCACCCCCGGCTCGAGGATCGAGCCGGGGGTGGCAAAGGGGGCGACGGGCTAGGTGGTGAGGCGATCCTTGAGGGCCCGGCGCAGGAGGGAGCGTTGCTTGCGGAGGCTGTCGAGGGCCGACTTCAGCTCATCGGTGGAGTGGGTCTGGAGCAGCTCGGTCACCTTGATCTTGCTCGAATGGCGGTTTTCCAGCTTGGTGATCCGCTCGTCGAGGCGTGCGATGCGCTCCATCATCGAGTCGTGCAGGCGATCGCGCTTTTCCTTGAGCTCCTGCAGGATCTCGACCGGGCTGCGGCGGTTACGGCGCCCGGCGGCAGCCTTGGCGGTCTTCGCCGCCTTCTCCATCACGCCGGCCTTGCCCTTGGTGGGGGTCGAGGTCGCCTTGCCCTTGGCGGGCGCAGGGGACTTGGTCGCGGTCGCCTTGGGAGTCGCCACCTTGACCGATCCGTTCGCCGAGGCGCGGCGAGACGACTTCTTCTGAGCCGGCTTGGTCAACAGCTGGGGCATGAGCACTCCTCCATCATGTCAGCGAATCCTGGCCGTCCGTGGGCGGCATCCGCTGGAACGTCGTAAAGCTTGTTTGCTGAATGTAACAAATGTTTAAGCGACTGACAACTCCCCGACCGGCCTCGACGGCGCTTTTTTTCATGGGAAACGTCCCGGCCTGCTCGCGCGGGCCGGGACGTTTCGAAGGGGGGAGGCTACTTCAGGGCGGCGAGGAACTCGTCCCACTGGGTCTTGGCGGCAAACGAGGTGTCCTTGTAGACGGGATCGACCTGGCCCTTGAGCGGCAGGTAGATCGAGAGGCCGCGGGGCACCTTCTTCTCCTCGCGGGCGCTGCGGGACATGAGGATGGCCCCGCGGCCGTTCTTGAAGAGGGCGTCGTCGACGCGCTGGCAGGCGGCCTGGACGCGGGCGTCGGGCACGCGCAGCTTGAGCTGGTCGGCGACCTCGTTGAGGTCCCGGTGGTCGAAGTCCGTCTTGTCGTAGCCCGAGACCGAGAAGGGCTCGACCTGCTTGAGGGAGAGCTGGATGGCGCTCTTGTACTGGGGCATGGCCGCCATGAGGGCGCGCGCCAGCTCGTCGACGGCCGAGGCCACGTCGTCGGCCTTGGAGAGGTCGATGGCCGACAGCGTGAAGAAGCGCTTGTCGTCGCCCTTGCGGTTGGCCTTGAGCACCAGGGTGCGGCCCATGGCCGCCGCGTCCTGGACGGGCTTCTTGGCGAGCTCGGCGAGGGTCTTGTCGTAGTCCATGCCGAGCGGGTAGGAGGCATCCTCGCTCGCGACCATGACCTTGGCGGCGTCCTTGAGCTCGTAGGCGACCTCGGCGGTGGCCATCAGGCAGGCGTCGAAGGAGACGAGGTCCAGCTTGCGGCCGCCCGAGCCGCCCTTGAGGGCCTGGGCGAGCTGCGGCAGGCGGATGATGGAGGCGGCCATGTCGTCCTGGGCGATGCCGTAGTAGCCGCCGCCGTGGCTGTTGATGTCGAGCCAGCGGAACTGACCGGGGTAGTCCCCGAAGCCCCACTTGACCGCACGGCGCAGGATCTCGGGCGAGCCCGTGTTCATGTCGCCGCGCTTGTCGGCGGGCACGTAGGGGCTCGTGACGGCCGCGGGCTTGGCATCCTGGCGGACGTAGTAGCGGTAGGTGTTCCGGGGACCGAAGTCGTCGGTATAGGCGAGCACGTTGACGTTCTGGCTGGAGCCCGCCTTCTCGAGGGTGTTCAGGTGGTCGGAGAGGGTCGTGCCCAGGTTGTTCTCGAGGGCCTTGTAGGTGAGGAAGGTGACGGGCTTGGTCTTGCCGACGGTGGGCAACTGCTTGACGAGGGTGCCCTGGGCCGTCTCCTGGAGCCTGGCCTTGGTGATCTGCTGCTCGATCTCGGGGTAGTCCGCGAGCGCCTCGAGGCTGTCGCCGGCTCCCATGGGGAGCGGCCCCCCGGCCAGACCGCAACCGGTCAGGGCGTAGAGGCTGATGAGAGCGCCCGACAAAACTGTTCTTTCAAGCCGCCGGATGGCGGCCATAGGCTTCACATGCCTGGTTTTGTTGGGTGCTCTCAAGGCCAGTAGTCCAAGGCGTCGAGCCATCCGTCACTCCCGGGAAAGTAAGAAGAGAGGTCCCCGTGCCGGGGACCTCTCGGCGAGGGTTACTGCTCCGAGCGGTAGTCGCCGGTCCAGATGTCGCGGGCCGTGCTCTCGAAGACCTCGTAAGGCATGTGGAAGTAGCCGCTGTCGCCCCAGGCGTCACCCCACGAGTTGCGGACCGTCACGATCTGCTTCTGGTTGTCGTAGCCGACCGCGAGGACCGCGTGGCCGCCCAGGCGCTTCTCGCCGGCCTTGGGAACGGGCATCATGCCGTCCTTGCCGATGCTGCGGAAGCTCTCCATGACGTCGTAGGCGAAGAGGACGGGCATGCCCTTGGAGAGCGCGACCTTGGTGTCCTCGAGGCCGTTGATGCGGATGAACTGGTCGTACTTGAACTCCTTGGCCGTGTCGTAGGCGGCGGCAGGAGGCGTGAACGAGAACTTGGTGATGTCGTAGGCCCAGCTCTCCTCGGTGGCGATGCCGGTGCGGGAGACGACCTCGACGTTGTCGGTGTTGGTGGAGCCGGAGTCGCGGCCCTTGTCCCAGCGCGATTCGTAGTAGAGGAAGAGGGCCGACAGGGGCACCTGGCGCTCGCCGTCCTTGCGGATCATGTACTCGCGGAAGCCCTTGCCCATGGCGAAGGCGGTGCAGGCGCCGAGCTTGCCCTGGTTGGCGACGGGCGAGCAGTACTGGCGGTTGTCCATCTTCACGGGCAGGAGGGTCTGGCGGGGCAGCTTGGTGACCTTGTGCTTGTTGGCGACCTTCTGGTAGCGGGTGTCGCTGAAGCCGAGCACGAACTCCTGACCGCCCTTGGTCTTGATCGAGGGCAGCTCCTCGACGTCGGACGGCATGCGGGCGGTGACGCCGGAGGCTCCGCAACCGACCACGGAGGCCACGACGCTCGCGAGGATGGCAACCGGCAGGACCCGCTTCAACTTCTTCGACACGCTTCGCTCACTTTCTCAGATCGACGACCGCACTTGTTAGGGGGGTTATCGGGCGGTGGGCGGGGCGAGTCGGTTATATGAAGGCGAAGGATGGCTTAAGTTACGGTTAATTTACACCCGGAGGGGAGTTAACCGTTTTGAGGGGCTCGTACCGGAGGGCACTGCTCTGGACCCCCGCTTGCGCGAGGGTGACGGACCGGTCACTAACGCTCGAATAGCATTCACATGAAGACCTGAGTTGGCGCTCCCGTCACCCTCGCGCAAGCGGGGGTCCACCGTCGCCCCATGAGGTGGCGTCAGGTGCTAGGCAGAAGCCAGCGTCCGCCCGTACGCACACGCCGTAGCAAGCGGGCACTCCCCGCAGCGCGGGGCCTGCGGGTGGCAGAAGTGGTGGCCCAGCCCGTCGATGAGGGCGTGGTACTCGTTGAAGAGCGGCACGTCCGCCTCCAGGCGCTCCATGAAGAACCGGCGCATGGGCTCGTAGCCGATGCGCTCGTGAAAGTACCCGAGGCGGCTGAAGATGCGCCGGGTGTAGGCGTCCACCACGAAGCTCGGGTGCTCGGCCGCGTACAGGAGGATGCAGTCCACCGTCTCCGGCCCCAGGCCATGCACGGCCAAGAGCTCCGGCCGCAGCTCGGCCATGGGCCGCGCGAAGAGCCGGGCCAGCTCCCCGTCGTAGCGCTCGACCACATGCGCTGCGAGCGACTTGAGCTTCCGGGCCTTGGCCTTGAAGAAGCGCGACGGGCGGATGAGCGTCTCCAGCACCTCGTCCGGGGCCGTGTGGAGGGCATGCCAGTCCATCATCCCCGCCGCCTTGAGCTGCGCGAGGCACTTCTCCACGTTGCGCCAGGCCACCGACTGGGTGAGCAGAGCCCCCACCATCATCTCGGTGGCGGACTCCGCCGGCCACCAGCCGCGCGGGCCGAAGTGGGCGAAGAGGCGCTCGTAGAGCGCATGCAAATCGGTTGAACGGGCGTCTTGCAAAATCACGAAGGCAGTATACCAGGCGATGACCGGAGTCACACCGGACGAGTGACCTTCGTCGAAGAACACATGGCCGTAACAAACGATCAATCGAGGGTTCAGGCCCGCGGGACATAAGAGGATCAGGCGAGGGTTATCCAAAGGAGGTGCAAGATGGTGGTTTACGTCCTCGGGTTCGTCGCCCTGAGCGTGATCAGCAACGGCGCCCTCATGTGGCTGGTCCGCCGGGCCCCCGTCGTCGAGGGCCGCCCGCGCGCCCACATGATGCCCAAGCCGCCGGAGCTTCCCCTCGTGGGCTAGCCCCAAGCGTCCTCATCCCCCGCTTCGACCCGCCCTCTGGGGCGGGTTTTCCTTGTCGAACGCCCGCCCCTTGTCAACATATCAACGTGAACCTGGCCCGATCCCACGGCTGGAGCGGAGTCGGCATCCCGTCTATCACACGTTGATTTGCTTCCGTAGACACCGCGTCCGGCGATGGTTTAGGCTCCATGCATCGAACAAGTGTTCTAACGCTTCGGAGGCCGACCCATGAGCCAGCTTGTCCACCTGCAAACCCACTCCGTCTACTCGCTCCGCCGCAGCCTGCTCGGGATCGACGCCCTGGTGGCGGCCGTCGCCGAACGCGGACACCGGGCCGTCGCCCTCACGGACGTCGACGGCGTCTATGGCATGGTCCCCTTCGTCAAGGCCGCCCGCTCTGCCGGCGTGAAGCCCATCGTCGGCGCGGAGCTGACGCTCGACGTACCGGGCCTCGTGGCCGACAAGCCCCACCGCGTCACCCTCCTCGCTCGCGACGCCCGGGGCTACTCCAACCTCTCGCGGCTCGTCAGCCGCTTCCACCTGACGGACCGTGTGGGCGTCGGGCTCGCCGACCTCGCCGCCCATGCCCGGGGGCTCACGCTCCTGACCGGCGGCCAGCACGGTGCGCTTCCCCGCATGCAGGCGACCATGGGGCCTGATGCCGCCCTGAAGCTCCTGGGCGACTGGAAGGACGCCTTCGGCCCCGAGCACTGCCACGTGCAGCTCGGGCCCTGGTGGCCCGCCTCACGCCTCCTCGAGCTCGCCGACAAGGCGGGCCTCGGCGTGGTCGCGGCCCAGGAGGCATGCTACCTCCGGCCCGAGGAGGAGGAGACCTGGAAGCTCTTGCAGGCGGGCCACGGCCTGGGCCACCCGGCGCCGGGGCCGCGCCACCTCGCGACCGACGCGGAGCTCCTCAGGGCCTGGAAGGAGGTCCCCCGGGCGATCGCGGCCATGGGGGCGATCGCCGAGACCTGCCGTTACGAGCCCGTGTTCGGCGTGCCGCGCCTGCCCGAGTACCGGGGCATCGAGGGGCTCTCGAACCCGGACTACCTGCGTAGGCTCTGCGCGGAGGGCCTCGAGCGCCGCTACGCGGGCCGCCCCCTCCACGCCGAGGCAAGAGAGCGCATGCAGTACGAGCTCTCCGTCATCGAGCAGATGGGCTTCGTGGACTACTTCCTCATCGCCTGGGACATCGTGCGCTTCGCCCGGAGCCGGGGGATCCCCTACATCCCCCGCGGGAGCGCGGCGGGCAGCCTCGTCCTCCACCTCTTGGACGTGACCTCCATCTGCCCTTTGGAGCACACGCTCTGCTTCGAGCGCTTCCTGCATGTGGAGCGCAAGGCCCTGCCCGACATCGACATGGACTTCGACTGGGAGCGCCGGGACGAGCTCATCGACTACTGCTTCTCGATCTACGGCGAGGACCATGTGGCCCGCATCGCCACCCACCAGCACCACGGCCCGCGCGGGGCCATTCGCCTGGCGGGTGCGGCCCATGGCCTCGAAGAGGAGACGGTGGGCAAGCTCGCCCGCAAGATGCCCTGGTCGGGGCCGGTCGCGAGCGCTCCGGATATCCAGGGTCTGCCCCTGCACAAGGAGCCCTACAAGAGCCTGATCGCCACCGCCGACTCCTTCCAGGGGCTGCCCGATCACCTGAGCCTGCACCCCTGCGGAATCGTCATCAGCCGCGAGCCCCTCACCGAGGTCGTCCCCCTCGAGGCCTCGGCCATGGGGCCCATCGTCACTCAGTTCGAGATGCACGGGGTCGAGGAGGTGGGCCTCCTCAAGATGGACCTCCTGTGCAACCGCAACCTACGCATCCTTGCGGACGTGGTGGCCCTGGTCGAACAAAGGCACGGCATCCGCCTGGTGCCCGACGAGCTCCCTCTGGACGACGCGCGGGCCTTCGAGCTCATCCGCACCGGGCGCACGCTCGGCATCTACCAGCTCGAGTCGGGCGGCGTGCAGGGTCTCCTGCGCCAGTTCCTGCCGACGCATGTCGAGGACATCACGGCCATCACGAGCCTCTACCGCCCGGGGCCCATCGACGGGGGCATCACGCCCCGCTACGTGGCCAGGCGCCACGGCCAGGAGCCCGTCACCTACCCGGACCCGTGCCTCGAGGGGGTCTTGAAGCACACCTACGGCCTCATCCTCTTCCAGGAGCAGTGCCTCCAGGTGACCTCGGTGTACGCCGGCATGAGCATGGGCGCCTCGGACAACCTGCGCCGGGGGATCGCCAAGCGCATCCGCCCGGAGGTGGAGCGCATCAAGGCCCCCTTCTTCGAGGGTGCTGCACGGCTGGGGCGCGACCCCAGGTGCACCGAGGAGGTCTGGCGGTTGCTCGAGAGCTTCGCGGGCTACGGCTTCGTCAAGGCGCACGCGGCGTCGTGCGCGTCCTTGGCCGTGCGCGAGGCCTACATCAAGGCGCGCTGGCCCGTCGAGTACCTCGCCTGCGTGCTCTCCACGGGCATGGGCTACTACCCGGCCCGGGTGTACGTCGAGGACGCCCGCCACTTCGGCGCCGAGATCGCCCTGCCGTGCGTGAACCGCTCGGGGGCGACCTACACCGTCGAGGGCGAGAACGTCCTGCGCGTCGGCCTCTCTTACCTGCATGGCATCGGCCCGGCCGGGGTGCGCGCGATCCTGGACGCCCGCGAGGCCGGGCCCTTCACGAGCCTCGCGGATCTCAAGCACCGCACGGGCCTCGCGCGCCCGGAACTGGAGACCTTGATCCGGCTGGGCGCCTGCGAGTGCTTCGGCCTGAGCCGCCCGGTCCTGTTGCGGGAGCTCTCGGGGCTCGGCAAGAGCACCCCACCGCCCGCCTCGCAGCTGAGGCTCTTCACGGAGGTGGACCGTCCGGCTCCCAAGGTGCCCGATCACGGGGACTACCCGCTCGCCATGCGGCAGTCCATCGAGCGGGAGATGCTGGGGTTCACGGTCACGGTCCAGCCCCTGCCCCGGGAGGTGGGCAGCGTCTCCTTCGCCGAGGCCAAGGCGCTGCCGCGCAAGGCCCGGGTGAGCGTGGTGGCGGAGGTCGTCTCGCGCTTCGGCCACCGGACCAAGAAGGGCGAGCGCATGTCCTTCCTCACGCTCTCGGACGGCGTGGAGCACTGCCAGGCCGTGCTGTTCCCGGAGGCCTACCGCCGGCTGTCCGCGGCCTCGCGGCGGGGACCCGCCATGTTCTCGGGCGTGGTCGAGCAGGATCGCGGGGAGTTCCTGTTGGTCGTCAACGAGATCGAGGCCCTGAGCGATCGCTGGGGGGTGTCCTGATGGCCCGGAGCATCATGCACGTGGACATGGATGCGTTCTTTGCCTCCATCGCGCAACTCGACAACCCGAGCCTCCGGGGCAAGCCCGTCATCGTGGGCGGCCACTCGATCAAGCGCGGGGTGGTGGCGAGTGCGAGCTACGAGGCGCGGGCCTTCGGCGTGCGCTCGGCCATGCCTCTCTACAAGGCCGTGGAGCTCTGCCCCCATGCCATCCGGGTGACGGTCCGCATGGACCGCTACCGCGAGGTGAACCGCCAGCTCCAGGAGATCTGGGGGCGCTTCGCCCCCCTGGTCGAGCCCGTGGGCTTCGACGAGGCCTACCTCGACATGACGGGCACCGAGGCCCTCCTCGGCCCGCCCGAGCAGGTGGCCTACGCCATCCGGGCGGCCATCCTCGCCGAGACGCAGCTCAGCGCCTCGGTGGGGGCCGGCAGCTCGAAGCTGCTGGCCAAGATCGCCTCGAAAGCGGCCAAGCCCTCGGGCGTCTGCGTCGTGCCCCAGGGCGAGGAGATGGAGTGGCTGCACCCGCGCGACGTGGGGCTCATCCCGGGCGTCGGGCACCGCACCCGCGAGCGGCTGGAGGCCCTGAACATCCGCACCATCGGGCAGCTCGCCGACGAGAGCCTGGAGAAGCTCATCGAGGACTTCGGTGCGCAGGGAGCGGACCTCTACCTCATCGCCCAGGGCAAGGATCCCCGTCCAGTGACGCCTGGCGGGCCGCCCAAGAGCATCGGGGGCGAAGAGACCTTCGACGGCGACAGCGCGGATCCCGTCTACCTGCGCCGCCGCCTGCTCAAGATCGTCTGCGAATTGGGCTACCGCCTGCGAAAGCAGGGCCTGACGGCCGCGACCGTCTCGGCCAAGCTGCGCTACGCCAAGACCTTCGAGACGCTCGAGCGGAGCCTGACATTGCTTGCGGCCTCGGACGACGACGACGTCTTCTACGAGACGGCCTGGAAGCTCCTGAAGGCGGGGTGGGACGGCAAGCGCCCCCTGCGGCTGGTGGGCGCCACGCTCTCCAACTTCCAGCCGAACGCCCAGCTCACGCTGTTCTCCATGGGCAAGAGCCGGAACTCGACGGCCCTGCACCAGGCCCTGGACAACATCCGCGGGCGCTACGGCCTGGAGGCGGTGCAGCGAGGGGCGTTGGTGGGCGATCGCCGCGCCCGAAAGCGGAGGTAGGAGCATGCACGAGTTGAAGCAGCGACCGTTCGAGCTCCTCATGCTCCTGGTCTCGTTCCACGAGCGCCGACGCCAGCCGCCCTCCCTGCGGGAGCTGGCGAAGCTCTTGGGGATAGGATCCGTCTCGACGGTGCACCACCACGTGACGGTGCTCGAGCGTGAGGGCTACCTTGAGCGCCTGCCCACGCAGAACCGGGCCATCCGGCTGACGGACAAGGCCTTCGAGCACTGCCGGCAGTCGCTAAGGACCAGACGCACGGGCCAACGCTAGCCCCCGAGCGTCCCTCCGTCCTCCTGAAGCGAGCAAGCGACCGGATTTAGGGCGAATTGCCCGCTAAGCTTCGGCCGGAGTACCCGTGAACCGAAGCTTGCCCCGTGCAAGCATGGCGCCATGACCACGATCCGCAAACTCGTCCCGCGGGCGATCGTCCTGCTCGGACTCCTGAGCCCGACCGGGTGCGAGGGCCCTCGACCGGTCGCCCTGCTCGCCTTCTGGGACGCGAGCGCCTCCTCGCTCCCCTTCCAGAAGGAGTGCCAGGAGATCATCCCGCAGCAGACGCGGCGGCTGCTCCCCAAGGACTCCCTGAGCCTGTACCGGGTGGCCCAGACCGTGACCACCGTGCATGCGGGCCCCGCGCTCGGCAACAGCCTGAAATCGACCTTCCGGACCTACTTTCAGGTCGATCCGAAGGAGCGGGGCACGTCCATGGGCATGGCCTTCCGCCTGGCGAGCCGCGACGCCCACCAGCTCGCAACAGCAGGCTATCGCCCGGTCATCCTGTTCCTCGGGGACCTGGCGGACGAACGCGGCCCGGGCACCGAGAACATCGACTGGGAAAGCCTGCCCCGCCTCGCAGCCGAGCTGCCGCCCGAGACCAAGATCGTCTGCATGTTCAGCGAGCCGCACTTCACCGAGCGTCTCACCTCGAGCCTGCTGCCCATCCTCAAGGATCGCCTGATCCTCATCAACCCGGAGCTCGCCCGGAGCACCGGCGGGCGCCGGCTCCTGCGCGACGCGATCGGACGCTAGGAGGACACCATGAGCGAACAAGGCAACGTCCTCGCCGAGGCCTTGCTCCAGGCCATCCAGGCCTACCATGCCCATGGCACCAAGGAAGCCGACCTTCGCCTCGGCCGCGACGACGAGGCCCTCAGAGAGTGGAAGGTCCAGCGCAAGGAGCACCTGCTCGAGGTCAAGGCGCGCGCTCGCGCCTACGAGAATCAGCAGGACCTCACGCCGACCGAACGCCAAGAGCTCGGCAGGCGGGGGCACGGCCTGCTCAAGCGGCGCTACGGCCTGTACGTCCTGTCGGGTCTCGTCATCATCGTGGCGAGCTACCCGGCGAGCCTCTCGGCCGCCACCATCCTCGGCGCCCCGATCACCATGGTCGGGGACATGAAAGTCGTCTGGCCCTTGTGGGTCTGGTTCTCGCTCTTGGTCCTGGTCGCCGAGCTCCTGCTGGTGACGAGCATCTCGCGGCTGCTCTGGCATGCCGACGTGAGCGCGAACCTCGAGACGGCCCAGGCCCTGGACGAGTCGGAGCGACGCCAGGGCAAGCGCATGGAGATCCGGGATCCGGCCCAGCAGAAGCGGGCCCGGCTCTGGCTGTGGGGGCAGATCGCGCTCGCGACGATGCTCGTCCTCATCGACTTCGCGGCCAACGTCCAGTTCCTGTTGACCGAGAGCGAAGCCAGCATGGGCCTCTCCTACTTCCTGGCCTTCGCGGGCTTCATCTCCTTCATCGGCATCTCCGTCCTGCTCGGCCGCGCCAAGCACCAGGAGGACTGGATCGATAGCGCCCTGCGCAAGAAGCGGGATCCCAAGAACCGACACTTCGGCGGCCTCGCCAACGGCGGACTCTAGCCCGTCGATTCGGGGTCTCGAGCACCCGCCGCTGCGACAATCGTGGGCATTTGGGGTTTAAAGCAGATAGCCGTTCGCACCGCCCCCCCCCCAGAGGCCCCATGCACGAATCAACCCTTTCCACCTCCTCCGTCACCTCGCCGACCGGGCGCGTGACGCTCGTCTTCACGGACGTCCAGGGCTCCACCAACCTCTGGGAGCGCCACACCGACGCCATGCGCGCCGCCCTGACGCTGCACAACCAGGAGCTCCGGCAGTTGCTCGCCCAGAGCGGCGGCTACGAGGTGAAGACCGAGGGCGACGCCTTCATGCTCGCCTTCACCAGCCCCGATGCCGCCCTGCACTGGTGTCTCGCGGCCCAGGAGACCCTGCTCGGGCTCGACTGGCCCCACGAGCTCTTGAGCCACGAGGACGCCTGCGAGGTGCACCGCCCGGACGGCACCCTCCTCTTCCGGGGCTTGCGGGTGCGCATGGGCCTCCACACCGGCGAGCCCGAATGCCGCCCGGACCCCGTGACCGGCCGCATGGACTACTTCGGCCCCATGGTCAACCGTGCCGCCCGCATCGCGAGCGCGGCCCACGGCGGCCAGATCGTGGTCGGATCCGACGCCTGGAAGGCACTCGAGACCCGGCTCGCGGAGCTGGGATCCCCCGAGGCCCGCGAGCTCGGAACCTTCCACTTCAAGGGCCTGCTCGAGCCAGAAGCCCTCGTGCAACTGCTGCCGAGGACGCTCGGCGATCGCGCCTTCCCGCCTCCCAAGGCGCAGGACGTCAAGAAGACCAACCTGGTCCCGAATCCCAGCCGCTTCATCGGACGCGCGAACGACCTGCGCCGGCTGCAGGACCTCTTCGGCGAGGGGTCCCGCCTCGTCACCCTGCTCGGCCCCGGCGGCACGGGCAAGACCCGGCTCTCCCAGCAGTTCGCCGTCGAGAACCCGGGCGACTTCGAGGGGGGCGCGTGGTTCTGCGATCTGACCGAGGCCACCACGGTCGAGAGCATCTGCGAGGCCGTCGCCGCCGTCCTGGACATCCCCCTGACCGTGGCCCGAACCGACGCCGACATGGTGCGCCGGATCGGAGACGCGCTCGCCGGCCGCTCGCGAACGCTCGTCATCCTCGACAACTTCGAGCAGCTGGTCGAGCAGGCCGCAGCCACCGTCGGCCAGTGGCTGAAGCAGGCCCCGCAGGGGGTCTTTCTCGTCAACTCGCGCGAGCTCCTGCGTCTGCCGGGCGAGGTGGCCTACGAGCTTTCCCCGCTCGGCCTGCCGAACGACCCGGCGGACATCGCGGGATCGGAGGCCGTGCAGCTCTTCGTGGACCGCGTGCGCGCCGTCCGACAAGACTACGAACTCGCCGACAGCGAGGCCGCAACCGTCGCCGAGATCGTGCGCCAGCTGGACGGCATCCCGCTCGCCATCGAGCTCGCCGCGGCCCGCATGAGCGTGCTCACCGCCGCCAAGCTGCTCGAGCGCCTTCCCAGGCGCTTCGACCTGCTCTCGAGCGGCAGGCGGGATGCCAGCGCGCGCCAGGCGACCCTCAAGGGCCTCATCGACTGGTCCTGGAACCTCCTGCAGCCCTGGGAGCAGGCCGCGCTGATGCAGTGCTCCGTCTTCCGGGGCGGCTTCACCCTCGAGGCCGCCGAGGCAGTCCTGGACCTCTCGGACTACCCCGACGCCCCCTGGACCATGGACGTGATCCAGAGCCTGCGCGAGAAATCGCTGCTCAAGACCCAGCCCTGCTCTCTGGAGCCGCGCTTCGGCATGTACCTGAGCATCTGGGACTACGCGCACCTGAAGCTGGAGGCAATGGGACCGGCAGACGCCGTCCGTGACCGCCATGCGGCTTACTACCTGGACATGGCGCAGCATGCCAGGGGCATCCTGACCGACCCCAAGACGCTCCCGCGGCTGGCCGTCGAGCGCGAAAACTTCCACGAGATCCATGCCCGGGCCAGCGCCATCTCCCCGCCCACCGCCGAGAGCGTCAACCGCACTCTGCAGGCCGCCCTGGCGCTCGACCCCGTCCAAACCGTCCGGGGGCCCTTCGGCCCGCACTTCCAGCTCCTGGACCATGCCCTGCGCCATGCCGAGCTGCCGGGCGTCTCGGCTGCCCTGCGGGGACGGGCCCTGGATGCTCGGGGACGTTGTAACCGCTTGCTCGGCAAGATGGCCGAAAGCCTCCAGGATCATCAACAGGCGCTCGCGCTCGCCACCGAAACCGGCGACATGGAGCTCGAAGCCATCAGCAGCCAGATGATCGGACTCATCCATCAGAACACGGGCGCCCTGACAGAGGCCAGACAGTGCTACGACCGGGCCCTCGCCATCGCCCAGACGCTACCCGTCAACCCCTACGAAGGCCGCATCATGATGGCCATGGGCTACCTGCACCTCGAAGAGGGGCAGCCCGAAAAGGCCCTTCCTATCCTCATCCGATCCGTCGAACTGCTGCATGCCATAGGAGACGAGCGCTTCGAGGGCATTGCCCGCAGCCACCAGGGCTATGTCCTGCTCGAATTGGGACGCAACGACGAAGCCTACAAGTGCTTCGAGGCCGCGATCCAGCTCTGCCGCAAGGTGGGCGATCGCCGCTTCGAGGGGATCATCTACGGCACCTACGGTGATCAGGCCTTCCTCGAATGGCGCCTGGACGATGCCCTCCTCCACTACGAGCGGAGCCTCGCCATGGTCCGGGAGGTGGGCGAGCTCCGGTTCGAGAAGCTGTACATGTGTCGCAAGGGAGGCGTACTGGCCGCCATGGATCAGCACGCCGAAGCCGAACGGGTCCTGGAACGCGTCGGCGCGAACCTGTCGGAGGCCTTCGACCCGGTCAACCGGACCGTGATGGCCCTCCATGCCGCCCAGCTGCAGCTGGCCCGCGCCCGAGCCGCCACGGCCGCCGGGGGGTACGACGTCGGGCCATGGCTCGCGGACATCCAGACGCTGCTCACGGAGTGCGAGGAGCCCGGCCCGGCCACCCCGGAGCATCCGAACGGCCAACCCTCCAAGGTCTCGCAGTCCGACGAGATCCGGCTCTCGGTGCGCATGCTGCGCCGCGACCTCGCGCGGCCGGACTCCAAGTAGGCGCACCGGAAGTCGATCGTCCCCCCAGGCCAATCACACGATCCCAGCCTGGATATGGGACACTGGCGGCATGCGCACCGCCGAACTCCTGACGCTCCTCCAGCGGTTGGGCCTCTACTTCGTCGTCACCCTCTCTCTGGCCTTCCTGGCGCTCGCAGGCTTCGCCGAGCTCGCCGAGGAAGTCCTCGAGGCGGAATTCAGGGGCTTCGATCGCACCGTACTCACCTGGGTCAACGCGCACGTGCGCCCGGAGTGGACCCCGTACGTCCTGGAGCTCTCGTTCCTCGGCTCGCCGCTCGGCATCTCCCTCTGCGGCCTGCTGTTCGGCGTCCTGCTGCTCGGCCGAAAGAAGGCCTGGGACGCCCTGACCCTCCTGGTCCTCCTCTTCGGAGCCGGAGCCCTGACCGTGGGGCTCAAGAGCCTCTTCCGTCAGCCTCGGCCCGACCTCTTCCCACCCCTCACCCTCGAGACCAGCTTCGGCTTCCCGAGTGGCCACGCCCTGCTCGGGACCTGCTTCTTCGGCTACGTCGCCTACTGGATCGTCGCCCAGGGCCCCAGGAGCTGGTGGCGCTGGGTATTGGCCGCCCTGTGCCTCGCAACGGCCGTCCTCATCTCGCTCAGCCGCCTGTACCTCGGCGTCCACTGGCCCACCGACCTCGCGGCCGGGACCCTCGTGGCAATCTTCTGGCTGTCAGGATGCCTATCCATCCGGCGCTGGATCGCCGTCACCCACGCCGGCACGGAAGGGCCGGGCTAGCAGCACCTACTCACTATCCCGACAACAAATTCCGTTTGTCTTGAGCCAGGTCGAAAGGCAAACGGTTCCTTACCCCTAGCCACGCTCGTAGGGCGTGAACACCTCCACCCGCTCGACGCCGGCCGAGGTCGTGAATTCGAGGTCCCAGCCCTCGATGGGGATGAGATCGAGCTGGCGGTTGCTCGCGATGAAGGGGATGAACCCCGCGAAGGTCAACGCCTGCCGCTTGCCCTTGGCAAGGGTCAGGCCCGGCAGGCGGATGGAGGCCGGACGGCTCGACGCTTTGTCGCCCAGCTGGTGCTGGGTCTCGGCCTGAAAGACGTCGCTCGGCAGCGCGAGCAGGTCGCGCGTGACGTACTCTCCGAGCGCGAAATTGACCTGGAGCTGGGTCCCGGGCACCCGCTCATGGCTGAGCCGGATCCGCTGCAGGGTGACAGGCCCATACAGCGCCCGGATCGTGAGGTTGACGTGGTAGTAGAGGCGCGGACCCGAGCGCGGCTCCGCGACGGCCGCCTCGATCGTCACCTGCAGGGTCGGCTTCCGGAAGAGCTGGACGACGAACCAGGAGCTCGCAACGAGCCCCAGGACGGCGACCACGAGTTTGAGGCTTTCCAGGACGTCCATCGCTACGTGACCCAGGGCAAGGAGTGCCTCCCTATCCTAGCATCACCGGACGAGGAGGGGCCTTGCCTCGGGTCACGATGCGCTAGATTCCATTCTCGACCACCGGAAACCCGGCCTCCTTCCAGCCGGCGATGCCGCCCTGGAGGAGAAGCATGTTCGTGTTCCCGTAAACCTGATTGACCGCTTGCGCCACACGGGCGCTACTCGCCTCGTCCACTCAGGCACAGTACAGGACGATGGTCTGATCTCGGCTCAACGTGGGGCCCCACACCTGATAGTCGGCACCCGGCAACGAGATCGCGCCCGCGATGTGCAGGAGGTCATAGGAAGCGCGGCCCCGGACGTCCGCGATCACGATGTTCTCCCCCTGCGCGATCCGAGTCTGCACCTGCTGGGGCGTGATCCGCGTGAGGGAGAAGACGCCGGGCGCGGGTTTGGCTGCTGACTGGGGCGGTTCGGTGCTGCCGCCCGGCGTCGTGGTCGGTGGAGCGTTCGGGGGGGTCGTGGTGCAGCCCCACAGGACGATGGAAGATAGGGCAATGAATAGGGCTAGGCGTCGCATGGCCGTCTCCTGTTCGAAGGCATGGTTCCTTGCTCTACGAACGATAATGGACTTCCCGAACCGGGGACACGTCCAGTTTTCCAGGAGATTTTCGGCCGCCCTGTCAGGCTCCGGAGATGCCCGGCTAGCCTACCCGCGTCGCCTTGTACGCCGCTCGGCAGATGGCCAGCGGGGCCGACTCGGCCCGGGCGGAGGCCTCGACCAGCTCGGAGTCCTTGCCGCTGGGGGCGGGGCGCTGGAACCTCAGCGTGCAGACCCACTCACCGCCCTGAAGGCGCAGGTCGACCTGATCGTAGCCCTCGACCAGGGCCCAGGCCGCGCCGATGTCCGTCGAGTACTTGGGCAGCGCCTTGATCGAAAAGGTCGCAGGCGTGGCGTAGAGGTTGAGCGTCTCGGCCTCTTCGGCGCTGACCTGCTTGAGATCCTTGCCGCTCGGCAGGAGCCAGTGGGACGAGGCCAGTCCCAGGCGGATGGGGCCCTCGCCCTCCACCCAGCGCCAATCGAAGAAGAGGTGCGCGATCATCGCATCGCGCTCACGGACGGACATTTCGGCTTTGCTCATGGCTCAATTATAGCAACGAAGCCAGCCTGCGCGACAAGCCTCAGGGGCGGCACGACTCGCGTGCCGCCCCTGAGGTCCGAAGTCCCGTGATCGTGCGCGCTAGTCGAAGTCGAAGAGCTCACCGAGGAAGGACTTGTGCTTCTTCTTGTGGTAGCCGTGCCCCTCCTTGTAGTACTCGCCGTCGTACCGCGGGGGATAGGGCTGCGCCTGAGGGGGATGCGTCTGTGCCTGCGGCCGCATCTCGGCCCGGGGCGCGGCATTAGGAATCGATCGCTCGATGATCTTGTCCAACTCGCCGCGGTCCAACCAGACGCCGCGGCACTGAGGGCAGTAGTCGATCTCGATCCCCTGGCGGTCCGACATCACGAGCGCTGCGGTCTTACAGACAGGACAGTTCATAAATCCCTCCATTGTTGGGCGTCATCTTTCTCTATGACAACCGAGAGATCCGAGAAGTTCCCCGGGCCGTACGACCGGCACGGACCAGCAGCATCGGCGATGGCCCGATCAGCAAACTTGCGGATATCCGGATAATCACATATGCTTGGCTGATGAAATCGCACGATCTACCCAGGAAGCCGCACCCCGTCGAACTCACGGCGGTCATCAAGACCTTCAAGGCCTTGTCGGATGCCACTCGCCTGCGGATCGTCCTCCTGCTTGTCCACGGTGAACAGTCGGTTGGGGACCTCGTCGCCAGCCTCGACCTGCCCCAGAGCACCGTCTCGAGACACCTGGCCTTGCTCAGGGCCGCAGAGCTCGTGGAAACGCGGCGCGTGGGCAGTCATATTCATTACCGGCTCATCAACGCGCACCTGGGTGACCTGGTGCTTCAGGCGTTCTCTCACGCCGAACACGAGCGCCTCGGTCTTCCGGACCATGGGTCGAGCGCGGGGCCACTTACCAACCACCACCATCCTGCCGAAAGTTGTTGAGGATGCTTCAACCGATATCTCCACACCGCATGACCGTTGCTCGTTCGACGTCCTGCCCCCCCGCCGTGGCGCGACTCCTTCAGGGGACGCTCGTCGTTCAGCTGATCGGGCTCCTGGCCGTCTCCCCATGCGGAGCACAATCGACCACCTGGAGCGAGGACCAAGCAGTCGCCGCGTTTCTCGCTCGGAGTCCGCTGGTTGCTGCCGCCAAGCAGCAGGTCCAGGTGTCCGGTGCCGACGTTATCGGCGCCAGCATCAGAGCCAACCCCGTGCTGGAGGTAGCCCGAGAGCAGGTGTTCCCGGCCGCAGGATCGAGCGAAGAAAACCGCTTAGGCCTCCAGGTGCCGATCTCGCTGCCAGGGAAGCGTGATCGGCGGGTCGCCATCGCCCAGTCCGGGGTGGCGATCGCTCAGGCCAGGGTCCAGGAGCGCCTCCAGGAGCTGACCCTCGAGTTCCGTTCGGTGTATGGCGAGGCCTACGCCGCTGCCGCCCGCGGCGAGGCCCTGGCAGCAGACCTGGCCGGGCTGCGCCGCATCGAACGGGTCATCGAGGCCCGTGCCAAGGCGGGGGAGAGCGCCGGCTACGATCTCATCCGGGTGCGTCTCGCGCGCTCCGCGGCCGAAGCCAGACTGGCCTCGGAGCGAGCAGAAGCCGAGCGCCAACGGGCTCGCCTTGCCGGCTTGGCGGATCTGGCGGCGACCGGCTCCCTCAAACTCGGCACTCCGACTCCTTTGCCCTCGGAGGACGACCTGATCACCTACGCCTTGGCGCACCGTTCCGAACTCCTCACCGTGCGCGCCGAACGTGCACGGGCCGAGCAGGCGATCGACCTGGCCCAGCAACACCGTTGGCCGGACCCCGCCGTTGCGGTCGGCCTCAAGCACACCAGTGAGCCGACCTCGCAGGGACTGGGCTACACCCTCGGTCTCACATGGCCGCTTCCCTTCTTCGATCGGGCCCAGGGCGAAGCGGCCCGAGCCAGCGCGGAGCGCGAGCGCCTGGGGCTCCAGGAGGCGGCGATTGTCGCCCGGCTACGCAGCGACGTTCCGGCCGCCCGCAAGGCCCTTCAGCAACGGTTGGACGCCCGGGCGCGCTTCGAGCGAGACGCCCTCGCGCGGCTGCCCGAGATGACGCGCATTGCCGAAACCGCCTACACGGAAGGGGACCAAGGCATCGTCTTGCTGCTGGATGCAAGCCAAGCCGCCCTAGACACCCGGCTCCAGGCCATCGACCTGGCGCTTTCCGTCCATTCCGCCCAGCTCGAACTCGAGCGCCAGGTTGGCGCTCCGCTCACCCGCCCGTAAAGGAACCAAGATGAAGCGCCTGTCGATCGTCCTTCTCGCCTCGTCCCTCCTCGTCCTCGCCGGTTGCCGCCCGCAAGCCGAGTCGTCGCATGAGCAGACGGGACACGAGCACGCCCAGCCGGCCACCGAGCTGCCGGTAGAGGCCGTCACCCTTTACACCCCCAAGAGCGAGCTGTTCGCGGAGCACCGCACCTTCGTCGTGGGCGAGGAGGCGAAGCTCGCCGCTCATATCACGGACCTGCGCGATTGGTCGCCCGTGACCGAGGGGCGCATGGAGGCCGTCCTGATCGATGCCAAGGGGCGCGAGACCGTGTTCCCCGTGGACGGCGTACTGCGACCCGGAATCTTCCAACCGATCATCAAGCCGAGCGTGGCAGGGGAGTACGAGCTGCTGCTCCGGCTTACGTCACCCCGACTGTCGGACACCATCCGGGCGGGCAAGGTGACGGTCCATCCGGACGCGAAGGCGGCTCTGGCCACCGCGACCGAGGAGGACGCCTCCCCCGAGGAAATCAGCTTCCTCAAGGAGCAGCAGTGGAAGATCGGCTTCATGACCCGACCCGCGGCCATCGGAAGCGTCCAGGAAGGCACGACCCTCCAGGGCGTCGTCACCGCAGCGGGTGGTCATGACGTGGCCATCACCTCTCCGGCGGACGGTCGCCTCGTCGTGGGCCAAGGCCGCCTGCCGACGCTGGGATCCGAGGTCCGAGCCGGCGAGGTGCTCGCCGTCCTGACGCCCTTCGAGGGGGCGGACACGGACCGGGTGCTGCTGCGGAAGGAGGTCAAGACGGCCGAGGCCACCCTCCGTCAGGCCAAGCAGGAGCTGGCGCGCGCCGAGCGCCTGTTCGCGGCGCAAGCGATCCCCGGCAAGCGGATCGACGAGGCAAAGACGGCCGTGTCGGTCGCAGAGGCCCAGCTGATGGCCGCCCAGGACCACCTCCAGGCAAAGGAGGCGACCTTGAGAGGGGCAGGCGGCGTCACCGAGGAGAGCTTCCGGCTCACTGCCCCGATCAGCGGCACGGTGGTCGAGGCCAAGGCGGTGCCGGGCGCTGCCGTGACGAGCGGGGCGCCGCTCTACCGCATTGTCGACCTGCGCACGGTCTGGGTCGAGGCCCGGGTACCGGAAGCCGACCTCAATCATGTCGCCAAGGCGGGCGGCGCAGAGATCTCCGTCGCGGCGGCGGCCCCCGTGACCGTCGGCAAGGGGCGCGGTGGGCTGGTGACGGTCGGCAGCGTGCTGGATCCGGTGAACCGGACGGCTCCGGTCGTCTACGCGGTTCCCAACCCGGACCGGACCTTCCGCATCGGGATGACGGCCGAGGTGCGGGCCCTCACGGGGCCGACCCACCCCGCTCCGGTGCTCCCCAAGGACGCCGTGGTCGACGACAACGGGCGGCCCATCGCCTACGTCCAGACGGGCGGAGAGAGCTTCGAGCGACGGGAGCTGAGGCTGGGCGCCAAGCAAGGGGATCTGGTGCAGGTGCTGTCCGGCATCTCGGCCGGTGAGCGCGTGGTCACGCGCGGTGGCTACGAGATCCGCCTGTCGACCCTGTCCAATGCCGTGCCGGCTCACGGGCACGAGCACTAGGAGGTCGGCATGCTGGATCGCATCATTCAGTGGGCGCTGGGCAACCGCCTTCTGGTCCTGGCCTTAGCGGCCGCCCTCCTCATCGGTGGAACGTGGACGGCCAGCCGGATGCCGGTGGACGTGTTCCCCGATCTGACGGCTCCGACGGTCACCGTGCTTGCCGAGGCCCATGGCCTCGCTCCCGAGGAAGTCGAGAGCCTGGTGACCTTCCCGATCGAAACGGCGATGAACGGCGCCACGGGCGTCCGCCGGGTTCGCTCCAGCACGGCCGCGGGCATTTCCGTCGTCTGGGTCGAGTTCGAATGGGGCACCGACATCATCCGGGCCCGTCAGCTCGTCAACGAGAAGCTGCAGCTCGCCCAGGCGAACTTGCCCGAGGATCTGCCGCCGCCCGCGCTCGCCCCGGTGTCGTCCATCATGGGCGAGATCATGTTCATCGGGATGAAGGGCAATGACCGGGCCACGGCCATGGACGTCCGCTCCGCGGCGGACTGGGTCGTGCGTCGTCGCCTCCTGGCGTTGCCCGGCGTGTCCCAGGTCATTCCCATGGGGGGGGATGTCAAGCAGTTCCAGGTGCTTGTCGATCCCGCCAAGCTCCAGGCCCGTGGGCTGTCGCTGAGCCAGGTCGCCGACGCCGTGTCGCGATCCAACCGCAACGTCTCGGGGGGCTTTTACGTCTCGGGAGGCCAGGAGTACTTGATCCGGGGCCTCGGGCGGGTGCAAGGCCCTGAGGACGTGTCGGCGGCCGTGGTCGCGCTGCGCAACGGCGCCGCGGTCCGGGTGGGAGACGTCGCCGAGGTGGGGGTCGGTCCGGCCCTCAAGCGTGGGGTGGGCTCGCTCAACGGCGAACCCGCGGTCGTGCTCGCCATCCTCAAGCAACCCGACGCCAACACCCTCGAACTGACCGAGCGGGTCGACCTGGCGCTGGACGAGATCCAGGCCTCCCTGCCACCGGGCATCACCATCGACCGGCACAACTTCCGACAGTCGGACTTCATCGCGCGGGCCGTCACCAACGTGGAACACGCTCTGCGGGACGGGGCCATCCTGGTGGCGGTCATCCTCCTGGCCTTCCTGCTCAACGTGCGGGCGACCGTCATCTCGCTCATCGCCATCCCGCTGTCGCTCCTGGTGGCCATTCTCGCGCTGAAGGCCATGGGCGGCTCCATCAACACCATGACCCTCGGCGGCCTGACCATCGCCATCGGCGCCCTGGTGGACGACGCCATCATCGACGTCGAGAACGTCCACCGGCGCCTCCGGGAGAACCGCGCGAAGCCGGAGGCCGAACGCCGCCCCGCCCTCGCAGTGGTCTTCGACGCCAGCCGCGAGGTGCGCGGCGCCATCTTCTTTGCGACCCTCATCATCATGCTGGTCTTCGTCCCGTTCTTCTTCCTCTCCGGGGTGGAAGGACGCCTCCTGAAGCCGCTGGGCATCTCGTACCTGGTCGCCATCTTCGCCTCTCTGGTCGTGGCGCTGACCGTGACGCCGGTGGCTTGCTACTACTTGCTCGGCCGCGAGCGGGGGCACGGCGAGGAGCGCGAGAGTGTCGTCGTCAGGTCTCTCAAGCGCGCTTACCAACCGCTGCTCGAGAAGGCGCTCGTCCATCCCCGAACGGTCATCGGCGCCTCGGTCGCCCTCTTGGTCGTCGCGCTCGCGATGGTGCCGTTTCTCGGACGCGCCTTCCTGCCGGAGTTCAACGAGGGCGCGCTGACCGTGAGTGCGGTGACGCTGCCGGGCACGTCCCTGGAGACGTCGGACGACCTGGGCCGGCGCCTGGAGCAGATCATGCGGTCCTTCCCGGAGGTCGAGACGACCTCGCGGCGCACCGGTCGGGCCGAGCTCGACGAGCATGCGCAGGGCGTCAACTCCTCCGAGATCGACGTGGTCTACCGGCTGAAGGATCGCTCGAAGGAGGCCTTCCAGGACGAGCTTCGCAAGGCCGTGTCGGTCCTGCCGATGAGCATCAGCTTCGGGGGCCCGCTGGCGCACCGGATCGACCACATGCTCTCGGGCACCCGCTCGAACATCGCCGTCAAGGTCTTCGGCGAGGATCTCGGGCGTTTGCGCACCATCGGCAAGCAGATCGAGGCGGCCATGCAGGACGTTCCCGGCGTGGTGGACCTGTCGGTGGAGCAGCAGGTCGAGGTTCCACAGCTGGCCATCCGGTACGACCGCGCGGCCCTGGCTCGCTTCGGGCTGACCACCGGGGAGGTGGGCGAAGCCATCGATATGGCCTTCCAGGGCGAGGTCGTCTCGAAGGTGCTGGAAGGGCAGCGGACCTATGACCTGCTGATCCGGTACCCGCAGAGCGCGCGACAAGACCTGGCGGCGATCGCCAATACGCTGGTGGCCCTTCCGGAAGGCGGGATGGTCCCGTTGAAGTCGCTCGCGACCCTGACCCAGGAGCGGGGGCCCAACACCATCTCGCGCGAGAACGTCCAACGCAAGATCGTCGTCTCGGCGAACGTGTCCGGCCGGGATCTGGCCCGCACGGTGGAGGATATTCGGGGCGCGATCGCCGCGAAGGTGAGCATGCCGACCGGTTACTACGTGGTCTATGGGGGTCAGATCGAGAGCGCAGATGCCTCCGCGAAGCTCCTGGGCTGGCTGACCGCGGCGGTGATCGTCGGCATCGCGCTGATCCTCGTGGTCGCGCTCCGGTCCTGGCGGGCGGCCCTCATCGTCATGGCGAACCTGCCGCTCGCCTTGATCGGCGGGGTGCTAGCGGTCCGGGCCTCGGGGGGCGTGCTCTCGGTGGCCTCGCTGGTGGGGTTCATCACGCTGTTCGGGATCGCAACCCGCAACGGGCTGATGATGATCACGCACTACCACCACCTCTTGGAGGTGGAGGGCAAGGACTTCCGCACCGCCGTCGTCCAGGGCTCGCTGGAGCGGCTGAGTCCCATCCTGATGACGGCGCTCACAGCGGGCCTGGCCCTGATCCCCCTGGTGCTGCGAGCGGGTGAACCTGGTAACGAGTTGCAAGCGCCCATGGGCGTGGTCATCCTCGGCGGGTTGCTCACCTCGACGTTCCTGAACATGGTGGTCATCCCGGCGCTCTACCTGCAGTTCGGCCGGCCCCGGCCCACCGACGCTACGGTCGCCTCGTTGGCCGCCGATCACGCGATGGGACAGACCGAGCGACTCCGGTCTTCCTAGCGGCCGGTGCGCGTGGCATTCAACGCGGCCTTTAGGCCTTCGGAGAGCTGGCGGGTGGGGCCGACGCCCCAGTAGTGGAGGAACATGATCCGCGGGCTCTCCATGGTCATGTGGTTGTGGATGGCCACGACGTTGATGTTCGCGCGCCGTAGGGCCTTGAGCACGCCCTGCAGCTCGTCTTCGAGCATGGCGAAGTCCCCGTCGACCACTGCCCGGTCGTCGCTGCCGACGAAGGCGGCCCACGTGTTCACGCCCATGGTGTTGCCGACCGTGACCCCGTGCATGGTCGTGGTCCGGCCGATTGTGACCTTGTAGACACCATTGGTCAGATCGCCCTTGTAGCCCAAGATGGCCTCGATCTTCGTGGGGTCGAGGCTGGTGCGGCTCGGGTCAAGGTCGGCGGTCGGGGTCTCGCCCTTTCCGCCCTTCGTCTCGTCGATCTTGGCCAGCACCTTTCCGACAGCCGAGGCCAGGCGCATCTGGTCACCCATGCCCCCGATGTGCATGAACATCACCTTCGGCTTGTCCCAGAAGAAGTGATTGTGCAGGGCCGTGACTTCCAGCCCATTGTCAAGCGCCACGCTCATGACCGGGTTGACCTGGTCTTCGGTCATGACCATATCGCCCATCACCATCGTCTCGCACCCCGCCTTCTGGAAGGCCGCCCACGAGGTCAGCCCCATGGGCGGGGTCATACGCACGCCGGTCGTCGTGACCTGAAGATCGGTCCGCGGGGCGTTGACCTTGAAGACGCCCTCTTTCTCGTCGAAGGAGCCCTTGCGGCCGGTCAGCCGCTCAATCGCCGCCGTGTCGAGTCCTGCCGGATTAGCGGCTGCCGTGCTGAACATCGGCAGCCCCATCTGGGCCTGGGCTGGCAGGTTAACGCAAGACAGCAACACGAGAGATCCGCCCAGGATCAGAGCGAGTGGAAGATGCTCGTTTTTCAACGGCACACTCCTAGCGTAACGAAGCAAAGGACGAACAGTCTTCATCATGTAGGCCCCTCTAGCAAGACGTCTAGCGTCCGGTCTGTCAGGCCCAGGGTAAGTCGGACCACTTGAGGGGAAAACTCCAGAGTGAACGGATATGCGGAAAACTCTCGGGCATCGCGGCGGGCCTCAGATGCCGCCTCGGGAACCGCTTGGTCGTCCGGCGCGTGAGTCGGCGAACCCCGTCTCGGCGTATAGTTCGGCCTATTTTCCTCGACCTATAGACGCCTAGTTTGTGAGCAACTGCCCAACCATCGGCCGGATGATTTTGCGACTTTTGCGGATTCGGCAACTGATCCCTAATGCTCAAGCAAGCGGGCTCTGGCGGGAGTGGCGTCCCAAACGACAACCAACCTTGTCCAATCCAGTTGTTGTTCAAACAGGTCATACCGAAATAATGACGGAAGTCCACAATAAGATATTTGCGACCGGAGTCTTCCCATGCGAGTAGCCATCCTGACTGGCGTTCTGATGTTCGCTCTGCTTACGTCTGGGTGTGGCCCACAAAACGCCCCTGCGATGTCCCTAACACCCGGCCCGAGGCCGTCTGGAAGCCCCAAGGTTGAGCCTTGCTACATCACAACCATCCAGCCGGCCAAGATCTTTGCGGTGAGCGCCGCCAGCGACGCCCATGCAGGCGAAACCATCTCGCTAATTGTCTGGATCTATCGACCCTACAACGAGTTTCCGATCCAGAACACATTTGTGGCAAAGTTAACCGACGACCATGGCGTCGTTTCAGTAACGGGTAAAGTCAATCGAACTAACCTCAATCCAAAGGCGTCGAGGTGTGTTGAAGCGGCAGGGGCCCCAGACCCGTTCGCAGCGACCCTTAGCGTGCCGGTCACGCTGCCGGCCGGCAGTTATACGATACTGATCCCGCCAAGTCACTATATCGCGCAGGTCCCTCCAAACCCCCTCGGTGTTGACCCTTGGCACCCATTTGTTAAACCACCAGCAAACGCTTCGATCTCACTCGACGTTCGCTAGCCATCTCTCCTTGCCCACGGACTGGGTCTTGGCTGGCTGATCCCCCCGCGCAACCCCAAACAAATAACGGGTCTCGGCCGTCGAGGTCTTGCGCCAAACGGTGGAGAAGCAGCCAGAAACTGGCAACTGATAATAAATCATTGATCCAGGTGCCCCACAGCCAACCTCAAACCCTTCCCCCACCTCAATTTGTACGCCTGCCCCGTGCCCAAGCCAACGAACGGGTAACACTTTTGGATAACAGGCTGCCGAAAATGGGCCAATTCTGACCCTCTCGTGATCTTCTCATTGGTTCGGGACGGGTCTCTCCTGATGGTGTCCATAGTAAGATGAGGGGCCGTCGGCTCGACCGATCTGAAGTAACCAATCGAGTTTTGGGCTGTCCTTTTAGCACCTTATGAGGACAGTGCCTAAGGCTCACCGCTCCAGGCAACAATTCAGCGGCTGACGACAGCGCGTGATAAACCATCGCTTAGTGGTACATGGCATGATAATAAGGTCACACCAAACTACATCGTAGGAATACCGGATGCCGCCTGCCACACAGCAAGCTCAAGCCCGCGTGGAACTGTTCGTACCAGGGGAACCAGCCACCTTTGCGACCAAGGGTGAGAAGGCATGGAAGGAAGCGGTCACCGCGGCCGCCTCGCTGTGCGTTCCCTCGCTCGAGGCCGTCGACGGCGTGTCCCTCGAGTTCAGCCTGTCGTTCCACAGCCGCAACGGCCAGCCCTTCGATCTCGATAACCTCTGCGACCCTGTGTTCGTCTCATTGAAGAACGAGGGGTGGTTTGGTGGCCGCAACGCGAACGTACGCTGGTGGAGGGCGACGAAGGCGGAAGGGCCGGTCAGTGGGGTTAAGATCGTGGGGCAGGCAGGACCACCCAACCCTGACCAGCGCTTTTCGCTCTTGCAGGCTGTCTACCAGGGCGACCTGCCACACCACGGACGCCACGAGGGCTTTGCCGCCTGGGCCCGAGAGATCGCGAAAGGGGTGAAAGGCCCCTTGCCCGATCGTCTTGGAATTGGCGTTCGATTCAGAAACCCCGACCTTACGATCGCCGAGATTGCGAGCGGCAGGGTGAAGAACATTATCGACTGCCTTTACCTGATCATCGGCGGGGAGGCAAGTGCGCCGCACGATTGGACAGTGAACGAGCTTTGGGTCGAGCGAGCGTCGGCGAATCTCGATGATCGTGCTGAAGTTGCGTAATGGGAGTAAATCGATCTTACTCTTCATTGACCCGTTTTCGGGTGTAAGTGAGAAATTGTCAACGAAATCGTGGCAAGCCCATAGGAAGAAGATTCATCCAAGATGAGCATTATAAGACTAATACATTGCTTTCTAGAGAAAGTGAAAGACTTTTTTGAAAGGCCGATCAATGGGAGAGAACAGGGACGCAAACAAGCCATGCCAATGTGGAAGCGGAAAGAAATTTAAGAAATGCTGCATGGGAAGGAAACCACGCCATTCAGCTTACACGGTTGACTTTGGCCATCCAGTCAGCATTGACTCAATCGAGTTTGGCGCCGACGGAAAAATCCGGTTAAAGTCCCAAGGGATGGTCTTATCGCCGGAAACTTCAAGTCTTTACAAGGGATATTCACGCCCCAAAGGTGACAAAGTCTTAGTTCAAATTGCTGGAGAGTCCGCAAGCCACCGTGATTTCCTCTTACAAGATCCTGACATCGCCTTACTGAACTCTTTTGATGTCATTTTTTCTATTGATACGAACACCAGAGTTAATGAAGAGCATCGCGTTTCAGCATCGGCATTTGCACTGCTGCGACCTCAGCCTCCACAGCAAGATTCATCTGGTAAAACTGTCCACACGGGCAACATGAAAATACTTGCAAGAACTGCGGCTCTCAATCTACCTGGAAATCCTGAAATCGCGGGCTGGATTGAAGCGATTCAGTGGATTAAAAGCCACTCTGGATATAAACCTCAATTAAGAATTGCTTTGATCGTTGATAGCGAGCAAGGAAACATCCCAAAATACAATAGCGGGGAATTACTACTGGCCGATGGTTTCGAAATTCCTCCAAATATCAGTCTGTTATATGCATCAGATGCTGTATCTGACCACCTTCCCAATAAGATGATTCGATTCTGCCACAATGCTGCCGATGAGATATTAGACCAACTTGAGCGAGATGGACTGCCAAAGAATTAGGCGAGCAGATCCAATCCATGTAGATGACTTGGCAGGCCCGTCGTTCGCTGACACGGTAGGCGTTGCGCAGATGCGCCGCCAGAAAGCGCAGCTTGACGGGCCTTAGAGCTTTTTGAAACCACGTCCTGGAGCATCGCCTTATCGAGCGAGAGACCTGCCACCAGCTGCTTGAGCGTGCGGTTTTCCTCCTCGAGCTGTTTCAGGCGTTTGAGCCCGGATGGGCCCAGCCCGCCATACTTACGCTTCCAGATGTAGAAGGTGTTCTCGGTGATACCCATCTTCCGGAAGACCTCGGCCACGGGGGTGCCGAGCTCCGCCTGCTTCAGGGCAAAAGCAATCTGTTCCTCGGTGAACTTGCTCTTTCTCAAGGGAAATCCTCCTTGATAGCATACTGTCAATTTGCCTGGATTTCCCTACCTTTGAACGGACCAGTTTTTTGGGGGACCGTCACGGGTCCTTGCGATACTTGATTAAACGTTGGCCCCATTACGTGTAATCAAGTAGTCTGCTAGCTCTTCAGATAAAACAAATCGCCGGGCCTTACTATTGTCAATATTCTTAGCCAATCCAATGCTATTTAGGAAGTCAAACAGGCTATCGAGTTCAGAATGTTCATCATAGTAGTAGGTCAATGTAGGTTTGCTAGCATTGTAGACCCATGAACGCTTCAAGAGGACAACTTCCCTTAATAGGGGGTTGGCTCTCAAGTCTTTTCGCATTTCGAGAAGCAAATCCGGCATCAAGCATTCAGCTTTTTCAAGAGCTGGGCTCTTTGCTATGGTAGTGCGTGTGGACTGTGGTGGGGCGAGATCCGCAAAGTCACCTGCTCTATGCCAATCAACTCCATCCATGTTCACAATGGAACCCGCACTCTTGAGGCGTAGGCCTAGTTGCTGTCTACTTTCAGAGGAGTTCGATAGGCGCAGCAAATGCCGACCAGCAATATCGCTAAATGGTTTCAGATTGCCGACCTGGACAAGTAGTGTTCGTTCTGGGTATCTGCCCAAAGCCATACCTGCCTCAAATATCACGTTTGGGCGTGCCTGAGATGACATTTCACACTCATAGACGGGCTCATGTTCTTCCCAAAACTCGCGCTTCAAGAGCACATCGTCGTCAGGAGTAAATAGGACAACAATTGCGTGGGCCATTTCCATCGCCACTTCAAGTACGCGCCCCACATATGGTGTTGGCTCACCGGTTGCCGCCACTGCCTGAGACCACTCAATAGGCTCCAGGCTAAAGGCTCTCAGCAAACTAAAGAGGGCAGTCCTAGCCTTCATGTTACGACCATGAACAACGAATACTCGCCGTCCCAAATTGCGAGATTCCTGTTGAGAAGGGATGGCCGAGGTCTGATGCGCGGTAGTTCTTTGACTGATTTTTCGCTCTCTAATGCGAGCCTCCACGAGTTTGGTTCCCTCGTGGGTGATCGCGATACTGGGCCCGCCCCCATTGAGCAGCCCCTCCCTCGATAGGTAAGTTGCGATACGTGAAGCAACATGCTTTTCCAAACCAAGAGCCTCACCGACTTCGGTGTATAGGACGTACCGAGGATCCCTAAGAATGGTGCGATGGTATGCCTCTTCGAGGTACCTAGCTCGAAGATCGTCTTCTTCTTCAAGATTGATTGGATCCAAGCAAATCCTCCTTGGCTGCCACGAAAAGGTAGAGGGTTCAGGAATCGCCAAGCGCTTTCGGAGCAAGAATGTCGGTGAGATTGACCAATGGTGAGCAAACGCCTGCTTGCTGTCAAGTGAAATGGGATGCTCACCTACTTGCGCTATAGTCATCGAGGCCTGCTTTCCTCGAAATCACCCGATCGCTCGATACCCGTTCTGTTACCCGAGCGCCCCAAAGACAAAAAACGGACCTCAGACCGCGAGGCCCAAGATCCACTTCCTGCAAATAATTGAGACAGCCGGGATTTGAACCTAAGAACTTACCCGTTATTTTGCAGTGCCGGCTCAAATTCATAGCCGCAGAACCTACAAGCCAGTGCCGCAGCCTTCACCTTTTCTGCACATCGTGGACATGTCTTCTCGGCTTCCGCTGGCTCTTGGTACTCATAGGTAACAGAGAGTACCCCGTTCGGCTTCACGAGCAGCATGTAGACGAACACGATAAACCCGATGAGGACGAAGCAAAGTAGGAGGGCGAGAATGAAACTGCCGCAACCATAGGAACCAGGTGCCCAACTTTGAGACGTAGGAAAGTATCCCTGTCTGGCCATATTGGGGCTGTCCGCCTGGAAGCTCGCGAATGCGCCTCTTTCACTGCCCCGATAAGTCTTTACCAGTACGGCTTGGCGTGAAGATGTGCTTGGCTGCTTTCGTGCACAGGCCTCGGAGCAGAACCGACTACCGTCCTTCTGCACGCCACCGAACATGACCTGACCGCAGCCACCACAAGTAGCCATGAAATCCACCTTCCGAGTAGGCGAAAATGCTTGCCCTCTAATCCTGAACATTTTATGCCTGGTTGGATTTTTAGGCAATCGTTTGGATTGTCTGCTGTGGCCACCCGTTACCCGCGGGAAACACCCCAAACAACGAGGGCCCCGAGCCAGTGGCCCGAGACCCTTTCATCGCCTAAATGAGACAGCCGGGATTCGAACCCGGGACCCTCTGATTAAAAGTCAGATGCTCTACCGACTGAGCTACTGTCTCAAGGAAGACATTCAATCTAGCACAGCAATCGAGCGTGGTCAACGATTGCTCCAGTCCTGACGCCTGTTTGAGCGCCCTCCACCAGCCCAAAAGCCGTCCCTTGGACCTCCTCTCGAGACACGAGCAGCCAACAATCCGTAGACCGGCGCCACCCTCGCCAATACCGGCCCGCTACCCGGTCAACTGGTATGATGGAGCCACGCCGTACCCACGACGAGGAGACCCAGCGTGCCCATGACCACCCGTTCCGTGGCCGAAACCTACCACGAACTGACGAAGTACTCCCCGGAGTCGATCCGCAAGCCGCACAAGATCGACTGGAACAACCCGCCCGCCCAATCCAAGCACTACGAAACGGGCGTCCACATCGACCTCGAACGGTACCTGCCCCTGGCCGAGCGCCCCCTCACGGCCGAGGCCGCCCGGTTCGCCGCTTCCATGACCGCCGAAGAGGCATCCCTCGCCAAGCTCTCGCACCTGCTCTACCTCACCAACGGTGTCACGGCCGTCATCCCCTACCCCGAGCGCAACTTCCTCATGCGCTCGGCCCCGTCCGCAGGTGGCCTGTATCCGACCGAGCTCTACGTCGTGACCCGGGGCTACGAGGGCCTCGCCGATGGCGTCTACAACTTCCAGATTGGCGACCACTCGCTAATCGGCTTCTGGGAGGGCGATCGCATGGCCGACCTCCACAAGGCCTGCTTCGAGCACCCTGCCCTGGAGCACGCCGACCTCGCCATCGTGGCCTCGGCCGTCTTCTTCCGGAGCGCCTGGCGCTACCAGGACCGCGCGTATCGCCGCATCTTCCTCGACACCGGCCACGTGCTCGGCAACCTTGAAATGGCGGCCCCCTGGTTCGACCGGATCGCCTTCCCCATCGGCGGCTTCTACGACGACGAGATCAACGACCTGCTCTTCCTCGAACGCGAGACCGAAGAGGCGATCGCCGTCATCGCCCTGCCCAAGCGCGAGAAGATCACCGACACCATGCTCGAGGCGCCGACGGCCCTGCCGTCCGAGATCGAGCTGGGGCCTCTCACCATCCCGGAAGGCCAGCGCCTGCATGCCCTGCACGAGGCCTCGAAGATCCATGCGATGCCCAAGGACCTCATCGAGCAGGTGAAGCCCGAGGCGCCCGAAGAAGATCACTACAAGTTCGCCTTTGGAGAGCACCTCACGGGCACGCCGATCGACTGGGAACAGGGCCTCTCGGACGCCATCGTCACCCGTCGCTCCACCCGCGCCTACTCGGGCGATCCCCTGACCCGGCTGGAGCTTGCGACGGTCCTGGAGTACACGTACCGGCCCGACCTCTACGACGATCCACGCATCAACGCAGATCCCCGGTACTTCGACCTCTCGCTGCTCGAGACCTTCGTGGCCGTGAACCGCGTCGACGGCCTGGACTCCGGCTGCTACTACTACAACCCCCGCCGCCGGGAGCTGCGCCAGATCCGGTTCAAGAACTTCGCCGAAGACATCCAGTACCTGTGCCTCGGACAGGAACTGGGCGGCAAGGCGAGCGCCGTGGTGTTCCACACCGTAGACCTAGCCCGGGCCGTGGAACGGTACGGCGAGCGCGCCTATCGCTACCTCCACATGGACGCGGGGCACCTGGGCGAGCGACTGAACGTCGCCTGCATGCAGATGGGGCTCGGGGTGAGCGGCATCGGGGGCTTCTTCGACGACCAGGTCAACGACCTGCTCGGCATCCCGGAGGCCGAGGCCGTCGTCTACATCACGACGCTGGGGCGACCCGCCGCAATCAGCTAAGGTAATCGACCAAAGGGGCCTGGATCTTTTCCAGGCCCTTGTAGCGCAGGGCATCGGGGGACATGGTCGCGATCGCCGAGCGCAACTGCGCCCGCCGCTCGGGATCCGCCGCCACGGCGCTCACCGGCGTGAAGTAGGTGCGAATGGTGAAGACCGCCGCATGGTGCTCCGGAAAGCCCTTGAGGGTCTGGCGCTCGATGCGCATGTAGGTGCCCTCGCCCGCAGCCTCCGGCTCGTAGCGATCCAGCGCGCGCCCGGGCGGGTTCTCCGGGTGATGGTTGAGCGTCGTGTCCGTGGAGATGCCCCAGGCGAAGCGCACGAACGGCCCCCGGTGGATCATCGCCTCGATGAGCTTGTCCGAGCCGCGTGCCACCTTCTCGAAGTCCGCCACCGGCTCGTGCACGGCCATGAAGGTCTGCCCGATCTTCTCGGCGGGGCTCCAGTGGTTCGGAAAGCTCAGGTGCAAGAGCGACAGCCAGTTGTGCCGGGCCTCGGGCTCCACGCTCGTGATGGCGAAGTCTTCCTGGAGCTGGGAGACCAGGAAATCCACGGGGTCCGCCCCGACGAAGTCCACATCGGCGTAGACGCCGCCGCCTGGAACTAAAGGCTCACTCGGCTCCGTGCTCTGGACCCGCAGGCACACCAGGTCCAGACGAGCCGTCAGACCGACCAGACGGTTGGTGAAGGACCAGAGACCCGGCTGCGTCTCGGTCGCCTCGAAGTAGGCCGGATACTCGCCCGCCATCCGCTCCATGAGCCACAGGGCCACCGAGCGGGCCAGGGCGTCCGTGAGGTCGTGGGTCCGGTAGTACTTGTTCAGGCACTCCTGGCGCGCCGCGCGCTTGGCGCGCAGGTACGCGTAGTACTGCCCGTCGATCATCAGGAAGTTGGTCTCGATCTTGCCCTGGACCGGCTGCTGCCCCAGGATCTTGAGGCCCGGATGGACCTCGTAGCGCCCGGTGTCGATGGGAAAGTAGTCGGCGGGCGGCGGCAGCTCCGCGACGCACTCGGCCAGATCGAGCTCGGTCATCGCTACTTCTTGCCGATGCCGAGGATATCCATGAGGATGCCCGTGAGGGGCTTGGCCTGGGTCTTCTGGGTGTTGAAGCCGGGCGGCAGCTTGGGGATCTCGATCTCGACCTGCTCGGGGAAGAGGCTCTTGACGAGCGGCTCCTTGGAGAAGGACTGGTGGAGATTCCGGAGGTTGTTGATCTTGCCCGCGAGGCTCGAGATCTTCATCGTGTTGGCCGCGAACTGCACGGCCTCCTTGCCCTGCATACCGCGCAGGGTCTGAAGGTTGACCTCCTCCTGCTTGCTCGCGGCCTCGGCTTCCATGAAGAAATGGA
>JAKFBU010000028.1:0-91663 GCA_036676985.1 Candidatus Sericytochromatia bacterium
GCGGTGGAGGAAGAACTCGACGGAGAGGTCGTCCGACGTGAGCCCCGTGTAGGAGGCCGGAGCGGGGCTGGCCGCGTGCCAGCGGCGCAGCAAGGCGGTCTTGCCCGCGCCGGGTCCGGCGCTCAGGAAGATCGAGCACGAAGGCTCGAGGTAACGGGGTGGAACCATGCGGCGCAACGTTCGAATCAGCAGAGGGCAGGAGGTGCAATTCAGCCTGTGAACGGCACTGCGCCACTATACCAAGGGTAGCGGGAATCGAAACTTGCAATTCCTTGCAGGCAGATGAAGTCGATGTCTCGTCGACGGGCGGGCGCGGCGTGCGATCGTGAGAACTCCCTCATGAAGGCCTGGGATGTTCCGTCCTGCGCCTGTCATGAGGCCTGCTGGGCGAGCAGCGGCGCTGGCCAGGCCGATAGGAAGCCACAAGGATGAAGCGAATCGTGCGCATGAGCCAGTTTGCCACCGGTTCATCCTCGCAAGGAGCCATGTCCACGCTCCAGCGTCGAATATGTCCTCCAGGAGTACACCAAGTAGTCGATTGGGGTGAGACGCTCGGTGCGAACTTGGTAGGTCATTGACGGGCACACTCGGTCCCTGACGGTGGCCATGGCTTGACGGCTACCTACTTTGTGCAAGGGGCTTATCCTCAGGGCCAATAAATGACGCGGCAGGGCTTCGGTGTGATGAACCGAGAGCCGCCACGCTTTCGGACCTTCGAAAGGTTGGGCGTATAATGGTCGAGCTTGAAGCCCGAGGTCTGCCCCACCACGCTGCCTAGCTTTATTCTCGAACTTGTAGGTGCGAACATGGATTTTCTGCGATTTGGCACGGATATGCTCTTTGGTGAGCTGAAGGCCAATTTGGAGTTTGGTAAGGAATTCATCGTCAGATCTGCGAATGAACTTGGCCAGATTGTTCGCGAATCGAAGATCGAATGGAATGAACTTTGGAGCGAAGGCTTCCGCCAAATCATGATCGAGGGTAACCCTGCCTGGGACGGATCCTATAAGCAGTTCATCGCCAATCAGACGCGGCGGCGCGAGCTTGGCGAGCCTCTCGTCGGCGATGTCCTCGTCATCGAGCGGATGGGCGGCGTCTATGATCACTACGCAATCTACCTGGGAAACCAAAGGGTCATCCATTACACGTCGGATACCGGAGATTTTGGCGACAATGAAATCCAAATCACCGGAATGGAGCGTTTTCTGGATGGACGTCGTCACTACCGGACCATCGACTTCTCGGAATACGGTACCCGCGTCGAGATCAGCTTTCCTGACCAAGATGCCGTCAACTTTTTCCATCCGCCTGCCGATTTCGATCGATTGAAGGCGAATGGTGAGTTCCGTCTGTTCAGTCCTGAGAAGACAGTCATTCGAGCTCGCGAATGCCTCGGCGAGAAGCGATATGACCTGTTCGAAAACAATTGCGAGCATTTTGCGATCTGGTGTCGGACGGGTATGGCCAAGTCTAGCCAGGTCGAGAAGTTCTTTGGTCCTCAAAGCGTCAAAAGGTTTGCGCTTCAGGCCTGAGAACATGCCGTTGCCGTCCTTCCAGACCATGCGCTTGGGGGCCTCGAACGTGGAGACTTTTGGTTGAAGGTTCGGTCGGGGGCGTCCTTGGAATGGCCGTGAAAGGGATTGGACGCACGATGAGCTACGACGAGACGTTGGCCGCACGATTGCGCCAGGTGCTACCGCTGCGCGAGGACCTGACGGAATTGAAGATGTTCGGGGGGCTGGCGTTCATGCTCGACGGCAAGATGTTCATCGGCATCGTCCGCGACGAGTTGATGGTGCGGGTGGGGGCTGAGCGTTACGACGAGGCCCTTTCTCGCCCCCACGTTCGTCCGATGGACTTCACGGGGCGTCCGATGAAGGGCTACGTCTTCGTGACGCCGGAGGGGCACCGGGATGTGGGGGCGATCGCCGAATGGGTGGACTGGTCGATGGAGGTCGCCGCGGCTCTGCCTCGGAAGAAGCCTGCCAAGGCCCGTCCCAGGAATCCCCGGGTCTGAGACGTTACGGATCCATCAGGTTCAGGGACCAATCCGTCTTATCGTCTGCGTCAACGTCTACCCAATAGAAGCCGCCAGACAAGCCCGTTGCCGTCGAAGCCGTCGCTTGAGAGACAAGGAGCGACATTGAGAAGTAAGAAAGTCCCTGTTCGTTGCGGAGCTTAAAGGCCACCCCTTTGGCATTTTGACCGGCACTGAAGGTCTTGAGACCGCTCGGAATTCGGTAGGGTCCAAAGATGTTTCTTCCCGTTCCGGCGAGGCTTTCAAAGGGAACGGCCTCCGATAGGCGAGGCTGTTCCACACGAATGGACCATGTGCCGGCGGATGAGACGTTGAAGAGATATTCACCCTTCGCCAGCGACGTTAACTGGTGTTTTGAATAGGAGAGGCCGGATCCTATCGCCAGAAGCGAAACATGGCTCCCTTGGCCATTCAGGAGGGTGACGATGAACGGACCAGACTCGGTATTTTCATTCCGCATCCGAAAGACCGTAGGGCCGCCTGCAAGCAAGAAGTGCTCAGAGGCCTGCTCTCCAGTTCCATTGATCGTGAAGGGAGATGGCCCTGGTGTGGGGGTGGAAATAGGCTGAACTGTGGGAGTCGCTGTGGGGCTGGTGCCATTAAGGGCATTTGCCTGACGCAAGCCATCGGCTTCGGCACATGCGCTCAGCATCAAGGGGATGACAAGAGCAACCGTTCGTGGTTCAAGCCGGTGCGTCATCCCAGAACCGCCTGCGTCGCGGCCGGAACTACTCGTTGCATCTCGTAGTAGCACTCCTCTTCAATGTATCTGATGGCCCGCTCAAGGCCCACAAGGGCTTCTTCTGGCGAATTCATCCACGATCTCCTGGTTAGCTTTGTCCTTGCCGACTGTGGGCAGTGTTCTAGGCGACCATCAATGCGTTGAAGGCATCGGAAGCACGTCTTCCGGGCCAACGATGCTTACAGCCGCGTCTGATGAGACCAGGAGCCAGTGCAAATTAAGGGCTCGACGTACCCGGCGACTGATCTGACGTAGCTGCTTTCGGTATGGGGGAATATCGGGTAAGGCCAGCCCGAAGCGGGCCGTCTCATCATCAAGCATTCGCTTGAGCAACTGCCCCATACAAGTGTTGAAATCCAAGCCAATCGAAGAGCTGTGCCCCTTGGCCTCAATAACCCAGCGCTGCCCCGATTGGGGATCTACACAGGCCAGGTCTGTGTAGCCCTCATCAAGCAACTCGTAGCCCTGACTGGCAAAGTGAGCCTCGATCGAGTGCTGGACAAAACCCTCGGCAGGGAACTCCGTCCCGAGCGGAAAGCGGCGTGCCTTCATATCTGGGCGCCCAGCGCGGCCTCGCCGAAAAGTTTGATCAGCAAATCGTGGACACCGTTCTCCACAGACTCGAAGCACCCGGCAGGCACACGACGGATCGCCGGGCGGATTCCCTTGACTCCAAGGGCATTTGCCTTCGTGTGCTTCGCGGGCTTATGCATGTCTGTGAGTGGCAACGGTTCGTTTGGTTCGCCGCCGAAAAACCGGTAGCTCAACCTCATGCGCTTGGTGACGCTGTCCTCCTCAACCAAGATCCAAATGGCGCAGCCCGCCGGCTTTGCCATGAGCCTGGAGTTTAGGTTTTGGCCAGACGCCCTTGCACCTTTCCGGGTGGACTTCAATTGCACGTGTCGGACAATACCGGCAAGTTCGAGCACGAGGTCATATCCACTGGCGTCGATCTCGGAGCGCAAGACGTCAATGCGCAAGCGATGGCTCACCCAGCCTTCTTGCAACAACTCAGCGATGAAGAGGTGCTCGATAAGCTTTTCGCGGTAGGTTGAATGGAGGAAGTCCGAGTTATCGACAACCCTTACGTTTTTCACTCGTGGCTTCGTGCTTTCGCCAACCAGCGGCCAGCTAGCAGGGGGGAAGCGTCTCTTGAACTCCTGATACCGGGCCTCTCCTGAAAGTTCGGGGAAGTCCTTGTCATGCGCCCTTCCTTTGACGTGCGTGTCAATGCCGATATGACCTTGGGCGAACTTCTTTTCACAATCGGGAATGGGGCACATTCCACGACTGGTACGGATTTGCTGCGCCATTTCAGTTCTCCGATATAAGCAGCGGGCGAGCGTTTGTGTTAGTTATGAATATTGCTTCCTGCGAGCGACAGGAAGCCGTCTATCAGATCTTATCCACTCGGGGCACGCTTCGACAAGCGCAATATCCCTGGCAGCTTCCATTGCGCAATGAGCGTCAATCTCGAGAATAGGTGGGTGCAACACTTAGGCTACAAGTGCCTTTATACGATAAACCAGCTAAGGAGTGTGTTTTGACGTAAGCTTCCAGAAGCGATCATCGCCTGGGTGCCTAGGGCTATGGAGGTCGTTGCAGCCCTTCTGTACAAGAAGCCAGTCAAGCCACGCCCACCGAAGCCTATAAGCGTTCAGGCCTATGGGCCTGGGAGGTCAACTGTTACTAGGCGCTTGTCTTGAGCCTGGCCCGAATGACAGATCAACTGGCGCTCATTGAGCCACCCAAGGGGCGTCATGCCCTGGGCGACGTCGGATTCTACTTTCGTTTCGAAGGAGATCAGCCGGTTGTGAGGCGGCACGACGACTTGGTCCCCGCAGCCTGAAGTCTGGCGCACGATGGAGCGGCACACAAGTACGCGGTTGCCGTCCGGAGCTGCCCAGAGGCCCTCGATTCGGTAGCTCTGCCCATCGGTGAGGGCGGGCAGGGAGACCTGCGTGATCTGGGGTGACGTCGCGCCGTTGGCGTAGCGATGGCGTGTGATCCGGTTGGTCCTATCCAAGAAATAGGTGTCGAGGGTCGATCCGTCTGAGGACCATCCGAGGTGCGCATAGCCGGACGACCATTGCACCGTCTCCAGCGGCGTTGGCTGCCAGTCGGTCCCTTCGAAGAGAATGGGATGGGTGCCGCTTGGCTTGTCGTTCAAGACCGCGAACTTCTGGCCGGTCGGGCTCCAGCGGGCAGCATGCGTGGTCGAGAGGGACATGGCCTCCGAGGGCACGGTCTGCTTGGTCCCGCTCGCCACGGAAAGTAGCTCCAGAGGGCTGTCCGCCTTTTCGGCTCCGAAGCCGTTGAGCAAGACCTGATCGGCCAGGGGTGAAACGAAGTAACTGCCTAGATTCTTCAGCCGGGCGATCGATTGCAAGGCACCGTCCGCCACGGAGGCGCGCCAGAGCGTGAAGCCGTCCGGCAGCGGAACGGCGTCCGGTGGGGCATCCGGGCGCATGCCTGCTCGCGTGACTTCCCGCGTCAGGAAGAAGAGGGAGGTCTCGTCCGAGCTCCATTGCAAGTGCTGTGGTCCGAGCCCCGTCTTGGCGACCTTGCGGATGCTCCCACCGATGTCCCCCACGAAGAGGGAGTAATCGTCCTGGGCATCCCGTCCCTGAAAGGCCACCTTTTGGCCGCTGGGGGAGATGGCGAGCTCTGCGAACTCGCCGCTGACGTCGGAGAGCCGCTTTTGGTCGTAGTGCGCGGTCCCCTGGTAGCGGTAGGTATCGCCCGACTCCCAGAACCAGCGCCACGTCCTGGAAGGGGCCTCACCGCAGCCGCTCGCGGGGGACGTGACCGGAACGCACGCCGTCACGAACCCCTGAAGCAAGCAGATGATCAAGACACCGCGGAGTTCCATGGTTGACCCTCGGATAAGCAGCCTATCGTATGGTTTTGTATTATACTCATAATCATGCCTCGTTTGCGTACTGAAACGCTCGTCGCCTCCTGGATAGCGGAGGGGGCGATCGCGCATCGAGGCCTGGAAGGTGAGCCGGCTGCTAGGATGGCCCACTGAGCTTGGGCGTGGAGTAGACATGCTGAGACGTGGACGGCCGTTAGCCGGAGCGTTGGTTCTCCTGGGACTGTTTGGGATGCCGGCACAGGGTGCGCCCTTGAAGGCGACGTGGGGCCTCTCGCTCACGCCCTTCACGGCGGCCCTGGAAACCGAGGTCGCCTGGGAGGGGAGCCCCTACGGGATCTCCAGCCGCCTGGGGGCAATGGGTACCCCTTACTTCACCTCGTCCGACATGGGCCTCGAGCCCCGCGGCAACTGGTGGACCACCTGGGGGCACTACACCATGGAATTCGGGACCAGAAGCTTTCTACGGGGCATGCTGGGCCTCAGCCAGAGCTGGTTCTTCGGCGGGGCGCCCATCCCCTTCCGCAGCTGGTACTCCAGCGTTCAGCCTCTGGTGCCCTTCGTCGGCATCTCGTATGAGCACGGCTGGGACGGTGGGTGGCTTCGGCTGACACCGACCGTCACCATCATCCCGAGCCCCCCGGTCGGCTCGTCGTTCGACTTCTGGGAGGCCTCGGTCCTTGGCCCGCCCTTGATCGAGTTCGGTTTTCGTCTGGATGAGCGGTCCGAGTGGAGGCTGCGCACCAGCCTGACGCCGTTCGCCTACGTGCGCTCTTTCTAGCCTGGAGGCCTCGCGATATGCGGAAACTTGCTATTCTCACCGCGTTGTTACTGTCGGGGTGCGACTATTCATTGCGCATCCCGTATCCCAAGGTCGAAAAGGTCGACCGCGGCACGTCATTCCAGAGCTCGGTGGCCTCGTCGAGCGTTCAGCCGAGCATGCCGACCTTCGGGGAGACGGTCACCGTGACCTTGATGGGCTTGGATCCCAAGTACTACCACTCGTTGTATCTATCGTATGGCGATGTGTCTGGCGGGGACCCGGACAAGCCCAGCAAAGAGAAATATGCTCCCTACTACAAGTTAGGAAATCTCGTTCCGGTCAACGATGTGGCGACCATCAGCTTCGACCTGCGCCCAGTCATGGGTAACGATCAGAATGGTGACCCGTTCAAGCTATCGAGAGGGCAACTCGTCACAATCGCCATCAAGAGCCAGCGGATCGACAAGCCTGAAATCTACGGCTTAGAGAGTGGAGGCCCCTACTCATTCCTCATCCAGTAATCAGTTGAGCCGGATCTTCGAGATTCGGTAGCCGTTGGTGACATAGATGCTTCCGCTGGCATCCACGACAATACTCGTGACCTGTCCGAGGCGGACTTTCGCGCCCTCACCCTGCTCTTGCTTGGGCGCGTCCAGGCCGTAGGATCCTGCAATGGTCGTGACGATGCCGTCTGGCGAAATCTTGCGAACGGTGCTCCCATCCGCCACGAAGATGTTGCCGGACGCGTCGGCCGCTACGTCTTCGGCCGAAGAGAAACGGGCCTGCGCGACCGGTCCGTCAACGTGCCACATGCGATAGTCGGAGGGGCCAGCCACCTTTGAAACCTCTCCCGAGGGCGTGATTCGCAGGATGCCCCGGGAGCGATCGGCGACGAGTAGGTTGCCATTGGCATCCATGCCGAGGCCCTGGGGATCCACAAAGGGCTTGCCGGTCGAGGATCCGGGCGTCTGGAGAAGCGGACTCGGCCCTCCGGCTAGCGTGGACACGGTGCCGGATGGAGTGATCTTCCGAACGGAGCTCTGGTCAGCCACGTACACGTTCCCGTCCCGGTCGACGGCGACATCCCTCGGCATGAAGAATCGGGCCTCCAGTGCGGGCCCGTCGGCGTAGCCCTGCACGCCGCCGGCTAGCGTCGAGGCGGTGGCCTCTCCGGTGATCACTCGGATGCGGTTGTTGTTCGAGTCCGCGATATACAGGCGCTCTCCGGCGCTTGCCAAGCCAAGAGGGACGCTGAATCGCGCTTGAGCCAGCGGACCATCCGTTTCGCCCATCGTGGTGCCGGCCAGGTTCGAGACGGTGCCCGCCGGATCGACTTTTCGGATTCGATAGTATGGGGTCGACCCAATGTTGCCCAGGTCATTGACGAACAGGCTCCCGCTCGCATCGACGGCCAGGCCTCGCATGGACATGAACTTCGCCTCTGCGGCCGGCCCATTCCAGTAGCCCCGGACGCTGCCGGCGACGGTCGTCACCACGGAGGCCTCATAGTTGATGACCGGCTGCGTCTCTGGCGGTCGGTAGGGAAAGCTACATCCGGCCAGAGCAACGGTTATGCCCATAAAGCACAGCTTCAGCGAAGTTTGCATCTCGTTGCCATCATCTCTTCCCTTGCCAAGGGAGTTATAGCAGCCAGTTACAATGATAATGATATCAGTCTATCGAATTTTGTTCGACAGGGACCTAATCCCAATTGGATGGCCAGTCCAAGGGTTCGTACTGGAAGGCGAATCACCTGACCCAGCTGTCGACGTTCGATAGTTGTTTCGCCAGGCGCACTACAAGCCTCGCCGCCGCCCGGATCCCGGGGCTTTGAGCGCGCACGCCTCTTTGCTATACTGATCCGTCTGCCGCTTATCCATCAAGACAGGGCTCAAACCACGTGCGCAAGGTGCTCTTCATCCTGGGTGAACTGAACGACGCGGACCTCGAATGGATGGTCACGCGCGGACAGGTCATGCACGTCCCCGCCGGGCAGGCCATCATCCAGCAGGGACGCCCCATCGACTCGATGTTCATCGTCCTGGACGGCGCCTTCGCCGTCACCCTCGAGGGCCCGCAGAGCACGACGGTGGCGACGCTCGGGTCCGGTGAGATGGTGGGCGAGATGTCCCTGGTGGACAACGCCCCGCCCTCGGCGACCGTTCGCGCCCTCCGGGAGAGCCGGGTGCTCGCCATGCCGTGCCCGGCCCTCAGCAAGAAGCTAGCCGACGACACGGGCTTTGCCGCGCGCTTCTACCGCGCCATGGCCATCTTCCTCTCCGACCGCCTGCGCAGCACCACCCGCACGCTCGGCTACGGCGACGCCGTCTCCCTCGACGAGCACGTGCGCGCGGATGACGAGATCGACCCCGCTCTCCTCGACAAGATCGCCCTGGCCGGCCTGCGCTTCGACACCATGCTGCGCCGACTCGCGGACGCCTGAGCCCATGTCCACCACGCCCCTGCCGCCCTCATCCCTGCGCGTTCGCGACTCCCAGGCCTCCGTCACCGACCTGGACGACCTCCTGCAGGTCGTCAATCCCAAGGGATGGATCGTCCTGGTCTGTCTCACGGTCATCACCGGCCTCATTGTCCTGTGGGCCATCTACGGCCACATCCCCGTCACCGTCACGGGCGCGGGCATCCTCACCCGCCCCCACAAGGTCGTGGGCATCCAGAGCTTGGGCGCGGGCAAGCTGCACGAGGTCCACCTCGTCCCCGGCGCCGAAGTCCATGAGGGCGACGTCGTCGCCGAGCTAGACCAGCCCGAGCTCACGCGCCAGCTCGCCGAACAGAAGGCCCGGCTCGATCTGCTGGAGGCCCAGACCTCCCGGACCCTGGACCTCCAGGCCCATCACGACTCCGCGGAGCGCAGCTCCCTGGCCGAGCAGGAACGCAGCCTCAAGCACCGGATCGCCCAGGCCACCGCCCTCGCGCCCACCCTCAGGGCCCGCTACGAGGACCGCAAGCGACTCTACGACCTCCACGCGCTGCCCATCGACTCGGTGATCGACGCCGAGCAGAGCTACCGGGCCAATCAGGACCGCATCCCCGATCTGCAGAACCAGCTCCGACAGCTGAGCCTGCGTCGCGACCAGATGGCCCAGCAGTTCTCGGAACTCAGCGCCACCCGCACCATGCAGCAGAAGGACCTCAAGGCCTCCATCGCGGTGATCGAGGCGCAGATCCGCAACCAGGGCGCCATGCGCAGCCGCTTCTCGGGGCGCGTGCTCGAGGTCACAGCGACGGTAGGGCAGGTGGTCACCCCCGGCACGCGCGTGGCCACCATCGCGGTGGACGACCCCAGCCAGCCCCTGGTCGCCCTGCTCTACTTCCCGGTCCGCGACGGCAAGAAGGTCCTCCCCGGGCAGGACGCGCAGACGACCCCCGACACGTTCAAGCGCGATCGCTTCGGCGGCATCACGGGCAAGGTCCTCTCGGTCTCGAGCTACCCCGTCACCAGGCAGGCCATGGCCAACACCCTCGGCAGCGACGACCTGGCGACGGTGCTCGCCAACGCCGGCCCCCAGATCGAGGTCACGGCCGCCCTGGACCCCAACCCGCGATCGCCCAGCGGCTACCACTGGTCCGCTTCGGAAGGACCGCACGTGCCCCAGACGCCCGGCACGACCGTCACGAGCCGCATCACGGTCGAGACCCTGACGCCCGCCCAGCTCGCCATCTCCCTGATGAGGCAGGCCAGTGCCATCTACTAGGAGCGGACGCGTCGCACGGACGCCCCTCCGCTTCCAGATCGAGCCCGTCGAGTGCGGCGCGGTCGCCCTCGGCATCGTGCTCGCCCACTTCGGTCGGCGCGTCCCGCCCGCCGAGTTGCGGGCCGAGTGCGGCGTGGCTCGCTTCGGCAGTAGTGCTGCGGCCATGATCAAGGCCGCTCGGCGCTACGGCCTGATGGCCAAGGCCTTCGCCAAGGATGCCCCCCGCTTGCGCGAGCTGCCCTTCCCGCAGGTGGTGTTCTGGAACTTCACCCACTTCCTGGTGCTCGAGGGCATGGACGACCAGCGGGTCTACGTCAACGACCCGGCCCGCGGTCACCGTCAGCTCAGCCATGCCGAGTTCGCCCAGGGCTACACGGGGCTCGTGATCCTCCTGCGCCCGGGGCCCGAGTTCCGGAAGGGCGGCCCCGCCTTCGGGCTGCTCGCGCCCATCCTCGAGCGGCTCCGGAGCTCGCGACGGGCCCTGCTCTTCCTGGTGCTCATCAGCACCCTGCTGGTCGTCCCGGGGCTGGCCGTCCCGCTGGCCACGCGCATCTTCGTCGACCACATCCTCCTGCAGCAACGCCAGGAGTGGGTCAATCCGCTCCTGCTCGGGATGCTCGCCATCGCGTTGCTCAGGGGCGTGCTCTCCCAGCTGCGCCTGTACTACCTGAACCGACTGAGGACCAAGCTCTCGGCCCGCATGTCCCAGGGGTTCTTCAAGCACCTGCTGCAGCTGCCCCTGTCCTACTACGCGCAGCGCTTCCCGGGAGCGATCGCCATCCGCTTCCAGATCAACGGCCGGCTCGCAAACCTTCTCTCAGGGCGCCTCGCGACCACGGCCATCGACCTGCTCATGATCGTCTTCTACGGCGCCATGATGATGGTCTACGACCACATGCTCGCGACCATCGTCTTTCTCGCGGGTGGCCTGAACCTGCTCGTCCTGTACCTGATGGGCAAGCTGCGCGTGACGGCCAACATGCGCGTCGCCCAGGAGCAGGGCGAGCTCTCGGGTATCGCCCTGGCGGGCCTGCAGGCCATCGAGACCATGAAGGCCTCGGGCGGCGAGGCCGAGTTCTTCGATCGCTGGTCGGGGCACCAGGCCCGGCACCTCAAGGCCACCCAGCGGGTGGCCGCCCTGGAGACCACGCTCAACCTGATCCCCAGCCTCCTCTCCTCGCTGGCCACGGCCGCCATCGTCGTGCTGGGCGGGGCTCGCGTGATGGAAGGCCACCTGACCCTGGGCATCCTCGCCGCCTTCCAGACGATGATCGGCTCGTTCCTCGGGCCCATCAACAGCCTGGCGAGCATGGGGGCCTCCATGCAGGCCATGCTCTCGGACCTGGCCCAGCTCGAGGACGTCCTGGCGGAGCCCGCCGACGAATCGGGCAAGGGGGCCCGGCCCGACGAGTTCGACGCCAAGAGCCTGCGGGGAGCCCTGACGGTTTCCGACCTCTCCTTCGGCTACCTGCCCGCCGAGCCCCCCATGCTCAAGGGCGTTTCCCTGCAGGTGGCGCCCGGGCAGCGCGCGGCCGTCGTGGGAGCGTCCGGCTCCGGCAAGTCCACGCTCACGCGGCTCATCGCCGGCCTCGACACCCCCTGGGACGGGGAGATCCGCTTCGACGGCCGGCCGCGCGAGCAGATCCCCGAGGCCGTGCTCGCGCGCTCGATCGCGCTAGTGGACGAGGACGTCAGGCTGTTCACGGGGACGGTGCGGGACAACCTCACGCTCTGGGACAAGCAGGTCCCGGAGGCCGACCTCTTGCGCGCGCTCGAGGATGCCGCCTTGCTCGAAGACGTCCTGGCCCTGCCCAAGGGCCTCGACGCGTGGCTCATCGAGGGGGGAATGAACCTCTCGGGCGGACAGCGCCAGCGACTGGACATCGCGCGGGCCCTGGTGCACTCTCCGGCCGTCCTGATCCTGGACGAGGCCTTCAGCGCCCTCGACGCGGACACCGAGCGCCGCATCGACCGCAACCTGCGCGCCCGTGGCTGCACCTGCCTGATCGTGGCTCACCGTCTGAGCACGCTGCGCGACTGCGACCGGATCGTCGTGCTGGACCAGGGCCAGGTGGTCGAGACGGGGACGCACAATGAGCTGGTGGCCCGAGGAGGCCTCTACGCGGAGTTGATGGCCGCCGAGCAGCCGACCGGTGAGGTGGCGTATGCCTGAGGCGCTCACCACGCTTGTGGCCAATCGGCCGCTCCTCCTGGCGGACCTCCCGTGCGATGCCCGCATCGTGCAGGGAGAGGTCGGCGTGTTCGCGCTGGACGGGGACTCGCTCGAGGACGCCGTTCGGCATCCGCTGTTCACCTTGGGGCCTGGCGACGTGCTGGCCAGCGTCCCCCGGGACAGTGGGGCGCTCGCCTTGCTGGCGGTGCCCTTCGGACCGGCCGAGATCCGGACCATCCCGGCGGACGAGGAAGCGGCGGCCCTCCAGGGTTGGGCCCGACAGCTCACCGCGCTCGGGGACGAACCGGCCGCTGACGTACCGATCGCCGAGGCGGGCCGCATCGTCCTGGAGCCCGGCCAGACGATCCGGCTCCCGGACGACGGTTGGATCCAGGTCCTGGCGGGGTCCGTCCACTGGATGGCGCAGCCGGATCTCAGGTTGATGCCCGAGCTGGACCTGTTGCCGATCGGCGCCGGCACCTGGCTGGAGGCGGCAGAGCCTTCGGAACTGCTGTTGCTGGGGCCAGGCGCCGACCCCACCGAGGCCCAGCTCCAGGCGGGCCGCGTTGCGCTCGCCGCCCTTTCTCGCCCCCTGATCACGGCCTTTGTCTTCGCGCAAAAGCGCCAGGCTTCCGAGCGTGTCCGCGCCTGGATGGAGGCGGACACCCAGGCGCTCGAGGCCGCGCACGGCAACCTCGCGGCCATCCTCGCCCCGGACACCGAGGGCATCCCCGGCGGAAACCCCCTGTTCGCCGCCATGACGGTCATCGGCGGAACGGCCGGCATCACCTTCCGCAAGGCCCCCCCGGGCGGGAACGGGTTCAAGGATCCGCTGCAGGCGATCGCCCGCGCCTCGCACGTCCGGTATCGCTTCGTACGCCTCGAAGGCGACTGGTGGCGCCGGGACAACGGCCCCCTGCTGGCCTTCGACGCGGAAGCCCATGCCCCCATCGCCCTGTTGCCCCATGGCGCCGCGCGCTACCGGTACGTGGACCCGACGCGGCGCGCCACGGGACGGGTCGATGCGGCCATGGCCGAGAGCCTGCGGCCCGAGGCCGTCATGTTCTATCGCCCCTTTCCGGATGCCAAGCTGTCGGTGCGGGACCTGCTCGACTTCGCCTGGCGCCTGATCCGGGCGGACGCCCGGGTCATCGTGGCCGTCGCGGTCCTCTCGGCGCTGCTCGGCATCGCCATCCCGCAGACGATCTACTGGCTGATGACGACGAGCATCCCGAGCGGCGATCGCACCCTGCTCCTGGAGCTCGGCCTCGCGCTCTTCATGGTGTCGGCGGTCATGCCCATCTTGCGGCTGGTCCAGGACTTCGCCGTCCTGCGGGCCGAGGCCCGGGCAGAGTCGGCGCTCGAGGCCGCCCTCTGGGATCGGGTGCTCGGGGCCCGGCTCTCCTTCTTCCGCACCAAGCCGTCCGGCGAGATCGCGCAACGCATGGGCACGATCGGCCAGTTGCGCCGCATGCTGGCGGGTACCACCGTGCAGAGCATCGTCAGCGGCGTCTTCTCCGTGACGTTCCTGGCCCAGCTCTTCCTCTACAACGTGCCGATGGCACTCGCGGGCCTCGGGGTGGGCGTGATCCTGGTGGCCTACATGGCGGTCTCGGCCAAGCTCTCCATCCGCGAGCGACAGCGCGTCTCCCGTCCGGCTGCCAACACGCAGGCCCAGGTCATCGAGATGATCGACGGCCTGGCCAAGATCCGCGGGGCCAAGGCCGAGTCCCGTGCCTTCGCCAACGCCGTCCAGTCCTACGCGCTGCGCGAGCGCGAGGACTTCCTCGCCCAGGCCTTCCAGGACCGGATGAGCCTGTTCATCGACGTCCTGCCCATTCTCTCGACGGCCCTGTTCTACGTTGGCTTCGCCGCGGAGGCCGACCTGCCGGGGAGTGCCTCCCAGATCGGGGCCTTCATCGCCTTCAGCGCAGCCTTCAGCGGGTTCCTCAACGGCGCCCAGGGCATGGGCAACGCGGTCGCGACGCTCATCAACTCCGAGCACCGGTGGAACAAGCTCAAGAACCTCCTCGACGCTCCTTTGGAGACCAAGCGCGACGGCACGGACCCCGGTCCACTCGAGGGCAGCCTCTCTCTCCGGCACGTGTCGTTCCGCTATGACGCCCAGACCTCCTACGTCCTGCGCGACCTGTCGTGCGAGATCGCCCCGGGAGAGTTCGTGGCCGTCGTCGGTGGCTCGGGCTCCGGGAAGTCCACCCTCCTGCGCCTCCTGCTGGGGTTCGAGCACGCCGAGTCGGGCAAGATCTACCTGGACGGCAACGACCTGGCGGGTCTCGACCTCCTGGCCGTCCGGCGCCAGATCGGGACGGTGCTACAACACGGGCGCCTCTCCAAGGGAGCGCTCTACGAGGCGATCGCAGGCGGCCGTCCCCTCAGCCACGCCGAGGCGCGGGCGGCGGCCGAGGCGGCCGGTCTCGCCGATGACATCGCCGCCATGCCGCTCGGCCTCTACACGACCCTCAACGAGGGCGGCAGCAACCTGTCGGCCGGACAGCGCCAGCGGGTCTTCATCGCGCGCGCTCTGGCCCAGCGCCCGAGCATCCTGCTCCTCGACGAGGCGACCAGCGCCCTCGATGGCAAGACGCAGGCCCTCATTTCCGAGCGGCTGCGCGCCCTCGACTGTACGCGCGTGGTCGTGGCGAACCGACTGAGCACGGTCCGTCATGCCGACCGCATCCTCGTCCTCGAAGGCGGCAGCATCGTGGAGTCGGGCACCTTCGAGGCCCTGGTCGCGCAGGGGGGCGTCTTCTGCCGGCTCATGGAGAGCCAGCTCTCATGAGGCGCTCCGTGCTCGTCCTGACCGTGCTCGCGCTCCTCTGGGGCGTCCCGGCCCGTGCCCAGGCCGTGCTGACGCTCGATGTGGCGATCGCCCAGGCCCGTGCGTTCAGCCCCCTCTTGCGTGCCAGCCGGATCGGGCTCGACCAGGCCGATGCGGCCCGTCGAGGGGCTGAAGCCGACCGGTGGCCGGCCGTCAACCTCTCGAGCAGCCTGAGCCGGGCGGGCCAGGGCAGCGGGATCGTGACGGGCGGCAACGCCTGGAACACCAAGCTCGCGCTCACGCAGCCCGTCTTCGACGCATGGCGGGTCGACGACGCGCTGGATCAGGCCGCGATCGCCCGCGAGAAGGCGTCCTTCGAGCTGGCGAGCGCGGATCTGGATCTGCAGTACGAGGTGGCGCGGGCCTACTTCGACGTCCTCCGCACCCGCGCGCTCGAGCAGGCGGCGACCTTCGACACGACCCAGGCCCAGGCCCAGGTCGACCTGGCCAGGACGCGCATGCGCCTGAAAGTGGGCACGCAGCTCGACGTCCTGCAGGCCCAGTCCGTGCTCGCGAGCGCGCGCGACCGCCACCTGCAGAGCCAGACGGCCGTGACCACCGCCCTCCTGCGGCTCGAGACGGATCTCGGCGTTCCCGTGCAGTTGCCTTTGGCGGAGCCCGCACCGCTCGCCGTTGTTCCCGATGGCCCTCCTGCCAGCCCGTCGGTCGCTCTCGCCGGCCGACCGGACCTGCTGGCCCTCGAGGCGGCTCGGCGCGCGCAAGAGGTCACGGCGCGCCAGCGATCGCGAGGGATGACGCCGAGCTTTGATGCGGGCGGCAACGTGGAGCAGACGCTCGCGGGCGCCACGAACCTCACGGTGATCGGCACGCTCACGTGGAAGCTCCTGGACTCCGGCCGACAATCGGCCCAGGTCGACCAGGCGCGCCTGGAGGCCGACCGGGCGGCGGCCATCCTGCAGGCCCGGCAGCAGGCGGCGCTACTCGACGTTGCGAGCGCCCGCGTGGCGCTGCGCAGCAGCGAGGAGCGGATCCGGCTGACGCAGGGCCAGCTCGCGACGGCCCAGGAGGCCTTGCACCTGGCGAAGCTTCGCTTCGAAGGGGGCGTCGGGACGAGCCTGGAAGTCATCCAGGCGCTCACGGCGCTCAACCAGGCGCAGACGGCCGCGATCGCCGCCCGCTTCGATCGGGCGGCGGCCGTCCTGAAGCTGGGTCAGGTCAAGGCGATTCCCGTTGCGGTGCTGCTGGATTCCGCGCGCGCCGATCGGAGCTCCGAAATAGGGGCAAGCCCCGAAAAGACTCGAGCTGCCGACAGGTAAATGGTGCCGTTCGGCGCGATCGCCAGCGGCGTCGGCAATCCTAACCCGCCGCTCAGGGCGTTGCCGTCCCCCGGTTTCGCGAGGTTCCAGCAGCCTTTCGTCCAAGGAGCAACCGTCACTGTCTGCTCGCTTTTTCGACGCCGGCGGGTTCAGTCCCGATTTCCCGCCTTGGAACGACAAACATTAGAATCTGCCCATGACACCGTCCTCACGCAAGGCGGTGCCTCGGGTGTCCGATGAGTAGCTTGAAGGTTAACGTGACAACAAGCGGAGTTTATATATGCTTAAGCAACTGCTCGTATTGGGCCTGACGCTCACGATGGTGGGCTGTGGCGTGGATAACCGGTTGGCGGCGTCGACCGCAACGGTGACTAGCAAGGCGATCGCTCAGCAGCGGACTACCGAGCCCATCGGGCCCACGGATATCCAGGGTGAGCTCGTCAAGTTCGAGAAGGGCACGAGCGAGCACCGTTTCACGGTTCGCCTCGAGGACAGCTCAACGACGATCCAGGTCCTCGTTCCAGCGACTATCACGATGCGGGTCGTCCGTGGCCAGTTCGTCGGCACGGGCAACGGCTTGCCCCTCTCATTCCTATACGACGGCGCCTACGTCCGCCTCAACCTCGCCTCACCGAAGGGCAATCCGCTGCGGGCTCGTGATGTCTACTGGGACATGACCGGTATTCCCATTTAATCCAGCAGCTTCATACTGACGTGGTCCCATGATTTATGGTCTGAGGAGAAATTGAAGGTCCCGTAACTTGCTAAATTAGTTCAAGACTCTACGTGCGCGCTACTCGTCCCCCGCCTGCATTTGAGGCGGGGGCTGTTTTTTCTCCGAAACAGTGGGGGGCCTCGGAGTGGCTCGAGCTTGTGCTGACCCGAGGTTCAGGGGGATGTCAATATTGCATGCTTCACGGCCAGGGCCGTGTAAGTCGCGCCATCGGCTTTACGGGTACTGCCGAGGTGAGGGCTGCCCTGGGCTTGGCCTGGGGCGACCCGGGCATCCCGAATAGCTGCTTCAGCGACTTCCAGGCCAGGCTCCTGAAGTACGACCCTGAGTGCGAGGCGTTCAACCAGATGCTGTTGAGCCAGGGTCTTATCAAGAAGCGTGAGGCGCTGATCGTGGACGCCAGCCACATGGAGGCCAACGCCGCGGCGCACAACCCGAGGGTGCTGATCCGAAAGGCTACCCAGGCCATCCTCCGTCAGGTCCGCAAGGAGCGGCGCCATCTCTACGACGACTTGGCCAAGGCCATCGATCTCACCCCCGAGACCAAGTTCTCGAGTGGACCCGAGTATTTCCTGTTGCCCGAGGCAGAGCGGAACGAACGCTTCAGCAAGGCCGTGACCGAGGCGCGCACGGTGATCGAGAAACTGGAGCGTAAGAAGGTGAGTCCGGCCATCCGGAGTCAGGTCGAGCTCTTGAAGGTCATCCTGGATGAACGCTCGACCGACGAGGACGAGCCTATCGATCCGGACGACGCCCCACCCGACCGGGTCACCAGCCACCGGGATCCGGACGCGCGTTGGGGAGCCAAGGGAAAGGACAAGTACTTCCACGGATACAAGCGCACGATCCTGACCACCAAGGACCACGGTTTCATCGCTAACGTGGACGTGGTAGCGGGCAACGCCACCGACAGCACACCGTTTGAAGCGATGCTCGAGGACAGCCAGGAGGTGTTCGGGCTCGAACCCGAGAAGGTCATTGGCGACGCGGCCTACGGGAGCCTGGCCAACCACCGCAAGCTCAAGGTCATGGGCATCCAGATGGTGGCCTCCCTCAAGCCCGCCCCCAATCCCAAGGGGCGCTTCTCGCGGAATCGCTTCAGCTACGATGCCGACAAGAAGTCGCTCTCGTGCCCCGGCGGCCAGACCACGCGAGAAGCCTATCCCAGCGCTGACGGCGAGGGGTTGACCTACCGATTCGCGGCCCACCAGTGTGGCCCCTGCAAGCACCGGGACGAGTGTACGCGGGGCGACTTCCGGAGCGTGAAGGTTGGCGAGACAGTGAAGGACATGGACGCCGCCATCGCCTACGGCAAGACCGACGACTACAAGGCGGACATGAAGGCCCGACCGGTGATCGAGGGAAAGCATTCCGAACTCGTGCGCTATCACGGCGGCCGGCGAACGCCCTACTGGACACTGTAACGAGTCTTTGCCGGAGAAGTCTGGCGCTGCCTGGTGGTGAACATCAAGCGGTGGGCGAAAGTAACGGCAAATAGCCCAATTCCGGCCGCCATATAGAGCGAAAGGGACGCTATCGCGCCCCTTTCCAGCGATCTATTCGGTTATCGATGCGACGGATCGCTTTGCGTCGCTCGGCCGCCTTTCGAGCGGTCAGCCGTTTTCGGCTATTACCAAAGCGGGAGGGGCGCCACGGCGCCCCTCCCCAACAATCTATTCGGTTATCGATGCGGTGGATCGCTCATCGCCGCTTGGCCGCCTACCAAGCTATCGGCCGTTTTCGGCTACTACCTTTACGGGCACCCGAGAGCACATAAGCCCTAAACTTCGCTACTTGGCAGGGGCTAAATCGCAAGAGTAATACGCGATCAAATCATTCTTCTCCGAACTTAGAAATCGAAATTCATATTTTTGAATTCATGTTGGAGTTGATTTCTTTTAGTGCGGCAATAGTATCAATTCCAAGCCGCTTTAGTGACTCAAATTCATCCTGCGATAAATAGGAGTCGATCTCATGTAGCTCTCGGTTAATTAATGGTGATAGCTGGCCAATCGCATCTTTTACGGAATTTGGTATTATGCCTGCATTGTTCAAGTGTCGAGAAAGTTGCCCGAGAGAAACGACCCGTGTGTTGGAAAACAATGCCGAGGCAGTTGCAAGCGAGCGCAACTCTGACTCAAGGCGAATCCGGATCAAGAGCAAAGCACTCTTGATGTCAAAATTATATATTTGAAATTCTTTTTGGATAAGTATTGATGGTCCGTATTTACTTTCAAGTTCAACAGCTGATTCAAGTGCTGCTTTGTATGAGAAAGGCTCCCTAAAAAGGCGAATCTGACGAAATAATGTGCTTGATGAAGTAAATATCGATGCAGCTGCAATTGCTATTGAGGATATTGTAAAAAAGTCGAATACGTTTTTGTTTTGTTGCATGGGTCTTGAAAGCATTATGCTTTTTATGCCTGATAGTCTGCCGTTAATTGAAACTGGATCGTCGGATGGATTGTTTACGATAAAGCTCTTAAAAGAAAACCAATCTCCGGGATTTAAGAGTAGGGGTTGTAGCTCAAGTCGGTTTCCGTGCGAAAGATATAGTTTTGGGGAGAGATCTTTTGGACTCTTCTCGTTGACCACAGGTGGTTCCGGAAGCTGTCCAGAAAAATTGAAGACCAATGGGGCATCGAAGTCGGAACGATGGATTGGTTGGTTGCCATCATTTTTTACAACAAGCTGTAATGCAGTTAGCGACGATATCGTAGCGTCACCATACGTGATTCGAAGTCTTGAGATGTCGGTATTTCCAGCGATAATTGGAACCTCAGAGGCGAGAGAAATACTAAGTGAGCGCTTGTCTTGGCCGAGATAGAAAAAATAAAGTGAAATGAATACTGACGGCACGATTGCTAGGACAATAGGCCACCAATTTTTTTTAAGAAATTCGATAAATTTTTCCACTTTTAGACCTACCATGAATTCATGCCTGGGGTTTAGCCAGGGAGTGTTATATCCGAGCTAAATATAAAGAAACTTCAATTGTTCTGGCCAAAGTCTAGGTGAGCCGGCGGTCAATCGATATTCGAGAAATTTGAGCATTGCTTTGGATGATTGAGAAAGGTGCTTAATCTTATAGGTGAGCCCAAAACTAGGGTTCTCAACGATTTCTGAGTAGGTCATATTTGTAGCTCGACCACTAGGATCATCGGGAATAAATATAGTGTCCCAATAAAAGTCTCTATTTCCTCGGAGGCCTTCAGCTATCCTCCCCTGGGTTACACCCTCGAATACGGATACACTTTGACCGTCACAATAAGCGACGACGGCCTTCGCACAGGCCCGACGGTTTATGGATGAAGTTTCGCGTACAAAGTTTTCCTTAAGGGTGTTCCACATTGGCTTTGTGAGCCCGCCAGGAAATCCTTGTTCCAAATATTCCTCAAAAATTAACCCTGCATGCTCAACAATACAAGGGACTCTTATTTTCTTATACGCATCTATTACTTCTGCTATTACTAACTTCTCTAACTCAACTTCTAACGTCTCTTTTATAGATACTTCTCTGATGTCGAATTCAAATACTTCCGAAACGGTTTTACCGTTGTTTAGTGTGCAATTTTTTTGGAATTCAAGATTTTCTTGTTTCTTGAATCTACTTGAGGTGACATAGGTTATTCTGTGCTTGGGGCTATTATACATTACGCACCTCGCAGTTCCCGGAGGATATTTGTTATATCCTCCTCCATACTGCCACCTCTAATCGGAATGACGTCGATATTTCGAGCCCTGAATAGCTCAATTTCAAAATTCGATGGATCAGGGACTACAATATAGGCCCTGCGCCCTGTTCCAGGTAATGGTGAATTCTGAAATTTTTCATTTACAAGCCGGAATAGGTATGAGACGTTCCAATCTCTGAAACTATACCCCAGAAATAAGATTACTCTACCAAGTACATCAGCACTTAATCGGTAATCCATAGGCGAGTCCAATTTCAATCTCGTTTCGTAATCAGATTCGGATAAGACCATCGTTTCAGGGTGGTTCATGTCGCCATGAAATTTAATTATTTCAGCAATATCTGTCTGAAAACCCATATCTTGTTCCATTGCGACTACGCGAAATTCACGTTCATTCAGCTGAAAACTGCGCTCAATGAAGTTATCGTAATTAGTTGTATAAAATAGGTTGCACTTATTAAGCAAGGCGAGTTCAGTGTGGATGCTAGAGCTTAATAGGGCCTGTGACGGGGGATTCATATTTGAGTGAAGCCAAATAGTTAGCGGCGTAAATCCTCGGCTAATTATCCTAAAATATTCGAGTATTTGTAAATCAGTACCGCGAGCTCTAAGCAGTTCCGGCTCAGAAAAACCCATAATCCTTGCAGCTTCGTCTACGAGTTCGGTCCAATTAGGCCCCGTCTTAGTCATGCCATCCAATTCCCAAGAGACGGACGCAGAGATACCGGCTCCCACAAATACAATTAAGCGGCCTTCATGGTATCGAGACTTCAGATCGACAGGACATCTCATATCTAAGGCTTTCGTGCAATTATCCGCGTCATGGAATGCAAATGTTGTATCCGATTATGCGGGTGCGTTTCAATAAGGTCTGAGTCCGAGCTTTCGAGAAGATGCCAGTCACTGAATAATTCTACGTATGCGCTATGGGGAATGAGACATGGATCAAAGTCTGGATGTGCTGTTTCGAGCTCCTGGTGTCGATCGTTGAAGGCACAAAGGACGACATAGCCACCCTGTCGCGTCGCATTTTTTATCTTTTTGGTGACGCTTTTGATCTCGAATGCTGTGGACATGCAGTGAAGAAGTCCATATGCAATAACCACATCATACATTCTCTTAATATAAGCATCCCTTATGTCTAACACTTCCCAGTCTATAGGTATATCTTTCCAATTCAATTTTGCGTTAGATATTGCAAAATGAGAAACGTCTAATGCTCTTACTGCGGCGCCTTTTTGATGACAATAGACTGCATTTTTCCCTTCACCGCAGCCGATATCTAGTATATGTGTGTTTTCTAGTGGCGTATAGTGTTCAAGTTTCTTGAGGAGGCTTCCTGGATCAGTGCCCCAAAAACATGGACAGACTTCATAGCCTTTGTCATAGCCTCCAGACATCTTACTTCCTTTCAATGCCTATTTCTTTCATTAGTTGGTTTATTGCTTTGTGGTACATAGATTTTCCGATCCAGTTGTATAAAACGGCGTCGGAATCCGAGATCATATCTTGAACATCTTGTTCAACGGGGGAGTTGCGTAGCATTAGGTAGTTTTCTATATGTATAGCCTGGTCTTCCCTTTCGCTATAAAGGTTATATGCCAAGTCTGGCGGGGCGTATACATAGAGAAGGCCGATCTTTAAGGGGCCTGCAATTCTACGTAATGAATCTAGGGTCGATTTTTGGCGAATTCCGTCGATAAGTACGCGCTCCGAACCAGAGGAGATGGCTTCTTCATAGAGTGCTTCGGCGAGTATTTCAGGCCCCTCGTCCGCTGAAATAAAATTCCAGGCAATTTCCTGAAATCTTCCTCGGGGTGTTTCTGGAACCGGTGCAATGTTAAGGATCCTTGCAAGCGTTCGCCCGCTGTTTACTTCAGTATATCCATATTTCGTACTAAGAATTCTTGTTGCTTCTGATTTGCCGCTGCCGATGCCTCCAATTACGCATAAGATATGAGGGGGCTTTAATTTGGAGCGTTTTTGTATGCGATAGAAGGGCTGTGATGAGGTGGCCTTCGCGAAGAAAGTCCGGAGGCAGAGTTGCGACCAGTATTCAAAATTCCAGAATAAATATGGGTCTGATGATGGATCTAACCACCGCAAGTGGGTAATCGACGTTTCACCGCGCCGCGGATTATCCCACTCTATGTCGTCGCTTACATCATATTTGAAGACGAATCCGATGTGTTTCCTACCAGTAGACGAAGAGTCATCATTAATAATGCCAACCATTTTTAGGCGGTTTGGATCATTGAGTAAGTAAATGTCCTTTTGTGGTAATTTAAGTTCTTCGATAAGCTCGCGAATTGCGTTATGCTTAATCCCAAAATCTGCGTACGAAAAAATGTTTCTGTCACGCTCTGTTACGTGGCCGCCAAAGCCAATACAATGGCTTCCTCTAAGATATTGTTCGACCCGATTGAAATTCCCGCGTTTATAGGCCAGCACGCGGTCGCCTTTAGTTACCATTATGTAAGTTATAACCTGTTTATAGCTTTCATCTTGTTCCGCAGTAAGACGGTCAATATATTTAAATGGTTGGGCGGTCATGAGCGTTGAGTAAAGGCTTTCCCATTCTCTCATAACGCCTTGAGAACGGCTGTTGGCTAATAGCCATTCTGATGGAATAGCTAGCACGATCTCCGGTATCCGCTTCGGCTTTAATCGTGGTGCTTCATATATTGTTGTAGAGTCTGAAGCTAAGCGCCGAAGGAAGAATATGCCAGGCTCTGTTCTGACAAAGGCTGACGCCAATCCCTTTCGAATTATGTCAGTGCAAAGTTTGGAGCTTAATGTTTGATGGGGCGCCTTACCTGTGATTTTGTCTGAAAAGAGGTTGTTTCGGAACGCAAGTTCGATCATTTCCTTACAACTCATTGGCCGCTTGTGCTGTTCGAGAAGGCGCTCTGCTACGTCAAGAAATTCGCTCATGAGTAAAGCCTTTGAATAGGATGATCTATGATGTCATTAATTTCATACCCGGCTCTAACACTAAGTTTTCCTCTTAATGTCAAGTTTTAGTTAATGAAATTAAATTACATCGGAGTTATTTTGAGCGCATGAACTCCCCGGGCGCGGACAGTACAGATAATGAGGTCAAGTTCGCAGGCTGTTTGGGCAAATGCTGTCCTGCCTTGAGACTCGGACTGCCTTATTCTAGAAGAGCCAGGGCTGGGTAAATTTGAAGGTGACACCCAGGAGATGCCGGTTGGCCCAGTCCGGATAGACGGTGTTCCGGTACAGGTTGAGCTTGTACGTCAGGGCAGTCGTCTCAGTCAGCGGCACCGACAGGATCGACTCGTTGTCGATCAAGAGGCCGTCCTTGGCGAAGTCCGGGGTGGCGAAGAGCTTGAGGTCGGTCGACAGGTTCAGCCAGAACAGCGTCTGCTTCCACACCGCCTGGAACGTGCCACCGGTCTTGTCCGGCTGCTTCGTGTCGAAGAAATGGTGACGGTACTCAATACCTTCCCGGAGCTCCAGGCCGAAGGGAAAGGGGTGGCTCACGCCCGAACCGAGCTGGCCCAGGAAGTAGCGCGGGTCCTGGTCGTTGTTGAAGCGCGTCGTCAGCGTCAGGGTCGCGTAGGGCTTGGCCACCGACCACAGGATGTCGCTCTTGTAATCCGTGACGAGCTGGATCTTGTCGCTCGAGATCTGGCTCTTGCCGTCCGAGAGCTGGTCGCTGTGATACGAGAGGTTCAGCGTGTTGTCCAGCTCGTGCGGGCCCCAGTTGGTGCCAAGGTCGTACTTCAGGTCACCGCCCCAGCTCATGCCGCTCTTGTCGGCCTTCCAGGCCAGGTCCGGGTAGCGCTTGGCGTCGGCCTCCACCTGCCGGCGCTGTAGGTCGGTGGTGAACTGCACGGACGACTTCCAGAAGGGGATCTGGTAGTAGTCCGGGAAGCCCGTGGGCGTGACCTCGAGGCCCTTCTTCGCCTGGTTGCGGAAGTAGCGCATGACCGCGCGGCGCACCGAGATGGTCAGGACGCGGTTGGGGCCGCTCGCCAGCACCTCCAGGCCCGTGTGCTTGCCGACGGCCGCCGGATGGGTCGTCGCGACCGTGTAGTTGGCCTTCTTCTCCAGGACGCGGCCATTCACCCAGACGACCGAGTCCTTCTCCGTCACTCCAGCGAAGAAGGCCTGTCGCCCGCGGGCCGCGTAGAAGAGGTCCGAGAGCTGGGAGCCCGTGAGCTCGACGACGGCCACCGCGTCCTCCCAGGGCATGGAGTAGAAGAGGCTGCGCGGCGAGTTCACCGGGCCGAAGACCCGCTCGTTGTGGAAGAACGAGCGCGGTACCAGGCCCACCTCGGCGCGGGCCTGCAGGCGGACGATCTCGGGCACGAGCCCCATCACCTGGTCCGAGGTCAGGTTGTCGGCGAGCTTCGCCAGGTTGCCCTGCTCGTCGGTCCAGGCCTTGGCAGCCAGGCGCTTGGTCTCCAGGCTCAGCTTCATGACGGGCGAGCTCGTGGCCTCGGCGATCTTGTTGGGCAGGGTCTCCTCGTCCAGGCGGATGAGGCCCGGCTCGATGCGCGCCAGCTGATAGTCGCCTTGCGGCGAGGGCTCGAAGGTGAGGCGGGCCTTGCCGATGGCCGTGCCGAAGCCGCCCGCGTGCAGCGCGCGCTTGCCGTCCACGCCCACCACCTCATGGATGGCGATCGCCGTCGCGTTCGCCGTGTTGAACCCCCCGAGCACCAGGTCCACGCCCGAGTCGCGGGTGAGGAGCGCCATCTCGCGGTCCAGGGTGAGGTGGGTCATGGCCACGATGATGTCCGGAGTGGCCGCCCGGCGGATCAGGGGCACCCAGCGCGCGACCGCCTCCATGGGCGGATCGATGGTGACGCGCGAGATTTCCGAGAAATCGATGTACGGCCGGGCATCCGGGTCCACCAGCCCGAGCACCGCCACCTTGAGGCCGCCCCGCTCGAAGAGGGCGTAGGGGCGCGCGAGCGTCTGGTCGGTCTTGGCCCAGCGGACGTTGGTGAGGACCGCCGAGGCCGAGGACTCGCGGATGCGCTCGCGCAGGACGTCGAGGCCGTAGTTGAAGTCGTGGTTGCTCGGCAGCCAGGCGTCGTAGCCCATGTGGTTCATGGCCTCGACCATGGCCTTGCCCTTGGAGGCCGCCGAGACCATGTTGGGGCCGAGCACGTTGCCCGAGCTGAGCAATAGCGTGGGCAGGCCGTTCTTTCGCTCCTTCTCGATCAGGGCCGCCGCGCGCGGCAGGCCGCCGACGATCTTGGGCCGGGACGAGTAGGGGTCGAGCTTGACCGGGTCGAAGAGCCCGTAGGAGTCGTTGGTGTGCAGCACCATGAGGGTCTTGGGCCGGGGCACGACGACCTTGGGGGGCGCCAGGAGGTCGTCGAGCGGGTTCGAGGCCGCTGCCGACGCCGTAGCCGGCACGGAGCCCGAGGCGTCGGGCGAGAGGCTGGTCGTTGCCAGCGACGGGCGGATGCCACCCAGGGACACCTCGAGCAGAGGCTCGGGCGTGGGCACGGCGGCAACGCTGGGGCTCGCCTCGACGACGGTGGCCATGAGGCTGGGGCTCGCGACGGCCGCCGGAGCCTGGACGCTCGCCGTCGCCTCGCTGGCGGGGCTGGGGGCGGGCGTGGCCGCGGGGAGCGTCTGCGCGCGGGCCGAGCCCACGGCGAGCGCGAACAGGAAGAGGAGCGCGACGAGGCGCAGGGCGGGAGAGGCTAGGACAGGCATAGCTCAGTCTCGAGCCGGCTCGACTGGACCTCCAGGTGCACCATGCGCGTGCGCTCGTCGCCCGGCGCGAGGCCGGCGTGGGGGAAGCGGTCGTAGAGCGACGTGAGCTCCTGGTGGATGCGCTGGTGCTCCAGGGTCTTGCTCTTGAAGGCCTGGTAGGAGAGTACGGGCAGGCGGCCGTCGCCGTAGCGAGGGTAGGCGTCGGTGCGGTACGCGACGAACCATTGCCGGATCCGGCGGGTGGTCAGTTCGGGCAAGGACTCGAGCGATCGTGTCATGGCTAGCGCGACGACTTCGCCCTCTTCCGCTCGGCCTTGTAGACGTGGGAGTAGAGGTCGTCGAGCGCGATCTTCTTGTACTCCATGAGGTAGTCCACGCGCTTCAGGACGCCGCCCGGCGTGACGTCGGCGGGCACCTCCTCGGGCATGACGGCGTTCCAGTCGGGCACGAGCAGCAAGGAGCCGATCTTGTCCTCGTCCAGCGAGGCCTGGTAGATGATGAACCGGCCGTCGCTCAGGATCTGCTTGTAGCGCTTCTCCTTGAGGACCACGCGCGCGTACCAGCGCTTGAAGCCTTCGATGAGGTTCTTGGCCGGGGGCACCCGGCGGGCCGCCTCCAGCTCGTTGTCCGCAAGGAACTTCTCGATGGCCGCGGGGTCGGTGAACGCCACCTGCTTCCACTCGCTCAGCACGAAGCGCTGGTTCTGCGGGGTCTTCATGACGATGAGCGAGTGCTTGGGCAGGTAGATGAAGCCCGAGGTATCCGACGGATCGGCCGGCACGAAGGTCTCGGAGAAGGTGGCCTCCTTGCCCCGGAGCCCCTCGAAGATCTCGAACTCGAAGCCGCGTCCGGCCCCCCGCACGGCGATGCCGCCCGTCTTCTTGAGGGCGGGGTAGCGCTTGAGGTAGTCGGTCATGTTCTGGCCGGGCACCGGATCGGGCACGACCACCTTCTGGGCGGGCTTGGTGGCCGCGGGCTCGGACGATGCGACCGCCGGCAAGGCGATCGCCAGCGCCATCAGCAGCGCGCCAATCATGCGAGTCCAGTTGAAGGGCTTCAGGATTGCGTTCATCGCCCCTATTCTACCCCTCTTTCTCCCCCCTCAATCGCCTGCATACCAGATGAACAACCGCTTTAACCATTTCTTAGTCTCAGGTTAGCCGTCCGATAAGAAAGAGGGCTTGGTTATGAAACGATAAAGAGGGTGTTAAGTCATGGCAAGAAGTTTAAAGACGCTGTCAGGAGGCTCCATGTCGAACCCGCTCCAGCGCTCATCCTTTGCGGTCACTCCCCTGGTCGCGCGGCGCCCTGCCTCCACGGTGGGCAAGTCCCCGGTGCAGGCGGGCGGCGGGACGCTCGGCGAGGATTCGTTCCAGCGATCGCGCCCCTACGAGCCTACGAGCCGCATGACGTCGAGCCAGGTCGCGGCCTACGGCAAGCTTACGGCCCAGCAGCGCGAGTCCTTCGACAAGGTCTTCTTCGGCGCGAACCGGATGGGCCAGGTGTCCCTCGCCAAGCTGCTGGAGGACGGCCGCCTCCTGTCCAGCAAGGACCTGCGCAAGGGCGGGACCCTGCTCAGCCACCTGGATCGCCTCTCGACCCAGCCCCTCGCGAGCGGCCTCAACCGCATGAACCTGCTGTCCGGCCTCCTCGAGCAGGCCGAGAACCCCGGCAACATCTCCCAGGGCGGCCGCGGGACCTGCACGGTGACGACCGTCGAGTACCTGCTGGCGAAGCGCTCGCCCGCGGAGTACGCGCGCCTCGTCACCGACCTCGCGAGCTCCGGCGGAAAGGCGGTGCTCGCCAACGGCGCGACCGTGAGCCGTGAGCCCGGAACGGCGAGCGCGGACGATTCCGGTCGCTCGGACGCGAGCCGCCTCTTCGAGGCCGCGATGATGGAGTACGGCAACGGCTTGCTCGACTACAGCAACGAGAAGGACAAGCACGGCGTGGGCGGGGCCTCCATCCTGCCGGGCGGCCTCAGCAACGGCGACACCGTCAAGGTCCTGAGCGGCGTCTTCAACGAGAAGTGGCGCTCCATCCAGGCGGTGCCCGTCCTCGGGCAGGTGCCCTTCACGAGCGTGGGGACCGGCCCCCTCTTCGAGAAGCTGGAGAGCTACGTGAAGAAGGGCCAGGAAGTGCCCATCGGCATGGACTGGCGCGGATCGGGCGAGTGGAAGCCCTCGGGCCACGAGGTGCTCGTCACCAAGATCGAAGGCGGCCGGGTCTACTTCCGGAACCCCTGGGGCAACTACGACGCGCCCGGCACCGTGACCGACGGCAAGGGGAGCCCGGTGCGCCGCATTGAGGACGACAAGGGGCTCGAGAGCATGACCGTCGACGAGTTCCGCAAGCGCTTGAAGGGCATCGCCGTTCGGTAGCATGACGACCCGCGACTTGAAGTCCGACCTCCTCGATCAGAGAGCCGCTCTTGCAGCGGCTCTTCTCGACGTTTCGCTCAAGCTGGGCCAGGGGCTCGACAAGCAGGGACAGCCCTACCAGTGGATGGTGGACAGCCGCGAGCTGCTGCTGACGGGGCCTTGGCTCCAGATCGCCGCCCGCTTGATCTGGGAGCGGATCAAGCCTTACAAGCCGGAGATGGTCGGCGGCATGACCCTCGCCGCCAACCCGCTCACCATCGCCGTGATGTACGAGAGCCGCGCGGACGGCATGCCCGTGGACGGCTTCATCATCCGCAAGGAGCCCAAGGAAGACGGCCTGCGCAAGCTGATCGAGGGTCCGCCCATCAAGCCGGGCGCCCGGGTGGTGCTCCTGGACGACATCGTCAACTCGGGAGACACCCAGAAGACCGCTCTCGAGGCCCTAGAGCCGACCGGCGCCGAGGCGGTGGCCGTGGGAGCGCTCATCGATTGCGAGCGCACGGGTGCCCAGTGGTTGCAAGGGCAGCATGTGCCCCTGGAGGCTCTGTTCACGCTCCGCGAGCTCGGGATCTCGCAGCAGGTGCCCGAGCAGCCTGAGTCCTGCCGCCTGCTCTGGACCCTGGACGGTGTGAACCGGGGTGGGTACCAGGCGCCCAAATCCACGCCCTGCTTCAGCGAGGAGGCGATCTTCGTGGGAAGCGACCGGGGGCTCATCCTCTCGCTGGACCAGGAGGGCCAGGTGCGCTGGCACCATCAGGTCCGGGACACGGAGCGGGGCGTCCACTCGTCGCCGGTTCTCTACAAGGGGCGGGTGTACGCGGGGGCCTACGATGGTTTCCTTTATTGCCTCTCGGCGGAGACGGGCGAGTTGGTCTGGGAGGTGCGGCCCGGCCAATGGATCGGCTCCAGTCCTGCGGTGGACGAGGCGCGCGATCGCCTCTACGTGGGCATCGAGTACGGCGAGGCGGGCGGCAGCCTGATCGCGGTCGATGCGAACGACGGCCGGACCCTCTGGGAGCTGCGGGCCAACGGGTACATGCACGGGTCGCCGCTGCTGGATGCGGAGCGCGGCCAGGTGATCGTGGGAGCCAACGACGGCGTGCTGTTCTCGGCGGATGCCGGTACCGGGGCCGAGCGCTGGCGCTTTGCGACCGGTGGCGCGATCAAGGGCAAGGCGGCCGTGGATGACGAGGGGCGGTGCTTCACGGGCTCCTTTGACGGGAACCTGTACGCCCTGGATGCCGGGACCGGTGCGTTGCTCTGGCAGCGTCGGTTGGGGCATCGGCTCTACACGACGCCCGTGTTGTGGCGGGATCTCGTGATCGTGGGCAGCTACGCCTCGCGCCTCGTTGCCTTGGATCGTCGGACGGGCCAGGTCCGCTGGGTGGCCACGACGGGTGGTCCCCTGATCGGCGGGGCGGCGATCGTGGGTGAGGACCGGGTGGCTGCGGGGTCCGCGGATGGCGGGTTCTACCTGTTCGATGCGGCCACGGGACGGACCCTGTTCCAGTTCCGGACGGGGGGCCAGATCATGGGCACCCCGGCCGTGGGGCTCGGACAGGTGGTGGTGTCGTCGTTCGATGGAAAGCTGTACGGGTTTGAGGTATCGTAAGTCGGCTTGTCTCGTGGGGTCGGAGTGCCCTCGTACCGATCGGAGGCTGCTGAGTCGGCGACGCTGGATTCCCGCTTCCGCGGGAATGACGGGAGCGGTCTTTCAGGTCTTGTAGGAGAGCTACCTTAAGGCGCAAGTCGGCGCTCCCGTCACCCTCGCGAATGACGGGAGCGGTCTTTCAGGTCTTGAAGGAGAGCTACCTTAAGGCGCAAGTCGGCGCTCCCATCACCCTCGCGAATGACGGGAGCGGTCTTTCAGGTCTTGAAGGAGAGCTGCCTTTAGGCGCAAGTCGGCGCTCCCGTCACCCTCGCGAACGCGGGGGTCCAGAGTAGGGCCTACGGATGCACCTATTGGTGGGCGCCTGGCGTGATCGATGATGACGAGATCGGCGTGACTTTTCCTGAAATGCCTTAAATCTCGTTGAACCACATGTCGTTCACGAGCTCGGTCTTGCCATCCCGCACGAAGGAGCCTTGCTCCGTGATGCGGTTGCCGGCCGAGTCGCGCTGATCGACCTTCTGGCCGCCGAGACTCATCTGCGTGATGCCGAGCTCCGTGGGCTTCATGGCCTGGTTCGTGCCGTCGCCGTTGCTGACGAGCATCGTGAGGCCCTGATCCTCGAGCTTCTGGAGGTCGGCCTTGTCCAGGTAACCCTTGGAGACGTCGATGCCGGCCAGGGCGGCCTTGTCGCGGAGGTTCTCGTAGGCGTCCTTGTACTTGCCGCCCTCGGTGTCCAGGGGCTCGTCGCCCATGGCGAGCACGCCGTCGCCCTTTTCGGCCCACTTGGTGTGCTTGAGGCCGTCCACGTCGATGCCGTGCTGGTCGACCGTGGCGTTGGTGTCGCCGTCCGAGTTGAGGTCGAAGACCAGGGGATCGCCCCCGCCGCCACCATCGCCGCCGCCACCGCCGGAGTCTTGCTGGACGCTCTGGCCGGGCTGCCCAGGCTGGGCCGCGGGCTGGGCGCTCGGGGGCGGGGAGGTGTTGAGGAAGCACATGTCGAAGTCGGTGTCGCCGCGCGCCGCCTTCATGAGCTTGCGGTTGATATCTTCGGCCAGTTGCATGTGCTGCAGGGACATGGACGACACGATGCCGCCGCCGACCGCTGCGCTGTCCTGGTTGAGCGGGGCGACCGCCTCGCCGGCAGGCGCGGCCGCCGCGATCATGGCGGCCTCCGTGGCAGGCGCGGCCGCCTTGGGTAAGATGTTGGGGTCGATCGAACTGGCGCGGATGGGCTCCATCGGTGGTCCACCTTTCCTGGATGCTTCTAATTAATCTTTCCCCGCGGAGGGTGTGTGGCTTGACTAAACGCTCATTAAAAGTGAATTCGCTCGCATTAAGAGTTCGTCATGCGTTCGCCGTGGCCCTCCTGGCCGTACAGGTGGCGATCGCCCCCGCGATGGCCGCCGAGCCGACCTTCCGGGACGACGCGGACAAGGACTCCTTGCTCATCGCCCTGGAGCGCCAGTGGTCGTACCTGGCCAAGGATCCGGGGACGAGGTTCGTGCTGGGCGATCGCCCCGTCACCCGCGAGGCCCTGCGCAAGACGAGCGAAGCCTTCCACCGCCTGGTCAAGGAGTCGTGGGGGACGCCCGAGTTCGAGCGTAAGCTCCGCGAGGAGTTCGAGCTCTTGCCCGCCTCCCAGTCGGCGCACGTGACGGGCTACTACCTACCCCTGCTGGAGGCTCGCCGGAAGCGGGACAAGACCTTCCGCTTCCCCCTCTACAAGCCGCCTTCGGATCTGATGCGCGTGGATCTCGGGGCTTTCCGGCCGCAGCTGTCCGGCGAGAGCATCTTCGGACGCATGGAAAAGGGGCGCCTGGTCCCCTACCACTCGCGCCTCGACATCGAGGATCGTGGGGCGCTGAACGGCAAGCGCCTGGAGATCGCCTGGGTCAAGGACGAGTTCGCGCGCTTCCTCCTGATGGTCCAGGGCTCGGGGCTCCTGCGGTTCGAGGATGGACGCATCCAGCCCGTGAACTTCGCGGGCTCGAACGGACGTCCCTACACCAGTCTCGGGAAGCTCCTGGTCGGCGACGGCAAGATCCCCCGGGAGCGCATCTCGATCCCAGCCATCCAAGAGTACTTCGCGGCGAAGCCCGATGAGCTGCACGGCTACCTCGTGCGCAACGAGAGCTACGTGTTCTTCCGGCTGGCGGAGTCCGGTCCGTTCGGCTCGGCCGGCGTCCTGCTCACGCCGGGGCGGTCCGTCGCGACCGACAAGAAGGTCTCGCCCGCAGGGGCGATCGCCTACCTGAGCTATCCCCGGCAGATGCTGGGTCCGGACCTCAAGCCCAGGGGCCTCGCCGAGACGGGCCGCTTCGTCCTGGACCAGGACACAGGCTCGGCCATCAAGGGCATCGGGCGGGTGGACACCTTCTGGGGCGGCGGGCCGGAGGCGGAGGCGATCGCGGGAACCCTCAACGCGACGGGGTCCATCACCTACCTGCTTCTCAAGGACTTGCGCTGAATCATTCCCTGATCTTAGCGTCAGGCCTATATTAGCGGACTGGCTTGGGTACAAAAGCGAGGCCGCTACTAGGTTTGACGAGGATTATTCGGATGCCCTGCAAGTCGTTGCACTGCTTTCTACTATCGATCGTGGCGCTCTCCCTCATCGGCTGTACGCCGCTCGCGATGCCCAACGGATCGCTGCCTACCGGATCGCAGGGTGACAATCCCTTGACCACCGTGCCGCCGCTGACGACGGTGGCACCCCTGACGAGGACGTCGGTGTCCGACCTCCAGCAACTTTCGGCCCTGTCGGCGCTGGCGGCCCTCAAAGGGGCGGGCGGTACCGTCAGCCTGGGATCCACCCCGGCGAGATTCGGCATCTTCGCCATTCCCGAGTCGACGGCCTCGTGGGTCCCCCTCGACGAGTTCGAGATCGCGGACGCGGGCTCCCGCATGCGCGAGCCCGCCGGCAGCCTCCGCTGGAGCTTCGCCATCGAGCAGGGCTACCGGGCGCCGGAAGGCGGAGCGGGCATGTTCCAGGGCCTCACGCTCGTGAGCAGCGTGGCGGATGAACTGCTCGAAGAGGGCTCGCTGACCATGTACTACCAGCGGGAGGCGGGCGCGGTGGACGGCGAGTGGAGCGGGACGGACGACATGATTGAAGACGTCGTCACTTCCTCGATCCGGCCGGTCGGGCGTTACGTCCGGGAGCGGAGCGCCGTCCTGCGCTTCGTCGGGGACGACGAACTCCAGGAGGCGACCGAGAGCATCACCTTCACGCCCGGTGGCGGCTCGACGAGCTTCGCCAACCAGCAGGTGCGTTCGGTGAGGCGCATGGCCTCTGGCGATGAGGTGTATCGGCAGCAGCTGTCGGGTCGCTTGCCGAGCGGCCACAGTTTCCTCCAGACGCGAGCCGGCACCCAGAGCCTCGAGGTGATGGCCTTTTCGGACGAAACCAGGGTCACGCTCGCCGATGGGCGCTACCTGTCGACGGTGGTGCGGGTGACGGGCACCCCGGATTCCGGACGGAATCTACTTCAGGCGGTCGAGCCCGACTCGGCCATCCGGGTGGCGCTGCACCGTGCGGACGGCAGCCGACTGGTTCTCCTGGCCCTCGACGCGTTCGAGCCGCAAGCGGCTGAGCGGACCATGCGGACGGGAGGCCAGGTGCTGGACGGCGAAGACCGGATGGTCGGGACCTTCGAGGGCACGATCGACTTCTCGGCGTCGACCTGGCGCGGGAAGGTGAGCTTCATCGACGGCACGGAGAGCCTTCTGACCCTGGATGCCATGACGCAGGCGCTGACCCGCTAGCGGGATCCGTACCACCCAGGACTGGTTTCCGCTTCCTCGCTCGCCCGGGGAGAGACTGGGCGAGCCGTCGGGTAGAACACAGTAATGTGTTCTAAACGGAGGCTTCGCATGTACGTCTCGAGGATCCGGCGATGAGCCAAGAGCTCGGTGGCCGCTATGAGCTGGTCCGCCCCCTGGGAGAGGGCGGGATGGGGCAGGTGTTCCTGGCCGTCGATCGCCAGACCCGCCAAGAGGTCGCCCTCAAGGTCCTCAGCCAGGAGCTCGCCCACTCGCCCGAGGCCCGTGTGCGCTTCCGCGAAGAGTTCCTCACCATGCGCCGGGTCGCTCACCCGCGCGTGGTCGCGGCCTACGACTTCGGCGCCCTCGCGGACGATCGCCTCTACATGGCCATGGAAGTGGTCCCCGGGCCGGGGCTCGAGGAGCAGATCCCGCTTCGGGCCGAGGTCGCCCGCACGTACCTCGTACAAGCTCTGGAAGGCCTCGCCTATCTGCATGCGAGCGGCCTGATCCACGGCGACCTCAAGCCGGACAACCTGCGCCTGGGAGCCGATGGCGCTCTCAAGCTCATGGACCTGGGCCTCGCGGTCCCCGTGGGCGCGCAGCCGCGCTCCGTGCAGGGAACGCCCCTCTACCTCGCGCCGGAGGCCGTTCGGTGCGATCGCCTCGACGGACGGTCAGACCTCTACGCCCTGGGAGCCGTGTTCTACCACCTCCTCGCCGGGCACCCGCCCTTCGCGGCGGAGTCCGCCGTGCAGTTGCTGCAGGCACACCTGCATGAGGCACCGGTTCCGCTTGCCGAGCGCGTGACCGGCGTTCCCTCGGACCTGGCAGCCTTGATCGACGCGATGCTCGCCAAGGCCCCTCAGGACCGCCCGGCATCGCCTGCCGCGGCCCTGCGCATGCTCGGCCTCGAGCCGGGGGCGTCCGCAGGTCTTCTTCCTGCGCCCTTCGTGGGCCGGGTGTCGGAGCTGGAGACACTCGTCGGGCGCCTGGGCGGCGAGCAACTCACCAGCACCGTCGTTGCGGGCCCCTTGGGCATTGGCAAGAGCCGGCTCTTGCAAGAGGTGGCGTCCCGTCTGCAGGTCGCTGGCCGCACGGTCGTCTCCACGACGGCCGAGCCGACGGCGCAGCCCCTGGGATCGCTGTCGCCGCTGCGCCGCAAGCTCGAGTCGATGGTCGCGGATGCGGCCACCCTGGAAGGCATTCGACGCGTCCTAGATCAAGCGGGTGATGTCCTGGACCCGCGTTCGGCGATGCTCGCGCGCCAGGGAGCCTGGCAGGAGCTCGTGCAGGCGGCGGCAGGCCGACTGCCCCTCGTCATCGCGATCGACGACTGGGAGGCGGCGGACGAGGCCAGTCGCAGCGTCGTCTCGGGGCTAATCGATCGCCGGGACCTGCGGGTCGGCTTTCTGCTCGCGTCCACCGACGAAGGAAGCGCCGACGCGCTTTGCCTGGGGCCGCTCTCCGAGGTGGAAGTGGGCGAATTTGCCGCGCGGTCGCTGGGACTGACCGAGGTCTCGCCCTTGCTCGCGGCGGGCCTCGTCGAGCGCTCCGGCGGTAGCCCGCTGCTGGTCGAGGCGCTGCTCGCCGAGCTGGTGAAGCAAGACGCCATCCCCCGCGAGGGCGACCTGTGGCGGACGGACAAGGTCGACTGGGCCCGGGCCAAGCTGCCCGAGGGTGCTCAGGGCTTGATCCGGCGCAGGGCGGAGGAGCTGTCCGAGGCCGAGAAGTCGCTCGTCCGGGCCTTTGCGCTGTTACGCCAGCCGCGCGCATTGATAGATGTCGGGGCCTGGCTGGGCTGGGAAGAGGGCCCGCTCGTCGCGGCGGCCGCCGGTCTTCGGCAGAAGGCCTTCCTGAGCGAGGGAGAGTGGGGCATGCGCCTGGCGCAGCCGGCCATGGCTCCCGTGTTGCTCGAAGGCTGTGCCGTCGAGGAGCTGCACCGGGCGATCGCGGCCGGCCTGGAAGCACGGGCCGCCGAGGACGATGCCCCCGATCTCGCTTTCCACCTCTTGGCGGCCGGCGAGCCGCAAAGGGCCCTGCCGTTCGCCATCAAGGGTGCCCGCCTCTTGCTCGGGCGCTACGGGCTGCAGGAGGCGGAGCGTCTCCTCGCGTCGACTCTGGAGCTTGCCGCGGGTGACGACCGCTCGCAGGTCCAGGAGCTGAGGGGCGACCTCCTGCGCATGCGGGGCGACCTCGCCGAGGCCGAGGCATGCTACCGCGAGGCCCTGGAGCACCGGAACGGCCGAACCGCGCACCTCAAGACGAGCCTATCGCTCGTCTGCCAGATGCTCTCGCGCTTCGACGAGGCCCTGTCCTTCGCTCGGTCCGGTGCCGACGCCGCCGCCCAGGAAGGCCTTCCCGGCGAGGGGGCGCGTGCCTGGACGACGGTCTCCCGGATCCACAGCTTGACCGGGGACATGGCCCAGGCCGAGGTGGCCGCCCAGCGTGCGCTGGAGTTGGCGCGCGCCGGGCATGCGCGTGGCTTCGAGGCGGAGGCCCTGGGGCTGCTCGGCTACTACAAGGTCGCCGAGCCCGGCCAGGCGGAGCAGGCGATCGCCTACCTCCAGGAAGCCCTCGCGATCCGCACGGAGCTCGGGGACCGGGTGGGCCTCAACGACGCCTACATGTTCCTCGGCAACGCCCAGATGGCGCTCGGCCGCTACCCCGAGGCGCACGAGACCTTCGAGCGCAACCTCGCCCTGTGCCGGGAGCTCGGGGCGGCGCGCAACGACGAGATCACCGCTCTCTTGAACCTCGCGCAGGTGGACGCAGAGGCGGGGGCGCTGGACCCGGCGCTCTCGCGCCTGTCAGAAGCCCTCGACATGGCCGAGGCCGCGGGCGACCAGTTCCTCAAGGGTTATGCGCTCGCTCTGCGGGCACGCGTCAGGGCCGAGCTCGGCCAGCTGGCCACCGCCCTGGAGGATGCCCGGGGTGCCCGTGCGCTCGCGGATGAATTGGAGAGCAAGTACCTGGCGCTGGTAGCCGAGGCCTTCCACGCCCAGGTCCTCCTGGCGGCGGGCGATCGCCTCGGGGCCCTGGAGAGCCTCCGCACGGGCCTGGCGCTCAGCGCAGAAACCGGTATCTCCGAGTTCGACCTCCTGATGCTTGTGACCCAGGGCGAGGCCTACGGACAGCTGGGCGATCGCCGGCGTTCCATCCAATCGCTCGACAAGGCCCTATCCGGAGCCGAGGAGACGCGGGCCATGGGCGCGATCGCGCGGGTGCGGCTCGCCCGCACGGCTCTCGAGTTGCCCGTCGCCACGGAGACAGCGCGCATACAGCTCGCCGAGACCAAGGCCGCCATTGCAGAGACCGGCATGCAGGCTCTCGGCGCCCGGGCGATGCTCCTCGAAGCGGCGCTGCTCGTCAAAGAGGGCCGGGTACACGAGGCTGCGCACCTGTACCGCGAGGCCCAGGTCGAGGCCGTGCGCCTGGGACTGACGCTCGTGGCGGCGGACGCCGCTCGCGGCCTCGCCGAGTGGGATCCCGCCGAGGACGCGCAGCTCGTCTGGCGAGCCTCGGAGGCGAGCCTCGCCCGATTGCTCGGGACCCTGCCCGAGGACCTCCAGGAGAGCTTCCGGGCGCGCTACCAGCGTCCGCTCGCTGCGGCCGAGGCCCCGCAGGCCGGGCACGATCGCTCCATGGCCTCGGTGGTCGCGGACTTTGGCCGCATGGTGACGGGAACCCTCAGCTACCGTGAGGTCCTCGACCGGGTGATCGATCAGGTCATGAGCATCACCCGCGCGGAGCGGGGCATGATCATGCTCGTCGACTCCGACGGAGCCCTCGGCGGTCTTCTCGTTCGGCCGCGCCTCGAAGGGGACGCGAGCCTCATGGCCTTCAGCCGCTCCTTCGCCGATGCCGCCCTGCGCGAGCGCCGCTCCATCTGGGTGGCAGACGCCCAGTCCGACGCGCGCTTCGCCGCGGCCAAGAGCGTCATGGCGCTTGATCTGCGGACCGTCATCTGCGTCCCCTTGCTCGTGGACGACGCGGTCATCGGCCTCCTGTACCTGGACCAGCAGAGCGTCAACCGCAAGTTCAGCGAGGCCGACCTGCACCTGGTGGAGGGGCTCGCGGGGTTCGCGGCGCTCGCGATCGCCAACGCCCGCCGCTTCGAGGAGGCCCAGGAACGCACCAAGCTGCTCTCCGCCATCCAGGAGCTGAGCCGTCTGGTCTCCGCTCAGCTGGAGCGCGCGGAGATCGAGCGCGTCATCCTCCAGGAGGTCCTCTCGGTCGGACGATCGGAGCAGGGCTCGCTCCTCCTCGGGGAGCCCTTGCAGGCCGTGCTCACGCAGGGCGGGCCGCAGGAAGGAGCCTCCCTCGTCGAGCGGGCGCGCCAGACGGGACGCTCGGCCACCGAGGTGGACGCCGAGCGGGTGAGCCGCCTGGCCCTGCCCCTCATGGCCAACCACCGCCTCTGCGGGGTGCTCTACCTGGAGCGCGCGGGCCAGCAGCCCGTGTTCACGCCCTCCGAGGTCTCGGTGCTCGAGGCCATCGGGGCCCAGGCGGCGATCGCCCTCGACACCCTCGACTGGCGGGAGCAGCAGCTCGTCCGTTCGTCCCGGCTGGAGAAGGCGCTGCAGCTCATCGACGACCAGCGCGACGCGACTAAAGTGGACGAGCTGACGGGCCTCTTCACGCCCGACTACCTGTCGGACCGGCTCGCGCAGGAGATCCGGGAGGCGTCGCGCTACCAGCAGCCCCTCTCCCTGATGGTGCTGGATCCCGAGCGGATGGGTGAGCTCAACGAGCGCTTCGGCACCGAGACGGGCGATGCCATGCTGCGGCAGATCGCCGAGGAGCTGGCCGGCAAGTGCCGGAAGACGGACGTGCTCTGCCGGCTGGGCGGCGACGAGTTCGCCATCGTGATGCCGCAGACGCCCGCGGTGGGCGCCGAGATCTTCTCGGAGCGGCTGCGCAAGCACCTGTCGGAGCTTGCCATCTGCGACGACGCCGGTACCGAGCTGTGGAGCTTCGAGGCGGCGATCGCCGTGGTGGAGTGGCGGGCTGCTGAAGCCCCCGAGGCCTTCCTGGATCGGGCGATCTCGGCCCTGGGCTAGTCCCGCTTGATCTTCTTGAGGAACCCCTGAAGCAGCCCCTCCTGGGGCGGAGGCGTCGGAAGGGTCTGAACGGGCTTGGGAGCCGGACGCGGTGGCTTCTCGCTCGCACCGTTCGGCTGGGAGTTGCTCACCGGCTTGAGGACGTTCGCTTCGCGCTCGATGGGCGGGAACATCTGGTTGAGCACGGGATCGCTCTTGAAGAGCAGATCGTAGGTCGTCAGCAGAAAGAGCTTGGACTTGACCTTCGCCAGGTCGAAGTCGGCGATGAGCTCCCGCCGCCGGGCCGACTCCTGGGTGCCGATGCGGTTGAGGATCTCGAGCACCGCGTGGATGTTCTCGGCCTCGAGCGTGCTCTCGACGCTCAGGAAGGCGCGGGTCTCCTGGACGACCTGGGCCGCGTCGTCGTAGCGCTCGAGCGCGATCCGGATCCGCTTGCCGACGCCCGCGTCCGAGCCCATGCGCTGCAAGACGGCCCGGACCATGGTCGCGTGGTCGGCGCGGAGGCTCCGGAGGGAGCCTTCCCACATGGGCTGCGGGATCTTGGCGAGGTCGTGGATGAAGCGCAGCATCTTCATGCGCCCCGCGAGGTTCTGGTCCATCTGATCGAAGAGGTCGACGTACTTCTGGGCGTCGGCCCTCAACTGCTGCCACTTCTCGCGATCGAGCAGGCGCTCGACCGGCTTGTTGGCAGGCCGCCGCACGTGGACCGCGGGGTGGCCCTTCGGGGCTCCCGGTGTGGGGGGCGCTGGCTTTCGGGGAGTCGGATCGGTCACGCGTACTTCCGGGCCCGGTCGACAGAGGGACGCTTGGCATTATACCCGTCAAGCGACCCGCGCAAAGGTCGAGAGGCAAGCGATCGCTTGCCTCTCGAAGGGGTGTCCGGTTCGGGCTACATCACCGACAGCTTGTAGCGGTGCTGCAGGAACTGGTCCGGGGTGGGACGGGGCGAGCTGGTGTCCTGCTGCCAGGCCCTGAACGCCTTGTCGAACTCCTTGACGGCGGTCTTGATCTCGTCGTCGCTCAGGCCCTTGGTCTTGCCCGCGTCGTAGAAGTCGCCGACGGCCTTGAGGATGCCGGGATCGCTGTACTTGCCGTCGGTCGCCGTGTTGACGCCGTTCTTGAAGATGGTGTCCGTGAGCAGGAAGTCCTTGAACTCCTTGAGCTTGGCGGCCTGCTCGGCCTCGTAGGCGGGCTGCGCCACCTGCTTGATCTCGTTGGAGCGCTGGGCGAACTGCTCCTTGGTGATGGTGCCGCCGTCGATGCCCTCGTCGAAGTTGGGATTGAGCCAGGGCTTGTCGATGCCGTCGATGCCCTGGAGCTCGGCGCCCTTGAGGACGCCGTCGCCGTCCTTGTCACGCTGGGCGAAGGCGGCGTCGATCTCGGGATCGGCCTGGCCCACGTTCTTGGTGGCCTCCTGGGCGGCGAGGACGGCGGCGGCACCGGCCGCGGCCGCCTTCGCCTGGGCCTCGGGGCTGTTGGCGATCTCCTGGCGCACCTGATCGAGCGGCTTGCCGCTGTCCATCCAGCCCTGGATGCCCGGATCCGGCTCGCGGCCGAGGATGTCGCGGTACATCTGGGCGATCGCGTCGTAACGCTCCTGGTCGAAGGCCGGGGCCGCGCCGGCGCCCTGGAAGTCGGCGCCCGGAGGGGCGGCCTGCTGGTCGCCACCCGTCATGGAGTCGATGGCCCCTTCGACCAGGTTGCTCACCACGCCGAAGGCGAAGCCCGCGGCGGCTCCCAGAGCGGTCCCGACCCCAGGAACGATGCTACCAGCTAGGGCTCCGGCCGCCGTGGCGCCGGCAATCTCACCAAGTGTCTCGTTGGCCTTGGCCTGCTCCTCGGGAGTGGGCTTGCGGACGGGCTGGGGCTGGGCGCCGGGACCCCCGATCGGGCTCATGGTCATGATGCTCTCCTTGTCATTAACTGGGGACGATTGCTATCAGGTCAAGCAGTCTCTCCCCATATCCCCGGACGGCCGCCAATCCTTGATTGCTTGCTGGATAAAACTTCATTAAAAGTCCATTGGGTGCCAATGCCCTACGGGGGTTCCCTCGCGATGAAGGCGGCGGGGCGCGCTTTTTCACGCAGAGCCCTCCGGGCGGCCATGCGGCCGTTGGGTAACGGAGCGCTTTTTTTGGGAACAAGCGTTTCTAGTTGGTAATTTTTTGGGCCTGGAAAGACGGTGCGACGGATGCTTCGTAAGTTGGCGACGGTCCTGCTGAGCGGCTTGCTGATCGGCTGCACGCCGGGGATGCTGGGGACGCTCGGCAATCCCAACGGGGCGACCAAGGTGGCCTCCGAGGCCAAGACCTACGCGGGCCAGGTGCTCGGCCTCGACGGCAAGCCCGCGGCGGGCGTCGAGGTGCAGGGCTATATCGTCTCCAACAACACCGGCAGCCTCGTCTCGAACAACACGGGCAGCCTCATCAGCCACAACGGCTCCAAGTACGGCATCCAGGCCGACGAGCTGAAGACCGTCACGGACATCGACGGGCGCTTCACCCTCGCGAGCGGCACCGGCCTGCCCTTGAACGTGGAAGCCGTGCTCTCGAACGACGTGAAGGCCATCCGCCTCAAGGTGGACGCCGGAGCCAACGATCTGACGCTGCAGCTGGCCTACACGGGCACCATCTCGGGTCGGGTCACGGCGCCGAGCGCGCCCACGGTCACGGACTTCACGGGCGTGGACGTCTTCATCCCGGGCACGTCGTACCTGGCCAAGACCAACGCGACGGGCATGTTCACGCTCTCCAACGTGGCGGTGGGCACCTTCGATCTGGTGGCGACCAAGCAGGGCCTGGGCCGCGGCAACGCCACGGACGTGCGCGTCCAGTCCAAGAAGGTGACGACCACCGCGGACATCCCCATGTCCGTGACGGCTCCCGTCGTGTCCTCGCTCAGCCAGGGCAACGGAGGCCCCGGCAGCCTCGTGACCCTCACGGGCGAGTACTTCGGGGCCTCGACGGGCGAGACCTTCGACGTGTCCTTCGGCGGGGCGATCGCGGCCAACCCCGAACGGCTCGACGACCAGACCATCCGGGTGGCCGTGCCGGACGCGGCTGTTTCCGGGGCGGTGGTGGTCACGGTCTCGGGCATCCGCAGCAACGCGACGTCCTTCAAGGTGATCGATCGCTTGGTGGTGAGCCCGGAGGTGGCCTACCTCAAGGCCGGCCGGGCGCAGCCCTACACGGTGACGGCCTACGAGCGGGACGGCGCGGTCGTCGAGAGCCCGAGCGTCACCTGGGGGGTGGACGGCACGGCTGCTACGTACAGCAATGGGGCCGTCACCTTCGCGAGCCCCGGCCGGGCCATGCTGAGCGTGCTGAGCGGGGTCAAGGCGGCGACGCGATCGCTGGAGGCCTTCAACGGGCCGGTGGTCAACACGCTCGCGGGTGGGGTGGCCGGATTCGCCGACGGGCGCGGCAGCGCGGCCAAGTTCGCCTATCCGAACGGCCTCACGGTGGACCAGGACGGCACGGTCTACGTGGCCGACCGGGACAACCACCGGATCCGCAAGGTCTCGCCCAGCGGGGACGTGACGACGGTGGTGGGCTCCGAGCGCTGGGGCAACATCAACGGCGTGGGGGATGCGGTCCAGTTCAACTCGCCGGTATGCGTGGCGCTGGATGGGAAGGGGAACCTGTTCGTCAGCGAGACGGGCAACCACCAGATCCGCAAGGTCGACCTCGCGTCGCGGGCCGTGACGACCTTTTCGGGCACCGGGGCATCCGGAGCCTCGGATCAGCTTCTCTTCTTGGGCCCAGCTACCTACTATTCCCCGCACGGTCTGGCGGTGGACGCCTCGGGCTCGGTCTTCGTCGCGGATTGGATGAACTCCAAGATCCGCAAGATCGAGGCCAGCGGCAACGTCGTCATGACCTACGCGGGCAAGGGGTTGCCAGGGTTCATCGACGCGACGGCCTCGGTGGACGCGGTCTTCCAGTATCCGATCGGGGTGGCGGTGAGTCCCCAGGGCGTGGTTTTCGTCTCGGACATGTACAACAACCGGATCCGGAAGATCGAGAACGGCCAGGTCACGACCTACTTCGGAAACGGGGATCCGGCGATCCTGAACAGGCCGCATGACCTGGCCTTGGATGCCAACGGCAGCCTCTACGTCGCCGATAGCCAGAACCACCGGGTGGTGAAGATCCGGCCGGACAAGACGTCGGTGGTCGTGGCGGGCAGCACCCGGGGCTATGCGGACGGGGCGGGAGCGAATGCTCAGTTCAACGAGCTCTTCGGCATCGCCGTGGGGCCGGATGGGCTGGTGTATGTAGGGGATCGGAACAACAACCGGATCCGGGTGATCTCGCCCTAGGCGCATGCACATAGGGAACCGTTCGCCCTTCGAGAGCCTCAGGGTGAACGGGATGGTTGTGGGTCTCAAGGGATCGCGTCTGAGCTCATGAGAAGTCCACTCAAGCCGCCAACAATAAAACCGTTCGTCCTGAGGCTCTCGAAGGAACGAACGGTTCCTCATGTGCATGTAGGGCACAAGAGCACGCCATTCAAAAAGGGCCGCCCAACCGGGCGGCCCTTCGTGATTCGATTGGGTTACTTGACCGCCGCAGCAGCATCCACCAGGCCGTGGCCGTAGTACTTGTCGAACCCAGGCTCGCCCAGGTCCTTGGCCGTCTTGATCAGATGCTCCCGCACCTGCTCCCGGTTGAAGTTCGGGAACCGCGAACGGATGAGACCCACCACGCCGGCCGCGCAGGGCGCGGCCATCGACGTGCCGCTCATGAGCTCGTACTTCTTGCCCGGCACCGTCGAGAGGATGTCCACGCCAGGCGCCGCCACCGTCACCGTGTTGCCCCAGTTCGAGAAATTGGCCTTCTTGTTGCTGCTGTCCGTCGCCGCCACCTCGATGACGCCCGGATAGGTCGAGGGCAGGTGCGGGGCCTTCTTCGGATCGTTCTCCGCGTTGTTGTTGCCCGCCGACGCGCAGATGACGACGTCCTTGTTCAGGGCGTACTGGAGCGCGTCCTCCAGCACCTTCGAGGGCTTGTAGATGCCCTGGCTGATGGACATGACCGTCGCGCCATGGTCGGCCGCCCAGATGATGCCCTCCGCGATCGTGGCATCCGAGCCCTGGCCCGTCGCGCGGTCCGAGATCTGCACGGCCATCATGCCGCAGCCGGGCGCCACGCCCGCGATGCCCTCGCCGTTGTTGGCCGCCGCCCCGAAAATGCCCAGGCAGTGGCTGCCGTGACCGCTGCCCGGCGTCAGCTCGGACTTGCGGGTCAGCACGCTCCAGGACTGCACGATCTGCGACTTGATATCCGGGTGGTCGAGCTCCGTGCCCGAGTCGATAACGGCGATGATGGTGCGCTTGGCGCCCGCCGTCGTCTTCCATGCGTCCAGCGCGTTGATGGCCCGCAGGTTGTACTGGTCCTTGAGGCGCGGGTCGTTGGGAGCCGTCTTGTAGGTCTTCTCGTCGACGTCCTCCTTCTCGACCCGGTTCACGAAGTCCGCGTAGGTGACGTTCGGGTTCTGGGCGAACTCCGCGAGCACGTCCTCGGGCGACTTGGTGGCGGGCACCTCGACGATGGCCGCGTTGAGGGCGTCGATGCTCCGGCGCGCCTTGTAGCCGTTCAGGCGGATGCCGCTCTTGCTGGCGAACTTGACGACCACCTCGCGCTTGGAGGTGCCGTTCGCGCGGAAGTCCGACGTGCCGCTGGTGGGCGTGAGCCCCAAAGGAGACGAGGTCGGCGCGGCGCAGCCGGCGAGGACCGAGAGGATCAGGGATCCGGCAAGAAGGCGGAATTTCTTCAACGTGGCGCTCCCTCTGAAGACACGGCGGGTGTTCCTCGGGTGTTATCCGCCGACCTACGCGCCAAGTTTCTTAAGGCGGGTCTAAGCTGAGGACAACCTTTATTTATTGTCGTGGCGCCCCTCGGCCGTTTTCCGGGCAGCAAAAAGCCCCCGGCCATCGGCCGGGGGCGAAGGGGGCGGACTAGGCGAGGGTGGCTCTGAGGACCTCGCGGAACTCCTGGGTCGTGGCGTACCGGCCGTTGGGCAACGGGTTCATGGCCTTGACGATGGCGTCGCTCAGGGCCTCGGGGAGGTCCGGGTTCAGCTCCCTGGGCGGCTTGTTGATGGTCCGCGAGATGAAGCTCTCGGGCTTGGTGCCCGTCACCAGGTGATACAGGGTGGCGCCCAGGCCGTAGACGTCGCTGCGCGGATCGGCGGCCGACGCGTTGCTGAAGAGCTCCGGCGCCGAGTAGGCGGGATCACGACCGTGGATGGCCTCGGTGAAGACGATCGAGGGGTCGCCCTCGATGCGCGCGCCCGAGAAGTTCGTGACCTTGACGATCTCGTCCGACACCCGGATGGAGGCCGGCGTGACGTTGCGGTGCACCACGGGCGGGTTGGCCTGGTGGGCGGCGTTGAGGCCCGCGGCAGCCTGGGCCACGAAGCCCGTGGCCTGCCGCCAGGTCAAGGAGCCGATCTGGTCGATGAGGTTGAAGCCCTCCACCCACTCGGAGATGATGTAGAGGTTGCCCTCGTCCTCCAGGACGTCGAGGATCGTCACGAGGTTGGGGTGCGAGAGCTTGGCCGTCGCGCGGGCCTCGCGCACCGCGCGGTTGCGCCACAACGCGAGCTTGTCCGGCGGCAGGTTGACGTCCGAGACGAGCTTCTTGATGAAGACCTGGCGCTCGGTGATGACGTTGATGGCCTTGTAGGAGACCGATCGGGGCGAGCTCTTGAGGACCTCCGCGATCCGGTAGTTCTCGAAGGGCAGGGCCTCTTCCATGGAGAGGTTGCTGCCGACCAGCAGCTGAGCGATGTCCCGGACCTGCGTGTCCGTGGCCTCGTGGCTCATCTTCTTGGCGTCCGCCTCGATGTAGGGCAAGAGGCCCTCCAGCGAGATGAGGTCGATGTCCGTGGGGTTCTCGACGGCCATGGGCGTGTGCGGCGGCACGACGATGAGCGCCTTGGTCTTGAGCTTGCCCATGAGGCCGGAGTTCCACCGCGAGAGGATGGTGTTGAGGGTCTTGGCCTTCATCTCGCAGCGCTGGAGCGGGTTCTCGATCTGGTGCGGCGGGTTGCCGTCGCGGTACACCACCCAGTTCTTCTGGTTGACATGCCCCTTGACCTCACCCTGCCAGTACTTGGTCTCGATGGCATACACCGCATGGGTCGACAGCAGGATGATGTCGATCTCGATGTTGCTCTGCTTGTGGTAGTAGCCGGGCAGGATGACGTTGGTGAGCGCCACGAAGCCCTCACCCAGGTGGCTTAGCGTGCGGGCGACGGTCTTCTCGAACTCGTTGACCGGGTTTCCAGCGACGATGATCTGAGCCATGCGGGCAGCGACTCCTTCCGTCCAGCAGGGGTGGGTTCAATGTATCCTACCCCCGAATGGTGGGAGCCTACCCGAGCCGGAGGGCCTCCATCTTGTGCCAGACCCCCTCGAGGGCCCGCTTGAAGGAAAGGGCGTCCGCGTAGCGATCGACCGGGTTCTCCTCGAAGGCGCGGCGGACGATGGCGTTCAATTCGTCGATCCAGGAGGCATGCGCCAGGGGCAGGTTGGCCTGCTCGAGGAACATGACCACCCCCGGGCTGTCCTTGGTGATGGGCCGGAACTGGTCCGGCGGCACGAAGCCGAAGGTCCGGGGCCCGAGCCACGGCTCGGTCGGCATCTCCGAGGTGATGAGCCGGTACAGCGTGAGGCCCAGCGAGTAGATGTCGGCGGGCGGCTTGGCCTGGTTGGGGGCCGCGAACTGCTCGGGCGGCATGTAGGTGAACGTCCCGATGGGCACGTTGGCGTCCAGCGTCAGGTTGGAGGTGCCGAGGGACGTGTTCTTGGCGATGCCGAAGTCCAAGAGCTTGACGTGCTTGGTGTGCGCCGTGAGCATCACGTTGGAGGGCTTGATGTCCCGGTGTACGATGCCCCGCTCGTGGGCGAAGGCGAGCACGTCGCAGAGCGCGATGCCGATGGCCAGGATGGCGTCGGCCGTCAGCTGCGGGCTCTCTTCGAGGTTGTTGCCCTCCACCCACTCGGTGACGAGCGTGGCGGGCTCGAGGAAGTCGTAGACCTTCACGACGCCGTCGTGGTGATTGGAGAGGGCGATGAGGCTCTGCACTTCCTTCTGGAAGCGGCTCATGACCGCATCCGACGCCGCGGCCCCGGCGCCCACCTGCTTGAGGGCGACCTGGCGCTTGAGCTTGGTGTCCTCGGCGCAGTAGAGGACCGAGTGCAGGCTCGAGCCCACCACCCGCAGGATCTTGTAGTGCTCGATGATGTCGCCCGGCTCGCGCAGGCGCACGCCCACCGGCCCGTAGGTGACCGGCCCGGTCTGCTCGACCCGGGAAGGCACCGGCGCGGGGGCGGGCTCCGGGGGAGCTTGGCGGCGCTGGCGGCGCAGCAGCCAGAGGATCATGGCGCCCATCTGGACGAGCAGGATGACGAGCACCGCGAGGAGCCACGAGAAGGGGACGTTCCGCGCGGGAGCGGGCTGGGGGCTGGGAGCGCTCGAGGGGGGCAAGCCGCCGATAGTGCCCGACTGGATCTGGTAGATGAGGTCCTGGGCCGCGAGGCGCACGGCCGGATCGTGTTGGCTCGCCTCTGTGCAGAGGGCGATCGCCGCCTCCGGGCGCCCCGCCTCGACGAGGATCCGGGCGACGGGCAGGTAGATCCAGCCGTTTTCGGGCCAGGCCTGGATGGCGTCCTGGCCGTGGGCGATCGCCGCGTCCCATTCCCGGCGCTGGGCGTAGATGGAGGCGAGGCGCAGGTGGACCTCGCTCGCGCGCAGCTGGGGGGCGGACTGCAAGAGGGCTTCTAGCCGGTGCAGGGCCTCATCCGCCTTGCCCTCGGTGACGAGATCGTCCACCGCCCGCAGGGAGTCGGCCCAGGCCGCGTCCGCCTGGGGGGCGACCACGGGCGCCTGCGCCGATGCCGGAAGCGCGCCTGAGACAGGCGCGCCAAGCAGTACGGCACAGATGAGGGCAGCCTTCCAGTTCAAGCGGGATCCCTTCGTCGAGACGCGAAACCGCCGCGCCATCGGGCGTCTGGCGGCTGTTCAATTGTACCCCGATACCCTTTCATGTATCGGGGACTCATGTGATCGCTCGTGTGATTGTCGGGCAGTAGGGTGGTATCGTAAGGAAGCCCGCGAAAGGAGCCCTCATGCGCCTCCATACCCTGCTTGCCCTGTCACTTTCGACCTTCGCCCTCGCGGCTTGCACGCTCGACCCCAGCTTGCTCAGCATTCTTCCCCTTCGCCCCGTCGGGGGCGGGACGCCCGGCCCCACTCCCACGGGTGACTGCACGATGGTCCAGCCGATCCCCGCGCCCATCTTCCACGTGGGCTTCGTCAGCCCGGCCTCCGCCGGGGCGACCGTCTCTTTGGAGCCGTGGGTCTTCCTCGAGGCCCCGGTCATGGTGCATGACGCGGTCCTGCCCGAGACCTTCGCGGCCACGGTCGACGAGCAGGCCCGCGAGATCGTCGTGGCGGGCCAGGTCAAGGCCACCCGGCCGAACCCCGCTGCCGACTGCGGCTTCCCGGCCATCTACACCTTCCCGAAGGCGGCGACCATGAGCCTGCCCGTGGTCCTGCAGGCCTCGGGGACCTATACCGTCCGCATCGCCGCGGAGTCCTTCACGACCCGGCGGCCGGAAGAGATGCAGCACCCGAACGACCCCCCGAAGACCTACCCCCAGCCCGCCGAGACGCGGACGCTGGTGATCAACTAGGAGGTGGCCGTCATGGGTCGTCGACTGTTGGCGCTCGCCCTGGGCGGCGCCCTCCTCACCGCCTGCGCCCAGTTTCGCGCTCCGGGATCCGACGAGTGCTACCTGGTCCAGGAGGCGCCTGCGCCCATGTTCCATGTAGGCTTCGTCACTCCGGCCTCGGCCGGGGCGACCGTGTCCCTGGAGCCCTGGGTCTTCCTGAGTGCTCCGGCCGTGCGCATGGACGAGCTGTTGCCTGGGACCTTCAAGGCCCAGGTGAACACCGAGACCCGGGAGATCCTGGTGACGGGGCGAGTGAAGCGCTCGGTCGTCAACCCGCAGGCCAACTGCGCCATCCCGGCGATCGCGGTGGTGCCCGAGGCGGCGACCTTGAGCCTGCCGGTGGTGCTGACAGCGACGGGCACCTACACGGTGCGCATCGCGTCGGAGTCGTTCACGACCAACCGTCCGCCCGCGCAGCCGCGCCCGGACGTTCCGGCCAGGACGTATCCGGAGCCTGCAGCGACGCGATCGTTGGTGATCGACTAGCTCTTGCGGGCCAGGTACGCGATCCGGTACGTCGAGGCCGTCACGGCATCCAGCGTGAGGCACTTGTACGCGTTCACGAGCTCGAAGCCCGCGGCCTCCAGGGCCTCGCGCACGTCCCAGACGGAGTACCCCCGGTGCCGGTGCACCTCGTGCACCCGCCGGTACAGCCCGCCGGGGCCCTCCTTGACGAAGTAGTCCACCTCCAAGGAGCCGATCCGCGTGCGCGCATCGTACGACGCCCGCCAGATCCGCGCGAGGTCCTCCTCGACCCGGACCTCCGTCTCGTTGCCCCAGGTGTTCGCCACCGCATGCTCGGTGATGGCGTCGAACAGGAACAGCCCCCCCGGCACGAGGTGCGCCCGGACGCGCTCGAAGGCCTTTTGCAAGTCCTCGGGAACCAAAAAGTAGTTGACGGAGTCGTAGAAACAGGTGGCCGCATCGAAGGGGCCACCGGCTCGGAGATCCAGGAGATCCTGCTCGAGGAACCGGACCTGGGCGTCCCAGCGCTGGGCCTTTGCGCGCGCGATGTCGAGCATCGCCGCGGATCGATCCACCGCCGTGACGTCGTAACCCCGGTTGGCGAAGGCGATCGCCGCCGATCCCGTGCCACAGGCCAACTCAAGGACCGAATGGACGTCATGCCCCGACAGCTCCCAGAGCTCCCGAGCATAGCGGACCATCCGGAGCGAGAAGCGGCTCTGTCCGGTCCGGTCGTAGAGGGGCGCGTAGCCTTCGTAGAGGGCGTTCATGGCGTGGTCGGCTGATACAAAAAAGAGGGCACGGGTACGAACAGGTACCCTGGCCCCCGGGTGGGGCGCCATTAAAACAATTTTAAAGAAAGATAAAAAAGACGCTAGAAATCAGAGTCAGTTGTCTATATAGTAAGAGATTGCCGAGCAAGATCGTGCGGTCTGCCGTGACTATGGTCACAAACTCAGACAGCGCGCGCTGGACAACCTGGGGCATTAAACCGCAAGTGGGCCATTTTGGCAACCAAGGCCCATCTCAAGCCGGAAAACCGGCGCGCCCCTTGTCCGACGCGGCTGCCACGGCGCCACGATCTGCAGGCATTTGATAGTGTAGGAGGTGCTAGTTGCCAAAGCTCGCCGGTGAAATGCTCGTTGCTGACATTGCCGCTCCGGTCCCCTTCGAAGAGGAGACCTTGACCCATACAGCTGATATCGCCTTCACCATGATCGAGGAGGAGCCCGCGGACGAGCTCGAGGCCGCCGAAGAGACGCCGGCCGAAGAGGAAGCCCCGCTGACCCTCACCAAAAAGGTGAACGTCGCCACTTCCACCGCTCACCATGAGCAGTCCGACGACTCTATCCGGATGTACCTCCAGGAGATCGGTCGTCGTCGCCTCTTGACCCATGCCGAGGAGCTCGACCTCGCCCGCCGTATCTCCAACGGCGACGAGCGCGCCAAGCGTCAGCTGGTCGCGGCCAACCTCCGCCTGGTCGTCTCCATCGCCCGCAAGCACCTGGGCCGCGGCCTGTCGTTCCTGGATCTCATCCAGGAGGGCAACATGGGCCTGATGCGCGCTGCCGAGAAGTACGACTACCGCAAGGGCTACAAGTTCTCGACCTACGCCACCTGGTGGATCCGCCAGGCCATTACCCGCGCGATCGCCGACCAGGGCCGCACCATCCGCGTGCCGGTTCACATGGTCGAGACCATCTCGCGCGTCAAGAAGACCATCCGCCTCATGAGCCAGAAGCTCGGTCGCCAGCCGAACGAGCACGAGGTCGCCGCCGAGCTCCAGATCACCGTCGAGAAGCTCCGCGAGATCACCAAGGCGGACCGCGAGCCCATCTCGCTCGAGACCCCGATCGGCAAGGACGATGACAGCCGTCTCGGCGACATCATCAAGGATCAGTACGCCGCGAGCCCGCCCGCGACGGTCATGAACCGCATGCTCACCGAGGACGTCCAGATGATGCTCGAGACGCACCTCACCGAGCGCGAGCTCTACGTCGTGCGCCGCCGCTTCGGCCTGGACGGCGAGAGCCAGCGCACCCTCGAGGGGATCGGCCATGACATGGGCGTCACCCGCGAGCGCGTCCGCCAGATCGAGGCCAAGGCCCTCCAGAAGCTCCGCACCTCGGCCATGAAGGAGCAGCTGCGCGGCTACCTGAGCTAAGGTTCGCTCGAACCCCCGTCTTCCCCCGGGTCCGGCATCGCCGGATCCGGGGATTTGGCGTATCATGGGCCCATGAACGAGCTTGTGACACCCGATCCCCTGCACCTGAACCCCGCGCTCGCCTCCTCTTTCCTCGAGCGCTTCCTGGTCAACGAAGTCACGAAGGTGGGCTTCTCGAACGTCGTGCTCGGCCTGTCGGGCGGCATCGACTCGGCGTTGGCCATCTACCTCTGCGTGCGCGCCCTCGGCGCCAAGGCGGTCACGGCCGTCGCCATGCCCTACAAGACCAGCAACCCCGAGAGCCTAGAGCATGCGAGGCTCTGCGCCGAGGACCTGGGCGTGGAGATGCTCGTCGAGGAGGTGACGCCCATGGTGGACGCCTACTTCGAGCGCCACCCGGACGCGAGCCCCCTGCGCCGCGGCAACATGATGGCCCGTCAGCGCATGTGCATCCTCTACGACCACTCGGCCCGCCTCCGGGCGCTGGTCATCGGCACGTCCAACAAGACCGAGCTGCTCCTGGGCTACGGCACCCAGCACGGGGACCTGGCCTCGGCGCTCAACCCGCTCGGCGACCTCTACAAGACCCAGGTCCGCCAGCTGTCGCGCTACGTGGGCGTGCCCGCGCCCGTCATCGAGAAGCCCCCCTCGGCGGACCTGTGGGCCGGCCAGACGGACGAGGCGGAGCTCGGCTTCTCCTACGAGATGGCCGATCGCCTGCTCTACGACATGGTCGATCGCGGCATGACCGACGAGGAGCTGTTCGCCAATGGCTTTGCGCCCGAGATGGTCGCCACCGTGCGCACCCGGATCCGGCAGAACCACTTCAAGCGCCGCCCTCCGATCCTGCCCAAGCTCTCGGCCCGCACGCTCGACAAGGACTTCCATTACCTGCGCGACTGGGGCGTCTGACGCCCGCTTGCAAAGCCCCATGCGATCCATGGCCATGTCGGCCGATGGTCTAGCGGCGCCCAGCCTCTAAGATGGGCGACCGGTCCAGGGACCGGCGCACAGAGGAGGCTTTCATGCGCGGACAGTTGATGATGGGCTTGATGACGGCGATGGCGATCGCTGGCGTGGCGGCCTGCGGGCCCTCGCCCGCTGGCGGCGGTGGCGGCGGTGGCGTCCCACCCGCGCCCGCGCCGGACGGCGGTGCGTCCCCCAGCCCGGTTCCCACCAACGACTGGGGCGGCCGCCCCGACTCGGGCTGGGGCGCTCCGGACTCGGGGACGGGCGCTCCGGACTCGGGCACTATCACGCCCCCGCAGTGATCCCCTAGAACGTCGCGACGCCCGCCGGTGTGTGATCGGCGGGCGTTGCGTTTGCTCAGAGAGGTGTGTTCCTTATGCGCCTATCATGCCACCGGGCGAAAGCCCCGGCAATGAACGGTCGCACACTTGGATCGTGAGCGGGCTATCGCCCGGTCGCCCGCTTCTTGGAGCAAGCGACCGGACAGATGCCGGGGCTACCGCTTCTTGGCGGGAGCCTTGGCGGGGGCCTTGGCGGGCGCAGCCTTGGCGGCCGGAGCCGACTTGGTGGTCTTGGCCGGAGCCGCCTTCGCGGCCGGAGCCTTCACCGCAGCCGACTTGGTCGCCGTGGCGGTCTTGGCCGGGGCCTTGGCGGCAGCCGGCTTGGCGGCGGCAGCCTTCAGGGGCGTGGGAGCCTCGGCCGCCTCGTCGGCGTTCGCGTAGTCCTCGGCCAGCTCGACCAGGAGGCGCACGCCGATGCCCGACGCGCCCTTGGGGGTATAGGGCTTGCCCTTCTCCTCCCAGGCCGTGCCCGCGATGTCGAGGTGCGTCCACTTGTAGTTCTTGGCGAACTTCGAGAGGAACGCGCCCGCGGTGATGGTGCCGCCGGGACGGCCGCCCGTGTTCTTGAGGTCGGCGATGTCGCTCTTGATCTGCTCGTGGTACTCGTCCCAGAGGGGCAGCTTCCACGCGCGCTCGGACGCACGCTCGCCGGCCTGGCGGACGCGCTCGCCGAACTCGTCGTCGTTGGTCATCAGGCCGATGGCGTTGCTGCCGAGGGCGATGACGCAGGCGCCCGTGAGGGTGGCGAGGTCCACCACGCCGCGGGGCTTGTAGCGCTCGGCGTAGGTGAGGGCGTCGGCGAGGATCAGGCGGCCCTCGGCGTCGGTGTTGATGACCTCGATGGTGATGCCGCTCATGGAGGTGAGGACGTCACCGGGGTGGATGGCGTCGCCCGACGGCATGTTCTCGGTGGCGGGCACCAGGCCGACCACGTTGAGGGGCAGCTGGAGCCGGGCGATCGCGCGCAGAGCGCCGATGACGGCCGCACCGCCCGCCATGTCGTACTTCATCTTCTCCATGCCCTCGCTGGGCTTGATGGAGATGCCGCCGGTGTCGAAGGTGATGCCCTTGCCGACGAAGACCAGAGGAGCCTGCTTCGAGCCGTTGGGCATGTACTCGAGGACGATGAAGCGGGGCGGCTCGTCGTTGATGGAGCCCTGGGCGACGCCCAGCAGCGCGCCCATGCCGAGCTTCTCCATGTCCTTCTCGGTCAGGACGCGGCAGGTGAGGCCGACCTCGCTCGCCATCTTCTTGGCGGCGTTGGCCATGTCCGAGGGCGTCATGTCGTTGGCGGGAGCCGAGACGAGGTCCTTGGTGAAGGCCACCGAGCTTGCGATCGCATGAGCGTAGTCGGCAGCCTCGTCGACCAGCTCGACCATGGCCTTGTCGGCCACCAAGAGGGTCACGGCGTCGACGCTCTTCTGCTTGTCCTTGTCGAGCGTGCGGTACTTGTTGTACTGGTAGGTCGCAAGCTCCAGGCCCTCGGCGAACGCCTTGGCGGCATCGCCCGCGTCCAGCCCGTCCACGTCGGTGCCGTAGACGGTGGTCGCGAAGGTCTTGACGCCCATGTCGCGCACGGTCGTCAGGGTCTTGCCGGCCGCCTGGCGGATCCGGTCGATGGTCAGGTCGTCGCTCTTGCCGAGGCCGACCAGCAGGACGCGCTTGGCGCCGACCTTGCCGCCGGTGGGGAACACCAGCGTCTGGTTGAGCTTGCCCGTGAAGTCGCCCGACTTGAGGACGTCCGCGATGAGCCCGCCCAGGGCCTTGTCCACGGCGGTCGCCTCACCGGCGACGCCAGAGCCCTCGAACAGGCCGAGGGCGATCAACTCTCCCTTTTCGCTGGCGGGAACGCCTGCTTTGACTGTTAGCTTCATATGACTCCTCGTTGAGATGCTGCGGACGATGGTATAAGCTCGTCTGAATCTCATATTAACAGATTTGCGGCCGATCCTCACGCCGCCGCTCGCCTGATACCGAGAGGATCGCCAGGGTCCCCGGCGGTCTGTCACGATAGATTGATCGCTTGGAGGGTATAAAGCGTTCGTGAGGGTCTTGGCGCCGCCAGGCCCTCAAGCCGTCCCGATTCGAGCCAAACGAGATGCAATGAACGCGTCGATACGGACTACCCTGGAAGACCTCAGGCCCGGCATGGTCCTGGCGGAGCCCGTGTACCACCCGGGCAACCGTCAGCAGCTGCTGGCGCCCGGCACGGTGATTTCCGCGCACAACATCTCGCTGCTCTACCGGGCGGGGGTGCCTGCGGTGGTGGTCATCAACTTCAACGCGCAGGCGCACGGCGCTCCGGCTCATGAAGAGCCGGTCCAGGCCCCGCCGCCCCCGGCGCCGCCCGTCGTGCCCGCGGCCATGCCGTCCCGCGCCCCCCAGGCCGCGACCTCCAAGACCGGTCCTTTGGGCAACCTCTTCCAGTCGGGCTTCCTGCCCAAGCGGCCCGCTCCGGCGGCACCCGCGCGCACGGGCCCCCTGCCCCAGCTGCCGCCCCGCCCCGAGACCGGCCCCTTGTCCCGGGTCTCCGAGGAGCGCATCGAGAAGCTCGCACGCGACGTCGTCAGCCACAACGTCACCTCCATCCGCGAGATCGCCAAGACTTACAAGGACTCGGCGGCCATCGACTTCGACAAGGCGGACACCTGCGTTCAGACGACGATCCAAGAGATCATCATGAACAAGGAGATCCTCAACAGCCTCTGCGACCTGAGGGTCTACGACGAGTACACCTACGCCCACTCCGCCAACGTCATGAGCCTCTCGCTCCTCATGGGCGTGACGCTCGGCTACCCCATCGACAAGCTGCGCCAGCTGGGTATCGGCGCGCTGTTGCACGACATCGGCAAGAACCTCGTCCCCGACTTCATCCTCAACAAGCCGGGCAAGCTGACGGATGCCGAGTTCACGGTCATGAAGACCCACCCCGAGAAGGGGCTGCGCCTGGTCCAGAACCACCGGTGGGCCACGCCCGAGATCAAGGGCATCATTATGCACCACCACGAGAAGTGGGCGGGCGGCGGCTACCCCTACGGCCTCAAGGGCAACGACATCCCCGAGATGGCCCGCGTGGTCGCCGTGTGCGACGTGTGGGACGCCCTCATCTCCAACCGGGTCTACAAGAAGGGCATGCCCCCCAACCAGGCCTACAAGATCATCCTCGACTCCATGGACACGCACTTCGAGCGGCGCATGGTCTGGGCCTTCCAGAACTTCATCGTGCCCTACCCGAAGAACTCGCATGTGCTCCTGAACTCCGGCGAGATCGCCAAGGTCTACGCGGTCAACCGCGAGGACCCCACCCGCCCGGTGGTGGAGCTGGAAGGCCAGTTCATCGACCTGCGGCAGCACGGACGCCTGGTGGTGACGGACCTGTTCAGGCCCGAAGCCCCCAACGCATGACGCTCGAAGAGCCTCGCCCCGCGGGCGGGGCTCTCGTTTTTTGTTCAACTGACGACGGAACGCTATCCTTCACGGAACTTTATGGTTATACTTTAAATGTTCCCGCGTTTTGGTATTAAGAGGTAGCGCTACATGGCAAGAATGGTGCGGTGCGGCTTGATTCAGGCTGCCAACGTCGAAAAGGACACCTCCAAGCCCATCGAGCAGATCAAGAAGGCGATGATCGATCGCCACGTGGAGATGATCCACGACGCCGGCAAGAAGGGCGTCCAGATCCTCTGCCTCCAGGAGATTTTCTACGGCCCGTACTTCTGCGCCGAGCAGGAGACCCGGTGGTACGAGTCGGCCGAGCGGATCCCCGACGGCCCCACCACCAAGCTCATGCAGGAGCTCGCCAAGGCCTACCAGATGGTCATCATCGTGCCCATCTACGAGGAGGAGATGACGGGCGTCTACTACAACACGGCGGCGGTCATCGACGCGGACGGCAAGTACCTCGGCAAGTACCGCAAGCAGCACATCCCCCACTGCCAGCCCGGCTTCTGGGAGAAGTTCTACTTCAAGCCCGGCAACATGGGCTACCCGACCTTCAAGACCCGCTACGGCACGGTCGGTGTCTACATCTGCTACGATCGCCACTTCCCCGAAGGCGCGCGCCTGCTGGGCCTCAACGGCGCCGAGATCGTCTTCAACCCGTCGGCGACGGTGGCGGGCCTCTCGGAGTACCTCTGGAAGCTCGAACAGCCGGCCCATGCCGTGGCCAACGGCTACTTCGTCGGCGCCATCAACCGGGTGGGCACCGAGGCCCCCTGGAACATCGGCGAGTTCTACGGCCAGAGCTACTTCTGCGATCCGCGCGGGCAGATCGTCGCCCAGGCGAGCCGCGACCAGGACGAGCTCGTGGTGGCGGACCTGGACCTCGACATGATCAAGGACGTCCGCAACACCTGGCAGTTCTACCGGGACCGCCGTCCCGAGACCTACCAGGACATGGCGCACCTCCTGCCCTAGTCGCTCCTCCGTTGGGCGCCCCCGGCTCGCCGGGGGCGCCCTTCACTTGTCGGCCCGGAGACTCTCCACCGAGCAGAGGGTGGGCTTGCCGCGGGCCGTGCGCATGACGCAGCGGCCGCCCGCGATCACCACGACCGTGTGGTCCTTGGGGCAGAAGAGCTCGGTGTCCGTGCGTCCCCGGTACGTCAGCCGGCTGCCGCAGGTGGGGCAGTGGTAGCTGCTGACGTGGCGGCGGGTCCGGACGGTGTCGAGGACCTCCTCGATGCGCTGGACGTACGTCTCGACCTCGTCCGGAAAGGCGAGGAACAAGTCGTAGTCGATGCCCGGAGGCATGTAGTCCTCCTTGATCGAGTCCCCGATGATGACGAAGGGGATCAGGTTCAGGGGCGGGTAGGTCGAGAGCTCCAGGAGCTCCTTGAAGCCCGTCACCTCCTCGTCGGGGTGCGTGATGGGCCGGTCCTGGGCGATTTGCCGCCGGTCCAGCCCGAAGACCATCACGTTGGGGTCGAACCGCCGCAGTTCGTGGCTGTCGAGCGGCGGCGAGTAGATGCGCACGTCGTGCCCGCGCGCCTGCAGCGGCGCGGCGAGCATCTCGGCGAGGGTGTGATAGCCGTCGATGACCGCGATCTTGGGCATGCCGGTTCCTCGTCCCCGAAAGGGTGGCCGTCATGGTGAGCCTGTATCGCCGGAATGTCACCAGTCGGGCGAGGCCGCGACAAGCGAAGGTTTAACGTCCGGATAACCGAGTTTGGGCGATGGCGGGCCGATAACCATGGGGTCGCAAGGAGGTTCTCATGCCCGACTTCTCGCTGCCCTCGATCTCGCTGCCCAAGCTGTCGCTGCCGAAGGTCTCGTTGCCCGGCAAGGACCGCTTGCTGCAGGAGACGCTCGAGGCCTATCACGGCGCGGTGGAGCGGATGGACTCCTTCGATCGCTTCACCCCGAGCCAGGCGGCCAAGGCGAGCCAGGGCTCGCGGCTGCGCGCCATGAGCTACAACGTCATGCTCGGCGGCAAGGACTACGCGGGCGTGCTCGCCACCATCCGCAAGGCCAATCCCGACGTGGCGGGGCTGCAGGAGGTCTCGCGGTCGAACGCGGAGCGGCTCGCCAAGGATCTCGGCATGCACGTGGCATTCTATGGAGAACGCAAAGCCCCCTTCCAGGAGCCCGTGGGCAAGGCCATCCTGAGCAAGCACCCGCTCGAGACCGCCCGCCATGACCTGATGGGCGAGTCCAAGGACCACTGGGAGGCCATCAAGCGCTACTCCGCAAGCTCCGGCAAGAGCCTCAAGGACGCCATCCTCCACACGGAGCTCGGTTCGCGTCGGGGCGTGCTGGAGGCGACCTTCGAGGCGGGCGGCAAGAAGTTCGCCATGCTCGACACCCACCTGACGCTCAAGGACGCGCAGCTGAACGGCCGGCAGGTCGCCGAGCTCGATCGCCGTGCCAAGGAACTCGAGGCCAAGGGCTACGAGGTCCTCCTGGTGGGCGACTTCAACACCAATCTTTCCCTCAAGGGCGGCAAGACCACGGATGGCAAGGCCTTCGCGGATCAGACGGACACGGTCGCGGAGTGGAAGCAGCGCTACGGTCATCCGAATGCGGGCAACATCGCCAACGCCGATAACATGCGCGCGGCGGATGGGCTGCGGGGCACGTTGCAGTCGGCCTGGGAGACGAGCGACAAGCGCTACTCCGTGACGACCCGAGACGCCGAGCTCACGCCCGAGGAGGCGCGGGCGCTGTTGGCCGAGGGCAAGGCGAAGCCCGGCTCCGAGGAGTGGAAGGTGCTCGCCTCGGCGGCGGACGGCGTGACGCACCTGGGGGCTGCCAAGCGTTTCGACAACATCCTGGTCTCGCAGGACCTGCACGTGACGGAGGCCGCCATCGACATGGTCTCCAAGGCCTCGGACCACCAGGCGGTGATCGCAGACCTCGCGTGGTAGGGACGGATCGAAAAAGGGCTCGGCCAGACGGCCGAGCCCTTTTTTTGATCCGATGACTTCCTACTCCACCATCGCCGGGACCATGATCGAGTCGGTCATGCCGTGAATGGCCTTCTTGTCGGCCGGGCAGACCGTGACCAGGACGCCCGAGAGCTGGGCCTGGTCGCCCTCGACGTAGTAGTAGGGGCAGAGCCGCGCGCGGCCGTCGAACGTCCGCACCTCGCCCCGGTGGAAGTCGTAGTAACGGCTCTGCACCTTGGCGGGCTTGTGGTACTCCTGCAGCAGGTACGGCGTGTCGGGGAAGCTCGCGAGCGCCTTGTCGAGGCGCTCGGTCCACTCTTCGACGGGCAGGTCGCTGCCGAAGGAGATGCCGCGGCTGCCCCAGGCGAGCTCCGAGAAGCCGGAGGGCTTGAGGACGTAGTCCCGCTGCTTCTTGGTGGTCTGGACCAGCTGCCGGAAGTCGTTCACGGGCTTGCCGTCGATGGTGAGCCCCGGGATCACCCCGTGCGGGGGCATGGGACGCGGATCGACGATCCAGGTGCGGGGCAGGAGCCGCTCCAGGGCGTAGAAGCCCTCCTGGCCCAGCTCCTGGGTCCAGTAGTCCCGGAGCATGGGGTGGTGGAAGAGGCCGAAGAGCATCTTCTCCTCGAGGAAGGTCTTGAAGGGCGGCGTCACCACGACCTGCTGCTTCTTGGCGGCGTACATCAAGAGCTCGGTCTTGGGCACGTTCTTGAGGTCGAAGAGCTCGAAGAAGCGGTAGACGACGTCGATCTTGGTGCCGTCGTGGTAGAAGGCGTCGTCCGCGTAGCGCAGCTCCTCGGGGCGGACCACCCGCGACTTGAGGAGGCCCTTGGCGTTGAGCGCCTGGCTGACGTAGACCATCTCGAACCAGTAGTCGCTCGACTCCTGGGAGATGACGATGGCGACCTCGGGGTCGGCCACCTCCGGCGCCTGGGCGCGGATCATGCCGGCGAAGCCCCGCAGCAGGCCGTCCTGGCCGCCGATCACGTCGAAGCCCAGGTGCGTGTACTGGTCGGAGAGGCTCGCGACGAAGCCCTGGCCGCCCGGGATGGAGTCGAGCTCGCAGGCGATCGCCCGCCCGTCCTCGGTGAAGATGAGGTCGGGCCGGATCACCGCCGGCATGAGCCGCTTCTGGCGGTTCATGCGCTGGAAGTCGACGAGGGCCTGCGGCTTGCCCTGGTCCAGGTACTCGGCGACCCACGGCGCGCGGCTGCCCTTGGCGCTCTCGTAGTAGAGCTTGTTGGCGGCCTGATAGAAGCGCAAGAGGTGGTTGCCCAGGCTCTTGAGGTAGAGGTAGGTGCCCTTGGAGATGCAGAAGGGCTCGGGCGAGATGCGCCAGGGAATGTTGCTCGCCGGGTGCGGCGGGTTGGCGTCGCTCTTGAAGATGGGATCCCCCGCCGCACGGCGGTTGAGCTCAAGGCAGGCCTCGACGGGGTCGGTCGGGGCGGGCTTCAAGGCGCAGTTCCCTACGATGCTCTGGCTCATGCCGACCTACTGTCCGGCGCCGGTGGCGCGGGCGATGGCCCACGCCCCCAGGGCGACGACCAGGACCAGGATCAGGATGATGCCGAACCAGGAGTCCTTGCCCTCGGACGCCTCGTCGCCGAAGTCGTTGCCCTCGATGCCGACCGTGTCGATATCGGAGGCCTTGAAGCCTTCCTGGGCGCTCGGCGGCGGAATCGTCACGCCGGTGTACTGCGGGGCCTGAAGGTAGTTGGCCTTGGCCTCCGTGACCATCACCGCGCCGCAGTGCTTGCAGAATTTGGCGTTCTCTTTGAAGCCGCAAGTCGGACAGATCATCATCGCTTCGAAATCCTCAAGGCATGCCGGGAAGTAACCCATTATCGACGATCTGGCCGTGTCTGGCTAGAGGGCGCGCCGTGAGGGGCTGGAAGCCTCAGAGGATGACGACGTTGGGCGGCAGGAGTACCGAAGAAGCAGGCCAGACTGCCCGGCAGCCGTGGGTGTCCACCACGAACCGCGCGATGCTCTGATAAGTGCCGCCGCCCGAGTCGGAGACCGTGACGTAGACCCGGTACTCGCCCCACAGGGAGGGCGGCTGGTAGGCCGTGTAGCTCTGGGCGATAGAGCCGCTCGCGAGCGGGACGCTCTCGCTGGCCACCGAGAGGAGGCCGCCGTTGGTCTGCCACTGGAAGTTGAGGGTCCCTTGCCCGCTCGCGGTGGCGAGCAGCTCGAAGGGGCCGTTCGGCGTCTGGGGCCGGGGGAAGACCTCGAGCCGCGTGACGATGGGGTTCTGCTCGCGCGGCGGCCCCACCTGGAGACCCCAGTCGGGCGCGCAGCCCGCCCCCAGGCTCAGTGCGATCGCCATCCCCCCCACCACGCGTCGACGCATGCCGTTCCCTCCTGGCAACCAAGGCTTTCCCAGGGAGCACCAGGCTCACCGTAGCGCCGGAGGCGGCGGGGGGGCTAGGGCAAGTTGGCCGAAAACGGCCGCCGCCCCGGAACAACCGTTCCGGGGCGGCGAGGTCGAAAAGGGGCTAGTACATGGACATCATGTCGCGGCCGCGGGCCATGTTCTGGTCCTGGCCGAGGGGGTTCTGGAACGCCTGTTGCTGCTGGGACTGCTGGCTGAAGCCCGAGGCCTCCATGCCGGCCGCCTGGGCGATGGTCTCGATCTGCTTCTTGAGGTCGTCGAGCTTCTTGGCGATCTCCAGGGCCGCGGCCCCCGAGGTACCGCCCTGCCCACCGCCGCCCGCGGCCCCGATGCCCTGGCCGGCGTCCGACGGCGCGATGTCGGCCGTCTGCTGCAGCTGGGCGAGCTGCGCCTGGAGGGCGCGCAGGGCCTCGGGGTTGGCGCCGTTCGCGATCGCGTTCTTGACCAGCTCCTCGAGCTGCCGGACCTTCTGCTCGAGGTCGGCGCCGGCCTCCTGCATGCGCTGGAGGTCGGGCCCGCCCTGCTTGGCCTGCAGGCCCTGGAGCCGTTGCAGCCCGCCGCCGCCGGAAATGCCTTCGATGCCCATGGGTCCTCCTTCGCAAGCGTACGAGGATGTTATCCCGCCCGCCGGGCGCCGGGTTGCCGCCTGGTCGATAAGTGTTCGTTGGAGGCATGTTAAATCTTCGTTCGGCTGCTAGGATGAAGGCATGATCCTCGTGCGAACGCTACAAGTCGGCATGCCCCGCACCTTCGGAGATCCGGACGCCCGGGACCCGGAGGACCGCCCGTGGACGAGCGGCATCGTCAAGGATCCGGTCGAGGGCCCCGTCTGGCTGCATGCCACCCACTTCGAGGGGGACGGCCAGGCCGACCTCAAGCACCACGGCGGCCCCGAGATGGCCGTGCTCGCCTACTGCGCCGAGCATTACCCCGCGTGGCACGCGGAGCTCGACCCGTTGCGGCTGCCCTTCGGGGCCTTCGGAGAGAACCTCACGGTCACGGGCCTCAGCGAGGAGACCGTGAGCATCGGGGACACGTTCGAACTGGGAGGGGCCATCGTCCAGGTCTCCCAGCCCCGCTCGCCGTGCTGGAAGCTCGCGCGTCGCTGGAACGTGCCGGACCTGGTCGCCCGCGTCCAGCGGACCGGCCGGTCGGGCTGGTACCTGCGCGTGCTGAAGGAGGGGCTCGTGGCCCCGGGTCAGGAGATGGTGCTCGTGGAGCGGCCGTTTCCGCGCTTCACCGTCGCCCTCGTCACCCGGGCGGCGGTCTCGCCGCAGGACTTCGCGGAGGCGTCGGAGCTTGCGGCCTGCCCGCTCCTGTCGGAGACGTGGCGACGCCGGGTCGGCCGGGCTACCTGAGGTCCGGATTCAGGAGCTAGAAGGCGCCAACCGAAGGACTTTCGGACGGACGCGAAACAGGGCGCGGTTTGTCCGCGCCCTGCTTTTCCTAGGCCAACGTTACCACCAGAAGCGGCCGAAGCGGGCGTGGTACGGATAGTAGTAGGAGCCGTAGTTGAGGTAGTACGGATAGCTGTAGTAGGGGGCGGCGTAGGCGTAGACCGGGTAGTAGTAGCCGGCCGACTGATAGTAGGGATAGTACAGCGTGCCGATGTTGATGTAACGGAACGGATAGGCATAGCCATAGGCCAACGCGCCGTAGCCGAGGCCGCCGTAACCATAGGCACCGTAGCCGAGGCCGCCGTAGCCGAAGCCGCCATAGGCGGAGCCGCAGACGTCACACGGGTTAGCGTCGTAGCCACCGTAGCCACCGTAGTCCTTGCCGCCTTGGACCGCACGGCTGGACTGGTTACCCGTGAGCGACGCCTTGAGCCTGTTGGCCGGCAGGTCGACCAAGATGCGATCGCCTTCCGCCTTGGTCAGCATCTTGGGAAGCCTCGCCTGGAGCTGCTCCATGGTCGTCGAGCCGTCGGCCAGGACGGACCGACTGGTCATGACGGGATCCATCGAGACCGGCTCGTTCGCGGTGGGGGCGGCGGTGGAACAGCCGGCTGCCATGATCGAGATCGCGGTCACGAGGAACGTCGAGCGCTTCATTACTTAACCTCCTTTGCCCGCAGGCGTTCCGTGCCTTCCCTGAGGCTTTGACCTGCGAGCGACTTTATGAAACGAGGTCAAGTCTAGTAAGAGCAGGGGCTGACTACAACAGATGGTTCACCGCTCGTAGAGCGAGCCCTCCTTGAGCGGGGCGTCGGCCATGCGCAGCAAAGCCGGTCGAACTCCTGCCCGGCGAAATGCGACGCCACCAACTTTCTGCTGCAAACCGCCGGGGCCCGGCGATCAAGTGCCGGGTTGCGCCACAAGCGCTCGCTCGGCCCAGGGACTGGAGGCCATCGGGTCAAAAGCGAGGGACCGCGCCGGAGGTCGGCACGAAGCGCGCGGTTAGATGTGTCGGCCCTTGAAGCGATCGACCTTCGGTTGGGGCATGAGGACCGCTTGGTCCTGATCGCGCGCCGCGGCCTTTTCGACGCCGAAGTAGTCCAGCCACTCGCGCGGAGCGTCGATGGTCTCGCCGCCGTGGGTGGTATGGCGCGGCCGCACCTGGCACAGGACCGGCGTGTTGGTGGCGACCCCCGCCACGATGACCTGGCCCTTGGTGAGGGCGGGCAGCTCGTCGAGCAGGTCGCGGCCCGCGCCCTCGACGGAGCTTGCGATCGTCTGCTGGTCCAGCGGGTTGACGATGCGCATGATGAACTGCGTCATGCACTGCGAGAGCACGTCGCTGTCCAGCTTGCCGGGACGCTGGGTGATGAGTCCGATGCCCACGCCGAACTTGCGGCCCTCGGCGAGGATGGTCTTGAGGATGGGGGTCGTGAGAACGGTGGCGCCCGCCGGCGCGAAGCGGTGCGCCTCCTCGAGCAGGATGAAGACGGGGTAGGGGATGTGCTCCTCCTCGCCCACGTGCGTCTTGCCGTTCTTGGTGTTCATGCGGGCGCGGTTGATGCGGCGCAACAGGGTGGCCACGATCACCTGCTGGAGGTCCTGGTCGATCTCGTTGAGCTGGATGACCGTGACCTTGCCCGGCTCGAAGATGGTGGGCAGCGGCAGGTGGTCCCGGTCGTCGAAGATCTTGTTGCGGCCGAAGCGCTCCTCGAGCCGCCAGCGCAGGCCCTCGATCGTGCTCGCATTGGAGGCGGGGTCGCCGTTCTCCATGGCCTCCTCGATGAGCGTGTTCAGCGCGGCCAACAGGTCCCGGAGACCCCACAGGTGCCCGTCCCCCTTGCGGTCCTTGACGATGTCGAAGGCCTTGTTGAGGAAGGCGTGCATCTTGTCGGAGAGGTTGGGCAGTAGGCCCTTGATCTCGCCCGGCGAGAGGCTCGACATGCGCACGCGCACCTGATCGTGCGGGATGAGGTGGGTCGTTGGGCGGTAGCCGCCGTCCCGGAACGCCGGATGCGTCTCGAACTCGCTGAAGGTGTGGTACTCGCCGTGCGGATCGATGACGAGCACCGAGGCGCGGTTATACGGGCTCAAGAGCTCCTCGATGAGCACGCCCGCCGTGTAGCTCTTGCCCGAGCCCGTGGAGGCCAGGATGGCGAGGTGGGTCGAGACGAGGTTCTTGACGTCGAGCACCACGGGGACCTCGCCCACCGGGCGGGTCAACAGGGAGCCCAGGTGTGCCGAGCCTGCAGCCCCCACGGTCTTGGGGCTGAGGACCTCGGTGAGCAGTTCATTGGAGGCGAGGTAGACCCGGCAGCCCGGATCGGGCATTAGGCGCGGGTTCACGAAGCCCTTGAGCTTGGGATCGAAGTAGCCCGCGATCGCCGCGGTCACCTCGTACAGCTCGGGCGAGGCCATGTCGAAGCCGATGAGCTCGGCGACCTCGCCGGGCGCGATGTGCGGGTCGGCGAGGAAGGAGTCGGGCAGGGTGCGGATGATGGCCTTCTCGGTGATCTTGCCGAGGATGTGGCGCACGGTGCCGTCCACTGTCACGGGGTAGTAGACGAACTCCCCGACCTTGCTGCTGGCGTTGTCCGGCGTGATGAAGCGGTACTCGTGGGCGGACTCGCCCGGTCCCTTGACGGTGCCGATCAGCAGATCGCTCATCGCATGGCTCCGATCGTGCGCTGCCAGTTGAGCGCGTTGCGCAGCACCCCGAGGCGCGCGCGCTCTTCGGGGCACAGCTCGTTGAGGCGGTCCAGGACGGACAAGAGGAGGGTCATGGCGGCAGGACCGCCGTGGGACTGGACGAGCGGCATGTAGCGCAGCTGCATGCGGCTGGACGGATCGCGGTGGAAGCGCACGAAGTCCTCGTCGGGCAGCGTCTCGACCTCGGAGTGCACGGGCAGGACCTCGCGGGGCATGCCCTGCATGCCGTGCCCGCCCTCGAAGTAGCCGAGGATCAGGAGGTTCACGAGGGTGGCCTGCTCGTTGAGGAGATCGGGGGTGAAGACCCGGATCTCGGCGGGCGAACTGCTGAGGCGGGGCCCGAAGTTGCCGAAGTCGGGGTTCTGGAGCTGGCTGTCGTAGATGATGCCGACGGCGTCCCCCTCGAGGCGCACGAAGCGCCCGAAGGCGTAATTCGAGGGCTCGGGCGGACGCGGCACCTCGGACGGGTTGTAGATCTGGCAGACGTAGTCGAGGTGCGATCGCGAGGTCACGATCTTGCCGATGCGCACGAAAGCCGCCTCCTTCTTCCCTTGCTCGCACGATCACCATACGCTGTCTCGGCAGCCGGATCAAGCCCGGGTGCTGCGGGATTTGACGGGCCGGCGTCCGCCGAATTGCCTATTTACGCGCCTTTGGCAGTTGCGGTACAACGAAAAGCGCACAGCGGTCTGCATTTGAGGAGGAAATCATGCGTCAACACGTGGCAGCACTTATCGTCGCCGGATCGTTTGCCCTCATGACGGGCTGCGCCTTGATTCCGGGCATGGCCGGCACGGGCAACGCGACGGGCACCATGAACGTCGGCTTCGCCGGCGAGGGCTACGCGGTCCAGGCCGTCACGCTCGCGGCGCCGAGCGGCCTCACCTTCACCAAGGTGGCTTTCCAGCCCACCAAGATCGAGCTTCACTACGCGGGGGACGTGGCGGCGAGCGCTCCGGTTCCCGATGACGTCAAGGGCGAGACCTCGGACCAGAGCGCGCTGAACGCCTCGGACGAGGGCGACGCCAACGCGGCGGCCAACGACGGCAGCTGGATCACCCTGCCCGTCGAGAACGCGGCGGCAGTGGACCTCGTGGCCCTCGGTAACCAGGTCGTCTCGTTCGGCGAGGAGCCCCTCAAGGTCGGCCGGTACGACCAGATCCGCCTGTCGGGCGGCGGCACCTACGAGGCCGTCGATGCGAGCGGTTCGGTCCAGACGGGCAGCTACACCCTGCCCTCGGGCCGGCTCTACATCAAGCAGGGCTTCGAGATTCGCCAAGGCTACAAGACCGACCTCAAGTACGCCTTCGATGCCAAGCAGTCGATGGTGATCACGGGCAACGGCAAGATCCTGCTCAAGCCCAACGCGGTCAAGGTCTTCGCGGACTACAGCCCGGAGGCTCCGGCGGCCACGCCCTCGGCGACCCCCGCGTCCTAGCTCCAAACGCTCGCAAGCGGCCCGCGCACGACGCGGGCCGCTTGTCGTTCGGGGGGCTCTCGGGGGATGGACTTAGCGGCGCCGCTGCTTGGAAAGCGCCTTCTTAGAGAAGCGCAGGGGCACGTTGCGCGCGGCGAGGAAGTCCTGGAGCGCCCGGTAGAAGGCCTCGCGATCGCTCATGGTGAGCACCGCCGTGGCGTCCGCCGCCGCGAGCGTGTAGGGGTAGCCGCCGCCCGCGATGACCTCCGCGCGCACCACGTCCAGCACCTCGTCCAGGCGTCCGTCCTCCAGGAGCCACAGCGGGTACTCCAGCCGGGCCGGAGGGGCGTCGGAGTTGGTCTTGAGGTAGCAGAAGCCAATCTTGCGGCTCCACTCGCCGTAGGCGTCGAGGATCCCCTCGCGGGCGCAGATGGCGGTGGGGGTGCGATCGCCCCACCCCAGCCGATCGGCCAACAGCGCCCCGTCCGAGACCCCGCCCTGAGCTCCGAGGCCCGCGTAGGCGGCGATCATGGAGGCCAGGTCGTGGGCGTAGGAGGTGTCCACGTAGGCGATGAGGGGCACCCGCCGGGCCTCGGCCGCCTTCAGGAGGTCGAGCACGAGCTCCACGTAGCGGCGGGCGAAGGCGTCCTGCTTGCGCTTCTCGGCGAAGGAGACCACCAGGCTGCCGTCGAAGAAGGCCACCCGGTTCGGGGACTCGGCCGCTTCGTCCAGGTACCGCCTCAGGGCCGCCACCTCGAGCTCGAAGCGGGCGAGGTCCACCTTGCGCTTGGGTGGGCCGATCTCGTCCTCGCGCAGATCGCCCGGCCCCAGGACCCGCATGTCCACGTCCTTGCGGTAGCTGTCGCCGGTGGGGCGATGCAGGTTCTCGAACCAGCCCACCTGGATGAGGGCCGCGGGCACCGAGAAGCGCTTGTCGGGCTCGATCTGGCTGCCGTCCGCCGCGAACGTCGGTCGCCCCTCGAGCACGCCGAGCGCCCAGGCGCGGGCCGCCGGATGGTCCGTCCAGACCATGTCGAAGGGGATCCGCCCGCCCCGGTCCCACTCGTCGGTCGGCAGGGCTCCCGGACTCTCGAGGTTGGAGAGGGCGCGCAGCAGCGCCTCGTAGCCAACGCTCCCGATCTGATCGAGGGTCTTGGTCAGGAGGCCAAGGCGGTTGGTGAGCTCGGCGTCGAACTGATCGAACGAGGCGGCCTGCTCCTCGAGCGCGGCCAGGAGGCGATCCCGGAAGAGCATGCTAGGCGTCGAGCAACGACTCGACCGGGGGCGCGAAGAGGAGCGCCTCCTCGGGGATGCCCTCCGGCACCACGAGGCTCTGGCCCTCGAGGGCGCGGATCCCGTCCAGGTAGCCCTGATCGATGTACTGGGAACGGGCCTTGTCGTCGAAGAAGCCGTCGAAGACGTCGCCATTCAGGCACGGCGACGGGAACACGGGCACCAGGCGCACGATGCGCCGTTCGAGGAAATCGTCCAGGCTCTTGTAGCCTGCTGCCAGGGCCAGGGCCTCGTTGTGGGCGTTCCGGAGGATCTGGCCCGAGCGACCCCGCTTCATGAGTTCATGGAGGCGCGCGATCTTCTGGTTCTGCTGCAGGACCTTCCGGAAGTTCTGGACCACGAAACGGCCGGCGAGCATCGAGAAGACGCGGCCCAGGACCCCATAGAGGGTGTCGGGCTCCTTCTCGGGGCGATCGACCACCGTCACGGCCGAGACCACGAGCACCGTGTCGATCTCGGGATCCATCTTGATGCACCGGCCGATGGGCGCGTTGTCCATCAGGCCGCCGTCAAAGAGCAAACCGCCCGTCTCCTCGTCCCGGGTGGGCGGAAAGACGAACGGAAAGGAGCTGGAGGCCTCGATCATGCTCGCGAGGCGCGGGAACATCTCGTCCCACTTCGCGGCATCGAGGCCCTGGTCCCAGATGAAGTCCTCGAAGTGCGAGTAACGGGTCTTGAGGTCCATCCCCTCCAAGAGGGAGGTCGATCCCATGAGATCGGTGGCGACCAGGCTCAGCTTCACCGGCCGGCGGATCACGTGCGGCGGGCGGATATAGTCCTCGACCATCTGCCGGATGAAGTGGTGGGAGATGAGGGAGGCGAAGTCGCCGCGGATGAGCTGCTCGAAGGCAAAGAGCGAGTCGAAGCCGATCCGGGGCCGGTACTGGCGGCGCAGGGGGTCGACGCCGATGCGAGTGAAGAGGGTGCGGAGGTTGCGGCGCTCGAGCTCGTCGCCATCCATGCGGCCGAAGCCGTGGAAGAGGTTGTTGGCGTTCACGGACTCGCGCCAGTGGTAGGCGAGGTCCTGCTCGACCGTCTGGGCCGTGAACTGGCCGGTGGCAATCATCTGGGCCGCGAACACGCCGTTGATGGCGCCCGCCGAGATCCCCACGATGGCGTCCGGGTAGACCTGGTGCTCCGCGAGGGCCTTGAGCACGCCCGCCTCATAGGCCCCCTTGGCTACGCCACCGCACAGGACCAAGCCAATCTTGCCCATGATTCCTACCTCCGAGCGAGCGCCATTGCTTGCAAGTCCATTGTACCCAGACGTTTACCAAATGCGACCGCCAGGCCCATCGCCCCTTGCGAGCGCCGATTGCAACTTGTGACATGCGACAGGAATTTCTTCGAGATGTTGTACACCTTTTGCCCCTTGCAGGCTCTTGGTGGCGAGAGGCTGGTCTCATGCGCAACGAACGCTCGCATCAAGAACGATTTGGCATCCGTTGTGCGGCTTGTTCCCGGCTCCTAGTATTGACCTGCCTCAGTCGAGGCGTTTGTTGCTCAAGGTCTCGATGAAGGCGTCACGGCCCAGTGGGCCAGGAGGTTTCTAGAGATGAAACGTGCGACCTGGATGGTAGCCGGTTTGACCGTTCTCGCGACCGGCTGTTCCACAACCGCCCCGACGGCTAACCAGACTGATCCGGCTCAGCCGCCGGCCCAGATCTCGCCGGAGCGCAGCGTGCTCGCCGACGGCACGACCACGGCCACCCAGCTCCTGTCGAATCTTCCCAAGCGCCTGACCTTGGCGGAAGGCGATCGCCTCTTGGTCGATCTGCCGGCCGACAAGATCAGGGGTAACTTGCAGCTTGGCGAGGATAGCCGCCAAATCCAGCAGTGGCGGGGCCGCTATCGCTACTACGGCTATCGTAGCTACTACTATCCCTATTACCGCTATGGCTCCTACTACTATCCGTACTACAGCTACTACCAGCCGTACTACTCCTATCCGTACTACTACGGCTACGGCTCCTACTACTATCCTTACCGTTACTCCTATCGCCGCTACTGGTGGTAACAAGCCAGGGGGTGGGCAGGGCGCGGGACTGCTCCCGCGCCCTGCCCTTCACGTTCGACTATCGAGTCTTTCATCCGCCCGTAACACGGCCCCATTAGCCTGAAGGGGTCACATCGGGTAGAAGGAGGGACTCATGGACCTGGAGGTCCGCGAACTGGACCAGCTCGTACACGTGCTCGTGATCGCGACGGTGATGCTCGCGCTCATGGCGATCGGCCTGTACGGGGCCGACCTGCGTCACCACTTCGAGCGGACGGCCGTGTCACCCGCCGCGGAGCCCGCCGTCCCGGCCTCGGATCGCGACGCTGTGTTTCGCGCACTCGTGAGCGACCTACGCTGAAGCCCGCGCCATGCGTGTTAAAATGACGTTTTGTCCGCTACGGCAGGCGGAGAAGACGGAAGGGGCGCGCGCATGGGCAAGAAGGTGGCCATCGGGCTGAGCGGAGGCGTGGACAGCGCCGTCGCCGCCCATCTGCTCATTCAGGCGGGACACGAGGTCATCGGGGTCACCTCGCTCAACTACGCCGAGTCGCGCTGTTGCGACGCCCGCTCCGTGTTCGAGGCCAAGCGCGTCGCCGAGTTCCTGGGCTTTCCCTACCACACCATCGACGTCATCCTGCCCTTCAAGCAGAAGGTCGTGGAGACGTTCAAGGAAGGCTACAAGGCGGGCCTCACGCCCAACCCGTGCACGGTGTGCAACGCCGAGGTCCGCTTCGAGGAGCTCTTCGACGAGGCCGAGTGGCGCTACGGCGTGGAGGCGATCGCCACGGGCCACTACGCGCGGGTGCGCCGGGATCCCGAGACGGGGCGCCACCAGCTCCTGCGCGGCAAGGATCCCTCCAAGGATCAGTCCTACATGCTCTACCGGCTGGATCAGCGCCAGCTCGCTCGGGTGCTCTTCCCCCTCGGGGAGATGACCAAGGCCGAGACGCGGGCGATCGCCGAGGAGCTCGGCCTGTCGGTTGCCAAGAAGCCGGACAGCCAGGACGTCTGCTTTGTCATGGGCGACACGCTCGGCTTTTTGCAGCGCGAGATCGGCGACCAGCTGTCAGAGGGCCCCATCGTGGACCTGGCGGGGAAGGTGCTCGGCGCACACCAGGGCATCGCCTACTACACGGTGGGCCAGCGCAAGGGGTTGGGGCTTACGAGCCCGCACCCGCTATACGTGGTGCGCCTGGAGCCTGCGACCAACACGGTGGTGGTGGGGCCACGCGAGGCGGTCTTCGTCGACTCCCTGGAGGCCCGCGAGGTGAACTGGGTGTCCTGGGCGCGTCCGGACGAGCGGTTCCGGGCCGAGGTCCAGATCCGCTACCGCACCGCACCGGCTCCGGCGTGGGTCTCGCCCACGGCCGAGGGGATCCGGATCGACTTCGACGAGGGGCAGTTCGCAGCCTCTCCGGGCCAGGTGGCGGCCGTCTACGTGGGCGACCTCTTGGTGTGCGGCGGGATCATCACGGCATAAAGGAACCGTTCGTCTTTCGACCAGGCTCAAGACGAACGGATGATTGTGGGAGTGTAGCGTCGGTTCAGGGCCGAAGGCTCAAGCCTTGGGCGGCAGATCGACCGATTCGCCCCGCTGCCGCAGCAGGTCGAGGGCCTGCTCGACGGTCTCGCGCTCGCTCTTGTAGGTAAGGGCCGGCAACGCCAGGTCGATGGGCCACCAGCGCGCGTCGTCCACTTCCTGGTTCGGAATGCCCATGGTCCCGCCCGTGTGCTTCAGCAGGAAGAAGTGCACGGTCTTGTGGACCTTGACCCCCTCCTCCTTGGCGAAGAACCAGTAGGAGATTTCACCGATTCGCTCGACGACGTCACCTTCGACCCCGGTTTCTTCCTGGACCTCGCGCGCGGCGGCCTGCTCGAGCGTCTCGCCCGCCTCGACACGGCCCTTGGGCAGCGCCCAGACGCGCCCACCGCGAATCGCGATCAGCGCAATTTCGAGCTTGCCTTCATGGTGTCGGTAAACGACGCCTCCAGAAGAAACCTGGTGTTTGACCTTGGCCAATGGGACGTTCCCATCCTTTCGTTCTCCCCATCTTAACATCCGGCAATCGAGCCGACCAGCCGCGATCGCAAGACACGCAGCCGCAAGGGCCCTAGAATGGGAGCATGTCCGCTCATCGCTACCTCATGCTCAACAAGCCCTTCGACGTCCTGAGCCAGTTCTCGGGCGAGAACCCCGCCGAGACCCTCAAGGGCTACGTCGATGTTCCCGGCGTCTATCCGGTGGGTCGCCTGGACAAGGACTCCGAGGGGCTCTTGCTGCTCACGGACGACGGCGGCCTCGCCCATCGCCTGACCGACCCGCGCTTCGAGCACCCCAAGACCTACCTGGTCCAGGTGGAGCGCGTCCCCGACGAGGCCGCCCTCGACCTCCTGCGTACGGGCGTGGTCATCGAGGGTCAGCGGACCCTGCCCGCGGAGTTCGACCTCCTGGCCGAGGAGCCCGACCTGCCCGAGCGCCCCAAGCCCGTGCGCTTCCGCAAGAACGTGCCCACGGCCTGGCTCCGGGTCGTGCTGCGCGAGGGACGCAACCGCCAGATCCGCAAGATGACGGCCAACGTGGGGTTTCCCACGCTGCGCATCTTCCGCATCGGCCTGGGGCCGCTGAGACTGGGCGATCTGCCGGTCGGTCAGTGGCGCGACCTAACGCCCGAGGAGGTCACGAGCCTCCGGGCGCTCGCCAGAGAGAAGAGGCCGTTCCGGCCCGGACGGCGCAAGCGGGCGGATTAGGCGAGGGGCCTCACCACGGCGTCGCCCTGGAAGCTCTCGCCGTCCGGGCCTTCGATGGCCGCGCGGATGTCCGCGGGGATCTGGACGGGCCGGCCCTCGCGGTTGACGACCACGTGCGCCGTCCACCCCTCGGCCACCTGCTGCTCGCCGCGGTACACCCGGTACTCGAAGCGGAACGAGCGGCTGCGCAGCTCGGAGATGCGCGAGACGATCGTGAGCTGGTCGTCGTAGCGGACCGGGGCCATGTAGCGGGCATTCACCTCGGCCACCACCACGAAGGCCCCCTCGTCCTCCATGCGGTTGTAGTCGAAACCGATGGCCCGCAGGTAGTCTCCGCGGGCGACCTCGAACCAGACGATGTAGTTGGCATGGTAGGCGACGCGCTGGGCGTCGGTCTCGGCGTAGCGCACGCGTAGGGTGCTGCGGACTTCTCGGGCGAGCGTCATGGGGCCTCCTTTGGTCGTCACCTATTATAGCGCCGGCATGCGGCGACAATCACACGCCGGGTGTTGCCCCAGCCACGCTTAGGACGTACCTGGACGGGTAGGAAGTGGATGCGGGCCGAGCGGCCGCTGCAGAGGAGGTAGCAAGGATGCATAGACGCGTTGGACTCACGCTGGCACTCGGCATGTCGGGGCTCTTGGCCCTGTCGGCCTGTACTCCGGCACCGGTCGGCTCCCCCCAGGGAGCGGCCGGTTCGACGCCCGCACCCTCGCTGACGGGCGTCACGGTCACGGGCAGCCTCCCCACCAGCGGCAAGGTGCTCCTGATCGAGACTTCGACCAGCGAGGCCACCCTCGTGGCGGTCCAGGACGGCAAGTTCACGAGCGCCCTCAAGCCCGGCAAGTACGCCGTGGCCCTGGTGGACGCCAACAACCAGCCCGCCGGCCTCTTGATCCAGGACAACGCGAGCATCTTCGACCTGAAGGCGAGCACCGATCTCGGTGCCTTGAGCTGGGATGCCAACGCCCGGACGCTCACGACCGTGGCCCCCTTGACCACGGTGGCCCCCCTCACGACCGTGGCCCCCTTCCTCGTGGCGCCCTGGCGCACGCTGGCGGCCGCAAGCCTCGACCTCTCGGACATGGTCAGCCTCCGCCCCGAGGACACGGTCCAGCAGGCCAAGGCCATCGACGTCTCCAAGGTCCTCACGAGCCAGTACGCCGATGCGGACGGAGACCTCGTCCCCAACTTCCTGGACAACGACAACAATGAGAACGGCCTCTTCGACAACGAGGAGGGCCTCGATCTCGCGAGCGTGCGCCTCGATCCTCCGACGGACACGGCCCTGCTGGCCGAGCTGAAGATGCTCAGGCCCATTGTCTTCGACAACCTCAAGCTCGACGCGGGCGAGCCCGGGGACGGCGACAGCCAGCCCCACACCGCGCGCCACGTGCTCGCCATCCACCTCGGGGTCTCGAACGCCCTCGCCAGCCAGATCGACAAGGTCGAGATCAGCGGCCTGCCGGCGTTCGCGGACGGCACCATCGTCGAGAAGGCCGGCGGGTGGAGCTTCCCGAGCGGCTACCCGACCACCGGCAGCGCCTGGTCGGCGACAGGCCATGCGCTCCCCCTGGCCGATCAGGGCGGTCAGAAGATCTACGCCCTGTGGGTCAAGCCCAAGACCGATCCGACGCCCGCGGTGATGCAGTACAAGATCACCCTCAAGTCGGGCACGGTGGCCTACCTCACCACGCGCCTCTTCTACGTCTTCAACACGCCCGCCAAGGTGACGGAGATCAACGGGACGGCCGTCTCCTACCCCATCGCCGCCTCGGCCCCCGGCACCCGCAACAACTGGCTGCCCATCCCGTCCGCGGCGACCACGATCACCATGAAGGCCCAGCGCCCCCTCACGACGGCGGGCGGAGTGCCCATCTACGGGATGGGGGTGCAGGCCCACATCTTCTACCTCGACTCCTCGGGCAACCAGATCGGCAGCCAGATCACCAACCCGGTGCCCGACACCGCCTACTCGCAGCCGCTGGAGATCAGCCTGTCGCGGGCGACCTACTTCCCGACCATCCACGACGGGAAGAGCGTTGCGGGGTACCAGGTCGACTTCACGGTCATCGGCAGGCACGGCGACAACACGGCCCAGATGTTCTGGCTCGAGAACTAGCTCCGGATCCGGACGGGGCCCGCTTCGGCGGGCCCCGTTGACATGAGAGGCCTCGCTGGCGGAAGATGGGCTCGCCAGCGCTTGGCAGGAGGAGGTGCTTATGGTCCTTGTGTTCGAGACCCCCAGCAATCCGTACCGAGGACCACAGGCGCGCGCCCTGTCCTAGGCAGACGCTCCTCGCACGTCCAGGAGCCGCCGCCTGTGGTCGTTTGACTGCAGGAGGTTCCGTTGTTCTCGCTTACGACTCTGGGTTGGGAGCCCTTCTTCTCCCGTTCCTTCGACCAACTCACCGAGCCGGACCTGGTGCCGGCCCGCATCACCGCCGATCACGGCGAGGCCTACACGGCCCTGTGCACGCACGGGGAGGTCGAGGCCCGCGTGACCGGGCGATTGCGCCATGCGGCCGTCTCGCGCGCCGACTGGCCGGCCGTCGGCGACTGGGTCGCCGTCACGCTCTACAACGAGGGGGCCCAGGCCCTCGTCCATGACGTCCTGCCCCGCAAGAGCAAGTTCTCCCGCCAGGCGGCGGGCGATCGCACCGCCGAGCAGATCGTGGCCGCCAACGTGGACACGCTCTTCCTGGTGACGGCCCTCAACCAGGACTTCAACCTGCGCCGGATCGAGCGCTATCTCGTCCTTGCGTGGGAGAGCGGGGCCTCGCCCGTCGTCGTCCTGACCAAGGCCGATCTCTGCCCCGACTGGCCCGCCCGGCTCGTCGAGGTGGAGGCCGTCGCCCTCGGCGCGCCCGTGCTCGCCGTGAGCGTTCGGGACGGCCAGGGGCTCGCGGAGGTCGCGGCGTACCTCCAGCCCGGCCGCACGGTGGCGCTCTTGGGCTCGTCCGGGGTCGGCAAGTCCTCGCTCATCAACCACTGGATGGGCGAGGAGCGCCAGGCCGTGCGGGAGGTGCGGGCCGACGACGACCGGGGGCGCCACACCACGACCCATCGCGAGCTCTTCGTCCTCTCCAACGGATCGCTCGTCATCGACACCCCGGGCATGCGCGAGCTCCAGCTCTGGGAGGCCGAGGAGGGGGTGGAGGCCGCCTTCGAGGACGTGCGGGCCCTCTCAGAGGCCTGTCGGTTCAAGGACTGCGGCCATGGCTCCGAGCCCGGCTGCGCGGTGCGGGCGGCCCTGGAGACGGGCGAGCTCAGCCCCGAGCGCTGGCGGAGCTACGACAAGGTGCGCCGGGAGGCGGCCTATCAGGCCCGCAAGGAGGACGTCCACGAGCAGCTCAAGGAGAAAGAGCGCTGGAAGTCGATCCACAAGCTGCAACGGCAGCTCTACAAGGATCGCTAACGAATGCGCCCCGGGCCATCGGCCCGGGGCGCTATCTTACGCGATCTTCGCCTCGTAGCCCTCTTCCTCGACGGCGGCGACCAGGGCCTTGGCGTCCGGATTGCCCTGCACCCGGGCCGTGCCCGACTCCAGATCGACGGCCACCTGCTCGACGCCGGGGACGGCCGCGAGGGCCTGGGTGACGTGCTTGACGCAGTTCTGGCAGGTCATGCCGGTGACGCTGAGTGTGACCATGGGACTTCCTCCTTGTGGGCCGGGACGGTCCCTGATCATGCAATGAGCGAGCGGCATTGGGCAAGTCCGCCGCGGCGAGGGAACTTTCTCGCCCCGCGCACAGTCGACATGACAGACGGAAAGGACGTGTCATGCTCGAAACGCTGGTGATGGCCGGACTCGGAACGCTCCTGCTGGGGCGCGCGATCGCCCGGCGTCGGGCCCTGGCGCCCGTGCCGGTCCGGATCCGCCGCTAGTGCTGGACGTCGGGATCGGACGGCGGCAGCAGATCGGTCCGGGCTTGTCGGGGGACTCGCGGGTGGCTCAGGCGGAGGGTGTCTCCGGCCAGGTGCAGCTCCGGGTCCCCTTCTTCTTCCGCGGAGAGCGCGCGGGCTGCGACGTAAAGGGCATGGCGGCCGCCGCCCCCACCCTGGTTGGATGCTTCGTGACCGATGATGCCGTTCGCGAAGCGTGCAAAGGCGTCGAACATGGTCGTCACCTCCTTCCGAGGGCATTATCCCCGTTGTCAAGCGGAAACTGCCGCGTTTTGGATTAGAAATCTCCCAGCCACGCCCGTGAAAAAGCGCCCCGCGGATCGATCCGCGGGGCGCCAACGGTGTCGGCTAGGGATTCTGGACGGACGACTCTTCCTGGCCGCCCTCGGCGTCGCGCCGCAGCAGCAGCTCGAGCTTCTCTCGGCTGCGATCCGTGGAGCTGGTCGTGATGCCGATCAGCAAGTTCAGCGGCATGATGTTGTGGGCGACGACGTTCTCTTCCTCGTCGCAGGCGTCGAACTCGACGTAGTCGACCCCGACCCGGGTCAGCCGGGCCAGGTAGTAGTTGTTGGAAGGAGCGAAGTAGAGTTCGACAAGCTCGCCGTCATCCTTCAGTCGGCTCAGGCGATCGCGTAGGTGCATGGCGTCTACCTCCTTGTCAGCAGGCGGGAAGGTATCCTCCACCGTGGGATCGGTAGCCCTCTTATTCCCGAAACCCTCTCCAATTATCCTCCGCGCCCCTCCTGGGGCCCGCGCGGGACCCCGCGGCCGAACCTTGTGGCCCCCCGCGGGCGGGAGCCATAATCGAGGCGCCCCACCACCCCAAAGGAGGTCGCGATGCGGCGCAGGGAGTACGAACTGGAGAAGCGGATCCCCGAGCTCATGGGCCCGCCCCCCGGATCCGAGCAGCTGGTGCTCGTCCAGATCGACGACTCGCACTTCGGCTGGCATCTGGAGCAGGAGGGGCGCGTCATCGCGCCGGATCAAGCCTCACCGGCTTGGCAACGCTACATGGACGACGCCTTCTGCAAGCTCGGCCGCATGCCCGGGACCGGAGTGGCCATGGCGGCCGGTCAGAAGCATCGGGGCTAGGAGCCGTCTACACGGGATCTTCGCCAGATCTTAACGTCACTTTTCCGTTAACGAGGCGATAATCCTCCTAAGGTCCTAAGAGGGCCTAACAAAACTGTTCCACCGAGCCGCCGGTAGGCGGCCAACGACGACACAAGCCTGGTTTTGTTAGGTGCTCTTGATCTGGAGGAGGTCCCGTGCTTCGCTCGGCTCGCGCACTGATCGCCATGACGATCGCCACCCTGATGGGGGTGTCGACCGGCTGCGGTCTTGCGCCCAACGCGAGCGTCAGCCCCGGGGCCAACCGCATCAGCCAGTCCCAGGGCGCCATGGCGGGCACCTACTCGACCCGCCGGGTGGTCGTCACCTACAAGTCCGGCGGCGCCGACCGCGCCAAGGGAGCCCTGAGCCGGATGGGCCTGCGCATGGTCAACGACATGCCCCAGCTGGGCTTGAGCGTGCTCGCCCTGCCGGCTTCGGCCAACCGCTCGACGGTCCTCGCCTCCATCGCCGCCCAGGCCGACGTGGCCTCGGTCGAGCCCGACTCCCGCGTGCGCCTCAACTACCGCCCCCAGGATCCCGACCTGCTCGTCGGTCGCCTCGGCGGCGAGTACGACGCCTTCCGCTCGCAACTCTACAAGGCCTGGGACATCACCCGGGGCGATCGCCGCCTGGTGGTGGCCGTCGTCGACACCGGCGTGGACCTGACGCACCCCGAGCTGCGCGACCACCTGGTGCCGGGCAAGAACTTCGTGACGCAGGTCGAGGCCGAGGGCGAGGATGGCACCAGCCAGCTCGTCGACCTCAAGGACAACGGCCCCATGGACGACAACGGCCACGGGACCCACGTGGCGGGCATCATCGCCGCCGGCGAGAACCAGATGGGCATGACGGGCATCGCCCCCATGGTCAGCATCATGCCGATCAAGACCCTCGCCTACAACGAGAGCGGCTTCTCCTCGGACGTGGCCAACGGCGTCATCTGGGCCGTCGACCACGGCGCGCGGGTCATCAACATGAGCCTGGGCGCCTACGGCGGCTCCAAGGCCCTCGAGAAGGCCGTCGCCTACGCCCAGTCCAAGGGTGCCGTCGTCGTGGCGGCCATGGGCAACGACCGCGACGATCCGGACCGCAACTACGGCGAGAGCCCCAGCTACCCGGCGGCCTTGCCCGGCGTCATCGCCGTGGGCGCCACGGACGCCGCCGACAAGTCCGCCTACTTCTCGAACGCCGGCCGCTGGATCTCGGTCTCGGCGCCGGGCGACAGCATCTACTCGACCACCCCGACCCAGCCGGTGCGGGGCGGCCACGTGAGCCAGGACTACGACTACATGAGCGGTACCTCGATGGCCACGCCCGTGGTCTCGGGCGTCATCGCCCTGATGCTCAGCCTCACGCCCAACCTCACCCCCGCCCAGGTCAAGAGCCGCCTGGAGCAGACCGCGGACGACGTGGCCGTCCCCGGCTTCGATACGGCGACCGGCCGCGGCCGCGTGAACCCCTTCCGCGCCCTGGGCGGATCCAACTAGTCGACAACCCTCCCTAGAGCCTAGCCGCAGGCGCTGTTGCTGCCGGAACGAGCGCCCGGACTCCCATCGGGAGCCGACCGGCGCCCTCCCAAGATTGCCATGGCCCCCTGACGGTGACGCTCGCTGCCCATTCGAGCGTCCAAGCGTGCGTTGAATCCGCTCGCGAGCCTTCGCTATCATGCTGCTCCCCTGAACGGGGACACGAGAGGAGGGTTGCATGCGCGCACGCACGCTCGGAGCGCTCATGGCCGCCACCGCCGTCATGCTGTCGGGCTGCCAGCCCTCCGACGGCGGGGGCGGCGGCACGCAGCAGGCCCCCGGTTACGACAAGAACGACCAGCCGGCCGTCAACAAGCTCGGGACCCCCGAGCCCCCCATCGAGGGTGGCCGGGTGGGCCGCGAGGCGGAAGGGCCCAACCGGGGCGCGCACGGCAATCCGCCCCCCGAGGGCTACCGCGGGTCAGGGAGTCAGTACAACCCGCCCCCGGCGCCCATCTTGAAGAAGCAGAAGGTTGGAACCTCGCCGGCGCCGAGGACTCCGCCTTCTTCACGATAGCCAAACGCCCGTCACACGGGGAGTGGGGCTTCCCCATTCGCTTGCCTTGGGCTATACTTGGGCCTTGTTTCGCAGGGGGCCCTTCTTGGCCTCCTGATGGAGGACCTCCTACGGCGCCGATGCTGTCGTGGTACGGAGGACGCCGATCGTTGCCGATCGGGCGCCAAGTACGATGGGAGGTTCATCTCATGGATCGTTCGACCGTTCAAGATATCACCGCCACGCCGCGCGCTTGCCTGACCCCCGATCAGGTCGAGGCGATCGCCCGCCAGCAGACGGGCCGCCACCAGCCCGACCTCATGCGCCTGCAGCAGGGCACCGGCGAGCTGAAGCGCCCGAACGGCGCCATCGAGCGCTAGACCGCACCTCGAGGCGGGCACGTTCCGCAGCGCCCGGCGGGTGGTAAAATAAGTCCGGGTCGGGACCTCCCGACCTGGCTTCCTTCCCGCCGTCTGGAGCGCCCATGACCGCCACCCCGCCACCGATCCCGGGCAAGATATTCCAGCTCAACCAGGAGCGCGCGGACATCGTGCGCGAGGTGGTGGAGCGCGAATACGCGCGCAAGGCCGCCACCGAGGCCAGCCTCGAGCTCGCCATCAACGACACGGCCTTCACCGAGATCGCGCGCCTGGAGGGCTCCCGCAAGAACCCGGCCCTCGAGACGTGGCGCGAGCTGTACCGGACGCTCGGCCGCAAGCCCCTCGCCGAGAAGCAGGCCATCCTCAAGCGCCTCCTGGAGACGGCCGCCCTCGACATCGTCGGCAACTTCGACCCGCGGGTCTACGACTTCGCCACGCGGATGGTCCCCTACGGGCTCAGCTACATCCTGCGCCCGCAGCACCGGGGACCCAACCTCACCTCGCGGCTCGCCGAGCGCATCCAGGCCACGGGCCACGTGGAGACCCTGCGCCGCCTCGCCGAGAAGGGCACCGTCATCCTGGTGCCCACCCACTCGAGCAACCTCGATTCGGTGGTCATCGGCTACGCCCTCTTCGAGCTCGGGCTGCCGCCCTTCACCTACGGCGCGGGCAAGAACCTCTTCACCAACTTCCTCTTATCCTTCTTCATGCAGAACCTGGGGGCCTACAAGGTCGATCGCCGGCTGACCTACACCCTCTACAAGGACGTCCTCAAGGCCTACTCGACGGTCCTCCTCGAGCGGGGCTACCACTCCTTGTTCTTCCCGGGCGGCGGCCGCAGCCGGTCCAACGCCGTCGAGTCCAAGCTCAAGCTGGGCCTGATGGGCACGGGCCTCGCCGCTTACATCAACAACCTCAAGGCGGGCAAGCCCAACCCCGAGGTCTACATCGTCCCCGCCACCATCAACTACCACCTGGTGCTCGAGGCCGAGACGCTCATCGACGACCAGCTCCAGAAGGTGGGCAAGTCGCGCTACATCATCGAGGACGACGAGTCGGCCCAGGCGCGGCGCGTCTGGGACTTCGTGCGCCAGATGCTCAAGCTGGACATGTCCATGGTCATCCAGTTCGGCGAGCCGCTCGATCCCTTCGGCAACCGGGTGGACGAAAACGGCGTGAGCCGGGACATGCGCGGCCGCCCCATCGACCTGCGCAAGTACGTCGAGGTGGACGGCGTGCCCGAGCACCGCGCCCAGCGCGACGCCGAGTACACGCGCGAGCTGGGCGCGGCCATCGTCGAGAGCTACCGGAAGAACACGGTGGTGCTCGTGACGCCCCTGGTCGCCTTCGCCCTCTTCGAGCTCGCCAAGCGGGACCACCCGCACCTGGACCTCTTCCAGCTGCTGCGCCTGCCCGAGGACACGACGATTCCGCTCGCGACCCTCTACGAGACCCTCGACAGCCTGCGTGCCCGCTTGCGGGAGCTGGCGGACCGGGGCGGCCTCCTCCTCGGTCCGGACGTCATGCGTCTCTCCACCGAGGCGATCGTGGAGAAGGCGCTCAAGATCTTCGGCATGTACCACAAGCGCCCGCTGGCCGTCCGGGAGGGCAGCGCGGTGCGCCTGGTGGACCTCAAGGTCCTCCTCTACTACCACAACCGCCTGACGGGATACGGCCTCGAGGCGGCGCTCACGCCCTCGGAGGTGCAGGCATGACCCACGGCGTCTCGGTCATCGGCGGCGGCTCCTGGGGCACCATCGTCGCGCACCTCATCGCGGAGAACGGCCACCCGGTCAAGCTCTACATGCGCGACGCCGACCAGGCCGCGGAGCTCAACGCCACGCGCCGCAACGGGCGCTACCTGCCCGGCGTCGAGCTGAGCTCCCGCCTGATGGCGACGGCCTCCCTGGAGGATGCGGGCCGGGACGCCCAGACCCTCTTTCTCATGGTGCCGAGCCACTCCCTGCGTGAGGTGGCCCGGGAGCTGGGTGATCACCTGGACGGCGGCCGGGTGCTCATCCACGGCGTCAAGGGCCTCGAGCCTGGCAGCTTCAAGCGCATGAGCCAGGTGCTGCGGGAGGAGACGAGCTGCCGCAAGATCGGCGTGCTCTCCGGGCCGAACCTGGCCAAGGAGGTCTCGGCGGGTCATCCCTCGGCGAGCGTCATCGCCTCGGCCTTCCAGGAGGTCATCGACGCGGGGACGTCCCTGCTCAAGTGCAAGAACTTCCGGGTCTATGGCAACGACGACGTGATCGGCACGGAGCTCGGCGGGTCCTTGAAGAACATCATGGCGATCGCCGCGGGCCTCGCCCACGGCCTCGGCTTCGGGGACAACACCAAGGCGCTCCTGCTCACGCGGGGCCTCGCGGAGATGACGCGCCTCGGCACCCATCTGGGTGCGCAGCCGCAGACCTTCGCGGGACTCTCGGGCATCGGTGACCTCATGGCGACCTGCTTCAGCCCTCTGTCGCGCAACTACCAGGTGGGCTTCCGGCTCGCCAAGGGCGAGGCCCTGGAGGCCATCACCTCCGACCTGAACCAGGTGGCCGAGGGCGTGCGGACCACCCGCACCGTGGCCGAGCATGCCCGCCTCGAGGGCATCTACATGCCCATCACCACGGGCGTGTACCGGGTGCTCTTCGAGGGCGCCACGCCCGTCGAGGCCCTCAAGGGTCTCCTGGACGAGGGCCGCAACCCCAAAGAACAGGACGCTCCGCGGCGCGACATCTCGATCCTCTGATGCGTCGTCCTCACGGCCATCCGGATCTCGAGCCTGTGATGCGGCCTCCCCACAACCATCCGTTCGTCTTGAGCCAGGTCGAAAGGCGAACGGTTCCTTATTCCCTCGTCGTGGCGCTCATCTTCGGTCTCGCGGCCGGTCCGGCGCATGCCTTCAGCAACGAGTACCGCGTCGGCGCGTTCGAGAACGTCCACGGCCACGGGGAACTGGTGCGGCGCGCGGCCGCGGGTACGCCCTTCGAGTCGCGGGCCGAGGCCCTGGTGCTCGCTCAGCGCGAGGCGGACTTTCCCGGCGCCGGCCCGGACATGGGCCTGGTGGACTGGTGGCGGGCGCTCGTAGCGGGCTACGAGACGGCCGAGATGAAGAAGCACTTCCTGCGCTGGTACTCGGGGCTTCCGGCCTGGCGGGCCGCGACGCAACCGCTCGAGACGGACTGGGCGGAGGCGGTGGGCTACATCCGGAGCGAGCTCCTGGCCGCCTATCGCGGGCCCGCGGAGGCCGAGGTCGGCCCGCTGGGGCGCGCCCTGCACGCCCTCCAGGACTCGTACTCGACGGCTCATGTGGAGCGCACGGCCAGCGGGCGCATCCGCACCATGGCCTATTACCCCGCCCGGGACGGCCATGGGCTGGTCGATGGTCGGGACGTCCTCCTCTCGGCGGCGGGGGATCTCAAGCCGGAGGCCGCCCAGGCGGTCGTGGCCTCGCGCGACCTGCTCATGGGCTATGCGGAGGCGCGCACCCGGGACGCAGCGGCCTTCGAGCGCTGGGTCGAGTCCTTCATCGAGCGCTATCTGGCGTTGGATAAATAGGGAGGACCCCCCCTAACCCCCCCTCTAGAGGGGGGGCCCGCGGGGTGTGTTGCGCCGTCTGCTTTCGTTGCGGTGATCGCGGCTCCGTGAGACCCACGACAAATCCGTTCACACGGAGGCTCTCGAAGTGCGAACGGTTCCTCAGAACCCCCGACAGCCCCGGCCATTGCTGGCCGGGGCTGTCGGGGGTGTGCTCAGAGAGGTTGCCCTTTGCCCCAGGGTAGACGCGGCAACCGTGCGCCTACCCGTGTCCCACCGCTCGTGCGGTGACGCTAGTCGAAGCTCAGGAACTGAGCCTCGCAGAAGTCCAGCAGCTCCTCGAAGCCCACCTGGAGCTCGCTCGACAGCTCGGCATCCCCGATGCCCGCCAGGCACTCGGCCTCGAACCGCAACCGCAGGTAGGCCACCACGTTCGCGAACTCGTCCGCATCCAGGTGCAGGACCTCGCAGATGAAGTGCCGGAGCTTCGCCTTCAGCTCGACGTCCTCGCACCCCTCGAGCCAGGTCTCGATCTGGACCGACAGGCCGGTGTAGAGGCACTCGGCGAGCTTCAGCCGCAGCAGCTGCCGGACCTCGACGTCCTCCACGAGCTCCAGGTTGTCGAAGCAGTACCGGGCGAGCGCGAGGCGTGCCTCGAGATCCAGGCCCGTGTCGAGCAGGGCCGCGAACTGCTCGTGCAGCCGGGCTTCGACCTCCTCTTCGCAGACGATGCCGGCGAAGAGCTCGTCGAGGTCCTCGAGCGTGACGCACACGTCGAGGCAAGCCGGACGGGCCTCGATGTGGGTCACGCAGCGGTAATCGATCATGGCCTCGCTCGAGAAGCGCAGCACCCGGACCTGGCTCGTGGCGCCGGCCGCCAGGTGCCCGAAGTAGATATAGGCCTTGCCGTTCACGGTGGCGTCGGGATTCGCGAGGCTCACGCCCTCCGTGAGCGCATCGATCACGAGGACGGCATGCTCGAGATCGCCGCCGTTGTTGGTGACCGTCACCTCGGTGCTGATCTCGCCGGTTTGCTCGTTCCAGACCTTGGGCGAGCAGTTGATCGTGAGGTTCAGGTTCCCGTGGATGTAGGTGCCCGTCTCGCCGACGTTGGGCGGGCTCACGTACGTGCTGCCGTTCTCGAGGGTCGAGGCGCCGCTGACCAGTGTGCTCTCGATGATCGTGGCGGGCGCCGGGGCGGTGGCGGCCGGCTTGGTCACCACGGGGGCCGAGGTCTGGGGCGCGCTACAGGCCGACAGGATCAGGAGGCTTCCGGCCGCCATCACGGCGGCGCCGAAGCGCCGGGTGTTCCGATGCATGATCGGTCTCCTCTCACTTTTTCCAGCAACGGGGGATTAAAAGTCTCGCTTGAGCGTGTTTTGGTTATAACCCTTCGTTGGCTGAAGTCCTACGGAGGCTTGGACCGAAAACCGGGCTTATGAGGAAGCAGTTTGGCTCATATGTGCGAACGTTTCCGTTCGCAGCGGGTCAAGCGCCGTCATGTTAAGCCGTTGCGATAGCCGGCGGCCGCTTTCTTTCGGCGACGCGCCATGGCCTCGACGAGGGAACGATCCGGCGCTGGATAGCGCAAGTGTTGTCTTGGGACGGAGGGATCGCTCATGAGCCGACCCCCGCCTCCAGGAGAGGCGGGGGTCGTGAAGCGGGACGTTTAGCCGATTAGAAGCCCAGGATCTCCTTGGCCCGGTTCAGGTTGCGGATGAACTCGGGGGGGATGTCGGGGTTGCGGTCGGGATGGTAGGCCTTGGTGAGCATGCGGTAGGTCGTTCGCAGCTGATCGGGCGTCGCGTTCGGCGTCGCGTGCATGAGGGCGAGCGCCCACTCCTTGTCGGGGTTGGGACCCTGGCCCTTGACCGTGAAGCCGAACATGGAGCGGCCGCTGGCCGCGTCGCGCCGGCCTTCCTCCCAGCCGTCGCGCCGCCCACGGTCGTAGGCGTTCATGACGTCGGAAGCCGCCTCGGACTTGCCTTCCTTGTAGCCCTGCTCGAAGGCCTGCTTGAGTTCCACCTGGAGCTCGGCCCGGCCCATCTGACGACCGCGATCGTAGGCGGTCTTGGCCTCGGCGCTGCCCGCCGCGAAGCCTTCCTGGCGCCCGCGCTCGTAGGCCTCGTTCAGGTTGCCGGACTGGGCGCGGCCCTCCTGCAGGCCCCGCTCGTAGGCCTCCTGGAGCGCCGTGATCTCGGTGGCCACGTCGCGGCCGTCCTTGACGCCCCGCTCGTAGGCCTGGTTGAGGTCCTCGCTGAACTCGTTGCGTCCGGCCTCGCGGCCCTCGGCGAACGCCCGGGCGATGCGCTCCTCGGCATCCTCGGCGGGCGGCAGCTGCCGGATTTCCGCGAGCGCCTCCTCGCGGCCGCGATCGTAGGCCGTCTGGGAGTCCTGGCCGGCCTGGGACAGGAGGGCCCGCAGGTCATGGACGATCCCCTCGAGGGTGACTCGACGCTCAGTGATCTCGCCTTCGGTCTCGGAGCCCGCGACGGGCGTCAGGAAGCCGACCCGCAGCTGCTGGAGCTGCTCGGTCCGGCGCCGGACGCGCTCGGCCTCGGCCGCGCTGATGGCAGCCTTCCAGTCCGACTCCTTGCTCAGGGTCGAACGGGGGATGTCGCAGCGACGGGCGATTTCCATCATGGAGATGGGGGTCGTCCCCTCTGCCAAGAGGTCGGTAATAGCCGCCTGGATCTGCTCCCAGCGCAGCTCGCGGGTGGCCGATCGGACTTGTTCGCTCATGTGAGAGATCGCCTCCGGTGAGGATGGATACCAACATCCCCAGTTTAGCGCGTCGCCGGCCGCCAAACCGTAACGGACGCCACAGCTTCGAGCAAAAGGCCCGTCCAAAACAGACGGGCCTCGGGGGTCTTAGGCGAGCGTGTCGCTGATCTGACTTTGCGGCGACTGGCTTTGCGGCACGGTGTCGATCAGCTCGGGCTGTGTCGGGGGCTTGGCCTGGGGTTCGCTCGCGTTGACGGCCTCGGCGCCCATCGGCTGAACCTCGGCCTCCAGGGGCTTGGCGGTGTCCGGGACCTGGCGGGTCAGCCAGGGGATCATCCGGGACTCTTCCCAGCTCATGCTGCCGCTCGACAGCTCCTTGACCAGGTGGTTGCGGACGCCGGCATCCAGTTCCTTGAGCCACTTGCTCTCGAGGGTGGGAGGGGGCGGATCCACGTAGCCGTTGGCCCTGAGGAGGGCGCGCGCGGCGTCGTCGTCCATGCCCTTGTAGAAGCCCTTCTTCTCCTCGTAGACCCCGTGGGCCATGAAGAGCTTGGCCATCTCCACGCCGGGGGCGCGATCGCCCATCTGGTTGAAGAGATCGTCGATCTGCTTCTTGCCCTTGACCACGTCCAGGGTCTCGGTGAGCTGCTTCTGCGAGCCGGCCGTCTTGAGCACGTCGAGGGCCGCCCGCTTGGCCTTGTCGTTCATGGAGCCGCCGCCGACCAGGCTCACGACGTCGTCGCCGCGCCGACCGAGCAGGTGGCTCAGGAGGCGGGCTTTCTGGGCCGGGGTGGCGGCCTCGACCACCTCGGGCTGGCTCTGTACCAGGGCGGTCACCGCGGCCGATCGGCTCGGCTGGGGCACGGGCTCGCCGGTGCGGGGATCGCGGGGGGCGGGCGCCTCGAGCTTGTCGAGGTAGGCGTCCAGATCCTTGCGGCGCTTGGCGATCGCCGGATCCTCCTTGGGCTTGGGCTCCTCGGGCTTCGGCTTGGGGAAGTAGGCGTCGTAGAGCTTCTGCATGTCGCCGACCATGCCCTCGAAGCGCTTGCGCTCGGGGTCGCTCTCCGGGATCTGGCCGAGCGCCGACTTGGCGTCGCCCATGAGCTGGTCGGCCTTGGCGCGATCGCGGCCGTGGGTCGCCGCGAGCTCGCCGCCGAGCGTCGCGATGGACTCCTTGGCCTTGGCGATCGCCTTCTCCTGGGCCGTGGGCTTGGGAGCCTCGGGCGTGGTCAGGGCGGCGATGGCCGTGCGCAGCTTGTCGACCTTGGCCTCGTACTTGGCGCGGTCGGGATCGTTGGCGGGGATGTTCTTGAGGGCCTGTTCGGCCTTCACGAGCGCCGCCTTGAGCTTCTCGGTCTCGACGGCGATCTGGTCCACGCTGGTGTCGATCACCTTCTTGGCATGGGCGACCTTGGCCTTCTGGAGATCGGCCTTGTCGTTCGACACGGGCGGCTTGAGGCGGATCTTGTCGCCGGGGTACACCCAGTGACCGTCCTTGGAGCGCTTGCGGCCCTGCTTGTCGGCCTGATCGGTGAAGATGTGGGGGTTCCAGGCCTGGAAGCTCTTCCAGGGAACCTGGAAGCGCTTGGCGATCCCCTCGGCGGTCTCGCCCGGTCGGACGACGTGGCGACCGTCGGCGGAGTCCAGGCCGTCCGAGATGATGTCGCTGACCTGCTTTCTCGGTTGCTTGGGCGCGGGGGCCGACCCCTGCTGAACGCCATCGATGCTCATCACGGTCCTCCTAGACGACTCTCGGGCATCGACGAAGCCTGGCGGTGCACCCGTGGCCGCTACCGGCGGCAATGACACCGCGACGTCGACGCTCTAACCCTAGTCTGGTTATACCCGGGTGGTGCAACCTTTCACGTTAAGAAACGGTTGTTTGCTCGTAAGGAGGAGGTCAAGGCGCGGTCACGGTGACGGAGGCCGTGCTAAGGAGGGCCCCAGTGCGGACCCGCAGGAGGGCCGATCCGGTGGAGAGGGCCGTCAGGACGGTCACGGAGCCGGTGGCGACCGAGAACGAGGCGCTCGCCGCCTGCTCCGGCTGGTTGAGGTCCAGGGGGACGAGCGACCATTCCAGGTACGGCTCGGCCAAGGCACCGGCCGAGCTGCTGGCCGTGACGCCCAGCCCCACGGTCGCTCCGACCACCAGGGCGTAGTGGGCGGCTCCGAGGGGCGAGAGCTCCCGGATCACCGTGAAGGGGGCCGAAGGTGCGCTCGCGATGCCATCCGCATGCACGACGATGGGGCCGCTCTCGAAGCCGGAGGGCACGATGGCCGAGAGGTGCTCGTCGTCCGTCCGGTAGACGGCGGAGGCCGGGATCCCGCCGAACGTCACCTGGATGGGGACGTTGCGGCTCTGCCCGAAGTGGGTTCCTGTCAGGGCGACGAGCGCCCCGACGCCGCCGTTCGGGGCGTGGTCGGCGAGGGTGGGCAAGAAGGCGGGGACCAGGTGGATCGCAAGCGGCGTCCGCTCGTTGACCCGGATGGCGGTCACGGCCTCTCCAGAGGCTACCAGGAGCGCATCCTGGTAGCCGTTTACCTTGACCCGCAGGCCGTCACCAGCCGGCACGGGCAGCAGCGTCTGGGTGGTGGTCGATCCGGTGGGCTGCGGGATGCTCGTCTCGGCCACCAGGGCGCCCGCGGCGTCCTCGATGTGCACGTCGATGCGGTTGGTGCTGTAGGGGATGAGCTGTACCTGTCGGGGCCAGCGGATGGTGACGGAAAGCTGGCCCATGGCCTTGGGCGACGTCTGCTCCGCACCGGCCGCGGACGGGGCCGGCGGAGGCAGCGAGGGGCCCGGGGCGGACATGCACGCCCCGAGCCCCACGGCGACGAGGATCAGGCTGGCGAGTCGCGTGCGGTCCATGGGGGCTCCTACTGGATGACCAGGTCGAGCAGTCCGTTCCGCTCGACGGTGATGACGGCCGAGGCGGCCCGGGCGGGGTCCTGCGCGGAGGTGGCGGTCACGACGGCGGTGCCGGTGGCGACCGCCGAGACGAGCCCGTCGCGGGAGATCGTCACGATCCCGCTGTCCGCGCTCCACTCCACCTGCGTGCTGGTCGCCCCGTTCGCGAGCCGGACCAAGGCCGAGAGCTGGACGCTGGTGGGCAGGCCTGCCTCCTCGGAGGGATCGGCGGCCGGCAGGTTGATCGTGGCCAGTGCGGGGCTCACGACCACCGCCTCGACGACGGCCGGTACGGGCGTCGGTCGCGGGGTCGGCGTCGGCCGCACGGTGGCATGCGGATCGGGACTGCCCAGTTCCGTCTCGCCGACGAGCGAGGCAGGAGTGGGGGTCGGTGCGGGGGTCGGGGTGGGCGTCGCCTCGGGAGCGAACGAGGTCTGGGAAGACGATCCTGACGGCGTGGGAGCCGCAGTGGCGCTCGCCTGGGCGACGGGACGGCGGTTATCCCGGACGGAGATGCCGTCGTCGTCGGTACAGGCCCCGAGGCCCCCCATGAGGGCCAGGAGCAAGGGGAGCAGGGCGAGGCGCCGCACGCTAGAAGGTCGCATTGTAGACCCGTCCGGCCGTGGCCGTGGTCGGCAGCGCCCCGCCGAGCGTGCGGTAGAAAACCTTGATGGTGCCGCCGTTGGTCGTGCTGGAGCCGCCGTTGCCGCCGTTGCCGCCGCGGTAGCCGGAGCAGGTGCCCACCGCCGTGGCCCCGGCCGAACCGTTGGCACCCCCGCGGACGTCCAGCGTTCCGTTGTTGGTGAAGTTGGTGGCCCGGACGAGGAGGGTGCCGCCCGCGCCACCGCCGCCGCCGCCGCCGCCCGGGCTGTTGTTGGCGCCGCCCGCGCCGCCTGCCGCCCCGACGGCGATGAGCCGCCCGGTGGCCCCGATGGTCAGGGTGGTGGCCTCGAGCAGGATGGCACCGCCGCCCGCCCCGCCGCCGCCGCCCGCGGTGTGCTCGTGCGTCAGGGCCGGGTTGTGGCCCGCATTGCCGCCCGCGCCCCCCGAGCCCAGGATCCAGCTGGCGTCGACGGTGTTGTCGGGGGCCGGCTTGTAGCGGCCGGACTGCCCGCCCTGGCTGTTGTAGGCCATGGCGAGGGAGCCCGGCGCCCAGCCGAGGCCGGTCGATACGCCGCCGACCATCCCGCCGCCGGTGCCACCCGCACCGCCGCCGCCAAGCCCCAGGCTGCCGCCCGCACCGCCGCCGCCTGCGCCGTATCCGGCTCCGCCGGTGCCGCCGGAGTTGTCGAACGAGTAGCCGAGGCCACCGCCGTAGGGGGGCACGCCGCCCGTCACCGTCGTGCCGCTCGTACAGCCGCCGTAGTTGCCGTTCGCGCCGGCGCCGCCGCCTGCGGTCGTCACGTCGTTGCCGGCCGAGCCGCTCGCGGCGGGCGCGGCGTCCGCGTCGGCCCCGCCGCCGCCGGCTCCGCCGAAGTAGCCGCCGCGACCGCCCGCGGTGCCGTTGGCGTTCAGCGAGCCGCCGCCGCCCGCTCCGCCGTAGCCCTGGCCGCCGGTGTGTCCGCCGCTGCCGGAGAGGCCGCCGACGCCGCCGTGCCCGCAGTAGACGCTGCCCGAGGCCGAGGTGCCGGGGCCGCCGCCGTAGCCGCGGCCCGCCGCGTCGAGGGTGCCGTTGAGGGTGATGGTGTTGG
>JAKFBU010000029.1:0-12958 GCA_036676985.1 Candidatus Sericytochromatia bacterium
CCTGTGGGCAGGTGAACCAAATCCTTGGCTCGCAAGTTACTCTCAACGAGTTCTCTTGCTTGCCTAATCTCTTAGACAAGCCGCACTTGCTACTGGCTCTCACTATCTAGTTGTCAAGGTCCGTTGGTTTCGCTCGTTGGCGGTTTGTGTCCGCCGCAGAGTTTTTACTTTATCGCAGGGTTTCGTTTGTGTCAAGCCCAGATTAAAAGATTTTTGGGTGGACGTCGCGACACGGGGCTGAAACCTCCACGGGAGGCACACTATAGCAGGTTAAGGGGGTGGCATGCAAGTCGCGGGAGGCATGTCGCGAGCGACGACTTCGCCGAACCCTGATCGGATCTCGGTCGAGGCGTGGACGGTCGGTTGACGATGCAAACGGGATCCGGTACGATAGCTATTCTACTTTTGGCCAACTTGTATTCTTTAATTTGACCAAAACGAATGAGGCAAGTGTTGCCCGGAAGGGCCGCGCTTTGCCGTCTTGCTGTCTGTTAGGGAACGACTACTTTAAGGGTGGTGTCAATGCCTCAAATTGCCGGTGAACGGGTAAACGTTTACCCCGGTTCCCCTTCCCTCTCTTCCAACCTGCCGGACCTGATCGAGATCCAGAAGCGGTCTTTCGAGTGGTTCTTGCGGGAAGGGTTGAAGGAAGAGTTGCTTTCCTTCTCTCCGATCGTCGACTACAGCAACCGACTGGAACTTCACTTCCTGACGGATTATACCCTCGGTGAGCCGAAGTATACCGTCGAAGAGTGCCGTTCGCGCGACGCCACGTTTTCCAAGCCCCTCCGCATCCCGGTCCGCCTGATCACCAAGGAGACCGGTGAGGTCAAGGAGCAGGAGATCTTCATCGGTGAGCTGCCGGTGATGACCGACTACGGCACATTCATTATTAATGGCGCTGAGCGGGTCATCGTCTCCCAGATTGTTCGCTCGCCCGGCGTTTACTTCAAGCGCGAGACCGACCCGAGCGGCAAGAAGACCTACTCGGCGACCGTCATCCCGAACCGGGGCGCCTGGCTCAAGTTCGAGACGGACGTCAACGACCTGATCTACGTCCGCATCGACAAGACCCGCAAGCTCCTGGCGACGGTGCTGCTGCGCGCGATGGGCTACCAGAACAGCGAGATGCTGGACCTGTTCCGCCACCGCGAGTACCTCCAGAAGACCCTCGAGGCCGACAAGACCAGCACGATCGAGGACGCCTTGATCGAGGTCTACAAGAAGCTGCGTCCCGGCGACATGCCCTCCGTCGAGGGTGGTCGCTCGGTCCTGTACTCGCGCTTCTTCGACCCCAAGCGTTACGACCTCGGCCGCGTGGGTCGCTACAAGATCAACAAGAAGCTCGGCCTGTCGGTGCCCCAGCCGGACCGCGTGCTGGTCAAGGAAGACATCGTCGGCGCCATCGACTACCTGATCAACCTCAACTACGACATCGGCTCGGTGGACGACATCGACCACCTCGGCAACCGTCGCATCCGCTCGGTCGGCGAGCTCCTGCAGAACCAGTTCCGGGTGGGTCTGACCCGCCTCGAGCGGATCATCCGCGAGCGCATGACCATCCAGGAGGCCGACACCCTCACTCCGCAGAACCTCGTCAACGCCAAGCCGTTGGTCGCGGCCATCAAGGAGTTCTTCGGGTCCTCGCAGCTCTCGCAGTTCATGGACCAGACCAACCCCCTCGCCGAGCTCACGAACAAGCGTCGTCTCTCGGCCCTGGGGCCCGGCGGTCTGTCGCGTGAGCGGGCGGGCTTCGCGGTGCGCGACATCCACCCCTCGCACCACGGCCGCATCTGCCCCATCGAGACGCCGGAAGGCCCGAACGCGGGTCTGATCGGTTCCTTGGCGACCTACGCGCGGATCAACGACTACGGCTTCATCGAGACTCCGCTCAGCCGCGTCATCAACGGCAAGGTCACGGACCAGGTCGTCTACCTGACGGCGGACGAGGAGGACGAGTACCGCGTGGCGCCGGGCGACACCCCGATCAACCCCGACGGCACCTTCGTCTCCAAGCAGGTTCCGGTCCGCTTCAAGAGCGACTTCGCCTTCGCGGACGCCACCGAGGTCGACCTGATGGGCGTCAGCCCCATCCAGATCATCTCGGTCGCCGCGGCGATGATCCCCTTCCTGGAGCACGACGACGCCAACCGCGCCCTGATGGGCTCGAACATGCAGCGCCAGGCGGTGCCCCTCCTCAAGGCCGACCGGCCCCGCGTCGGCACCGGCATCGAGGCCCGCGTCGCGCAGGACTCCGGCATGGTGGTGCTCGCCAACAAGGCGGGTGTCGTCACCCGCGTGACGGCCACCGAGGTCGTGGTCAAGGAGGACGAGAACGGCAAGGAGCGGACCTACCGCCTCCTCAAGTTCCTGCGCTCCAACCAGGACACCTGCATCAACCAGCGGCCCATGGTCCGCAAGGGTGAGCGCGTCGAGGCGGGCTCCCCCCTGGCCGACGGTGCGGCCACGCTGCGCGGCGAGATGGCCCTCGGCCGTAACGTCACCGTGGCGTTCATGCCCTGGGAGGGCTACAACTACGAGGACGCGATCCTCCTGAACCGCCGCCTGGTCCGCGACGACGTCTTCACCTCGATCCACATCGAGAAGTACGAGATCGAGGCGCGCCAGACCAAGCTCGGCAACGAGGAGATCACCCGCGAAGTCCCCAACGTCGGTGAGGACGCCCTCAAGGACCTCGACGAGCGCGGCATCATCCGCATCGGCGCCGAGGTCGAGCCGGACGACATCCTGGTCGGTAAGGTCACGCCCAAGGGCGAGTCCGAGCACCCGCCCGAGGAGAAGCTCCTGCGCGCCATCTTCGGCGAGAAGGCTCGCGACGTCCGCGACACCAGCCTGCGCGTGCCGCACGGCGAGAAGGGCTGGATCGTCGACGTCAAGGTGTTCAGCCGCGAGAAGAACGACGAGCTGCCCCCCGGCGTGAACATGGTCGTGCGCGTCTACATCGCTCAGAAGCGCAAGATCCAGGTGGGCGACAAGGTCGCCGGCCGTCACGGCAACAAGGGTATCGTCGCCAAGATCCTCCCCGAGGAGGATATGCCGTTCCTGCCGGACGGCACGCCGGTCGACATCGTCCTCAACCCGCTGGGCGTGCCCTCGCGTATGAACGTGGGGCAGACCTACGAGACGATCCTGGGTCGCGCGGCGGACCTCCTGGGCGAGTACTACGGCGTGGCTCCGTTCGACGAGCAGTTCGGCGAGACGGCCTCCGACGACCTGATCCGCAGCAAGATGAAGCTCGCCGCGGAGAAGACGGGCTTCGAGTGGCTCGCCGAGACCGGCAAGGCCAAGCTCTATGACGGCCGCACCGGTGAGGCGTTCGATCGCCCGGTGACCGTGGGCTGCATCTACATGATGAAGCTCGTCCACCTGGTCGACGACAAGATCCACGCCCGTTCGACGGGCCCGTACTCGCTGGTCACCCAGCAGCCGCTGGGCGGTAAGGCCCAGTTCGGCGGCCAGCGCTTCGGTGAGATGGAAGTGTGGGCGCTCGAGGCCTATGGCGCGGCGTACACCCTCCAGGAGATGCTGACCATCAAGTCCGACGACGTCCCCGGCCGCGCCAAGGCGTACGAGGCGATCGTCAAGGGCAAGAACCTGTCGAAGCCGGGCATCCCGGAGTCGTTCAAGGTCCTCATCCGCGAGCTGCAGAGCCTCTGCCTCGACATGCATGTCGCCAAGGCCGATGGCACCGAGATCGAACTCTTCGAGGAAGAAGAAGAGTCCCGTCGCGGGCTGCGCACGCAACTCCTCAAGCCGGTCCTGCCGGAATTGGGGGCGGAAGCCTTCAAGTAACCACCCCAACGGGTCCCCTCCCGCGTATACTGCGTTGCACCGCAGCGCGCGGGAGGGTGAACCCGTCTCCGGCAGACCATTCTAGATAGGGAGATAGATCACTTTGTCCGATATGAGTTCGAAGTTCGACTACATCAAGGTCGGCATCGCGTCCGCCGAGCGGATTCTGTCCTGGTCGCGCGGGGAGGTGACCAAGCCCGAGACGATCAACTACCGCACCCTCAAGCCCGAGCGCGACGGCCTGTTCTGCGAACGGATCTTTGGGCCGGCCAAGGACTGGGAGTGCCACTGCGGCAAGTACAAGCGCGTCCGCCACAAGGGCATCATCTGCGAGCGCTGCGGCGTCGAGGTCACCGACTCCAAGGTCCGCCGCTACCGCATGGGCCACATCAAGCTGGCCGCCCCGGTCGCGCACATCTGGTACCTGAAGGGCATCCCCTCGTACCTGAGCCTCCTGCTCGACATCCCCCTGCGCTCGCTGGAGGACGTCGTCTACTTCAATTCGTACCTGGTCCTCGATCCCGGTAACACCAACCTCGAGAAGCGCCAGACCATCACCGAGGACGACTTCGATACGCTCGAGGCCAACGCCGAGGCCGAGTTCGTCGCCAAGATGGGCGCCGAGGCCGTCAAGGAGCTCCTCCACTCGATGGACCTCAACGAGCTCTCCAACGAGCTCAAGAGCGAGCTGGTCACCTCGACCGGCCAGAAGCGCGCCAAGGCCATCAAGCGCCTGCGCGTCGTGGACGCCTTCCTCTCGGCGGGCAGCCACCCCTCGGCCATGATCCTCGACGTGATCCCGGTCATCCCGCCCGACCTGCGTCCCATGGTCCAGCTCGACGGCGGCCGCTTCGCCACGTCGGACCTCAACGACCTGTACCGCCGGGTGATCAACCGCAACAACCGCCTCTATCGCCTCAAGGAGATGGGCGCGCCGGACATCATCATCCGCAACGAGATGCGCATGCTGCAGGAGGCCGTCGACGCCCTGATCGACAACGGCCGCCGCGGTCGCGCCGTCGTGGGCCCCAACAACCGCCCGCTCAAGAGCCTCTCGGACATCATCGAGGGCAAGCAGGGCCGCTTCCGTCAGAACCTCCTGGGTAAGCGCGTCGACTACTCGGGCCGTTCGGTCATCGTCGTCGGCCCCAACCTCAAGCTGCACCAGTGCGGTCTGCCCAAGGAGATGGCCCTCGAGCTCTTCAAGCCGTTCGTCATGAACAAGCTCGTCGAGCGCGGCATCGTCCAGAACATCAAGAGCGCCAAGAAGAAGATCGAGCGCGGCGAGACCATCGTCTGGGACATCCTGGAAGAGGTCATCAAGGGCCACCCGGTCCTCCTCAACCGCGCTCCGACCCTGCACCGCCTGGGCATCCAGGCCTTCGAGCCGGTGCTCGTCGAGGGCCGCGCCATCCAGATCCACCCGCTCGTCTGTACCGCCTTCAATGCGGACTTCGACGGTGACCAGATGGCCGTCCACGTGCCCCTGTCGGTCGAGGCCCAGACCGAGGCGCGGTTGCTGATGCTCGCCTCCAACAACGTCCTGTCGCCCGCGACCGGTCACCCGATCATCACGCCGACCCAGGACATGGTCCTCGGCATCTACTACCTCTCGGTCGAGAACACCACCGACACCAAGGGGCAGGGGATGTACTTCAAGGACTTCACCGATGCGCTCGCCGCCCATGCGGCCGGCCTGGTGGGGACCCATGCCAAGATCGCCGTCCGCTTCGACGGTCAGAAGGTCGACATGTACGGGCCGGAGATCCTGGATCTCTTCCCGGAGGATCGCCGCGACTTCTTCCGCGCCAAGTTCGAGGCCGGCAAGATCCTCGTGACGACCATCGGTCGCATCATCCTCAACGAGCACGTGCCCGACAGCTTCCCCTTCTACAACGTCATCGTCGACAAGAAGGTCCTGGGCCGCATCATCATGCGCGCCTTCAACGAGATCTCGTCGGCGGCGGCCGCGGAGCTGGCGGACAGCCTCAAGACGCTCGGCTTCCGCTGGGCGACCCGCGCCGGCGTCTCCATGGCCATCGCGGACCTGACGGTCCCCGAGGACAAGAAGGCGATCCTGCGGGCCGCCGAGGAGAAGATCGAGGCCTCGCGGCGCGCCTACCTGCGCGGCGAGATCACCGAGGTCGAGCGCCACGCGCACGCCATCGACACCTGGGCGGAGACCACCGAGGTCCTTACGGCCAAGGTCGTCAGCGACTTCGATCGCCTCAACTCGGTCTACATGATGGCCTTCTCCGGCGCCCGCGGTAACCTCTCGCAGGTCCGTCAGCTGGTCGGCATGCGCGGCCTGATGGCCGATCCGTCGGGCCGAATCATCGACCTTCCGATTAAGTCGAACTTCCGCGAGGGTCTGAACGTCACGGAGTACGTCATCTCGTCGTACGGCGCCCGTAAGGGGCTGGTCGACACGGCGCTCCGCACCGCCGACTCCGGGTACCTCACCCGCCGTCTGGCGGACGTCGCCCAGGACGTCATCGTCCGCGACGAGGACTGCCAGACCGACCGCGGCCTCAAGCTCGGCTCGGTCAAGGACGGCGACAGCGTCGTCATCCCGATGATCGACCGCATCGTCGGCCGCGTCATCAACGAGGACCTGGTCTCCCGCAAGACGGGCGAGGTCCTCTTGCCCCGCGGCACCATGGTCGTGCCGGCCATGGTCGAGAAGTTCAAGGAAGCGGATATCGAGACGATCCTCGTCCGCAGCCCGCTGACCTGCCAGAGCAAGCACGGCGTCTGCCGCTACTGCTACGGCTGGAGCCTCACGAACAACAAGCTCGTCGACGTCGGCGAGGCGGTGGGCATCATCGCCGCGCAGTCCATCGGTGAGCCCGGCACCCAGCTGACGATGCGGACGTTCCACACGGGCGGCGTCTTCACCAAGGGGGCCTCCAACACGGCCATCAAGGCCAAGCACGTGGGCACCATGGAGATCGGCGAGGTCGCCACCCGCGAGTTCCGCACCAAGCACGGTCAGATCGTCCTCGTCACCGAGCAGGAGACGACCGTCAAGGTCAAGGCCGCGAAGAAGACCCACGAGATCACCATCCCGGTGGGCTTCGAGATCCGCGTGGCGGACGGCGACCACGTCAAGGCCGACACCGTCATCGCCGAGAGCATCGTCGAGATGGGTCGCACCTCGCGCAAGAACCTCGAGAAGGGCTTCAAGGACATCTCGGCCGACATCAGCGGCCAGGTCGAGTTCTCGGGCTTCGCCTCGGAAGAGAAGCGCGATCGCCAGGGCAACGTCTCCAAGACGTCGAACAAGTCGGGCGTCATCTGGATCCTCCAGGGCGACGTCTTCAACCTGCCGACCGGTGCTGCCCTCAAGGTGACGGACGGCCAGGACGTCACGGAGAACGACGTCATCGCCGAGACGACGGTGGCCACCGAGCACGGCGGCCAGCTGCGCATCGGCACGGACGTCGAGCTCGAGACGGTCGGCGGCCAGTCCGTCGTCAAGAGCGGCCGCGACATCTCGATCGTCACGGCCGAGCTCGCCTGCACCGAGTGCGACGTCCTGCCCGGCAAGAAGGAGCCCATCCTCCGGGTGGGCGCCGAGGGCAAGGAGCGGACCTACAACCTCAAGGTCGCCGATGGCCAGCGCGTCGAGAGCGATGCCATCATCGCCGAGAGCGTCGAGGAAGGCCACCAGGTGCCTTCGGGCGGCGAGATCCGCTACATCGACGTCCACACCGCCGAGCGTCGTCTCTTGACCAAGCCGTCGAAGCTCATGTTCATCCCCGAGGAGCGCATCTCGGTCAACAAGGACATCTCCCTGTTGAACCCGCGCGACAAGAACAAGCCGGATTCCGGCCTGTTCGCCACGGGCGATGCGGTCATGGCCGGCGACGAGGTCGTCAAGGACATCACCGTCAAGAACAACGGCGTGCTCGAGGTCGTCGAGGACAACAACATCGTGCGTGAGGTCGTGGTCTACCCCGGCACGCGCTACGAGGTCCCCTTCGAGCTCGAGCTCAAGGTGGAGGACGGCAAGTACGTCGAGCCCGGCACGGAGCTCGCCGAGGGCATCAAGTCCAAGGAAGGTGGCGTCATCCACATCCTGACCATGCCCGAGGAGGCCGCCAGCCAGGTCGTCGTCGTGCGCCGGACCATGGAGCTCCACGTGACGCCCGACGTCGAGACGATCCCGTTCGCGGCCTCGTCCGGCGACATCAGCCTCGAGTTCTTCACCCGCCTCTTGGTCAAGGACGGCGAGCGGGTCAAGAACGGCGCTCCGGTCGCCAAGACCGAGGTGGTCCTCAAGATCACCGGCGCTCTGGCCAGCCTGGCTGGCAAGGTCGAGCTGCCCGAGGTGGGCGCCGAGACGCGCGGTGGCTTCAAGATCACGATCCTGGAGTCCATGAGCCTGCGCCGGGACATCCCGGGCGTGGCCAAGCGCGCCGACCAGCGCGAGCAGACGGTCGTCACCTACCTGCTCGCCAACCCCGGCGACCAGGTGAAGCCCGGCACCACCGTGATCCGCACCGAGATCCTGAGCCACGCCTCGGGGTCGGTGCAGTTCCCGGCCGGTGGCGCGCCCAGCCGTCTCTTGATCGTCACCCCCGACCAGGAGGTCGCGGTCAAGGTCGCCAAGGCCGCCGTGGACGACGGTGCGTTCGTCCAGGAAGGCACCGACCTCGGCGGCGCCACCGCGCCCATCTCGGGCAAGGTGCGCGTCGAGAAGGGCGCTGTCTACATCCGCCACGCGCGGCCGTACCTCATCTCGGCGGGCACTCAGCTGCTCACCGACGACGGGGACATGGTCCTGCGGGGTGAGACGCTCGCAACGCTCGTCTACGACCGCGTCAAGACCGGAGACATCATCCAGGGTCTGCCCCGCGTCGAGGAACTGCTCGAGGGCCGCAAGCCCAAGGAGAGCGCCCTCATCGCGGAGCGCGGCGGCGTCGTCAAGCTCCTCTCCGATCCGGACGAGGCGACCAAGGTCTACGTGGTCACCGACACCGGCGAAGAGGAGTACGCCCTGCCCCCCGGCGGCCGTCTGCTCGTCATCGATGGCGAGACCATCGAGACCGGCGATCTGCTCACGGAGGGCCCGGTCAACCCGCACGACGTGCTGCGGGTCCAGGGCGTCGAGTCGGTCCAGAAGTACCTCGTCGACGAGGTCCAGATGGTCTACCGCTCGCAGGGCGTCGAGATCGCCGACAAGCACATCGAAGTCATCGTCCGTCAGATGAGCCGCAAGATGCGGGTCGACGATCCGGGCGACACCACGATGCTGCCCGGCGAGCTCGTCGACACCCTCGACGTGGAGCGCCTGCAGGCCGAGGCCGCCGATCGCGGCGGTGCCCAGGCCATCGTGCACCCGATCCTCTTGGGTATCACCAAGGCCTCGCTGAACACCGAGAGCTTCGTCTCGGCCGCCTCCTTCCAGGAGACGACCCGCGTGCTCACGGAAGCCGCCATCGAGGGCAAGAAGGACTGGCTGCACGGCCTCAAGGAGAACGTCGTCATCGGTCGACTCATCCCGGCCGGTACCGGCTTCTTCCAGGTCGAAGAAGAGGAGGAGGCCCCGATCTCCGAGCCGATGCTCATCGGCCAGCCGGAAACGGTGTCGTAGCGCGGATGGGAGCGAGGGCAAGGGATTGACTCCCGGTCCTCGCTCCCGTATACTCCTAGATCGCGCCATTAGTATTAAAGTTAGTTTAAAGATCCCTTACCGAAGGGCTTACTTTTGGAGGAAAATCCTTTGCCGACGATCAGTCAGCTTGTCCGTAACGAGCGAGAAAGAGTCCTTTACAAGACGAAGTCCCCGGCGCTCCAGGCCTGCCCCCAGCGCCGCGGCGTCTGCACCCGTGTCTACACGACCACGCCCAAGAAGCCGAACTCGGCGCTCCGCAAGGTCGCCCGCGTCAAGCTGACCAACCAGATCGAGGTCACCAGCTACATCCCCGGCGTCGGCCACAACCTGCAGGAGCACTCGGTGGTGCTCATCCGCGGCGGCCGTGTCAAGGACCTGCCCGGTGTCCGCTACCACATCGTCCGCGGCACGCTCGACACCTCCGGCGTCAAGGACCGCAAGCAGGCCCGTTCCAAGTACGGCGCCAAGCGTCCGAAGCCCGGTCAGGCTGCCGCCGCCGGTAAGAAGAAGTAAGTTTAGAGGAGATTACGAATGCCGCGTCGCGGAAGAATCGTCAAGCGCGTCCCGGAGCCGGATCCCATCCTGGGGAACGTGCTCGCCACCCGTTTCATCAACAGCCTGATGGAGCGGGGCAAGAAGAGCCTCGCCGAGAGCATCTTCTACGGGGCCCTCAACAATGCCGGCGAGAAGCTGGGCAAGGAGCCCGCCGAGGTCTTCACCAAGGCCCTCAAGAACGTCACCCCGCTCGTCGAGGTCAAGCCTCGCCGCGTCGGTGGCGCCACCTACCAGGTGCCCATCGAGGTCAAGCACGAGCGCGGCACGGCGCTCGCGATCCGCTGGATCATCACCAACGCGCGCAAGCGCAGCGGCAAGCCCATGCTCGAGAAGCTCTCCTTGGAGCTCTCCGAGGCCTATCAGGGTACCGGTCCTTCCGTCAAGAAGAAGGAAGACACCCACAAGATGGCCGAGGCCAACAAGGCCTTCGCGCACTACCGCTTCTAAGGGGCGGTTGGGGACCCAAACGGCGGCCTAGGCACGAGCCGGGCTGGAAGCTTATAGGAGGATAGTAGGCGTTATGCCTAGGCAATACCCACTCGCCAAGACCCGCAACATCGGGATCGCGGCGCACATCGACGCCGGTAAGACCACCACGACCGAGCGCATCCTCTACTACACCGGTCGCCTCCACAAGATCGGTGAGGTGCACGAGGGCGCTGCCACCATGGACTACATGGTCCAGGAGCAGGAGCGCGGCATCACCATCACGTCGGCGGCCACGACCGCGGCGTGGAAGGATCACCGCATCAACATCATCGACACGCCCGGGCACGTGGACTTCACCGTCGAGGTGGAGCGCAGCCTGCGCGTGCTCGACGGCGTGGTCACCGTGTTCTGCGCGGTCGGCGGCGTCCAGCCCCAGTCCGAGACCGTCTGGCGCCAGGCCAACAAGTACGGCGTCCCCCGCATGATCTTCGTCAACAAGATGGACCGCGTCGGCGCGGACTTCTTCCGGGTCATGGACCAGGTGAAGAACCGCCTCAACGCCCGCGTCGTGCCCGTTCAGCTGCCCATCGGCGCCGAGGACCAGTTCCGCGGCATCGTGGACCTGCTCGGCATGAAGGCGTACATGTACACCAACGACCTGGGCACCGACATCCGCGAGGAGGCGATCCCCGCCGACCTCCAGGACAAGGCCCAGGCCATGCGCGCCGAGATGGTCGAGGCCGCGGCCGAGATGGACGACGAGCTCCTCAACAAGTACCTCGAGGGCACCGAGCTCACGATCGAGGAGATCGTCAGCGGCCTGCGCAAGGGCACCATCGCCAACCAGATCGTCCCGGCCACCTGCGGCTCGGCGTTCAAGAACAAGGGCGTCCAGCTCATGCTCGACGGCGTCATCAACTTCCTGCCCGCGCCGATCGACGTGCCGGACATCAAGGGCGTGCACCCCGACACCCACGAGGAGGACTTCCGTCCCTCGTCCGAGGATGCTCCGTTCGCCGCTCTGGCCTTCAAGATCCTCACCGACCCCTTCATCGGGAAGCTGACCTTCTTCCGGGTCTACTCCGGCAAGCTGACCAGCGGCTCGTACGTGTCCAACGCGACCAAGGGCAAGCGTGAGCGCATCAGCCGCATCCTCCAGATGCACGCCGCGCACCGCGAGGAGATCTCCGAGGTGTACGCCGGTGACCTCGCGGCCGCCGTCGGCCTCAAGGACACCACCACGGGCGACACGCTCTGCGACGAGAACCACCCCATCATCCTCGAGCGCATGGTGTTCCCCGAGCCCGTCATCGAGGTCGCCATCGAGCCCAAGACCAAGGCCGACCAGGACAAGCTGGGCATCAGCCTCCAGAAGCTGGCCGAGGAAGATCCGACCTTCCGCGTCAAGAACGACGCCGAGACCGGTCAGACCCTCATCGCCGGCATGGGCGAGCTGCACCTGGAGATCATCGTGGACCGCCTCCTGCGCGAGTTCAAGGTGGACGCCAACGTCGGTAAGCCTCAGGTCGCCTACCGCGAGACGATCCGCAAGACCGTCAAGCAGGAGGGCAAGTTCGTCCGTCAGTCGGGCGGTCGCGGTCAGTTCGGTCACGTCTGGCTGGAGATCGAGCCCCTCGAGATGGGTGGCGGCTACGAGTTCCACAACAAGATCGTCGGCGGCGTGGTTCCCAAGGAATACGTCCCCGCGGTCGACAAGGGCGTCCAGGAGGCCCTCGGGACCGGTATCGTCGCTGGCTTCCCGGTCATCGACATCAAGGTCACGATCTTCGACGGCAGCTACCACGACGTGGACTCGAACGAAATGGCGTTCAAGATCGCCGGTTCGATGGCCATCAAGGACGGCGTCATGAAGGCCGGCCCGGTCATCCTCGAGCCCGTCATGAAGGTCGAGGTCGAGGTGCCCGAGGACAACATGGGCGACGTCATCGGCGACCTGCAGGGCCGTCGGCGCGGCATCGTCCAGGGCATGGAGAGCCGCAGCGGCGTCCAGGTCATCCGGATGCACGTGCCCCTGGCCGAGATGTTCGGCTACGCCACCGAGCTGCGCTCGATGACGCAGGGCCGCGGCACCTTCTCGATGGAGTTCTCGCACTACGCCGAGGTTCCCAAGAACGTCGCCGAGGGCATCATCAACAAGGCCAAGGGCGTCAAGGCCTAGGCATCGCGGGGAGCCTGCGCGCGATCGCAGGCTCCCACGCAAGATCCATCAGGCTTTGGGCGATAACCTAGGTACGCCCAATAGGTTAAGTCAAGTTTATTGCAAGCATAAGATACAGAGAGGAACTCATGGCCAGAGCGAAGTTTGAGCGCAACAAGCCGCACGTGAACATCGGGACCATCGGTCACGTCGACCACGGCAAGACGACCCTGACGGCTGCCATCACCATGACCCTGGCGGCGACCGGCAAGGCGCAGGCCAAGAAGTACGACGAGATCGACGCGGCTCCCGAAGAGAAGGCGCGCGGCATCACCATCAACACCGCCCACGTCGAGTACGAGACCGAAGGTCGCCACTACGCT
>JAKFBU010000030.1:0-150493 GCA_036676985.1 Candidatus Sericytochromatia bacterium
GCCTCACCTTGCCTGAGGGACTCGATCGTCGGTATAATGAGGCAGTTGCCTCCGTAGTTCAGTTGGATAGAACGTCTCCGTCCTAAGGAGAATGTCGGGAGTTCGAGTCTCTCCGGGGGCGCTTAGGCCCAGCGATCAAGTCGCTGGGCCGTTTTGCTGGCTCGACAGTAGATTAACCCCGGAGAGACTCTCGAACTACCCCCAGCCACTGCACAATGAAGAACCTTGGTTATGGCTTGAAGTACCCAAGGAAAAACAATATCCTTGGGTAATGACCGACTTACCCAAGGATAGCTCAGAGCAGAGTCGCTGGATTGAGCGGATCTGGCCTGCCGATCCCTCGGCAACCGGTGGACATTCGGCACGTCAGGCGTTCACTTACTTGGCTTACCGCCCCGAGTCTATCGCCGACCTCGATCTAATGCTGCCGGGACAATTCGCTCTGGATGTCGCGGAGGCGGAACGAAGCCTGACTCAGCTCCAAGGTGACGCCGCGTTCATTGGTTTGGAGGCCTTGAGTCGACAGCTCCTACGAGCTGAGAGCGTGGGATCTTCCCGCATCGAAGGCCTCGCCCTCTCCCAGCGCCGACTGGCACGGGCTATGTTCGACCCTGCTGCGGCCGATGAGACCGCGCGGGCCGTCCTCGGCAACGTGCGGGCCATGGAACTGGCCATCGACCTTAGTTCCAGAGGCGAACGCATCGAAGTCGTTGATTTGCTTCGTATCCACGAAGCGCTCCTGAGTGAAACAAGCGATCGTGCTCACGCAGGACAGATCCGAACGTCTCAGAACTGGATCGGGGGAGGTTCGACCAGCCCGCGGCATGCAGAGTTCGTTCCGCCGCCACCGGAGTTCGTCCCCCGTCTACTGGAGGACCTCTGCGTCTTCCTGAACAGAGAAGACCTGCCAACGGTGATCCAGGCGGCCATCGCCCACGCCCAGTTCGAGACCATTCACCCCTTTGCCGATGGCAACGGGCGGGTTGGCCGCGCCCTGGTCCATGTTGCCTTGCGCAAGCGTCGACTGGCTCCTAGGATCGTCCCTCCGCTCAGCGTGGTCCTGGCGACGAACGCCGCTCGCTATGTGGAAGGGCTGACCTGGTACCGGGAGGGAAAAATTCTGGACTGGTGCGCCTTGTTTCTCGGCACCCTGAAGACCGCCGTCACCCAGTCTGGAATCCTGGCTCGCCGACTCGACGAACTCCAAGACTGGTGGCGGGAAGCAAGCGGTCACCCACGCCGTGATTCGACCGCCGAGAAACTCATTCAGCTCCTGCCAGCCCGCCCGGTATTGGACGGTAAGGTCGTTGCCGCCATGGTTGGCGTAAGTGATGAGGCAGCGCGAACGGCCCTGCTCTCGCTCGAGAAGGCCGGCGTGTTGCGTCCCGTTGTACTCGGTAAGAAACGAAACAGGGCCTGGGAGGCTCCCGATGTCATCGCCTTGCTGGACGGGTTCGAATGGGACCTTGCGACGCCTACGCGTACTGAACAACCAAGGCGGGCCTCCCCGCGGCCACGAACCAGGTAGGTACACGGCCGACACAGCAACAGGATGCCCCCTCGAAGAGAATAGGACCTCCCATGGTTTCAGATATCCCGTCCATCCATGAGTACTTCGAGTTCGAAGTATCGCTCGAACACATCGAACCTCGTATCTGGCGGCGGTTCCTGCTGACCAGGTCCGCATCCTTCTATGATCTGCATAAAGCCATTCAAGATGCCGGCCCATGGCAGGACTACCACCTGTTTGCGTTCCAACGGAGTGACGATCAGCCGGTCGCCGGGATCCCCGATGAGGACATTCCAGTTGGTGTGGACACCACTCCCAATGCCAAGAAGGTGAAACTCGCCGTCTACTTCAAGGACAGCAACCGGGTCCAGTACGAGTACGACTTCGGTGATGGGTGGCAACTCGAGATCAAGCTCCTCGGCCTCGTGTCGCTTCCCTACAAGTTCAAGCGGGCCCTGCTCGGAGGTGAGCGGGCCTTCCCACCTGAGGACAGCGGCGGGGTAGGGGGCTACCAGCGCTGCGTTGCATTCCTCGCGACCGGCGTTGACGAGTGGGAGGACGAGGACACTCTCGCCTCCTGGTTGGGGGATTGGCGTCCTGATAGGTTCGACCTCCAAAGAGCGAAGAGCCGCTTCGATCGGTAACTACTCACACGTAAGTTCACCGGCTCCAGCAGTCGGTACGCACCTGAGGTTGGAGAATTTGGCAACCATGGTTCGAAAGTCGTCTCTCCAGGCGCGCTAAGAAAGAAGCGGGATCGACGAACGTCGATCCCGCTTTTTGCTGCCAAATAGGCGCCAGATTGCTCATAGAACAGGCTGCACGGGCACTCCCATACTCGGCTGTTGCCCGGACAAGTCGAATCTGACATGGTCGTTACGGCAAATCAATTGGTGATTCTCTCATGGGCTCCTCTTCGATCGACGAACAGGAGGGTCCACGGTGCGCATAGGACTTGAGCGCCGAATTGCTTGCGCTGCACTCTTGGCCGTCACGTGCTCTTGCGCCATTGTGCCAACAGTCCCGGACGCTCCATCGCGAATGGCTGCAAACGCGAACACGCATGACGCCGGCTATCACGTTCAGCAGTACGGCTCCCTGTTCTCACAGGCGCAGTGGGTCTATTCGGACAATAGCTGGCGCTATCTGTACCCGGGCCAGTTCACCTTCAGCGGCTGGGTCTACACGCAATTGCCCTGGTGGGGATGGGTCTGGGTCTGGTTCCCCTACACCTATACCGGGTGGATGTTCGTCTGGGGATTCGGCTGGGCCTACATCGGCGGGTGGATGTGGCCCGGTGGTTGGGGTGACTGGCCCGGCTGGTGGGGCGGCTGGCAAGGCGGCCCTGGTGGCCCCGGAGTATGGCGTGGAGGTTCCCCCGTCGTGGCCCAACCCGGACAGACGGTCAGCGTGCCATCCGCCTATGCCGCCCGCGGGGGCGGAAGTGCTTCGGGCGCTACCGAAACCGTGCGTGCACCCAGCGACTCTCCCGGCAGCCCACCTTTTGGCGGCGCTCGCCCGACCGGCGGTCCCTCGAGCGGTCAGGGCCCGTCTGGCAGCCCCAGTGCACCCTCAAGCGGGGGCCCCATGGGCGGGCCACCCGGACCGCCGCCCGGTAGACCGCCAGGTTAGCGGCGGTCCATCCTTGATAGACTTGCCGACACATGCAAATGGGCCCCTCGACGTCGAGGGGACCGCACAACCCTTGGGATCTTTCGCAGCAACTCGCCTCACACGACGGCCGATGATGCGGAACCCCGGTCCATCGAGCGGCCCGAAATGCCCTTGAGCACTTGGGGGCCGAGCGGCTCGTCATGGTGGCGGAGGCCGGCATAGAGGCCGTGCGCGTGTACCAATCGGTGGGTTTCGAGCCGCTCGAGACCCAGTTCGGAGTGGGTCGACGACCCGCGAGGATCCCCTAGCGATGTCAGCTAAAGCGACGAAAATCTCAGGCCGACATGCCCTGAACTGAGCAGCCAAGCAGGCCCGAAAATGGCGAGGCTCCCCACAACCTATCGAGCGGAGGTCCCATGCGTCAAACGAGCCTCCTTGCGTGCCTGCTGGCCGCCAGCCTGACGAGCGGATGCACCCTCATCGTTTCCCCCGATCCCCCCAAGTCCACCACCCCCGCCGGCCCCTCCACCTCGACCTCGACCCCAGCGAGCCCCACGCCTCCTCCCGACTCGCCCTTCCCCCGGCTCAGCAATCCCACGGAGGGCCACCCGCTCCAGGTGGCGGATTACTTCGCCGATGCCACCTCGAGCCTCACGGTCTCGAACGTCACCATCAGCGGCGAGAGCGACGGAGACGACGACGGCGCGCCGAACTACCTGGTCCAGGCCCAGGTCGATCTGGGCGACTTCGGGGTCCACGACGTGGAGATCGCCGAGAACGACGCCCCGGCCTCCGCAGGGCAGCTCGATCGCTACACCGTGACGGACCGGACGGCGACCAGCTCCTTCACCCTCGAGCTCACGCCCGACAACGGCAACGGGATCATCACGCATGGCGACACGGTCCTGACCTTCCTGTTCAACGACGACGGCACCGTCACGCTCAACGACGGGGATCCCGTGTCCATGGAAGACGCCGCCCTGCAGCTGGCCCAGCTCGCCTCCGAAGGGGAGGTCTCCCCGCACGCCGTCGCCTTGCTGTACGCGCGGCTCCTGCGATCGCCCGTCGATACCACGCAGCCCACCTACAATGTCACCTCTTACGACAAGTGGGTCCTGGGCAACCGGAGCCTGCTGCAGAGCCTGCTGCTCTTGATCCTCCAGTTCCTGCTCTCCTTCCGCTTCATCTAGCCCGCAACGCAAAGCGCCCCCGGGAAACCCGGGGGCGCTTTCGAGTGGGTTACTTGAGGATCGGGCGATCGCTCCCACCCTCCATCGGAGGCATGGGGATCTTGTTCTGACCGATCTGGGGCACCAGGACCTCGTCGACCAGGCCGTACTCCTTGGCTTCCTGCGGGCTGAGGAAGAAGTCGCGGTCCGTGTCCTTCTCGACCTTCGAGAGCGGCTGGCCGCTGTGCAGGGACATCAGCTCGTTCAGCCGGCGCTTGAGGCGCAGGATCTCGGCGGCCTGGATCTCGATGTCGGTCGCCTGACCCTGGGCGCCGCCCAGGGGCTGGTGGATCATGATGCGGGCGTTGGGCAGCGCGATGCGCTTGCCCGGCGCGCCGGCGTTCAGGAGGAAAGCGCCCATCGAAGCGGCCTGGCCCATGACGATGGTGGAGACGTCCGGCTTGATGTACTGCATCGTGTCGTAGATGGCCAGACCCGCCGTCACCACGCCGCCCGGCGAGTTGATGTACATGTAGATGTCCTTGGCGGGGTCCTCGGCCTCGAGGAACAGCAGCTGGGCCATCACGAGGCTGGCGATCCCGTCGTCGATGGGCGTGTTCAAGAAGATGATCCGCTCCTTGAGCATCCGCGAGAAGATGTCGAAGGCGCGCTCACCACGGCTGGTGTTCTCGATGACCGTGGGAACGAGCCCCATGTAAGGCGATACGTAACTCATGGCGTCTCCTTTGTTTGCCTACCCGGGAACGCTTTCCGATGGCCGGGTAAGACAGGGTAGCATAAATGCGCCGTCCTATCCCGTGATCCGGTCGACAGCCCGGCCTTGATTTTTCGCCGTCCCGTCGGCGCAACATCCATCCAGCCGAGCGCGAGCCGCCTCCCGCCTACGAGCGCGCGGGATCGGAGGTGTTAGGCTTCCAGCAAGCGAGGGAATGTTCATGGTGGCCCTGCCCCCCTGGAGGCCGCATCGCCATGGACGTTCGCCCTACCGCTTCCAGTCCCTCCGCGTCCCGCCAGCCGGCGGGTCCGGTGGCGACGGCCAAGGCGCCGCCCGCGCCGAGCCTTGCCAGCGATCGCCTCGCCACGGCCCCCATCATCCTCCCCCTCGGCGGCCGGATGAACGCCGTGCCGATGCTGAACGCGAACCACCCCGAAATGGTCCAGGGTCCGGGCATCTCGCTTTCCACCCTGCCGCTCGCGGGCCCTGGCCACCTCGGCAAGGCCCTGAACGGCTCCTTCGAGGTCTTCGTCCACCACAACAACCAATCCGGGCGCGACCTCTACCAGACGGTCGTCCTCCACAACCCCGGCCCCAAGCCCGTGACGGTGCACATCGGCCCCTCGGCCAGCTTCACCTCGGACTCCGCCCGCTACCGGGACCGGGGCCCCAAGGCCGGCCTCGATCCCCGGGGCCAGTTCGTGAGCGGGCCGGGGGACGCGACGGCCTCGGCCCTCCTGCGCGGCGATCGCGCGATCAGCGCCGAACACCTCGTGCTTGCGCCAGGCGAGTTCAAGGTCCTGCACACCAAGCGCTTCGGGACCGGCAAGGAGGTCACGAGCCAGTACCGCCTGGTGTCCGAGGGTCCTGTCCACGCGGCCGTCCTCGTCGAGCGCCAGGCCTCCACGGCAGCCTCAGCCGAGGCCACGCTGCGCCAAGGCAAGCTGCTCGTTCGCAACCCCGCGGACAAGCCCCCGACCCCGCCCGGCGGCAAGGGCGGCGAGCTCGTCTACGGCCGGGCCTCGGGCGTCCAGGAGGGGGCTCGCTACGAGGCCAGCCTGCGGACCGATGCGCAAGATGGGACCTTCACGCTGCCGCATGGCCGCTTCGAGCGCTCCTACGTCCTCAACGGCCAGCGCGGCAACTCGCTGGGAACGGGCGACGTCCAGGTGGCGGACCTCTCCCTGCGCTATCCGGATGCGGCCTACCAGGCGCACGGCAACTACGGCGTCGAGTATCGCATCCAGGTGCCCCTCGCCAACCGGGGCGAAAGCCCCCGAGAGGTGGCGCTCTACTTCGACTCGCCGGGCAAGCCGGACAAGCTGAGCCGGGCCTTTCGCGGCACGGTGGCGGTGGACCTCACGGACGCCCAGGGCCAGGTGACGACCCGCTACGTGCATGTCAGCCAAAAGCGGGGCGAGCGCGGAGACGCGCCGCTCGCGACCATTTCGGTGCCCCCGGGCGAGATCCGCTCGGTGCAGGTGCGGCTCGTGTACCCCGCCAACGCCACCCCGCCCCACGCCCTGCGCCTCCAGGGCCTCTAGCCAGCTAAGCGGGCGGCCTCGCCATTTTCCCGCGCCGTACGAACGCGTTGGCGCATTCCGCCGATGCCAGGCCGCCCCGTACTGGTTAAGCTGCATCCGTGACGGATTAGAGGTGCAGCATGACAAGCCTTCTTTGGGGCCTCGCCGGGGCGTTCGTCTTCATCTTGGCGTACGCCTACTACACGGTCGCCGGAATGTTCAACCTGCCGGGAGGCGACGCCGGCACCACCCTCATCGAGTTCGGCATGGGCATCGCCATGCTGATCCTCTCCGCCCTGCTCATGGCCGCATGCCTCGCCCCGAGCCGTGCGGCCCCGGTACGGGAACGCCAGCCAGGGGCACCCGCCCCCCGCGATCCCTCCGCCTAGGACTCTGTGCAGGTTGGCAAGACGCCCCGATCGCGGGCGAACTGCGGCGCGGTCAGTCAGCCGCGCCGGGCTCCGCGTTCGTTTCGGCCTCCCCGCGCCAATCCGTACGGCTCTTGAGCTTTGAGCGCACGAGCACCTGGAGCTCCTCGAGCGAAAAGACCTGGGTCAGTCGGTTGAAGAGGAAGGGGCGCGATCGCGACTTGAGCCCGCCCAGCGCATCCAGGGACTCCAGGATCGCGAGGGCCTCCTCGCGCCAGAGCAAGCCGGCGAGCGCGAACGGGTCGACCTGGGGGTTCTGCTGGGCCGGGCGGTCGGGGTAGAGGCGCACCAGGCCCGGCCGGATCGGCACGGCCGTCATGACGCCCCACCAGTCCGGCACCATGCGTTTCGCGCTGGAGTGATGACGTTCGCCCACCACCAGCGTCACGCGGTCCAGCACCTGGCTGTAGCGCCTGGCCTGGGTCGCAAGCCGGCTCAGCGTGTCGGCGTCGCTCTTGATCTCGTAGCCATGCAGCCAGTCGTCGATGGCCACGAGATCCACGCGGACGTCCCCGTTGCCGATACCGAACTCCTCGACGATCCGGGCATGCGGCTCCGAGCCGTGCCACTGTGGCAGCACGACCCGCAACGTCGCCCGGACGTCGCCGTCGCGCATCATTTGAACCTGCTCCCTAGAAACCGGCAACTCGACAACAAATCACACCTGCTCAGAATCGTCACCGTGATTCATTGCCGAGTTGCCACCTACGCGATGTCGACCTGCCCTACCAGAGCCGGACCCGGTCCTGGGGGGCCTTGTAGAGCTTGTCGCCCGGCTTCAAGCCGAAGCTCGAGTAGAAGCCGTCGATGTTGGTCACGATGCCGTTGGTGCGGTACTCGTCCGGCGAGTGCGGATCCGTCAGCAGCCACTCCTTCATGGTCTGGGGACGCGCCTTGGAACGCCAGCCCCGGGCATAGGCGTAGAAGAAGCGCTGATCGCCCGTGAGGCCGTCGATGACAGGCGCTTCCTTGCCGCCCAGCGAGAGGCGGTAGGCCTCGAGGGCCGTGGTGATGCCCGCGAGGTCCGCGATGTTCTCGCCGAGGGTGAGCTTGCCGTTGACGTGGAGGCCCTTGATGGGCTCGTAGGCGTCGTACTGGGACACCAGGCGCGCGGTGCGCTCGTTGAACGCCTTCTGGTCGGCGGCCGTCCACCAGTCGCGCAGGCGGCCGTCGCCGTCGTAGTTGCGGCCGGAGTCGTCGAAGCCGTGGCTGATCTCGTGGCCGATGATGGCCCCGATGGCGCCGTAGTTGAACGCGTCGTCAGCCGTGGGGTCGAAGAACGGCGCCTGGAGGATGGCCGCCGGGAAGACGATCTCGTTGCCCACCGGGCTGTAGTAGGCGTTGACCGTCTGGGGCGTCATCTCCCAGCGCAGCTTGTCGACGGGCTGACCCAGATCCTTGATGGCACGCACCGAGGCGAAGCGGTTGGCCCTCAACACGTTGCCCACGCCATCCTGGCGCTTGACGACGAGCCCCTCGTACCCGCGCCACTTGTCGGGATAGCCGATCTTTACGGTGATCTTGGAGAGCTTGTCCAGGGCTTCCTTGCGGGTGGGCTCGCTCATCCAGTCCACGGCCGAGAGCTTGTCGCGGTAGGCGATGAGCAGGTTGTCCACGAGCTCCTTGGCCTTCGCCTTGGAGCTTGCCGGGAAGTAGGTGGCGACGTAGCGCATGCCGATCGCCTCGCCCAGCATGTCGCTGGTGGTGCGAAGCGCCGTGCGCCAGCGCGGCGGCTCGGAGGTGAGGCCCCGCAGCTTCTCGCGCCGGAAGCTCTGGTAGGCGGCCCGGTAGGAGGCCCCCAGGTGCACGGCGTAGTCGTCCACGATCCGCAGGCGCAGGTAGGCCTGCCAGGTGCTCAGGGGGGTCTTCTGGGCGAGCTGACCGAAGGCCTTGAAGTAGCTGGGCTGGTTCACGATGCAGCCCGCCGCGGCCGGCATGCCGAGGGCACTGGCGTAGGCCTCCCAGTCGAAGGGCGCGTAGTCCTTGACCCAGCTGGCCCGCGTGGTGGGGTTGTAGGTCTTGAGGTCGTCGCGGCTCTCCACCTCGGTCCACTGGATCTTGGCGATCGCCGTCTCGAACGCGAGCACCGCCTGGGCGTCGGCCTCGGGCGATCGCGAGCCGCTGAGGCGCGCGAGCTTGGTCAGGTAGGCGACGTAGTCCTTGCGCAGGGCCACGTCCGAGGCGCCCTGGTTGAGGTAGTAGTCGCGGTTGGGCAGGCCCAGGCCGTCCTGGTAGAGATAGAGGACGTTCACCTTGGGGTTCTTGGCGTCCGCGCCCACGTAGGCGCCGGCCGGAACCCGCACGCCCGCCATGGAGAGGTCGCCGAGCACGCGGCCGACCTCGGAGACGCGCTTGAGCTTGCGGACGGCGTCGAGCTCGGCGCGCAGCGGCCGGAGGCCCGCGCGCTCGAGGGCGGCCGTATCGAGCAAGGACGCGTAGAAATCGCCCAGCATGCGGTTCTCGGCGTTGGCGCCGGGCTTGGCCCGCGCGGCCTCCAAGAGGGTCCGGACGTGCTCCTCGGAGCGCTGGGCCATCTGGTCGAAGACGCCGTACGAGACGCGATCGCCCGGGATCTGGACCGAGTTCAGCCAGGCGCCGTTCGCATGGCGGAAGAGGTCGTCCTGGGCACGGACGGTCGCATCGACCCCCTCGAAGGGGACGCCGGGGGCGGCCAGGGCGGACGGGGAGAGCGACAGGGCAAGCAACAAGGCGAGCATGACTTTGGACGTCACAGGGCTACGGCTCCTTTCTCGAGCAGAACGCATGGTTCTATACCCCGCGCGCCGTCCCCTAGACGCGGCAAGCGCAAACGGCTATGGTCGAGCCATGCGCCTGATCGTCGACGGGGACGCTTGTCCCGTGAAAGACCTCCTGCACCGCGCGGCCCTGAGGCTCGGCGCGCCCATGATCCTCGTGAGCAACCGGCCCATGGCCTTCGGCGCGGAGCATGGCGTCACGGCCGTCATCGTCCCGGAGGGCCCCGACGAGGCCGACCGGTGGATCGTCGCGGCGGCCACCCCCGAGGACCTCGTCGTCACGGCGGACATCCCGCTCGCGGCCGAGGTGGTGGCCAAGGGGGGCGTGGCCCTCGGGCACCGGGGCGAGGTCTTCGACGCGGCGAGCATCGGCGAGTACAAGGCCCGCTGGACCCTGATGAACTCCCTGCGGACCGAAGGCATGGAGATCGGCGGTCCCAAGCCCTACGGCAACAAGGACCGCGCGAGCTTCGCCAATGCCCTCGAGCAGTTGATCCGGCGGCTCCAAAGGGCCCGCAAGCCCTAATCCCCCTGGATACGGGCGATCGGGTGACAAATGTCCGCTTGCTTGCTAATGTAAAATCCGCTTACCGGCTGCTGTCCACAGGCTGACCCTTGACGCAACTCTACGTCACAAGCTTGAGACTCCTCGTCGTGGTGTCCCTGCTCCTGTGGGGCATGGTGGCTTGGTGCGTCGTGCGCGAGGTGGGGAAGCCCTTTCCCGGCTTCCGGTGCGAGATCACGCTCAGCGTCTCGCCCCAGAACCTCGCGACATGGAACGGCCCCAAGGGCGGCCTCCGTCCCTACGATCGCTTCACGAGCGCCAACGGGAAACGCCTCGTCACCTACGCGGACCTCGATCGCCTCGTCCGTGAATCTCCGGTCGGCACGCCCATCACGTACGAACTGCTGCGCAAGGGCGAGAAGCGCACGGTGACCGTGCCGACCCAGATGCTCGGGTGGGCGGACGTGGCCAAGGGCTTTGGCGCCACGCTCCTGATCGCGCTCTTACAGCTCCTGATCGGGGCCGCGGCCTTCTGGCTCAAGCCCACCCATCCGGCCACCCAGGCCCACCTGATCCTGGCGGCGAGCACCGGCATCGGCTTCCAGACCCTCGGTGTGGACTTCACCTGGGGGCACCAGTTCACGGTGCTGTACTCGGTGGCCGTCAACTTCATCGCGGCCGCCGCCATTCACCTGGCGCTCGCCTTTCCGAATCCCGTCCGGATCCTGCGCAACGGCCCCTGGATCCTCGTGCTGGTCTACGCGCCGGCCGTCGCTCTCGCCACCATCTCGGTCCTGAGCTACCAGCCCGTGGGCATCGTGGCCCACGTTCCGCCCCAGGGAATCTTCGCGCACTACCTCCCGCTCTGGTCGGCCTGGACCATCATCGGCTTTTTGGTGCTCATCGCGCGCGCCGGCTTCGTGGCCTTCCTGGCCAAGCGACGCCTCGCCCGCGCCCAAGGCCGGATGCTCATCGTCGGGGGCACGCTGGCCTACCTGCCGAGCATCATCGCGTACGTGATCCCGGTGGGCCTGCGCCAGACCGCGGAGCTCTCCATGTCCACCATCATGGCCGTGTACATGTGCTTCGTGATCTTCCCCCTGGCCGTCACGTACGCCATCCTGCGACACCAGCTCTTCGCCATCAACCTGGTCCTCAAGCGCACGGCCACCTACTCGTCGCTCGTCGTCGCGCTCGTCGTGCTCTACGTGACGAGCTCGAGCCTCGCCCAGTGGCTGCTCGGTCCCCATCATGACAACCTGCACGTCGTCACGACGGCCGTGCTCGTCGTGGCGGTCATTCCGTTGCACCGCTGGTGTCGCATGGTGATGGACCGCTACTTCTTCCGGCAGCCGTACTCCTTCACGGACGTCGTGACCCGGTTCGGCGAGGCCTCATCCGACCTGCGCGAGCCCGACCGATTGATCGAGCTCTACCTGGACGCGATCGACGCGGCGCTGAGCCCGACCTTCTCCGCGCTGCTCCTGCGCGATGGCGAGCAGCTCGGCATCCGGGCCTGTCGCGGGATCGAGCCCCAGGACCTGGAGCAAATGGTAGAGCAGCTGGAGGACACCGGTACCACCGCTGGCTTCGTGGAGCGGACCCTTGGCGATCGCCCCCCCATCCTCGTGGGCGTCCTCGCCGTCCGCGAGAATGAGCGCGGCCTGGTGATCCTCGGCGAGCGCAAGTCGGACCTGGACTTCTCCCCCGAAGACAAGCTCCTGCTCATGAACCTCTCGCACCAGCTAGGCCTGACGCTCAAGAATGCCTCGCTCTTCGCCGAGGCCCTCGAGCGCAACCAGCAGCTGGAAGCCATGAACCGCTCGCTCCTGGAGCTCGACCAGCTCAAGCGCGACTTCCTGAACGCCACCTCGCACGAGCTGCGCACGCCCCTCGCCTCGATCATCGGGTACTCCGAGTTCCTCGAGGACCGCGTGGGCGGTGAGTTGACGGACGAACAGGCCTTCTTCGTCACGCAGATCCAGGATGGCGGCAGGCGCCTGAAGCGACTGGTCGAGGATCTCCTCGACGTCACCCGCTTCGAGGCCGGTACCCTTCAGTTCGCCCCCCGCGAGGTCGACCTCGCGGGCTCGATCCGGCAGGTCCTGGCCGCGCTCCAGCCGCAACTCGGCGCGGCTGGGCTCAGCGTGGAAGAAGAGCTGCCGGAAGGTCCCCTGGCCTGGATCGTCGATCCGGACCGCCTCGAGCAGGTGCTCTTCAACCTGCTCGGCAACGCCATCAAGTTCACGCCGCCTGGCGGGACGTTGGGCGTGAGCCTGCGGGTCGACGCGGCCGGGGTACGGATCGCCGTGCGCGACACGGGCATCGGGATCGCGCCGGAGCACCTGCCCCACCTCTTCGAGAAGTTCTACCAGGTGGATCCCAGCTCCACGCGGCGATTCGGGGGACTGGGGCTCGGCCTTTCCATCACCAAGGCCATCGTCGAGGCCCATCGCGGCGTGCTCGAGGTCGCCAGCACCCCGGGCGAAGGCACGTGCTTCACCTTCACCCTGCCCGCCCCTCCGGCCTCCGAGGCTGGGGCAGCCGCGCGGGCCCTGCCCGCTGCGGCTGCCCGGGCCTGACCCCGCCCCGCCCGGATGGCTTGTCGGCCCCCTCCGGCAACTGGCCTCGGGGCCGCGATCGTGCTAGATTGAGGAGTTTCCATCCTCCACTTCACAAAGGGACCTGCGACCATGGACACGACACGCGCCGAAACCCCGGAAGCCGCCGAGAAGGTCGGCCGGGATTTCATCCGCGACATCATCGACGAGGACCTGCGCACGGGCAAGCGCACCAAGGTCGCCACTCGCTTCCCCCCGGAGCCCAACGGCTACCTACACGTCGGGCACGCCAAGTCCATCACCCTGAACTTCGGCATCGCCCAGGAGTACGGCGGCACCTGCAACCTGCGCTTCGACGACACCAACCCCACCAAGGAGGAGACGGAGTACGTCGAGTCGATCATGGAAGACGTGCGCTGGCTCGGCTTCGAGTGGACCGGCCTCTACTACGCGTCGGACTACTACGAGAAGTTCTACGACTACGCCATCGAGCTCATCTCCAAGGGGCTCGCCTACGTCGAAAGCCTGACGGCCGAGGAGATGCGCGAGTACCGCGGCACCCTGACCGAGCCGGGCAAGAACAGCCCCTACCGCGATCGCTCCGTCGAGGAGAACCTGGACCTCTTCAAGCGCATGCGCGCGGGTGAGTTCGAGGACGGGACGCACGTGCTGCGCGCCAAGATCGACATGGCCTCGCCCAACCTCAACATGCGCGATCCGGCCCTCTACCGGATCCGGCGGGCCCATCACCACCGGACGGGGGATGCCTGGTGCATCTACCCGATGTACGACTACGCGCACCCCATCTCGGACGCCCTCGAGGGCATCACGCACTCGATCTGCACGCTCGAGTTCGAGGATCACCGTCCCCTGTACGACTGGGTGCTCGACAACATCACCATCGACTGCCACCCGCAGCAGATCGAGTTCGCGCGCCTCAACGTCGGCTACATGGTCACCAGCAAGCGCAAGCTGCTCAAGCTCGTCACCGACCGGATCGTGAGCGGCTGGGACGACCCGCGCATGCCCACCATCTCGGGGATGCGGCGGCGCGGCTACACGCCGGCGGCCATTCGCAACTTCTGTACGGCCGTGGGCACCTCCAAGGCCAACGGCATGGTCGAGCTCGGGCTCCTGGAGCACTTCGTCCGCGACGACCTGAACAAGACCGCCCAGCGCGTCATGGTCGTGCAGCGTCCCCTCAAGGTGGTCCTCGAGAACTACCCCGAGGGACAGGTCGAGTGGTTCGAGGCGGAGAACAACCCCGAGGACCCCAATGCGGGCACTCGCAAGGTCCCCTTCTCGAAGGTCCTCTACATCGAGCGGGACGACTTCATGGAAGTGGCGCCCAACAAGAAGTACTTCCGGCTGGCGGTGGGCAGCGAGGTGCGCCTCAAGCACGCCTACTACATCACCTGCACCGAGGTCCTCAAGGACGAGGCCGGCGACATCGTCGAGCTGCGCTGCACCTATGATCCCGAGAGCCGGGGCGGCGGCACGCCGGACGGCCGCGTGGTGCGCGGCACCCTGCACTGGGTGTCGGCCGAGCACGCGGTGCCCACCGAGATTCGCCTCTACGAGACGCTCTTCACCGAGCCCACGGCGAGCGACGTCGAGACCGACCTCAACCCGCGTTCGCTCGAGGTCCTGAGCGAGGCCAAGGCCGAGCCCTCCCTCAAGGAGGCCAAGGCGGGCGATCGCTTCCAGTTCCTGCGGATGGGCTATTACGCCATGGATCCGGACTCGACGGGCGATCGGCTGGTCTTCAACCGGACGGCCACGCTCAAGGACACCTGGGCCAAGGTCGGAAAGCAGCAGTAATCAGGTCTAAGGAAACGCCCCTCGCATTGCGCGAGGGGCGTTTTGAATGGGGTCAAAGGGTCAGCCCCGATCCGCGGCCGCCGAGTTCGCGACCCTGGACTCCCGCTTTCGCGGGAGAGACGGGAGGGCCGACTGGGCCTTACAAGGGCTTGGCCTCGATGCCTGAATGAGCGCTCCCGTCATTCCCGCGAAAGCGGGAATCCAGGGCAGTGCCATCCGGCCGCCAGGGTGGGTAGCGGTGGCTCCCGAGCTACAAGATGCTCACATCGAGCTCCAGCCGCTCTCCCAGCCACCGGACGTGCTCGGTGTGATCCACCAGGTCGTTGCCCGTCTCGGGATGCAACAGCACCGACTGGGCCCCGTGGTGCGACTGAAGCCATCCGAGCACCGCCTCCCGCTGCGCATCCGGGAACTCGATCTCGAACATGGGCAACGGGTGCGGGCCTACCTTGCGGTAGCGGATCGGCCAGACGGTCGCCATGTCCCCGAGGTCCCGCTGCGCGTCGGCGTGCATGGCCTCGATGAGGCCCTCCTCGCCGGGCCGGAAGTAGATATGGGCGTGATAGGACGGTGCCTCGACGAGCATCCGGACCACCTAGCGCAGGGCCGTGCGGCCGTGCGGGCTCGTGAAGTCGAGCTCGGGGCCCACCGGGACGATCCGCGTCGGGTTGATCTCGTCCTGCGTGACGTAGTAGTGGCGCTTGATGTGGTCCATGTTCACCGTCTCGGCCACGCCCGGCACCTGGTAGAGGTCGCGCAGGTAGCCGGAGAGGTGGGGGTAGTCCGCAATGCGGCGGAGGTTGCACTTGAAGTGCCCCACGTAGACCGCGTCGAAGCGAACGAGCGTGACGAACAGGCGCCAGTCTGTCTCGACCGGGTGATCGGCCACCAGGTAACGGCGCTTCGAGAGGCGCTCGTCCAGCTGATCGAGCGCCTCGAAGAGGCCCCGCACCGCCCGCTCGTAGGCCGCCTGGGAGGTGGCGAAGCCCGCCCGGTACACGCCGTTGTTGACCGTCTTGTAGATCCAGTCGTTGAGTCGGTCGATCTCCGCTCGGTGCTCGACCGGGTAGAGATCCAGGCTCCGGTCGGCGAAGGCCTCGAACTCTGTCTCGAACATCCGCATGATGTCGTCGTCCGAGTTGCTCACGACCCGCCGCGTCTCCTTGTCCCACAGGACCGGCACCGTGTAGCGTGCCCGGAAGTTCGGGTCCGTGGCGTGGTACGCCTCGCTCAGGAAGCCAAAGCCGTTGATGGGGTCGCGGGAGTGGCCCTCGCCCTCCCGAAAGGCCCAGCCGCGCTCGTCGCGGATGGGATCGACCGCGGTCATGCCGATGACGTTCTCCAGGCCCTTCAGCCGGCGGACGATGATGGTGCGATGGGCCCAGGGACAGGCCCACGACACGTAGAGGTGGTACCGACCGGCCACGGCCGGGTATTGCGAGCTCCCGTCGGCCTTGACCCAGTCTCGAAAGGCGTCTTGCTGCCGCTCGAACCCGCCTTCGGCCGTCTGTTCACTCGGGAATTGGGCTTTCATGGTCTATCCCTCGCGCTGAATCCTCACACGTTTTATCCTAGCACTCCCGACGCGGGCGCGCCGGACATGGGCTCAAGGCTCGCTGCCGAGCGGATGCGGGCGGCCCCGCAGGGAGCCGGACGGACGCTCGTACGCCCCCCGGATCCGGCGCCTCAGCGGGTCCTCGTAGTAGCGGTACAGGAGGCACGAGACACCGACCGTCACGCCCAGGGCGATCGCGAAGGCCTTCCATCCCAGGTGGCCGACCTGGCGACCCAACGCCTCCGAGAGGCGGTGGCCGATGGGGACGTGCAGGAGGTAGATGCCGTAGCTCGCCTCGCCGAGGCGAATCGACCAGGGGTGCGACAAGAGGGCCGCGAGCGCCCCTGAGCCGTAGGCGAGGCCGCCCACCAGGGCGACGACCAGGGGGAGGTTGAGGGCGATCGCAAGCTCCGCCGGCATGGCCAAAAACGCGTTCATGGCGAGAAAGAGCCCCATGGCCCAGCCGGTCGTGACGCCCGCCGCCCGCCGTAGCGCCGGCTGGGCCGGCTCCAGGAGCCGGAAGGCCCGTCCCAGGATCATGCCCGCCAGGAACTCCGGCAGCCGAAAGACGGGCGCCATGCCGATCACCGCGTAGAGGTCGAGGCCCGGGCTCACGAGGCGAACGCCCCACATGGCGAGGCCCATCCCCAGGACGAGGGCCCACAGGGTCAAGAGCGCGAGGCCCGCCCGCCCGAGCGTGAGGCTCCGGTGGAAGCCGGAGGCCACGATCAGAGGGAACATCAGGTAGAAGAAGGCCTCGGCGGACAGGGACCAGGCGGGTGCGTTCCAGAACATGGCGCCGCTCGGGATCCACGCCTGCACGAGTCCCAGGACCATGCCTCCCTTGATGAGGCCCCAGGCCGTCCCGAGGGTCGCTCCGTACTTCTGGGCCAGCACGCCCACGTCCCGCAACAGGTCCGGAAAGGCCACCACCAGGGAGAGCAGGTACATGGGATAGACCCTGGCGAAGCGCGCCGCCCAGAACCGTCGGCGATCGAGCCGCTCGCCTTCCCGGTCGTAGGTGTGGGTCAGGACGAAGCCCGACAGCACGAAGAACAGCGACACGCCGATGAAGCCGTGCGCCGCCAGGGCGTTCAGCCCGGCCACGAGGAAGCCCGGCACCCCTTCTGGCGCTTGCGCCATGGGGGACCAGAAGTGATGCAGCACGACCAGGAGGACAGCAAGGAAGCGCAGTCCCGTCAGGGCCGACAGGTGAGGGGTACCCGCCGCGGTCGCGTCCCGTTCGATAGTCGTCAGTCTCATGGGGCGACATGGTCTCAGATGTGTCGACCACGATCATTGGCGGATCCGCCCTAACCTCGCCCGGTATACCAGCCATCTTGGCTCAGGCACGCGGATTTCCGGACGAAGCCCCGTCCCCGGACGGCCCCGCGGTTCAGCTTGCCACCTTACGATCGACGGTCGCGGCCGCGACGACGGGGCTTGCCATATTTATACCGATCGGTATATCATCGAGCCATGAGGACACAGGACAACCGGCAACGCCTCCGCGAGGTGGCCCTGGAGCTGTTCGCGCACCGCGGCTACGACGCCACGGGCGTACAGGAGATCGTGGAGGCGGCGGGCGTCACCAAGCCCACGCTGTACCACTATTACGGCAGCAAGCGGGGCCTGCTCGAGGCCCTGGTCCAGGACCAGAGCGCCGAGTTCATGGCCGAGCTGCGCGGTGCTGCGGCCTATGCCGGGGACCTGCCCCTGACGCTCATGCGGATCGTGTCGGCCTATCTGGCCTTCGCGCGCCGCCGTCCGGACTTCTACCGCCTGCACATGATGCTGTACTTCCTGCCGCCGGAGCACGAGGCGCGTCTCGCGACCCTGCCCCTCTTCGAGGAGCAGCAGCGCCTGCTCGAGGACATGTTCGTCGCGGCCGTCCCCCACCACGGCAACCTCCGGGGACGGCACCAGCGCCTGGCCGCGGCCCTGCAGGGGCACATCAACAGCCATGCCGCCATGCTCTTGAACGGGCGGCTCGCCGAGAGCGACTCGCTCCCCCACGAGATCGCCAAGCAGTTTAGCTACGGCATCTACGCGTGAGTTTTTTTCACAGCTCTATACCGACCGGTAAGTAAACAAGGAGGAACCATGTCTCACTGGGCCCAGGACGCCGTCTTCTACCACGTCTATCCGCTCGGGGCGCTGGGGGCGCCCGCGCGCAACGACTTCTCGAGCGCTCCCCAGGCGCGCCTGGAGGAGCTGCACGCGTGGCTCGAGCCGCTCCAGGCGCTGGGAGTCACGGCGTTCTACTTCGGCCCGGCCTTCGAGTCCACGGCACACGGGTACGACACGGCGGACTACTACCGCGTCGATCGCCGGCTCGGCGACGACGCCGCCCTCGCGCGCTGGAGCAAGGCCCTGCACGGGCGCGGCATGCGCCTGGTGCTGGATGCCGTCTTCAACCACGTGGGGCGCGACTTCTGGGCCTTCCGAGACGTCCAGCGGAACGGCGCCCACTCCCCCTATGCGGGCTGGTTCCACCTGGACTTCGGGCGCCGCAGCCCCTGCGGGGATCCCTTCTATTACGAAGGTTGGAACGGCCACTACGACCTGGTCAAGCTCAACACGAGCCATCCTGGCGTCAAGGAGCACCTGTTCGGCGCCGTCAGGCACTGGATCGAGGCCTACGAGATCGACGGCCTGCGCCTGGATGCCGCGGACGTCCTCGACAAGGGCTTCCAGCAAGAGCTCGCGACCTTCTGCCGCACGCTCCGGCCCGACTTCTGGCTCCTCGGCGAGGTCATCCACGGTGACTACAAGGGCTGGGCCGGTCCCCACATGCTCGACTCGGTGACGAACTACGAGCTCTACAAGGGCCTCTACTCCAGCCACAACGATCGCAACTACTTCGAGCTGGCCCACTCGCTCAACCGGCAGTTCGGTTCGGGCGGGCTCTACCGGGACCTTTCGCTGTACACGTTCCTGGACAACCACGACGTGGAGCGCATCGCGAGCCGCCTGAAGCGCTCAAGCCACCTCTACCCCCTGCACGCGCTGCTCTTCACCGTCCCTGGCGTGCCTTCTCTCTACTACGGCAGCGAGTGGGGGATGCTTGGTAAAAAGGCGCACAACAGCGACGCGCCGCTGCGACCCGCCTTCCACCCGCAAGCAGGTCCCAGGCAGGGGACCGAGCCGGACCTGGCAGCGGCAGTGTCGCGGTTTGCCCGTCTGCGCCGGGCGCACCCGGCCCTGCGGGAGGGGGGCTACCGGCAGCTGCATGTCTCCGCCGAGCAGTTCGCCTTCCTGCGCAGCTGCCAAGACGAGCAGCTCGTGGTCGCCGTGAATGCGTCGGACGAGCCCGTGGAGATCCGGCTGCCCATCGAGGAACACGGCGCGAGCCAGCTCGTCGACGTGCTCAACGACGGGGAGCGCTTCTCCGTCATGGGTGGAGAGGCGGTCGTCACGCTCTACCCGAGCTGGGCGCGCGTGCTGAAGCTGGCTTAGAGGAGTTCCCGTCCCGGGTCGACGTGCCTAGCGCGAGGCCTTTCGGGCCCAGAACAGCATGCGCCTGAAGGGATAGAAATAGGGAGCCCGGTCACCGAGCTCGCGCAAGAGCCTGGCACGATAGGTCGAGAGAAAGGCCTCCTGGGCCTCGGCCTCGAGGCGGCCCAGATAGGCCGTCAGGAGCGTCCCCTTGACCCACTCCACGACCGCTCCGACGTCCGGGAGCACGTGGCCGTAGATCTTCTCGAGACAGACCTGCTCCTCGAAGCCGTGCTCGTATAGGAGCTCGGCGTATCGCTCGAGCGACAGGACCTCACTCTGGCGCACGTAGCCGCCGAGGAGGTCCTTGAAGGGCGCCTCCTCGGCCACTTCGGCCGCAAGGCGATGGGAGGGATGCCCCTCGTTGCGGGGGACCTGCACGGCAATCTGGCTGCCGGGCCGCATGTCCGACAGGCTCCGGCCGAGCAGACCCTCGTTGTCCGGCACCCATTGCAAGGCAGCATTGGAGAAGACGAGGTCACACTCGGCGCCCCCCCGCCACGCGAGGATATCGGCATGTTCGAAGCGCGTCCGCTCGCTCGCGCGCTCCCTGGCACGCTCCAGCATGGCGGCCGACGAGTCCACGCCGAGTACCGAGGCTGCCTGCAAGGTCTCGGCCAGCATGACCGTCAGTTCTCCGGTGCCGCACCCCAGATCGACCACCCGCATGGCGGGGCGAGGGTGGATAAGGCCCACCAGGTCGTGGTAGGGCTGCATGCGCTCGGTTCGGAACTTCTCGTACTGCGCGGGGTTCCAGGCATCGGCGGACACGGCGGACTCCTCTGGGGCCGGGGGCCCACCCATCCTACTCCTGCTCGAACGCTTGGCGCAAAGTCCCGGCCCCCGTAAGATGGTTCCAGAAAGTGAGGTTCCCGTGTCCAAGGCCTTCCAGTACTGTCCCTACTGCCGGCACGAGCTCGCCACCCGCCCCATCGAGGCTATCGAGCGCCAGTTCTGCCCGGGGTGCGGCGAGGTGTTCTACCGGAACTCCAAGCCCTGCGCGGGGGCATTGGTCGCCAACGCGGACGGCCACCTCCTCTTGACCCGGCGAGCCGTGGAGCCCTTCAAGGGCAAATGGGATCTCCCGGGCGGCTACCTCGAAGACGGCGAGCACCCGGAGGCGGGCGCCATCCGCGAGCTGCGCGAGGAAACGGGCCTGACGGTCCGCATCACGGGCCTTTGCGGCATCTACATGGACACCTACGGGGCGGGCGGCGTGTCGACCCTCAACATCTTCTACGAGGCCGAGATCGTCTCGGGCGAGGCCGGCAGCGACGGCGACGTGAGCGAGCTGCGCTACTTCGCGCCCGAGGACCTGCCCCTCGATGAGTTCTCATTCGAGAACGGCCGCCAGGCCATCCGAGACTGGCTCTCGCGTCGAAAGGTCAGGGTGTAGCCGAGGTCTCCGCGGGGACCGGCACGAGCGGCAGGTCGAACCAGAAGGTGCTGCCTTGCCCGGGCGTGCTCTCGACCCCGATCGCACCGCCGTGCGCCTCCACGATCGCCCGCGAGATGGCGAGCCCGAGGCCCGCGCCCCCGCGCTCGCGCGTGGTGCTCGGATCGACCTGGAAGAATTTCTCGAAGAGGCGGGGCACGCTCTCCGGGCCGATGCCGATGCCCGTGTCCGCGACCTCGACCCGCACCGACTCGTCTCGGGTCAGCGATCGCACCGTCACGCGGCCGCCGGGCGGCGTGAACTTGATGGCGTTGGTCATGAGGTTCAGGACCACCTGCCCGACACGCAGCGGGTCCATGCGGACCCAGGTGGCCTCCGATGCGAGCTGCACGTCCAGCGTGAGGCAGGCCTCCTGCAACTGGGGCTTCAGGCTCGAGAGCTCCTCCTCGATGAGCTGGACGAGGCATGCTTCTTGCCAGACCAAAGTGAAGGTGCCGGCCTCGAGGCGAGCGAAGTCCAGCATGTCGTCGACGATCCGCTTCAGACGCCGCGCCCCGTCCTGGATCTGGGCCACGAACGCGAGCTGATCCGGCGAGAGCGGACCGGCCACCCGGTCCTCGAGGAACTCGGAGTACCCGATGATGGAGGCAAGCGGCGTGCGCAGCTCGTGGGAGGCGACGTTGATGAAGTCCCCCTTGAGCCGATCGACCTCGCGGAGGTTCTCGATCTGCTCGTGCTGCAGGCGCTCGATCTCGACCCGGTCCGAGACGTCCACGGCGAAGATCAGGACTCCCTCGAGCGCCCCGTCGTCCGAGCGGGTCGGGACGTAGACGGCATCCATGGGGACGGCCACGTCACGGCCACCGCGCCGGACGGCGAAGGTCAGGCCCGAGGTGCGGCGGGGCTCCAGCGTCTCCAGGACGGCCGCGAGGCTCGGGTCCGACTCGGGGATGACCTCGCCGTAGGGACGGCCGATGAGCGCCTGGGTCGATTGGTGCGAAATCTCGGCGAAGAGCGGGTTGAACCAGCGAATCCGGAGCTCGGGGTCCAGGAAGACGACGGCGGCGGGCGCGTGGTGGATGATGCGATCCAGGAGGGCCTTTTCGGCCGCGAGCTCGCGGGTCCGCTGGTCGACCACGGCCTCGATCTGCTCGTTTCGCGCCTGGAGCTGTTCGGCGAGATCGTGCAATTCCGTGTTGGCTCGCTGCAACTCCTCGGCGACCGCCAGGGCCGCCGCCCGATCCGCCTCCAGGCGGACCGTCTGCTCCAGTCGACGCCGCATGCCGGCCGCCAGAAAGAGCGCCACCGCGTAGGTCACGGCGATGCCCACCAGGATCTCCACGTCTCGCCCGTCGTACCGGAAGACGTGCCCCGGGATCGCGAGGTCCACGAGCAAGAAGCCCATGGCCAAGGCGAAACAGAGGCTCCCGAGGCGGAGACCGCCCGCGAAGGCCGCGTAGACGACGAGCAGGCCGAAGGCCGAGCCCGAGTAGATCTCCGGGATGTGCTCCAGGCCCCGGAGGCGCTCGACGGCACCGAACGCCGCGATCGTCGCCACCGTCAGCCACAGCGGCAGCATGCGCCCGACGAACGACATGAACTTGACACCTGAGGCCACAGAACAGCCCTCATGCCGCAAACCGACCAAGTTAATCATACCGCGGTTGCCCCGTAATCTCTCATCTATACAGGGGTACAGTACCTACTAGCAGGTGCAAACAGTGACAAATCCTGGATCCAAGCGTCCTGAAAGCCTGGACAGAGGCCTGGGAATTGCCTATAACGGTAGCGCACCCTCCCGTCATACGTGCGAGACGCCGCCATGAACCCGAACCCCACCGGTACGCTCGACCCCATCCAAGTGCTCGGCGACGGCCCCCTGCCCGAACCGGGGCCTCGCGCAGCATGGATCCCGCTCGGCAAGCACGGCCCGTGCTTCGTGTGCCAGCCGGACAATCCCGGCGGCCTGAGGGCCGATCTCTTCCGGGACGGTGACGTGATCCGCTGCCCGTTCACCTTCCAGGGCCCGCAGGAGGGCCCTCCGCGCCATGCCCACGGGGGCAGCATCGCGGCCCTGCTCGACGAGGTCATGGGCGCGGCGGCCTGGTCGCGGCGCCACAACCTCCTGGCCGTCCACCTGGAGCTCGACTACCGCCGGCCGATCCCGCTCGGCGCCGAGCTGACGGCTCTGGGGTGGGTCCGGGCGGAAGGCAACCGCTCCATCAAGGTGGCCAGCGAGATCCGGCTGCCGGACGGCACGACGGCCGTGCAGGCTTCGGGGGTCTTCGCGATCGCCCCCGAGATGTTCGACCAGCCCTTCTTCGGCTAGTTCATCTTCTCGAAACGGAAGCTTGACCGTTTGGAAGCCAACTCTCCATCGTCGCTTGATGCGCGCGGGGCATAGTAGACCTAGAAGCCGAGCGATGAGGGCGAAAGAAAACGCTACTGGCGACCAGCAGGTTGGCCACCCGCATCCGAAACGCCCAACACTCGATCGCATTGCCAAGGGCCGCCGTCAGGCGGCCTTTGTGTTGCGCGGGGTTCCCCGGCTGCCCGCGGTGGTAAGATGCAGGCATGCGCAAGACCCGCCAATACCCCGGCCTGGCCCTCCTCGCCGACTGCGAGCACCTGGGATCCTTCCTGGACGCCTTGAACGCGCGCTACGGAGACCGTCCCGCCCTCTCCATCCTGCGGGGCGATCGCATGGTCACGCACCGCTACTGCGACGTGCACGCGCGCGCGGGGCAGATGGCCGCCTACCTGGAGACGCTCGGGATCGCGCCGGGCGATCGCGTGGCGATCCTCGGCGACAACTCGCCGGAGTGGCTCATGGCGTCCTTCGCAATCGCCCGGCTGGGGGCCGTGGCCGTGCCGCTCGACGCCCAGCTCACGCAGGGCGAGATCACCCACCTCCTGGATCACTCCGAGGCACGCGCCATCTTCGCGGCCGAGCGCTGGGTGAAGGCCCTCGAGGCCGTGGGCCGGCGCCACGTCCTGACCCTCGCCCCCGCGACCTTCGAATCGCTCGACTTGCCGCCCGCGCCACCCGTGAAACGCTCGGGAGACGATCTGGCGGCCATTCTCTACACGTCGGGGACCACCGGCTCGCCCAAGGGCGTCATGCTCACGCACCGGAACCTGCTCTCCAACCTGCGGGGCTGCTCCGAGGTCCTCTACATTGAGCCGCAGGACGTCCTCATGAGCCTCCTGCCCCTGCACCACGCCTACGCCTACACCACCACCCTCATCGGCCTGGGGGCGGGCCTGCCCGTGGTGCTCCCCCACAGCCTCAAGCCCGACTCGGTGGTCGCCGCGCTGCAAGCCGGACGGGTGACGGCCCTGCCCGCCGTACCCCTATTGCTCGATCACCTGGCGCGCGGCATCCGCGAGCGCATCGACGCCCAGCCGCCCCTGCCACGCACCGTCGCCCGCCTCCTGCTGGGACTGGCCCGGTTCGTGCGACCGCGGGTCGGCGCGCGCGCCGCGCGGGCGATCGCGCGCCCCATCACCAAGCGTCTCGGCTGCCTGCGGGGCCTGGTCGTGGGGGGCGCTGCCCTGACGCCGGACAGCGCGACCTTCTTCGACTCCCTCGGGATCGTCGTCATGCACGGCTACGGGCTCACGGAGACCGCGCCGGTGGTGGCCCTGACGGAGCGCCCCTGGCGCCCGGGAGCGGGTGTCGGACGTCCTCTTCAGGGGGTCGAGGTCCGGATCGACGCGCCCGACGCCGAGGGCGTGGGCGAGGTGCTCGTGCGGGGCCCGAACGTCATGGCGGGCTACTACCGCAACGCCGCGGCGACCGAGGCCGCCTTCGCGGACGGATGGCTGCGCACGGGGGATCTGGGACGGCTCGACGAGGCGGGGCGCCTGCAGCTATCGGGCCGCTCCAAGGACGTCATCGTGCTGTCGAGTGGCAAGAACGTCTACCCCGAGGAGCTGGAGCTGCACTACGGCCAGAGCGAGCTCATCGCCGAGCTGTGCGTGGTCACGGGGCACGCCGAGGACGGCAGCGAGCAGCCTCTCGGCGTGATCGTCCCGAGCCCCAAGGCGCATGCCCGCCTCGAAGTGGCGACGGACGACGCCATGCGCCGGCTCATCGGGCGCGAGCTCTCCCGCCTGTCGACGGGGCTCGCGGACTACAAGCGCCTCAAGCGGTTCGTCCTCCAGTCGGAGGCTTTGCCGCAGACCACGTCGCGCAAGGTGCGCCGGCATGTGGTCCAGGCCGAGGCCCAAGCCCTCAGCGCTTCGGCCGGTTCCTGAGGAGCCGGAGGCCCCCCTCGATCCGGGCCCCCAGGGTCGCCCCGTGGAGGGCCTGCATGGAGCCCGCGAGGAAGTCCCTGAAGCCGTCCCATGTCGGGTACCAGAGCACCCGATGGCGTCCCGAGCGGTTGATGTCCACGAGCTTGGCGTCGACGAACTCCATGAGGCCGATCCGACCGCCCACGTAGCCGAGCCCGCTCTCCTTGAGGCCGCCTCGCGGCGTGACCGGGTTGCCGTAGGTGTCGAGGCCCGTGTTGACCCAGACCGTACCCGCCTCGATGCGCCTGGCCACCTGTTCGGCCGCCGCGAGGTCCCGACCCCAGACCGTCGCGTTGAGGCCGAAGGAGGACTGGTTGGCCCGGGCCACCATCTCCTCGCGGCCTTCCACCGGGATGATGGGCAGGATCGGCCCGAAGGTCTCCTCGCGCATCAGGAGCATGTCGTCGGTGACATCCGTCAGCACCGTGGGGGCGTAGAAGTAGCCCTTGCCTTCGAGGCGGTGGCCGCCGACCAGGACCCTCGCGCCCTTCGCGACGGCATCCGCCACCTGCGCTTCGACCTTGGCCAGCTGGACAGGGTTGATGAGGGGGCCCACCTCGGTGCCCTTCTCCTGGCCGTTGCCGACCTTCAGGGCCTTGACCAGCTCGACGATGCGCTCGGTCAAGGGAGCCGCGATCGCACGGTCCACGTACAGGCGCTCCACCGAGGCACAGGCCTGCCCGGTGTTGCTGTGCGCCGCCCAGACCACGCCGTGGGCCGTGAAGTCGATCTCGGCGTCCGCGAGCACCAGGGCGGGATCCTTGCCACCGAGCTCCAGGGTGACGGTGATGAGCTTGTCGGCGCAGCGCGCCGCCACCTTCTTGCCGGTCGCGACGCTGCCGGTGAAGCACACGTGCTGGATGGGCGCGTCCACCAGGGCCGCCCCGGTGGAGCCGTCGCCCGTCAGCACCGCGAGCACGCCCTCCGGCAGGCCCGCCTGCTTGGCGAGCCGGTCGAGGTGGACGGCGACCAGGGGCGTCCATTCCGAGGGCTTGTGGATCACCGTGTTGCCGGCGGCGAGGGCTCCTGCGATCGAGGACATCGAGAGCAGAAGCGGGTAGTTCCAGGGCGAAATCACGGCGACCACGCCCTTGGGCACGAAGGTCGAGTAGGTCTTGTGGTTGCGCAAGATGGGATTCCAGACCTGCAGGGGCTGATCCTTGAGAAACCTTGCGGCATGGCGGGCGTAGTATGCCAGGAACTCACAGGCCGAGAGGACCTCCCCCATGGCCTCGGGGACGGGCTTGCCGTTTTCTTGGCTCAGGAGCTCGGCGAAGGCCTCGAAGTCGTCCCGCAAGGCATCGCGCAGGCGCAGGAGGTACCGCGCGCGGCCCTCGAAGCCGAGCGCTTGCCAGGCGGGCAAGGCGCGGCGCGCGGCCTCGACGGCCCGGCTCACCTCGTCCGGGCCCGACAGCGGCACCTCGCCGATCGGCTCCTCGGTGGCCGGGTTGTAGGACACCAGGCGCCGCACCGCAGCCGGTTGGGTCGTCGCGTCGATCATGGCCCTTCGCTCCTGTCGTCTCTCGCCCGCACGCTTTCACGCGAGCCAGAGGGATCTTACCCGATCGGGAGGCGGGACTGTACGGCGATGCCGTCCGGGGTGACGGTGCACGCGTAGCAGAGGGCCTCCACGCCTTCTGCGAGCGCCTGCTCGAACTCCCGGGCATAGACCGGGTCGATGGCCGCGGCCGGCCGGAAGCGCCGGCAATCCTCGCGCTGGACGAGGTAGACCATGACCGCGCGGTGGCCCTCCCGGACCATCCGGCTCAGCTCGCGCAGGTGCTTGGCACCGCGCTCGGTGACGGAGTCCGGGAACAGGGCGAGCTCCCCTTCGGCGAGCGTGACGTTCTTGACCTCCACGTAGCAGAGGCCCCGGTCGGGATCGCTCAGGAGCAGGTCGATGCGGCTGTTGACGCCGTACTTCTGCTCGGGCTTCAGCGCGGCGTAGCCCGCAAGCTCCGGGATGCGCCCCTCCGCGATGGCCTCGGCGACCAGGCGATTGGGCAGGCTCGTGTTGATGCCGACCCATGTGGAGCCCACCTGAACGAGCTCCCAGGAGTAGGGCAGCTTGCGCTTGGGATCGGGCTTGTAGCTGAGCATGACGGGACTTCCGGGCTCCCGGCAGCCCAGCATGGAGCCCGAGTTGGCGCAGTGGGCCGTGACGACGGTGCCGTCCGCCAGCCGCACGTCGGCGAGGAAGCGCTTGTAGCGCTGGATCAGGGTGCCTGCGACCAGGGGTTCGGGAAACTGCACGGGGCCTCACGCGGACGGTTCGGGGACGGCGACGGCTCCATTATCTCACCTGACGGGGCACGACGCCCTGAAGCGAGCCGAAACGTTGGGCACCATGCGCAAGCACCCGGATCCGGACGGAGGGACAATCCCCCCAGGAGGTGGCCCATGCATCGGACGAAGCTCGTCCCCTCGCTCGCAGCCAGCGTCTTCGTGCTCAGCGGCACGCTCGTCATGGTGGGGACCGCCGCGGGCCTCGGGGGCCTCGCGACCGCCCAGGGCATGGACGGCTGGTACCAGACGCTCGAGAAGCCGGCCTTCAATCCGCCGGATGGGGTCTTCGGCCCGGTCTGGACGACGCTCTATCTCCTCATGGCGATTTCGGCCTTTCTCGTCTGGCGACAGGGCTGGCCGAGCCGGGAGGCCAAGCTGGCCCTGAGCCTGTTCGGGATCCAGCTCGGCCTGAACATGCTCTGGTCGGTGCTGTTCTTCGGCCTGCAATCGCCGGGGGCGGCCTTTGTCGAGCTCGCGATGCTGTGGGCCGCCATCGCGGCCTGGATGGCGGCCTCGTGGCGGGTCTCGCCGGCCGCAGGCGCCCTGATCCTTCCCTACCTGGCCTGGGTGACGTTCGCCGGGGTTCTCAACGCGGCCATCTGGCGGCTAAACTGAGACGGTTCCCCCGGTCGAAAGGACGTTGCCGTGAAAGCCCACCTCAGCCCCGTGGCCGCCGCCTTGCTCGTCGCCCTCCTGGCCCTGCCCTCCCACGCCCTGACGCTCACGGGCAAGGTCGTGAAGGTCGCGGACGGGGACACGCTCACGATCCTGGTCGACGGCCAGAAGGAGCGCATCCGGCTGGTCGGCATCGACACGCCCGAGAAGAAGCAGCCCGTCTGGGGGCCGGCGGCCAAGGACTTCACGACCCGGCTCGCCATGGGCAAGACGGTGCGGGTGGAGACGGACGTGGAGGAGCGCGATCGCTACGGCCGCGTGCTCGGCTACGTCTACGTCGGCAAGACGTTCCTCAATCTGGAATTGGTCCGCCAGGGCTACGCCATGCTCTACACCTCGCCGCCCAACGTGGCCCACACGGACGCGTTCCTGGCCGCCCAGCGCGAGGCGCGCGCGGCGGGCCGCAACATCTGGAACGCCAAGACCGGCCTGACCGAGACGCCGTACGAGTTCCGGCACAAGGGGAAGAAGGCCCCCAAAAAGATCCAGCAGGAGGGGCTGCCGGCGGCGCAGTAGCGGCGGTTCCGCTAGAACCTCAGCTGATACCCCAGGTACGGGATCGCCGGGATGCCGTAGTTGAAGGTCGGATTGGCATACCGCTCGTAGTCCGTGCCGTAGTCGACGGCGAGCACCTCGCGCTGCTGCGTGACCTCGAAGTAGAACCGCCCGTCGAGCCCGAACATCCCCGCCGGCCGCTCCACCCGGGCCGACCAGGTGATGCCGTCCGGGTAGCGAGCCGAGTTCTCGGGCCCGTTGACGGGCTGGTAGCCCGTGGGCGTCTGCGTCCGCCCCACCACTGGGGTGTAGGGGCGGCCCGTGGAGTAACGCAGCCGCAAAGAGGGCGACCACTCCCAGATCGTGGGGGCCGAGAGCGTCAGGTTGCCGATCCAGGGCTGGTCGTACTCGTAAGGCAGCTCACCCTTGTCCGGCCGGGTGCGGAAGGTGCGCGCGTAGGTCAAGGCGAGCGCGCCGCTCCAGCCCGCCTGCTCGGCGAACTCGAGCGTGAGCTCGGCTCCGGTCGAGCGGCCCGAGCCCAGGTTCGTGAAGCGCTGGACCGGATCCGAGATGACCAGGCCGAACAGGTCCCGGTGATAGACCTCCAGGCGCCCGAAGAGCTGATCCGAGATCTGCCGATCCATCCCCAGCACGTATTCCCGGGAGAAGGCGGAGGAAAGGGTCGGATTGCCCACGCCCGGCAAGAGTTGGGTGGGACTGGGGAACTGGAACTGCTGGCCGTAACCCAGGCGATAGGTGGTATCGGGGTCGGGCCGCCAGCTCGCCCCAAGGCGAGGAGCCACGTGATCCTGACGGGTGCTCTGCAGCTTGTCGTAGCGGGCCCCGAGCGAGAGCGTCAGGCTCTCGACAGGCTTCCAGGCATCCTCGACGTAGGCGCCGTAGACCTTCTCGTTGCCCGTCGTGTCGGTGGTCAGCTTGGGCAGCGCGTCCAGTTCCTCGGCGGTGGGCGGCTGCTGGCGCTGCTGGCCCGGATTCCGCAGGCTCGACGTATCCGGCTGGATGCGGCGCGACAGGAAGTTGATGGTGTCGTAGCGGAGCCCCGAGCGCAGCTCGTGATGGTCGTTGATCTGCCAGGCCACGTCGTCCGAGACCGTCCACTGGTAGCGGTAGTCCTTGACGGAAACCAACCGCCCGAGCTGGAAGTCCGTGTAGGGCTCCTGGTAGTTGAGCGTCAGGCGGTTGGAGGCGTGCTCGCCGAGGGGCTGGCGCCAGTTGCCGCCGGTGCTGCGGTAGCCGGTGTCCGCGGAGATGGTGCCGAAGCCCCGCGTGATGCCCCCGTTTTCGAGCACGACCGACAGGGCGTCCTGGGCCCCGATGGACTCGGCGTCGAAGCGGCCGCCGCCCGGCAGGGGCGCCGAGAGCTTGCTCTGGAAGTCCGTGAAGCGCGGGAAGACCGTGAAGGCCGGAAAGGCCCGGCTCGCGATGAGGTCGATGTAGCTGCGGCGTCCGGCCAGGAAGAAGGACGTGCCCCAGCCCAGGGGGCCCTCGATGAGGCCCTCCGAAAAGAGCAGGTTGCCGTCGAAGACGCCATGGAAGCCGTCCGTGCGAGGCTGGCGGGTCTCCACGTCGATGACCGCGGACATGACGTTGCCGTAGCGAGCGGGCAGGGCCCCGGTGTAGAGGTCCACCTTGGAGAGGGTGTTGGCGTTGAAGACGCTGACGAGCCCGCCGAAGTGGAAGGGGTTGCCGATCTCGATGTTGTCCAGGTAGTAGAGGTTGTCGTTGGGGCCGCCGCCCCGCACCACGGGCGCTCCCGAGAAGCCGCCCGTGTTCACGCCCGCGGTGTTGGTGACCGCGAGGATGGGATCGTTGCGCGCGCCCGCGACCTTGGTGACCTCCGCGGCCGTGATGGTGCGGCGGCTGGTCTCGGTCTGGGCGATGCGCGAGGGCTTGGTGCCGGAGACGACCTGGCGATCGGCCGAGACCACCCCGGGCTTCAGGGCGACCTTCACCTGGATGGGGCGCGCGTCGTCGAAGGGCAGGTCCTTGGCGACAAAGGACAGGTGGCCCGGGGCCTCGACCTTGAGGATGCGCTTGCCGGCGGGAACCCCATCCAGCTTGAAGGCGCCCGCGCCGTCGGTCGTGACCGATTTTCCCGTGCCCACGACCGTGACGACGGCGCCCGAAAGGGGGCGATCGCTCCCGCGCTCCCGCACCGTCCCCTCGATGGTCGCAGCCAGCGCCGGGGCCTCGAGGGCGAGGACGAGGGCGATGACCAGGCTACTTCGTCTCATGGGGCACCTCGGCAAGCGAGAACTCGATGGGGAGCCGTACCGAGCACGCGACGGCCACGCCCTCGCGCAGGGCGGGCTTGAAGCGGGTCTGCCGCACGGCCGCCTCTGCGGCCTTGGCGAAGGCCACGCCTCCCGAGTACGACAGCACCTTGGCCTGCGTGACCCGCCCGTCCGCCTCGACCCAGGCCTCGACGAGGGCCGAGCCCGTCGCCCCTGCGACGCGGGCGACCTCCGGGTAGTTGACCCTCAGGCGGCCGATGGGCTCGGGCTCGCGCGCGAGCACCTCCACGGTGGCCTCGTCCGAGAAGTCCAGCTCCAAAGGAGCGGGCGCCGAGGCCGTGGCCTCGACCTCGAGGGTGTCGCCCACCGGAACCTCCATGGTGCCGCCCGGTCCGTCGGCCACCCCGAAGGTCGCGGGCGCGTTGCCAGGGTTCGGGGCCACCGCCGTCATGGGTTGGGGGCGAGCAGGGCGCGGCGGGGTCTTGGCGGCGGCCTTATTCGGGGCGGCCTGCTTGGGCTTCGGGGGCTCCTTCGGCTTCTCGGGAGGGCGCGGCTTCTTGCGCTCCACCAGCATGACCGGCACGACCTTCTTGACGAGCTCCCGGCCGGGGACGCTCATCAAGGCGAAGGCTGCGAGCACGTGCAGCCCGATCGAGAGCCCGATGATCCAGGGGAGGCGAATCCGCATCGGATCGTCCTAGAGGCGATCGACCGCGAAGGCGAGGCCCTCGATGCCGGCCCGGCGCGCGGCGTCCATGACCTCGACCACCCGGCCGTGCACCACCTCGCGATCGGCCCCCACCAGCACCTGGAGGTTGGGCCGGGCGCGCTTGCGCTCGGCGAGCTCGGACTGGAGCGCCGCGGGGTCCATGACCTCACCGTCCAGGATGATGGTGCCGTCGGCCTTGACCGTGACGGCCACCGTGCGGGCCTCGGTGGCCACGCTCTGCGAGGCCTTGGGCAGCTCGACCTTGAGGCTCTGCTGGGCGATGAGGTAGCTGGTCGCGAGGAAGATGATGAGGAGCACCAGCGTCACGTCCACCAGGGGCGTGACGTTGATGTCGACGATGGGATCGTCGTCGCTACCGGACCGCACGCACAGCCTCCGACTTCTGGTCGGCGATCGCCAGGGCGTGGATGGCCTCGGCGGCCTCCTCGAGGCGGTAATCGACCACGCGGATGTGGCGCTGGCAGAGGTTGAAGGCGATGACGGCCGGGATGGCGACGAGGATGCCCACGGCCGTGGCGACCAGGGCCTCGGAGATGCCCGCCATCACGACCGAGGGGCCCTGGCCCGCGGACGCCCCCAGGTCGTGGAAGGCCTTGATGATGCCGAGCACGGTGCCGAAGAGGCCCACGAAGGGCGCGTTGTTGCCGAGCGTGCCGAGCACGACCAGGCCGCGCTCGGCGGCCGCCTTCTCCTGGAGGCGGTGGGCGAGAAGGGTGGCGCGCAGGCGATCCGGGCCCTGGTGCCAGGAGTCGACCGCCAGCTTGAGCATCCGACCCACGGGCCCGTTGGTCGCTCGGCTCGCCGCCTCGTAATCGCCCCGCGCCAGGGCCGCGACGCCCTCGAGGATGAGGGTGCCCGCCGGCTCACGGTTGCCGAAGAAGTAGGCGACCCGCTCCAGGATGAGCGTCACCGAAAACATGGAAAAGGCCAGGAGCAAGTAGAGGACCCACTCGCCCCCCCCGTTGCCGATGCCCTTGATGAGTTCCGTGAGGTTCACTGCAGCCGCTCCTATCCCGCCCAGATCGTGTCAGCAAGCGAATTTTGTACTAAAGTATAGGATTCATCCTATGACACCCCGGCGATGCCGTCAATCAAGATCGGGCCGTCCCTCGCCGACGACGTGGACATCCCGATCGAGCGGTCGCGACGGGTGCTCCCATCGCCCTCGTCTCTTAACCATTCCTTTCCCCAAGGTTAGCCACCCCATAAGAACTTCACCCGTCGGAGCCCGGGATAACTCGATATCGACGTGAAGCAATCTTAAGGAGGCACCCTCATGGCGAGCACCATTCCCGGCCGACTTCTGTCCGACCTGCTGCCGCAGATCGACCGCAACCGCAACAAGCTCATCGATGCCTCGGAGGCGTCGGTGGCCGGCCGGGTGGGCAACCAGAACGGGTTCAACGGGTTCGCCGAGACCGCCGAGGCCCTGGAGTCGGGCCGCGCGGCCCTCAAGGACTTCCGCCTGACGGCCCCGGATGCCGAGGCCTTCGCGGATCGTCTTGCCGGGGGCGACGCCTGGGTCTCCAAGGAGGACGTCTTCATCTCGGACGCCGCCCGCAGCCGCATCGACGGCTTCGGCGGGGCGGCCGACGGCCGCGTCTCCAGGGCCGAGCTCGCGGGTGCCTTCCAGCGCCGGGGCTTCGCCCTCCACCGCGACGGCATCTTCCTGTCGAGCGAGGTCGAGGGCCGCCTGGGCGCCGGTCGTCCGACTCCGCCCGCCGCGGGGCGCCCCACGCCTCCTGCCACCGAGCGCCCGACTCCTCCGTCGACGGGTCGTCCCACGCCTCCTTCGACCGGCCGTCCCACGCCTCCTGCCAGCGATCGCCCCACGCCTCCGCCGATCGGTCGTCCCACCCCGCCCCCGGTGGACCGCCCGACGCCGCCGCCCGTCGGCCTCGATCCCCGCGAGGTGTCGAGCCGCTACCAGGAGCAGCGCCGCACCCTTTCGGACCTCTACAACCGCTCCGGCGGCGTCATGAGCTACAGCGAGTTCCAGCGCCGCGACAAGGAGCTGATCCAGCGCGCCGTCGCCGACCTGGTGGACGTCACGGGGGACGCCTCCTATGGGACCCGGCGTCAGGCCCTTTCGGACATCTACAACCGCGCCAGCGGCAACATGAGCTACAGCGAATTCCAGAGCGCCGACAAGAGCCTCATCCGGGCTGCCGTCGACCAGGTCCTCTACGTTCCGGGCGCCTATGCGCAGCGTCGTTCGGAGCTGTCGGACATCTACAACCGTGCGAGCGGCAACATGAGCTACTCGGAGTTCCAGGCCGCGGACAAGAGCCTGATCCGCGCGACGCTCGACGAGCTGCTCATGACCCCGGGCGACTACCGGACGCAGCGCCGGGACCTGTCGGACCTCTACAACCGCGCCAGCGGCAACATGAGCTACAGCGAGTTCCAGAGCGCGGACAAGGAGCTCATCCGGTACGCCGTCGACGACCTGCTGCGGATGCCCGGCTCGTTCGACGACAAGAAGCGCCGCCTCTCGGAGATCTACAACCTCGCGAGCGGCAACATGAGCTACTCGGAGTTCCAGGCCGCGGAGCGCCGCCTCCTCGACCAGTCGCTCGGCCGCCTGTAACGTCTTCCACCGTCAGCGTCCCGGGGCCGCAGCCCCGGGACGCTTCTCTTTGAAACGAGCTTGGAGCCTATCGAGCCCCACAACAAACCCGTTCACATTGAGGCTCTCGAAATGCGAACGGTTCCTCCCGTGCATGATCCCTCCTGGGACATCCCCTCAAGAGGCCCAAACGGCGCCCCTTGAGGTATCATGGCCGCATGCTCAGCCCGCACTTCCTGGATCTGCCCCGCATGGACGCCCGCGACCTCGCCGAGAACACGGTCGCAGCCGCCCGTCGCCTCCTCGGCTGCGTGCTCGTGCGCCGCGAGGGCGACGTCCTCATGGCGGGCCGCATCGTCGAGACCGAGGCCTACCGCCCCGACGACCCCGCCTCGCACTCCTTTCGCGGCCCCTCCGCCCGCAACGCGTCCATGTTCGGCGCGCCCGGACGGGCCTACGTGTACCTCATCTACGGCCTCAACCACTGCCTCAACGTCGTGACCGAGGCCGCAGGCACCGGCTCCGCCGTCCTGATCCGGGCCCTGGAGCCCCTCTCGGGCCATGACCTCATGCAAGCGCGGCGCAAGAGCCCGCACCTCACCAACGGGCCGGGCCGCCTTTGCCAGGCCCTCGGCATTGACCGGACCCTCGACGGCGAAGACCTGCTCGGGAGCGATCGCCTCTACCTGCTCGCCGCCCCGCCGCTAGCCGACGACGCCATCCTCGCCACCGGCCGCATCGGCATCACCAAGGCGGCCGACTGGCCGTGGCGGTTCGTCATCGCCGGAAACGCCCACCTGTCCAGGAAGTAAACCGTCTTGCGCTCATTTGTTCGAAACGCTACCATGGTCCCGCTGAAGCGGGGATGAGCCCATGTCCACGTCCATCGGAAAACTGCACCAGGCCCTCACGGTCGAGGCGCGCCACCGCTACCCCAACATCCAGGGGCAGACGGCGCGCTTCGCGGACTTCGTGTGCGAGCAGTTGGCCGTCCTGCGCCTCACCCTGGGTCCCAACCCCAGCCTCCGGGCCAAGCTCGCCCAGCTGGGCGACGGCTTCGCCCAGTACGACGCCCTGACGCCGCCCGAGCGGCAGACGCTGGTCGACGGCATGATCGCGGTCCTGCCCTACCTCTCGGGCCCCCGCGCCGAGGCCTTCATGAACGCCCCGATGGGCGTGCTCAGCCCCGCGGACTCGGCCCGCATGGCGGCCAAGGCGGCACAGGCGAGCAGAGCGGCTCAGGCCGACCAGTCCGTCCGCGAGACGCCGAACCCCTACGCGAAAAAGCCCGCCGCTCCCCGTACCGGCGCCCCCAAGGTCGACGGCAAGGGGCTCGACCAGGCCGTGCAGTTCGTCAAGGGCGTGGGCCCGCGCATGGCCGAGAGCCTCGCCAAGCTCGGCATCCTCACGGTGCGCGACCTCGTGCATCACTTCCCGCGCAAGCACCTCTACTACGACAACCGCACGCTCATCCGGGACCTCAAGGAAGGCGACGAGGTCTCCATCTGGGGGACCGTCCGCAAGGTCGAGGCCTTCAACCCGCCGCGCAAGCCCAACATGTGCATCATGACCGTCACCGTCAGCGACGGGACGGGCTCCGTGACGGCCCGCTGGTTCCAGGGCAAGGCCAACCGCTACCAGATGGACCAGTTCAAGAAGCGCTTCCCCATCGGGTGGCGGGTGCTCCTGTCGGGCGTGGTGCGCTACGACGAGTTCCAGGGCCGCAAGTTCTTCGATCGCCCCGAGGCCGAGGTCCTGGGCGAGAGCGGCGAGGAGGAGACGGACTCGCTGCACATGGGGCGCATCGTGCCCGTCTACCCGCTGACCGAGGGGCTGCACCTCAAGGGGCTCAGAAACGCGATCCACGCGGCCCTCGAGGCCTTCGGGCCACTGATCACGGACCCCATGCCCCCGGCCCTTATTAAGCGCAACGGGCTCATGGGCCGCCGCGAGGCCATCCGGGCCTACCACTTCCCCTCCTCCAAGGAGGAAGAGAAGCGAGCCAAGGAGCGCCTGGTCTACGACGAGTTCTTCTGGCTGCAGCTGGGGCTCGCCTACCGCCGGGCCCAGATCCGCAAGAACAGCGAGAGCATCGCCATCCCGGCCAAGGGCGAGCTCACCGAGAAGCTCCTGGCCGCCCTGCCGTTCCAGCTCACGGGCGCCCAGGCCCGGGTCTTCGACGAGATCCGGCGCGACCTCGCGGCCTCCGAGGCCATGAACCGCCTGGTGCAGGGGGACGTGGGCTCCGGAAAGACGGTCGTGGCCCTCCTGAGCCTCTTGGTCGCCGTCGAGAACGGCTACCAGGGCGCCCTCATGGCCCCCACCGAGATCCTCGCCGAGCAGCACTACAAGAAGTTCGTCGAGTGGCTCACGCCCCTCGGCATCCCCTGCGCGCTCCTGCTCGGCAAGCAGGGCAAGCGCGAGCGCAACCAGTATCTCAAGGCGATCGCCGCCGGCTACACGCCCATCACCGTGGGAACCCACGCCCTCATCCAGCAGGGCGTCGAGTTCCAGAACCTGGGGCTGGTCGTCATCGACGAGCAGCACCGCTTCGGCGTCAAGCAGCGCGCCGAGCTGCGCAGCAAGGGCCGGCACCCCGAGGTCCTGACCATGACGGCCACCCCCATTCCGCGCACCCTGGCCCTCTCCATGCACGGGGACCTGGACGTCTCGGTCATCGACGAGCTGCCGCCCGGCCGCAAGCCCATCCAGACGTCCTGGGTCTCCTCCAAGGGCCGCAAGGGCGCCTGGGAGCTCGTCCGCCGGGAGCTCGGCATCGGCCGCCAGGCCTACATCGTCTTCCCGCTCATCGACAAGAGCGAAGAGATGGAGAACGTGCGCGCGGCCACCGAGGAGGCCGAGGTCCTCCAGCACAAGGTCTTCCCGGAGTACCGGGTGGGCCTCTTGCATGGCCAGATGCCCGCCGACGAGAAGGAGGCCATGATCGAGGCCTTCCGCAAGCACGAGCTCGACATCCTGGTGGCCACCACCGTCATCGAGGTGGGCGTGGACGTGCCCAACGCCTCGGTCATGGTCATCGAGAACGCCGAGCGCTTCGGCCTGAGCCAGCTTCACCAGCTAAGAGGCCGCGTGGGCCGGGGCGCCGACCAGTCGTACTGCATCCTCGTCACGAGCTCCCCGTCCGAGGCCACCAAGCAGCGCATGGAGGTCATGGTCGCCACCAACGACGGCTTCGTCATCGCCGAGCAGGACCTCAAGCTGCGCGGCCCCGGCGAGTTCCTGGGCACCCGCCAGAGCGGTCTGCCGGACTTCGTGCTCGCAGACCTCACGGCCGACACCCACGCCCTCGAAGAGGCGCGCAAGGCGGCCTTCGAGCTCATGGGGCAAGACCCCGAGCTCGCGCGTCACCCGGAGGTCAAGGCCGAGCTGTACCGTCACTTCCAGTCCAACCTGGGCTTCTTGGGAATCGGATAAATGCAAGTCATCGCAGGCACGCACCGCGGGCGCAAGCTCAAGACCCTCAAAGGAGACCTCACCCGGCCGACCAGCGGCCTGGTACGGGGCGCCATGTTCAGCATCCTGGGCGATCGCCTCCCCGATGCGCGGGTGCTCGACCTGTATGCAGGCAGCGGAGCGCTCGCCATCGAGGCCCTGTCACGCGGAGCCCGAGACGCCGTCCTCGTCGAGCGCGCGGCCGACGCCCAGAAGGTCATCCAGGACAACCTGCAGGCCTTGGGGCTGGGCGAACGCGCCACTCTGGTCCGGGGCGACGTCTCGGGCAAGCTCAAGGCCCTCGTGGGCCCCTTCGACGTGGTGCTCGCCGACCCTCCCTACCGCACCGTCGATTGGTCCCAGTTGCTTCAGGCCCTCCAGACCCCGGGCCTCCTGGCACCCGGAGCCGTGGTGCTCGCCGAGCATGCCCGGGGCGAGGCCCTTCCAGCCGCGTGCGGCTCCCTGACCCTCGCCAGGACCTACCAGTACGGCGAGACGCACCTCGCCCTCTATCACCTGGCCTGACGGGGGATCCCGCTCCGGCCCGCCGATCCGCTGGGGCGGCGCCGTTGCGCGCTTTCGCTTAGAAAGCTCACACGAATGAGCCAATCCTTACGGCCACCCGGCGAGGGGGGTCCCGACCGCTCCTGGGCACCGACCTCCGATAGTCGAGCAGTCGCCGTCGCGGCGAGCCGGCATGGGTCGAGCGCTCGATGGCACCATGCCGACGTTTGAGCGTCCTCGGGATCGATTGACAGGCAGGCCTCCGATCGAGGACACTAAGGCTTGTTACATATATTCATTATAATTTATGAACGATCGGCCTGGACACAGGTCATAGGAACTGGCCTAGAGGAAAGGAGCGCGCATGCTGCAGCTCGATATCCAACAGACCCCCGAGGAAACGGTTCTCCTGCTGTCCGGGGCGGTGGATACCCGCGAACTTTCGCAGCTCGACACCCAACTCGACGTCCTGATCGGCACCTTCCGGCCCGTCGTCGTGGCCGACCTCAGCCAGCTCGGCAGCCTCACGAGCGTGGGGCTCAAGTCCTTCATCCGCCTGGAGCGGCGGCTCACGATCTGCGGCAAGCGCTTCGTCATCCGGCACGCACCCGCGCACATCAAGCGGGTCTTCGAGTACTGCGGCTTGGACGTCTACTTCTCGTTCGAGAGCCCCCCCGGCCGTATGGCTTGAGAGGGGACTGACCGAGCACCAAAGCCACGTGCCTCAGGCGCTCCGTGGGCCCGAAGGGGTCACCTCCGGCTGCTCCGATACGGAAGGAACGAACCCTACCTGGATCATGTAGTCGAGGTAGGTGTCGAAGAGCCTTCCATCCAATGGAGGACAGGGGATCATGCCGGGTGCCAGTCGCTCCCATGTGTAGCCGCAGTCGAACGCCGGGGACTGGTCCAGGAAGAACAGCTCCCACAAGGACGGCGGCTCTCCGGGCGCGCGCTCGGCGAAGAACGGTTGCAGCACCCGCAAGGCATCGTCGGGTTGGTCACCCGAGATCCGGGCGAGGTGATGCTTCCACTCCTCCAGGGGCATCAAGCGGATGGGATAGCCCTTGGCCCGTAGGTGTTCGGCCAAGCTCCGCCACGTCGCGGGCCGGGGATGGATCAGGTGGAAGACCTGGTCGGTCTGAGGGGCTTGCAGCGATAGCTCGACGATGGCCTGGCTCACGACCTCCACCGGCAGGATATCGAGGGGCGTCTCCGCATCCGGGGCGGCCTGCATCCGGATCCACGCCTGGACCATGCGGCAGACCATGTCGCTCAGGTTGCTGACTCCCGTCCGCTGGGAGCCGCCGATGAAGCCCGGTCGATACACCGAGACGGGCAGCCCCCGTTCCTGTGCCGCCACCACCAGCTTCTCGGCGACCCACTTGCTTTGCAGGTAGCCGCTGATGACGCTCTGCCAGCGCTCGGGCCAGTCCGTCTCGACGACCCGCCGTCCTGCGAACTCCTCGGTCGCGAACAGGGCGAGCGTCGAGACCATGTGTACCGGCTTGATCCGGGTATGGAAGGCCAAGCGCAGGATCTCCTGCGTCCCGATGACGTTGGGGCCCTTCAAGGCCGCGTAGGGATAGAGGTGGTTGGGCTCGGCCCCGCAGTGGTAGATGACATCCACCTCCTGAGCCAGCTGGGCGAATCGCTCGCCGGACAAGCCCAGGCGCGGCAGCGTCAGATCGCCATGGACGGCCTCGATCCGGGTCGCATGGGCCTCCTGCCACAGGCCATGCGCCTCCAGGTTCTCCCGGACCCGCCGCATGGCATCGCCCGGCTCGGCAGCTCGAACGAGACAGTACACCTTGGCTGGGGTCGCCTCCAGCAGATCGTGCAACAGGTAGGCCCCGAGCAGGCCCGTGGCACCCGTGAGCAGCAACGTCTCGGGCTCCGCACGAACGGGCAGGGGGTCTGCAGGCGGCACGATGGTCGGATCGAGCACCGCCTCCTGGGTCAGGTCGATGGTCGCCGCCGTGCTTTCGGTCCCCTGCTCGAAGGTCTCGAGCACGTGCTCGGCGAGGTCGCGAATCGAGAGCCCCTCGAGAAACTTGACGACGGGGATCACGCACTCCAGGCCGTCTCGGATCCGGTTCTTGAGCTCGGTGGCCGTCAATGAGTCGAGGCCCAGCCGGGGCAGCGCGACTTCCGGATCGATGCGGGCGACGGGGATCCGCAAGGAGCGGCTGAGCTCCTGGGCGAGATACGCGACGAGCCGATCCTGGCGCGCCTCGGTGGGCAACGCCAGTAGTTCTTGCCGCAGCGAACCCGCGGCCGGGATGCGGAGCTCGAGCGCCTCTTCCGTCGCTTGCTCGGGGATCAAGTGGGCGTACAGCGGCTTCGCCCCCGCACGGTGCCCGAACCGGGCCCAGTCCATGGGCAGTACCGCGGCCTGCGCTGGGGTCGAGCCCAGGAGCCGGCTCAAGGCCTCCAGCCCCATGTCTGGCCGGATGCCGGCAAGCCCCAGCTGCGCCAGCCGTTCGCCGCGGTTTTCCTCGGCGGCCGCGAGGCCGACCTGGGCCCAGGGGCCCCAGTTGATGCTGAGGGCAGGAAGCCCTTCGCTCCGACGATGGTGGGCCAGCGCATCCAGGTAGGCGTTGGCGGCCGCATAGGCGCCCTGGCCGCTCGAGCCCAGGAGGGACGAGGCCGACGAGAACAGGACGAAGAAGTCGAGGGGCAGCTCCCGGGTGAGGGCATGCAGGTTCCAGGCGCCGCCAATCTTGGGAGCCATCACCCGCTGGAACCGCTCAGCGTCGAGGGCGAGCAGCATGCCGTCATCCAAGAGGCCTGCGGCATGGACGACGCCCCGGAGCGGAGCCCCGTCACCCGTTGCGGCCAGCGCCGTGCGGAGCTGATCGGAATCGGTCACGTCCGCCAGCGCGACGGTGACCGAGACCCCGGCCTGCCGTAACTCGGAGAGGACCTGATCCGCCTCGCCCCGAGGAGCCGACCGCCCCAGCAGCAGCAGGTGGCGCGCGCCGTGATCGGCCAGCCACCGCGAGACGAGCAAGCCAAGAGCCCCCAGGCCCCCGGTGATGAGATAGGTCGCATCCGGTCGGAAGGCCAGGACCTCGTCGGGTCGAGCCTCCGACTCCGATAGCGGCTGCAGCCTTTCGAGGTACCGGACTCCCGAGCGGATGGCCACGAGTGTTTCCGCATCGTCCGCCAGGATCTCGGCGGCGAGGCCGGCAAGGTCTCGGGCCCCAGGGTCGGGCTCCAGGTCGAGGCAGGTACAGCGGAGCTCGGGGTGCTCCTGGGCGATGGTCTTGCCCAGCCCCCACATGGGGGCCTCCATCAGGGCGCTCGCCGATACGTCCGCGACGGGCTGAACGCCCGCGGTCACCAGGTAGAGGCGAGGAGCCTGGGGCCAGGCCGTCTCCCCGATGGCCTGGATCAAGGCCAGGACGCTGTGGCACCCGGAGGTCTGCGCTGCCGCAAGGGCTGCCGGGGTGAGGAGCTGGCCCGCCACGGGTGAGCGTCCCCCCAGATGCACGATGGTGGTGCAGGCCGGGCCCTCCGTAGCGCCGATGGCTTCGAGCAGCCGGACCATATCCTCGCGCGCGTCCGGTCGCAACCGGAAGCGCCGCTTGCTCGACCGTTCGTAGCCCGGTCCCGGCAAGGCCAGGTAGCATGTGATGCCCTTGGCCTCCAGGAGGGTCGCCAAGGAGTCGGCAGTAGCTTCCGTATCCGCGAACAGCAGGCAGGCGGAAGGGGTCACCGTTTGGTCGAGCGACAGGGGCTCCGCCTGCCAGCGAACCTGATAGAGGCTGTCTTCGACGCGGGCGCTCCGGGCACCCTCCATGGCGCGCCACTTCAGGCCCTCGAACTCGGCGATGACGCCGTGCTCGTCGTAGAGCCGGACGTCACCTTCGAGCGTCCCATCGTCCTGGTGGGTGCAGCGCGCATGGCACCACATCTCGCTCGAAGGGCGCGCCATCAGGCGAACGGTATGGATGCCCACCGGCAGGAAGGAGCCCGCCATGAGGGCCTCCGGGGAGACCGCCGCCATCATGGCCTGACCGCAGGCGTCCATGAGGGCCGGGTGGCCGTGATAGGCCGCGAGGTCGGGCGCCAGGGCGTCCGGAGGGACGACCTGCGCCAGCGCCTCGGAGTCTCCGCGCCAGAGGCGCTGGATCCCCTGGAACGTGGGACCGTACGCGTAGGCCGACCCGTCGCCGCGGAGCCGGCGGTAAAACTCGGCACCGGCCTGCGCCGGTCCCTCGGTCTCGAACCGCGCGCGGAGGGTCTCCGGCCGGGGCGGCTCCGAGGGGCTCGCGGTTCGGGGCGAGGCCAGCATGGTCGCATGACTCGTCCAGGCGGTGTCCGGGGGGCTGTCCGCGGGGCGGCTGTGGAGGCGGATCCGGACGGCTCCCTCCGGCGCGGGGCTCAGGGAAATCTGGACCGTATAGGTCTCGGCTTCCGAGACGACCAGGGCCTGCTGCAGCTCCAGGTCGGCCAGCGTGAGCTCGGAGGTGCCGAAGTAGCGGCTCGCCGCCGCATGCGCCATTTCCAGGTAGGCCGTGCCGGGGAAGATCGTCGCGCCAAACACCCGGTGGTCCTGGACGAACGAGAGACGCCCGTCCACCTGGGCCTGCCAGACTCGCTCCTCCGGGTGCCCGGCAAGGCTCAAGGGCTCGCCCAGCAAGGGATGGCCTCCCTTGGTCCCACGGGCGGAAAGGCGGCGCGGGGTAGAGGGATCGAACCAGTAGCGCTCGCGCTGCCAGCGATACGTCGGCAACGGGATGAAGCGCCCGACAGGCGAGACCCGCTCCCAGTCGATCGCCTGTCCGACGGTAAAGAGCGCGGCCAGCGAGCCCAGCATGACGGCAAGCTCTGCCTCGCCCCGCTTGAGGGAGGGCAGCACGAGCGCTGAGGGGGCCGCGAGGGCGTCGCGGACCGAGCCCGTCAGGATGGGATGTGGGCTGATCTCCACGAAGAGATCGTGCTTGGTGTTGCCGAGCGTCTGGATGGCCGGCGAGAACAGGACGGGCTCCCGCATGTTGCGCGCCCAGTAGGCGGCATCGAGCGTCGGGCCATCGACCATCTGGCCCGTCACCGTCGAGAGCATCGGCACCGTCGGTCGCTCCGGGGTGATGCCGGCCAGCATGCCTTGGAGCTCGTCCAGGAGCGGATCCATGTGGGGGCTGTGAGAGGCCACGTCCACGTTGACCAGCCGGCAGAAGACCTCCTGCTGCTCGAGCGTGGCGAGCAGCTCGAGGACCGCCGCGCGATCGCCGGACAGGACCGTGGAGCTGGGCCCGTTGCAGGCCGCGAGGGCCAGGCGCCCCTCGTAGCCGGCGATCGCCCGCTTGGCGTCGTCCCAGCTCAGGTCGACCAGCGCCATGGCCCCCTGTCCGGCGGCCCGCTTCATCAGGTGGCTGCGCAGGCAGATGATCCGGGCGGCGTCCTCCAGGCGGAGGGCTCCGGCGACGTGGGCCGCCGCGACCTCCCCCATGCTGTGGCCGACCACCGCCTGGGGCTCGACGCCCCAGGAGCGCCACACCGCCGCCAGGGCCACCTGCACCGCGAAGATCAAGGGCTGGATGGTGTCGATGCCCTCCCAGGCCGCCTGGTCTTCGGGAGCGAAGAGCTGCTCGAGCAAGGGCACCGAGAGGTGCGGGGCCATCGCGGCCGCACAGCGCTCCAGGGCGGACCGGAAGACCTCCGATTCGGCGAAGAGCTGCCGTCCCATGCCCAGCCATTGCGAGCCCTGGCCCGGGAACACGAAGACGACCTTGCGGCGTCGCCCGCTCCGCTTGCCGAGCGCGACGCCCGGCAACACGTCTCCGCTCGCAAGGGAAGAGAGCTTGTCCTTCAGGTCGGGAAGCGAGGTGAAGGCGATCGCCAAGCGTTGATCCAGGTGCTCGCGCCTCAGGGCAGCCGTGTGGCACAGATCTCCCAGGCCTCCGGCCGGGAGGGTGTCGACCAGGGCCGCGTAATCCCCTGCCAGGGCCGCGAGCGAGTCGGGCGTCTGGGCCGAGAGCGCGAGCAGCCGAGCTGTCGGCTCGGCGGGGTCGTCCGTCGCCGGCACCGGCTCCGGCGCCGAGGCCAGGACCACATGGCAATTGGTCCCCCCGAAGCCGAAGGCGCTGACGCCCGCGATGCAGGGGTGGGGCCAGTCCTCGAGCCGAGTCTGGACCTTCAGCGGCAGCCGGTCGAACGGGATGTAGGGGTTCGGGTTCTCGAAGTGCATGTTCGCCGGGAGCTGGCGCCGGTGCATGGCCAGGGCGGTCTTGATGACCCCGGCCACCCCCGCGGCCGCCTCGGCGTGACCGATGACCGACTTGACCGAGCCCAGGCGGCAGGGCCGATCCGCCGATCGGCCCTCGGCGAGCACGGTCCCCAGGGCCTGCGCCTCGATCGGATCTCCGAGCAGCGTCCCGGTCCCATGGGCCTCGACGTACTGGACGTCACCCGGCGAGATCCCCGCCTGGCGGTAGGCATCGCGCAGGAGGGCCTCCTGGGAGTAGCGGTTGGGAGCGGTCAGGCCGTTGCTCTGGCCATCCTGGTTGACGGCCGAGGCCTGGATGACCGCGTAGATCCGGTCTCCGTCGGCCACCGCCCGGGAGAGCGGCTTGAGGACGACCATACCCACCCCTTCGGCCCGGACGTAGCCGTTGGCGCGGGCGTCGAAGGACTTGCAGCGACCGTCCGGCGACAGGGCGGTCAGACGGCTGAACCCGAGGCTGAGCTCGGGGCTGAGCAGGAGGTTCACGCCGCCGGCAAGCGCAAGCGACGACTCTCCGGCCCGGAGGCTCTGGCACGCCAGGTGGAGGGCCACCAGGGACGAGGAGCAGGCGGTATCCACCACCATGCTCGGCCCCCGGAAATCGTAGAAGTACGACAGGCGGTTGGCGGCGATGCTCGGCGCGGCCCCCGTGTTGGTGTGCGCGTCGATGCGCTCGGGATCCGCCAGCAGCCACCGCGCGTAGTCGTTGGTGGCCACGCCGAGGAAGACGCCGACCGATGTGCCCGCCAGACGGCTTGGAGGCTGCCCGGCATCCTCCAGGGCCTCCCAGGAGGCCTCCATCAGGAGGCGCTGCTGGGGATCCATGAGCGTGGCCTCGCGCGGCGCGATCCGGAAGAAGGACGCATCGAAGCGATCGACTCCCTCGAGGAAGCCCCCCCAGCCTGCCCCCTGAGCCTTGGGGTCGTCCGACTCGGCCGCCTCCCACCGGGACGGGGGAACCGGGGTGATGGCATCCGTCCCCGTGCGCAGCAGGTCCCAGAAGGCGTCCGGGCCATCGGCCCCCGGGAAACGGCAACCGATACCGACAATCGCGATGGCTTCCAACTCTAGCGCTCCAACCTCGATGCCCTGTTAGGCCGCCACCAGGGATGCCGCGAGGGCCTCGATGGTCGGGAAGTCCCACAGCAGGGTCGGCTCCAGTTCGCGGCCGAGCATGTCCTCGAGGTCCGCGGCCAGCGTGATGGCCATGACGGAATCCAGGCCGTAGTAGGAGAAGGGACGGCGCACGTCGATCTCCTGGTCGAGGTTCAGATCCTGGGTCAGTCTTTCTACGAGCCAGTCCTCGAGGGCTTGCCGGGTGACGGGGGCGGTGGACATGGACGATTACCTTTCTGGGGTCTAGGAGTGCGGCTCCGTCAGCGGGGCCCCAGCCGCTTCAGGCTGCCGTCGAGATACAGCGCGCGGCAGGCGCTGCGCTGGATCTTGCCGCTGGAGGTCTTGGGGATCGAGGTCGCCTGGATCAGGACCACCTCATGGGGCATCAGCTCGTGGTGCTCGGCGACGGCCTGCCGGATGACGCCGTGCACCTCATCGGCCTCGAGGCGGGACTCGGCCAGCTCAAAGCTGTCCAACCGGTCCTCCATGGCCCGCAGGTTTCCCTCGGTCTGAAGCGAGCGCTCGGACTGGTAACGCCGCTCGACCTCGGCGACCACCACCAGCCGCTCCTCACCCGCCACCTCGACGGAGAAGGCCGCCGTGCAGCCCTGACGGATGGAGGGGTGCGCCTCTTCAGCGGTCCGTTCGATGTCCTGGGGATAGTGGTTGCGTCCCCGGATGATGATGAGGTCTTTGAGGCGCCCCGTGATGAAGAGCTGGCCTTCCTGCAGGAAGCCGAGATCGCCGGTCCGCAGGTAGGGCCCGGCACCGGTGTCGGCCACATGGGCCCCGAAGGTCTGGGCGGAGGCGTCCGGCCGGTTCCAGTAGCCGCGCGCCACGCTCGGCCCCGACAGCCAGATCTCGCCCACCCGATCGGGCGGGCACTCGCATCCCGTCTCGGGATCGACGATGAGGACGTGCTGGTCATGCCAGGTCGTGCCGTTACCGACCAGCCGCTTGGTGTCCTCCGACGTCAGGGGAGGCGCGACCAGACCTTGCGACAGCAGCGACTCCGAGACCTCGATCATGGTCGGCATCGGGCCGATTTTCTGGGACGTCACGAAGACCGTGCCCTCGGCCAGCCCGTAGCCCGCGCGCAAGGCCTCCTTTCGGAAGCCGCTCGGGGCCATGGCGGCCGCGAAGCGCTCTAGGGTGTCGGCCCGCACCGGCTCGGCAGCGTTGCCGGCGAGCCGCCAGGCGCTCAGGTCCAGCTGCTCGACTAGCTCCGGCTTGAGGCGCCGGAGGCACAGCTCGTAAGCGAAGTTCGGCGCCACCGAGTGGGTCGCCCGGTAGCGCGACAGGGCCTGGAGCCACCGCATGGGCCGCTGGATGAAGGCGACGGGGGCCATCAGCACGCAATGGCTGCCGACGTACATGGCGTGCAGCATGCCCAAGATCAACCCCATGTCGTGGAAGAGCGGCAGCCAGCTGACCCACACCGACTCGGGGGTGGTCTCGAAGGCCGCATGCATCATCTGCTCGTTGTGCAGGAGGTTGCCGTGGCTGACCATCACGCCCTTGGGGAGGCCCGTGGATCCCGAGGTGTACTGCAGGAAGGCCAGGTCGTCTCCGTCGAGGGCCGGACCGTGCCACTCCAGTCCCTCGGCGGGCGGCAGATCGTCGGTGGCGAGGATCGCAAGGTCCGTCAGCTCGGGGAATCCCTGGATCAGCGGCCGGTGCTTGTCGAGCGTCAACGCGACGGTCGCCTGGGCGTCCTGGGCGATCGCGGCCAGGCGCGCGCCGTCGCGGTTCTGCTTGGGGGGGTAGACCGGCACGGCCACCACCCCGGCATAGCAGCAGCCCATGAACGCCGCGACGAAGTCCAGGCCCGCCGGGTAGAGGAGCATGGCCCGATCGCCCACCGCAAGGCGCTCTTGCAGGGTCAGGGCGATCGCGCGCGCCCGGGCGTCCAGCTGCCCGAAGGTGAGCGTCTCGGTCGTGGCGTCGCCGTCGATCAAGAACGTGTAAGCAAGCCGATCGGGCTCATGAACGGCGCGCCAGCGCAGAACGTCGACCAGCGTGCGCACCGCGGTGGGCACCGGTGCCTGAAGTTGCAATCCTACCTCCCGGGGGCTCCAGCCCCCCTACTTGATGCTCAGCGCGGCCATCGCTCCACCCAGGAGCTGGGCGCAGGTTTCGATATGAGGGACGTCGGTCTCGCTCAAGGGGGTCTCCGTCCCCCGGCGGACGCAGTACAGCGCTCCCTTGAGGGAACCTTCCCCCTCGATCGGGCATGCGGCGACCCAGGGCGGCATGCCCGCGCTGATCTCGCCACTGCCCAGCACGCACTTACCCGAGCCGTAGGCCTCGGTCAGGACGGCATGGTCGAGGGAAATCGGCTGCGTCTCCTGCGGAGCGCGCGAGACGCTCAGCGAGATCTCGTCTCCGATCAGGATCGCGAGATCGTCGAGCCCCAGCTGGGCGGCCCATTCCGTCATCACCGACTTGATGAGGTCCGACGAGGAGCCGCAGGAATGGGCCTGGAACGTCCGCCGGAGCTCCTCGTCCAGGGTCACGCCCCGGACGGTCTGGCGGGAAGCGGTCTGGGACCACAGGGCCGAGACCGCCCCGATCAGGTCGTCGAATCGCTCGACGTCCTCCGGCTCGAAGGTGCCCTCCTGCTTGACGAGGCACAGGGCCCCGACGACCTGCCGATCGACCGCGACGGGCCCGATCAGCACCGACAGGAACGTGACGTCGAGCTGCGTTCCCTGGCTCTCGGAGGCCTCCTCCGGCAGCTCGACGAAGGTGGTGGCCTTGACCTCCGCGAGGGCCCGCGAGACCCAGTCGGCGGGTATCCGCAAAGGAGCGCAGGGGCCCGAGGCGTTGCGGCTGGCCACGGGCGTGGCCTCCGGGGCGACCTCCAGGAGCGTGGCTTCGGACGCCTGGAAGTCGGTCATGCCGATTTCCAGGGACGCTTGACGCCAATCGGCAGCCCCCTGGAGCCGCTGGCGCCAGCGAGGCGAGGCCGAGGACTCGGTAGCCCCCTTCTCGATGGTGCGTTCAAGGCCGTGCTGAAGCTGCTCCAGCTGAAGGGAGACCGGTTTCAACAGGTGGCGGTTCCGGAGCCCGTGGAAGATCGTTCCGGCGGCACGGAAGGAGGCCCTGGCCTCCTCCGGACGCTGGGTGGCCAGGTAGAGCTCTCCGAGATCCCGCTGGAGGAGTCCTTGCTCGATCAGGTTGTCCTGCTCGGGGCGGGTCACGATCGCCAGGGCCTGCTCGAACTCCTGGGCGGCCTGCGGATAGTCCCCTTCCTTCAGGGCCAGCTCCCCGAGGCGCCGGGAGGCGATCGCCGCGTGCAGGGGATTGCGGGCATCGCCTGCCTCGCTGAGCTCCCGGGCTTCGAGGAGGTGCTCGCGCGCCGCGGCGGAGTTCCCGCGGACCGTTTCGAGGGCTCCTATGCCGATCAGGGCCTGGATCAGCACCAGCATCAGGTGCTGGTTCCGGGCGCGATCGCGCATGGCCGTGAGCGCGCGGTCCGCCTCCTCGAGCTGGCCGCGGTCGAGGGCGATGTAGCCGCCGAGGACCCGCAGGCTGAACTCGGCGAACGCATCTTGCTGGACATGGGGATACTGCAAGGCCTGCTGCACGATGCGGCCGGCCTCCTCCAGCTCGCCGCTCTGCCACAGCACGTAGGCCCGCAGGTAGAAGGCCCACTGATAGGTCGGAGCGTTGATGCGGCGGCAGGTCTGGCCCATGAGGTCGAGCAGTTGCTCGGTCTCCGCCCGACGCCCCGTGAAGGCGGTCCAGACGCCCTGGCGGGACCAGAAGAAGTTCTTGAAGGGATGCGCCTGGTAGCGTTCGGCGGCGGCGATCCCGGCCTCCAGCCGCTCGGGATCCGGGCGGATCCCCTGGTAGGCGACGGTCAGCTGGGAGCCGTTGATCGCGAACCACGCGGCCACGAAGGCCGGATTCAGCTTGAGGTGCGACTCGTCGAGCAGCCGGGCGGCCTGGGGCCCAAGGCGCAAAACCTCGTCGTAGTGCCCCGCCGGCCCCAGGCACGTGGCCTCCGCCATGAGCATGCTGCCATCCATCGGCGAGCCGGCAAACATCTTCAAGCGCTTGGCTCGCGCCGCCTTCGCCATGCCCGTCATCGGGTGCCCGAAGGGGCCGTAGGCGGCACACAACAGGCCGTACGTCGTCACGATCGAGCGGAGCCAGTCCAGGGGCTTGGCGGGCGCGCAGCCACGAACCCCCTTGAGCCGCTTACGCAGGTGGGGTGTGATCCCGAAGGCCTGGGCCTTCCAGCGGGCCCGATCGAACGTGGGGCGGCGCCGGACCCGAGCCACCAGCCAGAGAATGGCGTGGGTCCGCTCGACATCCCCCAGGCTCTCCTGGAAGGCGATCAACTTCTCGAGGGCGTAGACCCCGATGGTGGGGAACCCGTAGGCGCCGGCAAGACCCATGGCCCCCCAGAGGGCCGCCAGGCGCGGCGCCTTTCCGGGATAATCGAGGGTCAACAGGGTCTCTTCCGCCTGCTTCCAGTAGCGGATCGCCACCGCGAGCATCGCCCCGGCCCGAGCCTGATCGCCGGCCATGTGCAGGTACTCGTAGGCCTTGACCTTGTCGAGGCCGCGGCTGAAGTGGTGGGCCAGCTCGTTGGCAAAGGCGGTCCGCTGCTCCCCGTAGCCCTCCTCCAGGTACTCGGCGCACCGCTGGTGGAAGTGCCGGCGATCGTCCTCCGAGAGGTCGGCGTAGAGCGCCTCGCGCACCCGGTCATGGGCGAAGGAGACATGCGCCCCTTCGCTGACCAGGAACTGCCGCTCGGTCAGCTGGCTCAGGCCCTCGAAGAAGTCCTCTTCGCCCAGCCCGCTGATGGCCAGGAGCATGCTGCGTTCCTGGTTGCGCCCGATGACCGAGGCCACCTGCGCCAGGCGTCGCGCCACCTCGGACAGCTGGGAGAGGCGCCGGACGACGGTGGCCTCCACGCTGGTCGGCAGCTGCAGGCCCGCCGCATCCGACGGAAAGTGCCAGACCCCTTCCTTGAGGACGAGCAAGCCCTCTTCCACCATGTAGCGCAGGACTTCCTTCAGGAAGAAGGCGTTACCGGCCGTGGCCGCGTACAGGAAATCGCTGAACTCCGTGCTGATCACCATGTCGTTGAGCATGGCATTGAGCAGCTCCAGGGCCTGCTCCTGGGTGAACGGGCTCAATTGCAGGAGCTCGGTGGCTCCTTCTTCGACGGTGTACCAGACCGGGCTGCTCGCGAGCGTCTCGTCGCTGCGCAGGGTCGCCAGGCAAAGGATGGCATGGCCTACTACCTGTCGGATGCAGCGATTGAAGAGCTCCAGGCTGCTCGGATCGCACCAGTGCACGTCGTCGAGGAAGAGCACGAGCGGGGTACGGGCGGCCACCGACTGCAGCCAGGCGATGACGGACTCGGAGAGGCGAGCCTTCTCGACATCCCCCGAGCTCGCCGGAGCCGGCTCGATGCCGCGGCCGGCGAGCTCCGGGAGGAGCTTGACCAGAGCCGGGCCGAAGCGCTGGAGCTCCTCGGGAATGGATAGGGAGATGAGCGGCCTCAGGGCCTGCGCTAGGGGCTCGTAGGGGGCCATACCGCCTTCCAGGCACTGCCCCCGCAGGACGGGCACGTCGTTGAGCGTGGCCTGGAGGACAAACTCGCTGACCAGGCGGGACTTTCCGACGCCCGCAGGTGCGCCGACGAACAGGGCGGATCCTTGCCCCGAGCGAATCGAGGTCAGCGCCTTGCCGAGCGTCTCCAGCTCGGCTTCCCGGCCGACCAGGACGCTGCTGTTGAGGTAGCTCTTCTTTTGGTCCAGGGTCTCGCGGGCGACCTGCAAGGAGGAGAGGTCGGCCAGATCGGCGATCACCTCGGCTGCGGAGCGGTAGCGGAGCTTCTGGTCCTTCTCCAGCAGCTTGAGGACGATGGCCTCGAGGCGGCGCGGCAAGTCCGGGCGCAGGCTGGAAGGCGGCGCGGGTGGCTCGGAGACGTGCGCCTTGAGGGTATCGACCAAGGAGCCGCGGAAGGGCAGCCGGCCGGTCAGCATCTGGTAGGCGAGGCAGCCGACGGAATAGAGATCGGAGGAGGCGTCGATCACCCCACCCTTGACGACCTCTGGGGGCAAATACCCGGGCGTGCCCGTGATCTTGCCGGTGGAGAGGATGCCCAGCCGGTCCATCAGGCCGAAGTCCATGAGCTTGAGGGTGCCGTCGGGCCGGATCCGGATGTTCTCGGCCTTGATGTCGCGGTGCGCGAACAGGCGGGAATGGATGAAGCCGAGCGCCTGCAAGAGCTGGATCAGCCAGGGATAGAATTGCTCCAGCGGCAACGAGGTTCCGGAGATCAGGTCGGTGAGCTCCTGGCCCTCGACGACCTCCATGGTCAGGTACTGGCTGCACTCGTCCGCCTGGCCGTAGTCGAACACCTTGAGGGTGTTCGGGTGCTGCAGCTTGGCCATCGCCCGGAACTCTTCCTTGAAGCGCAACTTGAGATCCGAGGTGATGGGGCCGTTGGACCGGATCATCTTGAGGGCGAGCTCAGTGTCGCCCTCGAGCTGGTCGACCACGCGGTAGACCTCGCCCATTCCGCCTTTGCCCAGCAAGGCGAGCACTTGGTAGCGATTGGCGATCACTTCGTTCTTCAAGTCGGTCATGGCGTCGATCGTTCTCCTCATCCATCCGCGGAACGCGGCTGTACAGCGCTTGAATGCCTCCGCCGGCTCATCCGGTATACCCGAAACGAGCAAGGGTTATCCCATGATCCGCCAAGGACCATGGCCCCATCCGTTCACGAGCCGCCGCTCCAATGGAACTGCGCCCGCTGATGGCCACGGCCCGCGACGGCGAGGGCGCTCACGTAGCCCGGTATGGGCGGCAGGTCTTCGAGGCTCCAGGGCCAGGCCTCGGGCATGGCCACTAGACGAGCGGGCTCATCGGCCGAGACGCTCACGTCGCAGGCCGCAAGCGACCCTGTCAGCCCGAGGCCGCTGGCTTTTAGCAGGGCCTCGAGATCCAGCCCCACCGCGCGATCGCGGCTGAAGGCCATGAGGGCCCGATCGGCCGAATGGAAGAGGTTGAAATGGAGCCCCTCCACCTAGGGCTTTCCTTGGGGCCCCGAAAGGAACTGGGCCAACTAACGGGCGCCTCGGAGTCGGATTCGAGGGGGGAGGGCACGAACATCAGCGGCACGACTCCTGGCGGCGGCAGGTGCGAAAACGAGTGGGAATAGCGCCCATGGGCTCAAAGATACCCCGAAGCAAGCAGGGTCAAACGGAGCTTCGACCGGCTAAACGGCACGCCACGGGCCCTAGCGGGAAAACAGGAAGCGCCGCGCCTTCGGCGCAGAATCTGGCGCCATGAGCGGGATCCGGCCGCCCTGTCCTCAACCCACGCTCGTTAGAACCGGGGGGGACGTGGTATGAGGGAGGCATGCCATTCGCGAGCCGACCGCGCACGTGTTCGATTCAAGGGGCGGATCGCAAGGAGGTTCCGTGTTCGCCATCGACTCCCAGGAAACGGAAGGGACCATGCTCCTCAAACTTTCGGGCGAGCTGGATACTTGGGCGTCCGGAGAGCTGGATGAATACCTGGCCAAGCTGGTCCCCACCCTCCGCAAGAACCTGGTCATGGACCTGTCGCAGCTCGCGTTCATGAACAGCTCGGGTCTGCGCTCCTTCTTGCGGCTGGACAAGCTGATGAAGGGCGAGGGGATGGCGCTGGTCATCGAAGGCGCCTCGCGTTCGGTGTTCAAGGTCTTCCGCTACAGTGGCCTTGATGGCTACTTCACCTTGCGCTGAAGGGCGTTCACGTTAGAGGGCTCCATCGATGAGTGTCTTGCCTGAGAATGCCTCCGCGACCCGGCACGAGTTCGAGCTTGCCTGGCCCACCAACCTGGAGGCCTTCAGCCCCTACCGCCAGAAGGTGCGGGACTTCTTCGCCTCCCACCTGTACTGGGGAGAGGTGGCCGAGGACATGCTCCTCGGCCTCGACGAGGCCATGACCAATATCGTCCAGCATTCCTACGCAGGCATGCCCGATCAGGTCGTCGCGCTGCGCCTGCGGCTGGAGGACTACTCCCCGCAGAACTATTCCGTCCTGACCATGGAGATGCTCGACCAGGGCTCCGGCGGCCAGGACTACGATCCGTCCCGACACCTCGAGCAGGCGCGCCAGGACCATGCGGCCCAGGAGCACCGGATGGGGTACGGGATCATCTTCCTCCACCGCCTGATGGATCGCATTCATTACGAGAGCTCGGAGGCCGGCATGAACCGGTTGGTCCTGCAGAAGTGGTTCTCCAACGGACCGGTCGAGCCGCAATATCGGGAGTCCCTGCTCAACGAGCTCCAGGTCCTGGAAGTCCTACCGCCGGTCGAGCCCGAGATGCTGCAGGCGGTGTGCGAGACTTACCCCGACCTCGAGGTCGGCGAGCAGCTGTTGATCCTGGGTTCCATCTTCGGTTGCGAGCAGGAGGCCATGCGCGCGGCCATCGTCCAGGCTCGCCTCAACCTGTCCGAGCGCGCCTCCTAGCGGAGGTCAGGCGCATCAGGGTGCGCGAGCGCGGTGCGACGCTCCCTGCCCTGCAGCGCGAACACGTGGCGAATGATGCAGCTGCGCCGCCCATCGGACATGGGGTCGAAGGCGATGCCAAGCGAGTACTCGGTGCCCCCACGGCTGAAATGGGGAACGCAGTGCCTGACGGTTCCCTCGAACTGCATCTCGCCGGCATCCGGGAGGTCGAGGGTCACCCGCACCTGCACCCCTGTCCGGACCGCCATCATGAAGACCACCGCGCAGCCCCCGCCCGACAGGTTCTTCAGGGGGGCCGCCGCGGGCGGCAGGAAGCGCCCCTCGGACTCGTGAAACACCTCCAGCTTGCAGGTGTCGAGGGTCGGGACGCGCACGTACTCGCGGCGCTGGATGCGCTGGCACACGGTGGGCGAGGCGAGGCAGACGCGATCCGGGCTGACGGACCGGACCATGCACTGCAACTCGTAGAGGGCGTCGCGCTCCACCCGCACGCTCAGCTCCGCCGCCTTGACGGGGATCTTGACCCCGTGGCGCTGGGGGGGATCCACCTCGAAGCCTTCGGGGCTCACGGCCAGCACCTTCGCCTCGCACGGAACGAGGCGCTCCGAGACCGGCACCAGGAGGCAGACGGGTTGTTCCGCGAACAGCTTGACGCGTTGCATGGAGGCTACCTGCAACCGAGCGCGAGGGAGGCATCGCGCATCACCACCAGGACCGTCATGTCGTCGAACGGCTGGGCCTCGCCCACAAAGGCCTCGACGCCCGCGAAGATCGCCGCGCGCAGCGCCTCCGCGTCCGCCCAGGGTCCCGCCGACACCAGCTCGATCAGCCGCTCCTCGCCGAATTCCTCGCCGGCGGCGTTGCGGGCCTCGGTGATGCCGTCGGTGTAGAGCACGATCGCCTCTCCCGGCGCGAGCTCGAGGTCCTGGCGCGCCAGCCGCCCGTTGAAGAGATCCGCGTCCAGGCCCAGCGCCACCCCCTGGGCCCACCTCGGCGTGACGCCGTCCGGGCGCACGTGCAGGGCGGGGGGATGACCGGCACATGCGAAGCTCGCACGGCCTGTGGCCGGATCCAGCGCGAGGAAGAAGGCCGTCACGTAGTTGCAGTCTCGGAGGTCCGAGCCGATCGTCGCGTTGACCTGCTTGAGGCCGGCGACCGGATCGGTGCAGCCGCCCAAGAGGGCCCGCACGGCCATGTGGGTCACGGCCATGTAGAGCGCCGCGGACACGTTCTTGCCCGAGACGTCCCCGATGAACAGGCCCAGGGGGCCCGCCGGGGCGTGAAGCACCTCGAACAGGTCCCCCCCGACCTCCATCGCGGGCAGGCAGCGGGCCGCCAGGGACCATCCGGGAATGGCCGGCAGCTCGGCGGGCAAGAGGCCCATCTGGATGTCCCGCGCGATGCGCAGCTCGGCGTCCATCTTCTCCTTCTGCTGGATGGCCGCCACGTAGAGGGCGTTCTGAACCGAGAGGGCGGTCTGGCCGGCGATGGCCACGAGCAGGTCCAGGTCCTGCGAGCCGAACGAGCGGGTCACGTAGTTGGAGCTCACGTAGAGCAGGCCGATCAGCTCATCCTTGACGATCATGGGCACGCACATGACGCTCTGGAGGTTGAGGGCCATGACGCTGGTGGTCTGGGTCGACGCATCGGCGCCCGTGTCCAGGATGCACAGGGGCTGGCGCGTCTCGAGGACCTTGTTGGCAAAGGTATAACTGATCTCGAGCCCCTCCACGGGGTGGCCCTGGCGATTGAGGCCATAGCGACAGTGCAGGCCTTCTTCCGCCGGCAGGATGACGAAGCCCGTATCCGCGTCGGTCAGCGACAGGGTGTGCTCCAGGAGCAACCGCAGGACCTGGTCGAGGTTCAGCGAGGAGGCGACCGCCTTGCCCAGCTCGTTGAGCGTGTCGAGGCGGCGGGCCTGCGAGGCTCCTTCCTGGCGCAGGGCCGCGATCCGGCGCAGCTCCAGCAACCACGAGACGAGCTCGCGGTAGGGGGCGGTTTGGTGCTCGACCTGAGCGGGATCGGCCGGGGCCTCCAGGCAGATCCCGAGCTTTGCGGTCTCGTCGCCCCGCTCGACGCGGATCGGCACGATGACGCGCCCTTGATCGACGAGGGGAGCGCCCTGGGCGTGGGCCCGACCGAGCTGGATCGCATAAGGCTCCGCCTTCGCGCCGGTGGCGCAGAGGACGCGCCACGCTCCGTCTTCCTCGATCAGCAGGGCCCCGGAGGCGGCTCGGGTCGCGCCGAGCACCAAGCCGAGCAGATCCTGCTGCATCGCCTCGATCTCGTCGGCCGGGTTCGGGGCGTCCAGGAGAGCCTGCAAGAGGCCCCGCAGCCGCTCCGAGAGCCCGACCGCGGACAGGGACGTCTCCGGGGTGTCCGGGCCGGGGCTTGCGACCTGGAGGGCGACGGCGCTCGCGTTGTCCTGGCTCCCGTGCGCGATCGCCTCTTCCAGGGCGGCCCCCAGTTGTCGCTCCAGCTCCGCGGCGCCGCAGAGGTCGCGCAGCGAGTCGGTCCCCAGGGTCGAGTAGAAGCCGTCGGAGCACAGCAAGAGCATGTCGCCCGGCTCCAGCTCGAGCGTCTGGTGGGCGATCTTGGGGGCCTCCTCCTTGCCCAGGTAGCGCAGGAGGGTCTTGCGCGCCGGATGGCCGAGCGCCTGCTCGGGCGTGAGCTGCTTGGTCTTCACGAGCTGGGTTGCGAGGGTATGGTCTTCAGTCAACTGCCGGACCTCGCCCCCCCGGATCAGGTAGGCACGAACCTCGCCCAGGTGGTAGAGGTCCAGGTCCTCGCCCTGCACGACGGCGACGGCGACGGTGGCCCCCATCCCCTTGCGCTCGGGGTGCTCGGCGATCTCCTGGCGGATCCGGGCGTTGGCTGCGAGGAGCGCGGGCTCGATCGCGGCCCCGGCCGCGAGGCTCGCCACCACCAGCTCGCTCGCGAGGTCGCCCCGGCCGGGGCCGCCGATCCCGTCTCCGACGGCGAAGATGCCGCGCTCCGGCGCGACCCAGACGAAATCCTCATTCAGCGCCCGGAGGCCGGCCGAGGTAACCGCGGCATGCGTCATGGGCGGAGAGATCCGCTGTGCCGTAACAGGAGCCTGCATTGCGTCGCCTACCTTAACTGCGCCCCGAACAGCGGGGCGTGCCCGATCTGGATGCCCGCCCCGCGTCCACGTGATGCGCGGCGGAGGGGGGCGAACCTATTTTATAGCGAAACGCGGCGAGGGTATATAGCATGGGAGCATCGCCCTCGCGCCCGGTCGCCATGTCACGACAGCAGAAATGGACGTTATGACCCGCAACTCTCCCGCTCGGCCGTCCGGCCAGCCCCGCCCCTACGCCACGGCGTTCCAGGACCTGGCTGCGGCCTTCAGCGCCTCCACCCTGGCCGCGAACGGCAGCCGGGCCCTGTCGCCCCTCAAGCTGCCGGAGCGCCCATGGACGCCGCTCGACCTGGATACGGTCCTGCTGGATGTCCTGAGCAAGGTGGCCCAGATCGCCAAGGCCGATCGCGGCTTCATCTCCCTGGTCGACGAGTCCGGAGGGCCGATTTACTCATTGGTTCTCGGGGGCACGGGCGACGTCCATACGCTGTTCCCGTACTGCACCACCCTGCTGCAGGACGTGATGACCGAACGCAGGCCCCTCTGGATCGACGACGCCCAGCGTCACCCCCTCTTGCAGCACTCCGACAGCGTCTTCGAGCTCGGGCTGAGAAACTTGATCGTCTTGCCGCTCCTGCTGTCGGAGGTGGTGGTGGGCGTCATCTACATGGACCGGAGCTCCCTCGAAGAGCGGCTCACCCCCTCGGATCACGCGATCCTCGAGAGCTTCGCGACCTACGCGGCCCTGGCCGTCCACAGCGTGTGGGCCAACAACGAGATGTCCGCCCGCGTTCGGAAGCTCCAGCTCATCAACGAGGTCTCCCTGGCGATCAGCGCCACCCGCAAGATCGAGCGCCTGCTCTCGTTGATTCTCCAGCACTGCTTGTCGCTCTCCGGCGGCGACCAGGGCTACATCCTGCTGGGCACCCACGGCGACCTCAAGTGTCTCGCCAGCCTGGACAGCTCCGGGCAGCCGGTGGAAACCCTCGCGATCAGCCGCAGCATCGTCTCGCGCTGCATCGACGAGCGACGCGCGATCTGCATCCTCGATACGGGCCTGGACGCGGCCAACCAGACGGCCAGCGTGATGGCGCTCGACTTGCGATCGGTCATCTGCGTCCCATTGGTGGCGAGCCAGCAGCAGCTCGGTGCGCTGTACATCAGCAGCAACGCCATCACCAAGACCTTCACGGCCCAGGATCAGTCCCTGCTGGAGGCGATCGCGAACCAGGCGGCCCTCACCATCCAGAACGCCCAGTTGCTCGACGAGCAGGAGCGCCAGATCCATGAACTGGAGCGGGCCCTCCAGCTGGTCCACGAGGCTCAGATCAAGGCCGTGACGGACGGATTGACGGGGCTCTTCAACCATCGCTTCTTCAAGGAGCAGTTGATCAACGCCCTGGCGGAGGCCGAGCGCTACGGCACGCCGCTCAGCGTCATCATGGTGGACCTGGACCACTTCAAGCGGATCAACGACACCTACGGCCACCAGACGGGCGACGAGGTGCTCCGCCAAGCCAGCGCGTGCCTTCGCCAGACGGTCCGCGACAGCGACATCGTGGCGCGGTATGGCGGGGAGGAACTGGCCGTCTTGCTGCCCCATACCGACGCCGCCGGGGGCGCCTTGGCCGCCGAACGGATCCGCGAGGCCATTGCCGCCATGGCCTTGACGACGATCGCGGGCGAGCCCTTCACCGTCACGGCGAGCTTGGGCGTCGCCTCGCTGAGGGAGGGTTCGACCGCCGTCGAGCTGCTGGAACGTGCGGACAAGGCCCTCTACTCGGCCAAGCACGGCGGGCGCAATCAGGTGGGACTGGATGATCCGGCGGCCGCCACGAGCCTGAATCCCGCTCCGGAGAAACCTCCGAGCGGCTCCTAGATGTCTTTTCGCTCGGCCCACTTGCGGCCTAGATCGGGCACCTGGTAGCGCTCCAGCCGATCCAGGAGGCGTCGCGGATCGGGCTCCAAGCACAGGAGGGCCTGGTGCGACTCGGGGATGAAGCCCTCGGCCACACCCCGCTCCACCAGGGCCAGGAGGGGATCGTAGTAGCCCTCCACGTCCAGCAGGCCGACGGCCTTGCGGTGGATGCCCAGCTGCCCCCAGGTCACCACTTCGAAGAGCTCTTCGAACGTGCCGAAGCCCCCCGGCATGGCGATGAAGGCGTCCGACTTGGCCGCCATGAGGGCCTTGCGCTCGTGCATGGTGCCGACCACATGCAGCTCGGTCAGGCCGCGATGGGATAGCTCGCGCGACACCAGGGCCTCGGGGATGACGCCGATGACCTCGCCGCCCCGCGCGAGCACCTCGTCCGCGATGGCGCCCATCAGCCCGACGCTGGCCCCACCGTACACCAGGCCATAGCCCCGCTCCACAAGAGCGGCCCCCAGCTCCCGGGCGGCCTCCAGGTAGGCGTCGCGCGCCCCCGGCTTCGATCCACAAAACACGCACACGCGCTGCATGAAAGGTCCTTCTTCCCACCGTATCCGCCGGCTTCCGTCCGGCCCGCATCGCCGCCCGGCATCGGTCCTCCGGGCGCCGCGAATCCACCATTATTCCACACGCGGACGGTCAAACGACCTACTCAATATTCCGTTACACTTTCCTTGACCCGGGGCTCCCGCAGGCGTACAGTTAAGCGAGGGATAAACAGTTTTTAGGAGGTTTTTTGCTATGGCCACCAAAGTGGGGATCAACGGTTTCGGGCGCATCGGCCGCCAGGTGCTGCGCATCGGCCTTAAGAACAACGACCTCGAGTTCGTCGGCATCAACGACCTGACGGATGCCAAGACGCTCGCGCACCTGTTCAAGTACGACTCGGTGCACGGCGTCTATCCCGGCACGGTGGACCACACGGAGAACGCCATCATCGTCGACGGCAAGAAGATCGAGATCTCGGCCGAAAAGGACCCCGCGATGATCCCCTGGAAGAAGTGGGGCGCGGACGTGGTCGTCGAGTCGACCGGTCGCTTCACCGACGGCACCAAGGCCAAGGCCCACCTGGAGGCCGGCGCCAAGAAGGTCATCATCTCGGCTCCGGCCAAGAACGAGGACATCACCATCGTCATGGGCGTCAACGACAGCGCCTACGACGCCGGCAAGCACAACATCATCTCGAACGCCTCCTGCACCACCAACTGCCTGGCGCCGGTCGCCAAGATCCTCCACGAGCAGTTCGGCATCGTCAGCGGCCTGATGACCACGGTCCACGCCTACACCAACGACCAGCAGCTGCTCGACATGCCCCACAAGGACCTGCGCCGCGCCCGCGCCGGCGCCATGTCGATCATCCCCACCACCACCGGCGCCGCCAAGGCGGTCTCGCTGGTGCTGCCCGAGCTCAAGGGCAAGTTCAACGGCATGGCCATGCGCGTCCCCACCCCGGACGTCTCGGTCGTCGACCTGGTCGTCACCACCGAGAAGCCGGTGACCGCCGCCGACGTCAACAACGCCCTCAAGGAAGCGGCCGGCAACGGCCTCAAGGGCATCCTCCAGTACACCGAGGAGGAGCTCGTCTCGATCGACTTCACGGGCAACCCGCACTCGTCGATCGTCGACGCCGCCTCGACCATGACCATGGGCGACAAGATGCTCAAGGTCGTCGCCTGGTACGACAACGAGTGGGGCTACTCGAACCGCGTGGTGGACCTCGCCGCGATGGTCGGCAAGAAGCTCGGAGCGGCGGTCCACTAGGCCATGGCGAGCAAGAAGAGCGTCGCGGACCTCGGTCCGCAAGATCTCAAGGACAAGCGGGTGCTGGTCCGGGCGGACTTCAACGTCCCCATGGACGATGGCCGGATCACGGACGACACCCGCATCCGCGCCACCTTGCCCACCATCAAGTACCTGACGGACCGGGGCGCCAAGGTTCTCTTGACGTCCCACCTCGGCCGTCCCAAGGGCAAGACCCCCGAGCTGACGCTTCAGCCGGTGGCCAAGCGCCTGGGCGAGCTCCTGGGCCAGGACGTGCGCATGGCGCCCGACGCCATCGGCCCCGAGGTCCAGAAGCTCGCCGAGGACCTCAAGCCCGGAGATGTCCTCCTCCTCGAGAACATCCGCTTCTACCCGGAAGAGGAGAAGAACGACCCCGCGTTCGCCAAGCAGCTCGCCTCCGAGGCGGACCTCTACGTGAACGACGCCTTCGGCACCGCCCACCGGGCGCATGCCTCCACGGCCGGGGTCGCCGAGTACCTGCCCGCGGTCGCGGGCCTCTTGCTCGACAAGGAGATCTCGGTGATGGGCAAGGCCCTCTCGAACCCCGAGCGGCCCTTCGTCGCCATCATCGGCGGCTCCAAGGTCTCGAGCAAGATCGGCGTCATCGAGAACCTGATCGGCAAGGTCGACACGCTCGTCATCGGCGGCGGGATGATCTTCACCTTCTTCAAGGCCCAGGGCCTCGAGGTCGGGCGATCGCTCGTCGAAGCGGACAAGCTGGAGCTCGCCCGCGAGCTCATGACCAAGGCCGCCGCCAGCGGGACCACGCTCCTGCTGCCCGTGGACGTCCTCGTCGCCCCCGACATCAAGGCCGCTAAGGCCAGTGCCGTGGTCGACGTCGACAAGATCCCGCCCACCGAGATGGGCGTGGACATCGGCCCCAAGTCCATCGAGGCCATCCGCCGGGCCCTCGGCGACTCCAAGACGATCGTCTGGAACGGTCCCATGGGCGTCTTCGAGAACCCGGCCTTCGCCGAGGGGACCCGGGCCGTGGCCCAGTTCGCGGCGGAGCGGACCGAGAAGGGCGCCACCACCATCGTGGGCGGCGGCGACTCGGTGGCGGCCATCGAGCAGATGGGCCTCGCCGACAGGTTCACCCACGTTTCGACCGGCGGCGGCGCCTCGCTCGAGTTCCTCGAAGGGCTCGAGCTCCCGGGCGTCGCGGCCCTGAGTGAGAAAGCATGAGCAAGCGCAAGCCGGTCATCGCCGGCAACTGGAAGATGTTCAAGACGACCCAGGAAGCCCGCGACTTCGCGCGCGGGCTCTCCGAGGAGCTCAAGCGCACGACCGATCCCACGGTGGTGATCTGCCCGCCCTTCACCTCGCTGCACGTGCTCCGCGAGGAGCTCGGCAACACCGAGGTGCAGCTCGGCGCGCAGAACATGCACTGGATGGACGAGGGCGCCTACACCGGCGAGATCTCGCCCGTGATGCTCCGGGACGCGGGGGCCACCCACGTGATCATCGGGCACTCGGAGCGGCGCCAGTACTTCCACGAGACGGACGGCACGGTCAACCGCAAGGTCCAGGCCGCCCTCCAGTGGCAGCTCACGCCGATCATCTGCGTCGGTGAGACGCTCGAGGACCGCGAGGTCCAGCTCACGGACAACGTGATCATCGTCCAGACCCAGCGGGCGCTGTTGAACATCGCCCCGGAGCTGGTCGCGCAGTGCATGTTCGCGTACGAGCCCGTCTGGGCCATCGGCACGGGCAAGACCTGCGCGTCGGACGAGGCCAACCGGGTCTGCGGCATCATCCGCGAGACGGTGGGCAAGATGGCCGGGCCCGAAGTGGCGGATGCCGTGCGCATCCTCTACGGCGGCTCGGTCAAGCCCGAGACGATCGCCGAGCAGATGGCCCAGCCGCACATCGACGGAGCCCTGGTCGGCGGCGCGAGCCTCGACCCCAAGAGCTTCGGGGCCATCGTCAACTTCCGTTCGGCCGCCGCACGCTAAGTCCCCTTCGGGACTGACCTGGAGACCCTCCCTGGCTGCAGCCGCCCTTCCGGTGGCTTCCCCCCTTCTAGAGGGGGGGCCAGGGGGGGTCCTCCTCTTATCGTCGCACAGTTTTTGGCCCGCCCGCAGCTTGAAATAGGCTCACGGCGCACGTTAGGGTGAAATCATGAAAAACGGACCGCTCGCACTCATCGTATTGGACGGCTGGGGCATCAACCCGCGGCCGGAAGGCAACGCGATCGCCATGGCCCAGAAGCCCAACTGGGACCGCTTCATGGCGACCTACCCGTGCGTGCCGATCCCCACGTCGGGCGAGTCGGTCGGCCTGCCGCCCGGGCAGATGGGCAACTCCGAGGTGGGCCACACCAACATGGGCGCGGGCCGGGTGGTCTACCAGGACCTCGTGCGCATCAACAAATCCATCTACGACGGGGACTTCTTCGAGAACCCGGTGCTCGTCGAGGCCATGCAGGCCGCCAAGCGCAAGGGCGGTCGGGTCCACCTCATCGGGCTGGTCTCGGACGGCGGCGTCCACAGCTCCCTGGAGCACCTCTACGCCCTCTTGGAGCTCGCGAGCCGCCAGAGCGTCCCCAGCATCTTCGTCCATGCCTTCATGGACGGCCGGGACACGCCGCCCACCTCGGGCGGGCGCTTCCTGTACGAGCTCGACAAGCGACTGGCCGCCACGAGCGGCGCCCAGCTCGCCACCATCGTCGGCCGCTACTACGCCATGGACCGCGACAAGCGCTGGGACCGGGTGGAGCTCGCGTACCGCGCGATGGTGGACGGCGTGGCCGAGCACCATGCCCGTACGGGTTCCGAGGGCATGTCCGAAGCCTACGCGCGGGGCGAGACCGACGAGTTCATCAAGCCCATCCTCGTGGCCGAGGACGGCCGGATCCGCACGGGCGACACGGTGATCTTCTTCAACTTCCGGCCGGACCGGGCCCGCGAGATCACCCGGACGCTCATCGACCCCGCCTTCAACGAGTTCGAGCGCCCGAACCAGCCGGACGTGCACTTCGTGTGCATGACCCAGTACGACGAGAGCTTCAAGCTGCCGCTCGCCTTCGGCCCCCAGAGCCTGGACCGCATCCTGTCCCCGGTGCTGGCGGACGCCGGCGTGCGCCAGCTGCGCACGGCCGAGACCGAGAAGTACGCGCACGTGACCTTCTTCTTCAACGGCGGGGTCGAGAAGCCCTATCCCGGCGAGGAGCGGGTGCTGGTGCCGAGCCCCAAGGTGGCGACGTACGATCTGCAGCCGGAGATGAGCGCGTTCCAGGTGGCGGACGTGGCCGAGCAGTGGATCAAGGACGCCAAGGCGGACGTCATCATCATGAACCTGGCCAACGCGGACATGGTGGGCCACACGGGCAACATGGGCGCGACGGTCAAGGCCATCGAGGCCCTGGACATCTGTCTGGGCCGGATCATCGGGGCCATCGAGGCCAAGGGGGGCACGGCCCTCATCACGGCGGACCACGGCAACGCCGAGCAGATGTACGATCCGGCCTCCGGCGAGATCGTCACCTCGCACACGCTGAACCCGGTGCCCCTCATCCTGGTGGGCGGCCAGGGCGCCAAGCTGCAGAGCGGCCTCTTGTCGGACATCGCGCCGACCATGCTCGACCTTCTGGGCATCCCGCAGCCCAAGCAGATGACGGGGCACTCGCTCCTGGTCCGCGAGCCGTCCACGCTGATCAAGTGAGGCTCACGCTCGCCCTGACCGCGCTGGCCATCCTCTGGCCCGGTACGGTCTGGGCCCGAGAAGCCGTCCGGTACCGGGCGCGCGTGCTGCCGACGGCCACGGTCCATGTCCTGGAAGTACCGCCGGGGCACGAGATCCGGCCCATGCTGGCCCCGGCCCGGCGCACGGTCCGCGCCTGGGTCCGGGAGCAAGGGGCCGTCGCGGGCCTCAACGGCGGCTACTTCAACCATCAGGACGGGGTCAGCGCCTCCTACGTCACCATCGACGGCGGCCTCCGCTCGGATCCGCACGACAACGACCTGCTGGTCAACAACCCCAAGCTAAAGCCCTACCTGGGGCGAATCTTCCATCGCACGGAGCTCCGGGTGCTCGCGGGGCCGAGCGGCACATGCTGGCGGCTCGCTCCCCATGCCGAGCCCCTGCCCGCGGGCTATCGGCTGATGCACGCCCTGCAGGCGGGTCCGCGCCTGCTGCCGACCCTGCGACTGGAGCAAGAGGGCTTTGTCGCCTACGGCCGACGCGACGCCCAGGGTCGGCGGCCGCTCGTGCGGGACGGCATCGCCGCCTATGGGCGGGCCGCGCGCAGCGCCCTCGGCCTGAGGCCGGACGGCACCATGCTGCTCGTCGCGGCCCTCGGGCCCGAAGGCGGCGGGTTGACGCTGCCGGAGCTGCGGGACCTGCTCGCCTCCGAGGGCTGCTCGGAGGCCCTGAACCTGGACGGGGGCAGCTCGACGTCACTGGTGGTCCGAGACGGCGATCGCCTCAACGAATACGCCCCGCCGAAGGGCGGGGCGAAGGTGCGATCGGTGCTCTTGATCCTACCGCTTCGGCGGTAGGGCCTTGCCGAGGGGCTTGCCGCCCCGGAGGATGCGAACCATCAGGGGGACGTCGGTCGCATAGACGGCGGGCATGGACTTGGCATCGTGGTGCGAGACGCAGCGGCGATGGGCCATGAAGTCCTTCGAGATCCCCTTGGCCAGCAGGACGCTGGGACGGGTCGGCTGGCGGTTGGTCGGATCCACGAACACCGCGCACTCCTGACAGACCAGCTGCTCGCAGAGCACGCAGGCCTCCTCGAGGCTGGCCATGCCGCACCGGCACGCCGCCAGATCCTCTTTCGGCAGAAAGACGATGGAGGGGCGGTGCGAGGTCGTGAAGCGCATGGCGTCAGTTCCTTTCTAGGGAGCTGTCAGGTGCCTGAACCCATCAACCCTGGGTTGCTCCGGTTGTACCATTGACCTAACGAGTAGACAGCGGTGATCTGGACAAAGTTCGTTGCACAGCCCCCGGTGAGGCGCGCAGCATGACCCTTCCAGCCGACTACGTCACGAGGATGGGGCGCCAATCATATCAACGATAGCAAACATTTACCCATGCTTGCAAGAGTTTATTAACGTTTGCTATCCCGGGAGATAACACTGATTTATCCGCTGGTCGGGGAGCGAACTTGCGTGCTCCGGAGCGTCTGTAACGCGCGTCACGCCTCCGGTTAAAAGATCGCAAACTTTGGGAATTAAGGAGCCAAGGGTTCCGTCTCCACGCGATCGAGGAGGTAACGACCATGTTGCCCAGTTCCTACGAAGCCGAGATCCGGGTGCGCGTCAAGCTGGACGCCAACAACGAGGCCGAGGCCCAGGAGATCCTGGCCCGCCACATCCACCGCATGGTCAAGTACCGCGAAGCCGAGACCACCGAGGTCTTCCCGATCGGCATCCGCGAGCTGACGCTCACGACCACGCCCGACGAGAGTTTGCACTAGGCGCCTCTTAGGGCGCCTTTTTGATGTCCTGGCGCTGGGACAGCACCACGCGCTGCACGTCGGTGATCATCTGCTCCGAGTAGTGGTGCACGGCGGCGACGATGTTCGGGATCATGAGGCTCACGATCAAGAGCCCCACGCCCGGCTTGATGGTCTGCACGAAGTCCAGCAGGTTCTGCGCCTGTGGCGTGGTGCGCTGGATGACGCCGAGGGTCACGTCGATGAGCAGGACCACGATGACGGCCGGCATGGCGAGCTGCAGGACGATGCCCAGCAGCGCCCCTGTCACCTGCAGCATGACCCCCCAGAGGGCGGGCGTGACGCGGAAGCCGCCCACCGGCACCAGCTCGTAGGACTGGAAGAAGCCCCCCAGGAACAGCAGGTGCCCTCCCATCAGGATGAAGACCGTGAGGGCCATGTAGTAGAAGATCTGCCCGGTCGGCGTCGAGTTGGTGCGGATCATGGGGTTCATGGTGGAGATCATCGTGAGGCCGATGGCCTGCGCCACGAAGTCGCCCGCCCCCTGGATGGCGAAGTGGATGATCGAGGCCGCGAAGCCGATCGCCATGCCGAAGAACAGCTCGGAGATCAGCACGATCGTGAAGGCCAAGAAGTGGCTCGGCGCCGGTACCATGTCGGGCTGGCTCGCGACGTAGACGAGCGCCAGGGAGAAGGCCAGCCCCACGCGCCCCATGGCCGGGATCACGCGGCTTCCGAAGATCGGCGCCTGCAGGCAGAGGCCGACGCAGCGAGCGAGGATCAGCAGGAAGCCGGGGGTGAGGAGCGCCAACCAGTTGGCAAATTGAATGAGCCCCTGGTCGCCCCGCATGCTACCGCACCAACATCTGAGGGATGCTCGACCACAGGCTCGTGAGGAAGCCCGTCATGGTCGAGAGCAGCCACGGCCCGAGCAGGATGAGGACGCCGAACACGGCGACCGCCTTCGGGACGAAGGACAGCGTCTGCTCCTGGATGGACGTGATGGTCTGCAGCAAGGCCACCGTGAACCCGACCACCAGGCTCGTGATGAGCACCGGCCCCGAGAGCAGGAGCACCATGATGACGGCCTGGGTGAGGACGTGCAGGACGGTCGTGTCGGACATGGCTTACTTGAAGCTCTGGACCAACGCTGACATCACCAGATGCCAGCCGTTGGCGAGCGTGAAGACCAGGAGCTTGAACGCGTTCGAGATCATCTGGGGTGGCAAGGAGCTCATACCCAGTGCCAACAGGACGTTCGAGACCACCAGGTCGATGACGATGAACGGGATGTAGATGATGAAGCCGATCTTGAAGGCTGTTGTCAGCTCGCTGACCATGAAGGCCGGGATGACGACGTGCAGGGGCACGTCGGCCGCGGTGTTCGGCGCGGGCGTCCGCGAGAGGCGCACGAAGAACGCGAGCTCCTGCTGGGCCGTCTGGCGGATCATGAACTCCTTGAGGGGCGCCTGGGCCCGGTCCATCATGACCTGCTGGGAGACCTGCCGGGCGAAGTAGGGCTGCAGGGCCGACTTGTCGATGGACTCCCACACGGGCGCCATGGTGTACATGGAGAGGAACAGGGCGAGGCCCAGCATCACCGGGTTGGGCGGGATGCTCTGGGTGCCCAGAGCCTGGCGCAGGAAGCCCAGGACGATGATCGTCCGCATGAAGGACGTCGTCATGATGACCAGGAACGGCAGCACCGTGAGCGACGCCAAGAGGAAGATGAGGCCGACCGAGGTGGTCATGTTGGGCGCGTTCAGGGGCTCGCGCAGGTCGAAGGACGTGAAGGGGTTAGCGGGCATCCCCTGGGCTGCGGCGGGCAGCGCGAACAGGGCGCCCATGGCAACGGCCATGAGCCCGAGACCCAGGGCCTGACGCCACCAGGGGCGCTTGCCCTCGTGCGGCTCGGCGCTTTCGACCATCTGCGCGAAGTCGGGCGCCGCGTCCTCCGCCGAGAGCTCGGCGATGGACTGGAAGCTTGCGTCGGTCATGCCCACCAGGAAGTTACGCTGGCCCACGTTCACGACCATGAGCGCGCGCTTGTGGTCGATGTTCAGGCGATCGAGCACCTTGATGCCCTTGGATCGCGCGCTGAAGCCGGGGATCTGGCCGTTGCGCGTCAGCCGCAGGGCGACGTAGCCGAGGCCGAGCATCAGGAGCGTGACGATGAGGAGCTGGATCATGTAGGGCCCGATGCCGAGGTCCGCCGAGGGCAGGGCCTGCGGGGCGGCGAGGCTCGAGGTCGCGAGCGCCTCCTGAAAGGACGAGGTCGCCGTGAGCAGCGACATGCTGGTGGTGCTGGTGTCCATCGTTACCCCATCGTGCTCGACAGCTCGCTCTGGAAGATCTTGGTGATCTTGATGCCAAAGTTGGAGCCGATCACAACCACTTCGCCCTGGGCGACGATCTTGCCCGCGGCGATCACGTTGACGGGCTCGCCCGCGAGCTGGTCGAGCTCGATGACAGAGCCTTCCATCATCTGCATGACCTGCTTGAGCGGCAGGCTGGTGCGTCCCAGCTCCACCGAGACCTGCAGGCGGATGTCGCGCAGGAGGTCGAGGCTGCCTCGGACGTTGGTGTCCCCGAAGCCTCCGCCCGTCAAGGGGCCGAACTTGACGGCGTTGTAGCCTTGGCGTTGGTCTTGCCAGTCCATGCGACCTTACCTCCCGAGGTTCTGCGTGGCGTCCGCGCTGAGGCGGAGTACCTTGATGGCCTTGTGGTCCTCGATCATGACGGCCCGACCCTTGCCGACGGGCTTCCCGTTGATGCACAGCGTGACGCTGTTGTCCTTGGGACGCGGCAGCTCGAGGATGGAGCCCTCGGCCATGGTCAGCCATTCGGTCAGGGGCAACTCCGTGCTGCCGAGCTGCGCGCTGACCTGGACGTAGACGTTGGAGAGCTGCCCCATGGCGCTGTCGAAGGAGACGTCGAAGTCCGGCCGCCGCGCCGAGATGACGTTCGCCACCGCGGGCTCCTGGTCCGGTTCGTCCGAGTGGTCCTCCTGGACGGCAGCGGCGAGGGTGCTCGCCGGCTCGACCGGATCCAGGAAGCCCAGCTGGCGCGCGAGGTCGTTCAGCTGATTCTGGAAGCTCTGGGCGATCTGCTCGGTCTCATGGCCGATGGACGCGAAGTCGAACTCGGGCTCGGGCGTCTTGGGCAGCTCGGGGATCTTGATCTTCATGTCGGGTTCGCGCTCTTCGGGGCGCGGATCCGAGAAGCTGACCGTGAAGTCGGCCTTGCCGAGGAAGAGCGTCGAGAAGGCCACGAGCCAGCCCGCGGTGGAGACGGCGTTGGTGAAGGCGAGGTTCGGGTCGGCGACCACGCCGAGTGCTGTCAGCATGGCCTGCAGCGAGGGCGCCACCGAGGCTGCGCCCGCGAAGAGCTTGTGCGCGACCCAGATGCCCGCCGCCCCGAACCAGAAGCCGAGACTCATGCCGTAGAAGTAGCCGATGGTCATGCGCCAGAAGGCCCAGCCCGAGCTGCCGCCGAAGGGCTCCTGACGAGGGTCGAAGGCCTCCTGGCGCAGGGCGGCGAAGCCGAAGCCGGCGATCGCGAACACCACCGCGTACCCGAGCGCTCCCCACAGGGATCCGCCGAGGAAGTTCGCCTGCAAGAGGAAGTCCGAGACCTTGGGCAGCTGGTCGAGGTTCACCTCGATGGGCGTGCCCAGGAGCATCCGCGCCACCACCCGCAGCCAGCGCGCGGGGCTCTCCATGCCGTTCGGCGAGAGCATCAGGGAGTAGCCCGCCCCCGAGCCCCACAGGTTCACGAGCGTGAAGGGCAGGATCAAGGCCGCCACCACGGCGCCGCGCCAGTAGGGCATCGGCTTGATGACGACCTTGGGGATCGAGGAGCGGCAGAAGAAGTGGTAGCCCACGCTCACGGCGAAGCTCAACAGGCCGAAGGCCGCGAACACGAGCAGGACCGGGCTCAGGCCCGTCCCCGACCGGAGGGCGAAGATGAGGAACATGAGCAAGGGAGCGATCCCCAGCCAGAGGGGGATCGCCTGGGGGCGCAGGAGCTTGGCGCGTTCCTTGGCGGTCACGGCTCCCCCCTCAATCCGCGCCCAGGCGGACGATCTGGACCGCCTTGCGCAGGCCGTCGGCGCTGGTGCCGGGCTTGGCGAGGATGCGCGCGCCGCCGCCCAGCTGGACCATGAGCGGATCGGTGACGCCCTGCTCGAGGACGATCACGTCCTCCTCCTCGAGGCCCTGCAGCTCCGCGACGGTCATGGTGGTGGCGCCCAGGTAGGCGACGACCTGGGTCGGCGTGTCGCCCAGGTGGTGGAGCCGGGCGTCGATGTCCTCGCCGCCCGTCTGGACGAAGGTGTTCTCGGCGGCGACCCGCAGGCTGTCGGAGTAGGGCACCAGGTAGGGCTGCGGGATCGCGAACATGAGCCGGCCCATGGGCTGGGAGGGGACGCTCACGCGGTAGGTGATGGCGGCCATGGGCGTGTTGGTGGCGAGGCCCATGAAGATCTCCTGGAGCTCGCCCAGGTCGGGCATCTCCGGGAAGGTGCCGTGCTGGTTGTCGGCCTCGCTGAAGATGTCGGCCCACTGTTCGGTGAAGGTCTCGCTCATGCGGCGGACCACCTCGTCGGCCATGTCCAGGTGCTCGTCGCCGAACCGGCGGTTGGCGGCCACTCCCGTCAGGCTCTTGGCTGTCCCGTGATCGAGGAGGACGAACATGCCTCCGGGCTGCTCGGTGAACTGCAGGATGCCCCACAGCGCGCCCTGGCCGTACTTCTCCTGCAGGGTGGCGAAGGGGACGGTCTCGACGGAGACCACGCTCCAGTCGGCCGCAGGCAGGCTGACGCCGGGGGCGCCACCCTCCTCGTCCTCGTCCTCGTCGTCCTCCTCGCCCTGCCCGTAGGTCCGAAGCGCGTCGGCCATCTGGGATCCGAGGTGGTAGAGGGCCCGGTAAAGGTAGGTGTCGCCCTGCGGCGCCTGGTTCATGATCAGCGAATTCAGCTCTTCGCTCATACCGCCTAGGGTACCAGTTTCCCAAGAATTGCGCCAGATGCGGCTTTTCGCCCTCTTTTACCCCTCTGCGGCAGGGGCCGAGAGGGGAGGGCAGAACGGGACAGGCCCGGGTTCGCCCCGGGCCCGTCGAACGCCTCAGGCGTTACCGGATGAGCTGGTTGACGTCGTCGATCAGGGTGTTGCCGACCGAGACGATCTTGACGTTGGCCGTGAAGCTCTTCTGGGCGATCGTGAGCTCCGGCAGGGCCGTGTTGACCGAGGAGTTGGAGGTCTCCAGGGAGCCCGCCGAGATCTCGTTGGACGAGCCCACCGTCCGGTTGCCGATGGCGGGGTTGGTGTCCGTGACGCCCGCGACGCCCATGAAGGTGGGGCCGGCCGTGGCCGCCCACTGGAACTGGGAGCCGTCTCCGCGCAGGAGGCCGTCCGGGGTCGCGAAGGAGGCGACGCTCACGTACTTGTTGACCTTGCCGACGTTGGCGAGGCCGCCTGCGCCCAGGACGATCCGGCCGCTGGTCTCGAAGTCGTTGGTCGAGTCCGGCACGTCCAGGGTTCCCGTGTGCAGGAGCTGGCCGTTGCGGTTGAAGCTGAAGCGACCGATGAGGTCGGCGTTCAGGTTGAAGGGCGAGTTGGGATCCGTGTCCTTGATGAAGGGGAAGGAGAAGGGCTTCATGTCGAGCCGGTTCTGGAGGGCCCCGATGTCGCCGCCGGGCGTGCTCGCCTCGTTGGGCGGGATGCTCGTGCCAGGGATGCCCGCCACCTGGGGAGGCGTGTAGCCGCCGGTGACGCCCAGCACGTAGAAGCCGTCCTGGTTGACCAGGCGCAGGACGCCGGACTGCACGCCGCGGGCGTTGAGGTCGTCCCGCTGCTGCGGCGTCAGGTTGCTGGTGTCGAGGATGCTCGTGTCGGGCTCGAGGTCGAAGGTGAAGGAGCCGTTCCGGGTGAAGACTAGGTCGTTCATGCTGGTGGGGTTCTTGACCCGCGACATGACGAAGAAGCCGTTGCCCGTGAGCGCCAGGTCCGTGGGGCGCTGCGTGCCCTGGAGGGCGCCCTGGCTGAAGTCGGTGCGGGTCGCCTTGATGGCCGTGCCGCCCACCGAGAACTGGATGGGGTTGATGGACCCGTAATTGGTGGAGCCGCCCGTCGCGGGCGAGCCGGCAGACAGCTGGGTGGTGAGCACGTCCTCGAAGAGGACCTTGGTCTGACGGAAGCCCGTGACGTTGGAGCCTGTCAGGTTGCCCGCGAGAGCCTTGAGCCAGTTATCGATCGCGCCGATGCTGTTCTGCGCCGTGATCCGAACGTCCGACATGCCTTACCTCCTCTTGAGGACCCGCCACAACGGTTCAATCGACCGCGCTGGCGGCCACTAGGGGGATGCCTGGTTGGAATGGGGTAGGGCTAGGAGCCCACGTGGATGACGTCCATCAGCGAGTAGTACTCGCCGTTGACCTTGACGCGGGGGACGTCGGTGGAGAAGTCCACGGCCGTGACCGTGCCCGAGACGATCTGCGAGCCCTCCTCGCCGGGGACCGTGCGAGCCAGGCGGATTTCCTGGTTCATGAGGCCGGCGGCCAAGGACGAGTTCTGGTAGGCGCGCGAGGAGTTGTTGAGCTTGACCAGCCCGATCGCCGCCTGCATCTGCGAGTACTGGGTGATCATCGCCGTGGGATCCATGGGGCTGTCGGGGGTCTGGTTCGAGATCTGCGCGATCAGGAGCTTGAGGAAGTCCATCTCCTGGCTCGCCGGATCGGCGTTCGAGGTCGAGGTCGTGCCTGCAGCAGTCGGGGGATTGTAGCTGATGCTCTGGACGCCATATATGGTCATTAGGCGCTCCTTTCCCGGGCATGGGGCCAACACCCTGGTATTGTACCCGTCAGGCGGATCGCTTAACCGTGAGGAAAGACACGTCTAATGAACCCGCGACCGATTGTTTACATGCCCTTACGGCCTGCGCTAGGATGCGCGCGGCTGTATCCGAGCCGAAAGGAGGCAATCATGAGCCTGCTGGCGTGGATCATCGTCGGGCTCGTCGCGGGCTGGCTGGCCACCCTGGTCATGCCGGGCGCGGGGGGCGGCATCCTCACGGACCTCATCGTGGGCATGGTGGGCGCCCTCTTGGGCGGCTTCCTCTTCAACCTGCTCGGGGCCCCCGGGGCCACGGGACTCAACCTCTGGAGCATCCTGGTCGCCTTCGTGGGGGCGGTCGTGCTGCTCTGGGTGGTCAAGGCCGTCCAGGCCAGACGCGTCTGACGAAAGGGGGCCGGCAGTGCCGGCCCCCTCTCGTTTATTGGGCTCGCCGCTTGGTGGCGAAGAAGTCGTAGATGAGGCCCTCGTGGATGGTGTTCTCCGTGTGGCCCAGCCCCTGGAAGAGCTTGAAGACGTGGTCGAGGCCCAGTGACTGCAAGCGGTTGCGCAAGAGCGTCGCATGGGTGGGGGGCACGTACTGATCGGCGTCCCCGTGCTCGATGTAGACCGGGATGCCCTGGAGCTCCCCGGCCCGGGCGACGAGGTCCGTGCGCGTCACGTCCGTCTCGGAGAGCGTCCCGCCGTAGGCCGCGTCGATGGAGCTCGCGTACATGCCGTCCTTGGCCGTGCGCATGTCCTGGAGGTTGCTCCAGCCCTGCGAGGTCGCGACCGCGGCGGGCTCGTTGGGGGTGCCCTTGGCCGCCATGGCGGCCAAGAGGGCCGTACCCCCGCCCATGCTGAAGCCCACGTAGTAGAGGCGGGTCGGATCCGCCTGGTACTTGTCGCGCAGGTGCGCCATCAGCTGGGCGTGCAGGGCGATCGCCCGCTCGTTGCCCCAGTGGTCGCCGCCCAGATCCGCGCTCGCGAGCACCCAGCCCGGCGGCGCCAGGCGAGGGAAGCGGGTGAGCTTGGTCAGTTGCTGGGCCGTTTGCTGGTAGGAGTGGAAGTAGACGAGGGTGGGATACCGCTCGCTCGAGCCCTTCTTGAAGCCTTCCGGCAGGACGATCGTCGCCCGTTGCTCTCCGACCGTCTCGTCGATCACCGTCCCCGCGGCAAGCGGGGCCGGGGTGGGCGTGGGCGTCGGCTGTGCATAGCGGGCGGGATCTCCGCCGTCCGGGGTCGCGGGTCCCGGGTTACAGCCCGCCAGCATCCCCATGGCCACCACCGTGAGCGCTCGGCGCATGCTTCCTCCTTTTGAGACACCATGCCAGAGCATAGAAGAGGAAGTCCGCGAAGCCTTGCCCGAAAGGGACAGTTTCGCTCGGCCAGCCGTAACTTGCTAGAATGGTGGGCTAGCGATCGAAAGGACCACCATGAATCGCCTCTTGTTGCCGATCCTGACCGCCGCCCTCCTCGTGACGGGCTGCAAGCGCCATGAGCCGCCCAAGACCGAAGATCTGCTCTACGTCTCCGAGATCGTAGCCCCTCCGATGGCCACGGCCGGCGAGTACTTCCAGGTCGAGATCGTGGGCAACAAGCCCGACCCGGCCTGGGTCTGGAGCCGCAACGAGATCGCCACCCGGAGCGGCGTCGTCATCCTCTCGGTCTACGGGGTGCGCAACCCCGACACGGTGGCCGCGCAGGTGCTGACCGAGTACCGGGCGCCCCAGCGGATCCGCAAGCTCAAGCCCGGATCGCTCACGATCGTAGCCAAGGGCAAGAACGGCGAAATCACGCGCACCGTCCAGGTGGCGAGCCCCACGGCCACCCCCTGATGACACCTAATGAACACGTTAACGCTTTGGCCGAAGCTTAACGTCAGGATGAAGGAAGCACAACCTATAAACAGGTAGGTACACCGATCCACGTTTGCGGAGGCCGTATGCGGAACATCACTGCGATTCGAAAGGGGCTCCTTCCCCTCATCGCTGCCAGCCTGGTTCTGACGGGCTGTGGCCGCTCGCCGAGCATCGTGGACACCCCGCGCACCACCACCTCGACCAACACCAACATGCTCGGCCAGCGCCCGGCGCTTCCGGCGGGCGTGGTGCCCCTGGCGATCCAGGTCACCCCCACCAACGCGCAGATCCCGGTCGGCGATCAGCGCCGCTTCGAGGTGAGCGTCCAGGGCAGCAACGGTCAGACCTACACCGATCCCCGGCTCGTGACCTGGTCGCTCGGCGATCCGCAGGCGGGGACCATCGATGACCAGGGCGTCTTCACGCCGCAGTCGCAGCGCGTGACCACCGTCCGCGCCTCCTTGATGGACAAGACCGTCGAGGCCCAGATCACCATCGTGCCCGCGACCTACACCTGGCAGCAGGTTCAGAGCCCCACCAACGCCGACCTCTACGGCGTGAAGATGGTCTCCACCAAGGAGGCCTGGGCGGCCGGCGCCAACGGGACGGTCATGCACTTCCTCAACGGCACCTGGCAGGTGATGAACTACCCCATCCCGACCAGCTACACCTGGCGGTCGGTGGACTTCGCCAACCCCGGCAACGGCTGGATGGTGGGTCATCAGGGCGCTGACGTCGAGGGCTCGACCCCCGCGGTCGCCATGGCCTTCCGCAACGGCATGTGGTACCCCACGCCGACCAACGTCAACGGCGCGCTGCTCGGCGTCTCGACCGTCGCCGAGAACAACGCCTGGGCGGTGGGTCGCGATGCCAGCGGCAAGTCCCTCATCCTCCAGTGGAACGGCTCGAGCTGGGTGCGCAACTCCAGCTACAGCGGCAAGGGCCAGCTGAACGCCATCCAGATGCTCGGCGGTTCGGACGGCTGGGCGGTCGGCAAGGAGGGCGGCGACGCCCTGGTGCTGCACTGGGACGGCAAGTCCTGGAGCAAGATCTCGCTGCCGCCCTTCTTCGGAACGCTGTCGAGCTCGGAGCTCCTGGGCCTGCAGATGCTGAACGGTCAGCAGGGCTACGCGGTCGGCAAGAAGGTCGACGCCCTGGGCGTCACCCACGGCCTGATGATGTACTACGACGGCCGCAGCAGCAACGTCATCAACTTCTCGAACTGGAAGGAGAAGGACGGCGCTTCGGGCACCACCCGTTTCCTCGACCAGGTTCCCCTGCGCGGCATCGCGATGACCGACAGCAACAAGGGCTGGCTCCTCGGCTCGACCGTCACCCCGCGTCGCATCCAGGATCCCAGCTCGTGGTTCGGCGGCACCATCAACGACGTGTACGGCAACCTCATGAAGTTCAACGGCACCAGCTACGACGTGGACAGCAACTTCCAGAGCTACAGCCTCTCGCAGGACTTCATGGGTATCCACCTGCTGCCGGAAGGCGAAGGCGTCATCGTCGGTCGCAAGGGCTACCTGATGGTGCGGGCCTACGACTGGCGAGGGATGAACACCCAGAATCCCTACGCGCCGCAGCCGGGGTACACCAACACCCAGCCGCCGACGACCGGTTACTAATCCACGCGAGCCCCCTTCGATGGCGAAGGGGGCTCGCGTCTATTCCCCGATCTCAGGTGCTCGCGCCGGGCGGCGTTCCGGGAAATTCCAAAGCCTGGCTAACGCCATCGGTAGATTGGAATTTCCCTACACGCCACCCGACACTCGCACACTCGACTAATCGAAGCGGGGATTGAGAAGGGATCAGCCAAGGCCGAGAGGCTCGCAGCCCTCCCCCCACAACCATCCCGTTCGTCTTGAGCCAGGTCGAAAGCCTGCCCTGAGCTCGTCGAAGGGCGGCGAACGGACTCCCCTTAATTCCCCGCGTGCACCGCATCGCTCCAGATGAGCAACGCGTTGCTCACAGCCCGCTCGGACCCATCCGAAGGCCGATTCAGGGTCTGCCCCTCGAGATAAGCCGTCGTCGATCCGCCCCCATCCAGGTTCAGCGCGTCCTGGGCCCCGAGCTCCTGCATCAAGCTCGCAAGCTCCGTCAACGTCAACCCAATCGAATGCCTGGAGTCCCGCCCGTCCACCGCCACGAGCAACAGCTCGCCCGTGGGCGTGACGCCCACCGCGGTACGCGGCGCCCGCCCGCGCACCACGTCCGCCTGGAAGCGCTCGACGTCCGAGGTGATCTTGGGGCTGCCCGACTCCAACAGGCGCGGTCCCCCTGCGAGCACGTGCTCGACGCCCTCGTAGACGTCCGACAGCGTGTTCTTGAGGCTCACGGCCGCCCCCATGGCGAGCACCCGCTCCAGCCACTCCGCCGAGCCGCCCATGGCCGAGACCACGTAGCCACCGCGCGGAATCGCCAAGTCGGCGGAAGCGATCGCCACCACCCGACCATTCTGGACCGCCGCCTCGAACGTGCGGCCCTTGGCCTCGGTGCGGGTGCGATCGCCGTAGCGATCCGTATAAACGACGATCTGGTCGTCCCAACGCGGCTGGTTGACGCCGTCCACCTCCACGCTCTGCCCCTGCGGCAGCTCGAGCACCGCGACGGTAGCCGATCGCTCGATGACGGCCCCGGACGAACCGAGTACCAGCGCCGTGCGCGCGTAGATGGGGCCCGTCAAGAGCTCGCCCTGGATCATGAGCAACCCCAGCGGCTGCCCCCCGCGGCCGAAGTAGGCGCCGTTGATGGCGGCGATCGCCTTGTGACGCTGCGCGATCTTGCTGACGGCCTCGAGCCCGAACCGCCCCCTGGTGCCGGCCAGCGCCGGAGCGATCCGGATGCCGGGGACCTTGGGATCCACCGCCATCACGTGGACCGAGAGCGGTCCGTCCGGCGTACCCCGGCGCATGGAGCGGTAGCGCAGCCCGGGGGCCACCGTACGCTCGCTCGACTGGGTGAAGACCTTGTCGAAGACCAGGGTCAGGCCGCCCAAGGCGTCCGGCAGCACGTGTACCGGCACCCGGTAGGTCCAGGGCACCACCAGGATCGGGTCCGGGCCGTCCTGCTCCCAGCGCAGCTCGGGCAGGATCCGGTCGGTGGTCGGCTGGCTCATGAGCGGCAACTGGTACGGACTGAGGCCGACCAGGCGCAGGCGGTAGGCCGCGTCGTTGGACTCGTCGCGGACCTGCACCGCGCCGGACATGGCCAGCTTGAAGGTGACGCCCTCCGGCGCCGCCTCGACCCGCAGCCCGAGAAGCGTATTGGGGACGGCCGCCGACGGGGAGGCGGACTCCGTGGCCGTCGCCTGGGCGTAGGCCGGGGCGACGAACAGGCTAGCGGCCAATAAGAGACCGAGCAGGCGCGTGGTCGCGCCTGCTGCGGTCAAGATCCCATTCAGTTGCCGGGGGGTTTTCATCCGACGACGACGGACTCCGTGTGGCGAACGCGATGGATCTTGGCACCCACCGCCGTGAGCTTGGCCTCGATGTCCTCGTAGCCGCGGTCGATGTGCTGGAGGGCCGTCACGACCGTCTCCCCCCGGCCGACCAGGCCCGCGAGGATCATGGCCGCCCCTGCCCGCAGGTCGGTGGACTTGACCTGGGCCCCGGTGAGCTCCGGAACGCCCTGGATCACGGCCACATTGCCCTCGGTCTTGATGTTGGCGCCCATGCGGACCAGCTCGTCCACGTGCAGGAAGCGGTTCTCGAAGACCATCTCCGTCAGGACCGAGGTCCCGTCGATGGTCGCAAGCAGCGTCATGAACTGGGCCTGCATGTCGGTCGGGAAGCCCGGGTGCGGCATCGTGCGGACGTCCACCGGCTTGAGGGGACCCTCGACCTTGACGTTGACCGCGGTCTCGCCGATGGGCGTCACGGTGACGCCCGCCTCCACGAGCTTGCTCGTGATGGCGGCCAGGTGCTCCACCCGGACGCCCTGGAGCGTCAGGTCGCCCTTGGTGATGGCCGCGGCCACCATGAAGGTGCCCGCCTCGATGCGGTCCGGGATGATCTCGTGCTCGCAGCCGCCGAGGCGGCGCACGCCCTCCACGGTGATGGTCTGCGTGCCGGCGCCGGTGATCTTGGCGCCCATCTTGATGAGGAACTCGGCCAGGTCCGTGATCTCGGGCTCCTGGGCGCAGTTCTCGATGACGGTGGTGCCCTCGGCGTGCACGGCGGCCATCATGATGGTCTCGGTCGCGCCCACCGACGGGAAGTCGAGGTAGATGTTGCCGCCGACCAGCTGGTCCGCCTGAGCCTCGACGTAGCCGTGCTCGATGGTGACCTTGGCGCCCAGGCTGCGCAGGCCCTTGAGGTGCAGGTCCACCGGCCGCGAGCCGATGGTGCAGCCGCCGGGCAGGGGAATCCGCGCGTGGCCCATCCGAGCGAGGATGGGGCCGATGGCGAAGAAGGCCGCCCGCATCTTGGTGACCATCTCGTAGGGGGCGGTGTAGTCGCAGAGCCCTGCGCCGTTGACCCGCAGCGCACCGTGGCCGATCGAGACGACGTCGACGCCCAGGCTGCGCAGGATGTCGCAGATCAGGTGGACGTCCGTCAACTCGGGCACGTTGGTGATGAGGCAGTCGTCCTGAGACAGGATCGACGCCGCGAGGATGGGGAGCGCGGCATTCTTGGCGCCGCTAATCGGGATGGTGCCGACGAGAGGGGTCCCGCCGTTGATAATCAGCCTATCCAAGCCCATCTCCTCCTACCGTGAGCCAAGTTCTGCTTGCTTGAGCACAATGTACCTCGCGATGATTGTGTCTATATTACGCCGAGGTTGCTGTCGTAACTCCCACAATCTCGCCTTAACCGCGTTGCCGGACCCCTCCGACGGCGGTGGGCGGTCTGGTCTGAAGACCGGGCCACCGGGCCGTCGCCTTGTGATCGTTTTCTACCCGTAGAATAACCTAGCCAGGAGCCGGCAATCGCAAAGTTTGGGTTAAATTTTTCGCCCCCGCCGGCCTTTCTCCCTTTTGCACAAAGGCCTTTGGAGGTTGCGTCCAGGTTAACTCGGCCTCCGGACGCACGCGCTGCCCGGAGGTCAGCCGCCTTAGGCGCGCAGGTTGAGCTTGGGAGCGCCCTTCTTGACGCCCTCGACGCGCAGGACGATGTCGTCCGCCTTGACGCCACCCGAAAGCTCCGTGCGCACCCAGTAGCGACCGGCCGCCGGCACCTGGACGTTCTCGAAGGTGGTCCGGAAGCCCATGCCCCCGCCGGTCTGATCGAGCGTGATCGTCTCGTGGGTGTAGCTGATGAGCTCGGTCTTCTTGTCCTCCGCGAGCATCGTGTGCTTGCAGGAATAACGGCCAGCCGGAAGGTCGTAGGCGCAGCTCAGGATCGCAAAGGACAGGGGGACCGGGAACTCCTCGGCCACCACCCGATGGATCGGGTGGATGAAGAGCTGCTTGTTGTTGGAGACGTCGATCTCGACGTTTTCGAAGAGGATGGTCTGGACCGTCGGCATGCGCGTTCCTTCCTGCGGCTGCCACCTGCTGGCGGCGGACATTAGAGGTCGGGCCTGGCTCCGCAGCGTCCGACGGCGCGTCGGCAACGCTTGGTAGCAAGCTTCCGGTTAAGGATACGGTACGGATCCTCCGGACGCAAGGTCATTGATCACGCTCGCCCGCAAGCTTCGATTCCTCGCTCGGCCGCGGCCCGGATCGAGCGCGGGGCCGCTCCCCGGGGCGACGGGGGCGCGCGGTGGGCGGATCGAGCCCGCCCCGCGCTAACCTCAGGTTGCTGGCGACGTCCGGACCATGGTATACTCGCGATCCGCTCTTTTGCCCGGAACTACGTCCGGAGCCCACACGCTCACCGGCCGACAGGCGGTGTCGGGGACCGAGTCCCCTGATTCCTGTCGGAGCTCAGCGCCCCGGTGAGCGGCGGAACGAACCGTTTTACGATCTAAGGAAAAGGAGACTCGATCCCATGCCCGTCGCCCCGATGAAGAGCCTGCTCGAAGCCGGCGTCCACTTCGGTCACCAGACCCGCCGTTGGAACCCCAAGATGCGTCCGTACATCTTTGCGGAGCGCAACGGCATCTACATCATCGATCTGCAGAAGACCTCGCGTTACCTCGACGCGGCGTACTTCTTCGTCCGCGACATGGTCGCCCAGGGCAAGAACGTTTGCTTCGTGGGCACCAAGAAGCAGGCCCAGGAGACCATCCGCGAAGAGGCCGAGCGCTGCAACATGTTCTTCGTGAACCAGCGCTGGCTCGGCGGCATGCTGACCAACTTCGACACCATCAAGAAGCGCATCGCCCGCCTCAAGGAGCTGGAGCAGATGAAGGCCGACGGCACCTTCGATCGCCTGCCCAAGAAGGAAGTCGCGATCCTCGAGAAGGAGATCACCAAGCTCGAGCGCACGCTGGGCGGCATCAAGAACCTGCCCGGCCGTCGCCCGGACGTGCTGTTCATCGTCGATACCAAGAAGGAGCACCTCGCGATCAAGGAAGCCCGCAAGCTGGGCATCCCCGTGGTGGCCATCGTCGACACCAACTGCGACCCCGATGAGGTCGACTACATCATCCCCGGCAACGACGACGCGATCCGCTCGATCAAGGTCATCACCGAGAAGATCGCCGAGGCCGTGCTCGAGGGCAAGCAGGGCGTCCAGCACCAGCCGGCCGCCACTCCCGCCGAGCAGCTCGAGGCCGTCTCGATCTAACGATCAGACCCCGTCGAAAGGCGCCCGGACCGCACGGTCCGGGCGCCTTTAGCCTCGCCAAGCGAGGGATATTAGCGTATAATGAAGGGCGAATTTGCCCCATCTTAAACTCAATGCCCCCAGGCCCCCCGCGCCTGCGGCGGCCACATTCGGAGGAGAACACGTGGAAATTTCCGCTTCGCTCGTCAAGGAGCTTCGTGAAAAGACCGGCGCCGGCATGATGGACTGCAAGAAGGCCCTCACCGAGACCGAGGGCAACCTGGAGGCCGCCGTCGAGTTGCTGCGCAAGAAGGGCCTTGCCGCTGCCGCCAAGAAGGCCAGCCGCATCGCGAGCGAAGGCCTCGTGGGGTCGTTCGTCACGACCGACGGCCGCACCGGCGGCCTGGTCGAGGTCAACTGCGAGACGGACTTCGTGGCCCGCAACGAGGAGTTCCAGGCGCTCGTGAAGGACGTCGCCCGTCAGGTCGTCGAGAAGGCCGCCAGCAACGAAGGCGTCGGCTCCGACCTCATGGAGCAGCCCTTCGTCGGCGACCAGTCGATCACCGTGGCCGACCTCATCAACCAGAAGGTCGCCAAGATCGGCGAGAAGATCGACATCCGTCGCTTCGTCCGCTACCAGGCCGAGGCCAACGGCCTCGTCGGCTCCTACATCCACCTGGGTGGCAAGATCGGCGTGCTCATCGAGCTCAGCTCGAGCACGGATCTCAGCGGCAACGCCGCGGCCCAGGAGCTCGCCCGCGACCTCGCCATGCAGGTCGCCGCGTCGCAGCCCCAGTTCGTCCGCCGCGACGAAGTGCCCGCCGAGCAGATCGACGCCGAGCGTCGCATCCTCGCCGAGGCCGACGAGATCAAGAACAAGCCCGAGGCCGTGCGCCCCAAGATCGTCGAGGGCCGCATCAACAAGTACTTCGAGCAGGTCACCCTCCTCGAGCAGCCCTTCATCAAGGATCCCGGCAAGAACGTGACCGAGGTCATCAAGGAGCGCGTCGGCGGCGACGTCTCGGTGCGCCGCTTCGCCCGCTTCGTGCTGGGCGAGGGCCTCGAGAAGCGGACCGAGGACTTCGCGGCCGAAGTCGCGGCCCAGATGGGCAAGTAGGACCCACCAGCCAAGCATGCGACCCCCGAAGCCATCTTCGGGGGTCGCCCCTCAGATTAGGAGACCCCGGTGAGCAACGGCCTCAAGTACAAGCGCATCCTCCTGAAGCTTTCGGGCGAAGCCCTCATGGGCAAGCTGGGCTACGGGATCGATCCGACGATCATCAAGCAGATCGCCGATGAAGTGAAGAGCCTGGTCGATCAGGGCCTCGAGCTGGCCCTCGTCGTCGGCGGCGGCAACATCTTCCGCGGCCTGGCCGCCTCGGCCACCGGCATGGATCGCTCCACGGCCGACTACATGGGCATGATGGCGACGGTCATGAACTCCCTGGCCCTCCAGGACGGCCTGGAGAAGGTGGGCATCTTTACTCGCGTCCAGTCGGCCATCGAGATGCGCGAGGTGGCCGAGCCCTTCATCCGGCGGCGCGCCGTGCGTCACCTCGAGAAGGGCCGCGTCGTCATCTTCGCCGCCGGCACCGGCAACCCTTACTTCACCACCGACACGGCCGCGAGCCTGCGCGCCGCCGAGATCGGCGCCGAGGTCCTCCTCAAGGCCACCAAGGTGGACGGCGTCTACGACTCGGACCCCAAGAAGAACCCCGACGCCAAGAAGTACGACCAGCTCAGCTACATGGACGTCCTGAAGAACGAGCTCAAGGTCATGGACTCCACCGCCATCTCCCTGTGCAAGGACACTGGCCTGCCCATCATCGTGTTCAACCTGGACCAGCCGGGCAACATCGAGCGGGTGGTGCGCGGCGAGTCGATCGGCACCTACGTAGGAGGCATCCCCACTCATGCTTAACACCGTCATCACCGAAGCCGAAGACAAGATGAAGAAGACGATCGCGCGGATCTCGCAAGAGTTCGCGGCGATCCGCACCGGCCGGGCGGCCCCCGCCATCCTGGACCGGGTCGAGGTCGAGTACTACGGCTCCATGACCGCCGTCAAGGCGATCGCCTCGATCTCGACGCCGGATGCGCGCACGCTCGCCATCCAGCCGTTCGATCGGGCGGCCCTCTCGGCCATCGAGAAGGCCATCCTCAAGAGCGACCTGGGCCTGACGCCGACCAACGACGGCCAGACCCTGCGCATCGGCTTCCCGCCTCCGACCCAGGAGCGCCGCAAGGACCTCGTGAAGCTCGCCAAGAAGGAAGCCGAGGAGGGCAAGGTCGCCATCCGCAACGTCCGCCGCGACGAGCAGGACAAGATCAAGGCCGCCGAGAAGAAGAGCGAGATCACCCAGGATGACGCCAAGCGCCTGCAGGATCAGCTCCAGAAGGTGACGGATCGCTACGTCGCCGAGATCGACAAGCTCCTCGCTTCCAAGGAAGCGGAGATCATGGAGGTCTAGCATCGAACGGCTGCTTGCAGTTCCCCTGGACCTGGCCCTCGAGGAGCTCTCCGGAGGGCCGGAGGTCCGGGTGACCCCGGTACTGCCGCCGCGCATGGAGAAGCCCGCGGCGATCGCCCAACCGGCCGAATGGCGGGTCGTCGGCGTTCGCCGCGCGGGCCCCTCCGTAGAGCTGTTGGTCGCCCCTCGCACGTTGGACGCGCTGAAGCCCTGATGCCCAACCCTGACCCTTCATCCCTGGATCTCAACCGTCCCAAGTTCCGCCTGAGGGTCATCTCGGGCGTGATCGGCATTCTCTTGGCCCTCGGGCTCATCTGGTACGCCGAGTGGTCGGTCGCTCTGCTCATCTTCGTGCTCGCGATCTTCGCGAGCCAGGAGCTGTTCTGGCTCTTCGAGGAGAAAGGCTACCACCCGGCCCGCTACCTGGGCTCGGCGGCCTGCCTCTCGATCATCGTGCTCACGGCCGTGACGGGCACGCGCTTCCACGCGCCCTTTTTGGTGGCGGTGTTCGTGCTCTCCTGCCTGTTCCTCATCATCCGGAGCGCGCCCTGGTTCCCGTACTGGAACATGATCGACGCCATCCAGGGCCGCAAGGAGGCCGTGGACCGGCCCCCGAACCTGATCGGCACCATCTCGGACGTGGCGACGACCTTTTTGGGCATCGTCCTCTGCGGCTGGCTGCCGAGCTACATCCCCCTCCTGCGACAGCTCGAGTACACGGACGTGGCCCAGCGCACGGCCATGCCGCACCTGGGGATGGGCGTGACCTTCCTGTTCTTCGGGGCCATCTTCGCCACGGACGTGGGGGCCTACTTCGCGGGCAAGACCTTCGGCAAGACCTCGCTCATCGGCCCCTTGTCACCCAACAAGACCGTCGAGGGGTCCCTTGGTGGCATCGCCTTCGCCATCGTCATCGCGGGCCTCTTCGGGTGGGGCTTTCACCTGGATATCTGGCACTCGCTCGTCCTGGGCCTGGTCATCAGCATCGTGGCCCAGATCAGCGACCTGACGGAATCCATGATCAAGCGCGATGCCGGCAAGAAGGACTCGGGAGACATCATCCCGGGCCACGGCGGAGTGCTGGACCGGGTGGACAGCTACCTCTTGTCCGGGGCCGTGACGTACTACTACCTGGTGTTCGTCTGGGGCGTGGTGCCCGGCTAGCCCCCTTACATGCGGAAAAGCCCCGGCACGCGCCGGGGCTTTCTTCGTGGGACGTTGGCTACCAGAACAGGCCGCGGTAGCGGTTGTAGACGAACATCGTGCTTGCGATGTTGAGCGTCAGAAGCGCGTAGGAGAGACCCGAAGGAGGCGCGCCGAGGGCCGCCCCGACCACCATCAACACCCAGATCGTTCCCGTCGCCGCAAGGCAGATGTTCAGCGAGTACCGCGGATCGAGCATGGCAGGCTCCTCTCGGAAGGTCATCAGGCAGGCTTGCTACCGATCCTATTCCCGAGATGTCGCCGATCTAAACCGCCAATTTCCAGATGGTTACAGGCTTGTGACCCGACCCTTGCTCGCTGAGGCGGCTCAGTACCAGCCATAGCGCCCCGTCCCGGGCGTCGAATCCTGTTGCCGCGCCAGTTGCAACTCCGACTCCTTGGACACCATGAGCACGGCCATCAAGACGATCCCGAAGGAGGCGCCCAAGAGGGCCCCCGCGCCGAACGCGATCGCCAACCAGAACTCCGTGAGCACCATCGACTCCTCCTCTCGACCAACGCTTGAGAGGACGATTGTAGGTCTTTCACAAAAGTTTGTAAACTATCGTGTCGAATCAGTCATCCAGGACCATGGGGTGCTTGAGCCCCACGTGGCCCGAGCCCGGAACCGGCAAGGGGCGGCGCAGCTCTTCGAGGAGCGGCTCGGCGGCGGCCTTGAGGGCGAGCACCTGCGTGAGGCGCTCGAGATGATCGGCGTCCAGGCGTCCGGCTTGCCGCCAGACCAAGAGCTGATCCAGGTGCTCGTCCAACAGGACGAAGGCCTCCAGGTACTCGGCCTGGTCGGCCGGATGCAGGTGCTCCCAGCCGGCGTGATAGGACGCGACGCTCCGGTAGTTGAGCTCGGCCAGCTCGAGCGATCCCTCGGCGAGATCGGCATCGTAGCTCGGAGTACGACGGGGCATGGACTCCTCCCGCGCGGATCAAGCGACCAGAGGGCGTCCCGGGCCGGCGTGACCGATCTTGGTTACGGAATGTAACGCCCTCAGTGTAACATGCCGCGCCCCGCGAGGCCAGGTTGCCCGGCACACGAAAAAGGGCCGCCCGCAGGCGGCCCCGGGGATTTCGGGCTAGGGTGCCTGATCCGGAAGCGACGGCTGCGCCGGCTTGAGGTAGTGGCGAACGAGCTCGATGGCGGTCGGCAAGAGGGAGACGATGATGACGCCCAGGATCACGAGCTTGAAGTTCTGCTTGATGGCCGGCAGGTTACCGAAGAAGTAGCCGCCCAGGACGAACAGCGAGATCCAGAGCAGGCCGCCCGTGACGCTGAAGGCCAAAAAGCGGCGGTACGGCATCTGGCCGATGCCCGCCACGAAGGGAGCGAACGTGCGCAGGATGGGGGCGAAGCGCGCCAGGATGAGCGTCTTGCCGCCATGCTTGTCGTAGAAGGCCTGCGTCCGGTCCAGGTGCTTGCGGTTGAGGAACTTGCTGTCGGTGCGGCTGAAGACCTTGGGCCCCATGAAGCGACCGATCCAGTAGTTGGCGGAGTCGCCCGCCACGGCGGCCACGAACAGCAGCCCCCAGAGCGTTCCGACGTCCATGAGGCCCGCACCGGCAAACGCGCCCGCCGCGAAGAGCAGGGAGTCGCCAGGCAGGAAGGGCGTCACGACGAAGCCCGTCTCGCAGAAGATGATCAGAAACAGGAAGAAGTAGGTCAGGGTGCCGTAGGCCTGAAGGATCTCGGCCAGGTGCTTGTCGAAGTGGAGGATGAAATCGAACAGGTGCATGACGAGGCTGAAGGGGACCTGAAGCAGTTCCATGGAAGCTCCTCTAAGAACGGTTGCTAAAAAATCGGGCGCCAGGTTGGCCCTGACGCCCGATCATCAATGAGTGCGGAGGATGGGACTTGAACCCATACGGATTTCTCCACACGCCCCTCAAACGTGCGCGGCTGCCATTACGCCACCTCCGCATTGATGTGCCTATTATGGCGAACTCTCGGGAGGTTGTCAATGGGGTAAGGCAACATTGACCTTATGCTCGGCCCGACCTACACTCGGGCGGGGCGTCCTGAAAGGAGGAGCGCGTGCGGAGTACCCTTGCTTCCTTGGCCATCCTGGGGGCGTTGGCGCTTCCCGCCGGAGCCTCGACGCTGCCGCGGGCCGACCTCACCAGTCCGGACATGCGCTACTTCGGGATCGGGGTGGGCCATGCCCTGAGCGTGTCGGCCGACTTCGCCGTCACCCCGAGCTGGACGCTCGGCGCCTCCTTGGGCTCGGGCTTCTGGAACGACCCCGAGCCCTACCGTTACGACGTGCGCGCGGTGTACGCCTTCGTCAACGGGGGCCGCACGGCCCTGAGCATCGCGGGAATCCTCGGGATCTGGGGCGGGACGGCCTTCCAGAACCCCTACAACCTGGGCCACCTGCCGGTGCCCGAGGTCGGCTTCGGGCTCAGCTTCCCTTACCAGGCCTTCATCGCGCGCCTCAACCTGATCGTCCCCTACTACGGCCAGGTCGCGGGCCCCTACTTCTACATGTTCGGGGGACCCGCGGGCGGCCTCGAGATCGCCTACCGGGTGCGCCCCTACATGGAGGCGACGCTCGGCATCAACGGCCAGGGCAACTACCTGGGCCTCAAGCTGGACTTCTAGGCGCCCTGGCAAAGCCTTCAATCGCCTTGCGGGCGGGGGATCCGTACGCTACACTGTGGGCATGAGGCACGCCCTACCGGCCCGCGCAGCGCTCACCACCGCGCTTATGCTCTCGCTCACGGCGCTTCCCGCCCGTTCCGAGCCCCAGCCCGGCTTCTCTCCGGCGCCTTTGCCGCCGGAGCAGGCGCTCTTTTCCGCCTTGCCCCAGCATGATCCCCGCATCGCCATGGGCCTGAGCCTGGCGGTCAACGGCGCGGGCCAATTCTACAACCACGAGTCCGCCAAGGGCTGGTGGATGCTCGCTCCTGTACTGGCCTATCCCGCCGCCTGGCTTCTCGACACGGCCCTCGGCGTGGGCTACTTCCGTGCGACCGACGCGATCGTCATGGTGGGCACCAAGCTCTACTCGGCCTACGACGCCTACCGCGTGGCGGACGAGGCCGCCCGACGGGCCGAGAAGCAGTAGATGCGATCGCTCCTTCTCGCCCTGGGCGTCGTCGCCCTCGTCGCACTCCCCGCCCAGGCGAGCCCCACCCTCTGGGGGTACGACGGGCTGGTGACCATGCCGGACGGACGCATCGCCAGGGACCGCGAGCTCGAGATCGGCGCGAACGCCCTCCAGCTCTCCAAGCGGCCGTTCGCGGTGACGGGCTTTGTCCGCTACGGCTTCTTCGACAGCCTCGAGACGAGCCTGGCCTACGGCGTGCCGGGCCACCCCTACGTGACAGGTGCCCTCAAGTACCAGCTGTTGCGCCCCACGCCGTCCGACCCGACGGCCGTGGCAATCGGTGCCAGCCTCCTCGGGGTGCCGACCGCAGGATCGATCGCGGGCAGCAACTACTTCCTCGCCGTGACCCGGGACCTCGGACGCTGGGGGAGCGTGCACGTGGGCTTCGAGGGCGACCTCGCCCTGAACTCCCGCCTGATGGTGGGCCTGGAGCTGCCCTTGGGGAGCCTGGGCCGCTTGATGGCCGAGGGGCGCGGACCGCAGACCGGATCGGCGCCCTTCGCGAACGTCGGCGCGGAGCTCACCCCCTTTCCGTGGCTCCGGCTCGGAGCCGGCAGCGTGGGCGAGCCGGGCGATTGGCTCGCGCGCGGCTACTACGCGGGCGGCAGCCTGCGAACCGTGCTCCCCGAGTACGGCCGCTGGTTCACCGCTCGGCCTTCCAGCCCGAAACCGAGCCCCGCGCCGAGCGGCACGCCGGCTCCGCGGCCGAGCCCCGCGCCGACAGGCACGGTCCAGCCTCCGGCCCTGCCCGCCGCGACGCTCATCGGGCGGGTGGTCGGGAGCGACGGCACGCCCCGGAGCGGCTACACGGCGCTCCTCGTCGGCAGCACCAAGCGGGCCATCACCAACGCCAGCGGCTACTTCTACTTCCTGGGACTGACGCCCGGCTCCTATCAGGTCCAGGTCCTGGACCGGTCCGGGAACCAGGTGGCGGTGGCCGGGGCCCAGCTATCGACCGAGCCCGTGACGGTCCAGGTGCAGGTCAAGGAGGGACGGCAGCCAGCGGAGGTGGAGCGGCGCGGCTCGGTGGCGGGCAGCGTCTCCGACGCGCAGAACGGCTCGCCGCTCTCCGAGGCTCGCCTGACGGTGGTGGGCAATGGCGTGAGCGTGCTCGCCGTGAGCAACGCCCAGGGCCGCTTCCAGGTCATCGATCTGCCGCTCGGGGACTACAAGGTTCGCGCCGAGCGCAAGGGATATCGTCCCGAGGCGCTAAGCGCCCGGATCGAGGCCGCGTCCCTCCATCCCCTGCTGAAGCTGACCATGACGCGCGAGCGCCCGTGATGGAGCCGCGCGCTGCCAGCTACCGGGTCCTCGCCGCCCTGAGCTACCTGCCGCCCGTCGCCGTCGGCGTGCTCGTGATGGCGGAGTATCGCTCGGTCCGTCACCTGCGCTTCCACGCCCTGCAGTCGCTCGCGCTCATGGTCCTGAGCTTCGGCGGGGCCATGCTGATCGGCTGGCTCGGCACCCTGTTCGGAAACCTGCCATGGCTCGGCTTCTTCCTGAGCGCGTTCCTGGGGCTGGCCATCTCGCTCTGGATGATGCTCATGCTCGGCGTCTCCGTCTATGGCGCGGTCACGGCCTACCAGGGCAAGAGCACGCGCCTCTGGCTGCTGGACCGCTACGTGCGCCGGCTCGATCGCTGGGCCGAGAAGCGCTTCAACCCGGCCGCCCCCGTGCCGGCGGAGCCCCCCAAGCGCAAGCGGCGCGCCGGTCCTCGCCCCTAGGCCCCGTTCCTTGCTTGCTTCCATTACAATGGGAGCAAGGAGGGGTCGACCGTGAACCATGCCCTAGCCACCCGCCTCGCGGCCAGCCTCGTCGTCCTGCTCGTCGTCGGCTGCTCGGAGCCCGTCAAGACCGTCACGCTGAAGGGGAAGATCCGTCCGCCTTCCAGCGAGGGCGTCTCCGGAGCCCCCGCCCAGCCAACCGTCGCCAACACGCCCCTGCTGGTGTCCAACCTCGCAGGCACCCTCGCCAAGTCCGAGGCGGCCCGGGTCCAGAACGCGGCGGGCGACTTCTCCTTCGAGCTGCGCACCGACACCCTGCCCGCGGCGGGCGACTTCGTGAAGGTCGCCTGGGCGCACCCGACCCGGGGCGGGATCCTGCTCGAGCGGACCTACTCCCTCAACCACAACCAGACCGGCGAGATCGCGGGGGATCTCACGGACCTCGCGACGCTGGTGACCTTGGGCCTCGAAAGCCTGCGCCAGACCCAGCCGGGACGCACGGTGAGCCCGCCCACCATGCTCGAGGACCAGCTCATCTCGGCAAGCACGCTGCGCAGCCGCTTCCAGACGCGCTACTACTCCTATCTCGGGGGCGGTGAGCCCGCTCCGGGTGCCGATGCCGACCTCGCGCAGGACAGCGCCGAGCTCCTCTTCAAGTAGGCGGATCGACCAGGGATTTTCGTCCCCCAGGCCAAGCGATCGCAAAACCCTCGGTGCTAGGCTCCACCCCAGGAGTCCCTGTGCTGGAGGTCTGCCATGGGAGCGTCGTTGTCCCGCATCCGCCCGAGGGTTCTGGCCGCTGCGATCGCCCTGATGACGCTCGCCGGCTGCGAGTGGCCGCGCGTCTCCCCCGAGAGCACGCTGTCCGGCCTCGTGGCCATCCGCGGCCAGGCGCTCCTGCCTATGGACTACGTGGTGGCGGCCGACTCCCAGCCGGCGCCGCGCAGCTTCCGCGCGGCGCTGGTCACCATGGAGGGCGCCACGCTCGCGGTCGGGACCATCCTGGACGCCGAGGGCAACTTCTCGGTGCACGTGCCCGCAAGCTCCCTGGCGGCGTCGCCCACCCTCTACCAGGTGGATCTGCTCGATCCGGGGCGCGCTCCGACCTATCGCGGCCTCATTCGCCTCACCAAGCGGCACCGCGAGGCCACCATCACCCTCAACGGCGCCAGCAGCACCATCGCCCTGGCGGCCCGCGAGGCCTTGCGACAAGGCAAGGATCCGAGCAACTGGGCGCTCGATGCCCTCTTCAAGCACCCCCAGGTCCAAACCTTGGGGCTGCAGTACGCCAACCAGCTCGCCCGCTGGAGCAACGGCCCGACCATCGCCTCCGAGCCGCCCGCGCCCTCGGCGAGCAGCCTCGAGCAGGTCATGGCCCTCGCCGCCGGCCTCTAGGCTCCTCCAAACTTTCAACGGAGCTTAAACCCACCTTCACCGGATCGACGTCAGTTCGGTCCGGCCCTCGTGCATATAGTGTTAGGAACAACACACGAGGAGGGTGGGAGAATGATTCGTCAGCTGCGTTTTGCGCCGATGTTGGTGGCCCTGGGACTGAGCTTCGCCATCGCGACCGGCTGCGGCCAGAAGGCCATCAACCAGACCGACGAGCTGGACACCGACTCCAGCAGCTCGTACACCCAGACGACGAACTCGTCGGGCCTGACCAGCAACGACCTGTTCATGGACACCTCGACGAGCTCGGCCACCTCGAGCGCCACGCCGACCCCGGCGCCGGTCGCCACCCCGACCCCGATGCCCGCGGCGACGCCGACGCCGACCCCCGAGCCGGTCGCCACCCCGACGCCCGCGCCCATCGATCTGGCCTACGCCCTGCGCGCCAAGGTCACCAGCACCGAGACCCACGGCATCCTCATGTGGAAGACGCTCGAGGCCAAGGTCCAGGTGATGAACCCCAGCTTCCTCAAGCAGCAGTCGGGCACCCTGGTCGTCACCTTCACCAAGGACGGCAACACCGTCGAGACCAAGCAGCTCTCCGTCGTGCTCGACCCGGCCGAGATCCGCGACTACTCCGTCCGCTCCAGCGACAACGCGGATGCGGCGACGGCCAACGTGATCACCCAGCAGTAGCGCCCCACGACCCACCGAGGAGACCGCCATGCGTCACAGCCCCTACCTCTTAGCGGCGATGCTGGCGGCTTCCCTCTTGGCGGGCTGCACCGAGGAGATCATCACCACCCCGGACCAGAGCGCCTACCGCCAGGACACCACGACCAGCTCCTACTCGAACGTGCCCGCGAGCAGCAACGGGATCTACAACCCCTACACGGGTATTGCGACCACGAGCCAGACGGCCACCACGTCGACCACTCCGACGGCCGGTGCGCTCGTGCAGGCCCAGGTCACGGCCTCGACGCCGCGCGGGCTCTTCAAGAAGACGCTCGAGGTGACCGTACAGGTGTCGAACAAGGACACCGTCGAGCACTCGGGCTACCTGGTCGTCACCTTCACGGACGCGGCCGGCAAGACGGAGCTCGCGTACCGGTACGTGACGATCGCCCCCAATGGCTTGCAGTCGGTGACTGTTTCGTCGACCAATCCGGCCTCCTCGGGGTCGGTGGTGTTCAAAGAGCGGTTCTTGTAGCCTTCCGAGCGAGCGAAGACTCGTTCTACCCCCCCTTCCCCCCCTGCTAGGGGGGCTTTCTGTTGGCGGCATCCGGATAACAGCCGGCTGCGTGCTATCATGACAGCCGATCGCCCGCAGTTCGAGAGGCCCATGACCGCCCCACTCCACGCCGTCACAGGTCCCATCCAGCCTCCCATCCGACCACCCGCCACCTGGGTGGCCGAGCACCTTGCCGTGCTGGGCGCCGAGTCGGTGCTGTGCCTCTTCACCGGCTGGGGAGCCGAAGCCCGGGCCCTCAAGAAGCAGGGGCTGACGGTGACCACCGCCGACCAGCTCGCCGCAAGCGTCTGGTGGAACCGCGCGTTTGTCGCCGCAGGCGTCGTACCCCTCAGCGAGCGCCGGATCAACGAGTGGTCCAAGCTCCGCAAGGAGCCGGAAGTCGTCAAGCGCTTCATGCCGTGGGCGAACCGCTACTTCACGCCCGAAGAGACGATCTGGCTCGGGATCTGGTACCAGCACATCCACCGCTCGGAGGCGTCGGTGGCCGAGAAGGCCATCGGGACGGTCGCCGTCTACTGGACGATCCGCTACTGGCTGAGCTGGAACCGGGAGGAGCTGGGCTTCAAGCCGCTTCCGCCCTCGGCGGTCTTTCGGCGCTACGTCGAACAGGCGCATCGCCTGCTCGACCGCATGCAGGGGCTACCGCCGCACGCTCACCGAGCCGAGAAAATGGCGCCAGAAGCGGCGTTGGCCAATTTCCCGGGGGACCTGCTCCTTTGTTACGTCCCCCCGGTCGAGGGTATAGAAGCACTGGGTCTGGCGCAGCAACTCTGCGAACGATGGACTGGCGGGGATCCGACGGCTCCGCCGATGAGCTACCCGCAGGGAACGCTCGGAGGCGCCTTCGAGGATTCCAGAGCGCACCTCCAGGCGGTCTCCAGGCTGCTTTCCGGTGCTTCCGGACACCGCCTTGTCGCCCTGTCCTACCAAGGCGACGTGGGAGAGGCGCTAGAAGCCCTGGTGGCCGAGAGTCGCCCGGTCCTGTCGCGCCAAGAGTTGCAGGTGCCATATCCGGACGCCGACGGTTCAAGTATAATCATCCAGGGTTTGCTAGTTGCAGGCTCACCGATGGCGGTCGAGCCAGGCATGAGGCGGGACACCGACGGCGCCAGGGACGAGGGGACAGAGTAAATGATTTCGGAAGGCAGCCTTCAGGACTTCAGCCTGAGCGATCTCTTGCAGATCATCAGCCTCAACGCGTCGACCGGCGTGCTCCGCGTCGCGAGCGAGGGCCGCGAGGCCATGCTGTGCTGCCGCCAGGGCGAGATCGCCAGCGCCACCGCCCAGGACCTCTCCGCCGAGGAGGCCGTCTACGCCATCTTCCAGTGGGAGACGGGCACCTTCCAGTTCGACGCCCTTGAGCCCGTCGAGGCTCCCGGCAAGGTCTCGACGCCGCTTTCCGAGATCGCCAAGGAAGGGATCCGGCGCCTGGATCAGTGGCGCTCGATCCGCCGCGAGATGCCCCTCTTGACCACCCGCGCCCGCTTCCGCAGCGAGCAGGCCCAGCTGGCGAGCTCGCTGACGCCCGCGAGCACCGAGGTCTGGGCCGCCATCTCGGGCACCGAGGGCCTGACCCTCGCCGAGATCGCCTCCTCCACCCACCTCAACGACCTCGCCGTCGCCCAGGGCCTCCTGGAGCTGCACCGCGAGGGGATGCTCCTCATCGAGACCTCGCCCGAGGAGGCCATGCGCTCCATGTTTCAGCGGGCGAGCGAAGAGGTCTACGCGCGCTTCGCGTCCATCTCGGGGCTCAAGATGACCGAGGGGCTCGAGACCCTCTTGAACCACCTCGCCCGCACCAAGGGCGTCGAGCTGCGCTGGCGCAGCGGCCTGGTCCAGGACGGCCTGCCCGGCTCTTGGTCCGCCGATGCCCTGCGGCCCGTCTACCGTGATTTCCTGATTTCCCAGCTGGAGTACGTGACCAAGATCCACGGTCCCGGCTTCACCGAGAAGGCGCTCGAAGGAGCGATCAGCGGCTTTTCCCCCGAGGAGAAGCAGGGCTGGCACTCGCTGGAGCTGCCCGAGACCTTGACCGCCCGCTAATCGACCCGGGCGACCCCCGGCAGGAGGACACCGACACCCATGGCCACCAAGAGCTCCAAGCACCTGGTCCTGACCGAAGAAGGAATCCGAGGGATCAACAACACCCTCGGCAACTTCGTGCTCGACTCGGGAGCAAAGGCCATCCTCTTGATCGACAAGAGCGGCCAGATGATCGCCGCCCAGGGCGAGACCAGCTCGTTCGACACCATGTCGATCTCGGCCCTCATCACCGGGTCGTTCAACTCGACCAAGGCGATCGCCACCCTCTTGGGCGAGGCCGAGTTCAAGACCATGTTCCAGCAGGGTCATTCCAGCTCGATCTACATGGTCGCCCTGTCCAGCCAGGACGTGCTGGGCGTCATCTTCCCCAACCAGATCACCGTGGGCCGCATCAAGTACAAGCTCGATCAGGTCGTCCCCACGGTCGACCAGCAGCTGCAGGTCATGTACCAGCAGAGCCCCACCACGTCCCCCATCAGGCCCGCGCAGGCGCCGGCGCCGAAGATCAACGACCTGTTTTAGGAGTGATAGCCGATGGCCCTCATTAACTACGCCAGCCGCGAGATCAACTGCAAGATCGTCTACTACGGGACGGGTCTCGGCGGGAAGACCACCAACCTCGAGTACATCTTCAAGCAGCTCGCCCCCGGCATCCGCGGTGAGATGATCAGCCTCGCCACCGAGACCGAGCGGACGCTGTTCTTCGACTTCCTTCCGCTGGACTTGGGCTCGGTGCAGGGCTTCAAGACCAAATTCTCGCTCTACACCGTTCCCGGTCAGGTCGAGTACAACGCGAGCCGCAAGCTCATCCTCAACGGCGTCGACGGCATCGTCTTCGTGGCCGACAGCCAGCGCGAGAAGATGCAGGAGAACATCGAGAGCCTCCGGAACATGGAGGAGAACCTCGCCGAGTACGGCCTCACGCTCGATGCGGTGCCCTACGTGCTGCAGTACAACAAGCGCGACCTGCCGAACGTCAACGCCTTCGAGGAGCTCGAGGCGTCCCTGAACGATCGGGCCGTACCCTCGTTCGAGGCCGTCGCGGTCGAGGGGTCGGGCGTGTTCGCGACCCTCAAGGCCGTCTCCAAGGCGGTCCTCAACCGCCTGAGCTAAGTTCCGTCGGTCGAATCAGGGGGGCGGGAGCACTCGTCCCCCTTTGACCTTAGGAGGACCCCACGCTGTCCGACCGCGTCGCCGAATATGAGATCATCGCCGAGCTCGCGCGATCCGCGTCGGGCCGGATCCTGATCGCGCAGGCGCCGGGCAGCAAGCACCTGCTCGCCATCAAGGAGATGCTCATCGAGCAGGACGCGGGCCTGTCCGTGGAAGAGCAGATCGCGCGCTTCAAGCGCGAGGCGGACATCCACCTCCAGCTGAGCCACCCCAACATCATCAAGGGCTACGACGCGGGCGTCGACGGCGATCGCCACTACCTGGTCATGGAGTACCAGCCGGGCGGCACGTGGCACGCCATCATGGAGTCCAAGCGCCTCAGCCCCATCCCCCAGGTGCTCGAGTGGGGCATCCAGCTCTGTTACGCCCTGCAGCACCTCCACGAGCAAGGCGTGGTCCACCGGGACGTCAAGCCCGCCAACTGCCTGATCAGCCCCGCCGGCCAGCTCAAGCTGACGGACTTCGGCATGGCGCGCCGCGCCTTCGCGCCGGGCATCACCCAGGCCAAGATGATGCTCGGCACCCTGAACTACATGTCCCCCGAGCAGCTCCTGGACGCCACCAGCGTGGACGGCCGCTCGGACGTGTTCGCGGCGGGCGTCATCCTCTTCAAGGCCTTCACGGGCCACTTGCCGTTCGCGGGCGAGACGCCCACGGACGTGGCGCACCGCTTGCTCTACGCCGAGCCCACCGATCCCCTGACGCTCAACCCGCGCCTGCCCAAGAGCCTGGGCGACAAGCTCATCAAGTGCCTCAGCAAGGACCCCGACTTCCGCTACCTCACCGCGGAGGCCTTCGCGCGGGACCTCGAGGAGGAGCTGCACCAGAGCGCCATTTACCTGTCGCAGGGCCACGACCACGCCGAGCACGCCGAGTGGAAGGACGCCAACCACTGCTTCCAGCAGGCCGTCGCCATGGACAGTGCCAACGCCGAGGCGTGGTTCCGCCTGGGCGAGAGCCTGCACCACCTGGGGCAGCCCGAGCAGGCGAGCGAGTGCTTCCTCAAGGTCATCCACCTGGACTCGTCGCACGTGGAGGCCTACCGCCGGCTGGGCGAGGCCTACCAGTCCACGAACAACCCGCAGGCGGCCATCAAGATGTTCCAGCGCGCCTGGGTACTCGATCCCAAGGATCAGGCCACCTGCATGGCGCTCTCGCGGGCCTACCACTCGCTGGGCCAGTCGCAGGAGGCCATGGAGCAGCTGGGCTTCTTGGTCGAGCAGCACCCGGATCTGTCGGTCGCGCACTACGAGCTGGGCCGGGCGCGCTACGCCGCGGGCCTCCTGGACGAGGCGCTCGCGAGCTTCCGGGCCGCCCACCGGCTCGAGCCGACCAACCCGGACGTGCTCTTCAACCTGGCCTCGTTGCAGCACGAGGTCGGCAACCTGGAGGACGCCGAGGAGCTGTACGAGAAGCTCATCGTGCTCACGCCGGATCGGCCCTACACGCATGCGCACCACAACCTGGCCTGCCTCTGGCTGAGCCAGGGACGCCTCGACGAGGCCGAAGCCCAGCTCCAGGCCGTGCTCGCCACCGAGCAGTGGGGCCCCTCGTACCTGGTCCTCGGCGAGATCTACGAGCGCTCGGGCCGCATGCGCGACGCGGTCGTGGCCTACCAGCAGGCGCTCACCCTCATGCCCGGGGACGCGGACGCCTCGATCGCGTTGGCGGGTGCGTTGCAGCGCAACTTCCAGCCCAACGCGGCCGTGGACGTCCTCGTCCACGCCGCCCGCCAGGAAGGCCCGGATCAAGCCCGGGTGCTGTATCACCTGGCGCTCGCCTACCGGACCCGCGGCGACCATGCGGACGCCGCGCAGGCCTTGCAGGCATGCCTCACCCTCAAGCCGCAGCCCGAGCTCGCCAAGCTGGCCGAGGGGCTCCTCGCGGCCGTCAGACCGACAGGTCCTAGATCCCTCCGACAACCGAGATGAACAAGCCCCTGAGCTCCGTGCTCCTGGCCCTTCTGGCCGCCTTCCTGCTCGCGCTGCCCTCCTGGGCCCACGGCGCCAGGACCGGCTTCTCCGAGGTCATGGTCGACGGCAAGGAGGTGACCTACCTCCTCGAGGTGCCCAGCTACTACCTGCTCACGGATCTCGACCCCATGGGTCCGCCCGCCGAGAAGGAAGAGCTGCAGGCCCGGCTGTCCGACATCCAGGCGCGGGTGCAGGAGACGCTGCACGTCAGCAACGGCGAGGCGATCGCCACCCTCTCGGTGGAGGTCCTCGAAGGGGAGAAGTCGGTCGGGCTGGTCCCCATCGCCGCCCGCTACACCTTCGCGGAACCCGTCACGGATCTGCGCATCCGGTACGAGCTCTGGGATCCCCAGGAGGCCAACTTCCAGAACCTCCTCAAGGTCCACTACCTCGACGAGACCTACGAGCTGGCCCTCACGCCCCAGCGCAGCTCCTTTCGGCAGCTCGCAGGCGGCTACTGGGCCCAGATCTCGAGCTTCGTGCACCTCGGCATCGAGCACATCTTCACGGGCTACGACCACATCCTCTTCATCCTCGGGCTGCTCATCCTGGGCGGCAGCTTCAAGAACCTCTTGAAGGTCGTCACGGCCTTCACCGTCGCCCACTCCATCACGCTCATCGCCGCGGCCATGGGCGTCGTGAGCCTGCCCGGCAAGCTCGTCGAGTGCGCGATCGCCCTCTCCATCGCCTACATCGCCGTCGAGAACGTCTTCCTCAAGAAGGGCACCTACCGCTGGATCCTGGCCTTCGCCTTCGGCCTGATCCACGGTTTCGGCTTCTCGGGGATCCTCGCCGAGCTGGGCCTGCCCACCAAGGGCCTCGTCGAGTCCCTGCTGTCGTTCAACGTCGGCGTGGAGCTCGGCCAGATCGTCATCGTGTCCCTGCTCTTCCCGCTGGTGCTCTGGAGCTCCCGGCGCCCCCAGCACGTCTGGGTGGTGCGGGGCGTCTCCGGCGTCATCTTCGCCTTCGGCATGCTCTGGTTCGTCGAGCGGATCACGGGGGCCTAGCCACCCGCCGCGACGGGGCGCCCGGGGAGTTCCCGGGCGCCCTGTTGCTTCAACGAAGCTTTACCCAGACATAAGAAACTCTCCGACCCGATCCCCCTAAAAGGACTTTACAGCTAGTTAACGCTTTCAGGGGGATACGAGATGACGATCATCAGCCAGCGCGCCAGCCGCATCAGCAAGGACATGGTCCGCGCCCTCGCTGAGCACGGCGCCCAGGTCAAGGGCCAGGTCCGCAAGGCCGCCGAGAACATCCCCCTCGACAAGCTCGTCCTGAGCAACGTCGCCAGCCGCGCCAACAAGGTCACCTACCACGTGGGTGCCGACGAGACCTTCAAGGCCCTGATGGACATGGTCAGCAAGGCCGAGAAGTCCTTCCACATCGAGACCTTCATCTGGCACGACGACGAGACCGGCCGCAAGCTCGCCGAGGCGCTCGTCGGCAAGGTCAAGACCGCCAAGGAAGCGGGCAAGTCCTTCGACGCCAAGGTCCTCATCGACTCGATCGGCCTCAAGAGCGGCTACGGCACCGATGACAAGAAGATCCTCGAGTTCCTCAACGCCAACGGCGTCGAGGCCCGCATCTTCAACCCCAAGATGGTCAGCCTCCAGGCCGAGGGCAAGCTGCCCCTGACCCACCGCAAGCTCTACATCGCCGATGGCCAGAAGTACCAGATCGGCGGCCGCAACGTGGGCGACGAGTACTTCAAGGGCGAGTTCCACAAGAAGTGGGGCGATGCCGCCTCGAAGACCACCAGCTACCACGACTTCGCCATGACGGTCGAAGGCGAGGAGACGACCCGCATCCAGAAGGAGTTCTTCAAGAACTGGAAGACTGCCGGCGGCACCGTTCCCGAGCACTTCCCCGCGGCCAAGCCCGCCCAGGGCGGCAACACGCGCCTCGGCACCTTCATCACCGACCCCCTGACGGGCGACAAGTCCCTCAAGGAGGCCCACCTCAAGGCGATCGCCGGTGCCAAGCGCGAGATCACCGTCATCAGCCCCTACTTCGCGGACGACGACTTCGTCGCCGCCCTCATCAAGGCCAAGAAGTCGAACACCGAGGCTCGCGCCAAGCTCCTCGGCCAGGCCACCAACAAGCACGAGCGCGCCGCTGTCGACCAGACCGTGCCCGAGCTCAAGATCCGGGCGCTGATGCCGCTGGCCGGCGAGAAGGGCAAGGACCTCAACTACCAGATCGACATGGAGACCGCCAAGCAGCTGCTGGATGCCGGCATCGAGGTTCGCCTCTCCAAGGGCGGCACCATGGACGGCAAGGCCATCGAGCGCTTCAGCCACTTCAAGGGCATGACCGTCGACGGCGAGCTCCTGTCGGTCGGCTCGGCCAACGCCGACTACCGCACCTACCACACCAACCACGAGATCGTGAACATCGTCGCCGACCGCCAGAAGGTCGCCGAGTTCGAGCAGAAGGTGGTTCGTCCCGACTGGGAAGCCGGCATGCCCATCAACCAGGACTGGATCAAGCAGAACTCGACCTGGGGCGAGCGAGCCTTCCGCAAGGTCTTCGAGGCCCTCGACTTCCTGTACTAGTCGTCGTCTCCCCCACCCCTCCGCCTCCCCGCCGATCGTCTCGGCGGGGAGCCCGTTTTGTCCCCTCTCGCCGCGGACCGTTTCCCGTCGAGAGGGGACAGCTCCTCTCGAGAACCGAAACCAAAAAGGATTTCATCACCACTACGTCAAGCTTTGAGGGTGGTTAAGCTCCAGGCAGGCGAGGTATAGAGCAAGAGAGGGAAGTCGCCATGCCAAGCATCCGATACTGGCAATTGATCATCTCTCTTATCGGCCTGGGGGCCCTCCTGACGGCATGTCCGCACCAGGGCCCGGCCCTCGACGAGGTGCCGCCTATCTCGGGACGGGTCGACTTCCCCGGCGAGCCGGCCCTCTCCCCCTATACGACCCAGGCGACGATCTCGGACGTGGCGAACGCCGCCACGGTGGTCCTCATCGACACCACCGCCAACCTCACCCGGGGCTCCACCATCACGGACGCGAGCGGCGCCTTCTCGCTCAAGTTCAGCAACAGCTTCAAGCCCACCGCGAGCGCCTCCTACTACCTCGAGGCCGTGCGGGGACTGGGCGGCAACGCAGCGGGCAAGAACGCGGCACGCGTCCGGACCATCCTGCGCTACGATGGCGGCTGGCAGTCCATCACCTCGGCCCAGACGGGCAACCCCATCCACATCAACCTCGGCACCACCGCCATCGCCGCCATCACGAACCTCAAGGGGCCGAGCCGCGTGGACGTGGACGACGTGATCGGAGCGCTCACCGTGTCCCCGGAGGCCTTCACGCCCGTCACGGGGATCTCGGGAGCGGAGTTCACCACCGTCAAGGGCATCACCGCCTCCCTCTTGAGCGCGGACTCCGATCCCATGGCGGGCATCGTCTACGACGCAGGCCCCCCGGAGACCTTCACCCTGCGCAACACCACGAGCTCGCTCACCATGGACCAGGCGACCGCGAGCATCGGCGAGGCCGTCACCCTGCGGGGCCTCTCCTTCAACCCCGCAGCTCCGCTCGGCACCACCAACGTCGTCCTGTTCAACAACACGGCGACCGGCTCGGTGACGGGCATCGCGGCCGATCGCCAATCCATCACGGTGGTCGTGCCGAACGACGCCGTGTCGGGACCGGTCACCGTCCGCACGGGCGGCAAGATCTACGGCCTTCCTTCCTTCACCGTTTGGAGCACGGTCAATGTCGACCTCTTCTAAGCGCCTGAGCCGCCTGGCACTCCTCGGCCTCGCGGGGCTCCTCATGGCCTGCAGCGACGACACGTTGATCACGGGTGACAACCGCGTGCCCAAGGCGACCCCCACTCCGAGCGCGGTACCGTCCACGGCGCCCAGCGCCTCCCCGTCGCCTACTCCTACCCCCAAGCCCACGCCCGTGCCCACCCTCGTCTCCCTGATGATCGTGCCCTCCGAGATCAGCCTCACGAGCAATCCGAGCGCTCCGCCGGCCAGCCGCGGCACCAACCTGGCGGCGATCGCCGTCCTGAGCAACGACCAGCAGGTCTCGGCCGACGTCGTCTGGTCCGTCTTGCCCGCGGGGCTCGTCACGGTCAACGGCGCGGGCTACGTGAGCGCCATCGCGAACGTCCCAGGCGGCACGGCCACGGTGACGGCGAGCTCGGGCTCGATCAAGGCCACGGCCTCGGTGACGGTGACGGGCACGCCCCTGACCGTCAGCTCCATTTCCCTGTCGAGCAACGGGCTGACCCTCTACACGCCCGCCGCGGACGGCCTCAACACCGCAGGCCTGCCCACCAGCGCCCGGCTCATCGCAGAGGTCACCATGAGCGACGGCAGCACCACGAGCGCCGTCACCTGGTCGAGCGGCGACGAGGCGGTGGCCACCGTGAACGCCGCAGGGTTGGTGACGAGCGTCGGGGCGGGACAGACCAACCTCACGGCCAAGGCCGCCCTGGATCCGTCCCAGACCGTGAGCTGCCCGGTGACGGTCAAGGCCCAGGGGCTCGTCGACGTGACGGTGGAGTGAGGCCATGCGCAAGACGTTGATCGGAGTGGGACTCGTGCTGAGCGTCGCCGGCTGCCAGGCTCCGCTCCTGCCCTCCGTGTCCCCCGTCCACCAGCCCACGACGTCCGCGGGCGCCCCCGACGAGCAGGGCCGGGTCGCCGTGACGATCCAGTGGCCATACCGGACGCAAGTCATCCCCACGAGCACCGAAAAGCTGCGTCTGACGCTCGCCGGGCCCACGTCGCAAACGATCGACATCCTCCGTCCGGACGGCGGGGGGCCGACCAGCACGGCCTCCTTGACCCTCGACGTGGGGACGGGCTACACCCTCGCGATCGACGCCCTGGCCAGGCAAAATCAGGGCGAGCTCGACCCGACGCTGCTCGTGGCCTCGGGCCAGAGCGATCCCTTCGAGGTCGCGGCCAACAAGGTCACGAGCGTGCGCGTGGCGCTCTCGCCGAGCTTCATGCCGGCCATTCTCGACTTCTCGCCGACCAACGGCGGTCCGGGGACGTACGTGACCGTCCAGGGCTTGAACTTCGGCAGGTCCCGCGACCTCACGCTCGGCTTCCGGTTCGGCGGCACCGTCGCCAGCATCGTGCACGCGACCGACGACGGCACGGCCTCGGTGCTCGTCCCCGACCTGGCCACCTCGAGCCTGCTCTTCCCGGTGACGGACGGCGTGACGGGGCTGCCCAGCGGCTCGTTCACCGTCCTCTCCCAGCTCGGCATCCAGCCGGCCGCGAGCACCGTCGCCTCGGGCAGCACGTTCCTGTTCACCGCCCAGGCGACCTCGACCGAGGGCAGCGAGTTCGCGAGCCCGAGCGTCCAGTGGTATCTCAGCACGAGCTCGATCGGCGCCATCGACGCGAGCGGCACCTTCACGGCTTCCGGATCGGGTACCGGCGAGGTGGTGATCTACTCGGGTCGCCTCCTGGCCACGGCCTCGATCACGGTCCCTTAAGGGAGGCGCCCATGCGACGGTTCGTAACAGGTTTGCTCACCCTCCTGGCGCTCTGTGGCTGCCAGACGCTCGTTCCAGCACGTCCAGCGGGCCCGCAGGGCGTCGAGTCGCAGGCGGTCCAGTCGGCGAGCCTCAACATCCGCCTCTCCCTGCCGCGCGAGACCCAGGCCTTGCCTACCAACACCCAGTCGATCAAGGTCCTCCTGCGCAAGACCGGGCTCACCGATCGCACGGCCACGGTCAACACCGGCACCGCCACCACCGTCACCTTCTCAGCCCTGCCACCCGGTAGCGGCTACACCCTCTACGCCGCGAGCTACTCCGGCCTGAACGCCACGGGCACCATGCTGAGCTGGGGTACCCTGCCCCTGACTTTGGCCTCGGGCCTCAACACGGCCTCCTTCGGGCTCTCGGTGGCCGTGCGCTCAGGCACGGGCGTCGACGACCTGGTGGCGGGCCCCGCGGGAAACCAGGCCCAGCAGTTCGGCACCCAGCGGCTCTTCACCTCCATGAACGACTTCAACGCGCCGGGGGCCGCCGCGAGCGGCATCGAGGTCTTCTTTCCGAACCAGAACGCCTTCCTGGCCAAGTTCGGGTCCCTCGGGGCAGCAAACGGGCAGTTCTCCAACAGCATCCAGAACCTCGCCATCGACAGCCGCGACCGGATCTGGGTGACGGATCTCGGCCACAGCCGCGTCTGCCAGTTCGACGCCAACGGTAACTTCCTGCGCGGCATCGGCGGAGGCGTCACCTGGACCTCCGCCCAGGCGCCGCCCGCGACGGGCTCCAACGCCACCAACCTGGGCCTCAACGCCCCCTTCGGCGTGGCGGTGGACGTCAACGACAACCTCTACGTGGCCGACAGCGCCAACCGCCGGGTCATGAAGTACGACCCGAACGGCAACTTCCTGATGGGCATCGGCAACGGCACGGTATGGTACGCGGGCACGACCGCCCCGGCACCCGTGAGCGGCAACGCCAACGGCTACTTCGCCAACAGCTACGGCATCGACGTGGGGCCGGACGGCGTCATCTACGTCTGCGACAGCAACAACCATCGGGTCCAGGTCTTCAGTCCGTCGGGAGCCTTCATTCGCGGCATGGGCAACGGCACGACCTGGACGGGGGCGGCGCCTGCACCCATCGCGAGCGACAGCGCCCGGTACTTCACGACCTCGTGGCACCCCAAGCTCGACGCCAACGGCTTGCTCTACGTTACGGACAACACGAGCCGTGTCCAGGTCTTCGACGGCAACGGCAACTACCTCCGGACCTTCTCGGCCGTCGCTCCGGACAAGCCGACCGCCGCCGCGGGCTTCCTGGGCATCAGCCCCACGGGCCTGCTGTACGTCGTCAACCACGGCAGCCAGCCCTACTTCACCCAGATCTTCACGCCGCAGGGCGTCGTGCTCTCCCGTTACGGCACCTATGGCACGGGCGACGGGCAGGTCAACCGCCCCGAGGCCATCGAGTGGGCCTCCGACGGCACCTTCTACCAGACGGACCGCAGCAACATGCGGGTGCTGCGCTATCGCGGCATCCAGCCGAACGCCGTCACCGGCGGCCTCCGGCTCACGGGCCACCGCCAGCCGGATACGCCCGCGTTCTCGAACTCGGGCACCTATGACACCCCCGGCATCGACGCCGGGGCCAGCACCACGTGGGGCTCGCTCTTCTGGAACGTCGCCTCGCAGCCGACCAACACGGGCGTGGCGACGGCCGTCGCCACCTCGAGCAACGGCCTCGACTGGGGCTCCTGGACCGCGGTGGCGGGCTCGTCGGCGGTGGGCAACAACTCGGCGAACCTGACGGGCATCAGCGGTCGCTTCCTCAAGGTCCGCGTGACGCTCTTGACCACCGACACCTCGGTCAGCCCCGAGGTGCAGGACGTGGGGGTGACCTACTGATGAGCCCAATCAATCGCCCGAAGGGCATACCAAATAGGCTCTCCGGCGCGGAACGCGCGATGCGCCGCCTTCATCGCCATCTCACAGGTGCCCTCATTGCCGCCCTCGCCTTGACGGGTTGCCACCCGAGCATGCGCCCGCCGGCCCTCGTCGCGCCCGTCCAGGCGCCCACCGCGAGCCACGAGGCCACGGCGCTCTGGGGTCAGGTCGTCGCGGGCTACTCGACCCAGGCTACCGCCGCCCAGCTCGTCAGCTACGCGACGGTCACGCTGCTCGACGGCAGCAACCAGGTCGTCGCCACGGGCCTCACGGACGGGTCGGGGGCGTTCAGCCTCAACCCCTTCGTGAGCTGGACGCCCACCACCAACGCCGTCTACGTCCTGGACGCCCTCAAGACCTTCGACAAGACCAACGACCGTGCGGGGCTGCGCTTCCGGACGCTCGTGAGCTGGGACGGGAGCCAGTGGCGATCGATCTCCGGCACCACCGCCGCGGCCGCTGGCGGTGCGGGCATCCGGCTCAGCGCCCAGACCACGGCGATCGCCTCCATCTCGAGCCTGCGCGCCATCGCGGCAAGCTCCCTCCTGGGCACCCTCGATCCCGTCACCGGGGCCTTCACCGAGACGGGCGGCATCACGTCGGCCGTGCTCTCCACGGTCACGGGCCTGGTCAACCAGGCCCTGGGCGCGAACCTGGATCCGGTGGGCCACCTCGCCTACTCGTCCGCCGATGGCAGCTATCGCCTCACGCTGAACGGCGGCTCGGGCCGCGTGCTCTTCGACATGGAAGACGCGATGGGCAACTCCCTGAACAACCGTACGGTGGTGAAGGGGCATGACGGCGGAGCCGCCTACGGCTTCGGCAGCACCGCGGGGCTCTACCTGTCGCAGTTCGGCGCGAGCGGCTCAATCGCAAGCACGCTGAACCACCCCATGGGCCTCGACGTCGACCGCTTCGGCAACGTCTACGTGGCCGAGCACGACAACCACCGCATCTCGAAGTTCGCGCCCGACGGCCGTGTCCTCTGGACGCTCGGCGCCAGCGGCTCGTTGGCGGGAAAGTTCCAGTACCCCACCGACGTGAGCGTCGATCAGAACGGCAACCTGCTCGTCACCGACTACCTGAACCACCGGGTACAGAAGTTCGACGCCTTCGGGAACCTGCTCTTCGGCATCGGGGGCGGCGCCCGCTGGACGGGCACGGCGCCCGCCTGGAGCACCGTCATCAACTCCGGGCACAACTTCTTCTACAACCCGCACTACGCCAAGTTCGACTCGGCCGGCAGCTTCTGGGTCGGCGACACGCTGCACCACCGCATGCTCAAGTACGATCCCAACGGCAACTTCGTGATGGGTATCGGGGCGGGCACCAAGTGGACCACGACCTACCAGCCCAACAGCCTCCGCGGCAACACCGCGGCCAACTACACGGGAAGCTTCCTGTGGGGCAACCAAGCCCTGGTCCGCGAGACCGACGCCATCGCGACCGACGGCAACTACTTCTACGTCCACGATGGTCATGCCACCAACGGGGGCTTCTACAAGATCGATCTCTCGGGCGGCCAGGTGGCGGGCCCGGGACCGACGCCCTACCTCGGCAGCGTCCGGGGCTCTCTGGCCGCCGTGAACAAGCGCCTGTACTACCGGGGCTCGGGCACCGGAGCGAACAAGATCATCGTCCTGGATCCCGCCACCATGGGCGAGATCGGCTACATGCTCCAGAACGGCACGGGAACCATCGCGAGCGCGAACAACGACGCGCACCCCTGGGGCACGACCTTCGGCTGGATGAACTACGGCCTCACCACTGACGGCCGCTACCTCTACATCCCCGAGGACACGGGCCCCGGCACCACGTTCCTGATCCGGGTCTACGATCCGTTCAACAACATGGCCTGGGTCCGCGACATCTCCTGTCCGGTGCCCGCGGGCACCATGAACTTCGATCACCACGGCTACTACACCAACGGCGAGTACTTCGTCGTCTGCGGCTACATCGAGCCCACCCTGTCCCTGCCGCGCAACTACCGGTTCCGCCTCTCGGACGGGGTGTACCTGGGCACCGAGGACGGCTACGATCCCTTCACCGCCAACTTGGTGGGCGCCTGCTACGACTACGTCCGTCAGCGCGTCCTGCGCCAGGAGCACTCCAGCGGTCGGTTCGCGGCTTACTCCAACGAGTGGAGCGGCAATGCCAACGGCTGGTTCAACACGCTCACCGGCTTCGCCGTCTCCCCCAACGGGGACCTCTACGTGTGCGATCGCGCCAACCACCGGATCCAGCGGTTCGACCCGAACGGCAACTACGTCTCGCAGTGGGGCACGCAGGGGACGGGCAGCGGCCAGTTCGATCAGCCGGAGGACGCCGTCATCGACAACGCGGGCAACGTGTGGGTCAGCGACGGCTGGGGAGCCAACCACCGGGTCCAGAAGTTCGATCGAGCGGGAACCTACATGAGGCAGCTCGGGGCCCTGGGCACCGGCAACGGCCAGTTCGACCGCCCGCGCGGGCTCGCCTTCGCGCCGGACGGCACGCTGGTGGTCGCGGACTGGATGAACAACCGCGTGCAGCGCTTCCTGCCCACCACGTCCCAGCTGACCTCCCCGGCGTACGGGAACTTCAACGCCGCCCGCGGGACCCTTTCCTTCTGGTTCAAGCCCAAGTGGAACGGCTCGGAGACCGCCACGCGAGTCTTCTTCCGGGAGACCGGCGGGAATGCCAACAACATCGGCTTCCACAAGATCGGAACCCAGTTCTACCTCTACATGATCGACAACCTGGCAGACAACTCGCGCGCCGTGCGCGTCGGCATGGGCCCCTCGGACGTGGCGCAGATCAAGGCCGGCGAGTGGCATCATATCGCCGCCACCTGGGACACGGCGGCCGGTCAGTACCGCTTCTTCTTCAACGGCCGCGAGTACCGGAGCTATTCCACCAACCTGGGGCTCGTGCTGAACATGGGACCGAGCGGAACGTTCTACGTCGGCAGCGAGCCGGACGGCACCTCGATGGTGGACTCGGCCCTCGACGACTTCCGGATCCACGACTACCCCAAGAGCGCCGAGGAGATCCTCCGGGACTACCGCGGCCTGGTGCAGGAGTAGGCCCATGGAACGCTTGAGACTACTGCTCGCCTTTTGCGCGGCGCTCCTGCTCATCGCCTGCAAGCCTCCGGCCCAGGTGACGCCCCCGCCGGTCGTCGTGTCGGCGTCCGAGTTGCAAGGCCAGCTGATATTGCCCGAGGGCTACCAGACGCAGGCCAATGCCTCGCAGGTTCGCGCGAACGCCACCGTCACGCTGATCGATCCCGCGACCTTCCAGGCCAAGGGCACGGGCATCACCGCGAGCGACGGGACCTTCACCGTCCGGGCGCTCCCGACCTTCACCCCGGCCGTCGGGGGACTCTACCTCCTGGAGTCGAACAAGACCCTCGGCGGAGCGGGCAACGCCGCGTTCCGCCTGCGCACGCTGGTGCAGTTCACGACATCGGGCTGGACCTCCGTCTCGGGAGCGGCCGTCCAGCTCTCCACGGCCACCACGGCGGTCGCCCTGCTATGGGACCATCATGGGCTTGCAGCGGCGAACGTCCTCTCCAAGGTGACCTACGAGGCCGTCACGCGCACGCATCGCTTCAGTGCCCTCACGACCACCCTGACCGAGGAGAAGCTGCGCGAGGTGGAGGCCCTCGTCAACGAGGCGCTCCTGCTCAACGTCGACCCGATTCACGTCATGCGCCCCGGATCCGACGGGAAATTCGGCCTTTCCTTGAGCGATCGCCCCCGCAACCAGCTCGTCAACGGCAGCTTCGAGGAGGGCGGCACGGGCCTGGCTTACTGGAAGCTCAACAACCCCGGAATTGCCTCCTGGTCGGCCGAGACGGGCGTGGTCTTCGAGGGCAAGCGCTCCATCAAGCTGACGGTCAACGCGGCGGGGGACACCTGGTTCGGCCAGGGCTGGAACGACTCGACCGACACCTTCGGGATCCAGCTCGCCACGGGGACGGCCTACACCTTCTCGGTCTATGCCCGGGGGGCCGTGGGGGGCGAGAAGCTCGCCCTCTGCCTGAACTACCAGAAGCCCTTCTTCGAGGTCACGAGCCCGACCTTCATCCTCTCCACCAGCTGGCAGCGCTACTCCTGGACCCTGGTTGCCGCCAACACCACCGACCGCGCCTTCTTCATGCTCCGCAACGGCAGCGGCATCGGCCAGGCGACCTTCCCGTCCAGCGTCTACGTGGATGCCGTGCAGCTCGAGACGGGCGGGGCCGCGACCGACTACGGCGGGTCGGGCAGCCTCTTGCAGGAGGGCTTCGCCAACTCCCTCGAGAGCACGGGCGTCACGTTCGCCCAGGGGCGCTCGGGCCGAGCGGTGATGGTCGACAACTGGCTCAACGTCATTCCCTCCAACTCGAGCTTCGAGACCGACTCGAACGCCGACGGCATCCCGGACGGGATGACGCTCATCAGCTCCGGCGCCACCTATTCGTTGGACCCCGAGGCCCTGTTCGACACCCGGTCCCTCAAGATCGAGAAGAGCACCGCCACCGGCACGTTCGTCGGGTACCCCCTGACGCATACCTTCAAGCCAGGCAAGACCTATACCTTCTCGGTGTGGGTCAAGGGGCAGAACGTGCAGGGCCCCCAGAACGCGTCCGACTTCGCCCTCTACGTCGATGCCCTGCCCGTCACGGGGGGCTACGAAGTTTTCAGTACCGCGATGCCCGTCGGCACGTTCGACTGGACGCGCGTCACCGCCACGCACACCTTCAGCAAGGAGTGCGGTGCGGCGAACGTCTACCCCATCTTCCGCAACAAGACGGGCACGGTGTGGTTCGACGGCCTGCAGGTCGAGGAGAATGGCCAGGCCTCTCCCTACGCGGGTAACTTCGGCGCCGATCGCCTCTCCTTCGACGCCGCTCACTACAGCCCCTATCAGGGCACGATCTCGTTCTGGTACAAGCCCACCTACAACTGGGCGAGCGACAAGGACCTGGGCGATATCTTCGGATTGGTGAACGCCTCGGGCAACGAGCTGCTGCTCGTCAGGAAGTCCAGCAACCAGGACGGAACCAACCGGCTGACGCTCGGGAGCTGGGATGGCACGACCTCTCAAGGCAATGAGTGGCGGCCGAGCGGCACGCCCTGGGTGGCGGGCACCTGGCACCACCTGGCCCTCACCTGGGGGAATCGCGGCGTGGAGTTCTTCCTGGACGGCGAACAGGTGAGTCAGATCCCGTACTTTGGGCCCATCAACGCGGGCAGCCCGTTCAGCCGCCTCTGTTTTGCCGGTAACAACCTCGGCGCGAACTACCTCGGCGGCACCAACGGCCTCCTGGACGGCCTGAAGGTCTGGGACCTCCAGAAGTCGCCCGAGGCCGTGCGGCGCGAGTACCTGGGGTTCTAGGCGCCGACCTCCCGGATCGCAGACCCTGGCCCCCGGCTTTCGCCGGGGTGACGGCATGCCTAAGCCAGGAAAGCAGATTCCAGGTACGGGACAAAAGGAAAAGGCCCGCCTCCAAAGGGAGGCGGGCTGCTTGCTTACTGGTAGAGCTTGCCGTTGAGCTTCACGTAGCCGCCCTCGCCGCCCTTGGGGTCGTGGTGCGTCCAGTGGATGACGTCGTAGGGCTGCTCCTCGATGAACACGCCCTTGACCTCCACCTGGTCCCCCACCTTGAGGGGAATGTACGGCGCCAGGTCGATGTTGTGCGCGCACTGGACGACATTGGTCTGGCCGTTGGCGCTCCTGGTCTCGAAGCGGAAGAGCTGGTGCTTGAGGCCCTGCATGTCGTCCGGCAACAGGATCGTGACCGTGCCCTTCAGCGTCTTGAAGGTGCGCGCCTGGAGCGGCTTGGCGAGCGCGTCCAGGTTCGCGACGACGGTCGATGTGCTGCTCAGCGAGCGGCCGGCGGGCGACCCGCCGCAACCGGCGAGCAGCGAGAGGGCAACAGCACCTGCAACCAGGGCCACAACGGGGTTTCGGTGAAGACTCATGACGTCCTTTCTGAGGCTTACTCGGTTATCCCACGATCGATTCAATTGTTGGGGTTGTTTCAAAACCATCTAAAGGCCAGGTTAACAACCTGACCTCAGCATACCGAGTGAGCGACCTGGAAGCAAGTCGTCAGGCCGCTCATAGCATTAAAGAAGCATTAAAGAGGTGTTTAATCTCCGTAAGATCGCTTGAGGAGCTGAGGGGCTCCCTCGTGCAGCGACCAGAAGGTGTAGTCCCGGCCGGGGAAGAGGCCGAGCATCCGGCGGGTGTTGGTGAAGCGCGCCACGTCCGAGCCCGTGAAGCGGTAGGCCTCGTTCTCGGTGACGATCCACGGGCGGCCCAGGCTGTCGCTCACCAGGCCGACGACGCGGGCGGTGGTGTCGACGGGCGCCCAGGCCGGGGAGACGAGGCCGAGGGTCTGCGGGTTCAATTCCGCGAGGATGGCGCGGGCGTTGCCCGTGTCCTGCTTGACCACGAAGACCCGGCCAGTCGGGGCGATGGTGAAGGCCCGGAGCTCCCCGGGCACCGCGGAGAGGTCCGCCTCGGCGGCCGCGAGGCTCATGGTCGGGTTGCGGGCATCGTAGACCGGCACGGCGTACAGGGCCTCGGAGGTCGCGATCCACATGCGGTCCAGGACCGTCGAGCCGAAGCTGTGATGCCATCCGATGAGGCGCGAGGGCTTGCCCCGCACGTTCCCGGTGCTCACGAGGCGCCCGGCGGTGTCGGCCACGACGATCTTGCCGCTGTCGTCACCCGTCACGCCCATCCAGACCTTGCGCCCCAGGCCGTCGGTGTCGATGCCGAGCACCGCAGGCGCGGGCCCCACGTCCACCGAGCCCAGGAAGTTGCCCCACTCGTCGTAGCGCGCCACGCGGGTACCGTCCGAGCGCTGGTTGCCGACCCACACGACGGGGGACGAGCCCGTCTCGTCGATGGCGAGCTGCCCGGGCACAAAGCGATCGCGCAGGAGGTTGGTGGTCGGGCGGCTGTAGCCCCAGTCGGGACGCGCCCGGTCGAAGCGCATGATCGAGTTGGAGGCGGGGCAGCTCACCCACAGGAACTGGCCTCCGTCCATCTCCGCCCAGTGGGGCGTCGAGTCGGTCCGGCGCTCCGAGAGGACCGCCAGCGTGCCCGCCTGCGACAGGTCCAGGGTGGTGGGCGCGGGCTTGGGGACGGGCGTGTAGACCGGATCGGGAGCGGTGGTGGGCGAGGTCGAGGCCCCGGGTCGCGGGGTCTCGGTCACGGGCAGGATGGCCGTGGGATCGTCGCTCAAGCCTTCTTCATGGGCGAGCCGGCTCAGGAGGTTCTCGATCCGGCTCTTGATGATCTGGTGGCCCGCCAAGAAGGCGTCGGTTGAGCCCGAGATGCCCTCGGGGCTGAGGTCGGGCACGTCGGCGTCCAGCATCATGCTGCGGGCCTGGGCCGCGATCTCGTCGAACTCCGGCTGCTGGAGGCCCGTGAGCTTGAGGCGGGTGCGCCCGAGGCGGTTGGCCACCATGGTGCTCGCGGCCGTGATCAGGGTCGTGGAGGGCGTGCCCGACTTGAGGCGCAGGAAGGCCATGACCCGGGTCTTGGCGCCGTCGGTCGCCACCGCGAGGTACAGCCCCTCGGGCACCTCCTGCTGGAAGGCGAACTGGCCCGTCCCGTCCACCCGGGCGTCGGTCAGGCCATTGAGGCCCTGGCCGTCACGGGTGTAGAGGCGCACGACCGTGCCCACCCCGGGCTTCTCGACGAGCGGAGCGCCCTCCTGACCCACCACCTGCTTGGCAGGCAAAAAGACGCTGCCCTGCACGCGCACGGTGGCCGCCTGCTGGATCGCGGCGGGGGCGAAGATCTGGCAGGCGCTCATGAGCCCCATGGCCATGACCGCCGCGCATGCGCTCCAGTGGTTCCTCATGCAGCCTCCATGCCCGTCTTATACCCGTTCGACACCTTGCCGGAAGCCTCCTCTCACGTTACGCTTGGGGGGTGGAAGGCACCCTGGCCATCGAAACCGAGCACCTGACCCGTCGCTTCGACACCTTCACGGCCGTCGAGGACCTGACGCTGACCGTTCGCCCCGGCGAGGTCTTCGGCTTCCTCGGCCCCAACGGTGCCGGCAAGACGACGGTCATGCGCATGCTCGCGAGCCTCATCGCGCCGTCGAGCGGCTCGGCCCGCGTGGTCGGGCACGACGTCGTCACCGAAGGCGAGGCCGTCCGGCGCAAGATCGGTCTTTTGACCGAGACCCCGGGCCTATACCGCAAGCTCTCCGCCGAGGAGAACCTCCGCTACTACGCCCGCCTCTACGGCGTATCGGACGTGTCCAAGGCCATCGAGCGCTACCTGCGGATCCTCGGGCTCTACGAACGCCGGCACGACCCGGTGGGCAGCTTCTCCAAGGGCATGCGCCAGAAGATCGCCATCGCCCGCGCCCTCATCCACGACCCCGAGCTGGTGTTCCTCGACGAGCCCACCTCGGGCCTGGATCCGGAAGCCGCCCGGGTCGTGCTCGACTTCATCCTGGAGCTCCGGGCGCAGGGGCGCACGGTCTTTCTCTGCACGCACCTGCTCGACGAGGCCGAGCGGCTGTGCGATCGCGTCGGCGTCTTCAAGCGCCGGCTCATCGCCGTGGACACGCCGGCTCGGCTGCGCTCCACCCGCTTCGGGAGCCGGACGGTCATCGACCTGGTGCGGCGCGACGACCGCCTCCTCTCGGCCCTCTCCGGCCTGCCGTTCGTTCAGAGCGTCCAGTGGCGCAACCACGAGCTGGTGGTGATCCTCAGCAACCCCGAGGACCAGAATCCGGCCGTGGTGCGCACCCTGGTCGAGGCGGGCGCGGAGATCCGCTTCGTCCGCGAGGAGAAGGCCTCCCTGGAGCAGGTCTACTTGTCCTTGACGGGGAGTCTTCGCCTTGAGTAGCCGCTTTTCCCGCTCGCTCATCGTCGTCGGCAAGGAGCTGCGCGACCTGACGCGCAACCCGGGGCTCATGGCCACCATGCTCGTGCCGGCCCTCCTGTTGACGGCGCTGGCGGTGCTCGCCCTCTATGCGGCGGGGCTCGCGGCCGCGGGTGCCCAGGGCGCTCCGCCCAAGGGCCTGGTGCTGCCTGCCCTGCTCGAGGGGGCGACCCGGGCCGAGGCGGCCCAGTTCGTCGCCATCTCCCCGTTCTTCCTCATCTGGCTGGTGTTTCCGGTCTCGGTGCCGAGCGCGCTCGCGGCCTACTCCATCGTGGGCGAGAAGGAGGAAGGAACGCTCGAGCCGCTCTTGGCCACGCCCATCGGGACGGGCGAGCTGCTCTTGGGCAAGGCGATCGCGGCCGGGTTGCCGGGGCTCGTGCTCACGTGGGCGTCCTGGCTCGTCACGCTCCTGGCGGGCCTCGGGCTCGGCGCGGGCCGGGTCATGCAGGCGACGCTCATGAGCCCGGCGTGGCTGGTCGGAATGGCGGGGCTCGCCCCGGCCCTGACGTTCCTGACGGTGATGGTGCTCGTCAACGTCAGCTCGCGGGTCAACGACGTGCGTTCGGCCACGCAGATCGGCGGTCTCCTGGTGTTGCCCATCATCGGGCTGTTCGTCTCGCAGATCAGCCGGGGGCTGCTCCTGGGCGTGCCCACGGTCCTCTGGGCCACGGGCGGGGTGCTCCTTGCGGGCCTCGTGGCCATGGCCCTGGCCGTGCGCCTGTTCCAGCGCGAGACCATCCTGGTGCGCTGGAAGCAGAGCCGCTAGAGTCCCTTCAACACGTAGCCCACGCCCCGCACGGTGTGGATCAGCTTGGGCCGCTCGGCCTGCTCGATCTTGTTGCGCAGGTGGCGCACGTAGACCTCGAGGATGTTGTCCTCGCCCTCGAAGTCGTAGCCCCAGACCGCCTCGATGATCCGCTCGCGGGGCATCACCTTGTTGGGATTCTGGATCAGGCACTTGAGCAGCTCGTACTCCTTGGGGGTCAAGGAGATCTCCGCGTCGCCCCGCCGCACCTGGCGGCTCTCCACGTCCAGGCTCAGATCTCCGATCGCATGCACCGTCTTGGGCTGGGGCCGCCGCATGCGCAGCTGCGCGTGCACGCGTGCGACCAGCTCGTCCAGGTCGAAGGGCTTGGGCAGGTAGTCGCTGGCGCCGCTGTTGAGGCCCTCGATGCGGTCCGGGATCTCCCCGAAGGCCGTCAGCATCAGAATGGGCACGTCCGACGTCTGACGGATGCGCCGGCAGACCTCGAGGCCGTCCATGCCGGGCAGGGAGCGATCGAGGATGACGAGGTCGGGAGCGTCCTGGCGCGCCGCCGACAGCCCGGCCTGACCGTCGGTGGCGACGCGGACCTCGAAGCCCTCCGCGCCAAGCCGCACGGCCACGAGCTCGGCGACCTCGGGGGCGTCTTCGACGACGATGATTCGGGCAGACTGCGCGGGCATGCAACGCCTTTCTAGACGGGCCACTCATGGAGTACATACGCGACCGGCTCGCCGTCTAAACGTCCCTAGCCGAGCGACCTTCAGGGTTCTTTCAGCTTCATTGGATACGTTTAATGTGTCGAACGCAGCCACTCGTGCCGAGGCGCTGCTCAGTGGCCAAAGGAGTATCGCCATGCAGAAGACCCTGACCCTCGCACTCGTCGCCCTCGCCCTTGCCGGCTGCGGCTCCACGTCCACCCTCTCCGGCCCGACCTACGGCAGCGCCCGCCTCCTGACGGAGGCCACCGACGCCCGCAGCGTCCAGTACCTCGCGAGCGACATCCAGGCCGCGCGCGTCACGGTGCTCGGCTCGGTCAACGGCGGGGCCTTCACCGAGATCACGCGTGCCGACTTCACGGGCGCAGCCCTCGCGAGCAAGCTCAGCAACAACACCTTCAGCTTCACGGTGGACAACCTCAAGGTGAGCGACACCGTCACCAGCTACAGCTACCAGGCCAAGGTCGAGACCTACCTCGAGACGGCCATGACCACCCTGCTCGGCAACAGCACCTCCAGCGGCTTCACCGTCACCGCGAGCCAGACGCCGACCACCATCACCATGCCGACGCTCAAGCTGCTCGCGAGCCCCATCGGCAGCGGCAGCGCCGGCGTCACCATCATCGACACCCCGACTCCTGCCGTGGTCATCCGGTAGGACCCTTCGGGATCGCGGCCATGGGTCTCGGACGGCAGCTGGCGGCAACGGCCCTCTTGGGGCTCGTCGCGTCCGGCTGCGCCGCCCGGGACGTCACAGGAACGGGCAGCGCCCTTGTCGTCTTGCCCGCCGGCCGCCGGGTCCAGTACGTCTCCTCGGACGTACGATCCCTGAAGGTCACCATCACGCGCCAGGCCGACGGTCAGACGTACGTGAAGTCCTATCCCGGCACGGCCCTCGCTCCGATTGCCGCAGGCAGCCGGTTCACCTTCTCGGCCGACAACCTGACGCCCGGCACCTACGTGGCGCGACTGGATGCCTTCGGCGACGCGGGCCAGACCATGTCGCTCGGCAGCGTGACCTCGGCCCCGTTCGGGGTCGTTCCGCAGGTCGTGACCCCGGTGACCCTGCCGAGCCTGGTCCTGCCCCCCACGCCCGTCGGCGACTGGCGCCTGACCCTCACGGTCGCCCTTTCGGGCGGCTACACGATCACCGACTACGCCACCCGGCTCGAGAGCCCGGCGGGCACCGTGGCGACGGGTCCTGCGGGCACCTCGCTCGCCGACACCAGTTCCTTCACGTGGGGCAACGCGCCCGCTGTTCCCGCAGGCCTCAGCACGACCTCCGTCACGGTCAACGCCATGCGCAAGAACGGCCAGCGTGCCACCAAGACCTTTACCGCCACCGCCAGCATCGTCGCCGGAAGCACCGCCACGTCGTCGCTCGCGATCGCCTTTCCCTAGGAGGAAGCCATGCCGTACCTGCTGCTAGCCGCCGTGACGGCCTGCCTTCTTGCCGGCTGCCCCGCGACGGTCAATTCGCCTCAGCCCCAGCCGGATCGCGCCGTCTCGATCCGCTAGCCCTTCCAGGACGCCCGATGGGCGTGCTAAAGTGAGCGCATGAGTTCGCCGTACGTACGTCCTATCGATCTCGACCCCCTGCAACTCCGCGCCTTCGCGGCCTCTCAGCCCCACGGCTTCATCCTCGACAGCGGCCATGCCCCCGACGGCTGGCAGTTCGTCGGCTTCCGTCCGCGCTGGACCCTGACCTGCCGCGGGGAGCTGCGGATCCTCGAGCGCGACGGCGTCATCGAGACCTCGCGCGGTCATGCCCTCGACGCCCTCCGCCAGGTCATGGACGCATGGCGCCTCGCTCCCGGGGGTGACACTCCGCCCTTCTGGGGCGGCGGGGTCGGCTTCCTCAGCTACGACCTCGGCTGGCAGCTCGAGCGGCTACCGCGGCGGACCGAGGACGACCTGCACACCCCCGAGCTCTCCTGGGCCTTCTACGACGCGGTGGTCGCCATTCCGGCCTCCGGAACGCCCCTCCTGTGCGTCACGCCCGCGCCGGGCGAGCCGGAGGACCGGCTCGAGGCCAAGCGAGCGGAATGGGAGCGGGAGCTGCGATCGCTCCCCCCTTACGACTCCGTCCCGCCCGGGCGGGCCGCCGGCGCTCCCAGGGCGACTTTCACCCGTGACGCCTACCTGCGGGCGGTCGGCGCCCTCAAGGAGCGCATCGCTGCGGGCGACCTGTACCAGGCCAACCTCTCCCAGCGCTTCGCCATTCCCTTCGAAGGCGACGCCCACGCCTACTTCGAGGAGCTGCGGGCACGCAACCCCGCCCCCTTCGGGGCCTTCCTCAACTGGCCCGAGTTCACGGTCCTGAGCAGCTCTCCCGAGCGCTTCCTGCGCCTGCGCCGGGGCCGGGTGGAGACGGCTCCCATCAAGGGGACCCGACCCCGCGGCCGCACGCCCGCCGAGGATCGGGAGCTCGCGGACGCCCTCGCCACGAGCGAGAAGGATCGCGCGGAGCACCTGATGATCGTGGACCTGGAGCGCAACGACCTGGGCCGCGTGTGCCGGATCGGCTCCGTGCACGTGCCCGAGCGCTTCGTACTCGAGGCCCATCCGACCGTCTGGCACCTGGTGTCCACGGTGGCCGGGGAGCTCGGCGCCGACCGGGACACCGTCGACCTCTTGCGGGCGACCTTTCCGGGCGGCTCCATCACGGGCGCGCCGAAGCTCAAGGCCATGGAGATCCTCGAGGGCCTCGAGCCCACCCGCCGTGGCCTGTACACGGGCTCGATCGGGTACATGGGGAGAGACGGCGACCTGGACTTGAGCATCGTCATCCGGACGGCGATCCTGAAGGATGGGACGGCCTATCTGCAGGTGGGCGGCGGGATCGTGGCGGACTCGGATCCGGCCTCCGAATACCAGGAGACGCTCGACAAGGCCAAGGCCTTCTTTCGCACGTTGGGAGTGGAGACCGCATGCGAGTTGTCCTGAACGGTGAACTGCTGAGCGCCGTGGAGGCACGGGTCAGTGCCCTCGACGAGGGGCTGCTCTACGGCTACGGGCTGTTCGAGACCATCCGTGCCGTCGATGGGCGCATGCCGCTGCTGGATCGTCACCTGGATCGCCTGCATGCGGGCGCGAAGCAGCTGGGCATCGACGTGCCGCGCGAGCGCGCGGACATCGCTCAAGACCTGGCGCGGGTGGTGGAGGCCGCGGGCCTGGCGGACGCGCGGGTGCGCCTCACGCTCACGCTGGGGTCTCCCGAGGGCCTCGCGGTGCTCATGGCCATGGCCCACCCGTACCAGGAGCCGGCCGCCCCCTATGACACGTGTCTGGTGCGGGGGCACCCGGGGGCCAACTCGCCGACCAAGGGCCTCAAGAGCCTGAGCTATTTGCCGTGGTTGCTTGCGCGCGAGCAGGCGCGGGGGCGGGGCTTCCACGAGGCTGTGATGACCGACGACTCGGGGCAGATCGTCGAAGGCAGCACGACGAACGTCTTCGCGGTGCTCTCGGAGGGCTACATCGCGACGCCGCCGCTCGAGAGCGGGGCGTTGCCCGGCGTGTCGCGGGCCTGGGTGATGGAGCGCCTGGGGGATCAGGTGCGCGAGGCACCCCTGGTGCCGCGGGACCTGTACGAGGCGAGCGAGGTCTTCCTGACGAACGCACTCCTGGGGGTCATCCCGGCCGGTAAGCTGGGCGATCGCACCCTGGCCATGCCCGAGAATTCTGAAGGCAAGCGATTGAAGGCCGAGTTCGACGCGCTGTTTCGGTAGGGCGATCGCCGCCCGGCGCTACCACCCACAACCATCCCCAACCTCTGCTCTCCCCCCAGCCATCAAAAGCCCCCCTTGCCTGGCGGCAAAGGGGGAACTTGTCGTGGGGAGGTGCAGCGATCGGAGAAACAATGAGCGCCCCGCCGAGTGGCGGGGCGCTCCTTGTTGCAAGCCTCTTAGATCGAGAGGGCCTTGAGGGCGTTGATGCGACCGAAGCCGAAGCTCTTGTCGAAGCCCTGGGCGCCGAGGTCATCGGCCGACTGCTCGAGCTTGGCGCGGACGCCAGCCAGATCCAGCGAGGGGTACTTGTCGCGGATCAGCGCGGCCAGACCAGCGGCGGCCGGGGTGGCCATCGAGGTGCCCGAGAGGACGCCGTACTCGGTCTTGCCGATGGGGTTGGCCAGCATCGGAAGGGTCGAGAGGATCTTCGAACCGGGGGCCGAGATCGAGATGTGCTTGCCCATGTTCGAGAAGGACGACTTGAGGTCGGCGCTGTCGGTCGAACCGACGGCGATCACGCCGGGGACGCCAGCGGGGTAGCTGGTGGTCTCGCGACCGTCGTTGCCCATCGCGGCGACGACGACCGAGCCCTTGCTCATCGCGTACTTGACGGCATCCTCGAGGGCCTTCGAGGTCGACGGACCGCCGAGGCTCATCGAGATGACCTGCGCGCCCTGGTCAGCGGCGTAGATGATGCCGTTGGCCACGCCCTCGTACGAGCCGCTGCCCGACTTCGAGAGCACCTTGACCGCGAGGATCGTCACGTTCGGGGCGATACCGGCGATGCCGATGCCGTTGTTGGCCGAACCCGCCGCGATACCGGCGCAGTGGGTGCCGTGACCCTGATCGTCCATCGCATCGTCGTCGTTGTTGACGAAGTCCTTGCCCTTGAGGGTGCGGCCCTTCAGGTCGGGGTGGCTGTGGTCCACGCCGGTGTCGACGATGGCGAGCACGGTCTTGGGCGAGCCGGTGGTGATGTCCCAGGCGGCGCGGGCCTGAACCTTGTCCAGCGTGTACTGGTCCTTGGCCATCGGGTCGTTCACATCGCCCTCGACGCGGAAGTCCGACATGCGAGCGACGTAGTTGGGCTCAGCGTAGGCGACCTTGCCGGAGGCCTGCAGCTTGGCGATCGTGTCAGCGACGTTGCCGCGGACCTTGATGAGCTGCATGCCGGTGCGGCTGTTGCTGCGGACGGTCGAACCGACCGATTCGACGACATCCAGCGCCTCGACACCCGGCTTGAACTTCACCAGGATCTGCTGGGCGACGGCTTCACCCTTCACGGCCTGGGCGGCATCGTTGCGGATGGCACCAGGGACGTTGCCACAGCCGACCATCGACACGGTGCTGACGGCGGCGATCGAGGTGGCCAGGGCGAGGCGGAGGCGCGCTTGCATCATCGTCTTCTCCTTCACTGAGCGGAAGCGGAATAATCAAACCTTAACCAAAGGTTTAACTCTTAACTTAAGGTTTACCTTACCACCCCCTCGATTTCACCTCAAGCCCTCGATCGAGGATTTAACAATCATTTAATTGAAACCGAACTCGATTTAATAATCCGGCGTCCGGCGCCTCCGTCGAGCAGACGCCAAGAGGCCCGGCGCCGCCGTTTGGCGGTGCCGGGCCTCGGGATCGAGCGGCTTAACGATCAGGCGTCGTGCAGGTACGCCTCGACCAGGAGGTCGTTGCCGAGGGTGGTGCTGCGCATCTTGTAGAGGGGGACCGCCTCGTCCACCAGGCTCACGCCCAGACCCTCGACCGGGGTGGGCGACGACTGACCGCCGATGATGATGGGGGCGATGGTGCAGTAGAGCTTGTCGACGATGCCGGCCGAGAGCGCCGCGGCGTTGAGGTTGCCGCCGCCCTCCACCAGGATGCTCGTGACCTCGCGCCGGCCCAGGATCTGCATGAGCTTGTTGAGATCCACATGGGAGTCGAACACGCCGCCCGTCTCGGGGGCGACCAGGATCTCGGCGCCCACCGCCTGCAGGGCGCGGATGCGGTCCTCGGGGGCGTGCTTGGTGACCACGACGATGGTGTTGGGGCGCAACAGCCCCGTGCTGCCGGCCTTGGCCAGCACCTTGCAGGTGACGGGCGTGCGCGCCATGGAGTCGATGACGATGCGCAGGGGGTTGCGGGCGCGCGGCAGGGTGCAGACCACGTCGGGGTCGTCCTGCAGCACCGTGTTGATGCCGACCATGACCGCGTCGTAGGTGGCGCGCAGCGCCTGCAGCTGGGCGACGGACTCGGCGCCGCCGATGTACTGGCTCTCGCCCACGGCGGTCGCGATCTTGCCGTCGAGGCTCATGGCGGTGCGCAGGGCGACGAAGGGACGCTTGGTGGTGATGTACTTGTAGAAGACCTCGTTGAGCTGACGGGCGCGCTCGCGCTCGATGCCCACCTCGACGTCGAGGCCGGCGTGCTTGAGGGCCTGGATGCCCCGTCCCGCGGTCAACGGGTTGCCGTCCTCGCTGGCGACCACCACGCGCGCGATGCCGGCGGCCACGATGCGCTGCACGCAGGTCGCGGCCCGCCCCGCGAGCCCGCACGGCTCGATGGTCACGTAGAGCGTGCCGCCCTCGGCGGACTCGCCGGCCGCATCCAGCGCGAAGATCTCCGCGTGGGACTGCCCCACCTGAGGGTGGAACCCCTCTCCCACCACCTGGTCGCCCTTGACGACGACCGCGCCGGACATCGGGTTGGGACTGGTCCAGCCGCGTCCCTGCTGCGCGAGTTCGATGGCCCGTTGCATGTAGATGGAGTCGGCGTTCATCATCGACGTAACTTTCTACCAGTAGGGGGATCCCGGCGGGTCGCTCATGCGGCTGCAATGAGGTCACCAATTGGGTTTGCGGGCAATTCAGCCCGGGTCGAACCCACGGTATCATACCCAATCCATGGGCGCCATCACAAGGCTGGCGAACGTCCAGGCGCCAGGCCGTGCACCGGCATGGTATGCTGACCGACGTTCGCTGCCCGGAGAGGAGACTCCCAATGAAGGTACTGGCGACCACCGATGGCTCCGAGTTCTCTCTCGAGGCCCTGCGCCGCCTCGGCACGTTGTTGCCGCGCGAGGGGACCGAGGTCCTCCTGTTGACTGTCTTTCCCAGCCCGGGAGGCGGGGCCCTGACCATGATCGGGCCACCCTACATCGACTACACCGAGCTCTCCGCGCAGATCCGTCAGGAGGCCGAGGGGATCGCCGCCCAGGGCGCCAAGGTCCTCCAGGATCAGGGCTTCCGGGTGGAGGCCGAGGTGCGTGAGGGCGACCCGGCGAGCATCATCCTGGATCGGGCCGCCGAGGCACACACCGACGTGATCGTCGTGGGCTCCCACGGTCGCAGCGGCATCGCGCGCTTCTTCCTGGGCAGCGTCTCGTCGCGGGTGGTCTCCCATGCCCCATGCTCGGTGCTCGTCATCAAGCACACCCAGGCAGGACGCTCCTGAGGGCACCTCATGACACCAGGCACGAATCGCCGATGGCCGCCTTTCAACGGCTTGCAAACCGAGTTGTCAGGCATCCTGAATCGGTAGGACCGTCGCCGGGTGGGTATAATGCACCGGATTCCTGCTTGCCCCCTCTGAATGGAAGGACACCCGGCCTCTCATGAAATTCTCCTTTCTGGACCGTCTGCTCGGCGCTTTCGGGGGCAAGAAGAAGAAACGCAAGAAGGGCTCCAAGGGAAAAGGCAAGGTCAAGGCCCGCCGCGTCCCCACCTCCATGGAAAAGACGGTGCCGCGTGCCGCCGAGGCTCCGATCGCGCCGCCTTCGCCCGAGCCCATCGTCACGCCGGTTGCCGACACGCTCGACTCGTTCATCGACACCTTGGGTGACCCGGCCCCGGCTCCGATGGAGGCCGTGGCTCCCGAGCCCGCGATCGCACCGGAACCCGTGGCGCCGCCCGCTCCCGAGCCGGCGGCAGTGGCGACGCCCGCCCAGGACGATGTTCTGACGGCCGCCCTCAAGAGCGGGGACGCCGAGCATCTCGCCCGCACGGTCGAGGCCATGGCACAGTCGGCCCGGGCTCTGCAGGCAGCTGCCCAGGACAAGCGCCAGCTGTTTGCGAGTTATCAGTCGCAGCTCGAGCGCGCGAGCGGGTCGCGCGACTTCATGACGCTGGCCTTCGTGGGCTCCAGCCTCATCGTGGACGCCTCGTTCTTCCGGGACGAGCTCATCGCGCAGTCGGCCCAGGTGGTCGAGCTCGCCGGCAAGGTCGCGGGCACCCCCATCAAGAAGGCGCAGGGCCCCGTCGAGGAGTTCGCGGCCCTCTGCGAGACCTTCTTCGCCGGCATCACCAAGAAGCACAAGATGCTCGAGATGCTCGACGGCAAGCTCATCAAGGCCCACCAGAACAAGGACTTCGCCACCCTCTCCGACATCACTGGCGCGCTCTCGCGCGACGCCATGATCCTCGCGAGCCTCATGGCCAACGCCTCCGAGGTCGGTGCGAGCAGCCAGACCGGCCTGACGGCGACCACCAGCAGCGAGAAGGCCGCCCAGATCGATCAGCAGGTGGCCCAGCTTCACCAGGCCATCCTCGACCAGAAGTACGCGGCGATCGCCGACATCTCGCGCATCGTGAGCCTCAACGCGGGCGTGCTCGCCGATCCCTCCACGAGCAAGGCCGCGCAGATCCTCCAGCTGGGCCAGCAGCTCCAGCAGGGGATGAAGGCTTCGCCCGAGAATCCGGCCAACACCATGGTCTGCGCCAACCTCGCCAAGGTCTCGAGCGTCTTCAACGGTCCGCTCATGGACAAGGCGAGCCAGCTCGAGGGCCAGGTGAACCAGCTCCTGGCGGCCCTCAATGCCTTCGATCAGTCGAAGATGTTCTCGCTGGCCGTGACCATCGCCCGCTCGGGTGCCATCCTGACGGATGCCACCATCCAGAAGGCCTCCCTCTTGGCCGGCTACGTGCCGCGCGTGGAGTCGTCCTTGAAGCGCAAGGACTTCCAGGGGGCGGCCTCGGCGCTCAAGAGCGCGATGTCCTAAAGGAACCGTTCATCTTTCGACCAGGCTCAAGATGAACGGAGTTGAAGGGGGACAGTAACTTCCCTTCAGGATTGAAAAGCAAAGCTTCGCTTCGTTTAATCCCGATCCAGCGCCTCGTTGGCGAGCGCATCCGCCCGCTGGTTCTGCGCGCGGGGCACGTGCTCCAGCCGGTAGGTCTCGAAGGATCTCAGCTCGTCCATGGCCTCTCGATACAGCGGCTTCAAGGCCTCGCTCTTGATCGAATAGGCCCCCTTGAGCTGCTTGATCATCAGCTCGCTGTCGGCCCGCACCACGAGCCGCCGGATGCCGAGCTCGCGCGCGGCCACCAGCCCCGCGACGAGCGCCCGGTACTCGGCCACGTTGTTCGTCACCACCCCCAGCCGCTCCGAGCGCTCCGCCACGACCTCCCCGCCGGGTGCCACCAGCACCGCGCCGAGCGCTGCCGGGCCCGGGTTCCCGCGCGAGGCGCCGTCGCTGTAGAGGACGTACCAGGCCTCGGCGTCGATGGCCTTCGGCGCGGGGGCTTCCAGCCCCTCCAGCCGCTCCGGAAGCTCCCAGACGCCCGCGAGCACCACGTCCGCCTCGGCCTCGAGCATTTCATGTGAGCTCACGCCCGAGGTCACGGCGATGGCCCCCGCCGCCGCGGCCGCACGCGCCATGCGCACGTCATTGAGCGCGTCCCCGACCATCCAGGCCGCCTCGGGACGAACGCCGAGCACCCGGCAGGCCTCGAGGAAGAGGTCCGGATGCGGCTTGTTCCGGCGCACGGCATCCGCGCCGAGCACCGCTCCGAAGTAGCGATCGATGCCCAGGAGCTTCAGGTCGCGGACGGCGTTGGCCGTGAGGTCCGTGGTCGCCACGGCCAGCTTGAGGCCCATGGCCGCAAGCTCCGCACAGGCCGCCTGCAGGTTGCCCGTCGGTCGCACCAGGACGGCCGGATCCACCTGGGACTCGGCCTCGTCGAAGGCGGCCTCGGCGATCGCCCGGGCGTCGAGCCAGCCCATGCCTCGTTCATAGAGAAAGGCCGCCGTGATCGTCAGCTCCTCGACCCGGGTGCCGGTGGCGAGGGGGCCCGTGGGGTCGATGTCGCCGCCGGGCACGCCCATGGCCCGCAGGAGGGCCGCGACGTCGTCGGCCATGAGGTCGGCCCGTCGGGCGACGGCCTCGGCGCGGGCCGTGGCCATGGCGCACCAGTAGCGCGCGAAGTCGACGAGCACCCCGTCCTTGTCGAAGACGACGGCCTCGGCTGGTCGGATGTCCGACCCACGCAGCCCGACCACTAGTCGCGCTTCTCCTTGAGGTCCGTCGTGGGGCCGACCGGGGGCATGCTCGACGGCACGTAACGCGTGGCCGTGACCCGCTGAGCGTTGGCCCGGGTGAGGGCCTCGGCGTACTCCAGGCGGTGGGCGACCTCCTCGGCCACATGCGCGCTCAGGGTCCGGTTCTTGGCCATCTCGCGGCCGAGGGCCTTGAGGTCGTTGAGCCTGGCGATGAGGGAGGAATTCTGCCAGTAGGGGGCCGTGTGCAGGGGCAGGGACTGCTGGATCTTCTTGAGCTCCGCGCGCAGGACCGCCACGCTCGCCGCGCCCTCCACGTCCGTCGTGCCCTGGATGGGTCCCAGGTACTGGTTGTCGAGCTCCACGAGCGTGCGCCGCACCCCGTGGATCACGAAGCGATGGGGCGGCATGGCCGGACGACGGAACGGTCCGGCCGCCAGGGCCTCCAGCATGCCGGGCTTGAGGTGGGCGAGCGCGAAGATGAGGACGCCCGGCTGGTTCTTGGCGTCCAGGAACTCCACCTGGTCCAGGGTCTCCGTGAGCACGTCCTGCATGCGCAGGGGCCCCAGGATGGGATACAGCAAGTTCGTCCGGGTCCAGTTGTCCGTCTCCCAGCCGATCCAGGTGTTGAGGTCGCTGGTCTTGGACGTGTAGAGCATGGACGTCGTGAAGTCGATCCAGGCGTTGTTGGACCAGTGGCGCCAGTGCTGCATCTTGCTCAGACGGGCGTACTTCTCGCCGCGGAAGGTCGAGGCCGAGACCTGGAAGTTGGGGTTCTTGGCCTTCACCTTCTGGGCGATTGTCTGCACCGTCAGGTTGACCTGCTCTTCGCGCCAGAGCTGGTACTCCAGCCACTCCTGCGAGTAAGGCTTGAGGGGCCAGCTCGGGAACATGCCATGCCGGGCGTTGTACTCGAAGCCGAAGGTGGTCTGGCTGATCCAGTCGTCGGGCGTCTCCTCGTCGTAGCGGATGTAATCCAGGAGGAGGCCGTCCAGGTCGTAGCGATCCGTCAGCTCGTCGATGAGGCCGTAGACCCACTCGCGCGCCCGCGGGTCGGCGGGCGAGAGAAAGCGCGGGTCTTCGGTCTTGCCGCCACGGGCGGCGAGCGCCGGCATCTTGGAGAGCACCGGGTCCCCGAAGCCGGGCGACTTGACCCTGAAGACCCAGATCCAGGGATGGACCTCCATCCCGCGGCGGTGGGCCTCGGTGACGAGCACGGAGAGGAGGTCCTGCGGGATGGCGGCGAACTCGGGGTCCCGGTCCGTGTAGCGGCTGGGGTACATGGTGTAGCCGCGCCGGAAGACCTCCGGGATGAGCATGTTGAAGTTGGCCTTGTGGAGCTCCTCGACGAGCTGCTTGACGCCCTCGGGGGTCTTGGGCATGGAGCCCGCGTCGATGAAGAGGCCGCGCGCCTCGACGGTGCGCGATCGCATGGTCCCCACCCAGGCCAGATCGAGGCTCGACTTGGCCTTGCCGAGCCACTCCTCGATGCGCTTGGGGTCCTCGCGCATGGTCGACAGCAGGCTCGCGGTGTCGAGGGCCATCTTGCCCAGCGTCAGGTCCACCTCGGCCCGGCCCAGGGGCACGTCCAGCATGCGCGCGCGCGCCGAGGCGACGCGGGCCTCGATCTTGGCGTGGCGATCGCGCATGGCCGCCACCTGGTCCTCCACGGGGCCCGCGAGGGCGGGCGTCGGTAGGAGCAGCAGCGTGGTCAGGACCAGAGCGAGGAGTCGGGAAGTGCGCAACGCCAGAAACCTTCCAGAGTGGGGAGTACAGCGGCCCGAGGCCCTTCACTCTACCCGTCCGGGAGGCCCCCCGTCAACGGAACGACGCCGTCAGACAGCCATTGTAAATTTATTTTAAGCCTGCTATTGTCCCCCTATGCTAGAAGACGCCTGCGAGAGCCCGCGGCTGCTGGCGGCCGGGCAGCCCAAGCCGACTCCCTCCGTGCCGGACGCGGCGCGCCTGCTGGCCGCCGGCCGCGAAGCGTGCCACGTGCTGACCGAGGCGGGGATCCCGCACATGGTCGGCGGGGGGCTGGCCATCTGGGCCTACGGCCGCCGGCGGGCGACCAAGGACATCGACCTCTTCATCCCGCCCAAACTGCCCTATGTCGCGCTCGACGCCCTGGGCAAGCGCGGCTTCTTCACGCGCGATTCGGACGCGGGGTGGCTCTACAAGGCCTTCAAGCAGGAGGTCATGATCGACATCATCGTCTGGACCACGGGCAACATCCGGGTGGACGACGAGTCGTTCCGCCGGGTGCGGCAGGTCCGGATCGACGGCCATCCGTTCACGATCATGGGGCCGGAGGACATGCTCTTCCGGAAGATCCTGTCGCACCGCGAGGAGCGCCGGGACTGGTACGACGGGCTCTCGATGCTGGAAGCGACGCCTGATCCGTTCGACTGGCAGTACTTCATGAGCCGGGTGGGGCCGTCGCATGTCCGGCGGGTGCTGTCGTTCCTGCTCTACGCCCAGTCGGAGCTCGGGCAGGAGGTCGTGCCCGCGGTGGTGATCGAGGACCTGGTGACGGCGGTGTCGCTGGGGGTCTGAGTCTCAGGAGTCGCGACTTTTTACCCCCCCTTCCCCCCCTGCTTCGCAAGGGGGGCATAAAGAGTCCTGCTGCGCTGGAGTTTAAGGGTGAGCTTCCCCGACCAATCTGCCCCCGCCAGGGGGCCGTCCGCTAAAGCCCCCCTAGCGAAGCAGGGGGGGGGTGGTAACTGGGTCGAGACAGCACCTAGTGCTGCTCCACCGCCACCTGCGCCCGCTGCAGCTCGTACAGCGCATACGGCTGCCCGATGACCGGGATCGAGCAGTTGCGCACCGGCACCCCGCCCGGCGTCGCCCCATGCTCGGTGCCCTTGTGGGCATGCCCGTGCAGGACCAGGTCCGCGCCGTGCTCGTCGATGGGCTCGCCCAGGATCGACGACCCCAAGAACGGATACACGCCGACCGATTCCCCCTTGAGGGTCTCGGGAATGGGCGAGTAGTGCAACAGAACCACTCGGAAATCCGTCTCCAGCGTCCGCAGGCCCGTCTCGATGGACTGGGCGCAGGCGTAAGTCTCGCGGAGGAACATCTTGATCTCGGGCTCGCCGAAGGGCGCGATGCAGGCCTGCCCGAAGCCGCCCGCGAAGCCCTTGGTGCCGATCACGCCCAGCGTCTCGCCGCGCACCTCCACCACCGTACTCTCCTTCTCGAGCACGATGGCCCCGGCGTCCTCCAGGATCTCCCGCACCACCTCCGGCTGCTCGTTGTGGTAGTCGTGGTTGCCGAAGACGCACAGGATGGGGATCCTGAGGCACGCGAGCTCCCTGGCGAGCACCACCGCCTCGTCCCGCTCGCCCCAGTTCGTCAGATCCCCCGCCATCAGGAAGACGTCCGCCTCCTGGTTGAGGCGATCGAGCCAAGGCGAGAACAGCCCGACCGAATCCGCCCGACAGTGCAGGTCACCCGCCGCTGCCACTCTGATCATTTCCGGCGCCCCTCCCCCACGATCGTCTCGGGCTCGTGCGGCGCATGGATGGTGCGTACGTGGGTGCGATTGAGGAAGTCGGCGGCCTCCGGGATGCCCTTCAGCACCTCGCTCACCGCCTGCTGCTGCTCGACGGAGTTGACCTCTCCGGTCACCACCCCCCGCCCCTGGTCCGTGAACTGGATCTGCAGGTCGCCCGTCAGGCCGACCCGCTCGTCCGTGGCGAGGGCGGTCCGCACCTTCGTGAGCAGGTAGACTCGTTCCATGGTCTGGCCCAGCCTTTCCAGCCGTCCCCCCGACCGCTCATCCGTGAAGATAGATTAAGTGTAGGGGCATTGATTGGGCCTTACAACCCAGGCTGGTCCGCTCTGTGGTTGACTTTTCGCCGTTTCGTTAAGTAATATAAACCAGCTTTGAGACACCCGGTCCTGGGTGGGTGGAGCGCGGGTCGGGTGACCCCGGCGCCCCCAGCGTAGCGAGAGCAGCGCGCGGCCGCCGCGCGCGAAGGATCGTCGCAAAGGTGGAGCGATGCCCGATACCCGTCCCCTGCACCTGATCGTCATCGACGGCTGGCATCCCGGCCTGCTCGAGCAGGAGCGCGGGCAGCTCCCGGCGTTCGACTACCTGGCCCAGGCGGGCACCCTCGATCTGGAGTGCGCCTCCACCTTCCCGACCGTCACGCCCACCGCGCTCACGACCCTCGCGACGGGCGCTCCGCCCTCGCAGCACGGCATCCGCGGCATCATGTGGTATCACCGGGCCGAGGACCGCTACGTCCACTACTGGCCCTCCCACCAGGCGCTCATGCAGGGGACGCTGCCGCGGGTCCTGCGCGACATCTTCCTGAACCTCAACGGCGAGCACCTGAGCGAGGGCACTCCGACGGTCTTCGAGCTCCTGGAGGAGGCCGGCCTCACCTGCGGCAACGTCAACTTCCCCATCAGCCGCGCCGGCTACCTGCACCGGGCCCAGCTGCCATGGCTGCTGGCCTGGGGCTCGGGCCTCGGCACCGAGGTCGGCGTGCGCGGGCCGCGCTACTGCTACCTGGGGGACTTCATTCGGCCCGCGGGACACGGACGGGCGGGCATCTTCGGGCGCTACGGCATCAACGACCGGCGCGCGGGGGAGTACGGCGCCCACATGATCCGGCACCACCGGCCGGACTTCAGCCTCATCTACCTCAACGAGCACGACATGCGCAGCCACCACGCGGGCCCCATGGGCTGCGCCTACAGCCTGCACATCATCGATGAGCAGCTGGGCAAGCTCATGGACGCCTACGGCTCGTGGGAGCGGGCCGTCACCGAGGCCCGCTGGATCCTGGTGGGCGATCACGCCCAGAGCCCCATCGGCGGGGTGCCGGACTACGCCGTCAACGTCTATCAGCAGCTCAAGGGCCTCAAGGTCGTCCCCCTGACAGCAGGCGGGCTCTTCGACGGCGGCGGGGACGTGGCCTTCGCCCCCAACGACCGCTCGGCCCTGGTGTACGTGCGCGATCGCGACACCATGGACGCCCTCGTCGACGAGCTCGCGACCTGGCCGAGCGTCGACCAGATCGCCTGGCGAGAGGGCGATCGCATCCACGTCTGGCGGGCCCTGGACGGCTCCCAGCTCAGCTTCTGGCCGGGCGGCCCCCACATGGACCCCCTGGGCCGCTCCTGGAGCCTGTCGGGGCACCTGGGGGTGCTGGACCTGAGCCTCTCGCACGGCCTGATCGGCTGGAACGAGTATCCCGACGTCCTCGGCCGCCTGCAGGACGCGCTGGTGGGCGGGGCCGACGTGGTGATCACCGCGCGACGCGGCTACGAGTTCACCACCGGCCTCACCATGGGCAAGGGCAACCACGGCAGCCTTGCCAAAGAGGACTCCGTCGTCCCATTATTGACCGTAGGCCTGCCGCCGCTAGCCAAGCCTGCGCGCACCATCGACGTAGCGCCCGCGATTCTCGCGGCGTTCGGGCTCATGCATCCCAGCCCCAACGCCGAACGGAGGCAATCGTGGCCCTCATCCGTCACTGGCTAGCCACTGCGCTCGCCTTCATGCTAGTCGCCTACTACCTGCCCGGCTTCCGGGTCCTCGACTGGACCGACGCGGCGATCGCGAGCGCCGTGCTCGGACTGCTCAACGCGATCGTCAAGCCGATCCTGGTCTTCTTCACCATGCCCCTGACGTTCCTCACGCTCGGGCTCTTCATCCTGGTCATCAACGGTCTGATGATGTGGGGCGTGGACGTGCTCGTCGACGGCATCCGCATCGACGGCTTCCTCACCGCCATGGTGGCGGCCTTGCTCGTCTCATTGGCCAGCTGGGCCATCGGAGGCGTGTTCAAGGCCCTGCTCAAGCAAAAGTAGGGCGCCGTGGCCACCTTCGGCAGCTACCGCGAGGTCCTCGGGAACACGCCCTTCCTGTGCCTGTGGATCTCTCAGCTGCTCAGCCAGGTGGCCGACAAGATCTTCTTCGTCCTGCTCATCGCCCTCATCACCGAGCACAGCCGCTCCCATGCCATGGTGAGCCTCGCGCTCATCGCCAACGGCTTGCCGGCGGTCCTCTTCGGCCTGCTCGCGGGGGTGATCGTCGATCGCACCGACAAGCGCCGGACCATGATGACCACCAACTTCCTGCGGGCGGCCGCGGTGGCGATCCTGCCCTTCGTGGCCCACTCCCCGTGGGCGCTGGTGGCGCTGTCGTTCCTGATCGCGACCGCCTCCCAGCCCTTCGCCCCCGCGGAGGCCGCGACCATCCCCATGGTCGTGCCGCGCAACAACTTGCTGACGGCCAACGCCCTCTTCTCGAGCACCATGGTCGCGTCCATCATCCTGGGCTTCACGGTCGCAGAGCCCTTGCTGGGCACCATCGGGACGCTCTGGCTCTCCGCGGCGACGGCCGCCATGTATGCGCTCGCGGGACTGTGCGATCTGGGCGTGCGATACCCCCCCGAAACGCCCCGTGAAGGGCGCTCCGTAAGGGATTTGCTTGACGAACTAAAGGAAGGCTGGCAGTATATTCGGCATGAACGGCCGATCCGCGGGGCGATCGTCGCCCAGGTGACGCTGTTTGCGATGTTCGCGGGCATGTCCGTGTTGGCGATCCTGTTCGCCAAGGCGGAGCTGCGAGTCCCCTTCTCCTGGTTCCTCGCGGTGGCGGGGCTCGGGATGGCCTTCGGCAGCGTGCTGGTGACGCACGTCGCACGCGACGTGCCGCGCTCGTGGCTGGTAAACGGGGGGTTCTTGGTCGTCGGGCTCTCGCTCCTGGCCCTGTCGGCGGCCAACGCCGAAACGGCAGCCTTTGCCTTCGCGCTCGCCGCTCTGATCGGCCTCGCGAGCGCATCGGTGGTCCTGCCCCTGCAGACCGAACTGCAGGAGCGCGTCCCGGACCGGCTGAGGGGCAAGGTGTTCGGCGCGCAGAACATGGCGACCAACATCGCCACGGCGGTCCCCATCGCGGGTGTCGGCCTCTTGGCGGACGCCATCGGGGTCCGGGCGGTGTTCACGATCATGGGCGTCCTGATGCTGATCGCCGCGGCCTGGGGCGGGTGGCGTTCGAGAAAGGTGGACCGGAACCCCGCATGAAGATCCTGCTGGTGGCCGATCAGTACTACCCGCCGACCCTGGGGGGGAGCGCCATCACGATCCGGCGCCTGGCTCACGGCCTGGCCGAGCGCGGCAACGACGTCACGGTCCTGGCTCCGGGCGTGCAGGGCCTGCGCAGCTACGTCGAGCGCGACGGCAACACGGTCGTGGTCCGCACCCGCGCCATTCCGGCCCTGCACCTGGCGACCAACACCAACAAGGCGTCGGCGCCTCGCCTGGCCTTGTTGCCGGAGGGCATCGTCGAGCGCACGATCCAGCGGATCATGCCGGACCTGGTCCAGATCGTGACGCCCACCATCATGGGCGGGGCGGCCTACAAGCATGCCAAGAAGCTGGGCATCCCGGTGGTGGCCTCCAACCACGGCATCCCCGACAACCTGATCCCCTTTCCCTACAACCGCGAGTGGCTCGCTTACAAGATCTGGGACAACGTGTACTGGAGCGAGGTCATCGGCCTCCTGAACCAGTGCGACTTCGTCACGGCGCCCACCAACCTCGCCTGCGACATGCTCACGGAGCGCGGCCTGGAGAAGCAGCCGGTGCCCGTGTCGAACGGCGTGGACCTCACGGTCTTCCGGCCGCCCGCTCCGGGCGAGAAGGAGCGGCTGCGCGCCCGCTTCAAGCTGCCCTCGGACAAGCCCATCGTGCTTTATGCGGGTCGATTGGCCATCGAGAAGCGCCTCGACCTCTTGCTAGACGCCATGCCCAAGGTGCTCGAGCAGACCGCAGCGCACTTCCTGTTCATGGGGGCGGGCTCCCTGGACGTGAAGGGGATGGTCGCGGAGATGGGGCTCTCCGAGCACGCGACCTTCACGGGCCTGGTCGATGACCAGACTCTGCCGCTAGTCTACCGGGCGGCGGACATGCTGGTCATGCCCTCGGAGGCGGAACTGCAGGGCATGGTGCTCCTGGAGGGCGCTGCGAGCGCCCTGCCGCTCATCGGAGCGAACGCCCTAGCGTTGCCCGAGATCGTCATCCACGGGACCAACGGCTTCCTGCACGTGCCGGGCAGCGTCGAGGACCTCACCGAGCGCATCGTGACGCTCTGCGAGGACCCGCTGTTGCGCGAGCAGTACGGGACGGCGAGCATGGAGCTGGTGCAGCACCACTCGCTGGAAGCCTGCGTCGCCCAGATGGAGGCCATCTACCACGACGCCGTGCGGCTGTTCGCGGGGGTGACGGTCGAGTAGGCTGCTTCCGGCTGACTTGCATGCTCTCTTAGTCTTCATGCACCGGAGGAACCGTTCGCCTTTCGACCGGGCTCAAGGTGAACGGGTTTGTTGTTGACCTCAAGGGGTTAGTATTCAAGCCAAGGTAAGATCACTCAAGCCAGTCACTGCCAGGGGAAGGTGACTCGAGCCACCCACAACAATCCCGTTCACACTGAGCCAGGTCGAAAGTCGAACGGTTCCTTAAAAAAAGCGCCGGCCTCTCGGGCCGGCGCTTCACCTTGATTACCGCTCGCTCAAACTCGGTGTCCGCTCACCGGCCACCTGCGCGTTCACGATCAGGTCCACCAGGTCGTAGACCGCGTTCGGGTTGTTGATCCGGCGCATGTTCTCGCGCAGCTTCTCGACCTTCTGGGGGTTGTCCATCAGATCCCGCACCAGCTCCGAGACGCCATGCCGGCGGGTGACGATGAGGCCGATGCCCTTGTCCACCACGAAGTCCAGGTTGCCCTTCTCCTGCGGCATGGGCGTGAAGATCCCGTCGATGAGCATCGGGATCTCCTTGTACGCCAGCTCCGCGATGGTGCCGGGGCCCGGCTTGGAGATGGCGAGGTCCGCGGCGTCCATCAGGGTCGGCATCTGGTCGGTGAACCCCAGGACCTTGATGGGGATGCGGGAGTGGGCCGCGAGCCGGTCCATCTTGCGCTTGAGGGCCGCGTTGCGGCCGCACACGACGATGAGCTGCAGGGGCAGGCCGGACTCGGCGAGCTCCTTGGAGAAGCGGATCGTGTTCTTGTTGGCCACCCCGCCCATGGTGATGAGCACCGTGAAGCGGTCGAGGGCCATGCCGAGGTCCCGGCGGGCCTGCTCCCGGGACTTGGCGGCCACCATGAAGCTCGGGTTGACGGGCATGCCGTTCAGGACCTTGATCCGCTCGGCGGGCATCCCGTACTCGATGACCTGCTGCCGGGTCTCCTCGAGCATGGTGATCATGCCGTCCGCCTCGGGATGCACCCAGCCGCGCAGGAAGTTGCGCGTCAGGTCCGTCACGAAGATGTAGTAGGGCTTCTTGCCCTTCCAGCTGAGCCGCTCCATGAGGTTGAGCGCGATGTAGTTGAAGACGCCGAACACCGAGACGATGATGTCCGGGTTGACGGACTGGAAGAACTCCTCGAAGTTGCGGGCCGCCTTGGGCAACAGCGGGAACACCAGCTGCTCGGCGTTGACGGCGTTCATGATGGTGTAGCCGTAGCGCACCATGCGCGGATCCGCCTTGAGCATGTCGTTGTAGGAGTTGTAGAGGTAGGTGACGCGCTGGCTCTTGCTCTCCCGGGAGATGTGCATCAGCACGACCTCGCACTCGGGATAACGCTGCTTCATCGCGTTCTCGATGGCCTTGGCGTTGGCATAATGGCCACCACCGGCCGTTTCGTAGATGACTAGGACGCGTTTCTTCATGGGTAGTGGATCTCCTGAGCGGCCCTACGGCCTACCCGCACCATACCCGGCATGCCGGGCCCCCTATCGGCTCAGGCTAGGGTTTGACACGTGGTGCGCCTCACCGCACCAGAGCACCCGGTGTGGGATAATGGGCGCCTGGCCCCGCGTTAGGCAGGCCCAAGCGAGGGGTAAGATCCTCGTGAACGATCGCAAGGAGGATCCGGGAACATGCGCTCCCGACTACTGCAGGGCGTCATGCTGACCACCCTCGTCGCATCCCTCACCGGGTGCGGCGAGCTGCCCCTCGTGGGCGATCTCGGCGCGAGCATGTCCGGGGTCACCGAGTCCCTGGCGAGCTTGCCCGTGGTCGGCCAGTTCCTCCCGCAGCCCGAGCCGACGCCCAGGCCGCGCCCCACCCCCCGTCCGGGCCGCCGACGCGTCGTGGCCGCGGCCGCCGCCAACAACCCGGCCGTCACGTCCCCCGACGCCACCGACAGCCCCGCGGTGATCGTCGCCCAGAACCCGCAGGCCGTCTTCTCGGCGTGGGCCGAGCGCAACCGCCGCTTCGACAAGCTGCGCACCGACGGTCTCATGCAGCTCTACAACGGCCAGACCGCGGGCGCTATCCATTCCTTCAAGGAAGCCCAGGCCTTGCGTCCCCATGACTCGAACATCGGGACCCTGGTGTCGATGGCTTCCAACCCGTCGGCCTTCAGGTCCGAAGGCCCTGCCGTCTCCGCCGTGGGCGCCCCGCCGAGCCTTCCGCTGCCCGAGACCCCCGGCCTGCCCGCCGGCGCCGCCGGCGCGGTCAACCAGCTCCTCAACGGCGCCCAGGGCGCGGGCGACACACCGGGCGGCCTGTTCTAGTGCCCAGGTGATCCGTTGGTACTCCTGGCGGCCCCCCTCGAGGACATTCGCGGTCTCAAACCCTTCCTGACAGTCGGCCCCAACCCCTGGGCGATCGCGCTCGTGGCCATCGTGGCCGCCGTCGTGGCGCTGGTCTTCTGGTACCTCGCGCGCCAGCAGGCCGCGGACGACGACGAGACGGTCGTCGCGCCGGCGCATGCGCCCAAGACCATCCGCGCCCGCTTGGACGCCCTCAAGAAGGTCGCCGAGGCCGGCGACACCATCCGCTTCTGCGACCAGCTGAGCGAGATCCTGCGCGACTTCCTCCTGCAGCGCTATGGCCTCAGCAGCCGCCGCCTGACGAGCTCCGAGGTGCTCGTGGAGCTCGAGCGGCGCCGGGTGCCCAACGCCGTCCACCAACATCTGGAGAGCATCTTCGCGGCCTGCGACCTCGTCAAGTTCGCCAAGGTTCGCCTGGACCGCGCGGAGCTGCGCGAGCACCTGACCACGGCCTACCTGGTCCTGGAGTTCGCGGGGCACGGGCACGTCGACGGAACGAGGGCGGACGCATGACCTTCGCCCAGCCCGCCTGGCTTCTGGCCCTCGCCCTCATCCCGCTTCTCTTGTGGCTGCAGCGGCGCCCGAAGTACCAGGGCATCCCGCTCTCCACCTTCCGGCTGCTCGAAGGCGATGCCCGCAAGGCCCCCCGCTGGATCGGCCTCGCCCAGCGCGGCCTGCAGATCCTGGCGCTCGCGGTCATGGTGTGTGCGCTCGCGCGGCCGCAGGGGGCGGGCACCTGGATCGAGCAGAAACGCTTCGGCATCGACATCATGCTCGCCCTGGACATCTCGGGCTCCATGCGGGCCGAGGACTTCCAGCCCGCCAACCGCCTCGAGGCCGCCAAGCGCGTGCTCAAGGAGTTCGTCGCCAAGAACGCCGAGAACCGGCTGGGGCTCGTGGTCTTCGCGGGCCGCAGCCTCACCATGTGCCCCCTGACCACCGACACGCAGGTGGTGTCGCAGGTGGTGGACCGGGTCGGCTTCGACTCGGTGGGCATCGACGGCACGGCCATCGGGGACGGCATCGGCAACAGCCTGTACCGGCTGGAGGACCGCTCGGCCAAGAGCCGCGTCATCGTGCTGCTCTCGGACGGGGCGAACAACTCGGGCTACCTGCAGCCCATGGCCGCCGCCAGCATGGCCCGGGCACGGGGCGTCAAGATCTACACCATCGCCGTGGGCAGTGCGGGCGGGGCCCCCATCCCGCTCGTGGACACGTTCGGCCGCAAGGTCTACGTCCGCAACCGAGACGGCACCCTCTACCTACCCAAGATGGACGAGCCGACCCTCCAGAGCATCGCGCAGCAGACGGGCGGACGCTTCTTTAGGGCGACGGACACCCGGAGCCTCTCCGAGGCCTACGCCGAGATCGCCAAGCTCGAGCGCTCGGAGATCCCGGTGGAGCGCCACCGGGTGCCCACCGAGCTCTTCGGGGGCTTCGTGGCGGCGGCCCTCGGGCTCGTCGGCCTCCAGATCCTGCTCGCGGCGGGTGCGGGCTCCGTGCTCAAGGGGAGCGTGCGGCATGGTTAGCTGGGATCAGCCGCTCTGGCTCTGGGCGCTCGTGCTGCTCCTGCCCATGGGCTGGAGCCTGGCGCAGATGCTCTGGCGGCTGCGCTCGCGCAAGGAGCGCTACGCGGAGTCGGACCTGCTCGCCGAGATGCGCGTGCGGGTGCCCGAGCGCGAGGAGGCCCTCCGGCTCGGCCTCTTGATCGCTTCCTTCGCCTGTCTCCTGGTCGCCGCCGCGGGCCCGCGGGTGGGTGGCAAGCTTGGCACGCGCCTGCCCGGTGAGGTCCCGACCCTGGTGGTCGCCCTCGACGTCTCCAAGAGCATGGGCGTCTCGGACGTCTCGCCGAGCCGCATGGAGGCCGCGCGCACGGGCGTGGGCATCCTGCTCGACAACCTTCCGGGCTGGCGCGTCGGGCTCGTCGCCTTCGCGGACGAGGCCATGGTGCTCTGTCCCATGACCTCGGACGTCTCGGCGGTCAAGACGCTCGCCGCGCGCCTCAAGCCGGGCCATGCGGAGCTCCGGCAGGGCTCGAACCTCGAGCAAGCCCTTCAGGTCGCCCAGGGGCAGCTGCGGGGCCGTCCCGGCGCGATCCTGGTGGCCTCGGACGGCGAGGAGCTGGCGGGCGAGCTCAAGAAGGTCCTGCCCCAGCTCCAGAAGTCGGGGACGGTCGCCTACGCCTTCGGCGTGGGCTCGAGCGCGGGCGGCCGCATCCCGGACGGTCAGGACCTCTTCGGCGAGCCCACCTACCGGCTCGACCGCATGGGCACGCCCGTCCTCTCCAAGGCCAACCTGCGCGCGCTCGAGACGCTCGCCAAGGAGACGGGCGGGGTCTACGCCGACGGCGGGGCGCCGGGTGCGGCCGAGGACCTGCTCGCGGCCCTGCGGGCCCGCTGGGGCGAGGAAGCGATCGCCGAGACCGGCCGCAGCCTCTACCAGTGGCCGCTCGTCATCGGTCTCTTGCTCTGGCTCGCCTCGGTCCTCTTGGAGTACCGGGCGCGCCTCTCCTTCGGCTCCCACCTGTCAGCGGCCAAGCTCTGGCGGCGCCTCTCGCGCCAGGCGGGGCTGATCCTCGCGCTCGCGGCGCTCTCCCAGACGGCCTGGACCTGGCCCTGGGCGGGGATGCAAGAGGTCCAGAAGGCAGGCAAGGCCTATACCGCGGGCAAGTACGACGAGGCCGGGCGCACGCTCGAGGCGGCCATCAAGGCCAACCCCGGAGACTCGCGCCTCCACTACGACCTGGGCTGTGCGCGGTACCAGGCCGGGGACTTCGCGGGAGCGAGCAAGGCCTTCGGCCAGGCGCTCGAGAAGCTGCCCAAGGGCTCCAAGAACGAGGGCTGGATCCGCTACAACCTCGGCAACGCCGAGTACCGCCTGGGCGAGACCCGCAACGATCGGCGCAAGCACTGGCAGAAGGCGGTGGAGAATTACCAGGCGGCCGTGAAGCTGGACTCCCAGGACGCCGATGCCCGCTACAACCTGGATCTCGTGACCAAGCGCCTCAAGGAGCTGCCGCCTCAGAAGCCGCAGGGCGGCGGCGCGCAGCAGCAAGAGAAGCCGCAGCCCGCGCCGGGCGGCGAGTCGCTGCCGAACGAGGCGGAGATCCAGGCGACGCTGGATGCCCTGCAGCACGAAGAGCGGAAGCTGCAGGAGGCCGTGAAGCCTCCCGAGACGGTCGAGCCTCCGACGACGGCCTCGGATCTCTTCAAGCAGCTGATGAACCAGTCGACGAAACCAAACGCCTTCTCGGATCGTCCAGACTGGTAGAGCTGATTGACGGGCCAATCAAATCCGATAGAATGAAGCCGCCCGTGTGTCCATCCAAAGGAGGATCCGTGAAACGCCTCGCCCTTGCGACTCTAGCGACCATTGCCGTCTCGGCGGCGCCTGCGCTCGCGGCGCCCCCCAGCGCGTTCATGGCGACCGGCACGGCGACGAGCTTCGCCACGGCCGATGCGCCCGAGCAGACCACGCCGGTCAAGCTCTTCTACCAGGGCGGCAAGATCCGCATCGAGATGCAGCCCCCCGGCGGCGGCAAGTCCGTGATCCTGGCCAAGCGCGGCTCCAAGCAGGTGACGATGCTGGATCCGGTCCAAAAGCTCGCGATGGTCTCGAACCTGAGCGCGGTGCAGACCCAGGACGGCATGCCCTCCATGGACCAGATCATGGACATGGCCTCCTGGAAGGCGCAGCTCAAGACTGCCAAGCGCCTCGCGGGCTCCGAGGTGAAGGGCAGCGAACAGTGCTCGCTCTGGGAGAAGACGACGGGCCAGACGACGTTCAAGGTCTGGTTCGCGGACAAGCTCGAGCTGCCGATGCAGATCGAGGGCAAGGTGGGCGGCAAGCCCCGCTTCCGGTTCTCGGTGAGCGGCGTGAAGCCCGGCCCGCAGGCCTCGACCCTGTTCGCGGTGCCGTCGGGCTATCAGACCACCGAGCTGGACCTCTCGTCGCTGCAGCAGCGCTAGTCGTCGTTGAAAAGCCCCCGGGTTTCGGACCCGGGGGCTTTTTCATGTTGCCTGTGAGGCTGGGCGGCGGGCCTGGACGATCCACGTCCTCAGCAGCCGGCGCGCCGGCCTTTCCACCACGCGATAGGTCAGCGCGGCGGAGCCGAAGATGACCCCGGCGTAGCCGGCCGTGACGGCCAGGCGCATGGGAAGGGGCGCCCCTGCGAAGGACGCGAGCGGCAGCAGCTTCACCCCTACGAGGTGGACCACCTCATGGGTCATGTAGAGGGCATAGGAGGCCTCGCCCCAGAACAGGAGCCATGGACGCCCGAGCCAGACGACGCCACGCCCCTGGGCCAACGCGAGCGAGAGGATCAACAGCCCGAACAGAGGCGCCACCAGGCTCAGGCTCCAGCCCAGCCCCGCCAGCCCCCAGATGGCCACCAGGAGGGCCATGAGCGTCGCCCCGGCCACCCACTCCCAGCGGACCTGAGTCCGGAACCCGAGCAAGTACGCCCGGCCCAGGAAACACCCCGCCAGGAACTCGCCCCCGATTTGCAGCAGCGCATGCGGGACAAAGCCCCGGAGGGCGAAGACGGCGAGCATGGCCGCGAAGCTCGCCGCCGCGCCAACGAGCGCCTTTCCGGCGGTCGAGACCCGATTGATGGCCACGGCCGCGAACGGAAAGAACAGGTAGGCGAACCACTCGGCGCTGATGGACCATGCCGGCCCGTTCCAGGAATGCGCCTGCGACAACCAGGCCTGGATCAACAGGAGGTTTTGCGCCAGGCTCGCCAGCGTATAGCCGTCGCTCGAAGGGAGGGTGCCGCGGAGGGCGGCGGCACTCACCAGTCCGACGAGCAGGGCCAAGGTGAACAGGTGGACGGGATAGAGTCGCGCCAGCCGGTAGCCGAGGAAGCGGGCGTAGGCGGGGCCATCCCAGCGCGTGAAGGCCGGCAGGTAGTTGTAGCTGAGGATGAAGCCGCTCAAGACGAAGAACAGGTCCACCCCGAGGTAGCCGGCGCCACTCCACGTCGCGAGGGCGCGCAAGGGCGGGAAGACGGCCTCCAGGTCGGCTCGGTAATGAAACCAAACGACCGCAGCGGCCGCGAAGAACCGGATGCCCGTCAGGACATCGATGTTGTCCCGGCGATCGCTAGCGACCGGGCCGGTCGATTCCGGCCGCGCCGCTAGGGTCGCCATGCCCGCCGAGCGCAGTTCACCGCCTCAGCTCCTCGATCTGCGCCCGCACCTCCGCCATCAGCTCGTCCCGTCGCTCCGGACCGTAGGCCGACGCGTCGATGGGCTTGCCGTAGCGGACCTTGATCGGCTGATCCAGGAAGACCCGGAAGGTCTTGGGTCGGATCACGTCGCGGGCCCCCACGATGCCCACCGGCACGATGGTCGCGCCCGTGTCGAGAGCCAGCATGAAGCCGCCCTTCTTGAAGGGCAGCAGGGAGCCGTCGCGGCTCCGCGTCCCTTCCGGGGCGATCCACACGTTGATGCCCTCGTCCATCAGCTCCTTGGCCCGCATGAGGCTCTTGATGGCCTGAGTGCGGTTCTTGCGATCGACCGAGATGAAGCCGCCGAGCCGCAGGGCCGTGCCCCAGATGGGCACCTTGAAGAGCTCCGCCTTGGTCACCATGCGCGGCGGCCGCGGGGCAGTCGCGAAGATGAGCGGGATGTCCATCAGGCTCTCGTGGTTGGACATGAACAGGTACGAGCCCGCGGGATCGAAGTTTTCCAGGCCCTCGACCTCGAGCTTGGCCCGGGTGAGCTGCAGCACCCTGTCCCCGAGCCACTTGCAGCGCTCGTCGACGAGCTTCTTCGTCACGCGGTTGCGCATGGCATCGAAGATGGTGGGCCAGCTGATGGCCAGCACCGCCCCCATGGCGCGGAAACTCGCCAACACGCTGGTCTTGGGGGGCGCGGTCAGCTGCTTTTCGTCCTGGTTCATGGTCGCGGTCGGCACCCCTAGTCCTCGACGTCGGGCAAACAGTCGAGCAGGGTCTGGACCTCGTCGCGGTACTCCTCGTAGTCCTCGACGGAGAGATCCTCGCCGGGGGCGTCCGTCTTGAGGTCCTCGGGGTGCTCGCTGTAGTGGGCGATCTCCTCCTCGATGTCCTCGAGGCGCTCCTGCAGGAGGTCGCGCAGGATGACGAGCTGTTCGTGGGTGACGTTGATGCTGTGCTTCATGGCCTTGTCCCTTTCATCGTGGCAGCCTGCATTCTACCAAGTCTGTTCCGCGCCGCCCAGGGCCGGTGGCTAGCGGGAGGCGGCTTTTCCGCGCTGAAAGTGCAGAAAGACGACCCGATAGGCGCCGGGCTTGTCGCTGTGAAACGCCAGGTCCTGGGTGAAGTGCGGCAGCGCGCCGGCCGGCACGGTGGACGACCAGTTGTCGATCAGATGCTCTACCAGGTCCCAGCCCGAAAAGAGCGCCTGGATGGACGGCATGTCGAGGACCCAGCCGTTGTTGTAGTTGAGCATCGTCCGGCCGTACGGCAACGAGACGAAGAGGCTCGCCTCGGGCTTCATGACCCGCTGCAGGTCGGCCAGAAAGGAGACGAGCGCATTGGGATCCAGCTCGTCGCCGTAGCGGGCCAGGCCGACGGTGTGCAGCGACACCGGAGAGGTGAAGACGTCGAACTGCGCATCGTCCAGTGGCAAGGGCTTGCCGACGTCGTGAACGATGTAGCGAACGCGCGAAAGGTCGTCGTGGCAATCGGCGAGCACCAGCGCCGTCACGTCGTGGTAAACGGACATCAGGGCGTTGAAGCCCTTCTTGCCGCCCACGTCGAGCAGGGACAGGCCCAGCCCCTGGGGCTTGATCCGGCTGCCCACCCAGTAGGCGAACGAATCGTAGTGGGAGATGGTCTCCGACGGGTCCGCCGACACGTCGTCCATGTTGTGCATGGGCGCCGCCGCCAGCGGGTGGTCCGGGCGCATCGCGCGGCGATAGCGCTCGAAACGGTCGGCCTGACGTTGTGCACGGGCCCGGCGTGCCGCGACGGCCATGCCGATCTGGAAGACGGCCAGGGGTGAATGCTTGAGCATGCGCTTGATCATATCGTCCTAGGTGGCTTCAGGTCCTCGAAGGCGGTCCGGACGTCCGCCACCAACCCATCACGACGGCCGCATGGCGTGGCAAGACTTGCCGTAGCGTACCACACCCCCTTCCTCCCGGCACGACCGACGGGCCGGCGCATGGCGCCGTCGGCGGCGTCGACACCGGCGGCGTACCGGTGTGATAGAATTTCGGAGAAAGTCAGGCAGAAGGCTTGCGCAGGCTGCCTCCGCCCGGATCGTGTCAAGAGGCCTAACCGTGACCAACCCCACCACCCCGAAGACGGACCGTTTCTATCCGATATCGGAGCCGTCCATCACCGAGCTCGAAGTGGCGTACGTGCTGGATGCCGTCAAGTCGGGCTGGGTGTCCTCGCTCGGAAAGTATCTCGACGTCTTCGAGCAGAAGTTCGCGGCGTACTGCGGCACGGAGTTCGCGCTGACGACCTCGAACGGCACCACCGCGCTCCACCTGGCGCTGGTCGCGCTGGGCGTCCAGCCCGGTGACGAGGTGATCGTGCCCGACCTGACGTTCATCGCGACGGCCAACGCGGTCGCCTACATCGGGGCCAAGCCGGTGCTCGTCGACATCGAGCCGGACACGCTCTGCCTCGACCCCGCGAAGCTCGAGGCGGCCATCACCGAGCGCACCAAGGCCGTCATCCCGGTGCACCTGTACGGGCATCCGGCCAACATGCCCGAGATCATGCGCATCGCCAAGGCCCGTGGCCTGCATGTCGTCGAGGACGCCGCCGAGGCCCACGGGGCCACCATCGCGGGCGCCCGCGTCGGCTCCCTGGGAGATTGCGGCGTCTTCAGCTTTTACGGCAACAAGATCATCACCACCGGCGAAGGCGGAATGATCACCACCTCTGACGAAGCCTTCTACCTGCGTGCCAAGCAGCTGCGCGACCACGCCATGAGCAAGGACAAGCGCTACTGGCACGACGAAATCGGCTACAACTACCGCATGACCAACCTCCAGGCCGCCCTGGGCGTCGCCCAGTTCGAGCGCATCGACGCCTTGATCGAGCGGCGGCGCGAGATCTTCGCCGCCTACCAGGAAGGCCTGCGCGGCCTCCCGGTGCGCCTCAACGCGACGGCCCCCTGGGCGCAAAACGTCTACTGGCTCATCTGCGCCGAGTTCCCGGAGTTCACCGCGGATCAGCGCGACGACCTCATGCGCCGCCTCAAGGAGCGGGGGGTCGATTCGCGGCCCTACTTCTACCCGATCTCCGACATGCCCATGTACCGCCAGGAGCCCGCGCTGACGCCCGAGGCGCATGCCGCCTCGGCCCGTGGGCTCTGCCTGCCGACCTACTCGAACCTCACCGACCAGGACGTGGCAACCATCTGCTCGATTCTGCGCTCCGTCCTGTAGGTCCTGGATGCACGCGGACTACTACAACGGCTTTTACCAGGAACTCTCGCGGATCGATGCCCAGGGCAACTCGTTCTCCAAGATAGAGGGCCTGCTGCCCCCTCTGCGGCCCGGTGCGCGCATCCTGGACATCGGCTGCGGCCATGGGACGACGAGCGCCGAGCTGGTCCAGCGCGGCCACCACGTCTTCGGCATGGAGATCAACCAGGACGCCCTCGCGGCCCTCAAGGCCAAGGGGATCACCCCCATCGAGCACGACATCACGGCCCCCTTCGAGCTGGAGGAGACCTTCGACGTGGTCCTGTTGCTCGACGTCCTCGAGCATGTCTTCGATCCGGCCGCCTTGCTCGGCGAGGCGACCCGGGTGCTGGCGCCCGGCGGCCACATCCTCGTGACCGTCCCCCTCTACTTCGATCTGCTCGACCGGCTCCGGATCCTGTTCACCGGCAGCATCGTGAGCTACGACAACCGGTGCTACGGCGATGCGCTCTACCGGCGCTTTCGCAGCTACAACTACGATCACATCCGCTTCTTCCGCCCCAAGGACATGGTCGAGCTCTGCGCCCTCCATGCGCTCCAGGTCGAGGCGGTCCACTACAAGCCCATGGTGGCCTTCAACCCCATCGCCAAGCAGCTCGTCCGGCTCTTCGCCAACCGATACACCGTCGGCCTCAACCCCGGCCTCCTGGCGCACTCCATGGCCCTGCGGGTCACGCGATGAAGACGGTCGGCATCGTCGCATACGGCCGAAAGCATAGCGGCGGCATCTACCAGTACACCATCGCCCACCTCGAGGCCCTGCGGCACGACCCTACGCACCGCTACGTCGTCTTTACGTGGCCCGACTGCGACGAGTACGACCACCTCGGGCTCGAGGTCCGGAAGCTGCCCAGGCCCGAATACGCGGGCATCCGCATGCTGATCCGGCTCTTCCTGCTGAAGACGAAGTGGCGCACCAGCGCACTGTTGACGCGCACCGAGCTGGACGCCTTCCGCGACATCGATGCCTTCCTCTCGCCGGTGCCCGAGCTGTTTCCGGCCTACTACCTGGACAAGCCGTTCGCCTTCACCCTGCATGACCTGCAGGAGCTGTACTACCCGGACTTCTTCACGGCGCGCGATCGCCTCCGCCGGACCCTGGTCAACGGGGCGCTCATCCAGGCGGCGACCCGGATCATCACCGAGTCCGAGCATGTCCGCTCCGACGTCCTGCGCTTCGCGGGAGGACGGGCCGAGCAGGTCACGGTCCTGACCTCGCCCCCCACCCGGACGTTCCTGGAAAAATCCTTCGCACCGGGGGAGATCGAGCGGGTCAAGGCGCAGTACGGCTTGCCCGAGCGCTACCTGTATTACCCCGCCCACTTTTGGCCGCACAAGAACCACATGGTGCTCCTGCAGGCCTTCCAAGAGGTCGCTCGAGCGTTTCCGGACGTCCACCTGGTGCTGACCGGCGCCCAGCATGCGGCCTTCGGCCCCGTGATGACGGCGGTCCAGGACATGGGGCTGGCGGGGCGGGTCCATTACCCCGGCTACGTCGCGTACGCGGACCTGCCGGCCATCTACAAGGGAGCGCTCATGCTGGTGATGCCGACGCTGTTCGAGAGCGTGAGCATCCCGGTCTACGAGGCGTTCGCGCTCAAGGTCCCGGTGGTCGCCTCGAACGTCACGGCCTTGCCCGAGCAGATCGGCGATGCGGGCCTGCTCTTCGATCCGGCCCGTCCCGAGGAGCTCGCGGCGGCGATCGAACGCCTCCTGACGGAGCCCGACCTCGCCGCGCGCTTGGCCGCACGCGGTCGACAACGGCTGGAGGCCGTCGATCCGGCCACGTATGCCCGCAACCTGACGGCGATCGTCTCGGCGCTGGCTTAACGCCCCACCAGATCCCGGACGATCGCGTCGAACTCCCGGGCGCGCTGCTCGTAGCTGTGGTCACGGAGCGTCCGAGCCTGACCCGCCCGCGCGATGGCCTCGCGCTCTGCCGGGTGGTCGAGCAGCCACTGCACCTTCTCCAGGCACTCCTCGGCGGATCGGTAGGTGACGACCTCTCGGTCGGGCTCGTAGAGGTCGGCGATGTTCTCCTTCCAGTCCGTCACCAGGCAGGTCCCGGCACCGGTCGCCTCGTAGAGGCGCATGTTGGACGCCGAGCGCGGCGAGATGTCGATGTGACTGTTGAACGTCACAGCCGAGTCGTGCAGGGTCTGGAACATGGCGAGGCCGAAGACGCTCGGACGCAGGTGACGCCGCAGCTCCGGCACGCCCACCCGGGCAGGCGGCCCCGGCCAGTTGGCCGCCCGGCCGATGGCCGGCAGCTTGGCCAGCCCGGACGCAGGAAGGCCCACGGCCTTTAGCCCCCGCATTCCGTAGTAGAGGCCCAGCCGGGCAAACCAGTCGAGTTCCGCCTTGAGCGTCACGTCTCCCGCCGGGGCAAAGATGGTCATGTCGCGCCGTTGCGCCAGCGTGCGGAGCAGCTCCTCGCGCTGACCGTGCGCCCGGTTGCCCCGCGCAATCTGTCCCACGAAGGTGAAGCCGAGGTTCCGAGGTCGATCGAGGTCGATCCGCTGCAGGATGCGCGGCTCGAAGGCATGGTTCAGGTGGACGCTGCGATGGCCCATGGCCCGGAACTCTTCGGCGAGCTCCGGAATGCAGGACAGGATCAGATCGTGGGCCTTGAAGACGTCGGCGTCGGAGTAAGGCGCGCTGCACCAGCACACGACGTACCGGATGCTGGGGCACTGGGCTCGCAGCTCCTCGATCCACGCGCGGCTGAAGAAGCTGAACTCCGCCATGTACAGGATTTCCGGCTGGAAGGCCTTGGCCTGGGCATAGGGAATTTGCCGCACCCAGTCATCGGGATCGATCGCGACGCCGTGCTCCCGGGCCCACGCCCACTGGATCGACTTCACGTTGGCCGTGACCTCCATGACCTCGTAGCCGAGCGGCGCCAGGGCATGCGACCAGAAGTCCGCCAGGCCGAACGCATCGTAGTCGTACACCCGCTTTTGCTCGGCATAAGACTGATCCACGAGTTCGGGATGCGCGGCGAAGAATTTGTCGAGGTAAAGTTGGTACGCCGTGGTGATCTTGAGAATGCGCATGGCCACTCCCCGCTAGCGTAAGGAATCGCGAACCGTCATGACGACGTCCGGTCCCGAAAGATGACCGTCTGGACGGTCTTGGCGAACATGCCGTAGCCCAAGGACTCCAGGTACTGAACCGTCGGGTTCTGGGCGGGATTCGCCGCATCGAAGCCGATGCACTCCACCAGGAGGAACGTCGGCCTGAAGCGCGACCAGTCGTTGGACTGAAGGACGACCAGGTCGAGCCCTTCCACGTCAACGGAGAGAAAATCGATGCGCTGGCCCTCCCGGACGTGCTCAGCGAGCACCTCCGCGAGCGGCCGGGTCGTGAGCTTCTCCTCTCGGACCACCTTGAAGGGCCCGATCTCGCGGGAGGACGCCAGCTCCGGATCGAGGGTGTTCATGGCGGGCTCGTTGAAGACGTAGAAGGTCAGCTCCCGCCGGTCCGGGCCAATCGCCTGCTCCACGTTGATGTCCCGGGGGCGAAGGCGCCGGAACAAGCGCATCGATCCGGGCATCGCATCGATGTTGAGCCCCCTCCAGCCGCGCCGGTAGAAGTAGTAGGTGTTCGAGAAGCGCTTGGGGTGGTGGGCGCCGACATCCACGTAGAACCCGCTGCGGCGATCGTCGAAGACGCGCCGCAGCACCATGTCTTCCCCTTCCTGGGAGTAGGATTTCGCGGCGTAGCCGTCGAGGACAGCCCGCTTGAAGTGCCAGAGACGATGGATCAGCGACATGAGGCCTCCTAGAGCCGAGGACTGGCAACGGCCTTCACGAGCATCCACCCGGTTCGCCACAGCGGCTTGAACAGGAAGCAGGAACCGACCGCCGCGAAGCCATAGGCGATGAGGGATGCGATCGCGGCGCCCAGCCCCCCGTACCGGGGGATGAGGACGACGTTCAGGGCGATATTGATCAGACAGCCGAGCGAGACGGTCAGCAGGTGAAGGCGCGTCCAGTTCATGGTCGTCATGAACGAGCCCCGAGCCACGCCCAGGCTGGTGAACAGGCCGGCCCAGATCAGCGTCACGAGGATGGGCGCGGCGGCCGCGTAGTCCGGGCCGTAGACGACCGCGACGATCCACGGGGCCAGGAAGGTGGTAGGCACCGCCACCAAATAGCTCACCAGGGCGATCACCCGGTACAGCCTCTGCAGGCGACCGTAGAACGTGTCGTCCCCGCGGGCCATCGAGTTGACGATGCTCGGAAAGACCGAGGAAACGATCGCCGTCGGGATGAAGTACCACGACTCGGCCAACCGGACGGCGGCCGAGTAGATCCCGAGGTCGCGGTTCCCCGCCATCTGGCCCAGCATGACCTGGTCGATGCGCATGTAGAGCAGGATCACGAGGTTGGCCAGGGTGTAGGGCCAGACGTCACGGAACAGGGACCACATCCAGCGCAGGTTCGGCCGCCAGGAACGGATGGAGTGGTGTGCGGCCCGGTAGGCGACGACCAGTCCTGCGGCTCCCAGGGCCACTTCGGCCGTACTGGCGATCGCAAAGGACATCAGCGGCGCATGGAGGAGGATCAAGGCGACCTTGACGCCGGAGAGCACGAAGAAGGCAGCGCCCTTGGCCATGACCGTGAACTTGGACATGACCCGCGCCTGAAAGCCCGACTCGATGACGTCGAAGGCCTGGAAGAAGTTGCCGGCCGCCACGATGGCGACCATGGCCTGCGTCAACGGATCCCCCGGGCGGACCACGAGGATGGTCGCGGCCGCGAGCAAAAAGGCCGTGGTCGCGCCCGCGAGGCGCATGAGGAAGGCCGACCCCATGAGCTCGCCCTCGGGGCAGCCCTCCGCGACCAACTCGCGGGTCAGAATGGCCTCGAGCCCCAAGGTGGAGATCGCGGCGAACATGGAGGCGAAGGCGATCGCGTAGCTGAACAGTCCGAAGTCGGTGGGTCCGAGGTAGCGGGCCACCCAGACTCCGACGAGCAGGCCGACCCCCAACCGGGCCACCCGGTCACCCACCAGCCAGGCCGTATTGCCCACGACCTGTTGCAGGTAGGGGCGCCCCGACAAGCGGGAGCGCAGGGGCGCCGGCAGGAACTTAACCCACTGCTGGCTCAACCATGGCCTCCGCGTAAGTACGGTACGTGGCTTCGAGTCCCGCCGACAGCGGGATCGACGCCCGCCAACCAAGGCCATTCAGCCGGCTGACGTCGAGGAGCTTGCGCGGGGTGCCGTCGGGCTTGGAGCTGTCCCACTCGACTTCGCCCTCGAAGCCCACGGTCCTGGCGATGAGCTCCGAGAGCTCCCGGATGGTGACGTCCGTCCCCGTGCCCACGTTGACGTGCTCCTGGCCCTCGTAGTGGTTCATCAGGAAGAGGCAGGCGTCGGCCATGTCGTCCACGTGTAGGAACTCCCGCCGCGGAGTGCCCGAGCCCCAGAGCGTGACCTTGGTGCCGTTCAGCTTGGCCTCGTGGAACTTGCGGAGCATGGCGGGCAGGACGTGCGAGGTCTGGAGGTCGAAGTTGTCGTTGGGCCCATAGAGGTTGGTCGGCATGGCCGAGATGAAGCGCGTGCCGTACTGGCGGTTCATGGCCTGGCAGAGCTTGATGCCCGCG
>JAKFBU010000031.1:0-5064 GCA_036676985.1 Candidatus Sericytochromatia bacterium
CCTCGAAGAGGGCGTGGAGCGTGCACTCGGGGCAAGGAGCCATGGTGTCGTTCCAGCCCTGCAGGAGGAGGTGCCGCTCCTCCGGGGCCAGTAGCTCCAGCTCGGAGATCCGGCGCTCGGGGCTCTGGACGATGCCCTCCAGCAAGGCCTGGAAGTGCCGGCCCATGCGCCGGATGGTCTCCTCGTCGAACAGGTCCGTGGCGTACTCGAAATGACCCGATAGCCCCTCAGGACCCTCGATCAGGCTGAGCGTGAGGTCGAACTTGGCGCTGTGGCTACCGCTCTCCAGCGGAGTGAGCGTCAGGCCGGGCAGCGTGAGGGCCTCCAGGGGCGCGTTTTGCAGGGAGAACATCACCTGGAAGAGCGGGCTGTGGGCCAGGGACCGCTCGACCTTCAGGGCCTCGACCACCTTCTCGAAGGGGGCGTCCTGGTGCTGGAAGGCCGTGAGCGTTCGCTCCCGCACCTGCGCCAGCAGCTCGCCGAAGGTCGGATCGCCGCTCAGGTCGGCCCGCAGGGCGAGGGTATTCACGAAGAGGCCGATCAGGGGCTCGAGGTCGCCGAGGCTGCGGTTGGCGACGGGGCTGCCGACCACCACGTCCTCCTGCCTGGCGTACCGTCCGAGCAGCGTCTGGAAGCCGGCCAGCAGGGTCATGAAGAGCGTGGCGCCGTGGCGGCGGCTCAGGGCTTCCAGGTCACGGACCAGCTCGCTCGGCAGCCGGAGGGCCAGCTGCGCGCCCCGGTAGCTCTGGACAGCAGGGCGCCGCCGGTCGGTGGGCAGCTCGAGGAGGCTCGGAGCACCCGACAGCTCCTCGACCCAGTAGGAGAGCGATCGCGCGAGCTCCTCACCCTGCATGCGCTCGCGCTGCCAGTGGGCGTAATCCGCGTACTGGATGCGCAATGGCGCAAGGGGATTGGCTGCGCCCTGCGAATAGGCCGCATAGAGGCTCGCCACCTCACGGACGAGGATCCCCATGCTCCAGCCGTCCGAGACGATGTGGTGCATGGTGAGGAGCAGCACGTGATCGCCGTCGGCGACCCGCAGGAGCTTGGCACGGACGAGCGGCCCCTTGCGCAGGTCGAACGGCACGCCGGCCTCCGCCGCTAGATGGGCCGGGAGGTCGTCAGGGTGGATGGCGGCGACGGGCACGTCCGGCACGAAGTCGGGAGCGATCGTCTGGAGCGGCTCGCCGGTGACGTCATGGAACGTCGTGCGCAGGCTCTCGTGCCGCTGGACGACCGCCGCGAGGGCCTGGCGCAGGGCCGCGACGTCCAGCCCTCCTTCCAGGCGGACGGCCGCGGCCATGTGGTAGGTGCTGGTGCCGGGCTCCAGCTGCTCAAGGAACCACAGCCGCTGCTGGGCGAAGGAGAGCGGTTCGTGTCCCGAGCGAGCAGCGGGCACGATCCCCGCGTCGGCCGTCGGTGCGACCGCGCTCACCAGGGGCGCCAGCGCCTCGACGGTCGGATGCTCGAAGAGGGACTTGAGCGGCAGCTCCGCGTTGAATGCCCTGCGGATGCGGCTGATGAGCAGGGTCGCTAGCAACGAGTGGCCGCCGCAAGCGAAGAAGTCCTCCGTGATCCCCACGCGCTCCAGGCCGAGCACCTCGCCGAACAGCGTGCAGAGCGTCGCCTCGGCCGGGGTGCGGGGTGGCACGTGTACGCGGGGCATGGGCGAGTCGCCCGGGGCGGGAAGGGCCCGGTGATCCACCTTGCCGTTCGGCGTCAGCGGAAGGCCCGGCAGGCGCACGAAGACGGCGGGCACCATGTGCTCCGGACAGGAGTCCTTGAGATGGCGGCGCAAGTGCGTCGAGTCCGCCTCTTCTCCGGACCAGTAGGCCACCAGGCGCTTGTCGCCCGGAGCGTCCTCCCGGACGATGGCGACGCACTCACGAACGGCCGGGTGTCGGCCGAGCACCGCCTCGATCTCGCCCGGCTCGATGCGGAAGCCCCGGACCTTCACCTGGCGATCGACCCGTCCCAGGAACTCCAGACTCCCGTCCGGCCGGTAGCGGACCCGGTCTCCGGAACGGTACAGGCGCCCCTCGCCGAAGGGATTGGGCACGAACTTCTCGGCCGTCAGCTCGGGCCGGTCGAGGTAGCCCCGGGCGATCCCCTGGCCCCCGATGTACAGCTCGCCCGGTACGCCGATGGGCACCGGCCGCCCATGGGGGTCGAGGACGTACAGGAGCTTGTTGGCCATGGGCCGGCCGATGGGAAGGCGCTCGTCGTCCGCGGCGGCCTCGTGCATGGTGGCGCCGACCGTCGTCTCGGTGGGGCCGTAGCCGTTCAGGAAGCGGCGGCCCCGGGCCCAGGTGCGCATGAGGCTCACGGGACAGGCCTCGCCCGCGACGACGAGGGTGCGCAGGTCTTCGAAGGGGGCGTGGGGCAAGACCGCAAGCGCCGAGGGTGGCAGCGCGAGCACCGTGACCGCATGGGCGCAGAGGGTGCGGGCGAGGTCCGGCCCCGGCGCCAGCATGTCGCGATCGCCCAGCACGAGCGTGCCCCCGCTGCACAGCGGAGCGAAGATCTCGAAGACCGACGCGTCGAAGGCCGGCGAGGCGAACTGCAGCACCCGGCTCGTCGCGTCGATCTCCAGCATCCGTTGCTGGTAGGCGACCAGGTTCACCACCCCGCGGTGCTCGAGCAGCGTGCCCTTGGGGCGTCCCGTGGAGCCCGAGGTGTAGATGACGTAGGCCAGGTGCTGGGGACCCGCAAGGGGGGTGGGGGCATAAGCTGGATAATCGCCCGCCTCCTGGGTCGCCTCGATGATGACGGTGGTCGCCGCATGCTCGGGTAGGGCGGCCTGTCGATGCTCCTGGACCACGAGGAGGGGGCATGCGGCGTCCGCCAGCATGAAGGCCAGGCGATCGCGCGGATAGTCGGGATCCAGGGGGACGTAGGCGCCGCCCGCCTTGAGGATGCCGAGCATCCCCACGATCAGCTCGAAAGAGCGATCGCAGCAGAGCCCCACGAGCACGTCCGGCCCAACCCCTAGGCTGCGGAGTCGGTGTGCGAGCCGGTTGGCGCGCTCGTCGAGCGCCCGGTAGGAAAGGGTTCGCGGCCCGAACTCGAGGGCCACGGCCTCTGGCGTCCGTGCCGCCTGATCCTCGAACATGGCATGCAACGTCTTGTCGCGCGGAAAGTCGGCCGTCGTCCGGTTCCACTCCACCAGGAGCTGCCTTTCCTCGCTCTCGGTGAGGAGCGGCAGGTCCCGGATCGCGCGATCGGGGTCCCCGAGGAGGCCCGCCAGGAGGACCCGGAAGTGGCCGATCAGTCGGCGGATGGTCGCCTCGTCGAAGAGATCGGCGGCGTAGTGCAGGCTCCCCGACAGACCTTCCGCCGACGGGGTGAGCGTCAGCGTGAGGTCGAACTTCGTCACGGGTTGCTCGATCGCCTGGACCTCCAGCGTCAGCCCGGGCAGCGCCAGCTCGCTCGCCGGCGCGTTCTGCAGCACGAGCATGACCTGGAAGAGCGGGCTGTGGGCGAGCGATCGCTCGATCCTCAGGGCCTCGACCACCTTCTCGAAGGGCAGCTCCTGGTGCTCGTAGGCGCCGAGCGTCGTCTCCTTCACCTGAGCCAAGAGTTGCAGGAAGGTGGGATTGCCCGCGAGGTCGGCCTTCAGGGCCAAGGTGTTGGCGAAATACCCGATGAGGGGCTCCAGCTCGGCACGGTTGCGGTTGGCGATGGGGCTGCCGACCACCACCTCGTCCTGGCCGGCGTAGCGTCCCAGGAGGACCTGGAAGGCCGCGAGCAGGGTCATGAAGAGCGTGGCGCCGTGGCGACGACCGAGTGCCGTCAGCGCGGAGACCAGCTCCTCGGGCAGGGTGAACGGGACCGAGTGTCCCCGGTGGCTCTGGAGACTGGGGCGCGGCCGGTCCGTCGGAAGCTCCAGCAGGGTGGGAGCGCCCGCTAGCTTTGAGGTCCAGTAGTCGAGCTGCCGCTTCAGGGTGTCGCCCTGCAGGTGCTCGCGCTGCCAGTGGGCGTAGTCCGCGTACTGGAGATCGAGCTCCGGCAAGGGGTTGTCCTCATGGCGCGTAAAGGCCGCGTAGAGGACGGAGAGCTCCCGGATGAGCACGCCGAGGCTCCAGCCATCCGAGACGATGTGGTGCATGGTGAGGATGAGGGCGTGGTCCTCGGCCCCGAGCCTCAGGAGCCGGGCGCGCAAGAGGGGGCCCTGCCGCAGGTCGAAGGGCATGCCCGCCTCGCGTTCGGCGATGTCGCCGAGCTCGGCCGCGGAGGCGTCCGTCAGGGGAAGGGAACGTGCGAGGTGCGGGGCCACGACCTGTAAGGGCTCGCCATCTTCGCTCTCGAAGGTGGTCCGCAGGCTCTCGTGCCGTCGGATGATCTCGTCGAGGCTCCGCTCCAGGGCCGGGACGTCGAGGGTGCCCCGCATTCTCACCAGACCCGGCATGTGGTAGGCGGCGCCGTCGGGCTCCAGCTGATCCATGAACCAGAGGCGCTGCTGCGCGAGCGACAGGGGGGTGCGATCGCTCCGCTGCCGACGCTGGATGCGGCCGGAACCCGTGATCCCGGGAGCTACCTCCGCGAGCAGCCGGAGAATCGCCTCCTTGTGCGCGACGATCCGGTCGCGCAGGTCGGCGGTGACGACCCCCTTCGGGGCATCGAGCTTGAGCTTGCCGTCCTGGACCGAGAGGCGGATCTCCAGTCCGTGCAGGTGCTTGAGGAACTCCTGGGGGGTCAAAGCTCGAACTCTTCCCGCTCGCCGTCCGACACCTCGGCTGCGAGGGTCATCTGACGCAGGGCCTGCATGCCGTCCAGTTCCGACGCCAGGCTCTCGATGGTGGTGCTCATGAACAGGCGTCGCAGGGGCACCTCGAAGCCGAGTTCCGCCTTCAGGCGGCTCGCGACCTGGGTGGCGAGTAGCGAGTGGCCGCCCAGCTCGAAGAAGTCGTCGGTGGCTCCGACCCCCTCGACGCCGAGGATCTCGCCGAAGAGCCGGCAGAGCAGGGCCTCGGTCTCGGTTCGGGGCGGCACGTGGTCGGCCGGGCCGCTCTCGGGCCTGGGAAGGGCCTTGCGGTCGACCTTGCCGTTCGGCGTGAGGGGCAG
>JAKFBU010000032.1:0-1698 GCA_036676985.1 Candidatus Sericytochromatia bacterium
CCCAGGCCACCCCCTACGACATCTCGGGCTCGGTCGACTTCAACGACCGCCGCCGCGTCCAGGCCACCATCGCCGACGACATCGCCCCCAGCGCCACGGTCTCCCTCATCGACGTGGCGACCGGCCATACCGTCACCTCCACCCGCACCGACTCGCGGGGCGTCTTCGTCCTCAGCTTCTCCAACCGCTTCCAGCCCGACCCCACCAAGCTCTACTACTTCGAGGCCATCAAGGGCCTGGATGCCGGATCCGGCAAGCCCAACGCCATCGGCGCCGACGCCCCCCGCATCCGCACCATCGCCCAGTTCAAGGACGGCATGTGGGCCACCCTCTCCTCTTTGACCAGCGGCCGCATCGATATCAACCAGACCACCACCGCCCTCTCCATCCTCGTCAGCCTGAGGAGCACCACCGACTACCCCATCGACGCCAAGACCCTCCTCAACAGCATCCAGATCGGGCAACCCGACGGCGCCTACCCCCACACCGTCACCCCCCCGGACACCACCCTCTTGCCCGTCGCCACGGTCCACCGCGCCATCGACGTGGTGGCCGACGCCCTGGCACGCGATCGCGACCCCGTCCGCTGGATCTCCCTGGCCACCTCGGATCCCCTGCGTAACACCGTCACCCTGCCCGACGCCCCCTTCTCCATCGCCTACCTCTCGCCCTCCTCCGCGGTAGCCCTCGAGAACATCGACCTGGTCGGCAGCAACTTCGGCTATCCCGCGGGCGAGAACCAGGTCGCCTTCACCGACTCCAACGGAGCCACCGTCTCGGCAAACGTCGTCTCGGTGAGCGGAGACCTCGGCCGCCTCACGGTCAAGGTCCCCGCCACGGCCGTCACGGGCACGGTCTACCTCACCCTGCGCGACAAGACCCTGCCCGGCCCCATCTTCAACCTGGCCATCCGCGACGGCCACTCGGTCGTCGACCCCTCTGGCTACGTCTACATGGCCAACCGCACCATGGGCACCGTCTCGGTCGCCAAGAAGCTCGCCGGCAGCGATCGCTACGGCGTCAGCGCCGTGGTCACGGGCCTCGACAACCCGGGGGCCCTCACCTTCGGGCGCGAGGGCTACCCCTGGATCTATGTCGCCTGCGGAGGAGCCGCCCGCAAGGTCTACAAGGCCGACGTCTCCGTCACCCCCGCATCGGCCGTCCAGGTCACCACCGACACCGGGGTGGCCAACCCCTCGGGCATGGCCTTCCGCTACTCGACAGGCGACCTCTACCTCACGGACCGCACCACCAACACCCTCTACCGGGTGGCCTCCGGCAGCACCACCGTGGGCACCGTCGCCCTCACCGGAGCCTCGCTCAACCAGCCGCGCGGACTCTCCTTCGGGCCCGACGGCAGGCTCTACGTCGCCAACTCCGGCGGCAACAACGTGCTCGCCGTCGATCTCGCCACCAACAACGCCGTGGTCTACCTGAGCGGCCTCTCCACCCCCTGGGGCGTGGCCTTCGACACGGCCGGCGCCATGTACGTGAGCAACAACGCCGGCAACTCCGTCTACCGGCTGCCCGTCACCTCGGCGCCCGGCGACCCCATCGTCTACGGCAGCCTCTCCTCGTTCGCGAGCATCCCCACCCCGGGCGGCATGGATGCCGACGCCACCGGCTACCTCTTCGTCGCCGACAACGGCACCAACGGCCTCTACCGCATCAACCAGCAGGCCGAGACCCAGCAGATCG
>JAKFBU010000033.1:0-26018 GCA_036676985.1 Candidatus Sericytochromatia bacterium
GCCGCCCGCTCGCTGATCTTGTCCGCCTTGATGAGCTCCGTGAGCTGCGAGTAGGCGACGAACTCGTTGAGCACGAGCTTCTGACCGATCAGGTTGCCGACCGTCATGGCCTCGTTCATGGGCACGCCGATGAGGAAGGCCAGGGGCATGAAGATCCAGCCCAGGATCTGCTCCATGGACAGGTGCACGAGGCCCAGGCCCGCGTTGAGCATGGCCACCAAGGAGATGAAGGCCAACAGCATCGCGCCCACGTTGAAGGCCAGGTGCATGCCGTCCGAGGCGCCCTTGGCGGCCGCCTCGATGACCGAGGACTCGGTCTTCTCGACGTGCATCTTGACCCCGCCCATGGTCTTGGGCTCCTCGGTCTCGGGGACCATGATCTTGGCCATCACGAGGCCCGCCGGGGCCCCCATGATGCTCGCGGCCAAGAGCGCCGGCGCCCAGTCCTTGCCGAGCATGCCGAGGTAAGCGGCCATGACGCCGCCCGCGATGGTGGCCATGCCGCCCGTCATGAGGGCCATCAGCTCGGACTTGGTCATCTCGGGGATGTAGGGACGGACCAGGAGCGGTCCCTCCACCTGGCCCACGAAGACGCAGGCCGCGCTCGAGAGGCTCTCGGCGCCCGAGGTGCCCATGGTCTTGGTCATGAGCCACGCGAGGAGGCTCACCACTTTTTGGACGATGCCCAGGTAGTAGAGCACCGAGATGATGGAGGCCATGAAGACGATGGTCGGCAGCACCTGGAAGGCGAAGATGAAGCCCATGGCCGGCATGTCCGTCACGAGCTTGCCGAAGATGAAACTGCTGCCCACCTTCGAGAAGTCGAGGAGCTGGGTGATGCCGTTGCCGAGCCACTGGAAGAGGACCTTGCCCGGCGCGGTCTTGAGGATGAAGAGGGCGAGGACCAGCTGGATGCCGAGGCCCCAGAGGACGACCCGCCAACGGATCGACTTGCGGGAGGTCGAGAAGGCGTAGGCGATCGCGAGGATCGCCGCGAGCCCGACCAGACTGATGAGGTGTTGCATCGGTCGAAGGATCCTTCCGTTAGCTCAGGATGCCCGCGATGGTCGCGGTCATGCAGGAGGCGAGCGCACCACCCACCATGGCGCGCAGGCCCAGCTGGGCCAGCTCGCCGCGACGGCTCGGGGCGATGCCGCCGATGCAGCCGATGTTGATGGCGATGGAGCTCAGGTTCGCGAAGCCGCACAGGGCGAAGGTCGCGATGATGGTCGAGCGCTCGCTGAGGACCACACCCGCCACGTTGCCCTTGATGATGTCCGAGAGGTGGGAGTAGGCCACGAACTCGTTGAGGACGATCTTCTGGCCGAGGAGGCTGCCCACCGTCGAGATGTCCGCCTGGGGAACGCCCATCATGAAGGCGAGGGGGGCGAAGATCCAGCCCAGGATCTGCTCCATGGAGAGGTGCACGAGCCCCAGGCCCGCGTTGAGCATGGCGATGAGCGAGATGAAGGCCAACAACATCGCGCCCACCACGAAGGCCAGGTGCATGCCGTCGGCAGCGCCCTTGGCGGCCGCCTCGATGACCGAGGACTCGGTCTTCTCGACCTCGAGCTTCACGCCGCCCGCGGTCTTGGGCTCCTCGGTCTCGGGGACCATGATCTTGGCCATCACGAGGCCCGCCGGCGCCCCCATGATGCTCGCGGCCAGGAGGTGGGGCGCCCATTCGGAGCCCAGCATGCCGATGTAGGCCGCCATCACCGAGCCCGCGATCGTGGCCATGCCGCCCGTCATGATGGCCATCAGCTCGGACTTGGTCATCTCGGGGATGTAGGGCTTGATCAAGAGAGGCGCCTCGGACTGGCCGACGAACACCGTGCCCACCGCCGAGAGGCTCTCGGCGCCCGAGGTGCCCATGGTCTTGACCATGATCTTGGCGATGAAGCTCACCACCAGTTGCATGATGCCCAGGTAGTAGGCGATGCCCATGAGGCTGCCGACGAAGACGATGGCGGGCAGGACCTGGAAGGCAAAGATGAAGCCCATGCCGGACATGTCCGTCACGAGCTTGCCGAAGATGAAGGAGCTGCCGACCTTGGTGAAGTCCAAGAGGGTCGAGACCGCCGCCCCCAGCTTGTCGAAGATCATGCGACCGACGTCGGTCTTCAGGATGAAGAGCGCGAGGGTGATCTGCATGCCGAGGCCCCAGAGGACGATGCGAGGCTTGATGGCCTTGCGGTTGGTGGACAGCGCGTAGGCGATGCCCAGAAGGACGAAGAGTCCAAGGATGCTGATGAGGTTCGCCATGGTGGTTGGGCCGTCCTATTCTCTAAAACGCAGCCTCGCCGTTCTTGGTGATCGTGCCGGTCAGCACGCCCAGGCGGACGAGATCGGCGGCAATCTTGCGATTGTTCGCCTCCAGGAGGGTGGTGGAGAATTCCTGCAGGTACTGAACCATCGCCAGCTCCCGAGCCGTCTCGGGCTCGAGCCCCGCATGCTGATTGGCCTTACGAAAGGTCTCCAGGCGCTCCAGGGCCTGGGAGCCCTCACGGTGCAAGAGCGCGGTCACATCGGCCGCGCTCAGTCCTAGTTGGTGCATGACCCGTCCTTTTCCGGTCCCGCCATGGGCAGCCGGACGCTGAAACGCGATCCCGTGCCGAGGGTCGACTCGACGTGGATCGTCCCGCCGTGCAGCTCCACGATCTCCCTGGCGATCGCAAGCCCCAGCCCCGAGCCGTCATAGCGCCGGGTGCTGCTGGAATCCACCTGGTAGAAGCGATCGAAGACGCGCGCGAGCGCCTCCGCGGGGATGCCCACCCCGGTGTCCGAGACCTCGTAGACCATCGTCTGGCCCTCGACCCGGGCGCCGAGGCGCACCTCCCCGCCGGGCTCGGTGAACTTGAGGGCGTTGATGGCGAGGTTCATGAGCACCTGCTGGTAGGTGGTCTCGGGCGAGGCCCAGATCATGGGCAGCTCGTCGGGCAGGTCGACCACCAGGTGCTTGTCCACGGCGTAGGGGCTCAACTTCAAGTCCTTGGCCGCCTCGAGGATCTGCTCGCGCGGGTCCACCCACTCGTAGTAGAGCTTGAAGTGGCCCGCATCCAGCTTCGAGAGGTCCAGGACCGTGTTGACCAAGTTCTTGAGGCGCTCGGATCCCCGCAGGATGTCCTGGACCCGGTCCATCTGGTCGGAGGATAGGTTTCCGAGCACGCCCTCCTCAAGCATGGAGGCCGAGCCCACGATCGACTGCAGGGGCGTGCGCAGCTCGTGGCTCATGTTGGAGATGAAGTCGCTCTTGATCTGGTTGGCGAGCTTGAGCTCCTGGTTGATCTCGAAGAGCTCGCGCGTGCGCGCGTTGACCCGCTCCTCGAGGCTCTCGATGAAGTCGGCCTGCAAGTGAACCAGGCGACGCTCCTGCGTGACGTCGTAGAAGCTGAAGACGGCTCCCGCGAACTCGCCCAGGTCATCGAGGAAGGGCACGGCCAGAACCCGGTAGTAGGCCTCCCGAGGGCTCTTCAGCTCTACCTCGAGGACGACCGTCTGCTCGGAAAGCTGGAGCCAAGGGCTGAAGGCCGCCTCGACCTCCTCGGGAGCCTGGTAGCACGAGCGGACTCGGCGCCACAGCGCCTCCATGCTTTCCGGCAGCTCGACCTCGTCCAGCCCGTGGACCTCGCGGTAGGCCTTGTTGAGCTGCAAGGGCCTCCGGCGTGCGTCCACGAAGAGCAAGGGGATCTGCATGGCGTTGGTGACGCGCTCCAGCCGCTCGGAGACGATCCCCTCTCGAACCGCCAGGCGATCGTAGCCGATGGCGAGCGCCAGGGCCGAGACCAAAGGACGCAGGAGCTCGGCCGCGTCTTCCTGCTGATCGCCGGGGACCAGGAAGAGGTACGCTCCCAGCTGCTGACGCGCGATGGTCAGCGGCAGGTAGAGCAGGCCGCCGCCGGCGTCGGGGTAGACCCGGGGCGTCTCGGTGAGGGCGCCGAGGCCCGTGAAGGCGGCGATCGCCTCGGCCGCGGAGACCTCCCAGGTGGCCTCCAGGTGGAGCTGGGTGCCGGTCGCGATCCAGTAGCTGCCCCAGCTGGCCCCGAGAAAGCGCATGGCCCGCTCGGCGAACTCGGAGATGGCCTCGCTGCCCTGGGGGTCGAACGCCTTGAAGGCGTGGAGCACGCCGTCTCGCAGATCCTGTGTCATTCGGTCACGACCGTCATGCCGTCCCAGCGGGGCTCGACCGCCCGGGGATCCGCCTCGAACGCCTGCTCGACGTCCAGCTGGATGCCGCTCAGGTTGACCTTCAGGAGGTCCATGATGGTCAGGGCACCGCCCGCATCGAGCCCCAGCAGGCCCAGCAGCATGTGCCCCGTCCCCACCTGATCGTGCTGGCGGGCCTGCGCCTCGCGCCAGGCGGCGTCCAGGACCTGCTCCGCCCGCCGGCTGAGCACGTGCTTGGCCGCGACCGTCCCGGACCCCCGGCCGATGACGCGGTGGGCGACGGCCTCGGCGTCATGGCGGGTCAGCTCGTTGGCGCGCAGCACCTGGGCGGCGAGCCCCCGATCGACGGCCAACAGGGAAATGAGCAGCTGCTCGGTTCCGACCAGGGTGTGCCCGAAGGAGCGGGCCATCTGGTGGGCGAGGTCGTAGACCTCACGACCCTCCTCGGTCAGGAGGCGCGGGCTGAAGTGCTTGGGACGGATGGCCCGCTCGGGGTCCGGCGGCGGGCTCGGCGACTCGAGGTCCTGGGCCCGCACCTGCATGAGGTGGCGCACCACGTCGTCGAGCTCGCAGCCGAGCTGACGCAGCAAGGCCCCGCTGCGCGCCCGCGGCTGCTGCAAGAGGGCCAACAGCAGGTCCTGGGTATCGACCAGGACGGGCTCGACCAGAGACGCGATGTCGAGCGCATGGGTGAAGACCGTCTGGCACTCGGGCGAGAAGAACAGGCTGCTCGAATGGGTGTAGCCGCGTCCGAAGAGCTGCTCGGCGGCAAACCGCGCCTTGCGCAGGTCGATGCCCATGAGCTTGAGCGCCCGGGCCGCGACGCCGTTGCCTTCGGCCAGCAGCCCGAGCAGCAGGTGATCCGTGTCGACCTGCACGAACTCCAGGCGACGCGCCTCCTCGCGGGCGAGGTTGAGGGCCTCGATCGCCTTGGCCGAGAAGTTCTCGAACAACGTCCCGTCCTTTACCTGCAACGCCCGAGAGGGCGAAGGGGGGGCCTCTGATAGGCCTGCTCCATTATACGCCAAAAACGAGCAAGCTTAAACGGCCCCACCATCGGGTTTAGAGGCTCTAATCCAGGACGTTTCGAGCCCCGGAGGCTAGCGCAGCTCCTCCGGATTGTTCGGGTCCCAGTCGGCCTGCTCGGAGACCAGGTGCGACCGGGTCTCGGCGACCGAACGCCCCGCTCCATGGCTCGGGCGCGGGTGGGCGTCGGTGATCCGGAGCCGCTCGGCATCCACGTGGGCGATGCCGGGGACGCTCTGGGCGACCTTCTTGGCCGCCATGGCCTGCTCGGGGAAGTCCACGTCCCCTTGCAGGTAGGCATAGTCGTCCACCACGAAGACCTTGATGTTCGCAGGGCTCAGGTGCTCCACGGTCGTCAGCCTGCGCCGGATCTCGGTCGCGAGCGCCTCGTTGCAGCCGGCGCTGCCGTCCTGGCTGACCAGGAGGTTCAGCACGTCCGTCACGCCCGGCACCGCGCGCGCCAGGATCTCGGCCTGCGCGCGCTCCTCGGCGGACTTCACGAAGCCCGTGAGGCGCACGACCCCGCCCTGCACCGTGGTCCGGATCTCGTCGGCCCGCCGCAGCACCTCGCCGAGCTTTCGTTCGACCGCGTTGACGATGTCGCTGGTCGCCCGATCGACCTCGATGGGCAGGCCGGTGCCCACGCCCTGGACCTGGCCGTGGACCGTGCCGCGCTCGGGCCCGATGGTCTCGACGACCTCCCGGCGGTGCGGCGTCACGTTCTCGACGTGGACCGCGCGCACGCCCGGCACCTGCGCGACCAGGCGCGCGGCGCGATCGCGCAATTCGAGGCTCGCGGCGCTGCCCTTGAGGGTGGCCTCCCCGCGCTGGATCACCACGCCGAGGGAGTCCGGAAGGCCCTCGCGCCGGAGCAGCGCCTCGGCCTGCTGCGTCAGCTCCTGATCCGTGTGCAGTCGGTTGCCCGCCACCGTCAGCGAGTTGTCGATGTCGAGCTGCGGGGCGATCTGACGGGCCAAGAAGGTGGCCTCGTCCTTTTCGGCGAGCGTGGACACCTCGCCCGCCAGCGCGATCGTGTCTCCGAGCATGGTGATGCTGATCCGCTCGGCCTTGATCTTGGGATCCTTGGCCAACGCTTCGCGCAGGGTGTTCGCAATGTCTTCCTGGCCCTTCATCGCCTATCCTCCCCTTCCTCGGCCGGGGAGCCCGCTCGGAACGGCCTGACGGCATCTGGGGGCTCCTCGCGTTTGCGCACGAGGATAGCACACCCCGGCGCGCGCACCGACAGTCCGTCTGGGGTTTGGCGGGGGGAATCAGGTGTCGGAAGGACGGCGCTGGCGACGCACGGCGTCGACGCTCTCCCTCAGGTAGCGCTCGAGCTGGGCGCGGACGGTGTCCGAGACGTCCCGGAAGGTCACGAGCGAGGGCCCGTCCTCGCTGCGCAGGACCTTGGCCTCGAGCTTGATCACTCCCTCGGGCAGGAACAGGGAGAGGCGAACGCGATCGTCCGGCGTGAGGGGGCGATTGAGCTCCAGGCGCGCCCCCGCGCCGGAGAGGGTCTGCGTGTGGCCCGACGCCAAGAGGCGGCCTTCGGGGATGCTGCGCACGTCCACCGCCACCCGGCGGCGCAGGTGCACCTCGGCCCGCCCCTCGGGGGCGAGCTCCTCGAGGGGCACGGCGATCTCGACCACCGTCACGGCCGTCGCCTGGGCGCGCAGGAACGGCTGCTGCCGGCCGTCCGCCCAGGTGATCCGGCCCTCCGGCGGGAGCATGGAGGCCGCGTCGTGGGGAATGCGGATGGCCACGGTGGCGTGGGTCGCGTCGACCCGCACGACCTCGCCGACGACCTCCTCGCCCTGCCACGAGACCACGGCCAGGGAGCCGGGCTTGGGGGTGGCCATGGGCTAGCGATGCAGGGCGTTGGAGGAAGAGAGCAGGCCGCGCTTCTTGGGCTTGCGGCGGCGGCGCAGGCCCTGCCACCGGAAGACCGAGAACAGGGCGACCGAGAGCGCTCCACCCTTGAGGAACCAGGCGAAGACCGCCCCGAGATCCCCCCACAGGGGTCCCGCCGCCGCGACGGCCGCAGCCGCCACCACCGGCGCCTGCGCCACGATCCGGTCGCCGTCGCGCAGCTCGTAGCTGCCGAGTACCTGGCCCGCCTTGACCGGTGCTTGGACCTTGTCCGCCACGCGGAACGAGGCCTGGACCTCTGGCTTGGCGCCGCCCTTGGGCACGCTCAGGGCGATCGCCTCCTTCAGGATCGCGGGCACCTGGCGCTGGCTGCCGCCCATGACCGAGACGTTCGCCACCCGCTGGCCCGCGCCCGCGATGGGCTCGGAGGTGAAGCCGTCGATGCCGTAGTTCAGGAGGTTCTCGGCGTCGCGCCAGCAGTCCGGATCGCTCAGGATGGCCTCGATGACGTAGCGGCCGTCGCGCTTGGCCGAGCCCACGAAGCACTTGCCCGCGACCGAGGTGTAGCCGGTCTTGCCGCCCCAGGCCCCCGGGAAGTAGCGCAGCAGCTTGTTGTGGTTGACGAGCAGCCGGTGCTCGATGCGCTTGTTGCCCGGAAGCTCCTTGGTCTTGGTGGCGGCGATCGTCGCGAAGGTCGGGTTGGCGAGCGCATAGCGGGCGATCATGGCCATGTCGTAGGCGCTCGAGTAGTGATCCGCGGCGGGCAGGCCGTGCGGGTTGGCATAGTGGGTGTTCTTGAGCCCCAGGGCGGCGGCCTTCTGGTTCATGAGGGCGACGAACTGGTCCGTGTCGCCGGAGACGTACTGGGCCACCGCATCCGTCGCGTCGTTGCCCGAGTTGAGCATCATGCCGTAGAGCAGCTGCTCGAAGGTGAGGCGCTCGCCGGGCTCCAGGTAGATGCTCGAGCCGTTGATGTCGGCGCTCTTCTTGCTGACCACCACGATGTCGTCCATGCGGCCCTTCTCGAGGGCGACGATGGCGGCCATCATCTTGGTGGTGCTCGCCTGGGGCAGGCGCATGTGGGGGTTCTTGGCATAGAGGACCTGACCGGTCACGCCGTCGATGACGATCGCGGCCTTGGCCGTCACCTCCGGCGTGCGGACGGCGTGCGCCGAGGGCGCGAGCGAGCCGAGCATACCGAGCGCCAGAGCCAGGATCAAGGACTTGCGAAGCAAGTGAGCGTTCTCCTCACGGGTAGGGATCCGATGACAACATATCGACAGATCACGATTATAACGAGCCCGAGCTCCCGAAAAGCTTTAAGCTTCGTTAAGCTCCGTCCCTATCCTAGGGGGCGAGTCGCCCGGCGACGGTGATCCCGCTCACCCCGCATGCCGGCGATGTTTGCGGCAGATTTGGAGCGGATTAAATCCCCGTTAAACGATCCGGCGCCGATCGCGCCTGATCGGTCGACGGCATGCGGCTTTGCGGCGATCCGGGCACCCCTGGCCGCGAGTCTAGCCAAAAACCGTTAAGATCCTCTTGCCTTGCGCCTAAGCTTGCGATATAGTAGCGACTGTGTTCGCCGGAACGACGTTCCGCGAGGACGCGCACCTCTAGCTCAGTTGGTAGAGCAGCTGACTCTTAATCAGCGGGTCCTGGGTTCGAGCCCCAGGGGGTGCACTGGGAGCCCCGCGAAAGCGGGGCTTTTTGATGGCCGTCCACCGGATCTCCATTGACGGTCAACCAGTTGCCGGATAGAATGACTGCGGCGTTCGCGCCGTTACGCACCTCTAGCTCAGTTGGTAGAGCAGCTGACTCTTAATCAGCGGGTCCTGGGTTCGAGCCCCAGGGGGTGCACTCGACTTCAGGCCCCGAGAGACAACGGGCAACCTGGTCCCCGGGGAGATGCCAGAGTGGTTGAATGGGCATTCCTGGAAAGAATGTAGACTGCGTCAAGCGGTCTCGGGGGTTCGAATCCCCCTCTCCCCGCTCTTTCACCACAACCTAAAACCGCCACCCGAGACTCCCCCGGAGGATTCATGAGCACGACCGCCACGCTCCCCGCCGCCGTCCTCGAGGCCCGCGCCCAGATCGCCGAGACGGCGAAGTACCTGCGCGAACGCACGCTGATCCAGCCCAAGGTCGCCCTGGTGCTCGGATCGGGCCTGGGTGAGCTCACCAAGGAGCTCGAAGGCGCCGAGGTCATCCCCTACTCGGAGATCCCCAACTTCCCCACCTCGACGGCCCCCGGCCATGCCGGCAACCTCGTCTTCGGCCTCCTGGGCGGTCAGCCCGTGGTCATGATGCAGGGCCGCTTCCACACCTACGAGGGTTACACCGCGCAGCAGGTCGCCTTCCCGGTGCGCGTCTTCAAGGCGCTCGGCGTCGAGACCCTGGTGGTCACCTGCGCGACCGGCGGCCTCAACCGCGCCTTCAAGGCCGGCGACCTGATGCTCATCAAGGATCACCTCAACCTGACGGGCGACAACCCGCTCATCGGGCCGAACGATCCCGAGGTGGGCCCCCGCTTCCCGGTCATGTTCGACGCCTACAAAGAGGAGCTGCGCCAGATCGCGCGCTCCGTCGCCAAGGAGCAGGGCACGACCCTACACGAGGGCGTCTACGCCGGCATCAACGGCCCGGCCTTCTTCACCCCGGCCGAGCTGCAGCACCTGATCACCATCGGCGCCGACACCATCGGCATGTCGACGGTCTACGAGACCATCACGGCGGTCCACTGCGGCCTCAAGGTCCTCGGCCTCGGCCTCATCTCGGACATGGCCCTGCCCGACGCCGACCACCACGCCACCGAGCAGGAAGTGCTCGAGGTCGTCGGCCAGAGCGCGGCCATCGCCCGCAAGCTCGTGCGCGGCGTCGTCGAGCGGCTCTAGAGCGCCTAACAAATCTGTTCCTTCTAGCCGCCGATAGGCGGCCACCGGCATCACATGCCTGGTTTTGTTAGATGCTCTAAGGCCCTTTTATCGAGCCCCCGGCCAGTGGCCGGGGGCTTTTTTGCCGGCTAGTCCTTGATGATCTCGTCCTTGCCCCAGAAGATCCGGGCGTAGTTCTGGCCCGGCGCATAGTCCGTGCTCACGTCCGTCCCGTGGAACGTCTTCTTGAGCAGGGTCGCCAGCCGGTGGGCCAGGAAGGGCGAGATGGTGTCCACCTCGACCTCCGCGTCCCCGTCGACGAGCTTGCCGATCCGTTCGTGGGGGTTGGTGGCCCGCGCCCGGTTCTCCTCGTTGAAGACGGTGTTCAGGATCTGCTCATGGAAGCGCTCGAGGCCTTCCAGCTTGAGATGCAGCTCGCCGTGGAAGTCCCCCCGCTCGATGGCCCGGCAGCTCTGGCAGACCAGGCCCGTGACGTTCGGGTTGTTGACCAGCTTTTGATACTCGGCCTCGTCCAGGTGCCAGTGCTTGGGGTGATAGATCGCATGGCAGCTGACGCAGTAGGCCGTGTCGCCCTGGATGTCGGGTGCCCAGTTGCCCTGATGGGGATCGTCGGGCCGCAGGTGCTGGACCCGCTGACCGGCGACCTTGCGTCGCCCCTCGCGTCCCGAATGGGTGGAAAGCGATCCGCCGAGCCCGGTTACCTTGCTCGGTCCCTTCATCGTCTGCTCCTTCCTGTCGAGTGCCTGACCAAACAGGCACGATCGCCACGGACGGCCGCTGAGCGACTGCACCGCTGGGTGAATCGGCGCCGTTACGCGCTCTGCAGGCCCCGCAGGGCACTGTAACGATTTGTTGCGGCCCATCTTAGCACACGCGTCGGGCGCAATTCGACAGTGGAACGAGAGATACGCCGCTCCGGGGCGCGCATGGCCCGGGCGTGTGAGATAATCGCCTCCCAGAGGAGGTGCCCCATGCACGAGGCGATGACTCAGTTCATGCCGCACGGCATGTGCTACCTGTGGCAGCCGCCGCTCGTTGTCGCGCAGGTCGTCACCAACGCCCTGATCGCGCTCGCCTACTTTTCGATCCCGCTGCTGTTGCTGTATTTCATCGGGCGCCGGCCGGACATCCCCAACCCCCTGCTGTTCACGCTGTTCGCGATCTTCATCCTGGCCTGCGGCACGACCCACCTGCTGGACATCGTCACCATCTGGCACCCGATCTACTGGGTCGACGCCGTCGTCCGGGCCGTCACGGCCCTGGCCTCGGTCGGCACCGCCGTCGTCATGGCCCCTCTGATGCCGCGCCTCCTGCGCAGCGGGACCGTCGAGCACTACCTGGAGGCCATGTCCAAGGCCGTGCTCGAGGACAAGAACGCCGCGCTCGAGGCCGCGAACGAGCGGCTCGCCAAGGCGAACGACGACCTCCAGGCGCAGGTCCGGCTCATGGACCGATCCGCCGAGAGCCTGGCGGCCCGAGAGCAACGGATCAGGGAGCTCCGCGAAGAGGTCGAGCGGCTGAGGGCCGAACTCGCGCGTCGCCCAGAGGCCTGACATGCGGCGAGTCGGACTCCGCAACGTCCTCTTGATCTGGGCCGGCCTGGCCTGGGGGCTCGGAGCGCTCATGTTCCTTAGCAACGTCTGGACCCTCCAGGAGACCATGACGGGGCACCTTCCCTACCGGCCCCTGGACCTCGCGCTGACGATCGTGCGCCTCGTCGCCGGGCTGCTCGGCATGGTGGGTGCGCACGTGCTGTACTTCCTGTCCAAGGAGCACGTCCTCTTTCCGATCGAGCGCCTCAAGGAGAGCTTTCGCCACCTGGAACGCGGGAGCCTGGACGTGCGGGTGGAGAACAGCGAAGGGCTGCGCGAGTTCGAGGAGATCGCGGCCATGGCCAACCGCATGGTCGAGCGTCTCAAGGCCAACACCGAGGCCCTCCAGCAGGAAAACCTCCGGAGCCGCAACGCCTACGAAACCATGCTCAGCGCCCTGGAGGACACGGCCGCCCTCAACGAAGAGCTCAAGGCCCGGAGCGCCGAGCTCACGGACTCGCTGCGAAGGCTCGAGAACGCCTATCGCGAGCTCAAGGAGCTCAAGGAGGTCGACCGCCTCAAGAGCGACTTCCTGAGCGCCATCTCGCACGAGTTGCGCACCCCTTTGAACTTCATCACGGGCTTCGGCTCGGTCCTGGACGACGAGGTGGCCGGGCCGCTCACGCCCGAGCAGCATCGCTACATGCGCAAGATCCTCATGGGGGCCGAGCAGCTCATCTCGCTCATCAACAACCTGCTCGACTTCACCCGCATGGAGGCCGGGCGCTTCACGATCCTGCGCCGGCCCACCCGCTACCCGGAGCTCGTCCGGGCCGCCGTCGACAACCTGCGCCAGGTCGCTCAACAGAAGGGCCTGGACCTCTCGGAGGAGCTGGGTGAGCTGCCCGTCGTCCAAGTGGATCCCGATCGGGTGACGCAGGTGCTCTACAACCTGCTCTTCAACGCCATCAAGTTCACGGAGCCCGGCGGTGCGATCCGCGTCCGGGCGTATGCCCGCCCGGACGCCGTCGTCACCGAGGTGATCGACACGGGCATCGGGATCGGCCCGGACGATCTGCCCAAGGTCTTCACCAAGTTCTTCCAGGCGGACGAGGTCAGCACGGGCAAAGGGCGTCAGACCAAGGGCACGGGCCTCGGGATGGCCATCACCAAGGGCCTGGTGGAGGCGCATGGCGGCTGCATCGAGGTGGAGAGCGAACTCGGCAAGGGCACGACCGTCCGCTTCACCCTGCCCCTGAACGTCCCGGAGCCCGAGCGGTCCGTGCCGACCTCCGCAGAGGGCGGAGCCAAGGGCACCTAGTAGGTCTGGACGATGGTGACGTCCGGGTGCCGCTTGAGGTCGATCTCGTAGGGCTTCTGGCGCTGGCGGCCATCCGGGTCGACGGTGACGCGCACGGTCGGACGCATGGGCAGGACGCGGTCCACGGCGATCACGAGGCCCTCCTCCTGGGTGCTGAGACGGACGGACGTCTCGAGGGGAAAGGGCACGAGGAGCTTGAGGAACTCCGAGACGAGCGCGTGGCTGAAGTGCGAGCCCCCCGACGCCATCAGGTACTCCATGGCCTGGTGCGGAGGGTTCGGACGCCCCTGGGCCAGGTCGTGGATCAGGTTGTCGTAGGTGTTGGCGATCGCCGCGATCTGGGCGAACGGATGGATCTCGCTCTCCTTGAGCCCCTTGGGGAAGCCCGAGCCGTCGGCCCGCTCGTGGTGCTGCAGGGCGATGATCCGGGCCGGGCCGCTCAGGCTCTTGCCCATCTGCTGGAGCATGTCGAAGCCCACGCGCGCATGGGCGCGGTAGCCGTCATGCGTGAGGGTCTCGGCGCCCTCGTGCATGTGCAGCAGGTCGGGGGCGAGGACGGTCTTGCCGACGTCGTGCAGCAAGAGACCGACCGCGAGATCCACGAGCTTGGACGGCGGCATCCCCAGGCGCTCGCCCAAGGCGAGGCCCAGCAGACAGACGTTGACCGAGTGATCGAAGATGTAGGAGCTCGCCGTGCGCAGCTCGGCGATCTGGAGGTTCAGATCGCGGTTGCCCTGCAGCTCCGACATGATCGAGGTGGCCGCGTTGTAGAGGATGCGCCGGCTCACCCACTCCTGGTCGAGGCTCTTGTTGGGCTCCCGCACCTTCTTGAAGGTGTCGCGCACGGCCTTCAGGGCATCCTGGCGCGTCCGCTCGCTGATGGGCTCGTTGACCTGGACGTCCAGGGCATGCGGATCCATCACGTACAGGGCCTGGTAGCCCATGCGCTCGAGCGTCTCGACGTAGGGCGGCGAGAGCTCCGTGCCGCGATGCAGCAAGATCCGGCCGTCCTCGCCGTAGATCGTCTTGCCGAGGCGCACCCCGGGCGCAACGTCTTGTATCATTACCAGCCGCATGTCGAGCCTCCCGCCCTACTGTAGCAGACTTGATCCCCACCGCCTAGGACCCAGGAACGACGAGTGACGCGCCTCTCACGGGACGAGGGGAGGCCCGGCCGCGGAGGGGGAACGACGTGACGCGGCTTAACCGGTGCATCATCCGATCTTGACGCGCCCTGCAAGCTGCGATACACTCGTCTTTGTTGCTTTTCGCGACGACGGAGAGCTCATCTGGCACTGTCGCCAAGTGGTTAAGGCAAGCGGTTCATACCCGCTCATCCGCTGGTTCAAATCCAGCCAGTGCCACTGAAACGCCCGGGGAAACCCGGGCGTTCGTCTTAGGAACTTCCCGGACGCAGCCATGGACCCCCTGCACCGCGCCCTCGTCGACAGCGATCGCCGCCACGGTCTCTTCGGGCCGCACGCGACCGTGCTCGTCGGGTGCTCCGGGGGAGCGGACTCCCTGGCCCTGGCCCACGCCCTGCATCGGCTCGCCCCCGCCCACGGCTGGCGCGTCTCGGCGGCCTACGTCCACCACGGCCTGCGGGCCGCGGCCGACGACGAGGCCGCACGGCTCACCGAGCTGATGGCGGCGTGGGGCATGCCCTTCCGGGTGGCCCGGGTCACGGTGGACCCGCGCGGCCGCAGCCCCGAGGAGGCCGCCCGCGACGCGCGCTACGGGGCGCTGAACGCGATCGCCGCCGAACTCGGAGCCGGCATCCTCGCCCTCGGGCACCACGCCGACGACCAGATCGAGACGGTGCTCATGCGCCTCACCAAGGGCTCGGCCCTGCCGGGCCTGCTCGGGATCCCCGTCTCGCGGGCCCAGGCCGGGGGCCCACGCATCGTGCGCCCGCTCTTGGCCGTGTCCCGGGCCGAGATCGAGGCTTACCTGAACGACCATGGCCTCACATGGTTCGAGGATGCGACCAACCAGGAGGAGGCCATCCCCCGCAACCGGCTGCGCCACCAGGTGGTCCCCGTCCTCAAGAGCCTGAACCCGGCCTTGCCCCGCACGCTCGCGACCATCCTCGACGTGCTCGCCGCCGAGAACGAATGGCTGGCCGAAGCGACCCGCGCGGCCTTTATGCCGCTGGTGCGCCACGCGGAGCCCGGCCTGATCGCCTGGGACGAGGCGGGCCTCGCGGGCCTCCCTCTCGCCCTCCAGCGCCGCGCCCTCGCCATGGCCTACGAACGGGTCCTGGGAACGCGCCGCGGGCTCACCACCGACCGGATCGAGCGCATGCGCGAGCCCGACGCGAAGGCGCTGGACCTCGGGGACGGCCTGCGCCTCTCCTCCGGGCACGGGCTGCGCTGGCTCGCGGCCCCCTTCACCCCTCCGGCCCCGGTTCCGGCCGTGCCGGGGCAGCGCGTGGATCCCTGGGGCGTCCGGCTCGATCTGGTGGAGCCCGCTCAAGCCCCTCCGGGCGGCAAGGACGTGGTATTGTTCGATGCGGATCGGCTGCCGGGGCCCCTCGAGTGGCGCACGGCACGACCGCGCACGGATCGCTTCACGCCGTGGGGTCATCGAGACTCCCATCCTTTGGAGCGCTTTCTCGCCAAGGAGCGCGTGCCGCCCCCCCTTCGAGAACGACTCCTGGTACTGGCCGTCGGAGACGAGATCTGGTGGGTGGTGGGCCTGAGACGAAGCCTCCACGCACCGATCGACGAGGGGACTCGACGGGTCCTCATGGCGCATCAAGACAGGCGAGCGTGGTTTGACATAGCCAATACCGACCCCTACCATGTGTAGGCGTTTCGAGGAGGACGGCGACACTTTGAATAAAGTTTGGAAAAGCAGCGGTATCTATATCCTCTTGGTGTTGGTCGCAATCGCGTTCATCACCTCGCTATGGAACAAGCCCCCCAGCAAGATCGACGAGGTCGCTTACTCGACCTTCCTGTCGCAGGTGGAAAAGGGCGAAATCAAGCGGGTCACCATCTCGAAGTCCACAGGAGTCATCCTGGCCGTGCCCAAGGAGGGCGAGCGCCATGCGAAGACCGTGGCCCCCGAGAATGATCCGCGCCTCTTCCCGGCCCTCGACAAGAGCGGCGTCGAGTACGAGATCAAGGCCCCCGACCAGTCCAGCTGGTGGGTGAGCCTGCTCTCGACGATCCTCGTGCCCGTCTTGATCATCGTGGGTCTGTGGATCTTCATGCTCCGCCAGGCCCAGTCCGGCAGCAACCAGGCGATGAGCTTCGGCAAGTCGCGCGCCAAGATGATGGTCGAGAACAAGCCGCGGGTCACCTTCGCGGACGTGGCGGGCATCGACGAGGCCAAGGCCGAGTTGCAGGAGATCGTGGAGTTCCTCAAGAGCCCCGAGAAGTTCCAGGCGCTCGGCGCCCGGATCCCCAAGGGCGTATTGCTGGTCGGCTCGCCCGGTACCGGTAAGACGCTGTTGGCCAAGGCCATCGCGGGCGAGGCCGGCGTGCCCTTCTTCTCGATCTCGGGATCGGACTTCGTCGAGATGTTCGTCGGCGTGGGTGCTTCCCGCGTCCGCGACCTCTTCGAGCAGGCCAAGAAGCACTCGCCCTGCATCGTCTTCGTGGACGAGATCGACGCGGTCGGCCGCCAGCGCGGCGCGGGCCTCGGCGGCGGCCACGACGAGCGCGAGCAGACCCTGAACCAGCTGCTCGTCGAGATGGACGGCTTCGAGCCCAGCCAGAGCGTCATCGTGATCGCGGCGACCAACCGTCCCGACATCCTGGACAGCGCCCTGACCCGGCCCGGCCGCTTCGACCGCCAGGTCATCGTGGACACCCCGGACGTCCAGGGCCGCGAGCAGATCCTCAAGGTCCACGTGAAGAACAAGCCCCTGGCCGAGGACATCCAGCTCGAGACCCTGGCCAAGCGCATCCCGGGCTTCACGGGGGCGGACATCATGAACATGTGCAACGAGGCCGCCCTGATCGCCGCGCGGAACAACCGCAAGGAGATCACGATGTACGACTTCGACGAGGCCGTCGACAAGATCTACGCGGGCCCCGAGCGCAAGAGCCGGATCATCTCCGACGAGGAGAAGGCGATCATCGCCTACCACGAGGTGGGTCACGCCCTGGTGGCGCGTCTCATCCCCGAGTCGGACAAGGTCCACAAGATCACCATCGTCAGCCGCGGTCGGGCGCTGGGTCTCACCTGGCACCTCCCCGAGGACCGGGTGCTCTTGAGCCAGTCCAAGATCGAGGCCATGATCGCGGGCCTTCTGGGCGGCCGCGCCGCCGAGGCCATCCGGTTCGGCGACGTGACGACCGGTGCCGGCAACGACATCGAGCGCGCCTCGGGCCTGGCCCGCAAGATGGTCACGGAGTGGGGCATGAGCGAGGTGCTGGGGCCCCTGGCCTTCGGCAAGCACAGCGAGCACGTCTTCATGGGCCGTGACTTCGGCTCGGACAAGGACTACTCGGAGCAGGTCGCGGGTCTCATCGACTCCGAGGTCAAGCGGATCGTGGAGGAGTCCTTCCAGAAGGCGAAGCGGCTCTTGACCGAGAACCGCGACAAGCTCGAGGCGATCGCCACCGAGCTGATGGCCAAGGAGACGCTCGACGCCGACCAGTTCGAGCTGCTCTTCACGGGCGGCCAGGAACAGCCGGAGCCGGCGCTGGCGTAAGCCTCAGACCTAGATCAAACCGGTCCCCGTGAGGGGGCCGGTTTTTTCGTGGGGTCCTTGCCAAGTTACCACCCCCCCCTCCCCCCCCCTGCTTCGCAAGGGGGGCCCAGAGAGTCCTGCTGCGCAGGATCAATTGGGTGGAGTTCCCTGCTGAATCTGCCCCCGCCAGGGGGCCGTCCCCAGAAAAAAGCCCCCCTTGCGAAGCAGGGGGGGTTGGGGGGGTGGAAACCGGGTCGCGGATCCGGACGCTACTCGTCCCGATCGCTGCCCTTCTCGAGCTCCATCCCGTAGATCTCCTGGTATTTGTACGAGTGCACCCACGGCAGCACCGTCCAGAAGCCCCAGAAGGCCGCGCTGGAGAAGGTCGGCGCATCCGGGCGGCCCGCAGCGATGGTGGACCCCACGATCAGGGCCGGCAACACGCTCCAGACGATGGCCGTGAACACGTCGAGCTCCCGCCGCACCACCCGCTCCTCGGTCCGGAAGCCGGGCTTCTTGGCCTTGAGGTGCAGCGACTGCACCGGGAAGTCGTACTTGTGCTCCACGATGTAGGTGTCGCCGGGCACGCCGTTGATGGTGACGCGCGCATCCTCGGGCTCCGTCGAGACCCGTAGGATCTGGTTGCCGCCGCTGCAGCCCGTGAGCAGCAGCGCCGCAAGGCCCACGCTCACCAAGTGCCGTCTGAGAATCAAAGTTCGTTCCTCCGTAATATCAGGGTTCACTCGTACGGGCCGCCCTTACTGCTTCCAGCTGTAGGGGCCCGCCGACAACGTACCGCGCTGTGACAGGGTGCCGTCCACGTTCTGCTTGAAAATCCGGAACACCGCGCGATCGCTGTCGTTGGCCGTGCGCGCCCCCAAGGTCGGCGTGATGCGCGTGCCGTTGTCGTCGGTCGAGAGGTCCGTGTTGGGCTTGGTCCCGATGCGCAGGAGCAAGGGCAGGCCGGGCGGCGTGTTGATGAGCACGGGCGAGACGCCGAAGCTGATGGTGGCCCCGGCCGCGGGCGCGACCGCCGCCGGCAGGTAGCTCGCCGAGGCGATGAACTTGTCCGCATCCACCGCGCCGCCGCGATACAGGGAGACCGAGAGGCGCCGCGCGGTGGGCGGGTAGTCCTCCACGCCGAGGGTGTAGACCGTGTCGGCGGTGCCGGAGGGGTCGTAGAGGTAGGTGCAGCTGTCGACGTTGGTGTTGGCCGCCACCGCGAAGCTGGCCGAGGCGCCGCGCGTGGTGGGCGCCGTCGCGCCCTGGGTCATGGTCGACACCCAGGTCTTGGTGCCCGCGTCATAGGTCGGGACCGTCAGCGTCCCGATGGTCGAGCCCGGCAGGTAGGCCAGGGGGTTGGGCGCGTTCAGGCTGTTGTTGTTGAGGGACGTGGTGTAGGGCTCCATCGCTGCCCGCCAGACGTAGCCCTCCATCTGCCGGGCGCCGAAGTCGCCGCCGGTGATGAGGTTGTTGTAGGCATCGCGCAGGGTGATCCGGAGGGTGTCCGTCTCGCCGGCCCGGCGCGGATAGGCCGAGATGCCGTCGTCCGAGCCGATCACGATGCTGCAGTTGGGCTGGCTCACGGCCCCCGGGTGCACGTTGACCTTGTGGAGGTCCACGGAGCCCGCCCCACCGAGGAGGCTCACCATCTCGCCACGCGCCAGGTAGTACTTGGCGTCGGCTCCTTCCGTCGAGCGGGTCGGCGTGAAGGTGATGGTGCCGTCCGAGTTGTCCGTGAGGGGATAGAAGTCATAGCTGTCGACCTTCGTGAGGTCGAGGAAGTCGCTCGTCGCGGTGGGGGCGTTCGCCCGCACCACCACGACGCGATCGCCCTGGCGGACATTGCTCGCCGCGAGGGTCAAGGGGTTGCCGGCGTCCACCTGGCGGGTGGTGTTCAGGACCGCCGCGCCGAAGCTCGGAGGCTGCGAGACGGTGATGGGCAAGGTGGTCGTGTTGCCCGGGATCACGCTGCCCGTCGCCGCGCCCACGCCGTAGCCCGCGAAGGTGTCCGAGGTATCGCTCAGCTCCGAGCCCCCGTTGTTGTTCTCATAGAAGGAGAGCACCGACGGTGCGCTCGCGGTGCCGCCGAGGTCCGAGCCCTTGAACACCAGCACCTTCTCCGCGACGTCCCCGATGACGGCCGTGACGTGCGTATCCGTGCCGTCCAGGGCGAAGGTGGCGGGCTCCCCGTCCACGGGCACCAGGCGCTTGCCAGGGCCGATGAACTGCTTGAAGGTGGTGCGCACCGTGATCCACGCCGTGCCGGGCGCGACGTCCTGGAAGAGCAGGTTGACCTGCCCGCCCGGCATGCCGACGGCCTCCGGGTTGCGGCAGACGAGGAAGGACTGGTGGCGGCCGAGGCTGTCGACGGCCATGACCTCGACGGCGTTGATGTAGCCGTTCTGGTAGGCGTACTGGGCCGCGCGCTCACCGAGCTTCGGCAGCGTGACGGGAACGACCAGGCTACCGGGAGCGGCCGGCTGCTCCACGCGGGTGGGCTGGACGCCGAGCGGCCCTGCCGGACGGACGGCGCATGCGGCCAGGAGCCCGAGGCTGGTGGCCAGTAGAGCGCTCGTCACGAAGGTCGCCGCGGGGTTGCGAAACATGCCGACTCTCCTCAGTTGGAAACGCGCCAGGGCGCGGTTTGAACGGGTAGGTTGCCAGGGGCCGCCGAGGGCATCGTCACCGGGACGCTCAGGGAGGACTGGCTCGAAGGGGGAACGATGACCTCGGCGAGGATGACGGCCCCGGAGGTCGTCACCGTCACGGTCCGCTCGCTCTGGACGTTGCCCGAGGTGGCCCGCAGGATGGTCGTGCCGGGACGGAACGGGCGCAGGAGGCCGTATTCGTCCACCGAGGCGACCGACGGGGCGCTCGAGGACCACACCACGGCGTCCACGTCGCGCTTGCCGCCGTCCGAGAAGGTGGCCTTGACCGTCAGGGGCACGGCCCGGTAGGCCTGGAAGGGCAGCCGCCACTGCGGCAACTCCAGCTTGGTGATGACCTCGAAGTTCCGGTACTTGCGGATGCCGTCCACCATGAGCTCGAGCTGTCCCGTGACGGCGCCGGCGGGGACCGTGGTCTCGATCTCCTCGTCGCTGAGCCGAGTGGTTAATGTGGTGGTGGCGGTGTTGGTCGCGGGCACGCCCGAGAACTTGACGGTGTAGGCGTGGTCCAGGGTGCGCCCGAAGTTCGCCCCGGAGATGAGCACCTTGCAGCCCACGCCGCCGTAGGCCGGAGCGACGGTAGTGATCTCGGGCTGGATGAGGGGCGTCATCGTGATGGGCGCGACGTTGATGTTGTTGGCATAGATATCGACCGTGCCGGTTCCGAGGGCGATGGGCGTCGTGTTCTCGGTGGGCGTGGACTCTCGGTACATCTTGGCGACCACCTGGACGCCCATGGTCGCCTTGACCCGGAAGAAGGCCTGCGACGCGAGGTTGCCCTCGCTCGGGCGCGGGACCGTGGCCTTGGCTATTTCACGACCGGCGGAGTCGTAGAGCCAAATGATGGCCTTGCTCGCGCTGAAAGGGATGGCTGCCACCGTGCGATCCGGCCACTTGATCTGGATCTGGAGCGTGCCCTCGGCGGCCGGCGTGACGATCCGGTAGCCCGGGTCAGAGGCCGCCGCGACGGAGGTCGGCGCCGACGTCGAGGGTGGGGTGGCCTGGGCACAGGCCACGAGCAGGGCCGAGAGCGCGAGGCTTCCGAGGGCGCGGGCGTGGCGGAGGGGGTTGGAGAGCCGCTGAGACATGACCGGCCCCCTACTGCAGCTGGATGATGGCCGTGGCGTCATCGGTCACGGTGACCGAGACGCTCGCGACCTTGGAGGGGTCCCGGCGCGAGGTGGCCGTCAGCACCACGGGCACGGTGCTCGGCTTGGCCCCGCCCGTCGTCTGGACCGTGCTCACGAGGCCCCGCGCGTCCACCTGCACGAGCTCGGGCTGGGACGAGGTCCAGACCAGATCCCCGTCGAGCAGGCCCCCGTCCTCGAGGACCAGGCGCACGTCGAGTTGCAGCCAGGTGGGAAAGCCCGCCGATCCGAGGTTGGGGTTCTCGGGCGGCACGCTGATGGTGGCCGTCTTGGGCTGAATGGTCAGGGAGACGACCTTGAGCTGGGATCTATCCGGGGTCGTGGTGGCCTGGGTGGCCGGCGGAGTCGCGGTGGGGGCGGGGGTTGCGGTGGCGCCCGAGCCACCGATGGTTCGATCCAAGGGTGCCGGCGGCAGCGAGTCGCAGCTCGCGAGGCCCCAAACGCTCGTCAGCAGGGCCAGAGAAAGTACGAGAGGACGCATGCAACCTCACTCGGCTAGTCCTAGACCCTCTTTTTGTACCCAACCCTCGCTGCTTCGCTTCAAGGGCGAACCATGCACGAAAACCTTCGCTCCCTGGGTATGTAGAAAAAGATAGGGGAGGAGGCGTCATGACCAAACACGTCCGTACGCTGGGAGTCCTTTGCCTGGGGGTGGCGCTGGCCGGATGCCAGGGTATTCCAGGCCTCTTCGGTCCGGTCGCGGGCGGGCCCGGCGGGGATTCGCCCTTCCCGGACAGCGGACTGGTCGCCAACAACGCGGCCTCCTTGAGCGGACGGGTCTTCGCTCCTTCCTCGCTGGTAGCCAACAACTCGGCCTCTCTCATCGGCAACAACTCCGCGTCGCTCATCGGCAACAACTCGGCGGCGCTGGTCTCGAACAACGCGGCGGCCTATCGCACGGCGGCCGTCCAGGAGCTGCCCGTCATCAAGGCGGTGGTCGAGGCCGTCCGCGACGGCCAGGTCATCGCCAAGGCGACCACCGACGACACGGGCCGCTACACGCTCCCCAACCTGCCCCGCGAGAAGGCCTTCCTGGTCCGGGCCTCGTTCACGCTGGACGGGCAGAAGTTCCAGGAGCTGGCGATCGCCAAGACCTTCACGCAGCAGTCGGATCACCGCGTGAACAGCGCCTCGACGCTCGTGACGGCCAAGGTCGTCAAGCAGGGCACGGCGCTCGATCAGGTGAACATGACCAAGTACAACGACACGGTCAACCTGGTCGCCGCGGCTCAGACCTCCATCCAGCCCAGCGACCTCACGTCGACGGACAACAGCGCGTACGCCTTCGAGCAGATCGCCGAGTCCAACGAGGTGGTGAGCGAGACCTACACCGAGGCCATCACGCCGACCACCACCGCTCCGTCGCCCACCCCGTCGCCCACGGCGACGCCGGTGACCTACTCGCCCAAGGAGTACTTCTTCCCGCCCTCCGGCACGGCGCGGGGCGAGTTCCGCCGGACGGTGACCCAGGGCGCTCAGGTCGCCACCTCGAGCTACAGCATCCGGGTCACGGCCTACTCGCTCTCGGAAGCGACGCTCCGTCAGACCCTCGACGGCTTCGACTTCGACTCCGTGCTCCAGGTGTCGGGCAGCGTCGTGAAGGTCGGCACCCCGACCGAGCAGGGTCCCGTCTTCACCATGACCCTGGGCACGCCCGTCTTCACGGCGGAGGGCACGATCGTGACGCCCGCCGGCGCCTCGGATCCCGTCACGTACAAGCTGGTGGCGGCCAGTGAGCAGGTGACGGTCCCGGCCGGGACCTACACCTGCGTGCGCCTGCTCGAGACCACCGGTACCGGCGCTTCTCAGACCCAGCGCACGGTGTGGTACGCCAAGGGCATCGGCATCGCCCCGGTGAAGGTACTCTCCAGCACGCAGAACGGCGGGACCACCACGACCACCGAGACGGTGATGACGTCCTTCACGCCCTAACCCCGAACAACGACGAGCCCCCGCCAGTTGGCGGGGGCTCGTCGCATGCCATGGCTCGAAGGCCTTATGAGCGCAGCAGCTCCGGATACTTCGCCACCCGCTGCCGCACCGCCTCGTAGAGCATGACCCCCGCCGCCACCGAGGCGTTCAGCGAGGTCGTCTGGCCCAAGAGCGGCAGCTTGGCCACGAAGTCGCACTTCTCGGTCACCAGGCGGTGCATGCCCTGACCCTCGCTTCCGATGACGAGCGCGATGGGGCCCGTCATGTCCACGTCGTAGATGAGGCGATCGCCCGAGGCCTCCGCCCCCACGACCCAGAACCCGGCGTCCTTGATCTCCTCGATGGCCCGGGGCAGGTTCACCACCCGCGCCACCGGCATGTGCTCCAGGGCCCCCGCCGACGTCTTCTCCACCACGCCCGTGAGCGAGGCCGAGCGGCGCTGCGGCAACACCACCCCGTGCGCCCCCGCGCACTCGGCGCTACGGATGATGGCGCCCAGGTTGTGGGGATCCTCCACGCCGTCCAGGAGCACCAGCAGGGGCTGCGGATGCGTCTTGGCCTGGGCGATGAGGTCGTCCAGGTCCGTGTAGGCGTGCGTCGCCACCGAGGCGACGATGCCCTGGTGCGCCGCCCCCCCCGAGAGCTGGTCCAGCTTGCCGCGCTCCGTCAGCTGCACGCTCGCGCCCTTGGGCTTGGCGAGCCGGCGCACCTGGGCGAACAGGCTGTCCTTCTCCAGGCTGCGCTGCAGCCAGATCTTGTTGACGGGGCGATCGCCCTCGAGGATCGCCAGGACCGCATGGCGGCCCCAGACCAGTTCGCCATCGGGCTGATTAGAGTGATTGGGTTGGTTCATCGGATGACTCCAGGAGGGCGTCGGTGGCCTTGAGGATCTCGTCGAGGCGCTCGGAGGCGCCCTGCAGGTAGAGCATGCCGAGGAGCGCCTCGAAAGCGGTGCTGTAACGGTAATCGGCGACGGAGGCGTTCTTGGGGACGTTGCTCTTGAGGTTGCGCGCCCGGCGCACCACGTCCTGCTCGTCCTCCGTGAGGGTGGGCAAGAGGCGGCGCAGGGCCGCCGCCTGCGCGGAGGCACGCACCCGCGAAACCTTCGCCGTATGCATGCGCTCGACGGGGACGTTGGCCGTCATGAGCTGACAGCGGACGTGCAGCTCGTAGACGGCGTCGCCCATGTAGGCGAGCAATCGGGGGCTGAGCCCCCGCCAATCCGGAACCTGAGGAACAGCGGGAAGGATGGCTACCTCCCCGCGCCGACGGCCTCGGAGCGCTCCCAGGCGGTCTCGCCGCCCGGGCGATCCATCAGCTGGACGCCGAGATCCTTGAGGCGGTTGCGGATGCCGTCCGCCACGGCCCACTCCTTGGCGGCCTTGGCCGAGGCCCGGCGCGCGATGAGGGCCTCGAGCTGGGCCTCGGGGCCGTCGCCCGCAACGCCGAACTCCAGGGCCATGGCCGCGATCGGCTCGGCCAGGTCGGACAGGTCGCGGTTCTCGGCAGGCAGGGTCACGAGATCAAGGCCGAGCACCTCGCCCAGGGCGTAGACCTTGGCGGCCACGTGCCCCGCGGCCTCGGCATCGGCTCCCGCGAGCTCGCCGAGGGCCTTGGCGCCCTCGAAGAGGGCCGCGATGCCCTTGGGGGCGTTGAAGTCATCGTCCATGCCCTCGATGAACGACTCCTCGATCCGGGCGGCGAGCGCCCGGGTGGCCTCGGTCTCGGGGGCGAGCTTGTCCTTGAAGCGCGCGAGCGACTTGCGCAGGCGGCCGAGACCCGTGCCCGCCGCGCGCAGGCCCTCGTCCGAGAAGTCCACCTCCTGGCTGTAGTGGCCGAGGAGCAGGAAGAACCGGACGTCCTGCGCGTCGTAGACCTTCAGGAGATCGCGCAGGGTCGAGAAGTTGCCCAGGCTCTTGGACATCTTCTCGGCGTTCATGGTGACGAAGCCGTTGTGCATCCAGTAGCGGGCGAAGGTGTGGCCCGTGAGGGCCTCGGATTGGGCGATCTCGTTCTCGTGGTGCGGGAACGTGAGGTCCAGCCCGCCCGTGTGCAGGTCGATGGTATCGCCCAGGTGCTTGCGGACCATGGCCGAGCACTCGATGTGCCAGCCGGGACGGCCCGGACCCCAGGGGCTCTCCCACGAGGGCTCGCCGGGCTTGGCGGACTTCCAGAGGGCGAAGTCCATGGGGTTGCGCTTGCGCTCGTCGACCTCGACGCGGGCACCCGCCTGCATCTGCTCGAGGTTGCGGCCCGACAGGCAGCCGTAGGGCTCGAAGGTCGTGACGGCGAAGTAGACGTCGCCGTCCACGGCGTAGGCGTGACCCTTGGCGATGAGGCCCTCGATGTGGGCGATCATCTCGGGGATGTGCTCGGTGGCCTTGGGGTAGACGTCGGCACGGCGGATGTTGAGGGCGTCCATGTCCACGAAGAACTCGCGGATGAAGCGCTCGGCCAGATCCTGCCAGTTGACGCCCTGCTCGTTGGCGCGGTTGATGATCTTGTCGTCGACGTCCGTGAAGTTCTGGGCGAGCGTCACGTCGTAGCCGCGGAACTCGAGGTAGCGGTGCACCACGTCCCAGGAGACGTAGCTCTTGCCGTGGCCCAGGTGCGCGTAGTCGTACACGGTGGGGCCGCACACGTACATGGACACCCGCGGGGGGGTCTGGGGCTCGAAGGCCTCCGTCCGGTGGGTCCGATCGTTGGTTACGCGCAGCATGGGCCTTGTCTCTCTCTCACGGCTGAATCCAGAACTCCCATTCTACGTCCAGCCGTGGGGCTCAGCAAGCGACTCCTACCAGTAGACCAGGACGCC
>JAKFBU010000034.1:0-2981 GCA_036676985.1 Candidatus Sericytochromatia bacterium
CCCCGAGGAGATCACCCGGGACATCCCGAACGTCTCCGAGGAGATGCTGGCCGACCTCGACGAGCGCGGCATCATCCGCATCGGCGCCGAGGTCACCACCGGTGACATCCTCGTCGGCAAGGTGACGCCGAAGGGCGAGACCGAGCTGACCCCCGAGGAGCGCCTGCTCCGCGCGATCTTCGGTGAGAAGGCGCGCGAGGTGCGCGACACCTCCATGAAGGTCCCGCACGGTGAGTCCGGCACGGTCATCGGCGTCCGCGTCTTCGACCGCGAGGAGGGCGACGAGCTTCCTCCGGGCGTCAACCAGCTGGTCCGGGTGTACGTCGCGCAGAAGCGCAAGATCTCGGTGGGCGACAAGCTCGCCGGCCGTCACGGCAACAAGGGCGTCATCGCCAAGATCCTGCCGATCGAGGACATGCCGTTCATGGAGGACGGCACCCCGGTCGACGTGGTGCTGAACCCCCTCGGTGTCCCGCGACGGATGAACATCGGCCAGATCCTCGAGCTCCACCTGGGCTGGCTCGCCAAGCAGGGCTGGGACATCAACCTCCACGAGGACAAGTCCGACTCCGACTGGAAGCAGCGGCTGATCAAGATCCACGCGGAGAAGGCAGAGCCGAACACCAAGGTCGCGACCCCGGTGTTCGACGGTGCCCGCGAGGACGAGATCACCGGTCTCCTCGGGTCGACCACGCCCAACCGTGACGGTGTCCGCATGATCGACGACACCGGCAAGGCCGACCTGTTCGACGGCCGCACCGGGGACCCGTTCCCGGCGCCGGTCTCGGTCGGCTACATGTACATCCTGAAGCTGCACCACCTGGTGGACGACAAGATCCACGCACGCAGCACCGGCCCCTACTCGATGATCACGCAGCAGCCCCTGGGCGGTAAGGCCCAGTTCGGTGGCCAGCGGTTCGGCGAGATGGAGGTCTGGGCGATGGAGGCGTACGGCGCCGCCTATGCCCTGCAGGAGCTGCTGACGATCAAGTCCGACGACGTGCCCGGTCGCGTCAAGGTCTACGAAGCGATCGTGAAGGGCGAGAACATTCCCGACTCCGGTATCCCCGAGTCGTTCAAGGTTCTCATCAAGGAGATGCAGTCGCTCTGCCTCAACGTGGAGGTGCTGTCCCAGGACGGCACGGCCATCGAGATGCGCGACGCGGAGGAAGACGTCTTCCGCGCCGCCGAGGAGCTCGGCATCGACCTCTCCCGTCGCGAGCCCAGCAGCGTCGAAGAAGTCTGAGTCGTGTTCCCCGCCCGGGGGTTTCGAGACAGGCGCTAGCGCGCCTCCTCAACCACCGGGCGGGGGACCGCCCTCAGTCCTCAGCCCCAGAGAATTTTTTCTAACGAAGGATTGCAGCCAACGTGCTCGACGTTAACTTCTTCGACCAGCTTCAGATCGGCCTGGCCACCGCGGACGACATCCGTACGTGGAGCCACGGTGAGGTCAAGAAGCCGGAGACCATCAACTACCGCACCCTCAAGCCCGAGCGGGACGGCCTCTTCTGCGAGAAGATCTTCGGTCCCACGCGGGACTGGGAGTGCTACTGCGGCAAGTACAAGCGCGTGCGCTTCAAGGGCATCATCTGTGAGCGCTGCGGCGTCGAGGTGACCCGGTCCAAGGTGCGTCGCGAGCGGATGGGCCACATCGAGCTCGCCGCCCCGGTGACGCACATCTGGTACTTCAAGGGTGTCCCGAGCCGACTCGGCTACCTGCTCGACCTCGCCCCGAAGGACCTCGAGAAGGTCATCTACTTCGCGGCGTACATGATCACCTCCGTCGACGAGGACGCTCGCCACCGCGACCTGTCCTCGCTCGAGGGCAAGGTCGGCCTGGAGCGCGAGCGCCTCGAGAAGCGTCGGGACGGTTCCCTCGAGGACCGCACCAAGAAGCTCGAGGAAGACCTCGCGACCCTCGAGGCCGAGGGTGCCAAGGCCGACGCGCGCCGCAAGGTCCGCGACGGCGCCGAGCGGGAGATGAAGCAGCTGCGCGACCGTGCGCAGCGCGAGATCGACCGTCTCGACGAGGTGTGGAACACCTTCAAGTCCCTCAAGGTCCAGGACCTGATGGGCGACGAGATGCTCTACCGCGAGATGAAGAACTGGTTCGGCAAGTACTTCGAGGGATTCATGGGCGCCACGGCGATCCAGAAGCGCCTCGAGGACTTCGACGTCGAGGCCGAGGTCGAGTCGCTGCGCGACACGATCGCGAACGGCAAGGGCCAGCGCAAGGTCCGCGCCCTCAAGCGCCTCAAGGTCGTCGACGCCTTCCGCAAGACCGGCAACAAGCCGCAGGGCATGGTGCTCGACGCCGTCCCGGTCATCCCGCCGGACCTGCGTCCGATGGTGCAGCTCGACGGTGGCCGCTTCGCGACCTCCGACCTCAACGACCTGTACCGCCGCGTCATCAACCGGAACAACCGCCTCAAGCGGCTGCTCGACCTCGGTGCGCCCGAGATCATCGTCAACAACGAGAAGCGGATGCTCCAGGAGGCCGTCGACTCGCTGTTCGACAACGGCCGCCGCGGTCGTCCCGTCACCGGCCCGGGCAACCGGCCGCTGAAGTCGCTGTCCGACATGCTCAAGGGCAAGCAGGGTCGTTTCCGTCAGAACCTGCTCGGCAAGCGCGTGGACTACTCGGGCCGTTCGGTCATCGTGTCGGGTCCGCAGCTGAAGCTGCACCAGTGTGGTCTGCCCAAGCAGATGGCACTCGAGCTCTTCAAGCCGTTCGTGATGAAGCGCCTCGTCGACCTGTCGCACGCGCAGAACATCAAGTCCGCCAAGCGGATGGTGGAGCGCGCCCGCCCGGTCGTGTGGGACGTCCTCGAAGAGGTCATCACCGAGCACCCGGTGCTGCTCAACCGTGCGCCCACGCTGCACCGCCTCGGCATCCAGGCCTTCGAGCCCCAGCTGATCGAGGGCAAGGCCATCCAGATCCACCCGCTCGTCTGCTCGGCGTTCAACGCCGACTTCGACGG
>JAKFBU010000035.1:0-2451 GCA_036676985.1 Candidatus Sericytochromatia bacterium
GACCATGAGGGTCAGGTAACCGGGCATCACTCGCTCCTTTAGCGGCCGAACGCGCCGAAGATGCCGAAGAGCGTGTCGGGCACGCGCAGGATGTACCAGATGCCGAACCCGACGAGGAAGGCCATGGCCACCCACACGTAGGTCTGGAGCTGTCCCTTCATCGCATGGCGGAGGGCCTCGGCCACGGCGATGGCGCCCAGGCCCACCGCATTGACCAGGCCGTCGACGGCGAGCCGATCCACCACCTCGAAGCCGCGCGCGAGCGCCGCTTGAATTCTAGCCGCCACCGCTAGCCTCCCAATCCGTCGTAGGTCGTGACGTCCAGCGAGCCACGGCTCCGGTAGGCCCGGATGACGAGCCCCGTGCCGACCGCGAGCTGGACGATGGTCGCCAGCGCGAGCACGATCGCCATGCTCCGGCCCTCACGGCCGGGCAGAAAGGCGGCGAAGGCCGCCACGTTGAGGATCGAGGCCGCGAGCATCAGGACGAGGCCCATGAGCATCCGCACCAGGTGCGGCTGGGTCAGCAATCCGAAGAGGCCCAGGCAGAACAGGAAAGCGGCCAGGGCGAGGCAGTGGGCGAGCCCGAGCCCCGACTGGATCATGGGAATGAGGAAGTTCATGCCTCCTCCTTGCGGACGATGGCGAGGGCGGCGACGACGCCGACCAGGACGAAGGCCGCGATCGCAAGCCATGGCAAGGCCCCCGCCGGGTTGGAGACCAGCTCGGAGACGTCCTGGGTCCCCCACTCGGAGCCCGCGATGACGCGGAAGAAGAGCACGAAGGCGAGCACGCTGACGAGCCCGGCCCAGTAGCGGCGCTCCTCGCTCGGGGGCTGCGCCCCGGCCTCGGCGGTGCGCCAGTAGGCGAGGTGGAAGAGGCCCGCAGCCCCGCCCGCCAGCACGACGAACTGAACGGCAGCGAGCAGGCCGTCACGCAGCACTGCGAACAGCAGCGCGAGGCCGACCAGGGTCCCGAGGAGGGCTATGGCGGCTTGCTTGGTATCCCTGAGGAAGGTGGCGCCGAGGGCCGCGACGAGGATCAGGGCCGCGACCACGTAAAAGGCGATTGGTTGCATGATGAAAGGCGGGTCTCTGGCGACGATGGGGCCTACGAAGTTCCCATTGTAGCCCGAAACCCGCCTGATTTCCAAGGGCTAGCGCGCCGGCAAGGGCTCCGCGCGCAAGGCCGCGAACTCCGCCTCGAAGGAGGCCAGGTAATCGCGCTTCTCGGCGTCCGAGAGGAAGGAGGCGCGAATGGCGTTCAGGGACAGCGCCTCGATCTGCTCGCGGCCGAGCCCGAACTCCGTGACGGCGACCTCGTACTCGTGGACCAGGTCCGTGTTGAACATGGGTGGATCGTCCGAGTTGAGGGTCACGAGGCAGCCCGCCTCGATGAGCCGGCGCAGCGGGTGATCGGCATACGAGGGCGTGATGCCGATGCGCACGTTGCTGGTGGGGCAGACCTCCAGAGGGATCTGGTGCTCGGCCAGGTACTTCACGAGCTCCGGATCCTCCACCGAGCGCACGCCGTGACCGATGCGCTGGGCCTTGAGGACCTTGAGGGCGTTCCAGACGCTCTCGGGACCCGCGGCCTCGCCCGCATGGGCGACCACGGGCATGCCCGCCTCGCGGGCGACCCGGAAGGCCTCCTCGAACCATTCGGCCGGAAACTCGGCCTCGGCGCCGCCGATGCCGAGGGCCATCACGCCGCGGTCCTTGAGGCGGACCATCTCCCGGGCGATCCGGAGGCCGAACTCGGCGCCCATCTCGCGCGAGATGTCGGCGATAAGCTGCATGCGCACGCCGAAGTCGCGCTCGCCGTCCTTGCGCGCCTGGGTGATGGCGTCGACGATGGCGCCCAGGTCCGCGTCCTGCTTGATGAAGTGGCCGGGGGCGAAGAAGGTCTCGCAGTAGCGCACGTTCATGCTCGCCTGATTGGCGAGGAACTCCCGGGTGACGGTGTAGAAGTCCTCGGGCGTGCGTAGGCACTTGCAGATGGTCGTGTAGACGTCGATGAAGTGCAGGAAGTCGCGGAAGCGATAGAACTCGCGGACGCCGTCCAGGTCGCTCGCGGGCAACGGGATGCCGTGCCGCTCGGCGAGCGTCAGGAGGGTCTCGGGGCGGATGGCCCCCTCGAGGTGGACGTGGAGTTCGGCCTTGGGAAGAAGCCGGGCGAATGACGACATGACTGATCCTTTCCAGCACCGGGCGTCCTTCGTTGGAGGCCGGTTAGCCAACCATCATAACGCGTCGGCTGGGAGCTTGAAAAGACCTCATACGCAAGAAAAAAGGGGGAGCCTTGCGGCTCCCCCAGAGGATTTGAGGCTTAGGCCTGGATGCTGGCCACGACGCCCGCGCCGACGGTACGACCGCCCTCACGGATGGCGAAGCGCATGCCTTCCTCGATGGCGACGGGCGTGATGAGCTCGATCTCCATCTGGATGTTGTCG
>JAKFBU010000036.1:0-2330 GCA_036676985.1 Candidatus Sericytochromatia bacterium
CAACTGGAACGACATCGACCCCACCGTCTTCATCGACGACGACGGCACCGCCTGGCTGGCCTGGGGCAACCCGGTGCTCTACCTGGCCCGGCTCAAGCCGAACATGACCGAGCTGGACGGCCCTATCGAAAAGATCGCGCTGCCCAATTACACCGAGGGGCCGTGGCTGTCGAAGCGCAAGGGGGTGTACTACCTGACCTACGCATCCATGGCGCACCAGAACGTCTGGGAGCACCTGTCCTATGCCACCGCGCCCAGCCCGCGCGGGCCCTGGACCTACCAGGGTCTGCTGACCGGCCCGACGCACAATAGCTACACCATCCACGCGGGCGTCATCGACGACTTCAAGGGCCAGTCCTACTTGGCCTATCACAACGGCGAGCTGACCCTGCCCGACGGCCAGACCGGCAACGGCAACCGCCGCTCCGTCACGATGGAGTACCTCTACTACGACGCCGACGGCCGAATGTGGCCCGTCACGCAGACCGAGGCCGGCATCAGCACGCCGCCCAAGCCACCCGCCGGCAAGGTGCCCGCGCCGGCGGACCCGGGCCGCTCCGACCCCCGCGTGGCCGTCCAGCAGTTCGCCCAGGGCTATCCCGAAACCTGGCCGGGCCGCCCGGCGCTGGCTTCGGTCACCCGGCCTTTCGAGCAGGCCCCCGAACCCGTGGGCTTCAACCGCGACGGCGGCGCCAGCCGCCTGGTGCAGACCTTCGTGCCGCGCGCCGACATCGCACTCGGCCAGCTCAGCCTGTACGCCGGCGACGGCCACGGCACGGACGCCACGCACCCGCTGCGGCTGTCACTGCGCGACGTGGAGGCCGGTACCGAACTGCTCGGCGCCGGCCAGGGCCTGGCCATCGCCTACCGGCCGCAAGGGGCCGGCCTGCTGAGCTTCGACTTCAGCGCCCATCCGCCCGTCGTGCTGCAGGCCGGTCGCCGCTACGCGCTGGCGCTGCAGGGCCAGAAGGAGGCGCTGACGATCAATCTGCGCGCCAGCCGCGACGACGTCTATGCCGACGGCGAGGCCAACCTCGACGACCGGCCGCTGAAGGACCCGCAGGGCCGCCCCGCGGACTTCGCGTTCGCGCTCTACGCGCGCTAGGCGCGCTGAGACGGCCGCAGGCCGTCAGTGCTTGCGGCCGCGTTGCGCTTGTGCGCGGCGGCAGGCTTGGGCGCATCCTGCGTGAAGGTGGACGGCACGCCCCCTTGACCGATGCCCTGACTCGCAATGATTGCCTCCGCAGACAAAACATGGACAAACACCCTGACAGCCTGAACCGCCCTTCCGCCGTCTCTCCCGCCCGCCTCATGAACCGCCCAATTTTTTCCCTCCTGATGGCCCTCGTCCTCTCCGTCGCGTCTCAGGCCGTTCCGGCGGCACAGGCGACACAGGCGGCGCCTGCCCACAATCCCCTTGTCTGGGCCGACGTCCCGGACATCGCAATCATCCGTGTAGGAAAAACCTACTACATGAGCAGCACGACGATGCACATGAGCCCGGGCCTGCCGATCATGAAGTCGACGGACCTGGTCAACTGGAGCATGGCCTCCTACGCCTATCAAACCCTTGGCGACACCGAAGCCCTCCGGCTCGAGAACGGCAAAAACGCCTACGGTGCCGGCTCCTGGGCCAGCAGCCTGCGTTACCACGACGGCGTGTTCCATGCCTCGACTTTCGCCGCCACTACCGGAGGACGCACCCACATCTACACCACGCGCGATCCGGATCGCGGCCCGTGGAAAGAGACGAGTTTCGATCCCTTGATGCATGACCACAGCCTGTTTTTCGACGACGACGGTCGCGTTTACATGGTTTACGGGGGCGGTCGCATCACGCTCACCGAGCTGCAACCCGATCTCTCCGGAATCAAGCCCGGCGGCGTGAACCAGGTCCTCATCGAAAACGTCAACACCATCTTCGGCTCCGACCTGGGCGGGCTCAATGGCGAGGGCTCGCAGCTTTTCAAGATCAACGGCCGCTACTACCTCTTCAACATCGCCTCGCCCGGGAGCCGCTGGGCGCGCAGCGTCATCGTCCACCGCGCCGATGCAATCACGGGTCCCTACGAGGGTCGCATCGTGCTCGATGATCGCGGTATCGCCCAGGGTGGCCTCGTCGACACCCCGGAAGGCAAATGGTATGCCTATCTTTTCAAGGACAACGGCGCCGTCGGTCGCATCCCCTACCTCGTGCCCGTGACTTGGAAAGACGGCTGGCCCGTTCTCGGCGAAGACGGCAAGGTGCCCATGACGCTCGACATCCCCGCCGGCGGACAGGGCGTCTCCGGCGCCTCCGGCATCGTCGCCTCCGACGAATTCGACCGCCG
>JAKFBU010000037.1:0-15064 GCA_036676985.1 Candidatus Sericytochromatia bacterium
TCCTGGAGCTGGCTCGTCGAGCTCGCGATCTGCTCGGTCGCCGTCACGGCCTCGTCGGCGGCCGCATGGATCTGGTGCATCGAGTTGACGACGCGCTTGCCGCCCGACTGCTGATCCTGGGCCGCGAGGCCCACGTCCCGGCTCACCTGGCGCATGGTGCGGATGGCCTGGGCCACGTGCGTGCTCGCCTCGGTCTGCTGGTGGGTCCGCGACAGCACCTCGCCCGTGAGGGTGCGCATCTGGTTGACCGCCCCGATGATGTGGTCGGCGGCCTGGCTCTGGGTCTGGGTGGCCTGCGCGATCTCGCCGATCAGGGCCGAGACCTGCTGCACCGAGCCCACGATCTCCCTCAGGGCGTCGCCGGCCGATTGGGCGAGCCGGGTCCCTTCCCGGGTGGCCTGGTCCACCGACTGGGTGACCTTGATGGCGTCCTGCGTCTCCTTCTGGATCCCCTTGATGAGCGTGGCGATCTCGCCGGTCGCCTTGGCCGAGCGCTCGGCCAATTTGCGGACCTCGTCGGCGACCACCGCGAAGCCCCGGCCCGCGTCCCCGGCCCGCGCGGCCTCAATGGCCGCGTTGAGGGCCAGGAGGTTGGTCTGCTCGGCGATGTCGTCGATGACCTCCACGATGGCTCCGATCTCCGCCGAGCGGTTACCGAGTCCCTCGATGGCCGAGACCAGGCCCTTCATGGCCCCCTCGATCTGCCCGATGCCGGAGATGGTCTGGGCCACGGCCTCTTGGCCGTGCTGGGCGGTCTTGGCGGCCCCTTCGGTCTGCTGGTTGGCGTTCAGCGTGTTGCCCGCCACCTGCTGGATGCTCGTGGCCATCTCCTCGATGCTCGCGGCCGTCTGGTCGGTCGCAGCGGCCAGGTGCTCCGTGTGAGTGGCCACCTCCTGGGCGGAGCGGGCCATGGTCTCGACGGCCCCCGAGGTTTCGTCGACGCTCGCCGACAGGGACTGAGCGTGCTCGGCGACCCGTTCGATGGAGCGTGCCATGGCCTCGATGACCTCGGAGGTGGCCCGGACCGTCGAGGCCTGACGATGGGCGCCCGACGCGGTCTGCTCGCTGCTCGCCGAGATGCGCAGGGTGCCGTCCTCCACTGAGGCGGCGAGGTTGCGGACCTGGCCGACGACCGCCCTGAGATCGGCGGCCATCCCCTTCAGCGTGGTTTGCAGCTCGGCCGTCTCTCCCACGCCCGTGATGCTGATCTCCTTGACCAGATCGCCCTGGGCGATCGCGCGCATGCCGTCCATGACGTCGTGCACGTCGCGCCGGATCTTCAAGAGGGTCCAGAAGTCCCCGACCAGGTCGATGGCGAGCAGGGTGCCGAGGAACAGGGCGGTGGGTAGGCTCATCTCGAAGCCCACCAGGAGCTGGAAGGCGATGATGAGGCCACCGACCGAGGCGACGTGGAAGATCAGCTTCTGTTGGATGTTCACGGGCAGAACTCCCTTTCTGGTGACGGCGAGCGAGTCACAGGGCGATTGACTGATTCTTAACGGAGTTAACCACCGCCAGGATCCAGTGAATATGAGCTATCTCAACGACATTTCGAGGTATGCACGGTATCCAGATAAGTAGCGGGGTCATCATGACCCGATTGCACTGAAAGAAAGGAGTCCAACGTGTCGCGCACCGTCGAATTGGACGTTCGTCATTACCATGCCGAAGGCAAGGAGCCCTTCACGGATATTCTCGCCTCCAGCGATGGCCTGGAGCCGGGAGACGTGTTCATCCTCCGCAACACCTTCGATCCCGTGCCGCTCTACAGCGTGATGCGCGGCCGGGGCTTCAGCTGTGAGAGCCGCAGCCAGGCGGCCGACGACTGGTTCATCACCTTCACCAAGCAGTAAGGGAGGAGCTGGCGCCTTGACGCCAGCTTCCTTTTGGGTCTTTATTGAGAATGATTTTCAAAATCATTTGCAGATGGCAAAGGAGTGCTTCATGAGCGTCGCGTCTAATCACGTGCCCCTGCCGGCCGAGGGCCTCTCGTCGGACCGGATTCCCGGGCACTGGCTCCTGGCCCGCCTGGGCAAGCGGGTCCTGAGGCCCGGGGGGATCGAGCTGACCCAGCGGTTGCTCAAGGGGCTCGCCATCGGTCCGTCGGACGACGTGCTGGAGTTCGCCCCGGGCATGGGGGCGACCGCGCGGCTGGCTCTGGCGGCCAAGCCTGCGAGCTACGTGGGCGTCGATCGCGATCCGGCCGTGGTGGCCCAGCTGGGCCAGGTGCTGACGGGCGATCGCCAGACCTGCAAGCGTGGCGAGGCCCACCAGACGGGCCTCTCGGACGAGTCGGTCTCGGTGGCCTACGGCGAGGCCATGCTCACCATGCAGCCCGAGGTCATGAAGGCCAGCATCGTCAAGGAGGCGTTCCGCTGCCTGCGCTCGGGCGGCCGCTACGGGATCCACGAGCTGTCGTTGCAGCCCGACGACCTGAGCGCCGAGGCCAAGGCCGAGATCCAGCGAGAGCTGTCGAGCGCCATCAAGGTGGGAGCGCGGCCGCTCACCGTCGCCGAGTGGCGATCGCTCCTGGAAGAAGCGGGCTTCGTGGTGGAGAGCGTCTCCACCAACAGCATGTCGCTGCTCGAGACCGCGCGGGTGATCCAGGACGAAGGGATCGGGGGCAGCATGCGCATCCTCTGGAACACGCTGCGCGATCGCCATGCCATGCGGCGGGTGCTCGAGATGCGGGCGGTCTTCCGGCGTTACGCCCACCAGATGGGGTCGGTCGCGATCGTCGCGCGCAAGCCCTAAAAACGCTGAGCGAGGGCCCGGCAACATGGTTGCCGGGCCCTCGCCTTCTTGGGAATCCCTTGTCGTCTAGGAGGCCGGTGCCGCGACCGCCGGCTCCGGAAGGTCCTTGATCTTCCGCATCTCGGGGTCGTAGAGGGGGCGCAGCGAGACGGAGGCGGGATACTTGGCGCCCGCGATCTCGACCTCCCAGGTCCCGGCCGCCAGGTAGGCCGCGTCGATGGGCTCGCCCGCCTCGATCATGACCAGCCCCACGGCTCCGCCCAGCGTGTGGCCGTAGGAGCCGGCTCGGACGTAGCCCACGCGCTCGCCGTTCCGGTACACGACCTCTGCGTGGTACAGCAGGGGCTCGGGATCCTTCACCAGGATCTGCGCGAGACAGCGGGTCAGCGGCCCCGCTTCCTTCTGCGCCAGGGCCGCCTCTCGGCCCAGGAAGCCCCCTTCCTTCTTGAAGTCGACCGCGAAGCCGAGGCCCGCTTCGAACGCGTTGTCCGTGTTGTCGATGTCGTGCCCGTAGTCGCGGTAGCCCTTCTCCATGCGCAGGCTCGCGAGCGCCTTGAGGCCCGCGTGCTTGAGGCCGAAGGCCTTGCCTGCCTCCACGATGCGGTCGTAGACGTGCGTCGCCTGCTCCGCCGGGATGTACAGCTCGTAGCCGAGCTCGCCCAGGTACGTGATCCGGATGCAGAGCGCGCGGGCATACCCGAGGTCGATCTCCCGCGCCGTACGGAACGGGAAGGCCTCGTTCGACAGGTCCGTGGTCGTGAGGCTCTGCAGCAGCTCGCGGGAGCGCGGACCCTGGAGGTTGAGCTGCCCGTAGGCCGAGGTCACATCCGTCACGAAGACATGGGCGTCGGCCGGGAAGTTCCGGCGCATCCAGGTCTCGGCGTGTCGGTGCATGGTGTCCGTCACCACGACCATGAACTTGTCGTCGGCGAGCTTGGTGACCGTCAGGTCCGCCTCGAGCTTACCCGAGACGTTGAGCCACTGGGTGTAGGTGATGGTACCCACCGGGCCGTCGACGTTGTTGGCCGAGATCCAGTTGAGCGCTCGGCCCGCGTCGCGCCCCTGGACCAGGAACTTGGACATGAACGACATGTCCATGAGGATGACGTTCTCGCGCGCCGCCTTGTGCTCCGCTTCCCAGTACGGGAACCAGTTGTGCCGTCCCCAGCTGAGCTTGTCCACCTTGGGCTCCACGCCCTCGGGGGCATACCAGTCGGCGCCTTCCCAGCCGCTCACGTCCTTGAAGTACGCCCCCGCCTTCACCAAACGGTCGTGGAAGGGCGACTTCTTCGCGCCCCGCGCCGTCTCGAGCGACATGGTCGGGTAGTGGCAGCGGTAGACGAGCCCCAGGGCCTCGACGGTCCGTTCGCGACGGTACTCGGGATTGGCCTGGTACGGGTGGAAGCGATCGATGTTCATGCCCGTCACGTCCACGTCGGGCTGGCCGTTGACGATCCAGTGGGCGAGCACGCGGCCCATGCCGCCCCCCGTCAGGATGCCGATGGAGTTCAGGCCGGCCGCCACGAAGTAGTTGCGGAGCTCCGGCGCCTCGCCGACCACCGGCCGCAGATCGGGCGTGAAGCTCTCGGGGCCGCAGAAGAACTTCTTGATGCCGAGGTCCATGGAGACGGGAATGCGAGCCATGGCCTTCTCGAGGTAGCCCTCCATCCGGTCCCAGTCGGGTGCTATCTCTCCGAAGGTGAAGTCGTTGGGGATGCCGTCGATCTTCCAGGGGGCGCACTTGGGCTCGAAGAGGCCGATCATGAGGCCGTCGCCCTCTTCGCGGTAGTAGCCGTAGGACGACGGATCCTCGAGCACGGGCATGCCCTTCGGCATGTCCTTGAACTCGCCGGTGATCAGGTAGTAGTGCTCGGCGGCCTGGTTGGGGATGGTCACGCCCGATAGGGCGCCCAGCTGGCGTGCCCACATGCCGGCGCAGTTGACCACGTAGTCGGCCTGGATGTCGCCGAAGGGGGTGCGGACGCCGGTGGCGCGGCCGTTCCTTTGCAGGACGCCCGTGACGGTCACGCCCTCGATGAGCTTGGCGCCCTTCAGGCGAGCGCCCTTGGCGAGGGCCATGGTGACGTCCACGGGGTTCACCCGCCCGTCCTCCTTGACGTAGAAGCCGGCCAGGATGTCGTCGACCTTGGCGATGGGGAATAGGCGCTTGACCTCCTCCGGTGAGATCTCGTGGACGTCGACGCCGCAGTAGCGGTTGAAGGCGGAGACCCGGCGGTACTCCTCCAGCCGATCGGCATCGGTGGCGACCTCGATGAAGCCGATCGGCTCGAAGCCCGTGGACTGGCCGGTCTCGGCCTCCAGCCGGGCGAAGAGGCTGCGGGTGTACTTGCGCATCTCCGTGGAAGTCTCGGAGGTGGAGCCGAAGGTGACCATCAGGCCGGCCGCGTGCCAGGTCGTGCCCGAGGTGAGCTGGGCCCGCTCCAGGAGCACCACGTCCTTCCAGCCCATGTCGGCCAGGTGATAGGCGACCGACGTGCCGATCACGCCTCCCCCGATGATCACGACCCGTGCGCTTTCCGGCAAGATTGGATGGCTCATCCGATGGCTCCTCGTGCTCGTTCGACGTCCTGGCTGGTAGTCGGTCCGGCGCCCGCCTGCGAGCATCATCGCGGCGGGCGCCGTGGGTGCGAAGGGCGAAGGGACGCTGGGTTCAACCTCGGTTGACGCGCAAGCGACCGATCTTTCCTAGAGCTTAGCACCAGGATGGGGGCGAGTCGTTTTGATGAGAGCTTTCTAATGAGGCATGCCTCGGCGATGTCGCCGGGGGCGAGCCGGCGCATGCCTGTTGCGTGAAGACGCTTAATCGACTATGTGTCAACTCGTTCATCATCTAAGTGGCCGAGGGTCGACTTTCCTATGAGGAGGGCGGATGAACAAGAAGTGGGTTGGTACGGCGATCATGGGGCTTGGCATCGTGATGACCGCTGCCAGTTGCGGGCAGCCCGTCCAGACGGCCAGCTCGGGGGCGATTCCGCCGGTCGATGGGACGGGTGGCTACAGCGTACAGCAGCACGGTGGCGGGATGGGGGACGATGATTCCTTCGTCACGTTCCGGGCTCGGCCTGCGAGGGCTTGTGGTGCCGAGTACCTGCGGTGCATACGGGCCGGATCCAGCTTTATCCGCATGGGCTACTTCTTCCCCTTGCGGGTTCGCGCGCAGTGTCGTGCCCGATTCAATGCCTGTCGGGCCGAGCTGGGCATGTCTCCCTACACGCCGCGTTATTGAGTGAGACGTTGGCTGGATCGTGCCAGGGCCTGATAGGCCAGTAGCCCATTTTCAACGACCAGGCGGTGGTCCTGGGGCGCCGCGCCGCCAAGTGCCGCCATGAGTCAGGCGACCTCGCCGCCAGCGAGGTCGCCTTCGTCGTTTTCCCGTGATTGAGGCTCAAAGGGCTGAGTTAGGGTGCCTATGCGTCCCTGATCAGGCGATCGCCTTCAGATAGCCGGCGCGCATCCGCTCATATTCCTGGGCCAGACGGCTCGCCTTGTGATTGGCAAGCCAGGACTGACTAGCGACCTGCTGCGTCTGGGTCACGCGCTGGGACATCGTGTCCAACCTGCTCAGATCCAGGCCGGGCACGGCCTTGAGGGTTTGCTTGAGCTTGTCCAGGAACTGCTTGCTCTGGCCGTACTCGGAGACGCGGAAGGCGTCGGCGGCGCCGGCGAGCAACTTGAGCGCCTCGTTCAGGGTCTGGACCAGCTCGGGCTGGTTGGCGAACTGAGTCATGAGGGCCGTGATCTGGGCCCGGGTGTTCGCCTCGACCGACGAGATCTCCGTCAAGGCCTCCGTCCGGACGGCCTGGTAGCGATCGCGCAGGGCGACGGCCTCCGTCTGAGCGGTCTCCGCCTCGGCGGCCTTCAACTGGATCTTCTGGGCCTGGGCCGCGGCATTCTTGAGGGTATCGACCTTCGATTGGGCCTCGATGGCGTTGCCCCGCAGCGCGTAGAGGCTGTTGGGATTGGTGGCGGCATCCCCCTTGTAGCCGGAGCCCTTGAGCAGCGATCGCAGCTTGGCCAGGGCGTCGCCCGCCTCGGGGCCGGTCACGGCCGGTCCGTAATAGCGCTTCTGCACCTCGGTGGTCGGATTGAAGACGGTCAGGGCCGAGTTCAGATACGACCGGTAGGCCTCCACGTTGGGCGGATTGGTGCCGAGGCTGGACTGGGCGCGGCTGAGGTACTGATCGAAGGTCTTCTTGCGCTGATCGGGGGCAAGCGCGTCGAGCTCCCCGCCCTGGGCGAACTGGAGGCGGCTCGTCAGCTGCGAGAGTGCTGCCAGCTCGGCCTTGGCGGCCACGGTGGCAGCATCGAGGGCTTTCTTCGAAAGCGTCAGAGCGACCTCGGCCTCGTAGAGCTTGTACTCGGCGCTCTGCGTGAGGTCGCCGCCCGTGTAGACGCTCGGGCCGCCATCGACGGGCTCCGATCCATTCGCGGCGTTGCGCAGGACATCGAGGCCCCCCTTGCTCAGGTTGCGATCGCCCGCGGCCTGGGGAGTCGCAGGCGCCGCCTTCGGCTGCTCCTGGGCAGGCGGAGCCACCGGGGCATCCAGGCTGGCCGCCGCAAAGGTCGCCAACGAACCGGTGCTTCTGTTGATATCAAGATTCGCCATGAAGGTGATACTCCATCGATGTCGCTCTCCGCCTCCTATCCCTCGGCTCTGGCAGGGGCTTTCATGCGTGTTGAAATCAACATTTGAGCTGGATTTAACAGCCGGAAAATCGCGGGTTCGATCGGGCTGATGTCTCGACGCTGGAACTGGCCGTGACGGCCGGGATCACGAGCCTGCCAAGAGCACGAAGACGATTGGCGGAACGAGACCCGCAAGTAGCAGCCAGAAACCTCTGCCGGCAAGACCGAGCCGCCCCTTCACGATCAGCATGCCGCTCAGGGCCATGAAGACCAGGCCCACGGCATAGAGGTCGGCAATCCAGGTCCAAACGCCCTTGCCTCGGTTCAGGTGCAGGAAATTCACCTGGGAAAGGAACGGCCTGGGCGAAACCTGCTCGTCCAGCGCCTGCTGCTTCGCCACATCGACGGTGAGCGTCCGGTTTTCCAGGAAGACTCGGACGCGATCGGCGCCAGCCGGTACGATCGACTGCGGCGGTTCCGAGATGCCGAGGCGATCGAGCGTCACGCGGGCGGCGGCCGGAAGATCGCCCACCGGCAAGGCCCCCACCGCGTGAGTCTCCTTGCGGATGGAGTAGGTTGGGTTCCAATCCTCCGCGTGGTTGACCGCCAGGCCCGAAATGGCATAGGCGATGGTGAGGCCGACCATCAGGTACCCGAGATCGCGGTGTGAGGCAATCAGCCACCGCCTCCAGTGAAAGCGGGGAGCCATGCTAGTTGATGAGGGCGCCGGTGGCACGGATCCGGTAGATCGGGTGGGACGGATGCTCCTTGCGCTCGGCGGGCGACATGATCACTTCCTCGAACGTGCCCTCTGCCGAGGCCTTGTGTCCCTTGGCCGACATGGGGAAGACGATCTCACCGTCCTCGACCTTGAAGCGGATGGCCTTGCCCGACTTCTCGTCGCTGATCTCGAGCCAGCAGCCCGCTTTCGGGCAGACGTCAGTGACGATGCCGTCGATCCGAACGTCCTGGCCTACCCACTTTGCCGGATTGGCCAGCACCTTCTCGATCGGAGTGGCCACAGGCCGCTTCACCCCATCACCGTAAGCCTTGCCTTTCGCCTCCGCAGCCAGCGGAGAGAGCACCGCGAGCACGATGCCCAGCAGGGCCGTGACCTTCATGAACGCACGAAACAAGCCAACCTCCTTGATGCCATGGACGGGGGCTGCTATCCCCCGGATTACAGCCTAGATTAACGCGTGACCGGTGCCAATCGTGGTAACTACCGGTAGATTGCCGTCCCCAACGAGCACCCTGCGCAGGATGGCCGGATGGGGTCACGAGATGCCTTGCGCGATTATCGTGCGAGGGCCTGATAGGCCTGCAGCGTGTTCTTCAGCAGCAAGGCGATGGTCATGGGGCCCACGCCGCCCGGCACCGGGGTGATCCAGCCGGCCTTCTCGGCGACCTCGTCGAAGGCGACGTCGCCGGCGAGCTTGCCGGTCTCCAGGCGGTTGATGCCCACGTCGATGACCGTGGCGCCCGGCCGCACCATGTCCGCCGTGACGAACTTCGCCTTGCCCACGGCCGCCACCACGATGTCCGCGCGGCGGAGCACCTCGGGCAGGTTCTTCGTGCGGCTGTGGCACAGGGTCACGGTCGCGTCGGCGTTGGTCATGAGGGCTGCCAGCGGCCGGCCCACGATGGTCGAGCGCCCGACGATCGCGACCTCGGCCCCCTTCACCTCGATCCCCGAGCGCTTGAGCATCTCCATGACCCCGCTCGGCGTGGCCGGGACGAGGGTGGGGTTGCCCTGCATCAGACGACCCGCGTTGTAGGGGTGGAAGCCGTCCACGTCCTTGGCCGGGCTGATGGCCTCGATGACCTTGCGCTCGTCCATGCCCTTGGGCAGGGGGAGCTGGACCAGGATGCCGTGGACGTCGGGGTCGTTGTTCAGACGGTCGACCTCGGCGAGGAGCTCGGACTCGGTCGTCTCGGCGGGCATGCGGATGGTCCGGGAGCCGAAGCCGACCCGTTCACAGGCCTTGCCCTTGTTGCGGACGTAGACCTCGGAAGCAGGGTCCTCGCCGACCAGCACCACGACCAGGCAAGGCGGCGTCTTGCCGACGGCCGCTAGGGCCTCGACCTCCTGGCGGACTTCGGCTTCGATCTCCGTGGCCATGTGCTTGCCGTCGATGATCCGGGCGCTGGTCTGGGGCATGGGGTCCTCCTTCGTTAGGGGCGCAATACTGGCATGGTCAGGGAAACGAGGCAGGATGGCAAGGGTGGGGATTAGCTGATGGCCTTCGAGTAGTTGGGGGCTTCCTTGGTGATCATGACGTCATGCGGGTGGTTCTCCCGGATCGACGCGTTCGACACCCGGATGAACTGGGCCTTGGTCTTCAACTCCTCGATGGTCTTGAGACCGCAGTAGCCCATGCCCTTTCGCAGGCCGCCGATGAGCTGGTACAGCAGATCCGTCACCGAGCCCGCCAGGGGGACCATGCCCTCGATGCCCTCGGGCACGAGCGTCCCGCCGGCATGCTTGCCGTAGCGGTCGTTGGTCTCGTTCTGCAGGGCCCCGATGGAGCCCATGCCGCGGTAGACCTTGAACTGACGGCCCCCGAAGATGATCTCCTGACCCGGGCTCTCCTTGGTCCGGGCAAAGAGGCTGCCCAGCATCACCACGTCCGCACCCGCCGCGATCGCCTTGGTGATGTCCCCCGAGTACTGGATGCCGCCGTCCGCGATGACGGGGACCTTGGCCGCATGGGCCACCGAGGCCACGGCCTTGATCGCCGAGATCTGCGGCACGCCCACGCCCGCCACCACGCGGGTGGTGCAGATGGAGCCCGGGCCGATGCCCACCTTGAGGGCGTCAGCGCCGGCCGCGATGAGGTCCCGTGCGGCCTCGGCCGTGGCGATGTTGCCCGCGATCACCTGGGCGCCGGGGAGGGCCTCCTTGATCGCCTTGAGGGCCTCGATGACGTTCTTCGTGTGGCCGTGGGCGGTGTCGATGGCGAGCACGTCCACGCCGGCCTCGAGCAGAGCTGCCGCCCGCTCCACCGCACCGCTCACGCCGACGGCGGCCCCCACCAGGAGGCGCCCCTTGGCGTCCAGGGCGGCGTTGGGATGGCTTTCGCGCGAGACCGTGGCCTCGAGCTTGACCTTGCTCACCTCGGCCGCCTGGGCCTCGATGGTCATGTTGCGGTGGATGATGCCGAGGCCGCCCTGCTCGGCGAGCGCGATCGCCATCCCCGCCTCGGTGACGGTGTCCATGGCCGCCGAGACGATGGGCGTGTTGAGCCACACCTCGCGGGTGATGCGGGTCGAGAGGTCGGCCTCCGCGGGCAGGAAGTCGGAGTAGCCGGGCAGCAGGAGGACGTCCTCGAAGGTCAGGCCCTCGGGCATCCGGTCGGACAGGTCGAACTGGTTCATGGCAGGTTCCTTACTCCCATTCAATCGTGGCGGGCGGCTTGGAGGTCACGTCGAAGACCACCCGGTTGATTCCCTTGACTTCGTTGGCGATGCGCGCGGCGGCCCGGCCCAGCACCTCGTAGGGCACCGGGTGGAAGTCCGCCGTCATCCCGTCGACCGAGTCGACGGCGCGCAGGGCGATGACCGACCCGTAGGTGCGGCCGTCCCCCTGGACGCCGACGGCGCTCACGGGCAACAGGACGGCGAAGGCCTGCCAGATCGCGTTGTAGAGATCGGCGGCATACAGCTCTTCGAGGTAGATGACGTCCGCCCGGCGCAGCAGGTCCAGGCGATCGCGCGTGATCTCGCCGAGGATGCGGATGGCGAGCCCCGGCCCCGGGAAGGGGTGCCGCATGACGAGCTCGGGCGAAAGTCCCAGGTGGATCCCCAGCTCGCGAACCTCGTCCTTGAAGATGCCCTTGCAGGGCTCGATGATCTTGCCCGCGGCCCGCTTGGCCTTGACCAAGGGCGTGCCCACGTTGTGGTGGGTCTTGATGGTGGCCGTCTGCGAGCCCGTGGCCCCCGACTCGATGAGGTCGGTGTAGAGCGTGCCCTGGGCAAGGAAGGCGTCCTCCTCGTCGATGCCCAGGCGCGCGACCTCGCCCTGCTGGACCTCGATGAACGTGTCCCCGATGATCCGGCGCTTCTCCTCGGGGTCCGTCACGCCCGCGAGCCGCGACAGGAAGGTCTCCGAGGCATCCACGAAGCGCAGGTTCTCGAGGCCCATGCCCTTCAGGGACTCGACGACGGCACGGCTCTCGTTCATGCGCATGAGGCCCGAGTCGATGTGGATCGGGAAGACCTGCTCGGGGGGCAGGGCCCGGGCCAGGAGGGCGGCAGTCACCGTCGAGTCCACTCCGCCCGAGACGAGCACGATGACGGGCTTGTCGCCCACGGCCGCCTGCACCTCGCGCACGGCCTCCGCCAGGTAGTCGTCCACCGACCAGTCGCCCTTGCACCCGCAGATGTCGAAGACGAAGTTCCGGAGGATCTGCTTGCCGTTCGGCGTGTGCGTGACCTCGGGGTGGAACTGCACGCCGAAGCGCTTGGCGTCCGGGGCTTCGATGGCCGCGACCACGCCGTCCGCGGTGCGGGCGGTGACGGTGAAGCCCTTGGCGAGGACCTCGAGGCGATCGCCGTGGCTCATCCACACGGTCTCGGTGGCGCCGACGTTCTTGAGCAGGCGATCGCTTCCCGAGATGTCGAGCTGGGTGCGGCCGTACTCGCGGCGGGTGTGGGAGACGACCTGGCCGCCGCCCGCCTGGTTGAGCCACTGCATGCCGTAGCAGACGCCGAGCACGGGCACGGGCACGTCGAGCACGGACGGATGGGGCTCGGGAGATCCGGCCTCATGGACGCTCGCGGGACCGCCCGAGAGGATGACCCCCTTGAGGTCGCTCCCCTGGAGCTTGTCGGCGGGGGTGTCGTGAGGCAGGATCTCGGCGTAGACGCCCATTTCGCGCAGGCGCCGGGCGATCAGAGGGGTGTACTGGCTTCCGAAGTCCAGGACGGCTACTCGTTCGTTCATTCCGGGGGCTTTCTCTCCTGAGGGGGGCTGGGCGTGCGTATTCTGTCCAGCATACTAGGTCAGACCCCCTGAGCGCCATCCCATGAGGCTTTCGGACGTTTGTTCCGCTCCGGGTCACGGCCGCTCGGCCTCGCGTCACATTGACAAGGGCCTGAAAGCTTCGTAAAATCGGGGATTCAACTCGTTGAAAGAAACGTCCTTCCGGCAGCTCAGCCTGGCGATCGGGCGTTTTCGTGTACGTAGGGTCCTCGTGGCCCGCGGTTTCAGCCGCAATCTGTATAGGATGGAACATGTTGACTGAAAACGCCCCGACCATGCCTTCGACGCTGCCTCGTTTGGACGCGCCTCAATACCTGGGCAAGCACCTCATCGCCGAGTTCTACGGCTGTGACAGCGCCCTGCTCACCGACCACTCCTTCATCGAAGAGGCCATGAACGATGCGGCCCGCCACTGCGGCGCCACCATCGTGGACAGCGTCTTCCACCTCTTCAACCCGTACGGCGTCAGCGGCGCGGTCATCATCGCCGAGTCGCACCTGACGATCCACACCTGGCCCGAGTACCACTACGCGGCGGTGGACGTCTTCACGTGCGGCAACACGGTCGATCCCGCGGACGCGATCGCCTACCTGGCTCGCGCCCTCAAGGCCGAGCACCACTCGAGCACCGAGATGAACCGCGGCAACGTGCGGCACCTGCTGGCGCAGCTGAAGGCGTAGCCCGATGGATCTCTGGTTCTCGGAAAACACCACGGACGGCCACAAGATCTCCCTGCGCGTCAAGGAGAGCCTGTTCGTCGGCAAGTCCCCCTACCAGGACGTCGCCATCCTCGACACCGAGGACTTCGGCCGCATCCTGGTGCTCGACGGTCTGTTCCAGACCACCGAGCGTGACGAGTTCATCTATCACGAGCTCATCGCCCACGTGCCCCTGATGGCGCATCCCGACCCCAAGCGGGTGCTGGTGGTCGGCGGCGGCGACGGCGGGACGGTGCGCGAGGTCCTGCGCCACCCCTCGGTCGAGCACGTCACGCTGTGCGAGATCGACGGCATGGTGGTGGAGCAGTCCAAGAAGTGGCTGCCGACCATCGCCTCCAAGCTGGACGATCCTCGCGTGACGGTGCGTATCGAGGATGCGATCGCCTACGTCGCGACCCAGGAAGCGGCCTACGACGCCATCCTGATCGACTCGTCGGACCCGGTGGGTCCCGGCGAGGGCCTGTTCACGCGCGAGTTCTACGGCAACGCGCGCCGGGCGCTCAAGCCGGGCGGCGTGCTGTGCGTGCAGACCGAGTCGCCCATCGCGATGGTGGACAGCATGACGCGGGCCTACAAGGCCCTGTACGCGGTCTTCCCCCGCGTGGAGGCCTTCCTGGGCACGATCCCAACGTATCCCGGCCACCTGTGGAGCTGGGCGTTCTGCACCGAGGGCTTCGGTCCCGAGGATCGGGTGCGTGAGGGCGACTTCGCGGCTCTGGCGGCCGAGACGAAGTACTACAACCGGAGCGTCCACCGGGGTGCCTTCGCGGTGCCGAACTTCGTCCAGAAGATCCTGGATGCCAGCCGAGAGCTCGCTCGAGTTTAGCTCGTTCATTTAGGCAAAAAGGGGGCCGCGGAGTCGATCCGCGGCCCTTTGTGTCGGTTAGGTTTTGCCGGGGTTGGTTGTTATAAGGAGGACCCCCCCAGCCCCCCCTCTAGAGGGGGGGAGGGATCATGGGAGGGTGGAAAGCCAGGTGGCTCCTTTAGATCAGGGCTGTGATTTCCCCTCCCAATAGCTTCCCCCCCTCTAGAGGGGGGGCTAGGGGGGGGTTCTCCTTATTAATCTATCGCGTAACCAGCGCGCGTTGCTTCAACCCGATCACGCGGTACATCAGCTTCGCCACCAGAAAGTCCGCACTGTGCAGCCCCTCGATCGGCGTGAGCCCCGTGATGTCCAGCCCGACGACCTCGTGCTCGGCGAACAGCTCCTCGAGCGCCCCGCAAAGCTGCTGCCAGCTCAGCCCGCCGGGCTCCGCCACGGGAGTGGCCGGCATCAGCGCGGGATCCAAGGCACTCACGTCCACGCTCACGTAGACCTGGCGAGGCATCCGCGCCAGCACCCGCCGGAACTCCCCCGGCCAGTCCGCCGGGGTCCTAGTGCCGCCCCAGAGGGCCGACAAGCGGGGATCGTCCTGCAACACCGTCCACTCGTCACGCGTGACCCGCCGGACGCCCACCGCTGCCACGTGCTCCAGGGGCATGCCTAGCCCCCTCACGGCCACCTCCGCCCGCGCGTCGAACCGTACCAGGCCGAGCGACGGCGTGCGCTCCAGGTGATGCGACAGCGCCGAGCCCACCAGTGCCGGCGATCCGCCCACCATGAGCGGGAACTTCCCGTCCGCGAGCAACGGGGGCAACAGCCGCCCCATCAGGGCCTCGGCCTCCGAAAGCGTGGCTAGCGGCTGCTCGAGCACCTCACGGCCGACCGTGGCGATGCCGGACTCGCCGATGAACCAGCGCAGGTCATCGTCGAAGCTCTCCACCTGGGGCGAGGCCTCGAAAATGGCAGCCGGCGCCGTGGCGCAGGCCTCGAAGCCGGGCTCACCGTAGGGGATGCCGAAGACGGCGCTCCGCGCGGTCGAATAGTCGCTCTGCTCGGGGCTGATGTCGAAGAACCAGGGGCTCGGAGTGTGCATGGGGCCTATGGAATCGTGGGAGTGCTGGGATCCGGGCTCGCGAG
>JAKFBU010000038.1:0-236467 GCA_036676985.1 Candidatus Sericytochromatia bacterium
AGCGTAGTGGCGACCTTCGGTCTCGTACTCGACGTGGGCGGTGTTGATGGTGATGCCGCGCGCCTTCTCTTCGGGAGCCGCGTCGATCTCGTCGTACTTCTTGGCCTGCGCCTTGCCGGTCGCAGCCAACGTCATGGTGATGGCAGCCGTCAGGGTCGTCTTGCCGTGGTCGACGTGACCGATGGTCCCGATGTTCACGTGCGGCTTGTTGCGCTCAAACTTCGCTCTGGCCATGGGGTTTGTGGTTCCTCCTCGATGTAGCCTTAACTTGGAGTTAAGAAAGTGAAGGCAAATAAAAAAATGGAGCCCACGACCGGGATTGAACCGGTGACCTTATCCTTACCAAGGATACGCTCTACCGACTGAGCTACGTGGGCATAATGGTGGAGGGAGTTGGATTCGAACCAACGAAGGCAGAGCCGTCTGATTTACAGTCAGATCCCTTTGGCCACTTGGGTATCCCTCCAAGTTTTTCGGGCTGGGGCCCGGTGAGTGGGGCGCTTGCTGCGCGCCAATCACCTCCAAACGTTATCACGAGCTTAAGCGACGTGTCAAGGTTTCTCGGCTGCTCAATCTTCGAAGCTTGTTTGTGTGTCCGAGAGCTTGGCCGCGCGGCCGTTTGGATGACCTGCGACGAGAACCAAGCGTAGCAGGAGCTAGCATGTTGCGCAAGGGGGAGTGGCCATATGCGCATCGGACTGGTGGCGGACACGCACATGCCGCGCTTCGGCTCGCGGCTGCCCGAGCCCTTGATCCGGGGGCTCGCGGGCGTCGACCTGATCCTGCACCTGGGGGACTTCACGTCGCCCGAGGTGGTGGCGTGGCTCGAGGCGATCGCCCCCCTCGAGGCGGTGGCGGGCAACAACGACCCGGCGGAGCTCGTTTCGCGCTACGGCCGCCGGAAGATCGTGACGGTCGGGGGCGTACGCATCGGCCTGGTGCACGGGGACGGGACTCACGGCACCACCCGCGAGCGGGCGCTTGCGGCCTTCGACCCCGGCACGGTGGAGGTGGTGGCCTTCGGCCACAGCCACGCGCCCTTGATCGAGCGGCTACCGGATCGCTGGCTCGTGAACCCGGGCTCTCCGACGGACAAGCGGCGCAACCCCGCGTATTCCTATGCCCTCCTCCGCGTGGAGGGCGGGGACGTCTGGCCGAGCCTCCACACCTACGAGCGCAAGTGACGGCTCAGGGACGACGGGCCGGCTCGAGCCGGGGGCTCATCTCCTCCAGGAGTGCCAGCACGTCCCGGCGCTTGAAGGGCTTGGTCAGGTAGGCGTCCGCGCCCGCCGCGAGGCCTGCGGACCGATCGACGCCGGAGGCGCGTGCCGACTGGCAGATGACGAGCGCGTCGAAGCCCGGCAACTCCTTGAGGCGCCGGATCGCCTCCAAGCCGTCGTACTCCCCGGGCATGACCGCGTCCATGAACACCAGGTCCGGGTGCAGCTCTCGGGCGCGCTCCACGGCCTCCGGCCCGTTCGTCACCAGGATCACCCGGTGGCCCTCGCCCGTGAGGATGACGTTCAGGATCTCGAGGTTGTACGCGTCATCGTCCGCGACCAGCACGTTCAAGGCTCGCATGGCATCCACCTCCGTCATGCACTATACGGAAGGCGGGCCCGCGGCACCTCGGTGATCCGCTCACAATCCGACCCCGCCTTTGGCGCAAAGCGCCGAGCCGGGGTCGAGTCAAGGCTGAGGGCGACGAATCGGGGGGTGAAAGCTTAGCAGACGGGAAGGAGTTCCTCGGGCAGCATCTGGTGGCTGAGGGCGGGGGCCTGGAGGGCGGCCGGCACCAGATCGACGAGCTCGTCGTCGGGGTGAGCGTCCATCACCAGCGCTTCGAGGTGCCGGGCCAGGCGCAGGCCCGCCTCCCGGCTGGGCGTACGCCAGAGGTAGACGGCGCGCGACTCGTAGTTCGAGTTCTCGTACAGCACGACCTTCCATTCCGCGTCATCGCCCTTGACCGTGATGTCGGCCCGCTCGCCCTTGAGGTAGAGGGCCAGCTTTCGGTGCTCCGGGCGGAGCGATTGATTCAGAATTTCGGTGTAGTCCTCGAACATACTGGGTCTCCCGGCAGACGGCGGGGCATCGGCCATTGGTGGTCTGCTTGGCGCACGTGGCTTCTACCGAGGGCTCCCATACCCTTTGATCGCGAAGTTCAATCACGATTTCTTCACGACTCGGCGTTTTGCGGCAAAAAACGGGCAGTATAAATAAGTTCGTAACGAAAACCGCGAAATTGCGCCGCGTTAGGTGGGCTCGCCGGCAGGAGTCCGGGCGGCCCCTCCCCGCAACGCCTGGGAGTTGGCGAGCACCACGCCGGCGAGCACCAGCCCGATTCCGGAGAGCTGAATGGCCGTGGGGCGCTCGTGCAGAAAGAGGGTGGAGAGGGCCAAGGCCGAGACGGGCACCAGGTACGAGAAGCTGGCGGCCCGGCTCGCGCCGATCCGGGCGATGCCGCGATGCCAGAGCCAGAAGGCGGCCACCGTCCCGCCCACCGCGAGGTAGAGGACGCCGAGCCAAAAGGTCCACCCCCCGGCGCCCGCGGGGATCTCGAACAGGGCGCTGCCGGCGACGGGCAGCAGCATGAGGGTTCCGAGCGCGCTCGAGTAGAGGGACGTGGCGAGGGGAGAGAAGCGGCGGGCGGCGGCTCGGCCGAGCAGGGTGTAGGCGGACCAGCAGACGGCCGCCGCGAGGTAGTACAGGTCGCCTACCAGCCGGTCCGGCCGCGAGTCCGCGGTCGTGAGGGCGTCATGGAAGACGAGGCCCTCACCCCCGATGGCCAAGAGGACGCCCGCGACGCGGGCGATCGTCAGGGGCTCGCCGAAGAGCATGCCCGCGACCAGCAGCGTGATGAGCGGATGCAGGGCCGGCGTGATCATGGCCCCGTCGGCGGCCCCCGCCAGCTGCATGGCCTCGAAGGAGAGCCAGTTGTAGGCAAGCACGCCCGTGGCCCCCATGCCGGCGAGCACGGGCAGGTCGCGCCAGGTGGGAAGCGCCTCGGCCTTGCGGCGCGGCCAGAACAGGACGAGGAAACAGGGCGTGGCGATTAGGAAGCGCCAGGCCCCGACGGTGAGCGGGGGCGCCGCGTGCACGCTGAGCGTGCCGACGACGAAGAAGCCGCCCCACAGGAGGGCCACCAGGATGAGGGAGAGCGTGGTCATGCCCCCAGTTTAGCCCGTCAGAACGCAATGCGCGAGCCGGCTAGCCGGCTCGCGCGTGAGGCTGAGACTTAGTACTCGACGTAGCGACCGTGGGTCCGGGCACGCTCGACCCACCGGGAGACCGTCGCCAGGGAGGGCATGCGGTCCACCATGGTCTTGCCACCCTTGGTCTGGACGGCCTGCAGAGCCACGAAGAGGTTCTGGGCGCTGCGCGTGGAGAGCTCGGCGACGGTGTCGACGCCGGCGTCCTCGAGCATGCGGCTGTAGACCGGGCCCACCTGCGTGATGCGCATCAGGTCGGCGTGGTTGACCCAGGTCATGAGGAGCTTGGGGCTGATGCCCGTGGCCTTGGCGAGCTGGACGCGGTCGGCGCGGGTATTGCCGGCCTCGAGCAGGTCGGCGACCTTCTTGATGCCCTGGGCCCGGAGCGCCGCGGCATAGGCCGGACCGATGCCGAGGATCTCGAGGGTCGAATGGATATCGGTCTTCTGGGCCTCGACGGTCGTGGCGGCCGTGGGAGCGACCGACGCGCCGGGCGTCGTGCCGCAGCCGGCGACGAGCATGGAGAGGGCCAGGGCGAACAGCGGGAGATGACGAGCCAACATTGCAAACACCATCCTTTATGGGGAGTGGGTTTCGCTGGTTTCGGCCCCGAAGGGCTTCGGTTATCCGGATCCCATTAACTAAACCTTAAACAAGGTATAACACAACGATATTGTGCTCAGCAAGGGCCTTGCAAGGTGTTAAGTCAACGATAATTAAACGATAAATCGTTAGGAGATTAAATCACCACTCGTCGAGCACGTCGTGGCGCACGACGGCCCCCGGCTCGATGGCCAGGCCGTTGCCCATGGAAATGTACTCGAGCACCTGGCAGCCGCTGCCCAGGAGGTTGCGATCGCCGATGTGCACCCCCGCGGCGATGTTGACGCCGGAGTGGATGACGTTGTAGCTGCCGATGTGCGCGTCGTAGCTCACCGTGGCGTTCATGTTGAAGAGGTTGAAGTCCTGCACCTCGATGTCGCACGTGAAGCGGCAGCCGGGGGCGATGACGTTGCCCCGGCCGAACTCGACGCGCCGGAAGTCCAGGGTCGCGGAGGGGTGGATCAGGTTCGGGTATTCGAAGCGAGCCCCCTGATCGAGGTAGCGGGCGAGCACGGCCGCCCGCACGGCCGGACGCCCGATGGCGATGATGAGGTCGGCCTCGACGCTCTGCGAAAGGAGCCAATCGTCATCGCCGATAATGCTCCCAAGGCCCAGGTCCTTTCCGACCAGGGCCGTGGAGTTGCCGATGAAGCCCATGAGATCCCAGCGGTGAGCGCGGGCGTTCACGTGCTCCACGATCATGGCCATCTCGCGGGCCAGACCGCCGGTTCCGATGATGATGAGGCGACGTCGCACGATTGGGCCTCCTGGCCTTGGGGAACAAGCGAACATATACCCAGGGGCACGGCGGATGTGCACGGGAGGGGCGATGAGACGGCTCAGCCGTGAAGAGAAAGAGCTTGCCTACGCGTTCATGGGCAAGGTGAACGAGCACACAGGCCAGGTGGCGCGGTCCCTGACCTACACGCGCGTCCTGAGCCAAGAGCTCCGGATCAACCATACGCTCGTCGAGGTGCTCGCCGTTCAGCTCAAGGAGCGGGGTCTCATCGACATCAAGGGAGTGGGCGGCGGCCTGCGCATCACGCCCCGCGGCGTCGCCGAGCTCGCCGAGGTCGAGGCGTCGGGCACCAGTGAGCACCTGTCGCGACCCCACGACGAATCGAGCGCCGTCGACTGACGGCGCCCGGGGATCGATCGGGATGGCTTAGTGGCCGTAGGCGGCGAACAGGTAGACCACCAGGGCCAGGACCAGCCCGAGGACGATGGCGCCGATGGCGACGCCGCCCGCATGCGAGATGACCGGCTGCTCAGCGGCGGTCGGGGCGTCGGGCGCGGCTTTCACGGTATCCATGATTCTTCCTTTACGTCGTAGCGAACGGTGGGTGGGCCCGTGGGGCCGAAACCCACAGCAGTATACCACTGACGCCCCCCCTAGCCGTCAAGCGCCCTGACGCCGCCCCTCGCCCTCCTGGGAAGCCGAGCGTACAATGGAGCCATGCGCATCGCCGGGTTGAACTTCGAGGTGGGGGCCGCCACCGGCGCCCATCACCTGATCTGGGGCCAGGAATACAAGCTCCTGGGCCTGGTGGCCATCCCTACGGGCACCCTCTTGTGTCAGCAGGCCGAGGGGCCCATCACCTCATGGGGAGGCGTGCCGAACTGCCCCTGGTGCCTCAAGGAGGCCGAGAAGCTCGATCCGGACTTCGAGCCCGGGGAGCCGCCCCCTCCCGACCAGTTGCGCCTCTTCTAGCGACAGACCGTGGGCCCGGCGCTCGAGCCGCGCCTACCGGCCGCCGTCGGTGGCGATCGCATCCAGGATTTCCAACAGCTGCCGGCGCTTGTAGGGCTTGGTCAGGTAGTGAGTACACCCCGCATCGTGCCCGGCGAGCTGGTCCGAGACGCTCGCCCGGGCGGAGACGCAGACGATGGGCAATTGCCGCGTGCGGGGATCGTGGCGCAGGTGCCGGGCCACGCTGAGCCCGTCCAAGCCCGGCATCATGATGTCGAGCATGACCAGGTCGAAGGCGTCCGGCTGTGCGAGGCAGCGTTCGAGCGCCTCGGTGCCGGTTTCGCAGGACGTCACCCGGTGGCCGGCCGACGTCATCATGATCGTGGCCACTTCGCGGTTCGAAGGGTCGTCGTCGGCTAATAGGACGTGCAGCGGTCGCATGCGGTCCACTATACGGGGCGATCGATCTTCACGCAAGCCTCACGTTGGTTCTGGTTCGCCCGGGCGTCAGGAGTCGACGGCTCAAATCGCGGCCGCACCGCGCACGGCGGCCCAGTCTTGCGGCGGGGTGACAGGAGGAAGGGCGGGTGGGGCGCGAGCTCCGGGAGGCTACGCCGGGGGCAGCGGCATGGACCGGTTACGTCCTGTTTCCTTGGCCGAGTAGAGGGCGCGATCGGCGGCGGCGATGAGGTCGCCGGGCATCGTGCCGGGGATCGGGGTCATGCAGGCGACCCCCAGGCTGAGGGTCACGTGGGCGGCGCAGGCAGAGCGCTCATGGGGCAGCCCAAGGGCGGCGACGGCCGCGCGGACCCGCTCGGCGAGGCGGTAGGCACTGTCCTGCGCCGTATCCGGCAGGAGGAGGGCGAACTCCTCGCCGCCGTAGCGGGCCGCGATATCGCCTGGCCGGTTTGCGAAGCCTGCGATCGCTTGGGCCACCTGCACGAGGCATGCATCGCCCTGCAGGTGACCGTAGTGGTCGTTGTAGGCCTTGAAGTAGTCGATGTCCATCAGGATCAGGCTGATGGGCTGGCTCTTGCGGGCCGCGCGTCGGAGCTCCCGGTGCAGCGCCACGTCGAAGGCACGGCGGTTCGCGATGCCCGTCAGGCCATCGAGCGTGGACAGTCGCTCGAGGGTCTCGTTGGCCTCCTGGAGCCGTGAGGCGAGCTCGACGAGCGTGCGTTCATGGTCCTTGACCGTGTCCAGCTGGTGCTTGTAGCGCAAGGCGGAGCGGATCCGGGCCAGGAGCTCCACGCGATCGATGGGCTTGCGGATGAAGTCCATGGCCCCGGCCTGGAACGCCTGCTCGAGGTCATGGGAGCCGGTCTTGGCGGTGATGACGATGATGGGCGTGTCGTCCAGCGCCCGATCGGCGCGGATCCAGCGGCACGCCTCGATCCCGTCCACGCCGGGCATCATGAGGTCGAGCAGGATCAGGTCGTACGGGCACCGGCCCTCGTCGTCCCGCCTTTCCAGGAAAGGACGCGCCGCCTCGAAGGACTCGACCGTCTGGACGAACGGGTAACCGGCCTGGTCCAGCATGGCCTCGAGCACGAGCCGCATCTCCTCGGCATCGTCGATCACGAGGAGGGAGGGGGTGCGTTCGGCGTCCGTGAGGACGGGGACGGGTTCGTTGCGGACCGTGGAATTCAAGATCGGCTGGCCTCTAGGCAGCGGGGCGACGCGTGACGGCGGACTACCAATGTCATCGGCACTTCGGGCGTCCGACTTGAGCCGGAAACGGCATTGTCAGCTTGGTTGAGGAGCCTGGCACCGCACGCTCGCCATGGGGCGTCCTTCCGGACTGACGAGCCTTATGAAACGCCGGTGCGGGAAGTCAGGCCCCGGAGGTGCCCGAGGGCTTCTCGCGGGCGGCTTGGACGGTGGTGGCGGTCTGGAGGGGCAGCGTGAACCAGAAGGTGCTGCCCTTGCCAGGCTTGCTTTCCACCCCGATCTGGCCGTGGTGCGCTTCGACAAGGGACTTGCTGATGGTCAGGCCGAGCCCGGTTCCGCCCGCCACGCGCGTCGAGGTCATGTCGAGCTGCGTGAACGGCTGGAACAGCTTGGGGACATCGGGCGGAGCGATGCCGATGCCCGTGTCCTGGACTTCACAGCAGATCGCGTCTGGTTCGAGGTGGGCCCGGACCTGGATCGTGCCTTCGGCCGGCGTGAACTTGATGGCGTTGCTGACGAGGTTCAGCAGGACCTGGCGGATTCGCTGCGGGTCCGCGACGAGCTCGGGCAGGTCGTCGGGCACGTCGTCCATCAGGGACTGGTGCTTGCTCTCCGCCAGCGGACGTAGGGCCGACAAGACGTCCTTCACCAGGTCGCGAAAGGCCATGGGCTTGGGATTCAGGCTGAACTTTCCGGCCTGGATCCGGCTCATGTCCAACAGGTCGTTCACCAGGGACAGCAAGGTATCCGCCCCTGCCAGCATCTTTTGCAGGTACGCATGCTGGATCTCGGTGAGCGGTCCCACCACCTCGTCGTCCAGGATGCTGCCGAAGCCCGTGATGGCGTTGATGGGGGTGCGAAGCTCGTGGGAGAGGATGGAGATGAACTGGTTCTTGAGCTTGTTGGCCTCCTTGAGGGCCTCGATCCGCTCACGCTGCAGCTGTTCGCGCTCCGTGAGGTCCCGGGTGACCTTGGCGTAGCCGAGGAGGTTGCCGTGTTCGTCTCTCAGCGCCGTGATGACGGCGTCCGCCCAGAAGGGGGTGCCGTCCTTGCGGAGGCGCCAGCCCTCGTCCTCGATGTGCCCGTGCTCGCGGGCCAGCGTGAGCAGGCGAGCCGGCTTGCCGGCGGCCACGTCTTCCGGTCGGAAGAAGGTCTCATAGGGCTTGCCGAGGATCTCTCGCTCGTCGTAGCCCTTGATGCGTTTGGCCCCGGCGTTCCAGGTGGCCACCTTGCCCTCGGCATCGAGCATGAAGATGGCGTAGTCGTGGACCGAGGAAACGATGAGCCGAAAGAGGTCCACGTTTTTCTGGACGGCGTTCTGGAGCGTCGCACCGCTCGGGGTGGTCGGCGTGGCCTGGGGCGGGTCCTCGCTCGCTGATCGGCGCAGGCGCTCGAGCTCTCGACGTGCCTCATCACGCTCGTCCAGGGCCTGCTTGAGCTGGGCCTTCAGGTCGTCAGTCGAATCGAACTTCATTTATCTTAGTAAAGCATGGGGCGCGGTGGGGTACAACGGGTGGATCCGGCCATGGATCGTCTCAACGGCCACCCGGCACAGACACCGTGCCTCCGCGCCTCCCGACACGAAGGGCGGACCCAGTCCTGGACTGGATCCGCCCGCTAGAGCCGGCGACAGGAGTCGAACCCGCAACCCCCTGATTACAAATCAGGTGCACTACCATTGTGCTACACCGGCCAATATCCGCATGTTATCAAGGCGCTAGACACCGGGTCAAGCGAGGGCCGCATCTCCCGCAAAAAAAGCTTAAACTAATCTTTACCGATTAACACCTTAATCACTTCGATACCAATCCTTAAGGTTACGCTCCGCACGCTCAAGGAGGTCCTCCATGGCTGGTATCAGCGGCATCGGCGCCCAGGCTCCGGTTCGTCCCAAGACCTACGCCCCCACCGTCGAAGGCGTCGGCGTTCAGGCCGGCGGCGGCGCGCCCCTCCGCATGGACGGCGACAGCTTCACCAGCGTGGTCCGCATGGGCACCCCGCTCATCAAGGTCGGCCTCGAGCACGCCAACGTCGGCTTCCTCGGTCGCCTGTTCGGCGGCGGCGGTGCCGCGGGCGGTATCTCGGGCGGTATCAGCGGCGGCGTGTCGGGTGGCGTCACGGGGGTCGTCTCGGAGGGCCTGTCCCTGGGCGGCTCGGCCGCGGGCGGCGTGATGAGCGGCGGCCTCGGCGGCGGCATCGGCGGGGCCGTGAGCGGCGTGGGCAACGCCATCAAGCAGGGCCTCGGCGTGTTCGTCGGTGCCCTCAAGTCCAACTTCCTCATCTCGGCCGCTGTCTCGGGCGTCACCAACCTCGCCGAGGTGGTCATGGGTAAGACCACCCCCCAGAAGGCGATCGCCACCTTCGCCGTCGACACGGCCGCCTACACGGGCATCGGCGCCACCAGCACCATGATCGGCGCGGCGCTCGGCACCTTGATCCCCATCCCCTTCGTGGGCACCGCCCTCGGCATCGCGGCCGGCATTGGTCTCGGCTTCCTGTACGAGAAGACGGTCCGCAGCGGTCTGGTGAAGTCCGCCGGTCAGGCCCTCTTCAAGCAGGACGTCTAACGCTTTCTCGACGAGCGCCTGTCCGGGTATATTGCCCGGGCAGGCGCATTTTGCTGGAAGGGGTCCATGGGAAAGGTCTTGGCGCTCGTCATGGGGGTGTTGGTGCTTGCGGCCACGCCCTGCCACGCCATCCTGCTGGATCCGACCCCCGAGCGGATCCTGTTCCTGGGCTACCCGCCATCCGAGCGGAACCTCACGGTCAAGGTGATCCGGCGCAAGGAGAGCTACGGCATCTACGCCTTCGAGACGAGCGGCAGCAATCGCCTGCTCACCCGCGACTCGCTGGCCGGCCTGGTCGAGGGCTCCATGCGCGGCGTCGGGCTCGATGCCCGGGCGATCGCCCTCCTCCACGCCTACATGGCGCGCAACAAGCGCCGCCCCCCCATTCCCCAGAAGATCGGCCCGTACTTCCGTTACTATTTCGAAGGGGGCGAATGGCTCCTCAAAGTGACGACCCAGCGGCCCTTTCTGCCGACCGAGGCGGCGCCCCTGCCCGACGGCCTCGTCAGCCAGATGCTCGCAAAGCGCACGGCAGCCGCGCGGCTCGAGGGGATGTCGCGAGCCATGGACCTCGAGCAGTTTCGGCTCCGCCAGGTCGACGATCTGCGCCGGATCGGTCGCTGACGCCAAAATTTAGCGTGGCCTTAGGCTTTGCATAAGAACATCGTCGGGCGGGTCGGCCGATAGATCCCCTGACGCCCACGGTGGGTGCGGCTGCTATACCCTAAGGACGACGCCATGCGCGTTTCAGAGCAAAATCGAACCCTTCCGGTCCGCCCGTTCACGGGACTGGGGAAGCCGCGCGAGGTCGTGTCCGGCCCGTCGTCCCTGGTGCGCGACCAGTTGATACTCTCGGCGCCCCGAACCGTGGGCGCCATGTCGCCGCAGCCGCCGGTTGCACCGGTCGAGACGCTGCCTGTGGCGATTGCGCCGCTCGGCAAGACGGACTACTACCGCCTGCGTGCCGAGGACTTCCAGCGCCGGCATCCGGACCTGCCCGTGCCCAGCTACTACATGGGCTACGGCGACAAGTACGTGAACCGCTTCACCGACGAGCTCAGTCCCAAGCTGTCGCCCGAGGGTCAGGCATGGCTCGCGCAGGCGCGAGTCAACCTCCAGGTGGCCATCGAGGATCGACGCCGTCATGATCCCCTCGCCTTCGATCGGCTGGAGCGGGATGACGCGGCGTTTCTCGAGTTCGCGTACGATTCGCACCCCAAGGCCTACCTCGACGCGGGGCTCGAGAAGCTGCCCCTGAAGGATCTGGTCCGGATCGGTCTGACGCCGGACGTGCAGGATCTGGCAACTCGCAACGGGCTCGAGCAGGTGGTCGAGGTGGCGGCGGGGCTTGCTTCCAAGAAGGCGCGAGAGTATCTGGCGCATGGGCTCACCTGGAAGGTTTCGGCGGGGCGGGAGTAGCCTGAACTCCCGACTCGTTCTACCCCCCCAACCCCCCTGCTAGGGGGGGAGTGCCGTCGCTAGCGCAGCATATTGTCTTTCCCCAAGAAAAAGCCCCCGGCCAACCGGCCGGGGGCGAGTTCGTTTAGGCTGGGGCCTGGGTTTGGTTGTACTTCTGCATCGCGGCCGTGAACCCGTCCCGGATGGCGAGCTCCACGGCGCCGGCGGCGGCGTCGAGGCCCTGCTCCAGCAAGGGACCGTCGGCCTTGCTGAACTTGTCGAGCACGAACTTGGTGGTCGAGGCGCCCGGCGGCAAGGGCCCCACCCCCACCCGGATGCGCGGGAAGGACTGGGTGTTGAGGCTCTGGATGATCGAGCTGATGCCGTTGTGGCCGCCCGCCGAGCCCGAGGTGCGCACCCGGACCTGGCCGAGCGCGATCGCGAAGTCGTCGTAGACCACCAAGAGGTCGTCCGGCGTGAGCTTGTAGAAGTGCAGCACCTTCTGGATGGCGCGCCCCGAGAGGTTCATGTAGGTCAGGGGCTCGACCAGGATCACCTTCTCGGTGCCAACTCGCCCTTCACCCACCATGGCCTCGAAGCGCGACTCGGGTTTGCCCTCGACGCCCCACGAGCGGGCCAGCCGCTCGACCACCATGAAGCCCGCGTTATGGCGGGTTTCCTCGTACTGCTTCCCCGGATTGCCGAGGCCGACGACGACCTTCATTACTCGAACAGCGTGCTGACCGACGAATCCTCGTGGATGCGCAGGATCGCCTCGCCCAGGAGGCCCGCCACCGACAGGACCTTGATCTTGGAGATCTGCTTCTCGGTCGGCAGGGGGATGGTGTTGGTGATGATGAGCTCGGAGATGGGCGAGTCCTCGAGGCGCTCGATGGCCGGACCCGAGAGCACGCCGTGGGTCGCGCAGGCGAAGACCTCGCGAGCGCCCTCCTTCATCAGGAGCTTGGCGACCTCGGTGAGGGTGCCCGCGGTGTCGACCAGGTCATCGATGATGACGCAGTTCTTGCCCTTGATGTCGCCGATGATGTTGAGCACCTCGGCCGTGTTGTGCTTGGGACGGCGCTTGTCGATGATGGCCAAAGGCGCGTCCATCTTCTTGGCGTAGGCGCGCGCGCGGCCCACCCCGCCCACGTCCGGGCTCACGATGACCAGGTCCTCGAGCCGCTTCTTGCGCAGGTACTCGATGAGCACCGGCGAGGCATGCAGGTGGTCCATCAGGATGTCGAAGAAGCCCTGGATCTGGGGGGCATGCAGGTCCATGGCCACCACGCGGGTGGCGCCCGCGGTGGTGAGCAGGTTCGCGACCAGCTTGGCCGTGATGGCCTCGCGGCCCTGGGCCTTGCGGTCCTGGCGGGCGTAGGCGTAGTAGGGCACCACCGCCGTCACCGAGTGGGCCGACGCGCGCTTGAACGCGTCGAGCATGATGAGCAGCTCCATCATGTTGTAGTTGATGGGGTGGCTGATGGGCTGGACCAGGAACACGTCGGCACCGCGCACCGAGTCCTGGACCTGGACGTAGATCTCGCCGTCCGAGAAGTTGGCGATCTTGATGGCGCCCACCTGGGTGCCGAGGTAGGTCGCGATCTCGTGCGCCAGGGCCGGGTTGGCCGAGCCCGAGAAGACCTTCATGGTCCGTTGGGGGATATGGATGCGTTCGCCGCGACGCGGAGTGATCATCGTCGTGTTCTCGATCATTGGGGGATACCCTTTCGCTGCAAGACCCAGCCTAACTTGAGCGCCTGTCGGGCGCGCCCCAGGGCCAGGGCCCCGTCGGGAACGTCCTCGGTGATGGTGGAACCCGCCGCGGTGAAGGCGTCCGAGCCGACACTGAGCGGCGCAACGAGCGTGCTATTGCTGCCGATGAAGGAGCGAGCGCCGATGACCGTGCGGTGCTTGCGCTCGCCGTCGTAGTTGCAGGTGATGGTGCCCGCGCCGATGTTGACCTTGGCGCCGAGCGTCGCATCGCCGATGTAGGAGAGGTGAGAGGCCTTGGCCCCGTCGCCGAACACCGAGCCCTTGATCTCGACGAAGTTGCCGATCCGGCACTGCTCGCCGATCTCCGCGCCGTTGCGGAGGTGGGCGAAGGGCCCGACCTGCGTGCGGCGGCCGATGCTCGAGTCCGTGAGGACGGACTGCAGGATCACGACCTCGTCGGCGAGCACCGTGTCCGTGAGCTGGCTGTGGGCGCCGATGCGGCACAGGCTGCCGATGCGGGTCCGGCCGTAGAGCTGGACGCCGCCTTCGACGACGGTGTCCTCGCCGATGACGACCCGCGGGCCGATCCAGGTGGTCGTGGGGCTCTCGACGGTCACGCCCGCCTCGAGGAAGCGCCGGGCGGTCCGCCGCTGGTAGGCCTCGGCCAGCTCCACGAGCTCGAGGCGCGTGTTGACGCCCGCGACCTCGATGGGGTCGTCGGTGCAGTAGGCGGCCACCCCGTGACCGGCCGCCAGGAGCGCCGTGACGGCGTCGGGCAGGTAGTACTCGCCCTGGGCGTTGGCGTTGCCGATGCCCTTGAGGGCCTCCGACAGGCGCGGCCAGTCGGCCAGGTACACGCCGGCGTTGACCTCGCCGATGGCGCGCTCCGCTTCCGAGGCGTCCTTGTACTCGACGATGCGAGCGAGCCGGCCGTGCGCGTCGCGGACGATGCGGCCGTAGCGGGCGGCGTCCTCGGGGCTGAAGGTGAGGACCGTGAGGGCCGCCTGGGCCGAGCGGTGGGTCTCGACCATCTTGCGGATGGTCTCCTCCGAGAGCAGGGGCACGTCTCCGCTGAGGATGAGGACGTCGCCCGTGAAGCCCGACAGCGCCTCCTCGGCCTGCATGACGGCGTGGGCCGTGCCGAGCTGCTCGCGCTGCTCGACGGTCTGGACGCTCTCGGGCAGGGCCGCCCGGACCTGTTCGGCGCCGTGGCCGACGATGACGATGGAGCGGGGGATCTCGAGCCGCTCGAGGGTGGCCAGGACATGGCCGACCAGGGGCTCGCCCGCGATGCGGTGCAGCACCTTGGGCAGGGCGCTCTTCATGCGGGTACCCTTGCCGGCCGCCATGATCAGGGCCGACAGGTTGGAAAGCTCGTGAGAGGTGGGCATCGAGGTCGTAACTCCGTTTCGGGAGGAGGCAGGGGAGGCGACACCGGGTCCGAGGTCGTTTTATTCTACCACCTGGCAGGCAGGCTGTAAGCCTCTATTCTTCGGTCTCTTCGAGGTCGTCCGCCTCCAAGTCCTCGTCGAGATCCGCTTCTTCAGCGAGGTCGAAGTCCATGAGGCGCTGGCGATCCAGTCGACGTGAGGCTGTGCGGGCGGAGGCGTCGATCTTCACGAGCTTGGTCTCGCCGCTCTGCTTGACCTTGCCCTCGACCTTGAGGCTGGTGCTCGCCAGTCGGGCCTGGTTGGCCTCGAGCTCCTCGAGAAAGCGCAGGTAACTCGCCATGCGGGTATCGGGCACGTGCGCGCGCTCTTTGACGGCACAGCCCGGCTCGCCCCGGTGCAGGCAGTCCGGGAAGCGACAGTCGGGGATGTGCGGCGTCATCTCGGGGTAGTACCAGCCGAGCTCCTTGGGCTCCATGGTCCCGAAGTCCAGGTGCGAGTAGCCGGGCGTGTCCGCTACCAGACAGTCGCCGTGGGGTCCGCGGATGGCGTAGAGGGAGGCGAAGGTGGTGGTGTGGCGGCCGCGCTGGATCTTGGCGCTCACCTCGCCCTCCTTGAGCTGGAGGCCGGGCTCGATGGCGTTCAGCAACGACGACTTGCCCACGCCGGAGGGGCCGGCGAAGACCGTCACCTTGTTCTCCAGCAGATCGACGAGCTCCTGGACGTCGCCGGCCATGGCCGACGTGCAGACCACGGGCAGGCCGAGCTCGCGGTAGGGCGCGAGCATCTCCGCGCGGACCTGGGGGCTGACGAGGTCGGCCTTGTTGAGGGCGATCGCGCTCGCGATGCCGCTCTGGGCCACCAGCACCAGGAAGCGATCGAGCATCAGGGGGTTGAAGGGGGGCTGATCGGCCGCGAAGACGAGCACCACCTGGTCGACGTTCGCGATCGCAGGCTTGGGCAGGAGGTTGAAGCGCTCCACCACCTCCGCGACGGTGGCCGTCTTGTTGCCCTCGTCGAGCTCGTCGAGCCGGACGCGATCGCCCACGTGGATGCGGACGTGCTCCTTCTTGAGGCGGGCGCGCGGCAGGCACATGTAGTCCTCGCCATGGTACCGGACGGTGTAGTAGTTGGTGATCCGCCGGATCACCACTCCTGCGTCCTGGTCCCACGCGCGCTCGGTCATTCGGCAGCAGGCTCCACGACGGCGAGGGGCACCTTGACGAGGGGCACGACCTCGCCGGAGGTCTCGATGGCCCGGCGGCGCAGCTGGCCGCAGGCGGCGGCGATGTCGGCGCCGCGCTCGACGCGGACCGTCACCGGGAAGCCCGCGTCCTCCAGGATCCGCCGGAAGGCCTGGATGGCCTCGGGCTTGGAGGGACCGAACTCGGCGTCGGTGGCGTTGAAGGGGATGAGGTTGACGTGCGAATGGAGGCCCCGGAGCCACTCGACGGTCTGACGGGCGAGGTCGGGCGTGTCGTTGACCCCGTCGAGCATGACGTACTCGATGGTCAGCCGGCGCTTGGTGCGCTCGGTGTAGTCGAGCACGGCCTCGCGCAGGACCGCGAGCGGATAGCGCCGGTTGAGGGGCACCAGGTAGTCGCGCAGGGGGTCGTTGGGCGCGTGCAGCGAGAGCGCCAGCGTGAGTTGGAGGTCTTCGTCGGCCATGCGCTTGATGCCCGGCACCACCCCGGAGGTCGAGATCGTGAGGTGGCGCATGCCGATGCCCACCTCCTCGTTGAGGAGCTTCACGGCCTTGAGGGTGTTGTCGTAGTTGAAGAGCGGCTCGCCCATGCCCATGAAGACCACGTGCGAGACCCGCTCGCCCGTCTGGTGCTGGATCTGGAGCACCTGCTCGACGATCTCGCCCGCCGACAAGTTGCGCTGGAAGCCCGAGAGGCCCGTCTCGCAGAAGGCGCAGGCCACCGCGCAGCCGATCTGGGTCGAGACGCAGACGCTCCGGCGGTCCTCGCTGGGCATGTAGACGCTCTCGACCAGGCCGCAGCCGTGGGTGTCGAACAGAAACTTCTGGGTGCCGTCCGTGGCGACCTGGACGCGCACGGGCTCCAGGCTGCCGCCCGCATAGCCTGCGCCGGTCAAGGAGGTGCGCAGGGCCTTGGGCAGGTCCGACATGGCCTCCAGGTCCAGCTGGCTCTTTTGATAAAGCCAGGTGGCGAGCTGCTTGCCTCGGAAGGGCTTGTCCCCGTTGGCTTCGGCGAGCGCTTTGAGTTCGGCGGTCGAAAGACCCACCAGGTTAGGCATGACGGCGCTCCAATCGCGCGATGAAGAACCCCTCGACCCCGTGTCGATGCGGCATGAGCTGGATCATCCCGTCCTTCGCGTCCTGCTGCCAGGCCTCCGGCAGGTAGGGCGCGAGGTCGCCCGGAGCGAACTCCGGATGGGAGGCGAGGAAGCGCTCCACGACCCGTTCGTTCTCGGCGGGCAGGATGGTGCAGGTCGCATAGACCAGCACCCCGCCCGGCTTGACCGCTCGGGCCACGGCCGCGAGCATCGCTTCCTGCTCGGCGGGCAGGGCGTCGGCCTCCGCCGGGGTCAAGCGCCACCGCAGATCGCTCTTGCGGTAGAGCACCCCGAGCCCCGAGCACGGCGCGTCCACCAGGGCCCGATCCACGGGCGTCTCGAGCGGCACCGTCCCCTCCTGCGGACACAGGTGGATGATGTGCTCGCCCAGTCGCTCCGCGTTCTCCGCCACCAGGGCAAGGCGCCCCTCGTGCGGATCGACGGCAAGGATCCGTCCTTCATCCCGCATCAAGGCCGCCATGTGGGTGGTCTTGCCCCCCGGGGCGGCCCCGATGTCGGCGACGGTCTCGCCGGGCCTCGGATCGACGATCCGGCTCGTCAGCATGGCGGCTTCGCCCTGCACGTACCAGCTGCCTTCATTATAGCCGGGGAGCTCCCCCAAGGCCACGCCCGCGGGAAAGCGAATTCCCTCGGGCACCACGGGGCTCGGCTCCGCGACGGCCCCGGCCGCCGCGAAGGTCGCGAGCAGCTCGTCGCGGGTGGTCCGCAGGGTGTTGGTGCGGATGGTCAGGGGCAGGGGCTGATGGCTCGCCTTGGCGAGGGCTGCGGCCGTCTCGGGACCGTAGGCCTCCGTCCAGCGGCGGACGATCCAGTCGGGCAGGGATTCTTCCACCGCGAGGGCCTCGAGCGGGTCCGCCGGCAGGGGCACGATGCCCCCCTCGCGCTGGACGCGGCGCAGGATGGCGTTGGTCAGCTTGGCCACGCCCGGATGCCCGAAGCGGTAGGCGAGCTTGACGGCCTCGTCGAGGGCGGCATGGGACGGGGTACGCATGTAGAGGAGCTGGTAGGCGCCCATGCGCAAGTTGTTGCGGATGGGCGACGTCAGGCTCGCGAGCGGCTTGGTGAGGAACGCCGACAGCACGTGGTCCAGGTGGCGGCGGCGGCGGGTGGTGCCGTTGACCAGCTCGGTGATGAGGGCGCGATCGCGCGGGGACTGTCCCTTGATTTCCTGGAGGGCGAGGTTGGCGTAGGCCCCCTTGTCCTCGATGTCGATCAGGGTCTGCAGCGCCTGGGCGCGGGCTCCGAGCTTTGCCATAGGTTCCTTGTTCAAAAAAAGAGGCGGCCTCGGCCGCCTCTTCGTCGTCGATTAAAGGGCTCCGGCGCGTTGGAGGCGTTCGCCTTCCGCCAGGATGGCCGCCACTTCGCCCACGTCCTTCTTCATCAGATCGAAGAGATCCTTGAGCGAGGGCTTGATGGGGGCCTCGCCGCTCACCCACTTCCAGACGAGGGGCAGGAGGCGCTTCCAGAGGAAGCCGCCGGGCAGGCCGCCGACGCCTTCGCTGATGATACCATACACGATGGCCTTCACGAGCTCCTCGCGGCTGTAGTTCGAGCCCTGGTGGGTCTTGGTGTACCAGAACCAGGCCTTGGCGCCGCCGTAGACCATCTTGACGCCGATCCAGATCAGGCGCATGGCGATCTGGCCGGAGACCTCGCCGTTCTGGTAGTCGAGCGTGGTCGTGACCTCGCCCGCCTTGAAGACGACCTTCTTGGTCTTGGGCGTGTGGGTGAAGTCGTAGGTGATGGGCTGGCCATCCGCGTCCTGGAGGGTGACGACGGCGCCCTTGACGGTGGCCTTGGCGCCGGCCGCGTTCAGGTCGCGGGCGAAGTCATTGGCGAGCTGGCTGGGGGACTGGCTGATGGCAGCCGTCCGGCTCTGGTCCGGCTGGGGGACGTCGCCCAGGCGCTGCGGCGTGACGCCGCAACCCACCAGCCACAGGCTGCTCAGGCTGACGACGAGGGCCAGGGCTACACCCTGCTTGGAAAGGACATTCATCGCGTGGCTATCCTCCGCTCGTTGAACGTGACAGGTTAAGGGATGGCTTAAGCAGAACTTAAACTTTCCATAAGCATAGCGCCTCGACGTCCGCTTGGCAATCCCTCCGTCGCTCGTTAGAGTGGACGCATGATCGACCTCGTCCTCGTGGAGCCCGAAATCCCCCCCAACACGGGCAACGTGTCCCGCCTGGCAGCGGCGCTGGACGTGCCCCTGCACCTGATCGAGCCGCTGGGTTTCGACGTCTCGGATCGGGCCGTCAAGCGCGCGGGGCTGGATTACTGGGAGCATGTGCGGCTGCAGAAGCATGCCGACTGGCAGCAGTTCCTGGCGTCTCGCCAGCCCGGGCGCCTCGTCTATACGTCGTCCTTCGGCGAGCTGCTGCATACGGAGCTCGAATACGAGCCCGGGGACTGCCTGGTCTTCGGCAAGGAGACAGCGGGCCTGGACCCGCGCCTGTGGCAGGAGACGCCGGGCCCTGTCGTGCGGATCCCGCACTGGGGGCCGGTTCGGAGTCTCAATCTTTCGAACGCGGTGGCGGTGGTCGCCTACGAGGCCATGCGGCAGCTCCACGAGCGCGGGCTCCTGCCGCACCCGATGGATCGGCCGGCCGATCGGCCGCCCATCACGCCTTATGAGGTGACCAAGCGCGGAGCGCACGTCCCGAAAAAGCCCTAGGACGCTCTTTGGACGGAAGCCCGTGCCCGGCCCCAGAAAGGGGCCGGGCTCGGGGAGTTCAGGAGGATCGATCCTACAGGGCAAGCCTCCGGACGCGGAAGGACGAGTACTCCGAGAAGTAGACGTGGCCCTGGCCGTTGATGAAGAGCCCGTCGGGCAGCCCGAGGGCGACGGAGGCCGCCGCGCTGCCGTCGTTGGCCTGGGAGTCGGCGGCCGGTTGGCCGTTGCCGGCGATGCTCGAGATGACGCCCGCCGGCGTGATGCGCCGGATCAGGTAGTTCTCGCCGTCGGTGACGAGCAAGTTCCCGGCGGGGTCGAAGGCGGCCGTCGACGGCGAGTGCAGGGTGGCCGCCGTGGCCGCGCCCCCGTCGCCCAGGGGCCGGGTCGCGCTGCCGGGCTGGTAGCCCGCGACGGCCGGGTCGTTGGTCGGCTGACCCGTGCCCGCGAAGGTCGAGATGGCGCCCTGGGGCGTGACCTTGCGGATGACGTGTGCACCCGAGTCCACGATGTAGAGGTTGCCGTGCGAGTCGAAGGTGAGCCAGTTGGGGGACGTCAGGCGGGCGCTCTTGGCCGAGCCGCCGTCGCCGTCGTTGCCGGCCTCCCCGGTGCCCGCCACGATGGTGAGCGTCCCGTTCCCCTCCACGCGGACGACCCGGTGCCCTTCGTACTCGGCGATGTAGAGGCGGCCTTCCTGGTCGTAGGCCAGCCCCTCCGGGCTCTGGAGGTTGGCGTCCTTGGCGGGCACGCCGTCGACCACGTCCAGCTCGCCGCCGCCTGCCACGCGATGGAGGATGCCGTCGGCGTCAATCCGGCGAACCTTCCCCTTGTAGTCGAACCCGAGGCCCGGCCCGTACTCCGAGAAGACGAGCTGCCCCTGCGGGTTGAAGACGATGCAGTAGGGCTTGGACAGCGAGGCCTCGGTGGCCGGGCCCTCGTCGCCCTCCTCGCCGGGGAACGCGGTCTTGCCCGCGATGTTGGTGATGATCCCGGCGCCGTCCACCTTGCGGATGCGGTGGGCCTTGTAGTCGGCGATGTAGAGGCTGCCGTCGGGCCCCTCGGCCACGCCGGCCGGCGAGAAGAGGGTGGTGGAGATGGCCGGGACGTTTACGTCCGAGTCGCCCTTGGTGCCGTTGCCCGCCACCGTGAAGATCCGGAAGGCGGTAGGGGCCTGAGTGGGGGCTGCGGTCGGCGACGCGGTGGGCTGCGGCTGGATGGGAGTGGCCGTGGGGCCGGGGGTCGGCACGGGAGCCGGGCTGCCCGTCGTCCCGGGAGTGCTGGTCGGCGGGGACACATTACAGCCCACCAGGCTCATGGCCGTTATGACGGCGAGCGACCAACCAAACTGTCGTGCGTTACGCATTGAACCCCCTAAAACGGACCAGTCAACCTGTCCGCGAGGGTATCAATTGGACGTTAATCCGGTATCTGTTTGACTTTAAGGGATTGTTTCGCCCCTGGAGGGCGTGTGGAGCGCTTCCACGCCCTCCAGGAGCGGTCTTTAAGGGAGCAGGCTCAGGTCGATGCGCCCGTACCCGAACTTCTCGTTGCGCCCCTTGGTGCCGAGGGGGGTGACGGACCGGGCGAGTGCCGCCTTGAGGTCGTCCGGTTTCCAGTCCGGATGCTCGGCCAAGAGCACCGCGGCGGCGCCGGCGACGATGGGCGTGGCCATGCTCGTGCCGCTCATGGTCTTGTAGCCGCCGCCCGGGATGGTGGAGAGGACGTTGTCGCCGGGTGCCGAGAGGTAGACCTCCGGGCCATAGTTGGAGAAGCTCGCGAGCGACTCGATGCCGCTCTTGGCGGTGGCCGAGACCGTGAGCACGCCCGGACAGTTGCCGGGCGCGGTCACCGGACCGCCCTTGTTGCCCGCGGCGGCGATGACGAGCGCACCCTTGTCGAGGGCGTACTCGATGGCCAGGTCGAACATGGGGTTGCGCTGGGGGCTGTCGCTGCTGAAGCTGAGGTTGAGGATCTTGGCTCCGGCGTCGACCGCGTACTTGATGCCCGCGATCGCCCCGAAGTCCGTGCCGCTCACCGAGTCCATGACCTTGACGGCGAGGATCTTGGCCGTCCAGGAGACGCCCGCGATCCCCTGGCCGTTGTTGCCCGACGCGGCGATGAGCCCCGCCACGTGCGTCCCGTGGCCGTCGTGATCCATGACGTCGGTGTTGCCGTCCTTGAAGTTGTAGCCGGCGAGCACTCGCCCGCGGAGCTCGGGGTGGGTATGGTCCACGCCCGTGTCGATGACGGCCACCATGACGTTCTTGGCGTCGATGCCACGCTGCCACAGCATGCGCGCGTTGGTGACGCCGTCGCTGAAGGCCCACTGGCTCGGGAACATGGGATCGTTGGGCCGCGGAGCGCCCCACAGGGACGTGGGCACGCCCGCCGGCACCGGAGCCCGCCTGAGGTTGCGGTTGGGGGCGATGAGCGTCACGGCCGGATGATCCTTGAGGGCGGCGATCGCGTCGTCCACCGTCACCTCGTCGGGCAGGCGCAGCATGACCAGCGGGATCGAGAAGTCGAGCTCGCCCAGGACGGTGACGGGCTCCCCGTTGAACGTGGGCAGCTCGTCGAGGGTGTGTCCCGGGTGCAGGCCGACGATGAGCTGGCCGTCCGAGGCCCTGACCCCGCGCTTGAGCCCGATGGGGATCATCCTGTCCGGCGCCACCTGAGGCGGGGGTTCGACGATCCCCATTTTCTGGGGGCCGCACGCCGACGCCATGAGGGCCAATACGGCGATGGGCCAGCCCAGCCTCGGTTTTCGATGCGCTCGAGCGCGGCTCATGGCAGCCTCCCCCTCGCATGACTCGCCCGGTCGAATACCCCTCAGTCTAGGGTTGCAGGACGAGCAAGGCTTCGGTGCGAACGCCCAACCCCCTCTCCAAACCCCACGCTTGGTCGTTTCATCGATCGGTCGGGCCTTACTCCGGACGACGCCTCGCCAGGACTTTAAATTTGTGTTAAGCTTCGTTATAGATTTCACTAAGTCGCAGGAGGTCCCCGTGCGTCAGACCCATCGTCGGATCGCCCAGTTCCTGGCCCTCGGAGCCATGGTCGCCCTGGTGGGCTGCGGCCTCGCCGCGCCATTGCCCGGCGTCGAATCCCTCTCGCCCGTCACGGCCCAGAAGCGGGATGCCCGCGCGCCCAAGGGCCCCTTCCTGTGGGGCGTCTCGACGGCCGGTTATCAGTGGGAAGGCTCGGAGAACAAGAGCCAGTGGGCGGCGTGGGATGCCGCGGGCAAGACCGAGGAGCGCCGGGGGATGGCGGCAGACGGCTACCGCCGTTATGCCGAGGACCTGGATCTGACCAAGGGGCTCGGGTGCAACGCCTTCCGCACGAGCATCGAGTGGTCGCGCCTGGAGCCCGTCGAGGGCCAGTTCGATCCGGAGGCCATCCGGCACTACCGCGAGCTCCTGCTCGCCATGCGCGCCCGGGGCCTCACGCCGGTCGTGACCCTCATGCACTTCGTCTATCCCGCCTGGCTCGACGCGCACGGCGGGTGGCAGAGCCCTCAGGCCGCCCGGTACTTCAACCGCTTCGTCGAGCGGGTGGTCAAGGAGTACGGGGACCTCGCGGACTGGTACCTGACCTTCAATGAGCCTACGGTCTTCATCGCCGGGGGGTATCTGAGCGGAAACCTGCCGCCCGGCAAGGTCAATGACGCCAAGGGGGCGGCTCTTGTCACCAAGAACCTGGTCTCGGCTCATAACAAGGCCTACGAGACCATCCATGCCGGCGACAAGACGGCCTACGTCTCGTTCAACAACTACTCGGCGTCCTGGACGCTCAAGTCCGACCCGCAGGGCGCCCCCGAAGACGAGTTCCTCCGGCAGGTGCTCGGCCAGACCGAGGGTCTGCCCAAGCTGGACTACATGGCCATCGACTACTACACCCGGCTCAAGCTGCGGCTGCCGTTCCAGCTGCCGATGTGCTGGGAGTGGCCCGTGTATCCCGAGGGCTTCTACAACTCGCTGAGGTTCTACCACCGTCTGACGGGGCTGCCGATCCTCGTGGCCGAGAACGGGATGGCGACCGAGGACCTCAAGGAGCGCGCGGACGGCTGGACGCGCGAGGCCTACCTTACGGCCCACGTGGAGCAGCTGCAGCGAGCCATGAAGGACGGCATCCCGGTCCTGGGCTACATCCACTGGTCCATCACGGACAACTACGAGTGGGGATCCTACCGGCCGCGCTTCGGGCTCTTCAGCGTCGAGTGCCGGACCGGAGACCTGCGCCGGGTGCCCACGGCGGCGGCCGAGACCTATCGGCGGGTCATCGCGGCGGGGGGAGTGACGCGCGAGAGCCTGGCCGGCGTGCGGTATCCCGGGAGCTATCGGCCCATCGTGAAACCTTAAAAGAAACTACTCGAATCCCGCTGCGACAAGGTCAGGACAGCCTTTCGACCGGGGCTCGAGACGTAAGAAGGCTCGTGGGGGCACGCTCGAGGGCGTGTCCCCTACGTTTCCATGCCCGGCGAGAGGTCGCCATCTCCTGGTAGCTTCGGTATAATGATTCGACTTTTTGCGCCGTGGTCGGGCCATGGCGCGCCATACGTCGCCTCGAATCCCGGAAAAGCGCCGGGAGTAGCAGAAAGCCAGGAAGCCGATGGCCACGCCAAGTTCCGCCGAGACCCTGAAGAAGACCCCCCTGCACGCCGCACACGTCGCCCTCGGCGCCCGCATGGTGCCGTTCGGCGGCTGGGACATGCCCGTCCAGTACAGCGGCATCATCGAGGAGCATCAGGCCGTGCGCCAGAACGTCGGCCTGTTCGACGTCTCGCACATGGGCGAGTTCTACGTTTCGGGCGAGGGCGCGACGACCTTCCTGGCGCGCATGGTGCCCGGCGACGTCGTGAACCTGCCGGTGGGCAAGTGCGTCTACACCCAGTTCACCCGGCCCAACGGCGGAGTGGTGGACGACACCATCATCTGCCGCTTCGCGGACCGCTTCCTGGTGGTCGTCAACGCCTCCAACATCGACAAGGACTGGGCCTGGCTCAGCGAGCACAAGCCCTTCGACGTCACACTCGAGAACTACTCCGACGACACGGCCATGATCGCCGTGCAGGGCCCCAAGGCCGAGGCCCTGATCCGCGAGTCCTCTACCCCCGGCATCGCCGACCTGCCTTTCTTCGGCGCAGCACTCGGCAAGGTCCTGGGCGTCGACGTGGCCGTGAGCCGCACCGGCTACACGGGCGAGGACGGCTTCGAGATCTACCTGCCCAACCACTCGGCCGAGCGCCTCTGGCACGGGCTCCTCGAGGCCGGCAAGAGCTACGGCATCCGTCCGGCGGGCCTGGGCGCGCGCGACACGCTGCGCCTCGAAGCGGGCCTGCCCCTCTACGGCCACGAGCTCAACGACGAGACCACCCCGGTCGAGAGCTCGCTCTCCTGGACGGTGAAGAGCCAGGCCGACTACCTCGGCAAGGAGGTCATCGAGCGCCAGAAGACCGAGGGCACCCAGAAGAAGCTCGTCGGCCTCACCATGCAGGGCAAGCAGATCGCGCGCGAGGGCTATCCGGTGTTTGCGGGCGATCGCCAGGTTGGCACCGTCATGAGCGGCGCCCCCTCGCCCACTCTCGGTGTGCCTGTCGCCACAGCCTTCGTCGCCTCGGACGTCGCCCAGCCGGAGACGATCCTCGAGGTCGAGATCCGCGGCAAGCGCTTCCCTGCAAAGGTCGGTCGCACTGCCTTCTACCGCCGCCCCAAGGCGTAAGCTGCTGCCCGCCCGGCCGGTCGCCGGGCGGGTTCCGTTTTCCAGCCCTATCGTTGTCCGGGGCAAAGTCGCCCCGTATGAGGAGGAACCCCGCACTATGGTCCCCCAGGATCTGAAGTTCACCAAGTCGCACGAATACGTCCGCCTCGCGGGCGATGAGGCGACCATCGGGATCACCAAGTACGCCGCCGAGCAGCTCGGCGACGTGGTCTTCGTGGAGCTCCCCGAGGTCGGCCGCACGCTCGAGAAGGGCGAGTCCTTCGGCGTCATCGAGTCGGTCAAGGCCGTCTCGGACCTCTACAGCCCCCTCTCGGGCACGGTGACGGCCGTCAACGAGGCCCTCAACGACGACCCGGCCGCCATCAACGAGGACTCGTACGGCAACGGCTGGATCCTCAAGATCAAGCCCTCCAACCAGGCCGAGCTCGACGAGATCCTCTCGCCCGAGCAGTACCAGGCCCTCGTTGGAGCCTAGGCCATGAACTTCAGCTATCTGCCGCATACCGACGCCGAGCGCGCCGAGATGCTCAAGGCGATCGGCGTGGCCTCCATCGACGAGCTCTACACCGCCGTTCCCAAGGAGCTGCGGACCTTCTCCTTGGATATCCCGACCGCCAAGAGCGAGTTCGAGGTGACCCGCCACCTGGCGGAGCTCGCCAACCAGAACCGCTCGACCAACCAGTTCGCCTCCTTCCTCGGAGCGGGCGCGCAGCGGCGCTTCTTGCCGTCGGCCGTGGACTGGATCCTGCACCGCTCGGAGTTCCTGACGGCCTACACGCCGTACCAGCCCGAGGTCAGCCAGGGGACCCTGCAGGTCATCTACGAGTTCCAGTCCATGATCAGCGAGCTGACGGGCATGGACCTCGCCAACGCCTCCATGTACGACGCCTCGACGGCGACCCCCGAGGCCGCCTTCATGGCCATGCGCGCCACGCGTCGCAACCGCGTGCTCGTCGCGGGCAACGTCCACCCCGAGTACCGCGAGGTCCTCGACACCTACGCGGCGGGTCCCGGCGCCGAGGTGGCGGTGGTCCCCCTTGCGGACGGCCGGATCGACATGGGCAAGCTCTCCGAGCAGCTGACCAAAGAGGTCGCCTGTCTCATCATCCAGGTGCCGAGCTTCTTCGGCACGGTCGAGGACGGCCGGGCCATCGCCGAGGCGGTCCACGCCGCCGGCGCGCTGCTGGTGGTGGTCGCGGACCCGACGACGCTCGGCGTGCTCGAGGCTCCCGGCGCCTACGGGGCGGACATCGTCATCGGCGAGGCACAGCCCTTCGGCAATCCGGTGAGCTACGGCGGTCCGTACGTCGGCTACATGGCCACCAAGGAAAAGTACTCGCGCCAGCTGCCCGGCCGCATCGTGGGTGCCACGCTCGACAACCGAGATCAGCGCTGCTTCACGCTGACGCTGCAGACCCGCGAGCAGCACATCCGCCGCGAGAAGGCCACCTCCAACATCTGCACCAACCAGGCCCTCAATGCCCTGGCGGCGACGGTCTACATGGAGCTGATGGGCAAGGAAGGCCTCTACGAGCTGGGCAACGTCTCCTTGCAGCGGGCGCATGCGCTCGCCTCGGCGATCGCCGAGCTGCCCGGCTTCTCCCTGCCGGTCTCGGGGGCCTTCTTCAACGAGTTCGTCGTGAAGTGCCCCATGCCGGTCGACACGCTGCTGGACAAGCTGCGGGCCGCGGGCATCCTCGGCGGCGTCAAGCTCGAGACCTGGTACCCCGAGTACAAGGACTGCATGCTCGTCGCCGTCACGGAGGTCAACTCGCCCGCCGAGATCGAGTACTACGTCTCGACCCTCAAGTCCCTCACGGCCGATAAGGCCGTCGGCGCGCGCTAGGAGTAGGTTCATGGAAGCGCTTATCTTCGAGAAGAGCACCCCGGGCCACCGCGAGGCCAAGCTGCCCGCGGCCGGTGTTGCCGAAAAGCCCCTCTCCGAGCTGTTGCCCCAGGGCATGATCCGCAAGGAAGCCCCCGGTCTGCCGGAGGTCACCGAGCTCGACGTGATGCGGCACTTCAACCGCCTCAGCCAGCTCAACTTCTCCATCGACACGAACTTCTATCCCCTGGGCTCGTGCACGATGAAGTACAACCCCAAGGTCAACGAGCTCGCCGCCCGCATGGACGGCTTCTCTGGCCTGCACCCCTATCAGCCGGTCGAGACGACCCAGGGCGCGCTCAAGCTGATGCACGACCTCGAGAAGATGCTCGCGAGCCTCACGGGCATGGAGCGGGTGACGCTCCAGCCGGCCGCGGGCGCGCACGGCGAGTTCACGGGCATCATGATGATCCGGGCCTACCACGAGGCCAAGGGCGAGCAGCGCACCAAGGTGCTCGTGCCCGACTCGGCGCACGGCACCAACCCCGCGACCGCGGCCTTGGCCGGGTACGAGGTGGTCTCGATCGCCTCCAACGAGCGCGGCCTGGTGGACGTCACCGACCTCAAGGCCCACCTGGGTCCTGACGTGGCCTGCCTCATGATGACGAACCCCAACACCCTCGGCCTGTTCGAGGACGAGATCATGGAGATCGCCGAGGTGGTGCATGCCACCGGGGCGCTCTTGTACTACGACGGTGCGAACCTCAACGCCATCATGGGCACGGTGCGACCCGGCGACATGGGCTTCGACGTCATGCACATGAACCTCCACAAGACCATGTCGACGCCCCACGGCGGCGGCGGCCCCGGTGCGGGCCCGGTGGCGGTGGCGAAGCGCCTCGTGCCCTTCCTGCCCACGCCGACGGTGGAGTACGCGGACGGCCAGTACTTCCTGAGCTTCGACCGGCCTCAGTCCATCGGGCGGGTGCGGGCGTTCTTCGGGAACTTCGGCGTGCTGGTGCGCGCCTACACGTACATGCTCACCATGGGCCGGGACGGCCTGACCCAGGCGAGCCGGGACGCGGTGCTCAACGCCAACTACATCAAGGCGGGCATCAAGGATCTGTTCGACATGCCGCACACCCAGCCCTGCATGCACGAGTTCGTGCTGTCGGGCGATCGCCAGAAGGCCCTGGGGGCCAATACCATGGCGATGGCCAAGCGCCTCTTGGACTTCGGGTTCCACGCGCCGACGATCTACTTCCCGCTGATCGTGCACGAGGCGATGATGATCGAGCCGACGGAGACGGAGTCGAAGGCGACGCTCGACTCGTTCATCGCGACCATGCGACGGATCGCGCAGGAAGTGGAGCACGAGCCCGAGCTCGTGACGAGCGCTCCGCACACCACGCCCATCGGCAAGGTGGACGAGGTGACGGCGGCCCGCAAGCCGAATCTCTGCTGGTCTTGCTAGCCTGAATCCGAAGCCCCCGCACCAAACGGTGCGGGGGCTTCGTCTTACTTGTGGCCGTTCAAGAGATAGGTGGGCATGGCCCCCATCCCCTTCACCTCGACGATGCCGCGCTCCTCGAAGGTGAAGACGTCCTTCAGCCGCTCGTGCGTCGCCTCGCTCACCTGGACCCGTCCCACCACGCCGTGGGACTCCATCCGGCTCGCCAGGTTCACGGTCTCGCCCCACAGATCGTACGTGAACTTGTGCGTCCCGATGACCCCCGCCACCACCGGCCCTACGTGGATGCCGACTCGCACGCGCAGATCGCGGTCGTACTTCTTCCGGAAGATCGCCAGCGTGTCGACCATGGCGAGGCCCATGCGGGCGATCGCCTCCGCATGCCCCTCGCGCGGCACGGGCAGTCCGCCCGCCACCATGTAGGCGTCCCCGATGGTCTTGATCTTCTCGAGGCCGTGGTACTCCGCCAGCTGGTCGAAGGCCGAGAAGACGTCGTTCATGACGTGCACGAGGTCGCTCGGCGCGAGGTCCGCGGAGAGCCGCGAAAAGCCGACCAGGTCCGCGAACAGCACGGAGACGTCCGGGAAGCTGTCGGCGATGGTCCGCTGGCCGTTCTTGAGGCGCGTGGCGATCGCCATGGGCAGGACGTTGAGCAGCAGGCGCTCGGAGTTCGCCTGCTCGGTCTCGAGCTTCTCGAGGTACGCCTTTTCGATGTCGGCGAAGCGCTTCTTGTGCAGGGATGCCCCGATGCGGGCCCGCAAGAGCACCCGGTCGAACGGCTTGGGAAGGAAGTCCTCGGCGCCAGACTCGATGCAGCGCACCGCATTGGCCTGTTCCTCGTCGGCCGAGAGCACGATGACCGGAAGGTGGCGCAGGCCCGGGTCGGCCTTGATCCGGATCAGGGTTTCGTAGCCGTTCAACTCGGGCATCACCAGGTCGAGCAGCATCAGGTCGAAGTCCCGGGATTGCAAGACCTCGAGCGCCTCCCGGCCGTTCTCGGCCTCCGTGACGGCGTGGCCGTCCTGCTCCAGCTGGCGGCACAGCATGGTGCGAATCAGCTTGCTGTCGTCCACGACGAGGATTTTGCCAGCGGGGCCGGACGTCATCGGGGTCTCCTACGCGAGTAAGGCAAAAGCTACATCTTGAGTTTATACCCCGGTCAAGCAATCAAGCGTGAGGCCGGACGAGGTTTAGCGTGAGGAACGTCTCAGGATTCGGCCGCTCCCCCGTCACGCTCGACTATGTTACGCTGGCTTCATTAAGCTCGATAGCTGTTCGAAGGGAGCTGGCCCATGATCCATCGCTGCCTGATCGCCGCCGTGCTGTTGCTGTCGACGCCCAGCTACGCCTGGGCCGGGGACCCGTTCGCGCAGGCCGAGGCCTTGCGGCGGGAGCACCGCTACGAGGCGGCCGAGCAGGCCCTGGGGGCGGTTCTGAGGCGATCGCCCGACCACCGGGAGGCCAACCTCCAGATGGGCGCCCTGAAGCAGTACCTCGGCGATTCCAAGGCGGCCCTTCCGTACTATCAGCGTGCGGCAAGCACGCGTCCGACGGATCTGGAGGCCCAGGCCAGCCTGGTGCATGCCTTCCTCGCGGCAGGGCGACTGGATGAGGCTGAGCGGCTGGCCGAGAAGACGATCGCCGACTGGGAGGATCGGAACCCCGACAAGGCGCAGATGGCCAAGGTCCTGGTGGGCATCGCCGCTGTGAAGGGCCTCCGGATCAAGCGCGAGGGGATCTGGGCCGCGCTCAAACATGGGTTGGCGGTCCGCAGCATCCTGGAAAAGGCGTATGCCTATGATCCCGAGGGGGTCATGCCCCTCTACGCCCTCGCTCGGTACCATCTCGAGGCCCCCGCGGTGGTGGGCGGCGATGCCAAGAGGGGGCTGGAGATGCTGCGTCGGGTCATCCGGCGGGCCCCCGAGGATCATGCGGCGCGCGCCTATTTACTGCAGTACCTGACGGATCAAGGGGCGATCAGCGAGGCGCGTACGGAGCTTGCCGCCTATCGGAAAGCCTTCGAAGCCGTGCCGGGCGCCATGGAGGCCGTTCGGACCCTCATGGCGAAGCTCCAATAGCGAAGGGCCGCCGGCACGTGCCGGCGGCCCTTCGGTTCTTGATCCCTACCGGAACAAGCCCTTCTTGCCGACGTAGGTCGACTCCTTACCCTGGAAGGCGCCCTTGACGGCCGTGATGACCTCATCCTTGACCTTGGCACGGTACAGGGCGCGCATGACCATTTCCATGCTCTCGTTGGAGCGGGCCAGGCGCTGGGCGAGGATGGTCGACAGCTTGATACCGAACTCGGGATCCTCCTCGAAGAGCCGTTTGGCGTCCGGGAACACCAGGAACTTGCAGGAGGTGACCGCCTTGACGGTCGCCGTGCGGGGCAGGCGCAACAGGGCGCCGATCTCGCCGAGGTAAGCGCCGGCCGCGGTCTCGGCATTGAGGGTGGCGACCTTGTCGCCGCCGACGTACACGTCGACGATGCCTTCCATGAGCATGAACAGCTCGTAGGTGAGCTCGCCTTCCCGGAAGATCGACTGTCCGACGCGGTACTCCCAGATCTCGGGGGCTTTGCTGGTCTTGGGGGCCAGGGTCATGTCCATCCCGGACTCGGGCACTTCCTTGAGCAGGCCGGCGTTCGGATCGGGCTGCGCCTGCCGCGAGCTCGCGAGGCGCTGCTTCATCGCGGCGAGGGCCGAACTCACGTCCTTGGCCACCGGAGGCGCCTCATGCGTAGGCACGGCGTCTCCCGTGTAGATGGGGGCCCGCGAGTTCGACGGCGGCGTCATGGGCTCATACTGGCTCAAGTCGATGACTCCTGGCTGCCCGGGCTCATTGTACGCGGGCACCGGTGGGGGGCTCGGGGGCTGGTAGTTGACGGCCGGCGGCATCGGACGGCTCTGGCCCTCGAAGGCAGAGGGCATCCCCTGAGCGCTCGGAGCCTCGTAGGCCGGAGGCGCTGGAGGCACCACTCGCTCCGCGTAGCCGGGCGGCGGCGGGGGCGGCTGGTAGCCGGGAGGCGGCGGCGGAGGGCTCGGACGGTCGGAGGCGGAGACGGGGGGCGGCACGGGGCGGCTCGGTGGCTCCGCGGCCTGACGGGCGGGCTCGTAGGCGGGCGGGAACGGGGGCGGTGCCGGGGGCTCCGCTGCGGCGCGCACCGGCATGGCGGGAACCCCCATGGGCGGCATCTTGGGCGTGGGGGCCGCCTCGGCGGCGGCCGCCAGTCGCTTGAAGAATGGCGAATCGATCTCGCCCTCCTCGAAGAGGAAGCCCGCACCGGTCAACTCGGGCTTCGGATCCTCCGCCACGGGCTCGGGTGCCGGGGGCTCGGGGGCCTGCTGGAACAGCGGCGATTCGAGAGGTTCATCGTCGAGCGAGAAGGGCAGGGCCGGGATTTTGGACTCCGCTTCGAGTGAGAAGCTCGCGGGCTGGGCTGCCGCGGGCTCGTCGTCCTCCAGCGAGAACGGCAGCGCGGGGATCTTGGACTCGTCTCCCAGCGTGAAGTGCGCGGGCTGGGCTGCCACGGGCTCGTCGTCCTCCAGCGAGAACGGAAGCGCGGGGATCTTGGACTCGTCGCCCAGCGTGAAGTGCGCGGGCTCGGACTCTTCTGCCGGCGCGTCTGCCAGGGAGAAGGGGTCCACGACATCATCGCCCAGCGTGAAGTGAGCGGGCGCGGGCGCTTCCGCGGGGTCATCGTCGAGGGAAAAGGGCAGAGCCGGGACATTCGGCTCGTCGTCCAGCGAGAACGGCAGCGCGGGGATGGCGGGTTCCGACTCCATGGCGAACGGCATGCCGCCAGAGGCGTCGTCGTTCAGGGAGAAGGGCAAGGGCGATGCCTGTGAGGAAGGCGCGAACGGCAGTTCCGAAAGGTTGCCGTCGTCTTGGGGTAGCCCACCTGCCTCGAAGGGCAACTTTTCACTCACGGATTACTCTCCAATTCAGGGCGATGCCGTCGCGAAGTCAAGCGACCGCATTCTTATACCCTGAACAACCAGCGGTAATCCTAGCCGGCGATGGCCTTCCAACCCGACTGGAGCTTCTCACCCAGCCATTTGGTGACCGATTTCGCACCGTCGCCGAGCGTCTTGGCCGTGAACTTGAGGCCTTCCAGCGGGTGAGTGAAGCCGTAGGTGAGCACCTTGTCGGTGTCGCCCACCTGCTGGTCACGGCGGCGGGCGTAGAAGAGCCCGAGCTCGACGCCGATGCCCACAAGCGCCACCGGCAGGAGGAAGGGCGCGAACATGGTGGTCACGGAGGTGAGGAAGAGGCCCGCGCTCGCGACGATGCTTCCCGCGGCGAGCGCCTTGGTGGCGACGGAGGACTTGGGGTCCTTCCAGACCGAGTGCGTCACCCACACCGAGTTGGCAAGGGCCGCCACGTTCAGGAAGGGCAGGATCTTGCCGAGGCCGTTGATGAGCGAGCCGATGGGCGACTTCATGATCCAGGCGACGGCGCCGCGGCCCGAGGCGACCATGGGCTTGAGGAACTCGGCCTTCTCGAGGAAGCGACCGAGACTGCCGACGGCACGGCCCATCTGCTGGCCGAGCACGATGCTGCCCTGGACGTTGGTGGCGAGGTCCAGGCCGGACTTCACCTTCTTGGCCCGGCTCGCGATGGGGGAGGCCAGCGTCTGGAGGCTCTCCTTGGCCGCCTTGGCCTGCGCCTTGATCTTCTCGTCGCCCTTGGAGAGCATCAGGACGTCGGCCGCGAGCGCCAGAGGGGCGAGGGCGGGCGTCTTTTCCAGAACGGCCTTGGCGGCGACGGCGGCCCCGAAGGTATCGCCCTTGGCCGCAGCGGTGACACCGGCGACCATGGTGGCCCCGCTGGCCAGCGAGCTCTTGGCGGAATCGGTGGTGGCGACCGACTGGCCCACGGCCTTGGCCGTCTCGGCGACGGCGACGGCGGCATTGCCCGAAGCGGTGGCGGCGGCGAGCGCGACCGGAGCGCCGACGACCTTGCTCACCACCGCATCGGCCTTGCCGGCGGCATTGGTCAGCACGTCCTTGTCGGTCTTGTCCAGCTTCTCTTCCTGGGTGAAGCGGTGCTTGATCCAGGTTGGCTGGAGGTTGGTTGCGGTGGAAATTCCGGCCATTGGTCGCCCCAGTGATTAACAGCTTATTACCATCCACTGGGGTTATAGGGCGCCAGGCGCCCAACTTGCGACTTTCCGGCCAGTCTTAGTAGGAACCTAAGACAAACTTAACGCCAGACCTGCCACCACTTCTTGGGGGGCGGCGCGGAGGCCTGCTCCTGGATGGCGCGGGCCAGCTCGTCGAGGATGCCATCGTCCTCGTCCGCGTCGTGCCGATCGGAGATCTCGGTGGCGACGGCCGCCTCGAGGTCCAGGAGCCGGCGCTGGAGCTTGCGGATCATCTCGTCCTTGGTGGAGGCGTCCAGGGCTTCCTCGGAGGCCTTGGCGCGCTCCTCGAGATCGGCGATGCGGGTGTTGAGCTCATCGACGCCCGTGTCGCGCGGGGCCTCGAGCAAGAGCTGCATGCGATCGTTGAGGGCCTTGAGCTGCTGGTTCTCCTCGGTAAGGGTTTGCAGGGCCGTCATCTGGGCCTGCACGACCTTCTCGAGCTCGTCCTGACGCGCGACGATGGCGGCCAGGACCTCGCGCACGTCGGGGGCGACGGTGGTCTCCGACTCGGTGGCGACCATGGCCGAGTGCGTGAGCATGTTCTTGATCTCGTCGATGGGCACGTTCTGGGCGCGGTAGGCACGGATGATGCGGAGGTTGGTGAGGTCCTGCTCCGTGAGCTCGCAGCGACCCTGGTCGTTGCGGGCGAACTGGAGGTTGAACTCGCGTTCGTAGCGCCGGATGAGCGACGCGGAGACTCCCAATTTCTTGGCAGCCTCGGACATCGAGAAACTCATGGGCGACCCTCCTGCACGAACCGGTTCTTGGCATGACCATTGCCCCGCCGGTGCGGGGCGCGCCTTGATTATAGCTTCCAGGCCCGGTGCTGGCCACCCCAGAGACGCGAGGCTCGCTCGTATGCTATCGTTACGCGTGACCCGTCCCGGTCCGAAAGGAGGCCTCCATGCGTCCCATCCTGCCCCTGGATTTGGTCGGCATGCTCGCGGCGACGCCCGCCGCCGCCCAGCTCGGCGACATGACGACCCTGCCGGGCCTCGAGAAGGCCCCCTCCTTCGAGGCGGACGTCACCATCACCTCGCGCGCCATGCCGCAGCCGACGGCCTACCACGTGACGTACATGGCCCGGCGGATCCGCTTCGACGGGGCGGAGAACACCTTCATCACCCGCATGGACCAGGGCGCGGTCTATATCGCCCAGGGTGGCAACCAGTGGATGCGCATGAGCCTGCAAGCCATGGGCGGCGTGGGGCTTTCCGAGGGCAGCTTCCGCCACACCATGCGCAAGGTGGGCCAGGCAACGGTCGATGGCAAGACCTGCGACGTGTACCAGTCGCAGAGCGCGGACGGCAGCACGTCCTCGACCAACTACCTGTACCGGGACGTGCCCATCAGGTCCATCGTCCAGAGTCCGCAAGGCCAGACCGTGGTCGAGTACCGCAACCTCCGGATCGGCTACGTGCCGGCATCCCGCTTCGAGCTGCCCGCCAACGCCCAGGTCACGAGCATGGAAGATCTGCTGAAGGGGCTGGGCGGCAACCAGAGCCTCAAGGGGCTGATGCAGTAGCCGCGAAAGCATCCGCCCTGTGCGGCTCTTGCTGTAGGTGGCTGCCGTAGCCCCTGCTTTGGACCCCCGCTTTCGCGAGGGTGACGGGAGCGCCGACTTGCCGGTTGAAGGCGCTTCCGTCGGTAGCCTGGTGTGATCGCTTCCGTCGGTAGCGTAGTGTGACCGCTCCCGTCACCCTCGCGAAAGCGGGGGTCCAGGGTCGGCGCTCGAGGCGACTTCTGGTCAGCCCAGAGCCGGGAAATCGGTTCGGTCGACGTGTAGGACGGCTAATTTCAGGCGTTGGCGCGGGTACGTTTGGGCTTCTGGAAGACGAAGACGTACTCGTGCTTGAACAGGTAGTAGCCCTGGGCGAGGGCGCGGTAGCGCCACAGGTTGCCGTTCTTGCCCTTGCCCTTCTCGTTGCCGTTGATGTCCTTGACCACGATGCTCTTGAGGACGAACCCGGCCTGCATGGCGGACTGCATGGTGTAGAAGCCGAGCGGCACCCACTGGCCGCTCGCGTACTTGTCCCCGATGACCAGCGCCATGAAGCGTCCCGGAGCCAAGAGCTCGTAGGCGTTGTCGATCACCTTGCGGAAGCGCTCGACGAACTCCATGTCGCTCTGGACGTTCGACAGGTCCTCGGCCCGCTCCCCCTTGGAGAACGAGATGATGTCACCGTAGGGCGGATGCAGGATGGCCAGGTCGGCGTGCTTCTTGCCATGTACGGCGAGCGCCTCCCGGACCCGGTCCGGCGTGTCGGCGGCCGCCGAGTCGCCCACCAGGATGTCCGTGCGGATGCCCTCGGGGTTCTGAGCGCCTTCGATGCGCTGGGTTGAGGCCTCGGCCACCCGCTCGAGGAGCTCCATCCCGATGCCGTGGCGGCCCAGCCGGCGGCACTCGATCAGCGTGGTGCCCATGCCGAGGAAGAGGTCGAGCACGACCTCGCCGGACTTGGTGTAGCGCTTGAGGAGCTGCTGCGGGATCTGGGGGATGAAGTTGCCGTGGTAGTCGCCGGCATGGGTCTCGCCCTTGTCGCGCTTGGTGAACGTCCAGAGGCTACCCGTTTCGATCTCGGGCAGGTAGTCCTTCCAGTTGGTCAGATCGATGTCCGAGTAGGCGCTCGTGGTGGCGCGCTTGCGAGGGGGCATGCCTGGGCGGGTCTCCTTGAACCGGTGGGGCGGTCCCCCTATTGTATGCGACTTGGAGCTTGGCTGCTAGGGGTAATCGGCGTGGCTTGCCGAATAGGCGGCCCCGTGCCGGGCGAGTCCGCGCTAGAATGGATGCATGAAAGCCTGGAGACTGCTCATGGACCCCGCGCTGCCGGGAGTCTGGAACATGGCCGCGGATCTCGCCATCCTGGAGACCTATCGCCAGGGCAAGGCGCTGCCGACGCTGCGATTGTACGACTGGGACGTGCCGACCCTGAGCCTGGGGTACGCCCAGCGGACTTCGGAAGTGGACGTGGTGGCGTGTGAGGGGCGGGGAGTCGCCCGGGTGCGACGTCCCACCGGTGGGCGGGCCGTGTTGCACGGGGCGGGAGACCTCACCTACTCGGTCGTGGCCTCGGGGGCGGAGGGGTTTCCGGAAAGCGTGGCGGGATCGTATGCGCGGATTGCGGAGGCGTTGGTCTTGGGCTTTCAGTCCTTGGGCTTGCTGATGCAAGTGGCGCCCGGCGAACGATCGTCCGGGACCACGAGCGCGTGCTTCGGGTCGTCGACCCGGGCGGACATGCTGGCAGCAGGGCGGAAGCTCGTGGGCAGCGCGCAGTTGCGGCGCGAGGGCGGGTTCTTGCAGCACGGGGCGGTGATGCTGACCCAGCAGCCGGAGGCGATCGCCGACCTGCTCGTGGCGCGTGAGGCGCCCACGGGAATGACGAACCTCGCGGCCGAGCTGGGGCGGGTGCCTGACCCGGAGGCGGTGCGTGAGGCTGTCGTGCGGGGATTCGAGCAGGCGTTCGGGATCCGGTTCGAGGTGGGGGGGCTCAGTGCCGAGGAGCGGGCACTGGCCGAGGACCTGCAGGGGGCCATGCGGCTGGAATAACTCCGCTCACTTGCACGGATCATGCACGTGCGGAACCGTTCGCATTTCGACCGGGCTCAAGGTGAACGGATTGTCGTGGGTCTCTCGGGGTGGGTTCCCTGCCAAGGAGCTGAGGTTGGCTGAACTAGCGCTTGTCGCGGTCGTCCTTGTCCTGCTTCTCGTGCTTCTCGGCCAGCCGGCGCATCTGGTACATGGTGCGCGTGAGGCCCACGCCCAGGGCCACGCTGCGCAGATCGCGGATGTCGAGCACGCCCAGCGAGACGAACTGGTCCAGCATGTTGTAGGCGAGCTCGCCCAGCTGAATCAGCTCCGCGATCCGATCGGCGGCGATCTGCTTGGACTCGTCCTCCTCCGCCCCCACCTCGAGCTCGGACTCCACCTCGCGCAGCCGCTCCAGGGTCGTGGCCGCCTGGTACAGCTCCCGCTCGCGCAAGACCTTGGAGATCGGACGCCAGATGTTGCGCTCCGCCACGTAGTACTCGCGGCGCTCGCCAGGCATCGGGTAGCGGCTCACCACCCCCCAGCGCGCCAGCTCCGACAACACCATGCTCACAAGGCCGCTCGAGATGCCGAGGCCCTGGCGGATGTCCTGGGCCGACAGCGGCTTGGAGCTCAGGTAGAGGAAGGTCCAGACCATCCCGAGGACGCGCTTGAAGCCCCAGACCTCCATCGCCGCGCCCACGGCCTCGCAGGCGCGGTAGATGGCGGGATCGATGGCGGCGTCTTCTTGGGTCATGGTTAGGCCGGGTTGAGGATGCGGCCCTGCTCGAAGATGCGGTACTCGATGAAGAGATCGAGCAGCTGGCCGTCGATATGCTCGTCCTTGGCCTCGAAGCGCAGGATGTCGAGCGCGCGATCGAGCGGCACGGCCTTCTTGTAGGGGCGATCGCTCGCCGTCAGGGCGTCGAAGATGTCGGCGATCGCCATCATCTTGGACTGGATGGGAATCTCGGGGGCCGCGATGGAGCGCGGATAGCCCTTGCCGTTCAGCTTCTCGTGGTGCGCATAGGCGATCTCGGGCACGCCCTTGAGGTCGTTGGTCCAGGGGATCTGGCTCAGGAACTTGTAGGTGTGCGAGACGTGGCTCTCGATCTCGAGGCGCTCGTGCGCATCCAGGCTGCCGCGCCGGATGGAGAGCTGCGTGACCTCGTCCCCGCACAGGAGATGCTGCTCGTGCCCGTGGATGTCGCGGTAGGTCCGCTGAGCGATCTCCATGAGCCTCAGGAAGCTGCCCTCTTCGAGGACGGTGGGCTCGTTGGCATCGAGAATCGACTGCAGGAAGGAGTCCAGCTCCATGAGGCCCAGGTTGAACTCGTCGTCGAACCGGCCCTTCTCGAGCATGTAAGCCTCCCGGCCCTTCTCGAGCACGTACTCGAGGCGCGCGCGGCTGCTCTCGGCTTCGAGCGCCTTCTGCACGAAGGCGAAACGGCTCGTGATGAGGTCGAGCTTCATGGGGTAGAGCTTCTTGGCCTTGACGAGCACTTCTTCGCGCACGCCGACCTTGCCGAAGTCGTGAAGCAAGGAAGCGTAGCGCACCTCGCGGATCTGCTCGCGCGAGAAGCGGATGTCCCGGTACTGGCCCACGTCGATCCGGTCGACGAGCTCCGCCAGGCCCACCGTGAGGTTGGCGACGCGCGCGGAGTGACCCGAGGTGGTCGGGTCTCGGCTTTCAATCGCGGTGACCGAGGCGTTCACGAAGCCTTCGAACAGGCCCTCGATGTTCTTGTAGAGGATGTTGTTCTCGATGGCCACCGCCGCCTGGCTCGCCAGGCTGAGCACCAGCTCCTCGTTCAGGTGGTCGAAGTGGACGACGTCCTCGTCGACCTTGGAGGGGCTGTCCAGCACCAGGTCGCGGCGCCGCTTGCGGTTGATGAGCTGCAGAATTCCGATCGTCTCGTTGGACCGGTTGGTCATGGGGATGACGAGCATCGACTTGGTGCGGTAGCCCGTGCGCCGGTCGAAGGTCCGGTCGAAGTTGTACTCGACGTTCTGGGGCAGCTCGTAGACGTCGTCGAGGTTGAGCGTGTGTCCCGTCAGCGCCACGTAGCCGGCCAGGCTCTGACGCGAGATCGGCATGCTGAACTCTTTGTAGCCGAAGGGAAAGGTGTCGTTCTGCGACAGCTTGAAGCGCAGGACCTTTTGCTTGTGCTCGTTCTCCTCGACCAGGTACAGGCTGCCCGCGTCCGCATAGACGATGTCCCGGCTCTTCTTGAGGATGAGGTCCAGGAGCTTGTCCGGGTCGCGCTCGGACGAGAGCGCGATGCCGATGGAGTTGAGCTCCTGGAGCTTGATCGAGTACTCCTTGAGCTCGTGGCGGGAGCGCTCGGTCTCGAGCTGGTTGAGGATGAAGATGAAGGCGTTGGAGACCAGCTTGGCGAAGCCCTTGGAGTGGTAAGGCTCGCGCAGGTAGCCCCACAGGAGGTCTTCGGGCACGTCCTTGGGGGCCTCGGCCCCTTCGGGATAGGAGCAGACGAAGATGCCCGAGGTACCCCAGAGGGCTGCGATCTCGCGCAACAAGGAGGCGTCGCCCGACTCCATCAGGTAGCGGTCGACAATGAGGAGCTTGGGCACGTGCCGCGGCTCGTAGCGAAGCTCGGCCAGGGTGTCGACGACCCGCCACGTCACCCCATGGGCCTCTTGGGCCCGCAGGATGTCGAGGTTCAGATTCTGGCTCGAGCTGTACAGTATGCGCTCGGCCGTCTCGTCGATCGGCTGCACCCGGCCTCCCCTACTCCAAGCGGAATCGGAGGGTGATCTCCCCCCACTGGGTCACGGAGCCACCCTCGGGCAAGGGAGCGAACTTCCAGCGCTTCAGCGCCTCGACCGCCCGCTTGTCCATTTCAGGTGTACCCGAAAGTCGCACGACTTCAACGCGACTCACCCGGCCTTCGGGCGCGACCCAGACCCGGAGCCGCACGTCGCCCTCCGAGCCCGAGCGACGGGCGGATTCCGGGTAGTTGGGCTGGATCTGCTCGAGGATCCGGCGCTGCCCGATGTCGCCCGAGAGGCCCGATCCCGTGTCGATGGCCCCGCCCCGCAAGGGGCTGCCGTCCGAGGTGTCCGTGCCGGCGGTGCGGCCGAGGACGTCGTCCGCCGCCGAGGCGAGCTTGCCGATGCGCTCGGCTTCCCGCTCCTGGCGCTTGCGCTCTTGCTCGGCCAACAGGGCGTCGAGGTCCGGCTTGGACTCGGTGGGGGCGTGGGCGGGGGCGGCGGTGCGCGCCTTCTTGGGGGCGGTGATGCGCTCGGAGCGTTCTGCCTGCTTGGGCTCGGGAGCCTCGGGCGTCACGCGCTGGACGGTCTCCTTGGGAGCAGCGCGATCGCCGTTCGCCGGCCCGCCGTCGCCCAATGGAGCGTCCGTCAGCATGGTCACGAGCTCGATGGGCTCGGAGGTCGCCTCGACCGGGGGCTGGAAGCCGCCGAACCACACGAGGGCGGCCAAGAGGACGCCGTGCGTGCCCACCGAGAAGGCCCAGGAACGCCACTCGGGATGCGCCGCCTTGGGCGGGGTCGGAACCTTGCCCGCGGGGGGCTTGCGCTTCTTTTTCTTGGGGCGCGGAGGTGCTGTCTGCATGGGCGCTCCTAGAATCCGAACGAGATACCGGTGACCGCGAGGGTGTCGGGGGCGAAGTAGTTGGGCGCCGGCTGATCCTGCTTGAGGGGCACGGCCTCGGCCCGCACGAAGGCGGACCAGGAGTCCGTCAGCTGGTAGCTGGCCTTGCCGTGCACCAGGGCCTGCCAGCCCGTCGAGCTCGCCTTGGCCACCTGGCCGTAGCCCAGCTGCTGCAAGAGGATCGAGCCCCCGAGATCCAAGCTTAGCTTACCACGAAGCCACACGCTGTGATGGGCCGTACCGGCCTCCTGGGCGATCTCGCCGAGGGGCTGGACCGAGCGCCAGCGGTAGAAGAAGTTCTGGCTGCCCGAGTCCCACGCCTGGTACTGCGCCGAGAGCTCCCCGAGCACCGCGTCCTGCCTCCGGCTGCCCGCATCGTTGGCGAGGCCGGGGTTGTAGGGCTGCCAGAGCCCGGAGGCGTCCGGCGCCTGGCGCCAGGCGATCCAGCGATCGGCCATGAGGTAGGAGGCCTCGGCACGGGCATGCCAGCGATCGCCCAGCCGGTGGCTCGCCGTGAGGTCGACGCGCAGGGGGACGCGCTGGTCCAGCAGCTCCCCGTAGCCCGCCACGTAGCGCCGCGACAGGTAGAGCTCCGTGAAGGTGGGCAGCCACGTCTCCGAGCGGACCTGGGCGGCGAGCTCGGTGGTGGAGGTAGGCTGGTACTTGAGGCCGAGACCCGGATCGGCGATCGCCGACCCATACAGGGACCCCAGGCCGAGCTGGGCCGTGAGCGTCAGGTCGGGGCGCAGCGCCCAGTCGTCGGTTGCCCGGACGTAGGCGTTCCAGTCGAGCCGCTTGTCGGTGCGGTGGTTGCCGAGGAGCATGCCGATCTCGGCCACGTGGGGCCACGCACCCAGGTCCGGGCGCCAGGAGCCCGCCACCGAGCCGTCCAGCGTGAAGGTGTCGAGCCCGACCGCCGTGGGCGTGCCCACCCGGCCGAGCGACGTGTCCACCTGGAGGCCGAAGGGGCCTTCGGTCGCCTTGGCGCCCAGGTCCATGCCCTGGGCGTAGGCGTCCGCTAGCGGCGTGTAGAGCGTCGAGCGGTGCGCGACCTTGAGACCGAGCGCCAGGGCATCCAGGGACGAGGTCGCCTCGGAGGTCCCCGTGGCCTTGAGGCGCAGGCCATAGCTCGACCAGTCGTTCAGGGCCCGGCCCCAGGTCGAACCCGTGCGGCCTTCCAGCTCCCCGATGGCCGTCACCCGCTCGACGAGCTGACCCGGAGCGAGCGAGAAGGTCTGGCCGGCGTAGGCGCCGAGGTCGTAGCGATGGGGGCCCGAGGTGCCCACCCGGAGCTGCTGATAGCCGGGCAGGGGCGAGGCGAGCTGCTCCTTGACCGCGTGCAGGTCGGGGCTCACGCTCTCCGAGGCCCGCGAGAGGTAGTAGTCCAGGTCGAGGGCCGTCTTGGGACGCGGCAGTGTGAAGGGCATGGCCCCCGGCTCGTCCGGGTTCAGCTTGTTGCCCGGCAGCAAGGGACCCGCCGTCTCGTCCTCGCCCCGGATCAGGACCGACGGCAGGTTCACGGGCAGCTTCTCGGCGCTGTCGAGGGCGGGCTTGGGGGCGGCGGGTTTTTCGGGGGCCACGGCCGCGGCGGGCATCGCCAGGAGTCCCAAGAGCAGGGCGGCGAGCGGCATGTGGGGGTGGTTCGCGCGCATCGCTATCTCCTGTTCACGTTCTGGTCGATCCATTTGAGGCGCTCGCGAGCCTCCGCGCGCTCGGCGGCGGGCATCTTGGCGTTGCCCACGAGCAGCTGGTAGGTCTTGGTCGCGTCCTTCCAGCGGCGCAGGTGCTCATAGGCCTCACCCTGCTTGAGCCAGGCGAGGGCCTGCCACTCGGGACCGACGCCGGCGGGCACCTTGAGCTTGGCGAGCTCGTTGGCCGCGTCCTCGTAGCGGCGGGCCGACACCAGGGTGTAGCCGAGCCAGTAGCGCGCCTGGACCGCACTAAGTGTGCCCGCCCTGGAGGCCTTCTCGGCCTGCCGGTAGGCGACGGCGGCCTCGGTGAAGTTGCCGCGCTTGAGCTCGATTTGGCCGATGCGCAGGTAGGCCGCCATGGCCACCTCACCCGTGCCGCCGAGTCGCTTGGCGAGCTCCTCGTAGGCTGTGAGCGCGAGCTCGTCCTTGCCGCTCTTGGCGTAGGCGGCGGCGATCGCGACCGCTCCCTTCAAGAGGGCCGGGTGCTTGGGCGACTGCTTGGCGAGCAGGGCGTAGACCGCCCTGGCCTCCGCCGGGTTGCCGGCCTCCAGGTACCGGTCGGCGAGCTCGGCGAGCCAGTCCACCTGGCGTGGGCCCGGGATGCGCGCGATGGAGTCGAGCGTCGAGAGCCCCGCCTCGGTGTCTCCCGCCTGGCGGTAGGCGACCGAGAGCAGGTATCGCTGGTCCAACGTCGGCTGGTCGATGGCCGACAGGGCCTTGACGGCGTCCGCGGGACGCTTCTGGTCCAGGTAGCCCTGGGCCGCGCGGTAGAGGGCGTCCGCCGCCCAGAGGGAGCCCGTGGCCTGGGGCAGCGCGATCGCCAGCGCCCCGTCGTAGTCCTTCTTCGCGAGCTTCGCCTGCGTCAGGGGATGCGCCAGCTCGGCGCGGTCCTTCTCCGGACGCTTGGTGTCGGTGTAGATGGCCTCGTAGGCGGCAATCGCCTTGTCCAGCTGGCCTGCGTTGTAGTAGGCGGCCCCGATCCGCGCCTCGGCCTCGGAGCGCTCCTCCGGGGTGGCCTTGGCGTCGGCGAGGATGGCCTCGAAGCGCTTCACGGCCTCTTCGAACTTGCCTAGCCGGAAGTGGGCCTGGCCCGTGAGGCTGCGCACGCGGTTGACCTTGTCATGGGTGGCGAGGCGCTCCTCGAAGCTCGCGCCCCACTTGACGGCCTCGTCGTTCGAGCCGAGGCGGAAGCTCGCGTAGGTCAGCCCGTAGAGGACGTCCGGCAAGGCGTTGGCATCCAATTGGCTCGAGTAGAGCTGGTTGTAGGTGGCGTTCGCGCCCGCCCAGTCGTGCTGGTGCAGCTGCAAGGAGCCCAGGCGCAGGAGGGCATCCTGGCGCATGCCGCCCTTGAGGCCGGACGAGGCCTGCTTGAAGGACTTGAGGGCCGCGTCGTAGCGCTGCAGCTGGTAGGCCGAGTAGCCCTGGCCGTAGGCCGCCTCGGCAGCGAGGCTCGAGCCCGGGTAGGCCTTGAGGAAGCGCGCGTAGAGGTTGACGGCCTGTGCGAAGTCCCCCGTGCGGTAGGTGGCCTCGGCGAGCCAGTAAAGGGCGTCCTCGCCGTAGCGGCTGTCGACCACGTCCTTGAGGAAGGAGGCCGCCGCCGGGTAATCGCCCGTGCGGAAGTGGGCGAGGCCCAGGCGGAAGGTCACGGCGTCGCCCTTGCCCTCGAGGAAGGTCAGGTCGCCCTCGGTCTTGGCCATGTCCGTGTAGACGGCGATGGCCTCGCCATACTTCTTGAGGGCCAGCAGGCTCTCGGCCAAGAGCCAGCGGGTGGGACCGCGCTGGGAGCTCTTGGGGTAGGTCTTGAGGAGCTTGCGCGCGTACTCCGCGCAGTCCGCATAGCGCTTGTCGTTGTACGCCAGGTCCGCGAGGCCGAACAGGGCGAGCTCCGCGTACTGGTTGGGTGTCGCGTCGGCCGCGGCCTTCTCGAAGGCGTCGCGGGCAGGCTCCGGAGCGCCCAGTTCCAGGTTCACGCGCCCCAGGGCGTAGAGGACCGCAGGGCGGGCGATGCTCTTGGAGTACTTGGAAAGCCAGCGCTCCAAGAGGGGCTTGGCGCCCTTGGCGTCGCCCAGCTGCCAGCGTGCATAGGCCTCGGCGTACTCGGCCGGCTCGCTCCAGCGGGTGCCGGGTTTGACCATGGCATAGGTTGAGCGCGCCATGCGCCAGTTGCCTGCCATGGCGTAGCCCTCGCCCGCGAGGAACTGGGCCCGGGCCACCAGCTCGGGGTCCGTGCTGTCCTTGGCGAGGGCCATGAGCTCGTCGGACGCCAAGAGCGGCTTGCCCAGTCTCAGGTACTGGTTGGAGAGCATGAGGCGGGAGGGCACGACCTGCGCGCTCTTGGGAAAGAGGCGCACCGCCTCGCGCCAGGACCAGATGGCCCGCGCCGGGTTGGCGAGCCGCTCGTAGCACCAGCCCATGGCGAATGCCGCATGCTCGCGGCTCGCGGCCGCGGAGCCCTCGTCGAAGACGCCCCGATACAGCTCGAGGGCGTCCGCGTAGCGCGTCCGCTCGAACCAGGCGTCCGCGAGCTCGAGCCGGAGCAAGTCCTTTTCGGGGCCCGTGAGCATGCCCTGCAGGGCCACGAGGAGGGCGTCCGCCCGGGCGTCGTCGCCCGCGGCCCGGTGCAGGGCGGCGAGCTCCTTCTGGGCCCGGGGGTACCAGAGGCTGTGCGAGGGAACGGACTCGAGGCGTTCCTGGGCGACGGGCACGTCGCCGAGACGACGCTCGACCACGCCCAGGTAGTAGCTGCCGCGGTGGCGGTCCTCGCCCAGCATGCGGGCCAGATCGTCGCGCAGCTCCTCGCGGGCCACCCGGTAGGCGCGCCGTTCGATCAGGGTCTCGAGGCGGCTCCAGTCCATCGGAGCCGAGGCGGCCCAGGCCGGGAGGCCGAAGCTGCTCAAGCCGATCGCGATCGCCAGCGCGAGGGGAAGGCGGTGTGTCGAGCGTTTTGCCAAGTGGCCCCCCTGAATGGTTCAAACCGCGCCATTCGGCGCGTCGTAGCTCATTATAGGAGGGTGTTGGGGGGCTGTAAAGGCGCCTAGGACGCCGCTATCGTCCCAATGGCTAGGGGTTGGCGCTTCCGGGGGTGCAGGGATCCGAGCTCGTGTTGGGATTGGCCATGTTGACCAGGTACGAAACGGCCCACATGAGCGGCCCCGAGGTGGTCACGTCTCCGGTCTTGGCGTTGACGACCACCGTCGGCGTCCAGCTGCGGTCCTCGATGAAGACCCACTGCGGCCCGAAGCCCACCAGGTGGAGCAGGGTGGCCGTGACGTACTTGCCGGGCCGGTAGCCGGCGCGCTTGGCCCGGGCGTAGGCGTCGCGGGCCTGCCACGGGTGCATGTCGTAGGCGTCGCGCAGGATGAGGAAGGCGTCCTTGAAGTCGGACCCGTCGCACTCGACCCGCTCGAGGCGGTTGCGCGTGAACGAGTACTCGAGCCGGAGCTGACGGTTGGTCTTGGGCGAGTAGTAGACGTGCCGGACCTTGCCGAGCAGCGAGATGCCCCAGAAGCCCCAACCGACGTACACCTGGCGCGCGTCCGGCTGCCAGGCCCGGGCGAGCTCCTGGGCGCGATCCTGGGTGTCCCCGGGCAGGATCTGGACGGATTGGCCGCCCTCCTCCTCGGTGCCGAGGCTCATGAGGCCCTTGACCAGGCCGCCCCGGTCGCCGATGGCGCGCAGCGTCTCGAAGGGCAGCTCGGAGGCCGCCGCGGCGGGCCGGGTGACCGCGAGCGGCAGGTCGGCCGGAGCGTCCGGCAGGACCGCGGCGGGAGCCGGAGCGGCCGAGCGGGGCGCCGCCAAGGGCGCGCTCGCCGGCATGGGCGCGCGCTGGCAACCGGCCAGGAGCAGCCCGAGCAGTACGCACGCTTTCAGCTTCGCCATCCGCCCTCCAAAAGCTAAAGGGGAGGTTAACCGTTTAAGGAAAGGTTAACCTCAGGATAGCGAAGCCTTCGGAAGCTTGTCAATAGGCCTAGCGCTGGATGGCCTTGCTGGCGTCGAGGATGCCGTGGCCGTAGTAGACGGGGTCCGCCCCCCCGGCGGTCGCGGCGAGCAGGATCTGCTCCATGAGGGCCGGCTTGAGGGGCCCGTGCGCCGAGCGAGCGAGCGCCGCCACGCCCGAGACGTAGGCCGTGGCCATGCTGGTGCCGCCGAGGAACATGTGGGGCGCGGGCCCCACCTTGAAGCCCTGGTCCTCGTGGGGCAGGGCCTGGTTGCTCCAGGTGCTGAGCACCAGGTCGGTCTTGTGCACCACGGGCGTGTAGGTCTCGGGATCGAGGCCCATGCCGCCGCCGGGCGCGGCCACGTCGAGGTAGCCCTGGCCGAAGTTCGAGTAGAAGGCGTAATTCGTGGGGTTCTGGCCGTTGAAGGGGCCGACGGCTCCGACCACGATGCCGGTTCCGGCTTCGGCGGGCAGCACGAAGTGGCCGTCGATGGGGATCTGCTGGCCGAAGTTGCCCGCGGCGATCACGACCACCGCCCCGCGCGACTGCGCATGGCGGATGGCCGCGGCGTAGGCCCCCTTGAGCCGCCCGCCCGTCGCGTTCTTCTCCCAGAGCCCCTCGAGGCTCAGGTTGATGACGGAGGCGCCCTGGCTCACGGCGTAGTCGATGCCGCGGATGATGCCGTAGTCGTTGCCCTGGCCGGTGGCGTCGAGCACCTTGATGGGCAGGATCGTGGCCTGCGGGGCCACGCCCGCGACGCCGTACCCGTTGCGGGCGGCGGCGATGATGCCCGCCACGTGGCTGCCGTGCCCGTTGCGATCCACGAGGTCCGGCTCGTGCGGCACGAAGGAGCGCCCGTGGGCGAGATCCAGGTTGGGAGCGAGGTCCTGGTTGGTGGCGTCCACCCCCGAGTCGAGGACGGCCACGACGGTGCCGCGGCCCTGGAAGCCCGCCTCCCAGGCGGAGCGGACCTTGCCGACGTCGAGGCCCCACTGGTAGCCGGAGAGGGGCTCGCCCTCGGGGCCGGGCTTGGCGGGGAGGTCGGCGTCGAGCGACGTGTCGCTGGCCGCGGAGGCCAGGATCGTCCGGCCGAGCATAGGGCGCGGGGCGGTCAGCGGGGCGCTGTCCACCCCGGGCGTCTCGGCCAGGCGCTGCATGAAGTTGGGGTCGGTGGTCTGGACCACCATGCCGCCCAGGCCGTCCAGGCTCTCCGTCACCTTGCCGCCGGCGGCGACGATGGCCGCGGCCACCTCCTCGGGGCTCCGCGCGGGATCGGGGAGCACCACGTAGCTCGTGGGGGTGGCGGGAGGCGCCCCCGGCACGCTGCAGGCGGCCAGGAGGGCGGCGATCGCCAGGGGGGGAAGTCGGCGTAGCCTCTGGAACGTGCCCACGCGATCTCTCCTCAAAAAAACACTCGAGCGATGACCCACCGGGGTTATACATCGCTCGAGCGTAGAGTTAACGAGAGAAACGAGGGTTATTTGGGCCTATTCGGCGTGCACCGCGTTGTAGACGTTGAGGCGACCGTGGCCGTAGTTCGCGTCGAAGCCCTTGGCGCCGAGGTCGTCGGCCGTCTTGTAGAGGAGCTGCGCCAGCTGCTCGGGCTTCATCTTGCCCTTCTCCGCGAGGACCAGGGCGGCGGCACCCGCCACGTGCGGGGCGGCCATGCTGGTGCCCGCCAGGTACATGAAGGGGCTCGGGCCCACCGGGAAGACGCCGAAGAGCAGCTGATCCAGGGCGTGGGTGCTCCAGGTGCTCAGGACCATGTCCTCCATCGCGACCGGGAAGACGCCGAACTCGGGGTCGTAGGCCACGCCGCCGCCGGGGGCGGCCAGGTCCGTGATCTTGCGGCCGTGGTCACTGTAGAGCGCCGGCGCGTCGAAGTCCTGCTGGCCGACCGGGCCCGTGGCCGAGACGCCCACGTTCTGGCTGCCGGCGTCGACAGGCAGGTAGACGTTGCCGGAGGTGTCCGCGTTCTCGCCGTAGTTGCCGGTGGCCGACACGACGAAGGTGCCCTGCTTGGTGGCGTAGTCGATGGCCGCGCGGAAGCCCTTGCTCATGATCTTGGCTTCCTTGCTGCCGACCGGGAAGCGGTCCTCGAGGCTCATGTTGATGACGTCGGCGCCCGCGTCGGCGGCGTAGACGATGCCCGCCATGATGCCGAAGTTGTCGCCAAAGCCCGAGGCGTCGAGCACCTTGACGCTGATGAGGGTGGTCTTGGGGGCCACGCCCACCACGCCGAAGCCGTTCTGGTTGGCGCCGATGATGCCCGCCACGTGGCTGCCGTGGCCGTTGAGATCCAGGACGCCGACCGCGGCGTCGGGGCCGTAGTCGATGAAGGACTTGGACAGCTGCGGGTCGAAGTTCTCTGCGAACTCGGGGTTGTCGAAGTCGATGCCGGTGTCGAGCACGGCCACCTTGACGGCGGGGCTGCCCAGCTTATCCTCGGCCTCGGTCTTGTCCGCGCCGATCTGGTTCATGTTCCAGCTGAAGCTCATGGTCCGGGGCTCGCTGCCGGGGGGCATCAGCTCGGCGATCTTGGGATTGCCGGCCGCGACCGAGCCGCTCAGGCGGAAGGCCTCGAAGTCCTTCATGGCGCCGTCGACGCCCTTGATGGCCTGGGCCTTGGCGAGGAAGTCCGCGTCCGTCGAGGCGACGCCGATGATGCCGAGCTCGCTGGGCAGGTTGCCGACCAGCTCGCCGCCGGCGGCCACCAGGGCGCTGGTCACCTGGGCGGCGTCAGCGTCCGCCTGCAGGCTCACGAGATACTGCTGCTTGCCCTGGTGCAGGGCGTCTCGCCGAGCCGGGGCCGCCTGATCGAACGAAGCGCCGGCGATCTGGCCGACCGAGGGGCGGTTGACGTTGGAGGGAGCGGCGTTGCAACCCAGCAATAAGGATGTTGCCAGCAGCGTGGGGATAGCGAAGCGACGAATAGAAGCGCTCATAGCACCTTCCTTTTTCGGTGAGACCGTACCTACTGGGCTCTTACCCTTGGTAGCTCACGATTTTCTCACGAAAACGAAGATTTAATGAAGACTGAAAGCCGGTTAGCGGCCTCTTATCAATCGAGCGAAGGTCCCCTAGAGGCCCAGGTGCTTGCCCCAGAACCGGAAGGCCAGGACGGCGAGCAACCCGACCGTGCCCAGGCCGAGCAGACCGTAGATGGTCAGGATGGCGGCCTCCCGGGGGGGGACGGACCCGGTGGGGCGACCGGTCAGTTTCTTCCCTATATAGGAAAAGGCCCTGGCCTGGAGGTTGGGGAGGGCGAGCAGATCCTCCGTCAGGTAGTAGCCGTCCAGGCGGGCGAACGGGATGAGGTTGAAGGCGCCGGCGGCCACGCTGATGATGGCGAGGTCCAGGGCCAGGGTCCGTCCTCCGGTCGTGAGGGGCAGCCAGGCCCAGGCCAGCATGCACAGGGCGGCCAGGCCGAACTGGTAGTAAAGGCCCGCCAGGCTCACGGCGACTCGGCCCCTGAGTGACAGGCGATGGGCTTCGCTGGTGTCGCAGAAGCCGAAGGGCATGCCGATGAACAGCATGACGCCCATCTGGCGCACGGTGGCCCCGAGGGCGGTGGAGACGGCCGCATGGCCGAACTCATGCACGGCCAGGGAGAGGAAGAGGAGCGCGTAGATGCGCCCCAGGTGCAGGGAGTCGTACTGGTTGGAGAGCGCCTGCACCTCGGCCATGACCTCCGAGGCATGCAAGACGCCGAGTGCGGCGGCCGTGAGGGCGATGGGCAGCCAGACCGCCGAGAGGAAGCCGAGCGAGCTCGTGGGCTTCAGCACCGGCAGGCACGCATGCAGGAGGCGGCTCGGGTCCCAGAGGGGCAGCCGCCAGATGAGCCAGTCGAGGCCGGAACGACGGCGGCCGGTGGCGGTGGGAGCGTCCGGATCCTGCAGGAGGCCGGCGTCCCAGAGCCGCGCCCCGAGGTCCGCGACCTGACCCGGCGTGATCAGCAGCCCCTGGGAGTGCCAGACGGCGTTCAGGATCTCGGCGTAGGTCCGGGAGGTGGCGATCGCCTCGGCCACCGCGAACTCGGCGGCATCGAAGCGCATGTAGACGCCGAGCGGGGCGACACCCGCCACGATGAGCTCGCGCTGTCCCTCCATGACCGGGCTGGTGCGCAGGTCCGGGTGCCATGCGAGGCGCTCCAAGGACGACCAAACGGGGTGTGCGGCCAGGCGCTGTGCCTCGAGGGCCGCATCGATCTGGGGCTTGGTACAGACGCCCGCCCCTACGAGCAGCTCCCCGAGCCGGGTTGACTCCCGTTTTTGTCGTTCCAGGGCAAACGACACGTCGTCGGAAGAGCAATATCCCTGCCTGATCAGCAGCTCACCAAGCCGAAAGACGCCTGGTCGGAACTCCAGGAAGGCCTCTGCGAGAGGAGGAAGGGGCGAGCCGCCTGAAAGGGTCGTCATAAGGCTATCTTACCCGATCCCGAGGAAGGGGTACCCGGACCCTCGAAAGTTTGCAGGAATGTTGCACGATCTTCAAAGGTCCGCTTATTTCGCTCAAGTCTTGATTAAACCTGAGGTCCAGCTGTTAAGAAGCCGTATGGACGGGTAGGAAGGAAGTAACGGATGGGGTTCACAGTAAAGAGGAGGATGTATCAATGCTTTCGAACACCAAACTCATCAGCTTCGTCAACCGCGTGGCCTCCGACAACGATCTGCGCGCTTCGCTGGATGCCGACTTCGAAGGCACCCTGAAGGCCAACGGCCTCGAGCTCACCGGCAAGGAAATCGAGTCGCTGCGCGCCAGCTACGGTTACATCCGCGGCGTCAACCCGACCGCTCTCGAGCGTCGCATCGCGGCCGCCGGTGGTAGCTGCTAAACAAGGGTAGGTGGTATCTGCAGGGCAGGGGGCGCTTGCCCCCTGCCATTTTCGTTTTTAAAGGATCGCTCATGGCCGTGTCGTACGATCGCGAGTTCTGCGTCCAGATCTCGGTGACCAACAACTGCAACCTTTCCTGCCGTCACTGCTACCGGGATGTGCGCAAGGCCTTCGACGACGAGTTCAGCACCGCCGAGCTGATCACGCTCCTGCACCAGGTCCGCGACCTGGCGGCCGACCTCGATCGCGAGCCCAACGTCGTCTTCAGCGGCGGCGAGCCCCTCTCCCGCCCGGATTTGGGACTGCTCGTCCGGGTGGCGCGCTCCCTGGGCATCGAGACGCACGTCAACACCAACGGCACGCTCGTCACCGAGGAGCTGGCCGCCGCCCTGCGCGAGTGGGGGATCCTCGCGGTGCAGGTGTCGCTGGACGGCCCGACCCCCGAGAGCCATGACCGGATCCGCGGACGCGGCAACTTCGAGCGCACGCTCGTGGGCGTCCGCCACCTCCTGGCCGCAGGCATCGAGGTCATGTACAAGGTGACGCTCATGCCGGGCGTCAACACCGCGCTCATCCCCGAGTTCTACTCGCTCGCCAACCGCGAGGGCGTGCACATCCTGTCCTTCGCGCGCCTGATCGCCATCGGTCCGGGCGCTCGCCTGCAACAGATGTCCATGCAGGAGTACCGGGACACCCTGGAGGCGATCGCCCAGGAGGCCCACCGCTCGCCCTTCACCCGCACCGAGATCCGGGACGCGGGCTTCGACCGGGCCTTCTCCCTCGACTTCGGGCAGAATTTCCAGAGCGAGGAAGGCCTCTCCTTCATGGCCATCGACGCCAACGGCACGGCCTATGCCGGCCGGCGCACGCCCATCCAGCTCGGCAACTGGCGCGAGTCGTCGCTCGCCGACCTGTGGCGCCATCCGGTGCTCGAAGAGCTCAGGAGCCGCCGCATCACGGGCAAGTGCCAGGGCTGCGAGCTCTTTTCCGTCTGCGGCGGGGGCTCGCGAGCGGCCGCCTACGGCGCGACCGGGGACTACATGGCCCCCGATCCCCACTGCTGGTACGAGCCCGGGGTGGGCGAACGAGTGACGGAGGTGGCTGCGGTCGCCCTCCCGGTGGTAAGCTAGTGGCATGCCACGCACGCTAGGAATCGATCTCGGCAACAGCAAGGTCAAGTACGTCGCCCTGGAGCTCACGGGGGACCGTCCGACCGCGCGCTATGCCACCTTCCCCCTGCCCTACACGCCCGAGCTGATGCCCGATCGCAGCACCGACTTCGAGGCGGGGCTCGTCACGACGTCGGCGGCCTTCCTCTCGGAGCTGGGCCTGTCCGCGGGCGCGTTCGACCAGGCGGTGGTCGCGACCAGCCACTTCTACAGCTATCCCACCTTCAGCCAGGCGCTGCACCACACCGCGCGCCTCACGCAGGCGATCTGGGGCGATGCCGTCCGGCTCATCGGAGCGGACGGCAAGCTGTACTCCACGAGCGCGGCCCTGGAGCGGACGGGGTCCGAGGTGGTGCGCTTCGCGGCCACCAAGTTCTGGGGCTCGGCGTACCTCGCGAGCAAGCTCATCCAGCGGGGCCTCTCGGTGGACGTGGGGACGACCTCGACGGATGCGATCGCCATCGTCGACGGAGTCATCGATCCGGCGTCCCAGCACGATCCCGACCGCTTCAACCTGGGCCGGCTGGAGAGCCAGCGACTCATGTGGTACGGCATGACGGCGACCCCGCTCGACTACGCGGCGCGCCGGGCCTCGGTGGGCGATCGCTCGTACTACCTCTATCCGCGCATGGCGCAGACCGAGTGCGTGACGCGCATCCTGGACCTGGTCCCGGAGGAGCTCGCGCGCCGGCATGCCTACTTCGGGCGCTATCCCTCGCGGGAGGAGGCCCTGTTCGAGCTCGCCCAGGCCTTCGGTCTGGACCGGGAGCTGTTGAGCGACCGGGATCTGGTCGATCTGGCGGGCAACTTGCATCGCCAGCTGATCGCCCGGGTGGCCGAGGGCGTGGCCCGGGTCATGGCCCAGGCGGGCCTGGGGCATCCGGGGTCGATCCAGGCGGCCGTGATGGGCCTGGGCAAGGACGCGCTGGCGCGCCAGGCGTTGCTGGCCTGCGGGGTCAAGCACGACCGGATCGTGGACGTCGAGGACGTCATCGGGCCGGAGCTCGCGGCGGTGTCCACGGCCTACGGCGTGGCCCTCAAGGGCCTCGAGGAGGTCGCGGGGCGCTCCTTGGGCTTCGAGGCGGCTCGGACCTAGGGCGAACTCCCGCGAAACCACGCCCGACTTGCCCTGCAGCGTTCGGGCGGAACACACATCCCTTCCTCACCTCGTGTCCCGGAGACCCAAAGCGACTATACTGCGGCCATCGTCCCAGGCAAGTCAGGCGGGAGGATGTTCATGGCCAGGGTAGTGATCGTCGATGACCTCCAGGAGACCATCGATATCCTGGCCCCCCCCCTTGTCAGCCAGGGGCACGAGGTGTTGACGGACATCAGCCCGATTGACTTCGAGCGGGTCATGGCCTTCAAACCCGACGTGCTCACGCTCGACCTGTACCGTCGGCTCGAAGCGTTCGACCGCCCGATTCAAAACATCGAGGCCGACGTGATCGGCTTCAAACCCCTCGTGGAGATGGAGCAGTACCCCGCCATCAGCGTCATTCCCATCATCCTGATTGGCAACTGCCTGCAGGAGAAGGACATTCCCACGTCCGTCAACTACGACTTGTTCCTCAGCCTTCCGGGGGATGTCAAGCTCTACTTCCCGAAGGTGGTCGAGATCGCCACCACGGTGAAGACGCGCCGCCAGATCAGCGACTACGTCTGTCCCCACTGCGGGAGCCGGCTGACGTTCACGGGGAAACGGAGAACGGACTTCTTTTGCCCCCGCTGCCACACCGCCGTCGCCCTCATCGACGACGAAAGCTGCATTGCACACACCAGTGACGGGCGCAAGCTTCCCTGCACCCTCGACATGTTGCGGCCACCCAAGGCGCTGCCCTTGAAATCCAGGAACAGACCGTCCGACTAGCGAGGCGGTGCCGGCCCAGCGGCCGATCCGGATCAGGAGGTCGAGACGGCTGCTAGTTGGCCTTGAGCGTGACGAGCGTGATGTCGTCGAACTGGTCCGTCCCCTCCGAGAAGCGACGGATGGCCGACAGGATGGCCGTCTCCACCTCCTGGGCGGGCGACGTCACGTTGGCCGCCACGATCTCTGCCAGGCGCTCCTCGCCGAACTGTTCGCTGGTAGGGTTGAGGGCGTCCTCCGCCCCGTCGCTGTAGAAGACGATGAGCTCGCCTTCCTTCAGCGTCGCCCGGTTCTCCTCGTAGCCGATGGACGGGAACATGCCGAGCGAGACGCCCTTGGCCTCCAGCCGACCCGTCGTGCCGGCCCGCGTCTCCATGGGCAGCGGGTTGCCGGCGTTTGAGAAGACGAGGCTGCGATCGCGCGAGTCGTAGACTGCGTAGAACGCCGTCACGAACATCTTCTTGGACGGACGGTTGAGGTAGATGAGCTCGTTGGCCTTGGCCATCACGTCTGCCGAGGAGTAGTTGTCGCGGGCGATGGAGCGGAAGATGACGAGGGTCATGGCCATCAGGAGGGCCGCCGGCACGCCCTTGCCCGACACGTCCCCGATGAGGATGCCCAGCCGGTGCTCGTCCACCGGGATGATGTCGTAGAAGTCGCCGCCCACCTCGAGCGCCGGGATCGAGGTGGCCGAGAACTCGACGCCGTCCAGGGCGGGGAGGCTCGTCCGCAGGAGGCCCGACTGGACCTCGTGGGCGATTTCCAGCTCGCGCTTGAGACGCTCCTGGCTCGCGAGCTGGCCGAACAGCTGGGCGTTCTTGACCCACAGGGCGAGCTGCTGGCAGAGGCTCACGAGCAGCGTGCGGTCCGTGAAGGTGTAGTTGAGGTCGCTCTTGCGCGGACCCACGAGCACGAGGCCGACCAGCTCGTCCTTGAGGCGCAGGGGCAAGGCGGTGGCCTGCAGCAGGCCGTCCACGTCCAGGGGCTCGGTGGTGACCGAGAGCTGCTGATCGGCGAGCAAGGTCCTGAGGGCAGGGTGCTCCGGGCTCAGCTCGATGCGCTGCCCGTACTCGAGTCCGAGGCTCTCGCGCTGCACGAGGTTGCCGGTGGCCTGGTCGCGCAAGAGGACCGCCACGTACTGGGGATAGAGCGCGAACTCGATGGTCTTGACGAAGAGGCGCAAGAGCTCGGTGGCGTCGAAGGTCTCGCGGGCCCGGTCGCCGAAGTCCGTCAGCAGCTGGGCGAGGTTGTAGCCGGTGCGGAAGAAGAGCTTGTCGACGAGGACCTTGGTGCGATCGCGCAAGGGAGCGAACGCTACGGCCACCGCGCCGGTCGCGACGATGTTGGTCCACTCGGAGCCCGTGCCGAACAGGCTGCGGATGCCCGCCGTCAGGATGAAGTAGGCCGACGTCAAGGCCGCCGTCACGATGGCGTAGGTGACGGTGCGCTTGACGATGACGTCGATGTCGAAGAGCTTGTGGCGGACGATGGTGTAGGCGACCGCCGCCGGGAAGATGACCATGCCGAAGAAGGTGTACTCGCCCCCCGGAAGGGTGGTGCCCATGGTCATCAGGCCGTTGACGATGATGACGGGCAGAAAGGCGATGAGGGCCCCCCACAGGATGAGGTTGGCCTGGCTCTTGACCTGAGGCGGGCTCGTGCGGCTGAAGCGGGCCCAGATGGAGGCGATGGGCACGATGAGGGTCGCGCCCGAGCCGATGAGCGTCAGGAACTCGAAGGCCACGGGCCACATGTCCGGCCGGTAGAAGCTGAACAGGATGTAGCCCATGAACAGGAAGCCCGCGACGAGGTTGGCGGGCACGATCCAGGGGAACCGCTCGATGACGGGCATCTTGCGGGGCATGAGGAACGCCAGGTTGATGGCGAAGGCCCCCAGGAGCGCAAAGGCCTGGTTGTGCGGGAAGGTCGTGAAGACCTGGGTCGTGATGCCGTCGAAGTTGGTGACGAAGAACGTCCCGAAGAAGATGCAGAACAGGAGGTGCGCGCGGGCGACGGGATCGCCCGGCTTGACCAAGGAGACGAAGATGCCGATGAAGAAGTGGAAGAAGCCCACCACCCAGAACGCCAGGAAGAAGCCCACGTAGTCGAAGAGCGTGAAGCGCTGGGTCGGGATCGAGAGGTCCTGCTTCGCGAAGCCGTCGCCGGAGCGCCGCTCCACCGTGTAGCGCAACGGCGTGCCGGGGGGATGGGCCGCGACGATCCGGTAGACTTCCTGTCCGTCGGCCACCGGCGCGCCGTCGACGGCCACGACCCGGTCCTTCTGCTTGATCCCCGCCTGGATGCCCGTCCAGCGGGACGACGCCAGGGAGTCGACGGTGTTGTTGCGCAGGACGACGAAGCCGGGGAAGGGGCGATTGATCCAGGTGAAGGAGAGCAACAGACACGCTATCGAAATTATCACGAGCGAGCCCATGGTCGCCCAGAATAAGGCCTTGGTTAGCTTCTGCTGCATCTGATCGCTTTCTATCCCAGTATTTATAGGCCTTATACCATGGGAGATTGGAAAGTTATCGTGACAAAAACACGGCTTGCGTGAGGATGCGCGGTAGTTCAGGCCCCCTTCGCGGGTATGATCTCCCCATGGCCAGCACCGCGATCGACTCCCGCCTCGTCTCTAGCCTCCTGGGCTTTCTCATGGCCCAGGCGGCCGACGACTTCTCCGAGGCCGTCGAGCTGCAGGGAGCCGTTCCGGGCTATCCCCTCTTGATCGGAGCGACGTTCCCGCTGTCGCTCATCGCCTCGGCCCTCGACCGGGCGGCGCCCTCCGACCCGGAGGTGCAGGCCGTCGTGGCCCGTCTCGTGGAGGCGCTGGTCGGCTTCGGCGACGAGGACGGCTGGCGCTACTTCACGATCTGTCCGGACATCCCGCCCGATGCCGACGACCTGGCGCAGGTAGTCGCCATCCTGGCCGAGCGCCGCCACCCCCAGGCGGCCATGCTGCTGGCAGGCCCGTTGCGCCGCCTCGCGCGCAACGCGCAGGGGACGGGGCGCTACCGGACCTGGCTCGTGGACACGCCGGAAGAGGCGGCGCAGGCGGACTTCACCTGGGCGGCCGGCCGGGATCCCGTGCATCCCGAGGTGGTGGCGAACGTCCTGTACGCGCTGTGGCGCCTCGATCGCGAGGCCTGGCGGGACGACATTCTCGCGGGCGCCCGCTGGCTCTTGACCCGGCAACAGGCGGGACTCTGGGCCAGCTACTGGTACTACGGCCACGGCTACGGGACGCATCTGGTCCTGCGGCTCTTGGCGGCGGTCGCCGAGACCTGGCCGGGCGAGGTCGCGGGCCTCCCAGACGCGCAGGCCGCGGCCCGGGAGTCGCTACTCGCGGCCCAGGAGGCGCTGGGCGGCTGGAAGGTGGCGCAAGCGCCCCTGGGCCTCTTGGAGCTCGGTGAAGCTTGGGAGTCCGGCCCGGAGCGGGCGCTCGAAACAGCCCTTTGCCTGTCGGCCCTGACATATTTGCCGGTGGATGACACCGTACGCATGGCCCAGGAACGGGCCATTGCCTATCTCGCCTCGATCCAGGAGCCGGACGGAGGCTTCGCGGCCGAACCGTACTACTTTACGATGGGTCGTATTCCGCACCAGAGCAGGTGTTTGACCGCTGCTGCCGTTTTGTCGGCCGCGGCGTTCGTGGGTCATGGGGGCAGTTAGCCTGCGTCTGGTAGGGGGTATGGGAAGCAAGGGGGAAGAAAGCTAGGTCATTTCCTGCGCGGCAGCGTATAATGACAGCAGCAACCCAATCGTACCAACCGGGAGAGGGATCTTCGTTGGAGACATTCAAGCAAAGCATCGAAACAGCTGGTGATATCACCTTCCTGAAGCCCGAGGGGTTCATCGACGCCCACACGGCTCCCGAGCTCGAGAAGGTGCTCAATGACCTGCTGGCCCAACACCGCTACAAGGTGGTGCTGGATTGCCAGAACATGGAGTACATCTCGAGCGCGGGTCTCGGCGTCCTCATGGGGGCCATCAGCACCTTCCGTCAGAACAAGGGCGACATGAAGCTCGTCCAGCTCCCGCCCAAGGTGTTCAAGGTCTTCGACCTGCTCGGCTTCACCAAGCTGTTCGAGATCTTCGATTCGCGCGGCGAGGCGATCGCCGCTTTCCAGGAGAGCTAACGTCCATGGGCGAGTCCAGCCAGTTCGAGGCCACCTTCCGCAACGACACGGCGAATCTCTACGAGATTCGCACCTTCGTGCGCGAAAAGGCGCTTGCGATGGGATTCCCCGAGGAGTCCATCGACAACATCGAGCTGGCCGTGGACGAGGCGTGCGCCAACATCATGGAGCACGCCTATCCGCCCGGCGTCTTGGAGCCGGGGCTCCACCTGATCATCCAGTACGAGGACGACAAGTTCACGGTGATCATCTCCGATCGCGGGGAGACCTTCGATCCGGGCAAGATCAAGCCGCCGGTGATGAAGGAGTACATCTCCGAGTACCGGGTGGGCGGCCTCGGCATCTACCTCATGCGCACCCTGATGGACCAGGTGGATTACCACATCCAGCCGGGCATCAAGAACGAGGTCCGCATGGTCAAGTTCCTGCCTGCCGTCTAGCAGTGCTCCTCACCAGCCTTCAAAACCCCAAGCTCAAGTCGCTCCGCTCGCTGCACGCCCGCAAGGGTCGAAAGCAGGCGGGCCTTTTCATGTTGGAGACCACCAAGCTGGTCCAGGAGGCGATCGCCTCTGGCTGGCCCCTGGAAGAGGTCTTCGCCACCGAGGAGTGGGTCGCCAAGTACGGAGCCCCCGCTGATGCCCCCGTGACCCTCGTGGCCGAGCGGCTGTTCACCCAGATCGTCACGACGGAGACGCCCGAGGGGGTCGTGGCCGTGGCACGGCTGCCGCAGGAGCCGGAGCTGCCGAAGGTGACGGCGACGTCGTTCTTCGTGGTGGCGGACGCCCTGCAGGACCCGGGCAACCTCGGGACCATCATCCGCACGGCGGATGCGGTGGGCGCGACGGCCGTGCTCGTGGGGCCCGGGACGGTGGATCCCTACTCCCCGAAGGTCGTGCGCGCGACCATGGGCTCGCTCTTCCACCTGCCGGTGCTCGTGCGTTCGTCCCTCTACGACGATCTGAAGCAGCTCAAGGGACAGGGCGTCGCGGTCTTCGCCACGGCCCTGCGTCACGACCGTTCGCTGTACGACCTGGACCTGTCGGGCCCCTTGGCGTGGCTCGTCGGGAACGAGGGGGCGGGGCTCACGCCGGAGGCCCTGGCGCTCGCCACCGAGGCCGTCTCCATCCCCATGCCGGGGCAGGCGGAGTCCCTCAACGCCTCGGTCGCGACGGCCGTGTGCCTGTACGAGACCCTGCGGCAGCGCGTGGCTAGGGGCCGCTGAACGGCGCGCGCTTTCTCAACTGACGAACGTACCAGATGATGGCCCAGCGGTCCTCCGTGCTCAGGCGCTTGCGGAAGCTCGGCATGGTGGAGAAGCCGTTGGTGATCCGCTCGAACATCAGACCATCGGACATGCCGCGAACGTGCGTGTCTGTGAGGTCGCGAGGGCGGGGGGCGTAGACCTCGCCGACCGGTCCGTCGCCCTTGCCGCCCTGGCCGTGGCAGAAGGAGCAGTAGTCGCGGTACCGCACGGCGCCGACCGCGAGCACGGCGGCGGTGCGGGGCAAGGGGTTGGACGCGGTGGCGCCACCCGGCGGCAGGGCGGCCATGGACCAGGGGCGGGGCGGGGTCAAGGGGATCGAGCCGCTCGCGGGGAGGAGCGGGTCCTCTTGGGAATGGATGGACGGCTGATCGGCCATCTGGCCGGAGCAGCCCATGAGTAAGACCGTCAGCGCGAGGGTGACCCAGATACCACCCCCCCAACCCCCCCTGCTTCGCAAGGGGGGCTTTTGTTGGGGCGGGGCGGTGGATGGCGTTCCAATCTCCCGGCGCAGCCGGGCAGTCCTTGTGCCCCCCTTGCTTGCAGGGGGGGAAGGGGGGGTGGCTCTCGTCAGTCCCATCGCCGCACCTCCAACGCCCCCGCCATCGCGGCCTCCGCCGCTTCCACCCGCTCAGCGGGCGCCGTCACCGTCACCCCGATCTTCCCGGCGGCGATCCGGTCGTCGTACGGCACCTTGCCCCGCGACTGCCGGCCGATGTGATACAGCGCCAGGAAGAAGGCGGTCCAGATGGCCCCCAACATCGTCATCTCGTACATGATGACCCCCGACGTCGGCATGGACACGATGGCCTTGCCGCCTGTCGGCAGCGGGTAGAGCCACGCCGTCCCGGCCGCCAGCAGGAAGCCCGCGAGCGTCCCCACCGCCCCCATGACCACCGACGCGCGGACCTGGTCGTGGGTCCGGGTGTGGGGCAACCCCAGGGCGTCCGGTGGCAGGGGAATCGACGACAGCACGGCGATCTCGCGCGCCGCGAAGCGCGCCGCCTTGAGGGCATCGACGGCGCGCACCGCCGCGTCGAGGTCGCCAAAGAGCCCCAGCACGCTAGCCATGGCCGCCCTCCTGGCCCGTCTCCGGCAGGGCCACCGCCGTATAGGACCCCTTGCCCACCTGCTTGGTCGTCGCGTACAGCCGCTCCTCGCGCACCTCCCAGATGGCGATGACCGGGATGAGCTTGGAGAAGACGGTGTAGAGCAGCGCGAAGCCCGCGAAGGCCGCGCAGAAGATCGTCCACTCGACCCAGGTCGGCCAGTAGCTCCCCCACACGTAGGGGAAGCGCTTGAAAGACAGTGGCGGCACCACGATGAGCATGCGCTCGATGTACATGCCCACGTTGATGAGCAGCGTGAGCACGACCATCGCCGGAATGCTCTGCCGGAAGCGCCGGAACGAGAGGCACAGGGGCGGCAGGATGGCGTTGCAGACGAGCATGACCCAGCTCATGATCGAGAACCGGCCGAACAGGTACTCCATCCAGGCATGCCGCTCTTCGGGAAAGCGGCCGTACCAGCCCGTCAGGAAGTCGGCCCACCACAGGTAGAACCAGATGAGTGAGATGGTGAGCAGGATCTTGCCCATCTTGTCGAAGTGCTCGGGGCGAAGGTAGGTCTCGAGCTTGTAGACCCAGCGCAGGGTGGCCATGACCGTGATGACGAGCGCCAGCCCCGAGTAGATGGCGCCCGCCACGAAGTAGGGCCCGAAGACCGTCGTGTGCCAGAGCGGGGGGGCGATCGCCATGGCGAAGTCCCACGACACGATGGTGTGGACCGAGACCGCCACGGGCAGGATGGTCACGGCGAGGATGGCGAGCGCGCGCTCCAGGCGCTCCCACTGCACGTTGCTGCCCCGCCAGCCGAAGCTGAGGAGCCCGTAGATGCGGCGCTTGAGGCCCGCACTCCGGTCGCGCACGGTGGCGAGGTCCGGGATGAGGGGCAGGTAGAAGTACATGGTGCTGCCCGTCAGGTAGGTCGTGATGGCGATGAAGTCCCAGAGCAGGGGAGAGCGGAAGTTGGGCCAGATCATCCGCTCGCTGGGATAGGGCAGGAGCCAGTAGAAGAGCCAGGAGCGCCCCAGGTGGATGATGGGGAAGAGGCCCGCCACCATGATGGTGAAGAGGGTCATGGCCTCCGCCGCCCGGACCACGGGCCGCCGCCACTCGGCCCTGGTCAGCCGGAGGATGGCCGAGATGAGCGTGCCCGAGTGCGACAGGCCAATCCAGAACACGAAGTTCGCGATGAGCATGCCCCACATGTTCGGTCGGCTGAGGCCCGTGACCCCCATGCCCGTGCGCGCCATGTACAGGTAGGCCCCGGCGCCCGCCAGGATGATGAGTGACAGCACGGCTACCAGGAGCCAGAACCTCCAGGTCGTCCGGGCCATGGGCCGGAGGATGTCGTCGACGATCTGCTCGTCGGACGGTAGGGGATGGCGGTGGGGGGCGGCCATGGCTACTCCCTCTGCCGCTTGAGGTAGATGACCACAGGGTCGGTCCCGAGCTCGCCGAGCAGCTGGAAGCGCCGCTCGTCGCCCGCGAGCTTGCTGACCCGGCTCTCGGGATCGGCGAGGTCGCCGAAGACCAGGGCGTCGGTCGGGCACGACTGGGCGCAGGCCGGCACGATCTCGCCGTCCCGGACGTCGCGACCCTCGTTGGCGGCCGTTTGCTTGCCCGTGTTGATGCGCTGGATGCAGAAGGTGCACTTCTCCATGACCCCGCGGCTGCGGACCGTGACGTCCGGGTTGAGGTGGTTGTGCAGTGGCTCGGGCCAGACCGGGTCGAACCAGTTGAAGAAGCGGACGTCGTACGGGCAGTTGTTGGCGCAGTAGCGGGTGCCGACGCAGCGGTTGTAGATCTGGGTGTTGAGGCCTTCGGGGTTGTGGTAGGTCGCAAACACCGGGCACACGGGCTCGCAGGGGGCATGGGTGCAGTGCTGGCAGAGCACGGGCAGGAAGCGCGCCTGGACGTCCGGGTACTCTCCGTCCCAGTAGCGCTCGACGCGGATCCAGCTGATGGACCGGCCGCGGCCGCACTCGTCTTCGCCGACCACCGGGATGTTGTTCTCGGCCTTGCATGCGACGACGCAGGCCTCGCAGCCGTTGCACCTGTCCAGGTCCACGACCATGCCCCAGCGATGCAGGCCGGTCTCGGGGGCGGTCGGGAGGGGCATCCGGTCTTGCTTATCGGCTGGTTCCGCCATGGGGACCTCCTGCGCGATCGTCCCAGGGCCATTGCTTGGAGACGAGATCTTCGAGGGAGACGTAGTTCGGGGAGTCGTGGTGCTCAGGGGGCCATGGTCGCCGCTCGACCTTGGTGAAGGACGGGGCGTCCGGCGTCCGTTCGAGGCTCACGCGAGTGGCGGCCCAGGCGAGTCCCCCTGACCCCGGAACCGTGGTCGGGGCCACCACGTCCATGGGGTTGCTGCCCCGGCCGGCCGCGTAGCGCCCGTAGGCCCGGTGGCCCTGGCCCATGGGCATGGCGACGACGGTGGGATGGAGCCCGGGATAGAGGTGGACGCGCGCCTCGAGGGTGCCGTGGGGCGATCGCACCTGGACGGCGTCGCCCTCGGCCACTCCGAGCCTTAGGGCGGTGGCGGGGTTGAGCTCCACCCAGCTGCTCCAGACGCCCGCGGTCATGGGGTCCGGCAGCTCCTGCTGCCAGGGCAGGTTGGCCGCGCGCCCGTCATGCAGGGAAGGAGAGACGTAAGGGTAGAAGGCGAAGGGAAACTCCTGCGGGCTGCCGGTGAAGGTGGGCGCAGGAACGGCCGGAACGCTCGTCTTGCCCCGTAGCGCGCCGGGGCCTGCCGCCTTGCCGCTCCAGAGTCCGGCCTGTCGTACGTCGGACCAGAGCGCGGGCTGTTGCGGTGCGACCGAGGCCCAGGTGGATCGGACCAGGTCCACGTACGAGGCCCAGGGCATGGCGGCTGCGAGCGAACCACCGAGGGCCTTGCCGAGCGAGATCAGCACGTCCGGGGTAGGCCTGGTGTCGAAGACCGGGGAGACCACGGGCTGCCGGCTCGTGAGCACGGGGACGCCCGGGCTGGGCTCGCCGGCAACCAGTCCCCAGCTCTCGAGGTAGGTGTGGTCGGGCAGGATGAGGTCGGCGTGGGCCGTCGTGTCATCGACGAAGCTGCCGAAGCTCACGATGAAGGGGACGTTGGCCAGGGCCTCGCGAAAGCCCATGCGCTTGGGCAGCAGGTAGGCCGGGTCCGCCTGGTGGACGAGCAGGACCTGCACCCGGCCCGCGCGCATGCGCGCGATGAGGGCCGTCCACTCGCTGAAGGCGCCCGGGGCGAAGGCGTTGAGCTGGCGCACGGGAGCGGGTGGCGAGGCGAGCAGGCCGCCCGGGACGCCCACGCTGCCGACCAGCATGTTGAGGGCATGGACCGCCGATGCCGTCTGGACGCCGTTGGTGTGCGCGAGGGCGGGCCCGCCCGCGATGGCGAGTGCCGGGCGACTGGTCGCGAAGTCGCGTGCCAGCTCGCGGATGGTCCGGGCGGAAACCTCCAGGGTCGCGGCCACCTGTTCGGGGGCATAGGCGGCGAGGGCGGGCCCCCAGGCCTCGAAGCCCGGCACGGCCAGCTGCTCGGTCACGAGGACATGCGCGAGCGAGAGGGCGAGCATGCCCTCGTACCCCGGCGGCACCGGGATCCAGCGGTCGGCGGATCCCGCCGTGAGGGACATGCGCGGCTCCACGTGGACCATGCGGCCTCGTATGCCGGGCCGCCCCTGGCGCATGTGGCCGTACTGGAGCGAGTAGTTGACGGGCGAGAGCCAGGTCTCGAAGAGGTCCGCGCCGAAGTTGATAAGAAAGCGGCTGTTGGCGAGGTCGTAGTGGGGCGGGCGGTCCATGCCGAGGCGATCGCGCAGCCCCGCCACGAGCGTCTCCTGTCCCTGGATGTCCAGGGTCACGGGCCCGCGGCCGCCCGCCGCCCGGGCAAAGCGGTCGAGCACGAGCCCTAGCGTGCCGTTCAGGGGACGCGAGACCAGGGTCACGGTCCCCTTGCCCACTTCGGGAACCAGGCGCTGGGCGAGCAGCGACAGGGCATCGTCCCACTTGATCGGCTCGAACGAGGCCTGGCCGCGATCGCCCTTGCGACGCATGGGCCCGCGGACCCGGTCGGGGTGGTAGAGCACCTGGAGGCCGGACTGCCCCATGGCGCAGAGCTTCCCGCGGTTCACCGGATGGGCCGGATTCCCCTCCAGCTTGACCGCGCGGCCCTCGATGACCCGGGCCATGATCCCGCAGCCCGCCTCGCACTGGCCGCAGGCCGTCGCGTACCAGTTGTCGACGCCGGGCAGGACGTCCTCGGGCTGCTCCACGTAGGGCACGTAGTAGGAGCGGGGCCGGGGCACGGTACAGGCGGAGAGCAGCGTCGAGGACGCCGCCAGGCCTCCGAGCTTGAGAAAGTCCCTGCGCTTCATGGCGTCTCCTAGTAGTGGCAAGTGAAACAGTCGGTGGGCGCCTTCATCTGGTTGTGGCACTGGAGGCACTCGCCCATGGTGAGGGCGCGGGCCTTCACCACCCGGTCCATCCGCGCGACGTCCCCGTGACAGGACGTGCACGAGACGCCCTTCCGGATGTGGCGCATGTGGTTGAAGCGCACGTACTCCGGGAGGTTGGTGACCCGGATCCAGCGGATGGGCTCCTTTTGCTGGTAGGCCGCCATCACCTTCTGGACGTCGGGGTTGGTGGGCATCACCACCCGGTGGCACTCGTAGCAGGTCTCGACCGCCGGGATCGTGGCATGGGCCGTGGTCGCCACCCCCTGGTGGCAGTAAATGCACGAGATCTGGCGCTTGCCGGCGTGGGCGGCGTGGCTGAAGGCGATCGGCTGCACCGGTGCCGGGTGCCGGCTCGCATAGCCGTAGAGCCCCCCGGCGACGGCGATCGCGAGGAAGGGGAGGCCGATCAGGATCCAGCGACTGCGCTTCATTCGCTCCTGCGTTCGTGACTCACAAAAGTTAATGAAGATGATTTCAGGTCGTCGTCCACCTGTCAAACGATCGGGACCGGAACGTGCGCCAACAAGCTCAGGGCCCCTTCCGCCAAGCGGAAGGGGCCCTGAAAGTCGTCCGATGGATGGGCCGGAGCTAGCTCCAGCGAGCGATCTGGGCGGCGAGGGTGGTGAGTTGCTGCTCGACCTCGACCACCCGGTTGCGCAGCTTGTCGACCACCTGGGCCGGGGCCTTGGAGACGAACGCCTCGTTGCCGAGCTGATTCTGAAGGCGCTCGCGCTCGCCCTGGAGCTGCTTCTGATCCTTGTTGAGGCGCTCGATCTCCTTCTGGATGTCCAGGAGGCCCGCCAGGGGCAGGAGGATCGTGTTCTCGCCGGCGACCCCCGAGGCCGCCTGCGGGATGTCCTCGGCAGTGGTCGAGATGTCCACCGTCTCCGAGCGGGTGAGGAAGGCGATCGCCCCCTGCATGGCGCTCAGGATGGGGGCCTGGCCCTCGCTCGCGTGGATGAACAGGCGCTCCGCCTTCTTGGCGGGCGGCACGCCGAGCTCGGCGCGGATGTTGCGCACCGTCCGGATGACCTCCATGACCAGGCCCATCTCCGTCTCGGCCTTGGCGCTGCGCAGGTCGTCGCGCACCCGGGGCCACTCGGTCCTGAGCAGGGTGTCGACCGGCGGCACCAGCTCCTGGGCGACCAGCTGCGCGTAGATCTCCTCGGTGATGAACGGCATGAAGGGGTGCAAGAGGCGCAGCACCGTCGAGAGCACCTCGCGCAGGACGGCCTTGACCGTCTCGTCGCCCGCGTGCATCCGGGGCTTGGCGAGCTCCACGTACCAGTCGCAGAACTCGTTCCAGGTGAACTCGTAGAGGGCCGTGGTGGCGTCGCTCATCCGGAAGGCGTCCACGGCCTCGGTGACGGTCTCGATGGTCTGCTGCAGGCGGCTGAGGATCCAGCGGTCGGCGAGCTCGAGCTGGCGCAGCTCGCTCTTGTCGCCCTGCGGCAGGTTCATGAGCACGAAGCGGCTGGCGTTCCAGAGCTTGTTGGCGAAGTTGCGTCCGCTCTCGAGCTTGTCCTCGGTGTAGCGGACGTCCTGCGAGCTGGTGCCGGCCCCCGCGAACCAGAAGCGGCAGGCATCGGTTCCGTACTTGGCCATGATGTCGAGCGGATCGACGCCCGTGCCCTTGGACTTGCTCATGCGCTGGCCCTTGGCGTCCAGGATGGTCGCGTGGATGACGACGTCCCGGAACGGGATCTCGTGCTCGAACTCCATGCTCATGAAGACCATGCGCGCCACCCACAGGTAGAGGATGTCCCGCGCCGTCGAGAGCACGTTGGTCGGGTAGTAGTAGTCGAACTCGGGCGTCTTGTCAGGCCAGCCGAGCGTGGCGAAGGGCCACATGGCGCTCGAGAACCAGGTGTCGAGCACGTCGGGGTCCTGCTCCACGGCGGCCGAGCAGACCGGGCATTCCGAAAGGTCGGTCATGGACGCGTTGACGTGGCCGTTGGTGCAGGTCCACACCGGGATCCGGTGGCCCCACCACAGCTGGCGCGAGACGCACCAGTCCTTGATGTTGCGCAGCCAGTCCAGGTACACGCCGCTCCAGCGATCGGGCGTGAAGTGGACCTGGCCCTCCTCGACCACGCGGATGGCCGGGCCCGCGAGCTCCTTCATGGCCACGAACCACTGGTCGGAGAGGCGCGGCTCGATGACGGTGCTGCAGCGATCGCAGTGGCTGACGTTGTTGCGGTAGGACTCTTCCTTGACGAGCACGCCCTCGGCCTTGAGGCGCTGGGTGGCGGCCGCGCGCGCCTCGAAGCGGTCCATGCCCTCCCAGTCGGGGCCGGCGGCCTCGCTCATCTTGCCGTCGGGGGTCATGACGTCGATCTTGGGCAGGCCATGCGCCTCGCCGATCTCGTAGTCGGCGGGGTCGTGGGCCGGGGTGATCTTGAGGGCGCCGGTGCCGAACTCGCGCTCCACGTGGGTGTCCGCGATGACAGGCACCAGCCGGTCGGTCATGGGCACGCGCACCTTCTTGCCGATCATGGCCTGGAAGCGCTCGTCCTCTGGGTGCACGGCCACGGCCACGTCGCCGAGGATCGTCTCCGGGCGAACGGTCGCGACCGTGATCGAGCCCGAGCCGTCCTCCAGGGCGTACTGGACGTGGTACAGGGTGCTGTCGGCCTCCTTGTAGGCGACCTCCAGGTCCGAGAGGGACGTCAGGCAGCGGGGACACCAGTTGATGATGCGGTTGCCGCGGTAGATCCAGCCCTTGTTGTAGAGGTGCACGAAGGCCTTGCGGACCGCACGGCTGTAACCCTCGTCCATGGTGAAGCGCCAGCGCGAGTAGTCCATGGACGCGCCGAGCTTCTGGAACTGGTTGATGATGGTGTTGCCGTAGTGCTCCTTCCAGTCCCAGACCTCGGCCAAAAAGGCCTCTCGGCCCAGGTCGTGGCGCGTCTTGCCCTGCTCGGTGCGCAGCTTGCGCTCCACGACGTTCTGGGTGGCGATGCCCGCGTGGTCGGTGCCGCCCTGCCAGAGCACGCCGTAGCCCTGCATGCGGCGGGTACGGCAGAGCACGTCCTGGATGGTGCCGTTGGTCGCGTGGCCCAGGTGCAGGGAGCCCGTGACGTTCGGAGGCGGCAGCGTGATGGAGTAGGGCTTCTTGGCCGGATCGACGTCCATCTTGAAGACGCCCAGGGTGTCCCAGCGATCGCTCCACTTGTTTTCGACGGCCCCCGGTTCGTAGGCGGTGGGCAGCTGGGCGGGTGCGGTCGTGGTGGGTTCCATGGGGCCTCCAGTGGGCTCTAGCGCGGGCGAGCGGCGAGTGGGCAGGACGGGGTCCGTGAGGAGGTCATTTTACCATGCATGAACCGTCCAACCGTTCCACGACCTGTGCTAGAGTGGGAAGGAAGCGTTTTGACGAGGTGACCATGCGGTTTGAGGCCTATTGTGACGGTGCCTGCTCGGGCAACCCCGGCCCCGGAGCGGCCGGAGCGGTGTTGCTCGCCTACGAGGGCAACGTCCTCATCAAGGAGAAGGAGCTCGTCTCGGCGGTCGAGCCCACCACCACCAACCAGCGCCAGGAGCTGGTCGGGGCCATCATGATCCTCGAGGCCCTCACGCGGTCCGGCGTGGAGATCACGATCCACACGGATTCGCGCTACGTCATCGACGGGATCACCAGTTGGATCCACGGCTGGAAGCGCAACGGCTGGGTCAATTCCCAGAAGCAGCCCGTCGTGAACAAGGAGCTGTGGGTGCGCCTCGACGAGCTCGCATCCAAGCACAAGATCAGCTGGAAGTGGGTCAAGGGCCACGCGGGCAACGCCTACAACGAGCGTTGCGATCAGCTCGCCGTGAAGGCCGTCAAGGAGTACATGGGCGCCTAGCCCTTTACTGCTGGATCCCCACCACCAGCATGAGCGTCCCGTGCGACATGACGAGCGGGATGGACATGGCCCGGATCCGGTGCCAGTTGGCGCTGATGTCGTGGCCGATGACGGTCTTGGGCGGGGTGATGTCCGAGGTCACGTTGAGCTGCGCGAGGTAGGTCCGGGCGTTGCCCGAGATCATGTTGCCGAGCTCCTGCAGGGCCGAGATGGACATCTCGTCGTGGGCCGCGCACGTCTCCATGAGCATGGCCGAGGCGATGTTGAGGCTCGTCTGCATGTCCATGCCGTAGTTGACCTGGCCGGGGATGTCGCCCGAGATGCCGAGGCTCACGTTGACGTCGCCCAGGTGGACCATCGGGCCGATCTGGAACTGCGGGGAGCCGACCGTCGGCTCCTCGCCGACCACCTGCGCGATGACGCTGGTGGCGGCCTGGATGAACCCGCGGACGTAATCCAGGCGGGCGACGTTGGAAGTCTGGTTGGCCATCGGTTCCCCCCCTGACGCCCGGATCCCCTGGGCTGCCATGGCTATGATACCCGTCTCACTAAGTAAATTACCGTGTCAACGGGCGGGGAGCCGTGATGGAGGTTACGCCTTGGGGATCGCCTCGGCCGGCAGCGGCTCGACGACTTCCTCGATGGCCTTGGGGACGCGAGCTTCGAGGGCCGGCAACAGGAGGATGGCCATGGCCTCCTCCAGCCGCTCGATGAGCTTGAACTCCACGGCGGCCTTGACCTCGTCCGGGATGTCCTCGAGGTCGGCCTCGTTGCCGATGGGCAGGAGCACTGTCGAGAGCTCCGCGTGGTAGGCGGCTAGCACCTTCTCCTTGATGCCGCCCACCGTGAGCACGCGCCCGCGCAGCGTGACCTCGCCGGTCATGGCGACGTCCGAGCGCACGGGGCGGCCCGAGAGGGCCGAGGCGATGGCGACGGCGATGGCCACGCCGGCGCTGGGGCCGTCCTTGGGGATGGCGCCCTGGGGCACGTGCAGGTGCAAGTCCACCTGCTTCCAGTGGCCGTCCTCGATGCCGAGCTCTTCCGCGTGCGCCTTGACGAAGGTGTAGGCGGCCTGGGCCGATTCCTTCATGACGTCGCCCAGCTGGCCCGTGAGCGTCAGGTGGCCCTTGCCCTTGAGACAGGCGATCTCGATGCCCATGAGCTTGCCGCCGGCCTCGGTCCAGGCGAGGCCATGCACGGTCCCGACCTCCGGCGAGCGGTGATGGGGCGGTAGCCGGTGCGGCTTGGGGCCGAGCAGCGCGTCCAGGTTGTCCGCCTGGGGCCGGGGCAGGTCCTTGCCGCTCACGATGGACCGGGCGACCTTGCGCGACAGGGCGGCGAGCTGGCGTTCGAGCTGGCGGACGCCGGCCTCGCGGGTCCAGCCGCGGATCAGCGCCCGCAGCGTCTCGTCCGAGAGGTCCAGCTGGCCCTCCTTGAGGCCATGCTTCTCGAGGGTCTTCGGCAACAGGTGCTCGTGGGCGATGGCGACCTTCTCCGACTCGGTGTAGCCCGACAGCCGGATGACCTCGAGCCGGTCCAGCAGGGCATGGGGGATGCCCGCGGTGGAGTTGGCCGTCGCGATGAAGAGCACCTCCGACAGGTCGAACGGCGTCTCCACGTAGTGGTCCGAGAAGGTGGCGTTCTGCTCGGGGTCGAGCACCTCGAGCATGGCGGCCGACGGGTTGCTGCGCTGATCGCGGCCGAGCTTGTCCAGCTCGTCCAGGAGGAAGACCGGGTTCTTGGTGCCCGCCTGCTTGAGGGCCGAGAGGATGCGGCCCGGCATGGCGCCCACGTAGGTGCGGCGGTGCCCGCGGATCTCGGCCTCGTCGTGGACGCCGCCCAGGCTCGCGCGGACAAACTTGCGGCCGAGGGCGGTGGCGATCGAGCGCGCGAGGGACGTCTTGCCGACGCCGGGCGGGCCGACCAGGCAGAGGATGGTGGCGGGCTGGCCCTTGCGCAGGGCGCGCACGGCCAAGAACTCGAGCAGGCGGTCCTTGACCTTCTGGAGCCCGCAGTGGTCGGCGTCGAGCACGGCCTCGGCGTGGGCCAGGTCCAGCCGGTCGCGGGTGCGCTTGGACCAGGGCAGGGCGATGAGCGTGTCCAGGTAGGCCCGGATGACGCCCGCCTCGGCGGAGTGGTTGCTCATGCGCAGGAGGCGCGCGAGCTCCTTTTCGGCCCGCTCGGCGGCCTCCTTGGGCAGCTTGGCCTTGGCGATCGCCGCGCGGTAGTCGGCGGCCTCCTGGGCCTTCTCGTCGCCCTCTCCGAGCTCGGTCTGCAGGGCGCGCAGCTTCTCCTTGAGGTAGTAGTCGCGCTGCACCCGGTCCATCTTGGCGCGGACCTTCTGGTGGATCTCGTGGTCGAGGCGGTGCTCCTCGACCAGCCGCGCGATCTTGATGGACAGGGACTCCATGCGCTCGGGCAGGGCGAGGGTCTCGAGGATCGCCTGGCGATCGGTGGCCTTGGGCAGCATGTAGGCCGCGGCCAGGTCCGTGAGGTGGTCCGGCGTCGTGACGGTCTCGAGCGCGAGGGCGGCCTCGGAGGGCAGCTTCTTGTCGAACGAGAGGAGCTCGGTGATCTGCTCGCGCAGGAGACGCTCCAGGGACACGATCTCGGGCGTCGACTCGGGCGCGGCGGACTCGACCGGGGACGCCTCGGCGCGCAGCGCGCCGCCCTCCTCCGCCAGCCCGCGCATGAACACGCGGGTGCGGCCTTCGAGCAGCACGCGGGTGGAGCCGTCCTGCTGCTTGAAGGTCTGCAGGATCTCGGCGATGACGCCCACCGGCTGGAGGTCCTCGAGGCCCGGCAGGTCCACGTCGGCCGCGCGCTGCATGGCGAGGATCAGGCGGCGATCGCCCGCCAAAGCCGCCTCGACGGCCGCCAGGGAGCGGGCGCGCCCGACGGAGAGGGACGCCACCATGTGCGGCAACACGACCAGATCGCGCAGCGGCACGAGGGGGAGGGTCACGCGGGTCTCCGGGGCCATGGGGATCCTTTCCGGGGTGGTTCGAAATGCCGTCAGGGCGCCTGTTTGGCTGGTAAAGTCGCCCGTGGGCGCGCCTTCACAATGATATCACCGATTCGCCCATTCGTTCAGCGCCCGCTGGGGCCGGTGACCTGGCCGGGCGAGGCCTCGATGCGGGGCGCCGGAAGCCTCGCTCCCTTCGATGGGTATAGACTCCTCGGTTCTTCCCCGCTCGAGGACGTGACGCCATGACCACCGACCCGCTGGCCGCCCTGAACGACGGCTTCATCAACCCGCTCGCCCCCGACGAGATCGCCCCGCGCCTGCGCGGGCCGGAGGGGCGGCAGCTCATGGACTGGCTGCGCGAGGGCGGCGTGAACGCGGGGCTCCTGCGCGACGTCCACGTCTCCTTTCGCCTCGCGGGCGAGGGGTATCAGGCAAGCGGCAACCTCGCGGGCCTCCAGGTCGCCCTGCGCGGCGTCATCTACGCCCGCGGCTTCGACGCGTACCCGCGGCTCGCCACCATGCTCCATGCCGCCATCCCGGGCGTGTCGGACGGGGCGCAGTGGGAGGGCCTCCTGCGCTACCTGCAGGGGCTCGCGCAGGCCATGCTCGTCTTGGGGCCGCGCGAGGCCTGATCGCCAACAAAAAGAGCGGCCCGGACGCGTCCGGGCCGCTCTTTTTGTTGGGGGGCTACGAGGCTTGCTTCTGCGTGCCGTTCTCGGGCATGAAGAGCAGCTTCGCGGCGGCCCGGTTGTTCACGAACTCCGGGGTGATGACCACCTTCTGGATCTCCGAGGTGGAGGGCGCCTCGTACATGACGTCGAGCATCATCTCCTCGACGATGGAGCGCAGGGCGCGAGCCCCCGTCTTGCGCTTGAGGGCCTCCTCGGCGATCGCCGTCAGGCTGTCCGGCGTGAAGTCGAGCTCGACGCCGTCCATGCTGAGCAGCCGCTTGTACTGCTTGGTGATGGCGTTCTTGGGCTCGGTCAGGATGCTCACCAGAGCGTCCTTGTCCAAAGGCTCCAGGGTCGCCACCATCGGGATGCGGCCGATGAACTCGGGGATGAGGCCGTACTTGAGGAGGTCCTCCGGCTGCAGCTGCCGGAACAGCTCGCCTAGGTCCTTCGTCTGGGTGTCCTTGACGTCCGCGCCGAAGCCCATGGTCTTCTGACCGACCCGGGTCTCGATCACCTTGTCCAGGCCGACGAAGGCCCCGCCCACGATGAACAGGATGTTCGTCGTGTCGATCTGGATGAACTCCTGGTACGGATGCTTGCGGCCACCCTGCGGCGGCACGTTCGCGACCGTTCCCTCGAGCATCTTCAACAGCGCCTGCTGAACGCCCTCGCCCGAGACGTCCCGGGTGATCGAGGGGTTCTCGCTCTTCTTGGCGATCTTGTCGATCTCGTCGATGTAGATGATGCCGCGCTCCGCGCGCTTGACGTCGTAGTCGGCCGCCTGCAGGAGGCGCAGGAGGATGTTCTCGACGTCCTCGCCCACGTACCCCGCCTCGGTGAGGGTGGTCGCGTCGGCGATGGCGAACGGAACGTTCAGGAGGCGGGCCAGAGTCTGCGCCAGGAGCGTCTTGCCCGAGCCGGTGGGCCCGATCAAGAGGATGTTGCTCTTCTGGATCTCGATGTTGTCCTCGGACCCCTGCTCCTCCTTGACGGAGAGGCGCTTGTAGTGGTTGTAGACCGCCACGGAGAGGACCTTTTTGGCCCGCTCCTGGCCCACCACGTGGGTATCGAGGATCTTCTTGATCGCCTTGGGCTTGGGGATCTCCCCGAGCTCCATGGGCGGTGCCTCGGCGTTGCGCTGGTTGTCGTACAGCTCCTCGTCGAGGATCTCGTTGCAAAGATCCACGCACTCGTCGCAGATGTAGACTCCAGGGGCCGCGATCAGCTTACGGACTTGTTCCTGGGTCTTCCCGCAGAACGAGCACTTGGGCTGGCCCTTGTTGTCTTCGTACTTAGGCATTTTCCGAACGTACTCCCTGGCCACCGGTCGCCGGAGGCATCGGCACCTTGTCCTTGCCGATCTTCGGAACCAGGACCTCATCGATCAGACCGTACTCCTTCGCCTCGTCCGGGCTCATGAAGAAGTCGCGGTCGGTGTCCTTCTCGATTTTCTTGAGCGGCTGGCCGCTGTGCAGGGCCATCAGCTCGTTGAGACGCCGCTTGAGGCGCAGGATCTCGGCGGCCTGGATTTCGATGTCGGTCGCCTGACCCTGGGCACCGCCCAAGGGCTGGTGGATCATGATGCGGGCGTTGGGCAGCGCGATACGCTTGCCCGGCGCCCCGGCGTTCAGGAGGAAGGCGCCCATCGAAGCGGCCTGCCCCATGACGATGGTGGAAACGTCCGGCTTGATGTACTGCATCGTGTCGTAGATCGCCAGACCCGCCGTCACCACCCCGCCCGGCGAGTTGATGTACATGTAGATGTCCTTGGTCGGGTCTTCGGCCTCGAGGAACAGCAGCTGAGCCATGGTGAGGCTCGCCACGCCATCATCGATCGGGGTGTTGAGGAAGATGATGCGCTCCTTGAGCAGGCGCGAGAAGATGTCGTAGGCACGCTCGCCACGGCTCGTCTGCTCGACGACCATTGGAACCAATCCGGCATGTGCTGGCATATACATCGGAGTTTCCTCTCTAGGCTGCGACGACTGGGACTACGCGTTGGCGGCGGCAGGGGCGGCGTCGGTGACCTTGGCGCGCTCGACCAGCCACTCGATGATCTTGTTGCTCAAGACCTCGTCGGCGATCTGCGGCCAGGCGCCATTGCGGATGACCTGGCTGCGGAACTGCTGGGGATCCACGCCGTAGCTCTGGGCGTAATCGGCGATCGTCTCCTCGATCTCCTCCTCGGAGGGCTGGATGCCTTCCTTGCGGGCGATCTCGCCCAGGGTCAGCGAGGTGCGGATGCGCTTCTCGGCCTCGGGACGGGTGTTCTCACGCCAGGTGTCGATGTTGTCCTTGGTGAAGACGCGGTTGGGGTCGATGCCCTGCTGCGCCAGCATGTTGGCCTGCTGCTGAAGGAGGAAGTTGGACTCGCGGGCGATCATCGACTCGGGGATCTCCATCTGGGCCCCCTCGACGACCTTCTCGATCAGCTGCTTGCGCAGCTCGATGTCGCGGTTCTCCTCGCGCTCCTTGGCGAGCTGCTCGCGGAGCTTGCCCTTGAGGGCGTCCACCGACTCGTCACCGAGGGTCTTGGCGAACTCGTCGTTCAGCTCGGGGAGCTGGCGCTCCTTGACTTCCTTGACGGCCAGCGAGAAGACGACGGGCTTGCCGGCGAGCTCCTGGTTGGGGTAGTCCTCGGGGAACTTCAGGTCGGCGTCCTTGGACTCGCCGGCCTTCAGGCCGACCATGGCCTCGACGAAGCCCTCGATGAAGCGGCCCGGCTCCACCTCGAGCGTGTAGTCCGTGGCCTTGCCGCCCTCGAACTCCTCGCCGTCGATCTTGCCCGTGAAGTCCGCCACGACGGTGTCGCCCATCTGGACGGCGCGATCGACGGTCTGGAGCGTGCCGCGCGACTCGCGCAGCTTGGTGAGGCGCTCCTCCACGTCGGCGTCCGAGACGTCGACCTTGGGGGCCGCGACCTCGAGGCCGGTGTAGTTGCCGAGGGTCACCTCGGGGCGGACCTCGATGGTCGCCTTGAAGACCAGGGGCTGGTCCTTCTCGAAGGAGACGAGCTCGACTTCGGGCTCGGCGATGGGCTCGACCTTGCCCTCCTCGATGGCCTGGGGATAGACCTCGGGCAGCAGGAACTTCTCGAAGGCGGTGTGCTTGAGGTAGTCCACCCCGACGGTCCGCTCGACGATCGGGCGGGGCGCCTTGCCAGGACGGAAGCCCGGGATGCGGACCTCGCGCGCGACCTGACGATACGCCCGGTCATAGGCCTTCTCGACGCGATCCGGTTCGACCTGAACCTCGAGCAGGACTTGGTTCTTTTCCTTTTTCTCCAGGGTGACTTTCACTGTTGCCTCCTGATGTTCCCGTCGAATACGGGATTTCAACGATGTTAGTCCTCAAGTATAGCACACATTGTTGCGCTCTATTGAGCTGCTGGCGAGCGCTTTGCTTGCTTTGGGAGCGAGCGATCGTCGACGTGGGGATGATGGGGGGAAGGGGTGGAGCCGCCTACCTCGAGACGGATCGGGCGGGATCCGCGGCGAACCGGACCCCGGCCTGCACGAAGGCCGCGAAGAGGGCCGCGGTGAAGGGGCCGGGCTGGAGCTCCGGGTGCCACTGGACGCCGACCATCCAGCCCTGAGAGCCCTCGAGAGCCTCGATGACCCCGTCGTCCGCCCAGGCCGTCGCCTTCAGGCCGGGGGCCAGGTCCTTGACCGCCTGGTGGTGGAAGGTGTTCACCCGCAGGTCCGTCGCGCCGGCAAGCTTGGCGATCAGGCTGTCCGGGGCCATCTTGACGTCATGGATCGACACGTGGACCGGCTCGTCCTGGACATGGCCCAGGGCCCCCTCGTGCTGGGCCGGGAGATCCTGGTAGAGCGTGCCGCCGAGGGAGACGTTGAGCAGCTGGATCCCGCGGCAGATGGCGAGGATCGGCATGCGACGCTCGACCGCGGCCTTGGCGAGCGGGAGCTCCTGGGTGTCGCGACCGGCATCGACCGTCCCGAGCTCCGGGATCGCCGCTTCCCCGTAGTAGCGGGGATCCACGTCCTCGCCTCCGCTCAAGAGCAGGCCGTCGAGCCCGTCCAGGACCTCCGGCTCCACGGCGCCGGGCGGCAGGAGCAGCGGAACGCCGCCCGCCTCGCGGACGCGATCGGCGTACTCGGCGGAGAGGAAGTAGATGGGGCGGCCCCGCTTGATCTCGGGCGTGCCCGCGTGGCGCTGGGTGGTGATGCCGATCCGGGGTCGCTTCACTTCGATTCCTGACTGACCGAGAGCCCCGACAGGGTGGTGGGGATGTGCCAGCCCTTGAGATCGTCGACCATGGGGCGGTAGGTCATGTCGTAGTGGATGGGCGTCACCGAGATGCAGTTCTCCCGGATGGCCGTGACGTCCGTGTCGTGGGCCTCCTCGACCTCGACCACCTCGCCCGCGAGCCAGTAGTAGGTGCGCCCGCGCGGATCGGTGCGGGCCTCGAAGATGTCCGTGTACTTGCGCTCGCCGAGGCGCGTGACGCGGACCTCCTGGGGCGCCTGCTCGGCGATGGCCGGGAAGTTGACGTTGAGGAGCACCTTGGGCGGCAAGCTGCGGTTCTCGAGCATGCGGGCCATCACCAGGGCGAACTGGGCGGCCTGCTCGTAGCCCACGTCCGAGAAGGTCGCGAGGCTGAAGGCCACCGACTTGATGCCGAGGATGGTCCCCTCGAGCGCGGCCGAGACGGTGCCCGAGTAGATGACGTCGGTGCCGAGGTTGGGACCGCGGTTGATGCCGGAGAACACCAGGTCGGGGGGGGCCTCCAGCAGCGTGCCGACGGAGAGCTTGACGCAGTCGGAGGGCGTGCCGTTGAGGGCATAGGCGGCCTTGACGTTGCCGCCGAGGGCCACCTTCTCGACGCGGAGGGGCTTGTGCAGGGTCAGGGCGTGACCGGTGGCCGAGCGCTCCCTGTCGGGGGCGACCACCGTCACCTCGTGCTCGGTGGCTAGGGCAAGGGCCAGGGCCTGGATTCCGGGCGCGAGGATCCCGTCGTCGTTGGAGACTAGAATGCGCATGAGTGGTGGGACCGTCCTTCGAGTGGCAGGGCGACGGGCGCGACGTGGCGCTCATTACCAAGATAACGGCCCGCCCCGATGATTGCAAGCCACCCGGTCCCGGCAGGGCATGGGGTCGTCGGGGCCCGCGCAGAGCGGAACAAACGAACTCTTAACGAACATTTGATGCCCCGCCAATGCGGCTTAAGAAACTTGGCGGGACGTTTTGCACATAGTTAACATACGACCCTTACCCACTGGAGGAGGACCTCATGAGCGGACCCGTCGACACTCGGAACGTTGGGGCTACCCAGCAAGCCCAGCAGGCCGAAGCGGCCCGGCGTCGCCAGCAAGCCGAGGAGGCTCGCCGGCGCCAGGAGCAGCAGGCGAAGGCGAGCCAGACCAAACAGGCGGGTGATGCCAGCAACGTCACCAAGCCCGGCCGCACGTCCTCCTTGAGCCTCGACAGCAAGCCCGACAGCAGCGCCCAGAAGTTCATCGACGAGGCCCTCAAGTTCCGCGGCCAGCCCTACCTGTGGGGTGGCGGCCACTCCGGGAAGATGGCCAACATCGGTCCGGTCGACTGCTCGGGCCTGGTCAGCCAGGCGGCCATGCGGGCGGGCATCAAGGGCGTCAACGGGACGACCGACACCTTCTACGCCATGAGCCCCAAGGTCGACAAGAACAACCTCAAGCCGGGCGATCTCATCCTGTTCGACACGGCGGGTCCCGGGTCCCACAGCCACGTGGGTATCTACCTCGGCGACAACAAGTTCCTGCATGCTCCCCGGACCGGAGACGTGGTCAAGGTCTCGGAGTTCGACAGCTACTGGCAGGGCAAGTTCGCCGGCGGCCGCCGCATCGCCGAGGGCGACGTCTCCCTCGACTTCTCGAGCTTGCCGCCCGCCTCCAAGGGTGGCCCCGGCATGCCGGCCGTCGGCTCGTCTGGCCGCCTGCCGACCACCGGTCAGACGGATCCGTCCTTCGCGGCCAATCCCCCCATGGGCGGCAAAGGCAACATCGACACGGACGGCATCTCCAACAAGACCTACCAGGCCGGCCCCATCTCGGGCGCGGATCCGAGCTTCAACCGCGACTACCTGTACCAGGTGCTCTCGGCACTGGGCATCGACCAGAGCTGGATGAAGGAGATGGCCGAAAAGTACGGCGTGCCCCTCGAGGTCATCGAGCGGATGATCTGGCAGGAGTCCATGAAGGCCGCCAAGGCCAAGGCGGGCCCCAACGCGAGCCCCGAGGAGGTCGCCAAGATCGCCAAGGAGATCGGCTCGCCTGCCGGCGCCCGCGGTCTCTTGCAGCTGATGCCCGACACGGCGCGCGGCCTCGGCGTGGGCGACGTGACGGATCCCAAGCAGAACCTCGAGGCGGGCTTCAAGTACCTGAAGCAGAACCTCGACACGTTCGACGGCGACGTCACCAAGGCGGTGGCTGCCTACAACGCGGGCCCCGGCAACGTCCAGAAGTACGGCGGCGTGCCCCCCTTCGCCGAGACCCAGGGCTACATCAAGAACATCCTCGGTCAGTAAGACCTGCGGCCCCCGCCCCGGCGGGGGTCGTTCCTTTTCGGGGGGCCGCGGGCATAATGCCCCTGGACCCTCGTTTGCCCACGGGCCAGATCGGAGACCGTCATGAGCACCGGCCGCGTCGACCAGACCACCCGCTCCGCCCCCGTTCGTCGGGCGGCCGAGACGCGTCCCCTGGACGAGCCGTCCAAGCAGCCGCAGCGCACGGCCCAGACCGATCGCCTGAACTTGCAAGGTCAGACGTCGGGGGCCGCCAGCCTCTCGGACGTGGTGGCCTCCGCCAAGGCCGAGAGCCGCAAGCAGATCGGCAACGCCGTCGTGGACGGAGCGCGTACCTTGCACACGCGCGGCTACGTGTACCCGCCCGATCTCGGTGCCAACTACTACCACAAGTACAACGACAGCGGTCGCAGCGTGGGCTGCTGCGCGGACTTCGTCGCCGACTCCTACAAGGAGATGAGCAAGACCCTCGGCAAGCCGGAGTATGACATCGGCGCGCGTATGCAGGCCCAGGGCTACAATCCCCACTACTGTCCCTCGATGATCCAGTTCTTCCAGAAGCAGGAGACCCTCCTGCCGTCGCCCAAGGATGGCGGCAAGGCGCACGTGGGCGACGTGGTCTTCTTCGACTGGGACGGCAACGGCAAGGCCGACCCGGACCACGTGGCTGTCGTGACCAAGGTCGATGACAAGGGCAACCCCGTCGAGCTGATGGAGTCGCGCCACTTCAACTCGCCCACAGAGGTCACGACCATGACCCCGGGCGATCGCCGCTGGAACAGCATCGTCGCCATCGGCCGCCTCAAGGACGCCACGAGCGACGACGAGGCCGCCAACGCCCTGCCTCCGCTCGGAGCCTCCTCGGCGCCGGGGGATGCGACCTCGCGCGGCTCGGCCAACCACGCGGTGGGCGGCGGAGCGTCCGGCAACGGCGGTTCGGTGGCGCGCACCGAGCCCTCGGAGGTTCGGTCCAGCCAGGGCACGCCGACCAACTACCAGCCGTTCCGAAAGAACGAGTTCCTGCAGAACCTGGCGGCCTCCTACGGCCTGGCGTTCGATATCATGAAGCAGCTCGCGGACGCCCTGGCCTCGGACGGCGACATGACCGTCGATCAGCTGGCGCAGCTCGCGCAGAAGAAGGGCGTTCCCCCTGAAAAGGCCAAGGAGCTCGCCAAGAAGCTCATGGAGAAGAAGGCCGAGCTCAAGAAGGTCAACGCCTCCAGCGCGGAGCTCGCGAAGCTCATGGGCAAGCTCACGCCCGAGAAGATCGAGAAGATCCTCGCCGATCGAGGGTCGCCGCTTGCCGGCAAGAACATGGGCGAGTTCATCGTCCAGATGGAGGAGAAGTACGGGGTGCCGGCCGCGCAGTTCCTCGCGCAGGCGACCATGGAGTCGGGGCTCGGCAAGACGGGCTACACCCAGGGCGACCACCACAACATCGGCAACCTCCGGCCCGGCTCGAGCTGGGAAGGCCCCACGGTGTCGGGCGGCAGCGGCACGTTCCGCAGCTACGGATCCTGGGAAGAGGGCATCGAGGACTACTTCAAGCTCCTCGGTGGGCCCCTGTACCAGGGCAAGTCGCTGCAGGACCAGATCTATACCTACGCGCCGCCGTCGGAGAACGATTCGAGCCATTACTACGATACGGTGGTGAGCCTTATCAACAACTGGACGAAAGAGTAGCCGTTACCCGGTTACCCCCCCCCTTCCCCCCCTGCCTTCGGCAAGGGGGGCTTTTTATGAAGAAGCGCCCCCGCTGAAACCAGCGGGGGCGCTTGCAGCTTGCAAGCTTACTTCTTGGACTTCGAAGCGGGCTTCTTGGCGGGAGCCGCGGCGGCGAGCTCCTTCTCGGCCTTGGGAGCCGCGGTCTTCTCGACCTTCTCGACCTTGGCCTTGGCCTCGGCGCCGACGGCGGGCACCGGGGTGTAGAGGCCGCGGTACATCTTCATGAACGGGTAGTGCTCGGCGAAGACGCGCTCTTCCTTGCAGACCTGGATCACGAAGTCCGACATGGCGTTGACCACCCAGTCGAAGTAGTGGGGCAGGATCGACCAGTAGTCCATGTCCGGAGCCGGGTTCATGAAGTCGATGGCGTAGGGGATGCCATCCTTGATCGCGAACTCGACCGAGTTCATGTCGTAGCCGAGGGCGTGGTTGATCACGCGGGCATCGCGGATGATGCGAGCCCCCATCTCGGGCGACAGGTGGTTGTGGTCCTCGACGTAGCAGCGGCGCTTCGGATCGTAGTGGATCGGCATGATGTTGTCCTTGCCGACGCACAGGCAGCGCACGTAGTGGTCGAAGTCGATGAACTCCTGCAGCACCATGATGAGACGACCGGTCTGGTGGTAGTAGTGGAAGAACTCCTCGGCGTTGTTGACCTTGTAGACGTGCTTCCAGCCGCCACCATCGTAGGGCTTGAGGAACGCGGGGAACTTGATGTAGTCGAAGATCTCGTTCCAGTCCGTGAGGCACAGGTTACGGTGCGACTCGGGACGGGTCGTGGGGTTCATCTGCACGGGGGGCAGGACGACGGTCTTGGGAACGGCGACGCCCAGCTTCTCGACCAGCGAGTTGTCGAAGAACTTGTCGTCCGCGATCCACCAGAACGGGTCGTTGATGACGTAGGTGCCCTGGAGGACGGCGTTCTTGAGGTAGGGCTTGTAGATTTCGATCTCGTGCGAGATGCGATCGACGAGCACGTCGTAGGGCACGGCCTCACCCATCTTGGGGGCATGCACCTTGGCGAACTCGGCGACGATCTTGCCCTCGCCCTTCTCGTTCACGGCCTTGATGAAAGCCTGGGGGAACGTGTCCTCCCAGCCCACCAGGATACCGACCCGCTTGGGATCGTTCGGATTCTTCTTCGTGGTCATCTAAATCTTCCTCTCGGTAGAAGTGGGTTACAAGTAGACGTGCGCCATTTCGCGCCAAGTGGGCCAGTCATGCTTGTGATGGCCGTGTTCCCAGACAACGTAGTTGGGTTGGACGCCCTTGCGTCCGAGGGCCTGCGCCATCTCGTAGGTCGCATGCCCCAGTCCCGGGACCTCCCCGTGCTTGGTGGTCGTCAGGACGATGCGCTGGCGCCGGATGGCGTCCAGGTGCCGGCTCGGGCCCATGTGGTGCATGAACGCGAGCGGGCTGTTGAAGTAGCAGTTGTCGTCCCAGTGGCCCCGGACGAAGTCGTCGATGCGGTAGTTGCCCGAGAAGGCGAGGATCCGCGTGATGACGTCGGGGTGCCGCAGGCCGAAGTTCATGGCGTGGTAGGCGCCGAACGAGCAGCCGAACGTGGAGATGAAGCGGTTGGGGTTCTTCCAGTGGATGAACGGCACCACCTCGTGGCGGACGTAGGAGTCGTACTGGTTGTGGTAGTACGACCGGAAGCCCGGATGGGCCCGGTAGTTGTACCAGGACTGCCGGTCGACGGAGTCGACGCAGATGAGCTGGACATGACCCCGGTTGATCTTGTCGGAGAGGGCGCCCACGATGCCGAAGTCGTAGGCCTCGTGCTGCCGACCGCCGGAGGTCGGGAAGATCAGGACGGGGGCGCCGGCATGGCCGTGGATTTGCAGGGACATCTCGCGTCCGAGACGGGGGCTGAACCAGCGGTGGTGCTCGTAATGCATGGGGTCCGGGGGGCTCTCCTAGCAGTCAGGGTTGAGGTTGACGAAGCGGCCGTGCAGCATGATCGCCTGCCCGTCCGCCCAGATGGAGCACTCGCGAGCCAACAGGTCGATGTGGGCCCGGCAGGTCCAGTTGGCGCCCGTCAGACAGCCGCACGGCTCTCCAAAGGCGATGTGGAAGCCCGGGATCTTCTCGTCCTGCAAGAGGTTGCCCGTGAACTCCTGGACGCCCAGGTTGGTGCCCACGGCGATCTCGCCGATACGGTTGGCGTTCTCGGTCGAATGGGTGTAGGCCCAGAACTCCTTGGCGATCTCGTCGTTGGGGCAGGTGACGCCCTTGAGGTAGTTGTTCTCGATCTCCACCGAGACCGGCGAGTCCTTGAGGTCGCCGTACTTCTGGCTGAAGTAGTCGCCGATGGGGCCGTCCGCCACCCAGATGCCGCTGATGCGCTTGGGGGTGGTGAAGATCTCGCCGCCGGGCAGGTTGCCCCACGCGTCGCGCGAGATCATGCCCGAGGTCTTGATCCACTTGAACTGCTTGGGGTCGTGCTCGATCTCGATGTCCGTGCCCGCGGGCGTCGTCACGTGGATGCGCCGGGCATTCTGGAGCACCCGGCGCAGGCCGAGGCTCATGCGGTTGATGGCGTCGAAGTCGGCGCGCATTCCCGTTTGCATGATCTCGCCCGTGATGCCCACCATGTGGCCGTAGCGGACCTTCTTGACGGTGGCGAGGTTGATGACCTGCGCCCGCGAGGGGACCTCGCCCGGCCGCGGGTTGACGGTGTAGAGGGTCGCCGCGGAGTCGGCGACGGCCTTGAGGATCTCGTAGGGCATGTCGAGGATGGGCCGCGGGCCGAAGTCCTCGACCACGAAGCCGTCCGCGATCCCGTCGGCCTTCTCGATCTCGTGCACCAGGGCCGCCCCGATCTGGATCGAGTCGAGGTCGGCGATGACGACGACCTTCTCGTTGGGGCGCACCCGGAGGCACTGGTGGACGGCGTTCCAGGCGCCCGGGAGGTACTCGGGCGGGAACGGGATGCTGCGTAGGTCGGTTCGTTGATTAAACACCAGTGGGTCCTTGCAGGAGGTCGGCGGTCTGCGCCTTCACGCGCTTCTGGAGCGAGGTCGTGAGGGCGGTGCCCTGACCGATCAGCTCATCGGCCATGCTGAGGTCGATGCCCGTGAGCGTGCGATCGCAGATGTCGTCCACGACGGCCTTGAGGTCGCCGGTCTCCTTGAAGACCTCGAGCTGCCGATCGGCGTCGGTGCCCCGGTCGAGGAGGGTGTGGACGTGGCTGAGGGCCTCGCGGCTGCCCAGGGCGTCCACCACGTCGTCCACGAACTCGAGCAGCTCGATGATGAGGGCCTTGGTGTGCTTCTCTTCCTTGGCACCGAAGTCGATGAGCTTGCCGTCGAGGCCGTAGCGGTATGCGCGCCACTTGTTCTCGTCGATGAGCGCCGTCGGGTAGACGCGCCAGGACATGTTCTGCTGACGCAGGACGTAGAGTTTGGCGACGATGGCCTGGATGAGGGCCGCCAGCGCGATCGACGTCCGGTAGTCGGTGGGCAGGTCGCAGACGCGGAACTCGATGGTGTTGTAGACCGGGTGCGGACGCAGGTCCCACCAGATCTTCTTGCCGTTGTCGATGCAGTTGGTGCGGATCAGGGTCTGCACGTAGGAGTCGAACTCGGCGTAGGAGTTGAAGACGCCCGGGATGCCCGTGCGCGGGAAGTTCTTGAAGACGCTCGAGCGGTGGGACTTGAGGCCGGTGGGGCGACCCATCCAGAAGGGCGAGCTGCAGCTGATGGCCAGCAGGTGCGGCAGGAAGTACCGCGCCTGGTTGATGAGGTCGATGGCCAGATCCTGGTCCTCGATGCCCACGTGCACGTGCATGCCGAAGATCAGGTTGGCGCGGGCCACGTCCTGCAGGTCGTCGACCAGGACCTTGTAGCGGTCCTTGTCCGTGATGTCCTGATGGCGCCAGTCGCTGATGGGGTGGGTGCCGCTGGCCATGATGCGCAGGTTGTGCTTCTCGGCCAGGCGGGCGATCGCCGCGCGCAGCTGCATGACGTCGCGGGCCGCCTCGGTCACGTTCTTGCAGATGTCCGTGCCCACCTCGACGATGGACTGGTGCATCTCCGGCTTGACCCGCTCGCCGAGGATCATGCCGCCCTCTTCGAGCATCACCGAGATGTGGCTGCGCAGCTCCCGGGTCTCGGGATCGATGATCTGGTACTCTTCCTCGATCCCGATGGTGAACTTGTTCTCAAGCATTTAGTTGCTCCTCGGTGAGACCCCTGTCGGGGTCGAGCTCGCGGCGCGGGGCTCGATGACGAAGGTGGGGACGATCCCGCCTCCGGACGTGACGTTACACAGCGCGGTCCCGGACAACCGGGTGAGGAAGCCCTCGACCTCGCCCTGCCAGATATAGGGGTCGAGATCGACGTTCATCGTGTCGAAGACCAGCCCGTCGCGGATGGTCGGGAAGTCCGCCGACGCCACGACGACCTTTTCCTGGACGACGTAGAGGTTGGCGATCGCCTTCTCGATGGCCTCGTTCCAGGCGGCCTCGTCCGACTCCCAGCCGATGTAGATGCCGCGGCCGCCGTAGTCGTCGTTGGGTTTCATGACCAGCCGGTCGCGGTTCTGACGGATGAAGTCGATGAGCTCGATCTCCTCACCCTTGTAATCGGTCTTGCCGGGGCGCACCTTGCGCGTCCAGGGGATGTGGCGGGCGATCGTCTCCTGCTCCTCGGGCGTGAAGAGGTGCTGGTTCTGGCCGTCGGTCAAGAGGCCGAAGATCATCTTCTTGTGCAGGAACTTGCTGCGGAACGAGTTGACGATGCAGACGGCCCCGGCACGGGCGGCCTCGACCAGGGCCTGGACCTCGTCCCAGCGGGCGACGAACTCGTGGGTGAGGACGCGGCGGTAGACCAGATCGATGGCCTCGCCGTTGGAGTCCACCAGGCGGCCGCCCTCGAAGCGCAGCCGGCGGGGATCCTCGATGACGGTCGGGATGCCCTGGGACTCGAAGTAGGCCTTGCACAGCTCGAACTCGTGGCGGGTCGAGAGGCCGTCCCAGTCGACGATGGCGATGCGCGGGGTGCGCGCGGGAAGCCCCTTGCCCTTGGCCCACACGGCGTAGGTGTCGAGCAGCGTCTTGACGAGGCGATCACGGGTCTTGAAGGCCTGGAGCGAGTACTCGCCCTCGAAGGCGCGCATGACGTCGGTGTCGCGGAAGACCTCGGCCATCACCTCGGTGTAGGCGGGACCCGCCGGGCACTCGGCGTTGAGCTCGACGAACTGCAGATGGTCGCCCGACAGGAACGAGTCGAAGCGGGCCATGGTCGAGAAGCCGGGGTAGCCGGGGTCGATGGCGGCGAGCTCCCGCTCGCGGTCGGTCAGGCCCAGGTCCTCGACGAAGCGGGGATCCGTGAAGAACTGGTCGGAGAGCTTGTCCAGCGCCTTCCAGATGGTCTCGCACGCGTGCTTGATGAGGGCGTGCTGCTGCGGGGACAGGAACTGCGCGCGCAGGTACTCGACGGAGACGCGGTCTCCGTACATCACCCGCGCCTGACGCAGGCGGTCCGTGAACCCTTCGAAGTCGGCAGGTGTCAGGTTGGCTTGGCCAACCAACGCGTGGAAACGGTCGATCGCGCTGTTGATCACGATGGAGCAACTCTCCTCTTGAACGGCGGGTAACGGCGGAGGCCAGGAGACGGACTTAATCCGTGCCGTTGCTGGCTAACCTGGCCCTCGGGTGGTCGTCTGCACTGACGATGTAGACCATTGTAACGCGGACGACGGGATTTTTCTAGTTTTGTGAAGTTGCTCATTCTCGCGGAGAGCCGCCCGTCCGCCCAGGGCCAGGAGCGCCCGGTAGGCATTGACGCGCAGGACCCGTCCGCCCTGAATCCGATCACTCGTTTCCAGGAGGATGCGCTTCAGCTCCTTGGGCTTCAGGTCGGGCCGCACCGTCCGCATCAGGGCGATGACGCCCGCCACGTGGGGAGAGGCGGCGCTGGTGCCGCCGAAGCGCCCGTGGAAGCCCGGGAAGGTGGTGGTGGCTCCGGCCGGGGCCGCCAACGAGACGTACTCCCAGCGCGGACTCCAGGAGTGGAGGCGGTCGCGGTGGTCGGTGGCGCCCACGGCGATGAGGCCCGCGAACTCGGGCAGCATCTCCCAGGAGGCCGGGTAGGTCTTGCGCTCGCGCGGGCCGCCGGCGCAGACCACGGGAATGCCGCGGCGCAGGGCCTCGTAGATGGCGTTGGCCATCTGGGCCATCGATTCATGGTTGAACTCGGGCTCTCCGACGTCGCAGCCGACGCTCAGGTTGAGCACGTCGGCGCCGAGGGCGATGGCCTGCCGGATGCCCTCGGCGATCTGGGGGGCCCGGACGTTGCCGGAGCGCGGCCGGTTGACCTTGATGGGGAGGATGCGCACCTCGGGGGCGACGCCCCGGAACCGGGCGCGCACGCCGCCGTGGCCCGCGATGATGCCCGCGACCGCCGTGCCGTGACCGTTGTCGTCGTGGGCGGGGCGGTGCGGCTCGCACAGGTTGACCCCGGGCAGGACCTTGCCCTGCAGGTCCGGGTGGCGCGGATCGACGCCCGTGTCCAGCACGGCGACCACCACGGACGGATCGCCGGGCGTAATCCGCCAGGCGCGCGGCGCTTCAATCCGTTCGAGGGACCATTGCCAAGTCTGTCGGGTCATCCTTCCAGTGTAGCAAGCTTCCGAGCAGGTGCCAAGCGGCTATTTCCGGGGCCTCGTCCCGTCCCAGCCGCGCTCCGGGGGGAGTTCGCCGATCGGCTGCAGGTCGGACTCGGCCCGGCGGGACCGAGCGGCCGGTCCCATGGCGCTCGGCAGGCTCGCGACCAGATCGCTCGCGATCAGGGCATGCCGCCCGTCGGCGGCGTGGAGCCCCGCGAGACCATGCCAGGCGACGCCCTGGCGCGCGGCCGCGACCGGGGCGAGTCCCTGGGCGAGCAGGCCGCCCAGGACGCCTGCGAGCACGTCCCCCGAGCCCGCGGTCGCCATGGCGGGGGTGCCCAGCACGTTGACGCCGTAGGTCCCCCCGGGCTCGGCCACGAGCGTCCGGGCCCCTTTGAGGATCGCGATCGCCCCGGCTCGGTCGGCGATCGCCCGCGCATGCTCCAGTCGATCGGCCTGTACCTGCCGGCTCGTCGAGCCGAGCAGCCGTGCGGCCTCACCCGGATGCGGCGTGAGCAGGCGCGGCCCCGGGGCGCCGAGGGCCAGGAGTTCGGGCTGGAGGGCGTCGGCGTCGACCACCAGGGGACGATCCCACGTGCGGTAGAGGCGCTCGGCCAGTCCCAGGGCCTCGGCGCCGCGCGAGAGGCCGGGGCCGAGGATGCCCGCTTGGCAGCGCTCCAGGAGGGCCGCCAGGGGCTCCCAGGCTCCCGCGGCGAGCCCGCCGTCCACCGCCATGGGCAGGCCGTACACGACGGCCTCCGGGACCTGCACGGCCACCGCGTCGCGGATGCCCTCCGGCACCGCCAGGTACACGAGGCCCGCCCCCACCCGGGCGGCCGCCCGGGCCGCGAGGGCCGGAGCCCCGCTCATGGCGGCCGATCCCCCCACGATGAGCAGCGATCCCGCCGTGCCCTTGTGGGCGGCGAGCTCCCGCGGGGGCAAGGCCTGCGGTACGAGGACCTCCCCCGGCAACTGGTCGAGCAGGCAAGGCGCCAAGCCGATGTCCGCGAGCACGAGGCGCCCGACCATGGCGAGGGCCGGGTCCATGAGCAGGCCGGACTTGAGGACGCCCGCGGCCACCGTGTGGGTCGCCGTCACCACGGGGCCCATGGCCGCGCCGGTGGTGCCGTCGAGCCCGGAGGGCAGATCCACCGCCACGACCGCCCGGGCCCGGGCGGTCTCGATGGCCTGGATCGCTTGGGCCGCAAGGCCTGTGGGCTCGCGGTTGAGCCCGCAGCCGAAGAGGGCGTCCACGAGGACGGCGTTGTCCGGCAGGCACGTGCCGGCCGCGAAGGACTCGAGCCTGACGCCCCAGCGCCTGGCCCAGTCGAGCTGACGGGCGTGGGAGGCCGTGCCCTTGCCTTCTAGGCCATAGACGACGGGATCGTGGCCCCAGCCTTTCAGGAGGCGGGCCGCCGCGAGGCCGTCCGCCCCGTTGTTGCCCGTGCCCGCCACCACCGCGATCGCCGTGCCGGGGGCGCAGAGGGCGCGCACCTGGTGAGCGACGCCGAGCGCCGCGCGCTCCATCAGGACCAGCTCCGGCACGCCCCAGGTCTCGATCTGCTCCGCCTCGAGGCGACGGGTTTCGGCGACGGTGGCGACGGCGGTGCGCATGGGCCCTCCTGGCTACGTGCGAGCGTTGGTTTACATCATAGTACCGCGGATCTAGGATGCCCGTGACGTCCCGGTCACGGGCGCCTGGGCGCCTGCTGCCCCGCGGATGGCCGAGAGGAGGGTCCATGATCTTCCCGAACCGAGAGCAAGCGGGCATCCAGCTCGCCCGTCGACTGAGTGATTGCCGGGATGCCCGTCCGGTCGTCTTGGCCCTGCCCCGCGGGGGGCTGCCCATCGGGCGAGCCGTCGCGGATGCAATCGGGGCCCCCCTGGACGTGGTGGTCGCCCGCAAGATCGGGGCCCCCGGCAACGAGGAGTTCGCCATCGGGGCCGTCACGGCCCGCGGCCAGCGGGTCCTCAACGAGCAGGCCCTCCGGTACGTGGTCCTGCCGCCCGGCTACCTGGACAGGACGACCGAGGCGCAGCGGCGGGTGGCGGAGGCGCGCGAGGCCAGCTACCGGGGCATCCACCCCCACGAGGACCTGGCGGGGCGCACGGCGATCCTGGTGGACGACGGCATCGCCACGGGCATGACCATGCGCGCGGCCATCGAAGACGTCCGAGCGCGCTCGCCCCGTCAGGTGGTCGTGGCCGCCCCCGTCATGCCGCCGGACACCTACGCGGAGCTGTCGCGCCTGGCCGACCGGGTCGTGGCGCTCGAGGTGCCGCGGGACTTCCAGGCCGTCGGCCAGTTCTACCGCGACTTCACCCAGGTCACCGACGAAGAGGCCGAGGCCCTGCTCGCCGCCCGGCCCCGCGAGGGGGCGCCATGAGCCCGCTACGCACGCCAACGGCGGCCGCTTCGCTCGCGTCCTGGGTGACCCACCGGGCACGCCCCTTGGCCGGACGCCATGACGACTACGACGACCTCATGGAACTGGTGGGCGACGCGCGGATCGTCATGCTGGGCGAGGCCACCCACGGCACGGCCGAGTTCTATGCCACCCGGGCCCGGTTCACCCAGCGCCTGATCGAGGAGAAGGGGTTCAACCTGGTGGCCATCGAGGGCGACTGGCCCGACGCCCTGCGGGTCGACGACTACGTGAGCGGCGGAGCCGGGACGGCCCGCGAGGCCCTCGAGGGCTTCAAGCGCTTCCCCACCTGGATGTGGCGCAACTCGGTGGTGCTCGGCTTCGTCGAGTGGCTGCGCGCCCACAACCTCCGGCGGGGCAAGGAGGGCCCCGTTCGGTTCTATGGCCTGGACCTCTACTGCCTCCATGGGTCCATGGAGTCCGTCCTGCGCTTCCTGGACCGGGTGGACCCCGCGGCCGCGGCACGGGCGCGCGGACGTTACGCCTGCTTCGAGCCCTTCGGGTCCGACACCCAGCAGTACGCGCGCCTGGTGCACTTGCTGCCCGATACCTGCGAGGCGGACGTGACCCGGGTGATGGTCGACCTCGCGCGCGAGCGCGCCCGCTATGAGCGCCATGCCGGGCCGGATGCCGCCTTCGCGGCGGAGCTGAACGCGCTCGCGGCCGTGGACGCGGAGCACTACTACCGCATGATGACCTTCGGCGGGGCCGTCACCTGGAACCTGCGCGATCGCCACATGGTCGAGACCCTCGAGCGGACGCTCGCCCACATGGGCCCCGACGCCAAGGCGGTCCTCTGGGAGCACAACAGCCACATCGGGGACTTCCGGGCCACCGGCATCGGACGCAGCGGCCACCTGAACGTGGGCCAGCTCCTGCGCGAGCGCTACGGCGCGCAGGTGGTGGCCGTCGGCTACGGCACCCACCGGGGGACGGTGACGGCGGCTTCTGCCTGGGACGGGCCCGCCGCGTACAAGCGCGTCCCGCCCGCCCGGGCGGGCAGCTACGAGGACATCTTCCACCGGGCGGAGCATGCGGCCTTCTACCTGCGCCTCAAGGGGCTGGACTACCGGCTCCCAGACGCGTGGCTCTTCGAGGTCCGCGACGAGCGCGCCATCGGCGTGGTCTACGACCCCGAGCGCGAGCACTTCGCCAACTACGTGCCCTCGCGGCTGGCCGAGCGCTACGACGCCTTCCTCTTCTTCGACGAGACGCTCGCCGTCGAGCCCCTGGACCCGGGCCCGGAGCCGCCCGGACTCGAGACCTACCCGACGGGCCTGTGAGCCATGCGCGCGCGGATCGTCGGCCCCCCGAGCCAGGAGCCCCTGCTGCGCGCCGTCGCCCGAGCGGCGGACCTGCAAGTCGGACAGGTCACGATCGGGGGCTATCCCGACGGTGAGCGGGAGGTGCGCCTCCACGACTCGCTCTGGGGGCAGGCGGCCGTTCTGCTCTGCTCCACGGGCCCGCCCGTCGACGCCCTGACCATGACCCTCGCCTTGCTGGCCGACGCGGCGCGCCGCGCGGGGGCGGTCCGGATCGTGGCCGTCGTGCCCTACATGGGCTACGCGCGCAGCGATCGCCTCGCGGAGTGGGGACGCCCCATCGGGGCCCGGGTGGTGGCGGACCTGTGGCAGGCCGCGGGCGTCACCCACCTGGTGGCGCTGGACCTCCACAACCCGGCCAGCGTGGGCTTCTTCACCATCCCGGTGCTCGAGGTGAGCGCCCTCGAACTCTTCGCGGAGGCCCTGAGGCCAGCCGAGGGCCAGGTGATCGTGGCCCCCGATGCGGGGGCGGCCAAGCGCGTGAGCCGCCTCTCCACCATGCTGGGCCGGCCCATGGCCGTCGCCGCCAAGGCGCGCCTCGGGCCCGAGAGCCCGCGCATCCTGCAGGTGTGCGGGGCCGTCGCGGGCCGCGACGTGGTGGTCCTGGACGACATGATCAGCACCGGGGCGACCGTGGAGCAGGTGGTGGCGGCGCTGCGGGCCGAAGGCGCCCGGCACGTCGACGTGGCCGCCTCCCATGCCGTCATGAGCGGCGCGGCCGAAGCGCGGCTGCGCCGGCTGGGGCTCAGGCGCCTGATCGTGACGGACTCCCTGCCCTATGGGCCGAGCGTCCCGTGGCCCGAGCTGGAGGTGCGCTCGGTGGCCCCGCTCTTGGCGCGGGCCGTCACGGCATGCTTGGAATGACGGGCCGCGTCCGACTCCGGGACTCGATGGGGTAGCCCACCTTGCGCCGCCGCCAGGCGGGATAGCCGCCCATGAGCGGGTGAGTGTTGGCGTAGCCGTGCTCGATGAGCCGCCGGGCCACCCGGGCGCTCGTGAGCTCGCCGGGGTCCGCGCAGTAGGTCACGATGAGCGAGTCCTTGGGCACGGGCAGGTGCAAGGCGTCGGCCTCGAGCAGGTCCGCCGGGTCGTAGTAGACCGCGCCGCGGATCTGCGTGGTGTCGGGCTGGGGTCGGACGTCCATGAGCAGGAGGAGGTCGCCGCGGTCGAGCCGCTGCTTGACCTGTTGCATGGTGAAGCGCTCGATGGTGGGTTCGGGCCGCATTGGGATCCTCCTTGGCCTCCTATGATGGGCGGCCCTCGGTCGCCAGGCGAGGGCCGTTTCGGCCAAACTTCATGCCCCCGCCTTTCGGTCGTCCGGCCCTTCCTGGCTCACGCCCCTTTGCTTGTTTGCGCTGAAAACGTTCGTTGTTATCATGCGCAAGTCCCGGGCCGGGGCCCGAGCGAGTGAGGAGGCGACCATGAGCACGCGCGTCATCCCGGTGGAGCAGTGGCTGAGCACCCTCAACGACCTGAGCGTCCTCAAGCGGCGTGCGCCCGTGCGCGTCGAGCTAGAGAGCGACGAGCTGGGCCGCAAGACCATCGCCGAGCGGGCCCCGCTCCTCGGCATGGCGCCCGAGATGAAGGGGAGTGCGGCCTGTGCGGTGGCCATCGAGGTCGGCGAGCAGCGGGTGGACCGGTCCGATCGCCTGACGCACGAGGTCATCTGCACCCGCCAGCTGGTCCTCGAGGAGGACGAGGCGGGTAACCCCACGTGCCTCGACATCGCGGGCGAGGACCCGCGCACGCATGCCAAGGTCACCACCGTCGTGCGGTTCCTCTGAGGTGGCGTCATGACCAAGCCGATCGAACGCGCGCGCGCCGGGGGCGGCGAGCGCCTGGTGCATGTCCCGATAGGCGACGTCTCGCTCGAGGGAAACCTGGTCGTGCCCGAGGGGGCCAAGGGGGTGGTCCTCTTCGCCCACGGCAGCGGCAGCAGCCGCCACAGCCCGCGCAACCGCTACGTGGCCGAGGTCCTCCAGCGCGCGGGGCTCGGCACCCTGCTCATCGACCTCTTGACCCGCGACGAGGAGGCCGCCGACATGCTCTCGGGCGAGTGGCGCTTCGACATCCCCCTGTTGGCCCGGCGGCTCGTCGGCACCACGGACTGGCTGCGGCGCGAGCCCGAGACGCGGGACCTCTCGGTGGGCTACTTCGGGGCGAGCACGGGCGGGGGGGCGGCCCTGGTGGCGGCCGCCGAGCGCCCCGACGTCGTCAAGGCCGTGGTGTCGCGGGGCGGGCGCCCGGACCTCGCGGGCGCGGCCCTTGCGCGGGTCGCGGCGCCCACCCTGCTCCTGGTGGGGGGGGACGACGAGCCCGTCATCGAGCTCAACCGCATGGCCGTAGCGGCCATGCCGGGCCCGAAGGAGCTTGCGATCATTCCGGGGGCCACGCACCTCTTCGAGGAGCCCGGCACCCTGGAGGCCGTCGCTCGCAAGGCGGCCGACTGGTTCGGGCGGTACCTCTAGGCGTTCGCCGCCCGTTTGGCGAGCGTGCGGCGCTCGGTCCACAAGAGCAGGAAGAGGCCGGTCCACATGACGCCGCTCAGGGGCAGGATCCATTGCCAGAGCACCTGAAAGCCATGGCGGCCCACGACCTGCAGGAAGAGCCATGCCATAGCCTTTTGCTCCACGGCGAAGCCGAGCGCCCAGAGGTTGGCCTGGTACTCCCGGCTCCACCGGTGCTCCACGTCCGGGCGGACGATGCCCGTGGCCCGAAAGAGCCGGTTCTGGCGGAAGGAGGCGGCGAGGGTGTAGACGAGCAGCAACACGCCGGCCACGCCCAGCGGGAAGTAGAGCAGCCCCACGGGCACCAGCTGCAGCACGAGGCCCGCGACGAAGAGGCGCGTGTAGGCGCTCTGACGGCGCAGGACGCCGACGAGCAGCCCCAGGAAGGGCAGGCTGGCGAACATGTAGCAGAAGACCACGGCAATCGCTTGCATGGCCCCATGATACCCGAGGTGCCCGCCGATGCCCCCGCTCGTGGCAGGCCGGACGGGTGTGGTATGGTGAGGGCGCAAATGCTCGGTGACATGGGGTGGCGTCTCGCATGAAGAACGTCGAAAGTCCCTCCGATGGGCGGCTGCGGCAGGTGCCGGCGGCCCTCATCGTCCTGGCCGTCTCGCTGCTCATCACCTGCGCGCTCTGGCTCGCCGTCGATCACGCCGTCCGCGAGCGCGATCGCCTCCGCTTCGAGGGGGCCGTGGACGAGGCGCAGCTGGCCATCACCCTGCGCATGGACACCTACACCAACGCCTTGCGCGACGCGGTGGGACTCTTCGTGGCGTCCGGGGCCATCACGCGCGGCGAGTGGCACGACTACGTCCGGGCCCTCGAGCTGCGCCGACGCTATCCCGGCATCCAGGGGATAGGCTTCACGGAGCGCATTTCGGCCCCGGAGCTTGCGGCCCACGAGCGCCGGGTCAGGGCCGAGGGCTTTCCCGGCTATCGCGTCTGGCCGGAGACGCCCCGCTCCGAGTACTTCTCGATCGTCTACCTGGAGCCCTTCGACTGGCGCAACCAGCGCGCCTTCGGCTTCGACATGTTCACGGAGCCGACGCGGCGCGAGGCCATGGCCCGGGCGCGGGACACCGGAGCACCCGCCCTGTCGGGTCGCGTCACCCTGGTTCAGGAGACGGACGTCTCCCCCCAGGCGGGGTTTCTCCTGTACGTGCCCGTGTATCGCAAGGGCATGCCATCGCGGACCGTCGAGGAGCGCCGGGCGTCCCTGGAGGGCTTCGTTTACGCCCCCTTCCGCGCGGATGACCTGTTCAAGGGCATCTTCGGCCGCCTCGAGCGGAACCCGATCATCGACTTCGAGGTCTTCGACGGCCGGCGCATCAGCCCGGACACGCTGCTGCACGATCACAATCCGCTCTTCACGAGCGCCTACGGCGAGGATGCCACCTACCGCCCCCGCTTCCAGGAGGTCAAGGAGCTGACGATCGCCGGGCATCGGTGGACGGTCCACTTCAGCACGCTGCCGGCCTTCGAGGCCGAGAGCAACCGCGCCCTGCCCCTGGTCGCCCTCATGGTCGGGCTCCTGGTGACGGGCCTGCTCGTCTGGCTCACATGGGCCTTGGGGACCGGGCGTGAGCGGGCGCTCGCGCTCGCCCGGGAGATGACGCTCGAGCTAAGGGAGGCGGACAAGGCCAAGGACGAGTTCCTGTCGGTCATCAGCCACGAGCTGCGGACGCCGCTCAACTTCATCATGGGCTTCGCGAGCATCCTCGAGGACGAGGTGGCAGGCCCCATGTCCCGCCAGCAGCACGAGTACATGGGCAAGATCCTCAACGGGGTCGATCGCATGCTGCTCCTGGTCAACGACCTTTTGGACTTCGCGAAGATCCAGGCCGGCAAGTTCGAGCTGCACCGCCACGCGACGCCTTACGCCCCCCTGGTCGAAGAGGTCGTCTCGACCATGCGCCCCCTGGCCGATCAAAAGGACATCGCCGTCTCGTCCGACGTGGCGGTGGACGTGACGCCGACCGTGGACGGGCCGCGCGTGGTCCAGGTGCTGACGAACCTGCTCTCGAACGCCGTCAAGTTCACGCCGGCGGGCGGCTCGATCCGCGTCACGGCCCGGATCGACGGCAACGACCTGCTTACGGAGGTCACGGACACGGGCATCGGCATCTCCGCCGAGGATCTTCCCAAGCTCTTCACGCGCTTTCGGCAGCTCGACATGAGCAGCACGCGCGAGGCGGGCGGCACGGGGCTGGGGCTTTCCATCTCCAAGGGCATCGTCGAGGCCCACGGCGGGAGCATCGGCGTCAGGAGCGAGAAGGGCTGCGGCAGCACCTTCTGGTTCCGCTTGCCCCTGGGCTGACGCGCCTACTCCAAGGCCTCGGGCGGGTGCGGCAACGCGCGCTCGGCCTCCGGATCGTGGCTCGGCACGACCATAAGGTCCGGGTCCAGCTGATGCAGATGGTGTAACAGCCGCAAGGGCTCGTCGTTTGGGCCCTGGTCGACCAAGATGCGGGTCGGCCAGCTGCGCGGCGTCAGCTGCACGTAGTGATCTCGGACCCAGGCCGTGTCTCCGGCCAACAGGACGCGCCGCCCCGAGGGCAGGCGCACGAGGACGCCCATGTGGCCCGGCGTGTGGCCGTGCGTGTCCAGGAGCACCAGCGCGCCGTCCCCGGCGAGATCCTGGGCGTGCCGAAAGATGCCGAACGGGCCGCTGCGCTCGAGATCTACCCACCGCAGTCTCGGCCGGACGCTCTCTACGAGGAACGGGGGGGCCGATCCGAGAAATGCCTCGCCCTCCGGGCGGCTCATGACCACCTCGGCCCGGGGAAAGTCCGCCACCCCGCCCACATGGTCCATGTGGGCATGCGTGACGAGGATGCGGCGCACCCGATCCGGGTCGAGCCCCCAAGTCGCGAGCTGCTGGGGCAGGGTCTGCCGGGGCGGCCCCCAGGCGATGCGCGCAACAGCGTAGAAGAGGTTGGCCGGAAAGCGCCCGCGGTACTCGCCGAAGCGCGACCCGTAGCCCGCGTCCACCAGGGTCAGGCCCGCCGGGTGCTCGAGGACAAAGACCAGGTTGGGCAAGGAGACGCGCTGCTGCCATGAGCCCCCCGCGACCACCAAGGCCCACGGGGTGTCCACCGTGGGGCTGTCTCGAAAGGCGTAGAGCTTGCAGGGCGCCTGCAGCTGGGTGCCGAGTGCCAGCGCAAGGAGGGTCGTGCCCATCGTGTCCCGCCCCCTTTCGTGTCCTCCCGGTTGTACACTCTCGCTCGGCGGTAGGGGAATCGGCGTCCCTCCCATAAACTTTGGGCAGGAGGGAGAGCATGCCGGAGACGACGCCACCACCGCGCGACGCGATCATCGTGGGCGGGGGGCTCGCGGGCCTTTCCGCGGCCATCTACCTGGGGCGGGCCATGCGCGACACGCTCGTCCTCGATGCGGGCCGCTCCATGGCCGGCTGGGAGCCCCACGTGGAGAATTTTCTGGGCTTTCCCGAGGGCATCTCCGGCGAGTCCCTTTTGGAGCGCGGCCGGGTGCAGGCCGCGCGCTACGGGGTGGAGGTCGTGCGCGATGAGATCCTGGCGGTCGAACGCGGCGCGGCGGGCTTCGTCCTGCGGTCGGAGGGCGCGACCTACCTTGCTAGGCGCCTGTTGCTCGCGACGGGCCTCTACCACATTCCGCCGGACATCCCCGGCGTCCCGGAGTGCCTGGGCCAGAGCCTGTTCTTCTGCAAGGACTGCGACGGGTACCGGGTCCAGGGCAAGCGGGTGGCCATCATCGGCTGCAACGACGACACGGTGGAGTACGCCCTCGGCATGCTCGCCTACTCCCCGCGGGTGGTGATCGCGACCAACCGGCAGGCGGGTTTCTGGAGCCCGCGCCACGCCGCGTGGCTGGAAGAGTACGACGTGCCGGTCGTGCACGGCCGGATCCGGGCCCTCGAACACGAGGGCGGCCGGATCAGGGCCCTGCGGCTGGAGGACGGCCAGGCGCTCGCCGCCGAGACCGTCTTCTCGACCCGCGGCGACCTGTACTTCAACCGGCTAGCCAAAAGTCTCGGCGCCGAGGTCGATGCGGAGGGGCAGGTCGTGGTCGACGCCCGGCTGCAGACCACGGTGCCGGGCCTCTACGCGGCGGGTTGCCTGACGCCCGCCAACTGCCAGATGATCATCGCGGCGGGACAGGGGGCGATCGCCGCCCAGGCCATCAACCGGGACCTGTTCGAGGAGAGCCTGGAGACCCATGCCCTGCGGCGGTGCCGCGCGCTTCAGCTATCGACCGAGCAGACAGAGCCTTTCTGGGTGGGAGAGGAGGAGGCATGAGCCTGCGCGTCGTCATCCTGGACGTGGACGGGACCCTCGTGGACAGCAACGCGGCGCATGCCGAGAGCTGGGCGGACGTGTTCCGGGCCTTCGGTTACGCCGTGACCTCGGACCAGGTCCGGCCGCTCATCGGCATGGGCGGCGACGAGCTGATTCCCCGGGCCGTGGGCGTCTCGAAGGAGAGCCCCCTCGGCAAGGCCATGAACGAGCGCCGCAAGCAGATCTTCCATGATCAGTACCTACCGCGCCTCAAGCCCGTGCCCGGCTCCAGGCCCCTGCTGGAGCGCATGCGCCAAGCGGGCCTGCGCCTGGTGGTCGCCACCAGTGCCGAGGCCGAGGAGCTCGTGCCGCTGCTCGAGGTGGCCCAGGTCTCGGACCTCATCGACGAGACCACCGATGCCCAGGCCGTCGCCCACTCCAAGCCGGCACCGGACCTGGTGGAGGCGGCGCTCAAGCAGGCGGGAGTCGCGCCCGACGAGGCGGTCTTCCTGGGCGACACGCCCTACGACCTCGCGGCCGCCCGTAAGGCCGGCGTACCCATGATCGGCGTGCGTTCGGGCGGATGGGACGAATCGGCCCTGAAGGGCGCGCTCGCCGTCTACGCCGATCCCCTCGACCTGCTGGAGCACTACGAGCTGTCGCCCCTGGCCAAATGACGGGCCTATCGCTTGTGCAACTTGCCCAAAGCGCGGGGCTGTGGCAGCGGCTAGCATGAGCGTGAGTATCGACGCCGCGCCGCTGCCTGTCGGGAGCTGCCAAGGGCGTCGGCATCGTTTCATGGCGCGGTGAGGAGGTGGCGATGGGCATGGCACGGCTCCTGCTGGCGGCTGGCATCGCGGTGCTGTGGGCCTGCTCGCGCCCCGTCAACCCCGTCGATCCGGCGGGGGCCGCCGCCAAGACCAAGGCCAAGGCGGGGGGCCAGGCCCGCTACGTGGCCGACTGGGGCCGCATGCCCAGCGGCCTGCCTCCGGCCGACTGGATCGACGTCGTCGAGGACGGCCACAGCTACCCCTGGCTCTACGACGGGGGCTGGCAGGTCCGGCGCGTGGGCAATTCAGCGAGCCTGGTGGTCCCGCTCGCCAATGTCCGCATGGCCGAGCCCCTCTCGTTTCGCCGCTACGACGGGGACGCCTTCGGCGCGGAAGGCAGCTTGCCCGAGCGCTACCGGGTGGTGCTCGAGGGGCGCAGCATGGGCGGCGCCCAGCGCTTCAACGGGTACGGCGAGCTCGCAAGCCAGGTCTTTTACCTGACGCCCAAGAGCTACGTGGAGGTCCTCCAGACCGACACGGACTTCTTCATCTGGCAGGCGGACAACGCGGCGCCCATGCAGGGATCGGGCTGGAAGCAGCTCGCCAAGGTTCCGAACGCCGTCAAGATCGGGGACTGGGTGCGCTTCGGCGCCGAGGTCGACACCGTGGCCGGGACCGTCGTGGCCCTATTGAACGACCGGCCCGTGGCCACCGCGAGCCCGAGCCTCATGGCCTTGGGCTACAAGCCCCGGCTCACGCTGCGCGCCACCGGAAACCGCGAGGAGTGGCGAGTGGTCGAGATCCACGAGCTGCCCCCCGGCCCGGCGTCTATTCCAGGGGCAGCAGCTTCCACGTCGGCTGCACCGTAACCCTCGCAATCCGCGGATCCGGCGGCCAGATGAGCCCGTAGTGCCCCTGCTTGCCGGGTAGGAGGGCCTGGGGGCCAACCACGGCCGCGCGGGTGTCGAGGAGGAGGCCCGCGGCGTCGTAGAAGCGCACGACGACCGCCACGTCCCGGGCGGGGGCCTGACCCACGTTGGCGAGCTGCCCATCCAGGCGCCACCAGCCGGCGATGTCGGCCTCCAAGGAGCGGGATAGCAGCACGATCAGGGGGATCTCGGGGGCCAGCTCCGGATCGGAGGCCATCCCGGGCAGGGGCACCAGCTCGGGCGGCGCAGCGCTCGGGACGGGGCTCGGCGAGCTGAGGGCCGTGGGCGCTGGAGGCGTGGCGGCCGGGCCACCGGCACAAGAGGCCATGAGGCCGATGCTCAGGACCAGGGCCAGGGACGCCAGGGCGCCCGACGAGACGGACACCGTGAGCCGCCGCATGGCGGTCGAGGGGATCCCCTCTTTGGTCGCTTCATCCGTCGTCTGGCCGCCCATGCGACCAGCCTAGCCTTCCCAACGGCCGCTTGCCTCGGCCGAATCGGCCAAGGTTCATGGGTGCCTACTCGGCCAGGGAGCCTCGCTGGATGGGGAGCGATCGCCCGCTCTGGAGGTACGCCCATGCGCGGGCGAGCCCGATGACGGCCAGGCTGTCGGTGATCTCCCCGGCCATGGCCATGCGGTAGGCCTCCGCGAGCGGGAGCCGCCGGACCTCCAGGCGCTCGGTGCCTTCGGGCCGGCTCTCTCCGAAGCTCAGCCCCTCGGCCAGGTAGACGGCCCCGACCTCGTTGGTCACGGAGTTGGATGTGTGCAGGTCGCCCAGGTAGGTCCAGCGCGCGGCCGTCAGTCCCGTCTCCTCTGCGAGTTCGCGCTTGGCCGACTCGAGCGGGGACTCGCCCAGCGGCCCGCCGCCCTCGGGGATCTCCCAGGAGTAGGCGTGCAGCGGGTAGCGGTACTGCCCCACCAGGAAGGTATCGAGCTCGGCTGTGACCGGGACGACCCCGATGGCGCGGTTCTTGAACTCGACCACCCCGTACACCCCCGGCTGGCCGTCGGGGCGCAGGACCCGGTCCTCCCGGACGCGGATCCAGGCATTCTCGTACTGGGGCACGCTCTCGAGCGTACGCCACGGGTTCTCGTGGTTCACGGGGCTCCTCGGGGTCGTCCTGGGCCCTTGGCGGGGCGAGTGGGCCGGACCATGTTACACCGAACGGCGCCCAACGGCCGCGCGAGGCGGTACAATGGGGATGGAAAGGGACTCAGCATGCGATTGGTACTGTTCGACATCGACGGCACGCTCATTCGGACCAAGGGTTCAGGTCGAAAGGCCCTAGGGCAGGCCTTGCAAGAGGTCTACGGGGCGACCGGTCCGGTCGCGACCTGGGACTTCGGCGGCAAGACCGACCCCTTGCTTTGCTACGAGCTCTTGGGGGCTGCGGGCCTCTCGCGGGAGGCCATCGACGCCCGGATGGACGCCGCCCTCGAGCGCTATCTTCATTACTTGCGGGGCCTGCTCACCCCCGAGACCTGTCGCGTGATGCCGGGCGTCGAGCCCCTGCTCGAGGCCCTCGCCCGAGACGAGCGCGTGACCCTCGGCCTGCTCACGGGCAACGTGCAGGAGGGGGCGCAGGCCAAGCTCGCGGTCCATGGGCTCGATCGCTACTTCGATTTCGGGGCCTACGGCTGCGACTCCGGAGTGCGCAGCGAGTTGCCGGCAGTGGCGGTACGCCGGGCCCTGGAGCGGACCGGCCGCGAGCACCGGGGCAAGGAGGTCGTGATCATCGGGGACACGCCCGCGGACGTCGCCTGCGGCCGCCACCTCGACGTCCGCTCGATCGCGGTCGCGACCGGGACCTACTCGCTCGACGCCCTCCTGGCCCACGAGCCGGATGCCGCCTTCGAGACGCTCGAGCCGTTCGAGCGCGTCTGGTCGGCCATCTTCGACTAGCCCGCGCCGGGGCTCCCCAGATCGGGCCTCCCATGGAAGAATGGACGTCACCGTTCAGGAGGACCTTTGACCCGCACGCACCATCCCACCGGCCGCCTGCACCAGACGAAGCCCTTCCACATCAAGGGCATCGAGGGGACGCGCCGGCTGACCATCTACCTGCCGCCCGGCTACGACCAGTCCAAGGATCGTTACCCGGTCGCGTACATGTTCGACGGCCAGAACCTCTTCGGCGACGAAGGGTCCTACTCCGGCGGCTGGCACATGCACAAGGCGCTCGACGCCCGGGCGGCCAAGGGCCTGACGGTTCCCATCGTGGTGGGCATCCATCATGGGGGCGTCTCGCGGGCCGAGGAGCTCGCGCCCTGGCCCGTGGCCGAGGGTCAGCGGGCCCTCGGGGATCTGTTGCTCGACTGGGTCGTGGGGCCGCTCGCGCAGATGGTGCGCGAGGACCTGCGCGTCCTCGAGGGGCCGGAGCACACGCTGATCGGGGGCTCGTCCCTGGGCGGGCTCATGTCCCTCTACGGCTTCTTTCGGCACAACGACTTCTTCGGCAAGGCCCTGTGCATGTCTCCGTCCCTCTGGGTGAAGGAGGGGGAGATCTTCTATTACGTCTCGAAGGCCGCATGCGGGGGCTTCCCGCGCATCTACCTGGACTGCGGGGCGCGCGAGGCCCAGGGCATCGTCATCGAGCACGCCAAGTGGATGGCGGACCTCTTGGAGCGCAAGGGCTTCATCCGCAACGTCCACTTCCTGTGGCGCCCGGATTCCCGGGGCTCGCACAACGAGCGCAACTGGCGCCGCCGCCTGCCCCGGGCGCTGAAGTACCTGTACGTGTAAGCCGCTCCGCGCTTGATCACTTCGATCGGGCGTTTCCGTCACCCTGACCCCGGGGCTCACTAGCCAAGATCGCCAACGGATGGCGCCAAACTCGGCGGCGGGTGCGATGCGTGCTGTCCCGCCTTGCGGTGCAATCGATGCATGCAGAGGGGAGGCGAGGCCATGAGACGAATGATCGGCTTGCTGCTGGTGCTGCTCGCCGGCTGCGGTCCGGCGCCCTCGGGCGGCGGGGGCGGGCCGGAGCCCAGCCCTACGCCGACGTACTACCCGCCGCCGGGTGGCGCGGGGACCCTGCCGGGTCCGACCCCGGGACCGTCGCCGTCGCCCGTGACGCGCTAGCCTACGGGGCCGAATAGGGGTGTGACCCAGTGGGACAGGCCTCCGCGCCTGTCTCTGGAGGGCTCACCTGGACCAAGTCCTAGAGGCTGTCCGCACACCCTTTAGGGCTGGACGAGCGCGTCCGTGAGCACCCGGCCCGTCGCCTGTGCCGGCATGGGGATGCCGAGCAGGCGACAGAGCGTGGGGGCCACGTCGATGCTGCGCGCCGGCGGCAGGACGAGGCCCTTCTTCACGCCCGGGCCCTCCAGGTAGAAGACCGCATGCATGGTCGCTCGGCTCGGGTTGAAGATGTGCCCGCCGCTCGCGAACGGATGGCGCGCCTTGAAGAGCTCGTTGCCCTCGGCCGCGGCGTTGAAGTAAAGCCCCGACTGCAGGTCGAGGTAGAGGTCGCCGCCCGCCGGACCGCCGATGCCGAGCTTGGGGTCCGCCTGCTTGGCGTGGAAGACGCTCGTGACCACCCGCGCCTGGGTCTTGGGATCGCGCACGGCCCGCAGGGCCTGCACGACCTGCTCGGTGACGCGGGCCACCTGATGGGGTGGCACGATGCCGCCCTTGTGGTCCGTCGCGTTGATGACGACGTAGGCGCCGTCGTTGGGGGAATAGAAAGCCTTGGTGCGCGAGAGGTCGATCTTGCCCTTGTCGTCGACGGCCAGGAGCCCCGCCCGGCGCAGCACGACGTTCGGGAAGAAGTCGCGGGCCACGCCCTCCATGCCATGGTCGCTCGCGATCGCGACCACCGCCCGATCGCCCGCGACCCGCTGCGCCTCGCCGATGAACTCGTCGACGATCCCGGCCACGGCCTCGAGATAGGGCCAGAGCTTGGGGCCGATGTCCGCCCGGTAGGCCTGGCTACGGTCGTCCACCAGTCCGTACCAGAGGTGCTCGACGCCGTCCGGGTACGGCAGGTAGTAGACGATGAGGTCCCACGGGTAGGCCTTGGCCGCATGACGCAGCTTCTCGGTGCGGCTCGCCATCGCAAGCCGCACGGTCTCGACGAGCCGGTCTTCCGCCTGGCCTTCTCCGCCCTGCAAGAGCGTCGGGCCGAGCTTGCCCCGGGCGTACTGGTCCTCGGCGCCCTTGATGACCAGGCCGCCGGTGCGCGCGATGTAGTCGCCCACCAGGTCGGGGCGGTTGGAGAGCTCCGGGGCGATCGCCGTCCGGTAGAGCCGCAGGGAGCTCAAGTCCGGCGCCAGGTCGAAGAGGCGGAACACCACGCTGCTGGTGGCGCCCTTGATGGTCACGGGCACCGGAAAGCTGAACTTGTCGATCTTGCCGGGCTCGCAGGGACCGGCCTTGAGGACCACCGCCCCGGAGATCGACTCCTTGCGGGGCCGGATCTCGAGCGTGTCGTAGCCCGCCACCGGATCGGCCGGGTCGTCGTAGAACACGCCCTTGAAGGCGCTGTCGCCCGCCTTGAGATCCACCTCCTGGGGGACCTCCCGGCCCATGGGCAAGGAGGCCCAGCCCGCGGCCGGCCGGAGCGAGGCCGTCGAGTCCAGGACCCAGTCGTGCTCCAAGAGGCCGCTGTAGCTGTCGAAGAGGGTCATCTTGCCGGCGCTGGCTCCCCCGAAGCGACCGGTGGGACCGTACTCGCTCAAGGGCGAAAGCTGGGTGCCCTGCAGGACGAGGGCTTGCTTTCCCGCGCGCGCCACCGTCGCCCAGATGGGCTCCGCCCTCAAAGCCGCGCTGTCGAAGCCCGACCGGCTCTCCAGGAGCGTGTGCTCGCTCGCGGGCAGCATGGGCACGGCGTTCGCGGTGACGCCGTTGACGTTGCCGTAGGCGCCCGTCCAGATGGAGGCATGCCCGGCGGCCGTCTTGCTCGGGAAGTTGGTGAGCGCGTAGTCCGCCTGGACGCCGTTCTTGCGCATGGCCGCCAGGTTGGGCATCAGTCCCGAGACGACCATCCGCTCGAGGAAGCGCTCTCCTCCCCCGTCCAGGGAGATGAGGATGGCCTTGGGAGCGTCGGCCGCGATCGTCGGCGGGGCCGGAACGGCGACCACCGAGAGGCAGCAGAGGGTGCAAAGGGCAGCAAGACGGCGCATGAAATCCTCCAGGGATGGACGCAAGCGATTCTATCACCTTATTTGGCGCCCGGGGAGCATTCCGGATGTCGGCCCGGGGATGACCTATGCAAAGGGTGCCGGTCCCTGTAAAGTCATGGCCTGCTTCGTTTCGTGTGGGGAGGTGGCATGCGGTCCATAGAGGTCGTCGGAGCGGTCATCCGGCGCGGAGACGAGGTGCTCATCGCGCAGCGGCCTCCGGGCAAGCACGAGGCGCTCCTCTGGGAGTTCCCCGGCGGCAAGGTCGAGCCGGGAGAATCCCCCGAGGCCTGCCTCGCGCGCGAGATCCGCGAGGAGCTCGGCGTGCCCATCCGGGTCGGAGCGCGGCTCGGCGACGTCACCCACGACTACGGGGAGCGGCGCATCCATCTCACCTGTTACTGGGCCGAGCTGGTCGCGGGCGAGCCGCGGCCGCTGGAATGCCACGCGGTGCGCTGGGTCCGGCGCGATCAGCTGGACGACTTCCGCTACGCGCCCGCGGACGTGCCCCTGGTGGAGCGGTTGAAGGCGGAATGGGGCGCTTGACGAATCGTCATTAAAAGTCTGGCAACCACCAGTCGGGTGGTATGATGAGGCACCATCGTGCGCCGACGCACCTAGTCCAAGGGAGGATGCCATGTCCACGACCGATATCACGAGCCTGCTCCACGAGCACCGTCTCTTCCCGCCGCCGGCCGACTTCGCCCGCAGCGCGCACCTCAAGAGCATGGACGAGTACCGGGCCCTGGTGGAGCGCGCCGAGGCGGATCCGGAGGGCTACTGGGCCGAGCACGCCGCCAATGAGCTCGTCTGGAGCCGGCCGTGGGACCAGGTGCTCGAGTGGGACCTGCCCTTTGCGAAGTGGTTCGTCGGCGGCGAGCTCAACGCGAGCGTCAACTGCCTCGATCGGCACCTCTCGACCTGGCGCAAGAACAAGGCCGCCCTCATCTGGGAGGGGGAGCCTGGCGATCGCCGCACCCTGACCTACCAGCAGCTGCACCACGAGGTCTGCAAGTTCGCGAGCGTCCTCAAGTCACTGGGCGTCGAGAAGGGCGATCGCGTCGCCATCTACATGCCGCTCATCCCCGAGGCGGCGGTCGCCATGCTCGCCTGCGCGCGCATCGGCGCGACCCACTCGGTGGTGTTCGGCGGCTTCTCGTCGGAGTCCCTCAAGGATCGCATCAACGACGCCCAGGCCAAGCTCGTGGTCACCGCCGACGGCGGCTGGCGCCGCGGCTCCGTCGTGCCCCTCAAGAGCAACGTGGACACGGCCCTCGAGGGCTCGCCGAGCATCCAGCACGTGGTGGTCGTCCGGCGCACGGGCCAGGACGTGACCATGCGCCCCGGTCGCGACCACTGGTACCACGAGATGATGGAGTTCGCCTCCGCCGAGCAGCCGGCCGTGCCCGTCGAGTCGTCGCACCCGCTCTTCATCCTCTACACCTCGGGCACCACGGGCAAGCCCAAGGGGGTCGTCCACTCGACGGGCGGCTACATGCTCGGCACGACGCTCACGACCAAGTGGACGTTCGACCTCAAGGAGGAGGACGTCTTCTGGTGCACGGCCGACATCGGCTGGGTCACGGGCCACTCGTACCTGGTCTACGGGCCGCTGTCCAACGGCGCGACCATCTTCATGTACGAAGGCGCGCCCATGACGCCCGCGCCCGACCGCTTCTGGGAGATGATCGACCGCTACGGCATCACCATCCTCTACACGGCGCCCACCGCCATTCGCGCCTTCATCAAGGCGGGCGAGCAGTGGCCCTGCAAGCATACCCTCGGCTCGCTGCGCCTCCTGGGCTCGGTGGGCGAGCCCATCAACCCCGAGGCCTGGATGTGGTACCGGTCGATCATCGGCCGCGATCGCTGCCCCATCGTCGACACCTGGTGGCAGACGGAGACGGGCGCCATCATGATCACGCCCCTGCCGGGCATCACGCCGACCATCCCCGGCACGGCCACCCTGCCCTTCCCGGGCATCGCGGTGGACGTGGTGGACAAGCAGGGCCAATCGGTGGAGCAGAACCACGGCGGGTACCTGGTCATCAAGCGCCCCTGGCCCTCGATGATGTTGACCATCTGGGGCGACCCCGAGCGCTTCAAGCGCACCTACTGGTCCGAGATCCCGGGCATGTACTTCGCCGGCGACGGCGCGCGGCGGGACGAGCACGGCTACTTCTGGATCATGGGCCGCGTGGACGACGTCATCAACGTCTCGGGCCACCGGCTGGGGACCATGGAGGTCGAGAGCGCGCTCGTCAGCCATCCCTTGGTCGCCGAGGCGGCCGTGGTGGGCCGTCCCGACGAGATCAAGGGTACGGGCATCGCGGCCTTCGTCACGCTGCAGACCGGCAACGCCCCGACCGAGGCCCTCAAGCAGGAGCTGCGGGAGCACGTGGCCCGCGAGATCGGGGCCCTGGCCCGTCCGGACGAGATCCGCTTCACGGACGCCCTGCCCAAGACGCGGTCGGGCAAGATCATGCGCCGCCTGTTGCGGGACATCGCCGCGGGGCACGAGGCCACGGGCGACACCAGCACCCTCGAGGACTACAGCGTGCTCGCGGGCCTGCGCGAAGACCAGGAGTAACCCCAAGGCAAGAGGCGCGGCCGGAACATCCGGCCGCGCCTCTGTTGTGGTGGCGATCGCGGGTTACGCGACGGGCTGCTTGGTCTTCTCCCAGTCCTTGAGGAACTTCTCGATGCCCACGTCCGTCAGGGGGTGGTGGTACATCTGCTTGAGGATCTTGTAGGGCATGGTGACGACGTCGGCGCCGAGCTTGGCGGCCGCCGAGACGTGGATCGGGTGGCGCACCGAGGCGACCAGGATCTGGGTCTCGAAGTCGTAGTTCGAGAAGATCTCCACGATCTCCGCGATCAGCGTCATGCCGTCCTGGCCCTCGTCATCGAGCCGGCCCACGAACGGGGAGATGTAGGTCGCGCCGGCGCGAGCGGCCAGGAGCGCCTGGTTGGCCGAGAAGACCAGCGTCACGTTGGTCTTGATGCCCTCGGCGGAGAAGACCTTGGCGGCCTTGAGGCCCTCGATGGTCATGGGGAGCTTGATGATGATGTTCGGGTGCCACTTGGCGAACTCGCGGCCCTCGCGGAGCATGCCCTCGGCATCGAGGCTGATGACCTCGGCGCTGATCGGGCCGTCGACGATGGAGCAGATCTCGTTGATGACCTGCTTGAAGTCGCGGCCTTCCTTGGCGATGAGGCTGGGGTTGGTGGTCACGCCATCGATCTGGCCCCAGCTGGCGGCCTCGCGGATCTCGTCGAGGTTGGCGGTATCGAGAAAGAACTTCATTGGTCCTCCTAAGGTGAAGGGGTGAAGGGATAGGTGCTATGAGCATTGTACCGGATCGATCGGCCGTTTGCGCGCCCGGGACCAAACTTCATGCGCTACCATGGGGGGTGAGGGAAGGAGGAGCGATGAACCTCGAAGCCATGGGAAGGCTGATCCTGCTGGTGGGCGCGGTCCTGGTGGTCGCGGGCGGGGCCTTCATGCTGTTCGGGAAGCTGGGGCTCGGCAAGCTGCCGGGCGACCTCACCTTCGGCGGCGAGCACTGGAAGGTGTACGTGCCGTTCGCCTCGTCCATCCTCCTGAGCCTCTTGCTGACGCTCATCCTCAACGTGATCGCGCGCTGGTTCCGGTAACGGCAAAACGCCCGCGGGCCCGGTGGTCGAAACCACCGGGCCCGCGTCGGTTGAAAGCTTAGTAGCTGCCGGTCAGCTGGCCGCCGTGGGGGTCGTAGCCGCCGTTCTCCATCTCGATGACGGCCTGCACGTTGTCCATGAACCACGAGGTCGAGGTGACGTTCAGCGTCTGCGTCTGCTGCGGGGGCACCGAGACGGTCTTGGTCTGGACGTCCTCGGTGGGCTGCCCCTTCTTCATGAAGGTGATCTTGAGGTTGCCCGTCAGGAGGATGGGCGAGGGGTTCACGATCTCGAGGGTCGCCTTGAGCTTGCCGAGGCCGAGGGTGGCCTTGTCGACGTCCTTGACCGTGACCGTGAGCCGGGCGTTGACCTGGGGGGCCGGGGTGGGCGTCGGCGTGGGCGCCACGACGACGGGCGTGGGCGTCGCGTTCTTGAGCTGCTTGGCCTGATCCTGAGCCGTCGGGTCGACGAGGGTGGCGGTCCCGCCGCAGCCGGCGAGCACCAGCATTCCTGCGACCAAGGCCAGGGAACAAAAGTGAGCGACCCGCATACCAAACCCTCCTGTGCGTCTTAGGAGAGATATCGGCGGGCGGGTCGCGTAAACGGTAAACGTCGGTTTAAGTTTGCCAGGGAGTCTCGTTTAAGAGTTGGCTCAGATCTTGAGGTTGACCTTGCGCAGGGCCTCGCGCATGGTCAAGCCCTCCCTCAGATCTTCAAATTGACCTTACGCAGGGCCTCGCGCATGGAGTCGTAGTCGCTGGACTGGGCGGGGACGAAGCCGTCGACCTGGTAGATGGCCCGGATCTTGGCCCGCCCCTCGGCGGTAGCGGACAGGTCCAGGAAGGCCTTCTTGATCTTGGCGACGATGGCGGGGTCGAGGCCCTTGCGCACGGCCATGTTGTCGGCCGGGATGGGCTTGGAGACGGCGAGGACCCGGACCTGTGCCCGGTCCTTGGGGTCCTTGAGCATGGTCGACCAGGCGCTCCGCTTGCCCTCGGGGTCGTTGCAGTAGGCGGCCCCGGCATCCACCTTGCCGCGCACCACGGCGAGCACGACGGCGTCATGCCCGTTGGCGTAGAGCATGCGCTTGAGGTCGCGCTCGGGCGTGATGCCCGCGTCCATCAGCATGGCCTTGGGGTAGATGGCCCCCGAGGCGGACGTCGGGTCCACGAAGGCGAAGGTCCGGCCCTTGAGGTCCTTGAGGGACGTGATGCCCGAGTCCTTGCGGGTGATGATGGCGCCGTAGTACTGGGCCTTGCCGTTGAACTGGCTCTTGAGGAGCACCTGGGCCCCGGCCTTCTTCTCGGCCATCACGAAGGCCGCGGGCGGAAAGAAGGCCACGTCCACCTTGCCCACCTGCATCGCGCTGATGACGCCCGAGTAGTCCGTCGACAGGAAGGGTTGCACCTTCATGCCCGTGGCCTTCGAGAGGATCTCGACCATCGGGGCCGCCGTCTTGGCCATGTCGCTGGGGTTCTCCCAGGGCGTGAAGCCCACCTTCAAGACCTTCGGCGCGTAGGCCTGCGCCGGCAGGGCCGTCGCGACGAGGGTGAGAGCGCCTAACAAAACGGTTCCACCCAGCCGCCGGTAGGCGGCCACAGGCGACCCATGCCTGGTTTTGTTAGGTGCTCTCAGGGCGAAGAGGGCCCGGACGAACTTCTTCATGGCGCTCCCTTTCGAAGACTGGACGTCGGTATTTTACCCAGAAGGCGGGCTTTCTCGCGGGGCCTATTCGCCAAACGCATTTGGCAGGTGTCGGATGCCGGGCTCGGCGCCCTTGCGCAGCAACACCTCCACCACGTCGCAACGCGCCGGGGCCTCGAAGGCCTGGTACCGCGCGAGCAGGATCTTGGCCATGCGGATGATGTGCTGCTGCTTGTGGTAGGTGACGGCCTCGGCCCCGTGGCCGTAGCGCTCGCTGCGCCGGGTCTTGACCTCGACGAACACCCAGGTCGCCCCGTCCCGGGCCACCAGGTCCACCTCTCCCCACCGGGTGCGCGCATTGCGTGCTACAATCGCGTATCCCAAGCGCTCGAGGTAGTGCGCTGCCAGGTTTTCCCCCTCTTTTGCCAGCGCAAGCCGGCCGTCGTTGGTGCCCTTGGCCATGCCGGAGCCCTCATCTCTCGAAATCACCCCGCCGCGCCGCGCGATCCCGTGGTGGGGCCTGGCGCTCGTCCTCGTGGCGGTGCTCGTCGGGGCCGCCGGTCTGGGGCTTCGCTGGGGGGCGGTTGATATCCCGACGCTCGGATGGATTGATCTTATCACCATGCGCGGGCGCGAGGAGAGCTGGGGCACCATTCTCTACGACGTGCGGCTTCCCCGCGTGCTCCTGGCCATCGTGGCGGGCGTCGGCCTCGCCTCGGCGGGGGCCACGTGGCAGGCCCTCCTGCGCAACCCGCTCGCCGACCCCTACCTCATCGGCGTCTCCTCGGGCGGTGCGCTCGGGGCGGCCGTCGCGATGTTCTTCGGCGACAGCCTCCCCGGCGGAGCCAACCTCGTGCCGGCCTTCGCCTTCCTCGGATCCCTGGGGGCGGTGGGCCTCATTTACTCCCTGTCGGGCCGCGATCGCACCTTTTCCATCGAGCGGGTGCTGTTGGTCGGCATGGCCGTGGGCGCCTTCTTCTCGGCGACGCTGAGCCTGCTGACCTACTGGCACGCGGAGTCCGTGACGACCCTCTATTTCTGGATGCTCGGCGGCTTCTCGGGCCGGGCCTGGGGCGAGCTCCTCCAGATGCTGCCCTATCTCGGCGTGGGGTTGGCGCTCATCCTCTCGCAGGTGCGCCACCTCAACGTCCTGCAGCTCGGTCCCGACCGGGCCCGCAGCCTCGGGGTGGACGTGGACTGGTGCCAGCGCCTGCTCTTGGCGGGGGCGACGCTCGTGACGGCATCGGTGGTCGCGAGCTGCGGGATGATCGGCTTCGTCGGCCTCATGGTGCCGCACCTGGCGCGCCTCCTGGTGGGACCGGACCTGCGCCGACTCCTGCCCATCTCGTGCCTGCTGGGCGCTATTCTGCTCGTGGTCGCCGATCTGGTCGCCCGCACGGCCTGGGCGCCCACCGAGGTGCCGGTCGGCGTGCTCACGGCCCTGCTCGGAGCCCCGTTCTTCCTGTTCCTGGTGCTCGGGGAGCGACGGTCATGAGCGTGCTGTCGGTCCAGGGCTTGGCGGCGGGCTACGGACGCCCGGCCTTCGAGGGCGTGAGCTTCACGGTGCGGCCGGGCGAGTTCGTGGGCCTGTTGGGCCCGAACGGCACCGGCAAGTCGACCCTCCTCAAGGCCGTCAGCGGCCTCATCAAGCCCATGCAGGGGCAAGTCGAGCTCTTCGGAAAGCCCTTCGACCAGTACCGCCCCCAGGAGCTCGCGCGGCGCATGGCCGTACTTCCCCAGCAGCCGCCTTCTGACGGGGACTTCTCGGTCCACGAGGTGGTGAGCTTCGGCCGTCATCCTTATCAGCAGGCCTTTGGCTGGGGGCAGGGCGAGGCGGATCGCCGCGTGGTCCTGGAGGCAATGCAGGCACTCGGCGTGGAGGGTTGGAAGGACCGGCGCATGGGGACGCTGTCGGGCGGCGAGCAGCAGCGGGTGCGTCTGGCGCAGGCGCTCGCCCAGGAGCCCCAGCTCCTCTTGCTGGACGAGCCCACGGCGTGGGCCGACCTCAGCTATCAACTCGAGCTCATGCGCCAGGTCTCGGATCTCAGCCGCGCGCGCGGCCTCGCGGTGGTGGCCGTCCTGCACGATCTCAACCAGGCCGCCCAGTTCTGCTCGCGTCTACTCCTGTTGCACCACGGGCGCCTCGAGAAGGACGGCTCACCCGCCGAGGTGCTGACGGAGGAGGCGATCGCGCGGGCCTACGGCGTGCCGGTGCACGTCCGCAACCACCCGGAGACGGGAGCGCCTTACATCCTGCCGCGCATGGCCTTGAACTCGGGGCGCCGCCGGCACCGGACCATTCACGTGGTGGCGGGCGGCTCGTCGGCCCAGACCCTGATTCCCAGGCTCTATGCCCAGGGCTACGACGTGACGGTGGGCGTGCTCAACGCGCTGGACTCCGACCTGGAGCTCGCCACGAGCCTCGGCATCCCCAGCATCACCGAGGCGCCCTTCGCCTCGGTGACCCCGGAGAGCGCGCGGCTGTTGCGCGATCGCCTGGCGCAGGCGGACGTGGTGGTAGTGACGGGGGTGGGCTTCGGGCCCGGCAACCTCGAGAACCTGCGCGCGGTCGCCGAGAGCGGCCGCCCCGTGTACCTCCTGGGCGGGCCCATGGGCGAGCGGGACTTCACGGGTGGCGAGGCGACCCGCCTCTACGAGGGTCTCCTGGCCAACGGGGCCGTGCGCACCGACGAGGCCGAGTTCGTCCGCTGGCTGGCCTCGACCGGCGCCCTCTCCTAGACGCTCGCGACCGCCGGGACGTCGATGCCGAGCCGGCGGATCTCGTAGGCGAGCGTCTCGGCCATGCCCACCTCCAGCGAGCGCGGAGCGTAGCCGAGCTCGGCCTTCGCCTTCTCGTAGCTGCCGCCGTAGGTGGTCCCGGCGAGGCTGCGCAGGCTCTCCGAGCGCATGACCAACGGAAGCGGGAGTACCCGCTCGACCAGCCGGGCAATAGCCGCCAGCCCCTTGACCAGCTCGGGGCTCGCCGTCAGGCGCGGAGCAGGGATGCCCGTGAGCTGCTCGCACAGCTCGAAGGTCTCGACCAGGCTGTGGCGCGGACCCGTCAGGTTGTAGGCCTCGCCCACCCGGCCGCGCTCCATGGCCAGCAAGTGGCCATCCGCCACGTCCGCCACGTGCGTCCAGCTGAAGCTCGTCTGACTCGGCACGGCCGGAAGCTGCCGCTTGAGGTAGAGCTCGAAGGCCTGCTGGATGGGGTTACCCTCCACCGGCCCGTACACCAGCCCTGGCTGCACGATGACCAGAGGCAGCCCCTCGGCCATCATGGGCAGCGCCACCTGGTAGTGGGCGAGCCACTTGGTGCGATCGTACTCCGTGAGCCACGGGCCGTCATGCCGGAAGGTCTCGTCGACCAGCTCCCCGTCGGTGTCGGAATAGACCGCCACCGAGCTGGTGTAGACGCCCTTGGGAATGCCCAGGTCGCGCATGGCCGTCAACACGTTGCGCGTGCCCTCCACGTTGACGCGGTAGGCGCGGTCGTCGCGTGCCCCCATCTGGACCCACGCCGCGAGGTGGTAGATGCCGTCGGCTCCGCGCATGCCCGCGACGACACGCTCGGCGTCCAGGAGGTCGCCGGGCTGGATCCGGGCGCCCATGGCGGCCAAGTGGCTCGCCTTCTCGGGGTTGCGGACGAGCGCGATGACCTCATGCCCCTGGGCGAGCAGACGAGCCGCGACCTGGCCGCCGATGAAGCCCGTGGCGCCGGTAACGAAGTAACGCATGGCTTGCTTTCTCCTCTGCAGATCCGCGGATCGGGGTCGGATGGGATCCGGCTGTGCTATTCCGACGATTCATCATTATAGGCTGGGCCTGGCTCCAAAGGCCAGGCTGTCGCGTTAGCGTCCAGGGTGATCGGGAACACATGGAAGGCGGGGCCATGACCCTTGGCCTCAAAGGCACGATCGCCTATTCTGAACGTGGGAACTTCCCACTGGGCGCCCTCGTCCATGTTCCAACCGACCACCAGAGGCCGGCGTTCGCTGGCGCCCACCCCGACGAAAGGATCACGTCGATGCCGAAGCTTCGCTACCTGCCCCTGGTCGCCATTTTGGCGGCGACCTGCATGGCTCCCGCTGCCTGGGCCGTCGACACCCCCAAGGCCGAGATCGAGGCGCTGCAGCGCCGGGTGGATGCCGAACCCGCCAATCCGGACGCGCACTTCGACCTGGCCATGGGCCTCGGCCGCACCGTGAAGCTGGAGTCCGGCTACACCGCCCTCAAGAAGGTCCACGACCTCGACCCGACCTACGCCGACAAGGTCATCGCGCGCTACAAGCCGATGGTCGAAGAGAACAAGCTAAACATCGAGGCGCAGTTCCGACTCGCCTTCGGGTACTTCTTCAAGGGCTACGGCTTCCAGCTGGACGCGGACGCCGCCAAGGGCGACCCCGCCAAGGTCGACGCCCTGCGGGCGGAGTCGGCCAAGTACAAGGGCATGGCCCGCACCTCGTTCGAGAGCATCCTCGAGGTCGATCCCAAGTACGTGTGGGGCTACAACTATCTGGGCTTCCTGTTCGGTGAGGCCAACAACCTCGACCAGGCGCTGACGGTCCTCAAGAAGGGCCTCGAGGTCGAAGACAATGCCGTCGGGCACTTCCTGATCGGCCAGATCTACATCAAGCAGGGCAACATGGCCGGCGGCGTGGCCGAAATCTCAACGGCGATGCGGATGCGCGGCCTGAATCCCTAGGGCAGGTTCGGGCCAGCAGGTCGTTCTCACTGCCAAGCGCTCGCGGACCCCGGTTTAGTGACCGGGGTCCGTCTTGTCACGTTTGCGTGAGGCTCCTTGAAACCTCATACGGGACGCTATATCCTTCTTAATGCTTTTCATCGCCGGACCGTTTGCCGGAAATAGGGTGCTGCACGTTGGACCAGCTCAGACCGCCACGGGAAATGACCCCCACGCGCTGGCTCAAGCGATTTGGGCCGGTCGTCATGACGCTGCTCCTGGGCACCACCGTCACGCTGGGCATCTACTCGGTGGTCGAGCACCACCAGACCGAGAGCCGCGCGCAGCGCTTCCATCAGCAGGCCGAAAACGTGGCGGCCGCCGTCCGCGAAAAGCTGGCCGTCAACACCGAGATCCTCTACTCGGTGAGCGACTTCTTCGCTGCGTCGAGCGACGTCACCCGTCGGGACTTTCACGTCTTCACCAAGGGCCAGCTTTCTCGCCAGTCGGGCATCCAGGCCATCGAATGGGTGCCTCGCGTGCTCGCGGCCGATCGAGCCCGCTTCGAGGCGGCGGCCCGCCAGTCGGGGCTCGTGGGCTTCCGCTTCACCGAAAGCGATGCCCGGGGGAACATGGTGCCGGCCCCGCCCCGCGCGGAGTACTATCCCGTCTACTACATCGAACCGATGGCGGGCAACGAACGTGCCCTCGGCTTCGCTCCCGCCATGGCGGAGCGCGACGCCGCCATCGAGCAGGCCGTTTCGAGCGGTCAGGCGGTCGTCACGGGGCGCTTTCGGCTCATCCAGGAGCCGGGTCGCCAATACGGCCTCGCCATCTTCGTGCCCGTCTACCGGACCGCGGCGGTGCCCGCGACCGCCGAGGCGCGTCGGGCGGCCCTCGTGGGCCTGGTCGAGGGCGTCTTCCGGCTGAACGACATGATGCAGGCGGCGGTCGAGGGACTCGACCTGTCCGGCCTGAGCGTCACGCTCCTCGACCGGAGCGCCCCCGAGGACGCCCAGCTGCTCGCCAGCAGCACCGGCCCCGACGGCCCATCGGAGTCACGGGACGGTCTCGAGTGGGAGCAGGCCTTCTCGATGGGGGGGCGCGACTGGCTGATCAACTGCCAGAGCACGGACCCGGTGACCGATCCGCTGGCCGCGCCGTGGCTCTTTCTGCTCGGGGGCTTCGTCTGGACGGGCCTCGCGGCGGCCTACCAGTACAACCTCATGGACCGCAGGGCCCAAATCGAGCAGCAGGTCGAACTCCGGACGGCCGAGCTCTCTCATGCCACCCAGGAGCTGCGGCGCAGCGAGTCCACCCTGAGCGCCATCATCACCCACGCCACGGACGCCATCTTCATCAAGGACCTGGCGGGCCGCTACCTGCTGGTCAATCCCGAGGTCGTCCGGCTCCTGGAGCGTCCGATGGACGCGATCATCGGGGCGACGGACGACGACCTGTTCCCGCCGGAGATCGCCGCGTTCAACCGCGAGAAGGACCAGCACGTCCTCGAGCAGGGTCAGGCGCAAACCCATCTCGAAACCATCTGGACTCCCGGGGACGGGCGGCGCGATTACCTCACGACCAAGTTCCCCTACCTGTCGGCCACCGGCGAGACGATCGGCATCATCGGCATGGCCCGCGACATCACTCCGCTGCAGCAGGCCGAGACCGCCCTGCGCGAGGAACGGGACCGGGCGCAGCGTTACCTGGACGTCGCCGGGGCCATGATCGTCCTCATCGACCCCAAAGGTCGGCTGGCGCTCGCCAACCGCATGGCCGGCGAGATCCTGGGCCGGGACCCGGCCGAGCTGGTCGGGATGGACTGGTTCGCGTCGGTCCTGCCCGACCGTGAGCGCGAGGCGACCCGCGCGGAGTTTGCCAGGCTGCTGGCGCGCGACGCGGAGACCATCAGCCGGGCGGAGCACCCGATCCGGACGCTGTCCGGCGAGGAGCGGCGCATCGTGTGGCACAACGTGACGCTCCACGACCCGCAGGGCCGACTCGTCGGGCTCCTGTGCTCGGGCACGGACGTGACGGACTACAAGCACGCCATCGAAGAGGTGGCGCACCGCGAGGCGGAGCTTGCCCAGGCGCGGGAGATCGACCGCCTCAAGAGCAACTTCGTCAGCTCCATCTCGCACGACCTGCGCACGCCGCTCACGAGCATCAAGGGCTACGCCGAGTTCCTGGAGGACGGCATCGGAGGGGAACTGTCCGACGAGCAGCGGGAGTTCGTCGCGCAGATCGAGCGTGGTGCCCGGCGCCTCGAGAACCTGGTGGACGACCTCCTGGACTTCGCGCGCTTCGACGCGGGGACCTTCACGCTGCGTTGCGAGCCCACGGACCTCGGCTCCATGCTGAGCGAGGTGGCCCAGAGCATGCAGCCGCAATGCGAGGAGAACCGCCTCCAGCTGAAGGTGAGCCTGCCGCCCGAGCCGCTCGTGGGCTCCTTCGACCAGAAGCGCATCGAACGCGTGCTGGCCAACCTGGTTTCCAACGCCGTCAAGTTCACGCCGGCCGGCGGGTCGATCTGCCTCGAGGCCGAGCGAGTGGGCCAAGAGCTCCGCTGCGCGGTCATCGACTCGGGCCCCGGCATCGAGCCCGACGATCAGCCCAGGCTCTTCCAGCGCTTCAGTCAGCTGGCCACGGGCCTGCACAAGGGCGGCACCGGCCTCGGGCTCTCCATCAGCAAGTCGATCATCGAGGCCCATGGGGGGCAGATCGGCGTGTCGAGCCGCCCGGGCGAAGGCGCCACCTTCTGGTTCACCTTGCCCGCCGAGCCATCGCCCCTAGTGGGCGTGGAAGAGACGCAGGACGCCCCAGACCACACCCACGCCGGCCAGTAGGAGCACCCCCGTCAGGGCATGCTTGGCGGCATGCGTCTCGGGGATGAGGTCGCTCGCGGCCACGTAGAGGAAGCTCCCCGAGGCCACGGCCAGCAAGAGGCCCACGGTCTGCTCGGTCATGCCGCGCAGGACAAGGGAGGTCGCCACCGCACCCACCGGGGTCGCGAGCGCGACCAGGCCCGCGTGGCCGAAGGCCTTGCGCTTGGAGTAGCCCGCATGCAGCAAGATGGAGGTGATGGCGATGCCCGAGGGCACCTGGTGCGCCAGGAGGCCGAGCGTGGTCACGAGCCCCAGGGTGTGGCTCACCTCGAAGCCCACGCCGATGATGATGCCGTCGATGAGGGAGTGGAAGGCCATGCCGATGAAGGCCACCAGCCCGATGGGGTGATGATGGCCGACGTGGTGGTGGCTGTGGTAGTGGAGCAGGTTCTCGAGGAAGTAGAACGCGATGAAGCTCGCGAGCACCCACGGGAAGATGTTGAGGCCTTCCGCCATGTGGTGGGCCTCGGGCAGGAGGTCGAAGAAGGCCACGCCCAGGAGCGTGCCTGCTGCGAAGCTGATGGCCAGGGGCAAGAACTGCTTGACCCAGGCCTCCCCCTTGACGATGAGCAGGGCCCCCACCATGAGGCCGATGGCGGCAAGGGTGCTGTAAAGCGAGGCGTCACGCAGAACTTGGGGCATGAGGTCGGTTTCTTTCTAAGGCATAGTTGTCTAGAGCGGCGAATCGTGGTATCTTAACATTCATTCGGGACGTAGCGCAGCTTGGTAGCGCACCTCGTTCGGGACGAGGGGGCCGCAGGTTCGAATCCTGTCGTCCCGACTTTTCAACTCTGGGGGGCTTCGGCCCCCCTTTTTCGGGAGTGTACCGGTGAAGCTCGCGCTGGCCTTTGCTTGTCTGATGCTCATCTGGCTGGGCCTGTTCGACCTGGCTCCCTACCGCTTCCGTCGCGAGGGCCGCATCCAGCCCATGCGCCGGCGCACGGCCCCGACCCGCAAGGTCGCCCGCCGCTAGACCTTCCATGCCGAAACCTACCGACTTTCCCTATCGCCTGGAGAGCGATCGCCTCGTCTTGCGCTGCTACGAGCCGGGTGACGAGGTCGCCCTGGTCGAGGCCATCTCCGAGAGCCTCGACTCCCTGCGGCCGTGGATGCCGTGGGCCCAGGCCGAGCCCACCCTCGAGCAGTTCCGGGCCTGGGTGCGCCGGTCGCGCGGCGACTACGACCTGATGACCAACTTCAACCTGGCCATGATCGACCGTGCATCGGGCCGCTTTCTGGGCTCGTCGGGCCTGCACCGCTTCGACTGGGAGGCGGGCCGCTTCGAGATCGGCTACTGGCTGCGCGACTCGGCGGTGGGACAGGGCTACGTGACGGAGGCGGCCCGGCGGCTCACCCGGTTCTGCTTCGAGGACCTCGCGGCCTACCGGGTCGAGATCCGGGCCGAGGCCGACAACACCCGGAGCCGCGCGGTGGCCGAGCGCCTCGGCTACGTGCTCGAGGGCATCCTGCGGGCCCAGTCCGTCTGGGGTGGCCGGGCGCGCGACATGGCCCTCTACTCCTTGATCCGGTCCGACGAGGCCGGACGCGCCTAGTCCTTCGGGGCCCCCTTCTCGATCCACTGCGTCACCGCCGTGATGTCGGCATCCGTGAGGCGGCCGCCCAGAGGCATGCGGGAGCCGTAGGCGGGAGTGGTGATCGGGTGCAGCTTGGTCAAGAGGAAACTCTTGCTCGGGTTGCCGGCCGTGACGCGCAGGAGCCCATCCGCACGGGCCTGCTCGTTGTCGGGCGCGACGCCGACCAGGGCCGCATGGGCCTTGTCCGCCGTGAGGCTCAGGTTGGCGGCGGGCGAAGCGCCCCCGTGGCAGCCCGACGTCGAGCAGCCGACAAAGACGTTCTGGGACAGCGACGTGTAGGTGGGTTGCACGCCCGTCTGCGGCGTGGTGCTGGCAGGGCAGCCGCCCAGGACGGCGGCCAGGAGAACGGGCAAGAGGGCCAGGGCGCGTTGCATGGTCGTACCGCTCCTTAGTTGAATGCTTGCTTGATTGTACCCGATGCTCGAAAGGCCTCCGCGAATCCTGGCCAACCCGGCGATGCCCGCGCCGCACGGGGCCCGTCATGATGGGTGGGTCGAGAGGGAGGATCAGATGAACAGGGCACTCAAGGGTGTTTTGTGGACGCTCGGGGCCTATGCGGGCCTGCAGCTGGCAGCGCGAATCATCCGCCGCCGCTGGCCGGAGGCGATGCCCGCCTCCTTGGCCTGGCTGCGCGCGCGCCCCATCGGCATGCAGCTCGCGGACGTGCCCGCGATCATGCATGCGCTCGAGCTCGAGCGGGGGCAGCATGTCCTCGAGATGGGAGCGGGCCTTGCGCCCCTCACAGGGGCGATCGCCGAGGCGATCCACGCGGACGGCCGGATCGTGGCCATCGACGCCGAGCCCGAGATGCTCCGGCGGCTGGCCGAGCAGGTGGGAGACCTCTCCAACCTCACGACCCAGGCGGCCGACCCACGCCGCCTGCCGTGCCCGGACGGCGGGTTCGACCGGGTCCTGATGGGCTCCGGGCTCGGCACGATCCCCCAGCCGGACAGGGTGATCCACGAGGCCTTCCGGGTCCTGAAGCCCCACGGCCGCCTGGTGGTGGCGGAGGACGCCCTCGATCTGGATTTCCTTCCCGAGCGCTCGGTGGTGGACATGGCGCTCCGCGCGGGCTTCGTGCTCTGCACCCGCCAGGGCGGGGCATGGCGCTACGTGCTCGTGTTCGAGCGGCCCGCGGCTCCCAACTTCCTGCATGCGCCGCACGAGGAGCACCGGATCGAGACCTACGGTTAGGTGTACAATGGTGGCGTGCTGTACTTAGACTATGCCGCCACCACGCCTGTCCGCCCCGAGGCCATCCAGGCCATGCAAGCGGCCCTCGAACACGCCTGGGGCAACCCCAGCAGCGCCCACGGCCCGGGCCAGGCGGCGCGCGACGCCTTGGAGCTGGCCCGCGCCCAGGTCGCTGGGCTGGTAGGCGCTGCCCCCGAGGAGGTCCTCTTCACGTCGGGCGGCACCGAGGCCAACAACCTCGCCCTACGCGGGGTCATGCGAGCCATGCGGGGGCGGGGCCGCCACATGATCACGACGGCCATCGAGCACTCGGCGGTGCTGGCAACCGCGCGCGACCTCGCCCAGTCCGGCTACGAGCTGACGGTGGTCGGCGTGGGCCCCTCGGGGGTGGTCGATCCCGAGGACGTCCGCCGGGCCCTGCGGCCGGACACGGTGCTCGTGAGCGTCATGCACGCCAACAACGAGATCGGCACCCTGCAGCCCCTCGCGGAGATCGGGCACCTGGTCCGGGAGCACGGCGCTTACTTCCACAGCGACGCGGTCCAGACCGCGGGCAAGCTGCCTTTGAGCTTCCGGGACCTGCCGGTGGACCTGCTCTCTTTGGCCTCGCACAAGATCTATGGCCCCAAGGGGGTGGGGGCCCTGGTGGTCGCCGCCGACGTGCCCATGCATGCGGTCCTGACGGGCGGCTCGCACGAGCGCGGGCTCCGGGCGGGCACCGAGAACGTGCCCGGCATCGTCGGCTTCGGGGCGGCCTGCGCATGGGCCGCCCGCGAGCTCGATACCGAAGCGGCGCGCCTGGCAGCGCTCGGCCGCCGTCTGCGCGAGGGCCTGCTCGCGGCCATCCCGGGGGCTCGCCTCAACGGCGATCCGGAGCGGCGCGTGCCGACCAACGTGAACCTGACGATCCCGGGGGTCGTGGGTTCCGACCTGCTCTCGAGCCTGGACCGCGCGGGCATCGCCGCGAGCGCGGGGTCTGCCTGCCGCGCCCAGAGCAAGGCCCCCTCGCACGTGCTCGAGGCCATCGGGGCCACCGCGGAGGCCGCGGCGGGCTCCCTGCGCCTGACCGTCGGGCGCTCGACCACCGCCGAGTCGGTCGAGGAGGCGATCGCCGGCATCGCGGCCGTCGCCACGCAACTGCAAGGGGAGCGTGAAGTTCGTCAAGCTTGAGCGTCCATCAGCTTTACAGTCGCCCCCTGCCTGCCTATAATCACGGTTGAGGCGATCGGCCCATGGCCGCAACGCTCGCCCGCTTCTCCAAGGGATTGTGATCGAGGAGGATCTCAATGGAACGCAGATCGGCATCGGGACTGGAAGTGCTCGGCGGCCTGTTGATCGGAGCCCTGGGCGGATTCGCGCTCGGCATGCTGCTCGCGCCGCAGTCCGGCCGCAACACCCGCTCGCAGCTGGGTGAGAATCTCGGCGACATGGGCTTGCGCGCCAGCGAGCTCGCCGAGAACGTACGCGGCAACACCGAGAGCCTCCTCAACACCACCCGCACCACCATCGAAGAGAAGCTCGCCCTCCTGAACGAGGCCGTCGAGGCGGGCCGCAAGGCCGCCGCCTACAAGCGCGAAGAGCTCATCGAGGGCGAAGGCAACCTGGGCAGCCCGGAGGCATAGGAGGCACCATGAGCGCGAAGCGCAACCTGACATTCTACGCCACGGCCCTCATCGGCACGGCGCTCGGCACGGCGGCGGGCATCCTCTTGGCCCCCAAGAGTGGCGAGGCCACCCGCAAGGACATCAAGCGCATGGCCGGCGAGCTCAGCGAGCAGTTCCCGTCGGTTCAGGACATCAAGCTCAAGGGCCGCCAGGCCCTCAAGAAGGCGCCGACCATCCTGTCGCGGGCCAAGCGTCCTTCCAACGTGATCCAGCTCTACCGCGAAAAGGAACAGTAAAGCGCCTGAAGAGGCGGTTTTGTCCAGCCGCCGCCCCGGGGATCGCCCCGGGGCGGCTTTTCCATTCATGAGGTAAAATGGGGCGTTGCTTGCCATGCCCCCTACGAGAGAGGAACCACGTCGTGTCGCTCACGGGAAACGAGATTCGAGACAAGTTCATCCAGTTCTTCAAGGACAAGGGCCACGCCCACCTGCCCAGCTCCAGCCTGGTGCCGAAGAACGACCCCACGGTCCTCTTGACCACCGCGGGCATGCTGCAGTTCAAGCCCATCTTCATGGGCACCGAGCCCGCGCCCACTCCCCCGCGCGCGGTCACGGTCCAGAAGTGCTTCCGCACGACCGACCTCGACAACGTGGGCAAGACGGCCCGCCACCACACCTTCTTCCAGATGCTCGGCAACTTCTCGTTCGGCGACTACTTCAAGGCGGGCGCCATCGCCCATGCCTGGGAGTTCCTGACGGGCGTGCTCGCCCTGCCCAAGGAGAAGCTGTGGGTCTCGGTGTTCGAGACCGATGAGGAGGCGATCGCCATCTGGCGCGACCAGATCGGCGTGCCCGCCGACCGCATCGTGCGCATGGGCGAGGACTCCAACTTCTGGGCGGCGGGTCCCACCGGCCCCTGCGGCCCCTGCTCGGAGATCTACTACGACATGGGCGTCGAGCGCGGCAACGGCAACGCGGACGCCATCCTGGGCGAGGACGACGATCGCTACCTCGAGGTCTGGAACCTGGTCTTCATGGAGTTCAACCGGGACGAGGCGGGCCAGCTGACGCCCTTGCCCAAGAAGAACATCGACACGGGCATGGGCCTCGAGCGCATCGCCTCGGTCATCCAGGGCGTGCCCTCCAACTACGACACGGACCTCCTGATGCCCATCATGGAGCAGGCGGCGCAGCTTGCCGGCATCCGCTACGGCCAGGACGCCCAGAAGGACGTCTCCCTCAAGCTCATCGCCGACCACGTGCGCGGGGCGGTCTTCCTCATCGGCGACGGCGTGGTGCCCTCCAACGAGGGCCGCGGCTACGTGCTGCGCCGCATCATGCGCCGGGCCATCCGCCACGGCAAGCTGATCGGCGTGCAGCAGACCTTCCTGCATGAGCTGGGCGAGGTCATCATCCGCCACTACTCCTACTACCCCGAGCTGCCTGCCCAGCGCGAGTTCATCCTCGAGAGCCTCAAGGCCGAAGAGGGTCGCTTCAACCAGACCATCGACCGCGGCACCCAGCTGCTCCAGAACGCCTTCGACACCTTCGGGGCGGACAACAAGGTCGTGCCCGGCGAGACCGCCTTCGAGCTCTACGACACCTACGGCTTCCCGTTCGAGCTGACGGTCGAGCTTGCGGCCGAGAAGGGCTTCACGGTGGACGAGACCGGCTTCCATGCGGCCATGGACGTCCAGCGCGAGCGGGCCCGCGCGGCCCGCGGCGAGGTCAGCTACCAGGCGCTCGAGATCCAGACCAAGGAGGCCACCCCCTTCAAGGGCTACACCTCGTGCGAGGAGTCGGCCGTGGTCAAGGAGGTCTTCACGGACAAGGGCGGCCGCACGGGCGTGGTGCTCGATCACACCCCCTTCTACGCCGAATCGGGCGGTCAGGTGGGTGACCAGGGCACGATCGGCTCGGCGCGGGTCGTGGACACCCAGAAGATGGGCGCCACCATCGTCCACTTCCTGGAGGCGGGCACGCCCGCTCCCCAGGTGGGCGACACCGTCGCGGCCCGGGTGGACCTCGAGCTGCGCCAGAGCACCATGCGCCACCACACGGCGACCCACCTCCTGCACGCGGCCCTCAAGCAGGTGCTGGGCCCCCAGGTCAACCAGGCGGGCTCCTTGGTGGGCCCCGCGGAGCTGCGCTTCGACTTCACGTTCGCGCGGGCCGTGACGCCCGAGGAGCTCACGAAGGTCGAGGATCTGGTCAACGCCCAGATCTTCGCGAACCGGACGGTGGCGCACGTCGAGATGGCGCTCGCCGACGCTCAGGCCTCGGGGGCCATGGCCCTCTTCGGTGAGAAGTACGGCGACACCGTGCGCGTGATCGACGTGCCGGGCTTCAGCAAGGAGCTGTGCGGCGGCACGCACGTGACGGCGACGGGCACCATCGGGACCTTCAAGGTGGTCCGCGAGGAGGGCATCGCCGCGGGCATCCGCCGCATCACGGGCGTTGCGGGCAAGGCGGCCCTCGACTACTTCCGCATGCAGGCCGAGGCGGTGGCCCAGGCGGGCAGCCTCCTCAAGGCCTCGGCCGAAGAGCTGCCCGAGCGCATCGAGAAGCTGCAGGAGAAGATCAAGGCGAGCGACAACGAGATCAAGGAGCTGCGCACCCGCCTGGCGGTGGCGCAGACCGAGAGCCTCCTGGAGCACGCCATGGCGCTCGGCGCCCACAAGCTCATCGCGGCGGTGGTGACCAACATGGGCCCCGAGGCCCTCAAGGGTGCTTCCGAGCACCTCAAGAACAAGCTGAAGTCGGGCGTGGTGGTGCTCGCGAGCGTCGAGGAGGGCAAGGTCTCGGTGGTGGCGACCGCCTCGGACGACCTCGTCAAGGAAGGCGCGCACGCCGGCAAGCTGATCGGCTCGATCATGGGTCTGGTGGGCGGCAAGGGCGGCGGCAAGCCGCAGGTCGCCCAGGGCGGTGGCGGTGAGCCCGGCAAGCTGGGCGAGGCGATCGCCCAGGTGCCCGACCTGGTCAAGCAGCAGCTGCCCGTCAAGGCGTAGCTTGAACCAGAAGGCCCGGTACCGATTCGGTACCGGGCCTTCGTCTTGCTTGGAAGAGGGGTTAGAGGGCGATGGGCAGGGCGTTCGCCACCGGCACGTGCTCGACGGCGGGCACCACGTCGCCCAACAGCAGGTGCGCCTGCTGATAGAACGTGATGGGATCGCCGCTCACGAGCATGCGGTGCCGCGGGATGGCCTGATCGGCCAGCAGGTCGTGGGCGGCGAGGATATCGCCCAGGACGCGCACGGCCTCCTCGGCCGGATCCACCAAGCGCACGCTCGGCCCCAGGATGTCGGAGATGACCTGGCGGACGAACGGGTAGTGCGTGCACCCCAGGATCAGCGTGTCCAGCTTGGCATCCAGCAGGGGGGCCAGGCTCTCGAAGACGATGGCCTCGGCCTTGGGGCCCTCCCAGAGGCCCGACTCGATCATGGGCACCAGCTGCGGACAGGCCGTGGGGAAGACCTGGCAGGCCACGTCCAGGTCCTCGATGGCGCGCACGTGGGCGCGGCTGCGGATGGTGGCCTCGGTGGCGATGACGCCGATGCGCTGGCCGCCCTCGACCGCCGCGCGGGCGCCGGCCTCGATGAGCCCGATGATGGGCACGGGACACTCGGCGTCGAGCACGGGCAGCGCCACGGCGCTACTGGTGTTGCAGGCGACGACCACGGCCTTGACGCCGGATTGCAGGAGCAGATCGAGGATCTCGCGGTTGAAGGCGAGCAGCTCCTCGGGGCTGCGGCCTCCGTAGGGAACGCGCGCGGTGTCCCCGATGTAGGTGTGCGACTCATGCGGAAGCTGGCGCAGGACTTCGCGTACGACGCTCAGTCCGCCCAGTCCCGAGTCATAGAGTCCAATCGGCGCATTGGAAGGCAATCCGGTCGTGACCTCGTGTTTGATGTCGTGTGCCCGGCGAGAAGGCGACCTCGGTGTCCTCGACTCACTCAGCCGAACGCCAGGCACTATAAGGCAGATACGTCCATCTTAACATCCCCGACCGTACCGTGCCACCGGGCTTAAGAGCCCCTGACAAAACCAAGCATGTGTCGACTTTTGCCGCCATTCGGCGGCTGTTAGGAACCGTTTCGTGAGGCGCTCTTACGACGCTACATTGCTTGAAACAAAGCGCAAAGTGGGTTAAGATTCTGGAAACTCGGGCAGCCTATCGTTTTTAGGTGGCTTACTCGTCCCAAAGCCGATGGTGGCCTGTTCATAGCCGAAATCGTACTAGATGCGACCCCTTAATCGCGGCCGCCAGTTGGAGGAGTCGATGGAAACGCTGACCACGCTATCGCAAGAGGATCTGCAACGCCTCGTGGCCGTCGCGAGCAAGATCCCCCCGGCCACCAACTGGGAGTACGTCCACACGGGGCTGCGCGAGGCCCTGGCCCAGAACGCGCCCGGCGTGGAGCTCGCCCTCTGGTGGCCGGCCCCCGAAGGCCTCGTCGCCCTCACGCCCAAGGCGCAGGACGTGTTCGAGGCCTACACCTCCCAGCATGAGGTCGAGGACATCGCGCAGGAGGCCAACGAGTTCACGGCGATTCCTCCCGGTTACCGCCAGGCCATCGTCGCCAACCGTCAGGTCTTCGGTCAGCTCCTCATCGCCGGCGACAAGAGCCGCGAGGACTTCCTGAAGAGCCTCGCCGGTCTCATCGCCTCGCCCGTCGGCCTGATGGCCCTCGGCGTGCAACTGGGTGAAGAGGTCTCCAAGCGCACCTCCACCGACAAGCTCACGGGCCTCTGGAACCGCCAGTACTTCAACGAGCGCTTCCGCGAAGAGTGCGAGCGTCTCGTCCGCTCCAAGGAGACGGGGTCGGTGGCGATCGCGAGCCTCGACAACTTCGCGGCCCTCGCCCGCACCATGGCCCCCGAGGAGCAGAACGCCCTCTTCGCCCAGGTCGGCCAGGCCGTTCGCCAGGTCATCCGTCAGACGGACTGGGGCGTGCGCTGGGACAACTACGACCTGCTCTTCTACTTCCCGTCCACCTCGGCCGAGGCCGCGGTCGAGGTCCTCAAGCGCTTCGCGCGCAAGATGGTCTCCATCTCGCCCATCCTCGAGCCGCTGGCGGGCGTGAGCTCCACGGTGGAGACCACGAGCCCCCGTGCCCTCATCCAGCTCGCCACCCGGCGCCTGGATCTGGCCCGCAAGGACGGCGGCCGGCGGGTCATCTGCTTCGCGACCCCGGGCGGCGGCCTCCAGTTCTTCCGCGAGACGGAAGCCTAGCCCCCGAGCCGGCCCTGGCCGGCCGATCCTGAAGGACCCAACGTGTCTGGCGTCTTGAACCGAATCGTTGGTCAACCGAGGGCCGTGCGCTTCTTGCGCGCGGCCCTCGCGCAGCCTTCCCATGCCTACCTGTTCGTGGGGCCGCCGCACGTGGGCAAGACCGCCACGGCCCTCGCGTTCGCCCAGGCCCTCAACTGCGAGCGTCGCACGCCGCCCCAGGCGGGTGCCTCGCTCTTCGGCGACATGACCGCTCCCGCGGAGCCGGACGGCTGCGGCGAGTGCCTGGAGTGCCGCTCCATCGAGCACTCCAACCACCCGGACGTGCGCTTCGTCGAGCCGAGCGAGGGCAAGAAGGTCTTCTCGGTCGAGGACGTCCGCAAGCTCGTCGAGGAGGTCGGCTGGAAGGCCTACCGCGCCCGCCACAAGGTCTACGTCATCCCCAACGAGCTCCTGAACCTCCAGGGCGCCAACACCTTGCTCAAGACCATCGAGGAGCCGCAAGCGGGCACCACGCTCATCCTGACGGCCAACAGTCTCGACCATGTCCTGCCGACCCTCGTCTCGCGCTGTCAGCCCGTCTCCTTCGGGCCGGTGACCAGCGAGAACATCGCCGGGTGGCTTCAGTCCGAGCACGGAGCGGATGCCGAGCGCGCCCGCGTCCTCGCCCGGGTCTCCGATGGCCGCATCGGCTGGGCGGCGAAATTCGCCCAGGAAGGGGAGCTGCCCGAGCCGCAGCTCCTTTCGGTGGAGTCCTATGCCGACACCCTCAAGGAGGCCGAGCGCCTCGCGGCGGAGGATGCCGACACCCAGCAGGTGGCCCTCGAATCGCTGATCGCCCAGGTTCGTGATATCATGGTTTGGCTGCAGACAGGGCGTGGTGACTGGATCGCGCGCCCCGAGCAGGTCGAGCGAGCCGCCCGCAAGCCGGTCTCCCTCGGCTACTGGTTGCGCGTCATGACCCGGCTCGAGCTGGCGCGCAAGCAGCTCTTGGGCCATGCCAACGGCAAGCTGCTGTGGACCGTGCTCGCCGGCGACGTACAGCCGACGGCGCGCGAACGGCGCGCTTAGAAAGGACCCGTCTTGATCGCGGCGATCCGGACCCGTACCGGCGACCTCCACGTCTTGGACCCCCAGGATGACGCGCTCACCCGGGGGCAGTTCGTCGTCTACGAGACGGAGCGGGGCCTCGACTGCTCGCCCGTCATCTCGCTGGCGACGTCCATGATGACGGAGTACGCCAAGACGCCCACGGTGCGCTTCATCCGCCCGGCCACCGATCAGGACATGCTGCAGCTCGACAGCAAGTGGCGCGAGGAGGCCCGCGCCCACACGCTCGGAGCCGAGAAGATCGCAGCCCACGGACTGCCCATGAAGCTGGTCGAGACCGTCTACACGCTCGACTTCAGCCGTCTCACCTTCTTCTACACCGCGGACAACCGTGTGGATTTCCGCCAGCTCCTCAAGGACCTCACGGCCACGTTCCGCCGGACCCGCATCGAGCTGCGCCAGATCGGCGTGCGCGACGCCGCCGGCATGATGGGCGGGGTGGGCCCTTGCGGCCGCGAGCTCTGCTGCTCGACCTTCCTCAAGGAGTTCGCGCCCATCACCATCAAGCTCGCCAAGGACCAGAACCTGCCGCTCAATCCCAGCAAGATCAGCGGCCTGTGCGGGCGACTCATGTGCTGCCTCTCCTACGAGCATGAGATGTACCTCGAGATCAAGCACGAGCTGCCCGTGGTCGGCAGCCGCGTCAAGGTCGACGAGGGCGTGGGCTTGGTCATCGAGCAGGTGGTCATGAAGGAGGCCGTTAAGGTGGAGATCAACGACGACCTGGTGGTCGAGGTGCCCGTGTCGCGCCTGCACGACTACCAGAAGCCTTCAGGAGCCGCGGCCGATGACGCTTAGCGAGAGACTCGGCATCCGCGGCGCCTGGCCGCTCATCGGCGTCGTACACCTGGAGCCCTTGCCGGGCAGCCCCCGCTGGGGGGGGGACCTCGGCGCGGTTCGGGATGCCGCCCGCAGGGCCGCCGAGGCCTACAAGGCGGGGGGCCTGGACGCCCTCATCATCGAGAACTACGGCGACGTGCCCTTCACGGGCGGGTCGGTTCCCGCTGCGACCGTGGCCGCCATGGCCGTGCTCGTCGAGGCCGTGAAAGCCGAGTTCGGCCCGGCGGTGGGCGTGAACGTCCTGCGCAACGACGGCGTTTCGGCCCTGTCCGTCGCGGCGGCGACCGGGGCGCGCTTCGTGCGGGTCAACGTGCTCGTGGGGGCCATGGTCACGGACCAGGGCCTCCTGGAGGGCGATGCCTGGACCGTGCAGCGCGCGCGCCGCGAGCTGGCACCCGGCTGCCGCATCTGGGCGGACGTGATGGTCAAGCACGCCGTGCCCGTCGGCGCGCCCCGCCTCGAGGACCTGGCGGACGACACCTACCATCGGGCCCTGGCCGACGCCCTCATCCTGTCGGGCCGGGCCACCGGAGCGCCCTCGGACCCCGAGGACTTCCGGCACGTCGCCCAAAAGGTCCCGGACGCGCCGCTCATCGTGGGTAGCGGCCTGACCATCGAGACCCTGGCCACGACCATGAAGGTGGCCCACGGCGCCATCGTCGCCACCAGCCTCAAGACGGCCGGCCGGGTCGATGCCGAGAAGGTCCGGCGCCTCGTGGACCATCGCGATGAAGTCCTCGCCACTCTAAGGAGCTAGCCACATGTCGCATCTTCGCAGCCGTACGGCGCTCGCCCTCGCCCTGACCCTCGCCCTTTCCGCGTGCTCCGGCGGCGGAGACAAGGATTCCGAGCGCAAGGTCGAGTTCTGGACCATGGCCCTCAAGCCGACGTTCACGGCCTACATCCAGGAGACGCTCGACCAGTTCCAGCAGGAGAACCCCGAGATCCTGGTGGAGTGGGTCGACGTGCCCGGCAGCGCCATCGAGGACAAGACCCTCTCGGCCGTGAGCGGCGGTACGCCGCCGGATCTGGTCAACCTCAACCCGGACTTCGCCCAGCGGCTCGCCAGCAAGGGCGCCCTGCAGGACCTGTCCGCCAAGGTGCCCCAGGACGTCCAGGACTCCTACTTCCCCTCGTCGCTCGACGCCAACCGGGTCGACGGCAAGCTCATCGGCCTGCCCTGGTACCTTTCGACCCAGGTGGCCATCTACAACCGGGCGATCCTGGACAAGGCGGGCCTCAAGACGCTGCCCGGGACCTATCGTGACCTCGCCTCCCAGGCTCCGGCCTTCGAGCAGGCGGGAGCGGTGCCCTTCTTGCCCAACCTGGGGGACACCAACCGCATTCTCGAGCTGTTGGCCCTGGACGGTGTGACGTTGCTGTCGGCCGATCGCAAGAAGGCGGCATTCTACACCCCGGAAGGCCGCGAGTCCTTCGCCTTCTGGGCCAACTTGTTCCGGGACGGCGTCCTGCCCAAGGAGGCGCTCAGCCTCGACAACCGCGAGATCGTGGACCGCTTCCAGGCGGGCCAGTCGGCCGTGTTGCCGGCGGGGCCGCAGTTCCTCAAGCAGGTCAAGGAGAACGCGCCCGAGCTCTACAAGACGGTGGACGTAGCGCCGCAGATCGCGGGCAAGAGCGGCAAGGTGGGCGTGGGCGTCATGAACCTGGTGGTGCCGACCACGAGCAAGCGCCAGGACGATGCCATCAAGCTCGCGACCTATATCACCAACGCCGAGAACCAGCTCGCCTTCTGCAAGCTCGCGGGCATCCTGCCCTCGGCCAAGGCCGCCGCGGCCGATCCCTTCTTCACGACCCTGCCGGCCACGGCGTCGGTCGAGGACCGCGCCCGCCAGATCGCCGCCGAGCAGCTCAAGCGGTCGGTCCTACTGGTGCCGCCCATGCCGCATCAGGCGGACCTCAAGAAGGCGATGAACGCGGCCCTGCAGCGCGCGGCTCTGGGTCAGCAGACGCCTGACGAGGCCCTCAAGCAGGCGGAGGCCGATTGGGAGAGGATCCTCGCCACGCCATGATCACCGCGAAGCGCCGATTCAACTGGACGCCCTTCCTCTACCTGGCCCCGGCCGGGCTGATCCTGGGCGTGTTCTGGTTCCTGCCGGCCCTGATGGCCGTCGTGACCTCGTTCACCCAGGTGAACCTGGGCTCCAGCAACGAGTTCCTGGAGCAGTTCAAGTGGATCGGCTTCGAGAACTACGCGGTCATGGCCCGCGATCCGCTCTTCTACAAGGCGCTCGCCAACTCCTGGATCTATTTGCTGGGCGTGGTGCCGCCGCTGGTCATCCTGCCCTTGATCCTTGCCATCCTCGTCAACGTGCCCATGCGGGGCATCGGCTTCTTCAGGGCGGCGTATTACCTGCCCGTCATCATCCCGATCGTGGTGGTCGGCCTGACCTGGAAGTGGCTCTATGCCGAGAACGGGTTGGTGAACTACGTGGGGCAGGCCATGTTCCCGTGGCTCCTGCAGCATCCGCTGCCGTGGCTGAGCCTGCCGGAGACGGCCCTGGGCGCGGTCATGGCCGTGACGGTCTGGAAGGGCCTCGGCTACTACATGGTCATCTACCTGGCGGGCCTGCAGGCCCTGCCCAAGGAGATCTACGAGTCGGCGGACCTGGACGGCGCCAATCGGTTGAAGCAGCACCTGCACCTGACGCTGCCGCTCATGATCCCGCAGATGGGCCTGGTGGCCATCATCTCGAGCATCAACGCCCTCAAGGTGTTCGCGGAGATCTGGGTGCTGACCAAGGGCGGCCCCCTGGACGCGTCGACGACCATGGTCTACTACCTGTACCAGCAGGCCTTCGAGAACCTGAACATGGGCTATGCGAGCGCGCTGGGCATGGTGCTGTTCGCCATGACGCTCGCGCTGTCGCTGTTGAACAAGTTCTATAGCGATCGCTTCGCGCAATAGCACCAAACGCATGCTGAAAGGCCCGCTCCTGAGGGAGCGGGCCTTTCAACGGTCGGTTACTTGCCGTACGGCTTGCCGTTGTCGCGCAGGTGCTCCAGCGCGCGGCGCTGCTTGTCCGTCTCCACGTCCGTGATCCCGTCCTTGCCGGCGTTGTTGATCTTCAGCGTCCGGTTGTCGGTCTGGACGTAGTCCGTGAGGTTGTTGCGATCCCCGCTGTCCCGGCGATCCTCGAAGGTGTTGAACTGCACCTTGTCGTAGTACGCCCAGACCTGGTCCAGGCCCGGATCCGCCAGCATGCCCTTCAGGGCGTTCAGCTGCGCCATGCGATCCGCGGTGGACGTGCCCTCCTCGAAGTCGATGCTCACCGGATGGCCGGCCTTCTCCGTGAGGGTCTTCTCCAGCTGCTGCTCGAGGTCCGCCGCACCCGCCGTCGCGTTGTGCTTGTCGCGCAGCTGCTCCATGGCCCGGACCTGCTTGTCGAACTCGACATCCGTCAGCTCGCTGTTGCCGGGCTGGTTGATCTTCAGGGTCTTGCCCTTCTCCTCGACGTAGCCGTCGAGGTTGTTGGGATCGCCGCTGTCCCGCTTCGACTCGTAGACGTCGAGCTCCACCTTGTCGTACTGCTTCCAGGTGTTGTCGTAGCTCGGATCGTTCGCCATCTTCTGGAGCATCTCCAGCTGGCGGAGCTTGTCCTGGTCGCTCATGTCGTCGGCCCACTCGACCTTGACCGGATGGCCCGCCTTCTGGCTGATGGCCGCCTCGACCGCCGCCGTGGTCTGCTCGACCTGCTGGGCCACCTCTTGCTTGCCGACGTTCTCGAGGGCCTCCTTGGCCTGTGAGTTACCCGCAGCGAGCTCCTCGGTCACGCCCTGGAGCGTCTTGCCGCCACCCATGGCCCCGGCGAGGCGATCCACGTCGCCCTTGCTGAGGTTGGTCCACGCGTCCTCGCCCGACTCGATGGTGCCGAACTTGAGCACGTCGAAGTTCTTGATCAGGGCCTCCTTCGCGGGGCCGTCCGGCATGTTCTTTTCGAGGTCCTCGCGGGAGACCTTGCCGTCGCCGCCCGAGACCTGATCGAAGTTCTGCTGGAGGTACTGGACGCCTTCGGCCTCCTTGACCTGGTTCTCGAAGCCCTGCTTGAAGTCCTCGACCTTCTTGGCAAAGGACTCCCGACCCGGGGTGCCCTCGGGGATCTGGGCGAGCGCAGCGTCGAGCTGCTTCGCCGTCTCCTCGTTGGCCTTGCGATCGGTGGCGCTCGGCGGGTTCTCGGTGAGGGCGTTGATCTGCTGCTCGGCCTGGGTCGCGACCTGGCCCACGGCGTCGGTCATCCACTTCTTGCCGACGGTGGCCTCGAGATCCTGGACCTTCTGCTCGTACGCGGCGCGCTGCGGATCGTCCGCGGGGATCTTGCCGAGGGCCTCCTTGGCGTCCGCGACCGTCTTCTGGTCACGCTGCTTCTGCTCGTCGATGCGGTCGGGCGAGCCGCCCGTGGGCCGATCGGGCGAGACGCCCTTGGCTGCGGCGTCGATGGCCTCCTTGGCCTGCTTGGCCTCGGGGGTCTCGGCGGGCGTCTTGCCGGGGATCTTGATCTGGTCGCCCGGGTAGATGAGGTCGCCGCCCGTCGTGCGCCGCCGGCCCGCGGAGTCCTTGCCGTTCTGGAAGAGCTCGGGGTTCGCCTTCTTGAGTTCGTCAAGCGTGACGTTGTTCTCGCGGGCGATGCGGCCCAGGGTGTCGCCCGCCGCGACCGCGTGGGTCTTGGCCTCGGGCGTCGTCGCAGCCTCCTGCTGCTCCTGGACGGGGGCTTCGCGATCGCCGTAATTCGCCTTGAAGTCCGCCTGGAGCTGCTTGACCTTGGTTTCGTACGAGGCGCGCTGCGGGTCGTTGGCGGGCAGGTTGGCGAGGGCTGCCTCGGCCTTGAGCAGCTCGCGCTCGTTAGAGCTCTTGCTCCGCTCGTACGTCTGCGGACTGGTGTCGTCCGGCTTGGAGATGCTGGCGTTGTCGAGCGTCTGGCGGGCGTCTGCGTCGACCTTGTGCTCGGCGAGGCCCGCCACCAGGGCGTTGAACTCGCTCGTGTCGATCTTGCCGTCGGCGCTCTTGTCGGCCTGATCGTAGATCTTCTCCAGTTCGGTGCGCTCCTGGGTCTGACGCTCCGCGTTCAGGTTCTTGTACTGCCCCATTTGCTGATCGACGAACTGGTCCTTGTTGGTGACTGGAGCATCCGGAACGTCGACCGTGACCTCCTGGGTCTGTTCCTTCATCTCGGTGATGGTCTTCTGGACCTGGGTCTCCTGGCCTTTTTCGCCCTTGACCGTCTCGTTCACCGTCCGGGTGACGGGAACCTGCACCGTGACCGATTGCTTGACTTGCATGCCGCTGCTCCTCCGTCGCTCGCTCTACGGTGATGTCGTGACGTCCGGCGCGAGTCTGACGTCTCCAATGAACTCTTAATGAATCAGTCAGAAGACCGAGGGTTCTATACCCGATACCGGTCTCTTGCTCGCATGTCACAGCGGATGCGCGGGGGCGCCTTAGCGGTTGGCGAAGGCCTCGAAGCCGCCCCAGAGGAAGTCGACGCCGCCCGGGAAGAGGCGGTGATAGCGCCCGACCACCGGCGAGAGATAGTCGGGAGGATTCTGCTTCAGGACGACCGTCACCTTGGGCGTATACGAAAAGAAGCCCCGGAAGAGCAAGTAGCGGATGTTGGCGTCGGCATCGCTCAGCGAGTAGCCGATGAAGACGATCTCCTTGGCCTTCGTCAGCTCCCACTCCGCCTTTTTCCACAGGGAGGATAAAAAGGGCGACGGCGGGACCTTCATGGGCGTCGGCGGCACGATGAGGGCAGTGAGCAGGGCGTTGCACGTCGGGCAGGCCTGCCCGCGGCCGACCTTCCGGTCGCCGGTGAAGACGGTGGTGTAGCAGGACGGGCAGTAGCCCCAGTTGATGGATCCGTGCAGCTTGAAGAGCTTGATGTCGCCTCGGGAGGGGTGTGGGCCCAGCACCGTCTCGTGCCCGGCGGCGTCCCCGAGGTCGAGGAAGTCCAGGCTGTAGTTCGGCGTGAAGCCGCATTTGTGCAAGGCGGAGTCCAGGAGCAGGTCGTAGTTCAGGGAGATGAGGCTCGTGTCCTCATCCGGCAGACCCTCCAGGAGCTGCTGATACAGGCCCTGGTCGCCGTTGCCGTTGGTCTGCGTGTCGAGCGTGTCGCCGATGACGTCGTAGATGCAGGTGACCAGCTCCTCGCGGCAGCGCGTGAGGTCCGAGATGCTCCAGCACTGGCCGATGGGTTCCCCCTTGCCGAGGCACATGTCCAGGATGGACAGAAGCTCCTCGATGGACGGGAGGAGCTTGAAGTCCGTGAAGCCCCAGTCCGAGAGGAAGCGCTCGAGGGTTTCGTACTGGCCCTTGCGCCGCGACAGACCGCCGCGCAGGAGGTTGGTGTTGGTGGGCGCCACGGGGGATTCCGCGGCGCTCGCTCCGGCCCCAAAGAAGTAGATGGTCTTCCGGCGCTCCATGCGCGCCTCCTATCTAGCGATCCAGGGGGAGCGTGAACCAGAATGTGCTGCCCTCGCCCGGCGCGCTGTCGACGCCGATGCGCCCGCCGTGGGCCTCCACGAGGGCCTTGGCGATCGAGAGGCCGAGACCGGTGCCGCCGACCCGGCGGGTGCTGCTCATGTCGATCTGCGTGAAGGGCTGGAACAACTTGGGGAGGTGCTCCGTCGCGATGCCGACTCCGTCGTCGGCTACCTCGCAGCGCAGCTGGTCGCCGTCCGAGCATGCGCGGATGCGGATCCGGCCCCCCTCGGGCGTGAACTTGATGGCGTTGGTGGCGAGGTTGGTGAGGATCTGGGTCACCCGCTGCTCGTCCGCAACGAGCGGGGGCAGGTCGTGGGGGACCTCGACCTCGAGGACATGCCCGCGCAGCTCGGCCAGGGCGGCCAGGTGCGCCGCCACGTCCGCCGCCACTGGCGGGAAGGCCATGGGGCGCGGCTCAAGCGCGAACTTGCCGGCCTGGATCCGGCTCATGTCCAAGAGGTCGTTGATGAGGTTGAGCAGGAGGTCGGCGCCCCTCAGCATCTTGGCGAGGTACTCGCGCTGGACGTCGCTCAAGGGACCGACCACCTCGTCCGCGAGGATGCTGCCAAAGCCCATGATGGCGTTGACGGGCGTGCGCAGCTCATGGGAGAGGATGCTGAGGAACTGGTCCTTGAGGGCGTCGACCTGGCGCAGGTGCTCGATCTGCTCCCTCTGCAGGCGTTCGCGCTCCACCCGCTCGGAGACCTCGATGCCCAGGAACAGGATACCGTCGACCCCGTCGCCCGCTTCCCGCATAGGAACGTACGTGAAGTCCCAATAGGTCATCACGTTCGCTTCGGGCTGCTTCAGCATGAGCGGGAAGCCCTGGGCGCTCCAGGGTTCGCCCGTCTCGAGGACGTGCCGGAAGATGCGGCCGACCTGCTCGTCTCCGACGAAGGCGTCGAGGAAGGAACGGTTGAGGAGCTGGTCGGCGGATCGGCGGACGATCCGGCAGTACTCCGCGTTCACCTGGCGGGTGATCATGTCCCGGTCGAGGACCGAAATGGCCGCCGGGGCATGATCGAGGATGTTCTCGGCGAAGTGCTTTTGCTGGCTGAGCTCCCGTGTGCGCTCCTGGACCTGGACCTCGAGGGTCTTGCGGGCCCGATCGAGGTCCTCTAGCAGCGCGGCCACCCGGATGGCGACCGCCATCTGGTCCGAGAAGGATCGCAAGAGCTGCCGCTCATTCTCGGGGAAGGTGCGCACGTCCTCCCAGTACAGCGACAGGACGCCCCACGCGTCGCCCTGGTAGACCAGGGGCAGGTAGATGGTGGCGCGGAAGCCGAGCTCCTCGGAGGTGCCCGGGAGCGGCGCGAACCCCTCGTAGGAGCGCGCGTCCGAGATGGCGACCGTCTCGCGGGCGAAGTACGAGGTCAAGACGGGGCTGCCCTCGCGCTTTCCAGGATAGCGGGCGTTGGCGATCGCCCGGGCCGCGTCGTCGAGCTGGTAGCCCGCCCGGATCTGCAGGCCGTCGAGCGCGTCATCCCACAGCCAGACGGCTCCCAGCTTGACGCCGATCAGGCTGCAGAGCGTCCCCAGGCCCTCTGCGAGCACGTCGTCCAGCGTGCCCGTGATCGTCAACGCGCGGCTCACGTCCGCGATGAGCTTCAGTTCGTCGTTGCGCCGGGACAGCTCCTCCGCCTTGTGCGCTAGCTCGGTGTTGAGCTCGAGGATATTGCTGTTCTCGGTCGACAGGCGCAGGTACTCGGCCTGCAACGCTGCGTAGGTCACGGCGTAGCCGCTCGTGATGTCGATGTAGAGGTGTTCGATCTCGGTGACGAGGGCGATGAGCGCCGAGGGATCGAGCGGCTGCGTCTCGAGCCACTGGATGAGGGCCAGCTTCTGCGCCGCGAGCGTCTGGACGAAGTCCGATAGGCTGATGCCCAGCTTGCCGAGCTCTTGCTGACCGGACGTGTCTCCCGCGCGGAAGCGGCCGATCACCAGCCGGACGTAGCCGTCCCGATCGCCCCTGGCCAGGTGTTCCAGCAGCTCCTGAATCCGGGCGTAAGCCACGGCCTCCAACCGCTCGCGCGGGGCCTGGATGCGGCTGAGGGCGTCCACAGGGCGGCTGAGGGTGTTCGCGATGAAGCGCTCCGCGATGTCCGGGACGGTTTCAAGCGCGGTACGGGCGATCGCCCGCAGCCCCTCGGAAACCGTCGCCAATCGGATCTCCGGGGTCATGCCGTGACCTCGGCGGGCAGCCCGTTGGAGATGACGTACCGGTAGCCCTGCTCCGTGAGGAACATCTGTCGGTTGGCCGCGAACTCCTGGTCGACCGTGTCCCGGCTGACGAGCGTGTAGAAGGTGGCGCCGCGCCCGTCGCTCTTGGGCCGGAGCAGGCGGCCCAGGCGCTGGGCCTCCTCCTGGCGGGAGCCGAAGGTCCCCGAGACCTGGATGGCGACCGAGGCGTCCGGCAGGTCGATGGCGAAGTTCGCGACCTTGGAGACGACGAGGAGCGTGATCTCGCCGGTACGGAACCGGTCGTAGAGGCGCTCGCGCTCGGCGTTCGGCGTCTTGCCCGTGATGAGGGGGGCCTGGAAGGCCTTGGCGATTTCCTCGAGCTGGTCCAGGTACTGCCCGATGACGAGGATGCGCTCGCCCCGGTGGCGCTCGATGAGGTCGCCGCAGACGGCCGTCTTGGCGGGGTTGGTGGCGGCGATCCGGTAGCGGTTGCGCTTGTCGGCCACCGAGTACTGGCGCCGCGTGACCTCGTCGAGGGGGATCCGGATCTCGTGGCAGGTGGCCTCGGCGATGAAGCCGCGGTCCTCCAGCTCCTTCCAGGGGACGTCGTACTTCTTGGGGCCGATCAGGCTGAAGACGTCCTCTTCGCGCCCGTCCTCGCGGATGAGGGTGGCCGTGAGGCCCAGGCGGCGCTTGGCCTGGATCTCGGTGGTGATCCGGAAGACGGGCGCGGGCAACAGGTGCACCTCGTCGTAGATGATGAGCCCCCAGTCCCGCATGCCGAAGATCGCCAGGTGCGGGAAGTCGTCACTGTGCGCCGCCCGGTGCGTGAGCACCTGGTAGGTCGTGACCGTGACGGGCCGGATGTCCTTGACCTCGCCCGAGTACTCGCCCACCTCCGACGGATCGAGGCTGGTCTTGTCGAGGATCTCGCGGATCCACTGCCGGACGGCCACGATGTTGGGCACGATGACGAGCGTCTGGGCGCGCGCCCGGCCCATGGCGCCGATGCCGACCACGGTCTTGCCGGCGCCGCACGGCAGGCAGATGACACCCGAGCCCCCGCGCACGCTGCCGCCCGCCCAGAAGGCGTCGACGGCCTCGGCCTGGTAGGGGCGCAGCCCGAACGGCCGACCGTCGGTCGTCAGATCCCGCACGTCGAGCGCGAGGGCGGCGCCGTCGCTGTAGCCCGCCAGGTCCTCGACGGGGTAGCCGAACTTGAGGAGGGCCTGCTTCAAGAGGCCGCGCTGGCCGGGCGGAACCCGCAGGTGGGTCGCCTCGCGCGCCGCGAGGAAGGGGCGGATCTGCTTGGAATGCCAGATCTCGTCCAGGAGGGCCGCGTCGGTGCTCTCGAGCCGCAGACCGTCCTCGCCCTTGACGAGCTTGACCCGGCCGAAGCGGGCCACCTGGTCCTCCAGCTCGATCTCGAGGGAGCTCGGCATGGGGAACTTGGAGTAGGTGCGGAGCGTCTCCAGCATCTCCTGGGCGGACATGCCCGTGGCGGCGGCGTTCCAGAGGGAGAGCGGCGTGATCCGGTAGGTGTGGATGTGCTCGGGGCTCTTGACGAGCTCGGCGAACCGCGCGAGGCGATCGCGGATCGCGGCGTACTCGGGGTGGTGCACCTCGAGCAGGATGGAGCGATCGCTCTGGACGATGAGCGGGTTCTGGGGATTGTACGACATGGCCGTGAGCCTCCGTCCCGCACGCACGGGTAGTCCCACATGATAGCACCGTTCGAGGGCCGTCACATGGCCTGTCTGGCTCAAGATCCGGGGTGGGGGGAGGGCAGAACGACCGGGGTGGGGGTGGGGTGTCGGGGAACGACTAGCGGGCCATCAGCATGCCGGGGGGAAGCTGCTTGCCGGAGGCCTTGGCCTGGGGCTGGGCCGAGGCGGCCTGGGCGATGGCGGCGACGAGGGCCTGGGCCTCGGCAGCGGGGGCGCCGTTCTCGACCATGGTCTTCTGGAAGTGCTGCTTGGCGACCTGGAGGGCCTGGTCGCGGGTCGCGCCCTTGGCCTCGAGCTTGCCGACGACGGTCTGGAAGGCTTCCACCCACTTGGGGTCGAGGCCCTCGGCCTCCTCGGCGGCTTCCTTCTCGAAGGGGATGTGGTTGGGGCCCATCAGGGGGTTGAGGACGCCCAGGCTGATGCCCATGCCGGCCGCCATGCCGCCGCCCATCGTGAGGGCCTCGCGGCCGATGGCCTTGGCGGCGCCGGGGAACTTGAGGGCGAGCGCACCGGCCACGCCGGCCGCGAGCAGCTTGTGCTCCTTGACGGTGTCGACCACCGGGCGCCAGACGTAGTCGTTCAGGGGGTTGGCGATGTACTTGGTGAAGCCGTCGGCGAGGCCCTTCACGTCCTTCTCGGGGAGGGCGGCCGCGATCTTCTCGGCGAGCTTGTTGCCGAGGAGGCGATCGAAGAGCTCCTGACCGGTCATACCGGCCGCGAAGCCCAGGATGCCGACGGCGAGGGCGGGGAGGCCCAGGGGGGCGAGGGCGATGCCGGCGATGGCGCCGCCGAGGGTCCAGATGCCGCCACCGATCGAGCTGGTGACGACGCGGGCGACGTACTCGTTGGCCTTGAGCTCGCCGCGGCGATAGGCCTGGCTGCTGAAGAGGCCGTCGAAGGGGATGTTCGAGACGCCGCCGAGGGTGATGTCCTTGGCGAGGGCGGAGGCCTTGAAGCTGTCGCGAGCGTGGGTGCCGAGCACCCGGCCCACCGTCGACGTCACCTCGGAGGCGACCTTGCCGGCCGGCGCCTTGCCGATCCGGTGGATGCCCTGCGACTGCGAAGTGGTGACGTTCATTGGTAGCCTCCCCTGATTAACACCCCACTAACGATATAGAGTTCCGGCGGGGGGGCTTGCGGGAATCAGGCAACCTTAAACGAAACTTAGCCGTAGGCGCGGTCGAGCAGCTCCATGGTGTGCAGGAGCTCGATGGGCTCGCCGCTCTGGCGGAGCCCGAGGCCGATCTGCATCAGGCACGAGGGGTTGCCCGTCACGATGACGTCGGGGGCCGCCTGGCGGATGTGGCCGAGCTTTCGATCGAGCAGCTGCTGCGAGTTTTCGGGCTGCAGGACGGCATAGGAGCCGGCCCCACCGCAGCACCAGTCGGATTCTGCCAGCGGCACGAGCGTGAGCCCAGGAATCTGGCGCAGGAGCGCCCGGGGGGCTTCGCGGATCTTCTGGCCATGGGCCAGGTGGCACGGATCGTGGTAGGCGGCCTTCAGCGCCAAGGTGCGATCGGGCACAGGAAGGCCCACCTCCATGAGGAACTCGGAGGCGTCCTTCACCTTGGCGGCAAGGGCGACGGCGGCCGCGTGATCCGGGTCGGCGGGTGCCAGCCAGGAGCCGTATTCCTTCATGGCCGCCCCGCATCCCGCCGAGTTGGCGACGAGCGCCACGAGCTCCGGCCGATCGAAGGCGCGCAGGTTCGTCCGGAGCATGGCCACGGCCCGGGCGCGATCGCCCTCATGCGCATGCAGCGCCCCACAGCAGCCCTGCGCTCGGGGCATCCAGACGTCGTAGCCCGCCCGGGCGAGCATCCGAACCGTCGCGTGGTTCACGGGCCGGTAGAGGGCGTCCATCGCACACCCCGTGAGGAATGCCACCGTGCCGCGGCTCGCTCCCTTGGCCGGAACCCATTCGGGCAAAGGTGGGGTCGGCTCGCTGGGGGCGACCATCTCCACCGACCGCCCGAGCACGGGCGGCAACCATCGTGCCACGGCCCGCTGGAGGTCGGGAGCATGGCGTGCCATGAGGCGCACGGGGGCAGTGGCGAGGCGCATGCGCCCGGCGTGGGAGACCACGTGGTCGAGCATGGCCTTCCAGACGGCGCTCGCGCCCTGGCGCGGCCGGGAGGGGACCACGAACTCGGCCCGCACCTCCTCGAGCAGGTGGCCGTACCGGACGCTCGACGGGCATGCCGTCTCGCAGGCGCGGCAGCCGAGGCAGCGGTCGAAAGGCCCGAACACCTCGGCGCTGGGCTTGAGGCGGCCGTCCAGAAGGGCCTTCATGAGGTGCAGGCGCCCGCGCGGCGAGTCGGGTTCGGCGCCTGTCAGGGCGTAGGTCGGGCAGGACTCCAGGCAGAGCCCGCAGTGGATGCATTCGTCCGTGAGCGCGGTGAGGTGCGCCTGGAGCTCGTGGCGCTCCATTACGAGCCTCCTTCCAGCCGGAAGCGACCGGGGGCCATGATCCCGTGCGGGTCGAGGCCCGCTTGCAGGCGGCCCATGAGCTCTCGCGTCGTCGCGTCGAGGGCGAAGGAGTCGACCTCCATGGGCCAGCCGTCACGACCCTCCAGCACGACGTGGCCCCCGAGTGCGGCGGCGATCGCCCGCACCTCCTCGAGCCATGCGGCGGGCTCGGAGCGTTCCGTGCGCAGCCACCAGGCGCCGTGTTCCACCAGGCCGACGGCCGCGACCGCCCCGGAATCCGGTAGGGCCCGCACCCGGTCGAGGAAGCCCAGCATGTCCGCGGGCAGCACCGAGGCGCGCACGCCGACGCCACGGTCGGGGACGCCATGCAGCTGCCGGGCCAGGTCGGCACGCGCCTGCCGGGCGTCGGCGTCCCGGCGGACGTCGAGATGGCGGCCCCCCAGCGTGGTGAGCCGCGTCGTCGCCTCCTGGACTTGCCACGCGACCGTCTCGGCGAAGCCGTCGAAGCCGAGCGTGACGCGCACGGCACCGTCTCGCAGCTCCACGGCGTTCACGGCCGGCATCAGGGTCGTGGTCTGCAGGGCCCCAAGGGCCTCCTCGGCGTTGGCGGCCGGGACCTCCGCGCTCACCAGGGCCGTGGCCTCCCAGCTCGGGCGCACGCGGAAGGTGACGGTCGCGATCGCCCCCAGCGTCCCGAGGCTGCCGGCATAGAGCTTGCAGAGGTCGTAGCCCGCCACGTTCTTGACGACCTTGCCGCCGCCATGGACGAGCGCGCCTTCGGGAGAGGCCACCGAGAGCCCGATGAGCCAGTCCTTGACCTCGCCGTAGCCCGTGCGCGCGAGCGACGAGGGGGCGGCCGCCACCAGGCCGCCGAGCGTCGTGCGCTCGGGCTGCGCGACCTCGAGCGGCAGCACCTGGAAGCGGGTCGCCAAGAGCGCGTTGAGGTCCGCGAGCGTCATGCCGGCCTCGGCCGTGACGACCATGTCGTCCGGGGCGTAGTCGAGGACCCGCGTCAGGCCCGCGGTGGAGACGACCAGATCGGTTGCGACCGGGTTGCCCCAGTCCAGCCGCAGGCCGTGGCCCCGCACCAGCACCGACAGGCCGGCGTCCGCGGCGATCGCCATGGTCTCGACCAGCGCCGGCACGTCGGACGGGGTGGCGACGAGGCCGCCTTCGGTCGCAAGGGCCGCGCCGAGGCGCTCCTGCAGGCGGGCGGCACCCGCTTCGAGGGCGGTGGTCATGGGCGCCGCCTCGACTCCACGCAGGTGCGGGAGGTGGGCAGGAGCTTGCCCGGGTTGCAGAGCCCCTCCGGGTTGAAGGCGTCGCGCACCCGCTCCATGACCGCGAGGTCCGCGGGCGCGAACATGCGGTCCATCATGCCGACCTTCTCGACGCCGATGCCGTGCTCGCCCGTGATGGATCCGCCGACGGCGAGGCAGGCCTCCAGGATCTCCTGGCCCGCCTGGACCACCCGGCGCACCTGCTCGGGATCGCGCTCGTCGAAAAGGACGATGGGGTGCAGGTTGCCGTCGCCCGCATGGAAGACGTTGGCGATGCGCAGGCCGTGCCGGGCGCCGATGCCGGCGATTTGCTTCAAGACGGCGGGCAGCTGCGAGCGCGGAATGACCCCGTCCTGGGTGACCTTGCTCGGGGCGAGCCGCCCCACGCAGCCCACGGCCTTCTTGCGGGCCATCCAGAGGCGCGATCGCTCGTCGTCGTCCTTGGCGAGGCGCACCTCGCGCGCTCCCTGGGCCTGCAGGATGGCGACCGTCTGGGCGGCCTGCCGATCGAGTCCCGCCTCCAGACCGTCGAGCTCCACGATGAGGACGGCCTCGGCATCCGTCGGGAAGCCGAACCGGAAGGAGGCCTCCACGGCCGCGATGATCATGCGGTCCATCATCTCGAGGGCCGCGGGCAGCACGCCCGCCGCGATGAGGGCGCTGACGGCGCTGGAGGCCGCCTCCACCGACTCGAAGACGGCGAGCATCGTCTTGACGCCCTGCGGCAAGGGAACGAGGCGTACCCACGCCTTCGTCACGATCCCGAAGGTCCCCTCCGCGCCCACGGCCAGGCCGCGCAGGTCGTAGCCCGGCGCGTCGTCGGTCTTGCCGCCGAGCCAGGCGATCCGGCCGTCCGGCAAGACCACCTCGAGGCCGAGCACGTGGTTCGTCGTGACGCCGTACTTGAGGGTGTGCGGGCCACCGGCGTTCTCGGCCACGTTGCCGCCGATGGTGCAGGCCATCTGGCTGCTCGGGTCGGGGGCGTAGTGGAGCCCATGCGGGCTGGCCGCATGCGTGAGCCGGAGGTTGACGAGCCCCGCCTCGACCAGGGCCCTGCGGTTGCGCGGGTCCAGCTCGACGACCCGGGTCATGCGCGTCAGCGCGATCATGACGCCGCCCGTCTCCGGCGCGAGGCAGCCGCCTGACAGGCCCGTGCCGGCCCCGCGCGGCACGAAGGGGATGCCGCGCTCGTGACAGTAGCGCACGACGTCCGCGACCGCCTCGGTCGAGCGCGGCAGGACGACCACGAGCGGCAAGGCGCGCTCGAGGGTGTAGGCGTCACAGTCGTAGGCGAGGACCTCCTCGGGACGGTGCAGGACGGCGTCCGTCCCGAGCAGCGCCTGCAGGTCCGCGACCAGCCTGGCGCGGTCGATCATGTGGGCTCCCGACGGCTACGCCACAGCCCGATCAAGAGGATGACGGCGGCGATCCCGCCCAGGGGAGCGACCACGAAGGAGGCGCCGAGCAGCGCGTTGAACAGGGTGTCGAAGATTGCCATGGCCCCATTCTAGCGCATGATGGGGCGCTGTAGAGGCGCGTTAGATCGTGACCGTGTCCGGAGGCAGGGTCGGGGTCGGCGTCGGGCTAGGCGTCGTCGTGGGACGCGGCGTCGGTGTCGGCGTGGCCCCGGGTTTCGGAGAAGCGTTCGGCTTGGTTCCATGAATCAGCTGGAACGAGTACCACTGCGACGCTCCGAAGTAGTTGGTGACGAAGTTCTGGCCCTGTCCGGTGATGTTCCGGAAGACGCCGTTCGGAGCACGGCCGTAGGTCGGGTAGAACTCGATGCAGTAGAAGTAATGGCCTCCATCCAGCCGATTGTTCGGATCGTCCTCCGGCGGAGCGTCGTTCGGGCCGGACGATCGGCTGCTGTACCCGTTCCAGGCCACTGAGACGAAGTCCTCTCCGTCCGGGAGCGTATGCCACTGGGATTGCCAGACGACGTCGCCCAGCCCGCCCGCGGTCTTGCTGACGACGAAGCGATAGGCGCACTCCCGCTGGTGAGCAGGCAGCGAGTTGATGAAGACGCCCCGAAACGGCTTGGTCCGGAACTTGTCCTTGTACGTCGTGTATTCGCCGTTGGCGTGGGTGGGATCGTTGGCGCGCGAGTCCGACGACGTCGGCTCGGCCTCGGTGTCCCAGAAGAGGTCGATGTCGACCGATCGGCTGGAGTTGAGGCTCCCGTCGAAGATCATGGGGTTGGAGACGAAGAAGCCCAAGAGGTCGAGGCGCTTGTAGCCCTGATCGTTCGTCAACGGGTTGCTGGGCCGGTCCTCGTCGCTGTAAACGACATGATAGGTCCCGCGGCGCAGGGTCGTGAACTCGATCAGGCTGTTGTGGGTCACGAACTGGGAAACGGGAAGCTGCCCTTCGAGGAACAGCTCGGGAACCAGGTAGATGTTCTTGCCGATCATCGACTGGTCGTGCCACTCGCCCGGAGGATTTCCCTTGATCGTCAGGTTGACGGTCGTCCGGTAGACCGGAGGCGCCGTCGGGTTGGCCGTCGCCGTGTTGCGGCTGATGGTCACGCCCGAGACGCCGCCGCGCACGACGCCCGAGCCGAAGGAGGTGTCGACCGTGTTGCGGGTGACGACGACGTTGCTCTTGGTGCCACGCTGTGCGAGGGTCACCACGCCCTTGGCGCCGGTGCCCGTCGGATCGGCGCAGGCGGCGATCGCCAGCGCGATGGGTGTTAGGACGGCTGCCAGCCGCCAGTGGAACGCCCGCATGAGCAACCCTCGGTCGACGTACTAGGGAGTATATGCCCGCTCGGCGCCCCGTTTGAAACCCCTACGCCCCATGGAAGACGGCCGCCTCTTGGAGGAGGCGGCCGTCATGGAGGCTTTGGCGCTAGAGCATCTGGATCGACTGAGCCTGGAAGGGCTGGATGGATTGGCTTTGCGTCGGGTTGATGGTGCGCGGGTTATAGGTGGGCCAGGTCGGCAGGCCGGGGAACCCGGGGAAGCCCGTCGGCTGGGTCGGATACTGGGTGGGGAAGCCCGGGATGCTCGGGAAGCCCGTCGGCTGGGTCGGATACTGCGTGGGGTATCCCGGGTAGCCCGCCGGCTGGGTCGGATACTGCTGCGGGTAGCCGGGATAGGTGGGCTGCGTCGGGTACTGGGGGGGATAGCCAGGCAAGGTCGTCGGCGTGGGATAGGGCTGCTGCGTGCCCGTCGGATAGCCCGGATAGGTCGGCTGAGTGGGGTAGGTGGGCTGGGGATAGGTGGGGTAAGTGGGCTGGGGGAAAGCCGGCTGGCCTGCCGTCGGCATGGGATACGTGGGGTAGCTCGGCTGGGGAGTCGTCGGCTGGGGATAGGTCGGCTGAGTAGGGTAGGTCGGCTGCGGATACGTCGGCTGCGCGGCCTGACCGGGATAGCTCGGATTGGTCCAGGGCGTCGGGGATGCGGGCTGCTGTGCTGTCTGCGCGGCCTGGCTCAGCGTCAGGATGTCGCCCAGCATGGTCGGCGTGCCGCCGCCGGCTGCCACGGGCTCGCGCGCCTTGACAGGAGCGGACTCACGCGGACGCATCAGGCGGTTGAGCGCGGTTCCGAGTTCGACGGCCATGGGCGAGCCTCCTTTGGAGAGCGTACTGACAAAGGGATTATCCAACGGCAAAGGGAGGGGCTTGCGCCCCTCCCCCGTAACTTACCCGTGATTTAACGCCCTCTTTACGGGGCCCTACATGTGGATGGGCTGGCCGATGGCGGCGAGGGCCGCTTCCTTGATAGCCTCCGACAGGGTCGGGTGGGCGTGGATCGTCAGGTCGATCTCGGTGGCCGTGGTCTCGAGCGTCATGCCGAGGCCCACTTCGCTCAAGAGCTCCGTCACCTCGGGCCCGACCATGTGCGCGCCGATGATCTCGCCGTACTTGGTGTCGACCACGAGCTTCACAAAACCGTCGGTCTCGCCGAGGGCCTGGGCCTTGCCGTTCGGGGCGAACGGGAACTTGCCGACCTTCACGTCGAGGCCGCGCTTCTTGGCCTCTTCCTCGGTGAGGCCGATGGAGGCCACCTGGGGCTCGCAGTAGGTGCAGCTCGGGATGCGATCGTAGTTGATGGGCGTGGGGTGGTGGCCCGCGATGTGCTCGACGCAGATGACGCCCATGGCCGACGCCACGTGGGCGAGCATGGCCTTGCCCGTCACGTCGCCGATGGCGTAGAGGCCCTCGACGTTGGTCTTGCCGAAGTCGTCGGCCACGATGAAGCCGCGATCGGTCTTGACGCCCAGGGTCTCGAGGCCCAGGTTCTCGGTGTTGGGCGAGAAGCCGATGCCGACCAGCAGCTTGGGGGCTTCGAGCTCCTTGGTTCCCTTGGCGCTCGAGAGCGAAACCTTGACGCCGTCGGCGCGCTGCTCGACCTTCTCGACCTTGTGGCCCGTGAGGACCTCGATTCCGAGCTTCTTGTAGGCGCGCTCGAGCACGGCGGCCACCTCGGCGTCCTCGCGGGGCAGCAGGTGGTCGGCCATCTCGACGATGGTCACCTGGACGCCGTAGTTGGCGAAGACGAAGGCGAACTCGACGCCGATGGCGCCGCCGCCGAGCACGATGAGCTTGGAGGGCAGGTCGCGCATGTGGACGGCTTCCTTGGCGGTGTAGACCACCTTGGCGTCCGCCGTGAGGCCCGGCAGGAGGCGCGGACGGGCGCCGGTCGCAATCACGATGTGCTTGGCCGTGATTTCCTGGCCGTTGTCGACGGCGATCTTGCCCTTGCCGACGAGGCGGCCGCGGCCCTTGACCACGTCGATCTTGTTCTTCTTCATCAGGAAGCCGAGACCCGTGGTCTGCTTCTTGACCACCGCCTCGGAGCGATCGACGGCCTTGGTGTAGTCGGGCTTGATGCCGTCCACGGCGATGCCGAAGGTGTCGGAGTGCTTGATGGTGTGCAGCACCGAGGCGTTCTTCAAGAGGGCCTTGGTCGGGATGCAGCCCCAGTTGAGGCACACGCCGCCCAGCTCCTCGGCCTCGACGATGGCCGTCTTGAGACCGAGCTGGGCCGCGCGGATGGCGGCGACGTAGCCGCCCGGGCCCGAGCCGATGACTGCGAGATCGTAGGTGGTTGCCATGATGAAGCTTCCTTTTTTACTGAGAGGAGCCGTCCGCTCTGGGAGCGGAGGCTCGGATGGTCTGGGGTTCAAGATCGGGCAGGCCGGGGGACGCCAAGCATCCCCCGGCCAGCAGGTTAGAGCAGGAGCAGCATCGGGGTCTGCAGGATGCGCTTGACCTCCGCGAGGAACTGCGCGGCCGTGGCCCCGTCGATGACCCGGTGATCGCTCGACATGGTGACGCGCATGATCGAGCGGACGACGATCTGGTCCTTGTCGCCCACCACGGGCTCCTTCTTGATGGAGCCGATGGCGAGGATCGCCGACTCGGGCGGGTTGATGATGGCCGTGAAGCTCTCCACGTCGAAGGAGCCCAGGTTGCTCACCGTGATGGTGCCGCCGCCCATCTCGTCCGGCCGCAGCTTGTTGGCCTTGGCGCGGGCGACGATCTCCTTGGTCTCCCGGGCGATCTCCGGCAGCGACTTGCCGAGGGCGTTGTGGAGCACCGGCACCACCAGGCCCTCGGGCAGGGCGACGGCGATGCCGACGTTCACCTGGCCGCGCTCGATGATGCGGGTCTCGCCCCAGCTCGCGTTGACGGTGGGGAACTTGGCCGCGGCCTTGGCGACGGCCTTGACGATGATGTCGTTGAAGGAGACCTTCTCCTCCTCGCTCACCGCCTGGTTCAGCTGGCTGCGGAAGGCCATCGCCTCGGTCATGTCGATGGCGTTGGTGACGTAGAAGTGCGGGGCCGTCACCTTGCTCTCGGAGAGCCGGCGAGCGATCGCCTGGCGCATCCGCGAGATGTCGACCGGACGGTCCGCGCCGCCCACGAGGGGAGCCGCCGCGCGGGCACCCGCGGCCGGGGCCTTGAAGCCCTCGACGTCGCGGCGCACGATCCGGCCGCCCGGGCCGCTGCCCGGTACCTGGCCAAGATCGATGTGCCGCTCGGCCGCCACGCGGCGAGCGAGGGGCGACGCCTTGACGCGACCGCCGGCGAGCGGCTGGGCCGTCGGGTAGGGCGCGCTCGGAGCCGAGGGGTACTCGGTGGGCGCTTCTTCGGACTCGGCGGCGGCGGGCGCCTGCGAGACCGGGGTCATGCCGGCCGCGGCCGCAGGGGCCGGGGCGCTGGGCTCGCCGACTTCCACCTTCTCGCCGGGCTGGGCGATGATGGCGATGGGCTGGCCGACGGGCACGTCCTCACCCGCCTGGTGCAGGATCTTGGCGAGGACGCCCGAGTCGAAGGCCTCGATCTCGATGTTGACCTTCTCGGTTTGGATCTCGGCGACGGGCTCGCCCTTGTTGACGGCGTCGCCCTCGTTCTTGATCCAGCGAAGGATCTTGCCCTCGGTCATGTCGTAGCCCATCTTGGGCATCAGTACGTTGGTGGCCATGTTGAAACCTCCAGGCTGCTTACAGGCTACTTGAGGACGTCGCGGATGGCCTCGACGACGTTGGCCTTGTGGGGGTAGGCCGCCATTTCGAGGTGCTTGTTGTAGGGGGCGGGCACCTCGACGCCGGCGACGCGGCGGACGGGCGCATCGAGGTAGTCGAAGGCCTCCTCGGAGACGCGCGCGGCGATCTCGGCGCCGATGCCGAAGGTCTTCCAACCCTCCTCGGCGACGACCAGGCGGTTGGTCTTCTTGACCGACTCGAGCACGGGCTCGAGGTCCAGCGGACGCAGCGTGCGCAGGTCGATCACCTCGACGTCGATGCCCTCCTTGGCGAGGTCGTTGGCGGCCTCCATGGCGGCGATCGCCATGCGCGAGTAGCTCACGACCGTCACGTCCTTGCCGGGGCGGCGCACCACGGACTTGCCGATGGGCACCAGGTACTCCTCCTCGGGGACCTCGCCCTTCACTCCGTAGATGAGCGCGTGCTCGATGAAGATGACGGGGTCGTCGTCGCGGATGGCGCTCTTGAGGAGGCCCTTGTGGTCGTAGGGGGTGCTCGGCATGACCACCTTGAGCCCCGGCACGTAGGCGAAGAACAGCTCGAGGGTCTGCGAGTGGGTCGCCGACAGCTGGCTCCAGCCCGACGGGGTGCGCATGACCATGGGCACCTTCATCTGCCCGCCGAACATGTAGCTCAGCTTGGCCGCGTGGTTGACGACCTGGTCGACGGCCTGGAGGGCGAAGTTGATGCTCATGATCTCGGGCACCGGGCGCAGGCCGCCCAGGGCGGCACCCGTGGCGGCCCCGATGATGGCGGTCTCCGAGATGGGCGTGTCCTTGACGCGCTTTTCGCCGAACTCGTCGACGAAGCCCTTGGTGACGCCGTAGGCGCTGCCGTAATAGGCGATGTCCTCGCCCATCAGGAAGACGTTCTCGTCCCGGCGCATCTCCTCCCGCAGGGCTTCCTGGATGGCCTGGCGAACGGTAAGAATCGGCATGAGTGTGTGTCTCCTAGTGCTAGCGCGCCAACTCGGGCTGGATGGGGTTGGCGTAGATGAAGTCGGTCAAGGTCGAGAGCTCGGGCTCCGGGCTCTCGTCGGCGAAGCGGACGGAGGCTTCGGCCTCGTCGGCTGCCGACTTCTCGAGGGCGTCGAGCTCGGCCTCGGTGGCGACGCCATCCTGGATCAGGCGCTGGCGCCAGGTGAGGATGGGGTCGCGCTGGCGCCAGAGCTCGACTTCTTCCTTGGAACGGTACATCTCGGGGTCCGCCATGGAGTGGCCGCGGAAGCGGTAGGTCTTGGCCTCCAGGAGGACCGGGCCCTTGCCCGCGCGGACATGGTCGACGGCCTTCTTGGTGGCCTCGTAGGAGGCGAGCACGTCCATGCCATCGAAGGACCAGCCCGGCATGCCGTAGCTGTCGGCGCGCTTGTACAGGTCGGAGATCGACGAGTCCATGTGGGTCGCAAGGCCCATGGAGTAGAGGTTGTTCTCGATCAGGAAGATGACGGGCAGCTTGAAGACGGCCGCCATGTTGAGCGACTCGTGGAAGCCGCCGTTGTTGGAGCTGCCGTCGCCGAAGATGGCCATGGCGAGCTGGTCACGGCCCTTGTACTGGTGCGAGAGCGCCAGGCCCACGGCCAGGGGGATGTGGGCGCCGACGATGGCGTAGCCGCCCCAGAAGTGCTTGCTGACGTCCGCGAAGTGCATGGAGCCGCCGCGGCCCTTGCTGCAGCCGGTCGCCTTGCCGTAGAGTTCGGCCATCAGGGAGTTGGTGTCCAGGCCCCGGGCGATGGCATGCCCGTGATCGCGGTAGTGCGTGACGATGTCGTCGTCATCGTTGAGGGCGGCGATGGAGCCGACCGCCACGGCCTCCTGGCCGATATACAGGTGCAGGAACCCCCCGATCTTGGCATACGCATAGCCCTCGGCACACTTCTCTTCGAAGCGGCGGATCAGGACCATCTTGCGATACCACTCCAGGGCTTGCTGCTTATCCACCATCTGGAAAGCTCCTTACTCTACAAAGGCGAAGGGCGACGTTCGTGGGTACCCCTGGCGACCAACCGATCGTAACACACCTTCGTGAATCCTCACGAAGGCCCATGTAAGCAAATCAGGGCGCGGGTTTTGACCCGACGCCCTCGTCACGGTACCAAGAGCAGCGGCCTCGTTGCCGGCTCTCTGAGCATAACAATACCAGGTATCGGGCGACAAGGCATTCTTTACGAACCGTAAACCTCGCCTTGACCTCTGCCAGGCGCTATACTGCCGGGAGGCCCTGCAAAGGAGGACTTCATGGCACGGATTGAACCCTTACCCATCGACGCCGCACCGCCCGGCGTGCGGGAGGTCTTCGACGGCTTCATGCGCGCGCGCGGCAACGTCCCCAACATGTTCCGGACCATGGCCCTGGTGCCCGAGCTCGCGACCACCCTGTCCGCGCACTTCAAGGCCGTGCTCAACGCCGGTACCGTCGAGCTGCGGCTCAAGGAGCTCCTGGCCGTCCGGGTGTCCCAGGTCAACAGCTGCAACTACTGACTGGCCTCCCACACTGCTTTGTTAAAGCAGCTCGGAGCCACGGACGAGACGATCGACGCCCTGACGCGCTGGGCCGAGGCCGGCGCCTTCACGCCCCGCGAGAAGGCCGCCCTGGAGCTCGCCGAGCGCATGACGCGCGACGCGCACACGGTGGACGACGCCCTCATGAGCGAGCTCAGGCGCTGGTTCGCGGACTCCGAGATCGTGGAGCTTGCGGCCGTCATCGGGATCTTCAACTACTTCAACCGCTTCAACGACGCGCTGGACGTGGACATCACCCGCTGATCCGATCGCTTGACTGTTTACAAAAATTCACTAACATCGGTGTAGCAGACGTTCCGGGTGCGGGGGTGACTCCGCGTTACTAGAGGAGGTACTGATGCGCCGTCCCATGCTTCCCGTCGCCGCCCTCATCCTCGCCCTGTCGGGCGGAGCGGCCCTCGCTGCGGCCGAAAAGCCCGCCCAGCCCACCCAACCGACCCAGGCCAAGAGCCCCGCCAAGGCAGCCCCCAAGGCGACCGCGGGCAAGCCCGGGTCGGCCGACGCCAAGCAGCCCAAGTCCGAGATCAAGTCCATCGGCATCCCAACCGTCAAGGAGACGCAGCAGACGCCCGAGCAGATCAAGGCCCAGCAGGCCGAGTGGAAGAAGATCGACGACCAGCAGGCCTCCGAGCGCAAGGAGCGGCGGGAGCGCTACAAGGCCGTTCGGGCCGAGTTCGCCAAGGAGGGCATCAAGTTCAAGAAGGCCTCGAAGCCTGACACCTACCGCGTGTATGCCCCGGCGGTCGCCCAGACGACCGACCCAGCTCAGCGCAAGGCGGCGGCCAAGGCCCTGGTCACGCGTCTCAAGGGCCAGTTGGAGCCCATCTTCAAGAAGAAGCTCACCTTCGAGATCTACACCGACGACAAGGTGACCCAGCGCGTCACCTTCTGACGCCAAAAGGCCTGCCCCTCGGGGCAGGCCTTCATGTTTAGCCGCCGTTGAGCGAGTAGTGCCAGGGCTCGGGTGGATAGTTGTGGAAGCCGAACCGGGTGGCGTTGCGCTTGAGCCAATCGTAGGCGCCCGGGGTGTTCCGGAAGTCGATGGCGTCGCCCTTCTCGTGGTTGCTGGTGCCAGGCCGCGCGACGTACTTGGGGTTGGGGTTCGCCCGCCACAGTTCTTCCTGCTCGGCACGGCTCCGGTAGCCGGAGCTGATCTGGAGATTGATGCCGTCGCGGGCCGCGGCCGCCACCATGGCGTCGAACTGGCCGGCCAGGTGCGCGCCGATGTAGTGCCCCTGTCGGCGGACAGCCGGCTTGGGGCCGCCGATGTTGATCACTTCGTCGCTGTTGCCGCCCGGAGTCTGGTGGACTTGACCTTCGACCCTGATGCCGAGCTCGGTCCAGGTCTTGGGGCCCACGATGCCGTCGGCCTGGAGCCCCTTGGACTGCTGGAAGCCCTTGACGGCGGCGACGGTCCTGGGGCCCATGGCGCCGTCGGAGGCACCCGGATCGAAGCCCAGCTCCCGCAGTCGATCCTGCAGCTTGCGCACCGGGTCGCCGTTCGCGCCCTGCTTGAGCAGCGGGCCGGAGCCGCCGGGCTTGGGCATGGAGACCTGACCTTCGACCTTGATGCCGAGCTCGGTCCAGGTCTTGGGGCCCACGATGCCGTCGACCTGGAGCCCCTTGGACTGCTGGAAGCCCTTGACGGCCGCGACGGTCTTGGGGCCCATGGCGCCGTCGGTGGCACCCGGATCGAAGCCTAGCTCACGGAGCCGATCCTGCAGCCTGCGCACGGGGTCGCCGTTGGCGCCCTGCTTGAGCAGCGGGCCGGATCCCTCGGGCTTGGGCGCGGAAGCCTGGCCATCGACCTTGATGCCGAGCGCGGTCCAGGTCTGGGGGCCGACGATGCCGTCGACCTGGAGCCCCTTGGCCTGCTGGAAGCCCTTGACGGCCGCGACGGTCTTGGGGCCCATGGCGCCGTCGGTGGCACCCGGATCGAAGCCCAGCTCACGGAGCCGATCTTGCAGCCTGCGCACGGGGTCGCCGTTCGCGCCCTGCCTGAGCAGCGGGCCGGACCCCTCGGGCTTAGGTTCGGGCTTGGGCTCAGGCTGCGCGGGGCTGGCCGGTGCCTTGGGCTGCTCCTGTTTGGCGGGCTGGCCCATCAGGAGCTTGTGCAGCATCTCTGTGAGCCGAGAGATCGTGCCGTTCTGGATGTAGGGCGTGAGCGCCGGGTTGACGGCTGACGCCGGGGCAGCGCTTTGCGAGAGGGTGAGCGTGTCGACGGGCGGGGCCGGCGGCGCGGTCGGAACGGTAGGAGCGCATTGCATTTGACGCAGCGCACCGAGCAGTTGCTGGTACTGGGGGACGCTCGTAGGGGGAGCGTAGGAAGTTGCTGCCAAATTGCGAGGATCCACGGGCAATCCCTCCATCACGAGATACATGTTGCTTGTGGTCGTCGGGGTGGCAATCCTGAGTAAAATCGCTTCCAAGTTTCGTTAAAGTTTGGCTTAACCGTCGGGAAGTCTGATTTAATGGGGGCATGTCGACCGCCTCCACGCCCGCTTCTCTTTCGCGCCGCATCAAGCAGCACGTCCATGCACCGCTGCATGACTGGTTCGCGCCGTGTGCGCCGGGCTTCGAGCCCGTAGTGGCAGGCGAGCTCGCGCCCCTGGAGGCCGAGGACATTCGGACCGAGGCGGGGGGCGTCTCCTTTCGGGGCAAGCTGGAAGTGGGCTATCGGGCGAACCTGTGGCTGCGCGCAGCCAACCGGGTACTCTTGCGCCTGGCCGAGTTCAAGGCGAAGCGTCCCGAAGAGCTGTTCCGCCATGCCAACGGCCTGTACTGGGAGGCGTTCCTCGCCCCCGACCTTCCCTTGCGCTTCCAGATCACGCGCGTCCGCTCTTGGATCAAGCACGACGGGCTCATCGAGTCGACGCTCCGCGACGCCATCCGGCGCCGCCTGCTGGAGCAGGGGCTCGACGCCACCGTGGCCGACAGGCCGATCTCCCCGGCGGAGGACGGCGCGGAGCCCCTGGTGCAGCGCCTCATGGTGCGCCTCGAGGACGACCGGCTCACGCTGTCCCTGGACTCGAGCGGCGAGCACCTCCACCGGCGCGGCTACCGCCAGGCGACGGCAAAGGCTCCCTTGCGGGAGACGCTCGCGGCGGGGATGCTGCTGGCAGCGGGCTATGACGGGCAGCGTCCGCTCCTGGATCCCATGTGCGGGTCCGGGACGCTCGCCATCGAGGCGGCCCTCATCGCCCGGCGCCTGCCGCCCGGCGCGCACCGCTCGTTCGTGTTCGAGCACTGGCCGTCCTACCGGGAGGCCACCTGGGGGCACTTGAAGAAGCGCGCGGCGGCCGAGGCCCTTCCGTCCGCTCCGGCGCCCATCGTGGGACGTGACAGCCATGGGGGAGCCATCCGTGCGGCCGAGACGAACGCGGAGCGGGCAGGTGTTTTGGGGGATCTGGTCCTGGAGCAAGGGGATTTCTTCCGAGCCGAGCCGCCCGCGGGGCCGGGCTGGGTGATCACGAACCCGCCCTACGGCATGCGGGTCTCGGAAGGCGAGGACCTCCGGTCGCTGTACCGGCGCATCGGCGGACGGCTGCGGAGTGCCTACGCGGGCTGGGACTACGCCCTACTCGTCCCCGAGGCGCGGCTCATCGATGTCTTGGGTCTACCCGCCGAGCCCCCCCTCTGGATCCCCCACGGCGGCCTGAAGGTGGCCGTGGTCAGGGGGAAGCTGCCCCATTAGGGCGACATCGAGCCAGTCTTCATGCACGTAAGGAACCGTTCGTTCCTTCGAGAGCTTCAGGACGAACGGGATTGTTGTGGGTAGCTCGAGTCTTAGCCCCCTTGAGCTGTTAGCGCTCCCTTGAGGTCAACGACAATTCCGTTCACCCTGAGGCCCTCGAAGGGCGAACGGACTCCTTATGCCTTCAGGGGCTCCGCCACGCACGCGAGCAGCCCCCGCTCGATCTTCTCGCGATCCAGGTCCCGCCCGATGAACACCGCCCGCGTCTCCCGCCGCTCGCCTGGCGCCCATGCCCGGCCGCTCGTGGTCGCGAACAGGCTCGACACCCCCTGGAACAACAGGGGCTCGTCCATCTGCTGGACGTTCACGACGCCCTTGCACCGGTAGATCGACTCCCCGTAGTCCCTCAAGAGATTGCAGAAGAAGGTGTTGAGCTTCACCTGGTCGAAGGCCTGCTCGAAGCGGAACGAGATCGACCCGATGTCCGACGCGTGGTGGTGGTCCTCCACCTCCAGCGCGAAGCGCCCGGTGAATTCGAAGGCCTCCAGGTTCAGCACGGCATCGATCGTCACCACGCCCTGCACCGTCCGATGAATCCTCGCCGTCTGGTTGAGACCCCGCAGCAGTCCTTCGACTTCCGAGGTCTCAGCCTCCGAGAGCAGGTCCGTCTTGTTGAGCAGGAGCACATCGGCGTACCCGATCTGCGCCCGCAACAGCTCCCGATCCTCCTCGGGCGCGGTCGCAAGCCGGGTGCGCAGGTGGTAGCCGTCCACCAGCGTCACGATGGCGTCCAGGCGCGTGGCCTCGCACAGGTACGGGTCCGCGTAGAAGGCCGTCGCGATGGGGCCGGGGTTGGCGAGCCCCGTCGTCTCGATGACCAGTCCGTCGATCGCGCGGCCCGTGGCGAGGATGTCCGCGATGACCTGCTTCATGTCGCCCTGGACGGTGCAGCACAGGCAGCCGTTGTTCATCTCCACCAGCTGGCCCTGGGTGTTGACCACCAGGTCTCGGTCGATCCCCACCTCGTCGAACTCGTTGATGATCACCGCAAGGCGAGCCCCGTGCTCGGAGCTCAGGAGGTGGTTGAGGAAGGTGGTCTTGCCGGCGCCCAGGAAGCCCGTGACGATCGTGACCGGGACGCGCGGATCGTCGTGTCGCATGCCACCAGTCTACCGCATCGCACGGGGCCGCGCGACCGGCTCGCTTGCCGCCTTGGTGGACAGGAAATCCTCCGCAAATCACCCTTGGGTCGATCGGCCGGCGACGCTAGGATGACGGCTGCGGAGGGTGAGGGTCGCATGTCATGGAGGCACCTCATGCCTTACCGGATGACCCCTCGTGGGCTCGCCCTCAGACTAACCCTCGGCACGTTGCTCGCGACGGCCTGCCAGGCCGCCCCGTTGCCGCATCCGCCCGACGACCCGCACGGAGACCACCCCCACGGATCCGCGCCCCCAGTCCGGGCCCCGGGATTTCCCCGGGCCACGCCCGGCTCGGTCAAGGTCGTCGACGAGGGGCCGGGGCGCGTGCGGCCGCCTTGGAATGGCTCGCGCAAGACGCCCATCTCCACCCAGGTCCTCTCCTATCCCACGACCTATCAGGGACCGCTCACGGTGCGGGACCTCGCGATGGTCGAGTCGACCCTGTACACGATCGACCGCACGCTGCAGGCCGTGCCCGTCTCCGGCGGTCAGTGGGCGCCCGTGTCCGTGGCCGGCCTCTCTGCCCCCACGCGCCTCGCCTCCGACGGCCAGCGCCTCTTCGCCGGCACCTCGGGAGGCCAGGTGATGGGGCTGGACCCGGCGAACGGCCAGTCGGCGACGCTGGCGACCCTGCCTTCCGCCGTGACGGGGCTGCAGGTCGGCCAGAACGTCTTGTGGGTCGGCACGGAGCGCGACGGCGTCTACCGGGTGCCCGTCAACGGCGGCACGCCCGAGGCCCTCGTCACCAACGAGTCGGCGGCGCGGCGGGTCCAGGATCTGACCCTCGGCAACCAGGTCGTCTTCACCCTGGGCGATCGCCTCTGGGCCTGGCCCATGGACGGCGCTCCGGCTCGGCCGGTACCCGGCTCCGAGGGGGCCACGGCCCTCACGTCCCACCGGGGCGTCTTGTATGCGGGGACCGCGGACGGCTGGCTCTTGCGCAGCCGCGACCAGGGCGTCACCACCCAGGCCCTCGGGCAGATGGTCGACACCCCCCTCGAGACCCTGGGCACCGACGGGGCGTGGCTCTACTCCAGCAGCGGCAACACGGCCTACATGCTCGATCTCAAGCGCTACACCTATTCGCTTTGCCACGCGGGTTTCCCGGCGGCGGTCACCAACCTCACGGTCAAGGACGGAGCGACGGTGCTGGTGGGCACCCGGACCAGAGGGCTGACCACCATGCCGCGCTAGCGCCCCTTATGGTACGATCCAGGGGCTATGAACTTCTTCAGTTGCCGTGTTGAGACCCCGCTGCCCGACTCCGACCGCATCCGCGAGGAGACCTTGATGGTCGACTCCCGCGGGGAGGTCTTCCTCGTCACCCGCCAGGCCGTGCGCTGCGCCCGGGGCCGTCACCTCGTGACGTCCGCCGCGCCGTGTGCGGCCTGTGAGCGTGAGTGGTGGTGGTCCGAGGGCTTCGTCACCGACGTGGACGGCTGGGTCAACGATGCCCTCAAGGTGGCCAACGAGGAGCGCTCCGTCCTCCTGGAGCAGGGCTGGACGGTGCAGAAGACCACGGCGCACTACACCCACATGCTGCCGCCCGCGGACGAAGCGGAGGTCCTCCTGCCGCTCGCGGACCCGTCCGAGATGCCCGCCGAGGTGCGGCGCGGCTTCATGCTCGCGCGTGAGCCGGAGCTTGCGCCGGTCGAGCGGCAAAGCATCACCCGCCTCAACCGCAAGGACCTCATGGCCTACAAGCGTGTGGCGGCGGGCCTTGCCACCATGGCCGAACACCTGGACTACTTGAAGTCCCTGGCCCAGCCCCAGCCCAAGCGCCGCCGGGCGTCAGACGACTAGGTGCTCTAAAGCGAGGCCAGCGGGTCGAGCGTGGTCTCACCCGGATCGAAGTACTCGAGCAGGTCCTCTTCCGGCGCCTCCGCCACCACGGCGGTGGCGGGGTCGACCGCGGCCACCGTCGCCGCCGGGCCGGGCACCATCTGCTGCAGCCGGGGCCCCAGCCCCGTGACGATGAGCAGCGCGGCCGCGACGACCCCCATGGGCAGCCAGCGGCGGCCGGCCTGGCGCGCGCGCGGCGTCGCGAGCCCCAGGCGCTCCATCAGGACCGAAGGGGCGGCCTCCTGGGACAGAGAATTCAGGTCCCGCGCGACGCGGCGCATGCCCTCCTCGTAGGAGCGGCAGGCCCCGCAGGTGGCGAGGTGCGCCTCGAGCGCCGGCTGAGGGGCGCCCGGCAAGTCCAGGGCTTCTTGGATGAGCTGGTGGGCCGTCGTGCACGTCATGGCCGGTCTCCTTCGGTAGCGAGCAGTTCCTTGAGCTTTTCCCGTCCCCGAAAGAGCCACGTCTTGACGGTGCCGAGGGGGACATCGAGCACCTGGGCCATTTCCTCGTAGGTCATGTCCTCCACGTGTCGCAGCACGATCGCCTGCCGCCATGGGATGGGCAGCTGGGCGAGGGCCGCGGCGACGTCGCTTTCGACCACGATCCGGGCGAACGCCGGGTCCTCGGCGCCGGGCTCCCAGGGCTCCTCGCCGCCCAGGGCGTCGAAGGACTCCGGCCGGCGCGCCCGGACATGATCGAGGAAGCAGTTGTTCGCGATCTTCAACAGCCAGGGGGCGAACGCCGCCCCCTCGCGAAAGCGCCCGAGCGCGCCGAAGGCCTTGAGGAAGGTCTCCTGCGTCAGGTCGAGCGCCGTCTCCCGGTTGCCGGAGAGCCTGAAGAGGACGCCGTAGACGCGGTCCTGGTAGGTCCGCACGATGGCGGCCAGGGCCGTTCGATCCCCCGCGGCCCCCTTGCGGGCCCAGGTGGTCTCGAGGGAGGCGGGGCCTCGCGCGGACACGGCAACCGGGAAGCGGATCATGCTACTGCTTCTGCTCGTGGCGCCGCATCTTGCGGGGCTGCAGCGTCTCGAGCTTCTTCAGCTGGTCGGGCGTGAGCACCGCGCGAGCCTCGAACCACGAGTTGAGGCGCGACTCGGCCAGCTGGTTGTTCAGGGCGTTGATCTCGCGCTGTTTGGCGATCGCCTGGTCCTTGTTCGCGTCGGCCTTCTTGATGAGCGTCGTCAGCTCCTTCTGCTTGGCGCGCAGGCTCTCGCGGACGGGCTTGGCGGCCTGCATGTTGCGCTCGCGAATGGCCTTGATCTGCTGCTTCTGGGCGTCCGTCAGGCTCAGCTGCTGGAAGAGGCGCTCGACCTGGGGGCCGGGGGCCTCCATGCGGTGGCCGCCATGGGCGGGCTTGGCGTCCACCTGGGGAGCGACGGCGGCCAGGCCGAGGGTCATGGCACAGAGGGCGGGAATGAGCAGTTTGCGCATCGGTTCGATCTCCTTTGAATCAGGGGTCCTACCCTCTGTACGGAGCAGTATCCCGAAAAGTTTCAACTTGCGAAAGAGGGTCGTCTTCATTCGCTCGAACGCGTTAGGATGGAGGGGCTCGCCGTCTTGTCACGAGGAGGCCCCCGTGCCCCAGCCCAAGCCCGCCAACGACTTCTACCGGCGCGTCTACGACCTGGTGCGTCGGGTCCCCCCGGGCCGGGTGGCGACCTACGGCCAGATCGCGGCGCTGCTCGGCTCGCCCATGGCCTCGCGGGCGGTGGGCTACGCGCTCTCGTACCTGCCGGAAGGGAGCGACGTGCCCTGGCAGCGGGTCATCAACCGCGAAGGCCGGATCAGCCCGCGCGGCATCGGGGCGACCCCGGGCGATCGCCAGCGCGCCCTGCTCGAGGCGGAAGGCATCGCCTTCGATGCGGAGGGTCGGGTGGATCTGCGCCGCCTCCAGTGGGAAGGACCCCGCGAACCCTGAGGGCGCAAGGCTCACTCGCTGATTGACACACGCGGCGGACACGCGGCTAACATTAAGACTTGTTACGGGTACCCAAGGAGGTCTGAGATGAAAGTCCGCGACGTGATGACCGACAGGGAGAAGCTGGCCTGCGTGACGACGGTGAGCTTCTTGCGGGATGCGGCCCGCCTCATGAAGGAAGCCGACACGGGGATCATCCCGGTAGTCGACGATCAGAACAAGGACAAGATCCTCGGCCTGATCACCGACCGCGACATCGCCATCCGGGCGGTCGCCGCCGACGTGGATCTCAAGAACGCCAAGGTTCAGGACTACATGAGCAAGGACCTGGACTGCGTATCTCCCGATCTCGACACCAACCAGGCGGCCAAGGAGATGGCCAACCGCCAGATCAAGCGCCTGTGCGTGGTCGACAACGGCAAGCTCGTCGGCATGCTCGCGCTCGGAGACCTGGCCGAGATCGCCCCGGACCAGGGTGAGAAGGCCCTGGAGGGCATCTCGAAGGGCGCCAAGGCCGAGCACAAGGGCAACCAGTAAGAACGCCAACGGGGGGGCTCGACGAGCCCCCCCGCTACCTTGGTCGCCCTACTTGGCGACGGCTTCCTTGGCCTTGACGCAGCGGTAGCCGACGCCCCGCACGGTCTTGATCTGGACCGGGCAGTTGTCGAAGCGCTCCAGCTTCTCGCGCAGGCGGCAGATGTGCACGTCCACCACGCGGTCGTCGCCGAAGAAGTCGTCTCCCCAGACGCGGTAGAGAATGGAGTCGCGGCTGATCGCCTTGCCGAGGTTGCTCATCAGGAGGTGCAGGAGCGAGTACTCCTTGAAGGGCAGCTCGATGGGCTCGTCGTGGATCGTGACCGTGTGCTGATCGGTGTCGATCACCAGGCCGTCCACGTGCAGGCGGTTCGGACTCTCGACCATGCTCTTCTTGAGGCGCTCGACGCGGCGCAGGTTGGCCTTGACGCGCGCCGTGAGCTCGATCAGGCTGAAGGGCTTGGTCATGTACTCGTCGGCGCCGACGGCGAGGCCGACCACCTTGTCGGTGTCGGTGCCCTTGGCCGTGAGCATGATGATGGGGGTGACCATCTCGGGACGGATGGTGCGGCACACCTCGAGGCCGTCCACGTCCGGCATCATGAGGTCGAGGATCATCAGATCCGGCATCTCGCGCCGCGCGGTGTCGATGGCGGCCTTGCCGCTGCCCACGGTCAGCACGCTGTAGCCTTCGTATTCGAGCTGCTTCTGAAGGAGCAGTCGGATGTTGGGATCGTCGTCCGCAACCAGGATCTTAGCCATGATAGGGTCCTCCATAGGGCAGGCACGAGTGCGTTACCGGATCTATACCCTGAGCGGGCGGGTCGAAAAGGAATGCCTGTCCCGTATCGGCTTCATACCCGCATGGGCACTGCCGGAGGTTGCACCAAAATTACGGGAATGTGAACCTCGCGCCTGCGGCTTGTCGCTAGAATTGACGCTCGATCGCCGTCAACAGCTCCCGGTGGGAGTAGGGCTTGCGCAGGAAGTCGTCGGCCTGGGCCGCGCGGGCGTCCTCTTCGACCTCGTGGCTGACGCTCGCGGTCTGGACGATGACCTTGATGTCCCGGGTCTGGGGCATGCTCTTGAGGCGGGCGATCGCCTCCTGGCCGCAGAACGGCCCCGGCATCTTGATGTCGAGCAGGATCAGGTCCGGGCTCTCGCGGGTGGCGATCTCGAGGCCTTCCGGGGCGGAGCTCGCCCCTATGAAGACGTGGCCCGCCCGTTCGAGCATGAGCTGCAACAAGTGGAGGTTGTCCCGATCGTCCTCGATGGCGAGGACCCTGAGTGAACGCTCCGGCATCCGGCCTCCCTCCTCGCGACGACGCGTGCTCGTATGCTCACCATACCCGGTTCGAGTATGGTCCCTAACGTAATCCTACCCGTCGTTGCGGGCTCGGACGTTGTGACGTTCTGTCGTTCGGATGACGTCCGTGTTACGCCTCGGGCAGGGGCCACATGTCGCCCCAGAGGCGAGCGCCGCCGTCCACGCACAGGGTCTCGCCCGTGATCCAGTCGCCGGCGGGCGAGAGCAGGTAGGTCACGGCGTGGCTCACGTCCTCCACCGTGCCCATGCGGCCGAGCGGGGTGGCCCGGACGGCCTGGTCCATCAGGGCGGGCGGGTAGCGTTCCGTGCCGGAGCTCCGGACCACGCCCGGGGCCACCGCGTTGACGAGCACCCCGCGCGTGGCCCACTCGACGGCGAGCGACTGCGTGAGGTTGACGACGCCGGCCCGCGCCGCGCCCGTGTGGGCCATGCCCGGAAAGCCCCGCCACATGTTGGCCACGATGGAGACGATCTTGCCGCGCCCCTGGGGCAGCATGGCCTGCTCAGCCACCGTCTTGGTGACGAGGAACGTCCCGTTGAGGTTGTTCTCGATGACCGACTTCCAGCCGTTGTAGCTCATCCGCTCGACGGGCGCCGGAAACTGCCCGCCCGCGTTGTTGACGAGGTAATCGAGGCCGCCGCAGGCCGCGAGCACGGCCCCCACCATGCCCTCGACCGCGGCGGGATCCCGGATGTCGCAGGGCAGCGCCAGGCAGTCGACGCCGTCCGCCGCGAGGGTCGCGCTGGCCCGGGCGAGCCGGTCCGGGTCGCGCCCGCAGATGGCCACCCGGGCGCCGAGGACGCCCAGGTCCCGGGCGATGGCGAGCCCGATGCCCGAGCCCCCTCCGGTCACGAGCGCGGTGCGGCCGGCGAACAGGCCGGGGGCGAAGATGGCGGCCATGGTGATCCTCCCGTCGGTGCTCCAACCCATTCTAGCGGATCGAGGGTTTGTAACGGGGACCCCGGGTGGCTAAGATGGGGATCTCTCCCCCGCATGTCAGTCAGGAGGTGTCCATGGCCATGGTGTCTGCCTCGCTGCCCCAAACCGGCCTGTGCTTTGCGTATACGCCCGAACAGGAGGCGCTGCGCCAGTCCGTGCGGGAGTTCGCCGCCCGCGAGATCGCCCCGGTCGCCGACCATGCCGACGAGCACGACGCCTTTCCCATGGACGTGTTCCGGCGCATGGGGGAAATGGGCTACCTGGGCCTCATGTTCCCCGAGGAGGTCGGCGGCGCGGGGGGCGGCTACATCGAGGGCCAGATCATGCTCGAGGAGATGGCCTACGCCTCGGCGGGCATCGCCCTCGGCGTCTTCGCGCACATGCTCCTCGCCTGCAAGCCGCTGCTCCTCTTGGGCGACGAGGATCAGCGCCGGCGCTACCTCTTGCCGAGCCTGCGCGGACAGCGGATCGGGGCCTGGGGCCTCACGGAGCCGGACGTGGGCTCGGACGTCGCCTCTTTGCGCACCCGGGCGGTCCGCGAGGGCAACGAGTGGGTGCTCACGGGCTCCAAGATGTTCATCACCAACGGCCCGATCGCGGACTTCGTGGTGGTCGCCGCGCGCACGGACCAGTCTGCCGGCATGCGGGGCATCAGCCTGTTCGTGGTCGAGCAGGGGACGCCCGGCTTCACGGTCGGAAAGAAGCTCAAGAAGATCGCGGTCCGGGGCTCGGAGACCGCGGAGCTCGTCTTCGACCAGGTTCGGCTGCCCCCGTCGGCCCTGCTCGGGCCCGAGGGCGAGGGCTTCTACGAGGCCATGAAGACCTTGCAGGGCGGCCGGGTGACGGGGGTGGGCTACGGGCTCGGCATCGCCCGGGCGGCCTTCGACGCCGCCCTGCGCTACGCCAAGGAGCGCATCCAGTTCGGCAAGCCCATCGCCGACTTCCAGGTCATCCAGCACAAGCTCGCCGACATGGCGACCCAGATCGAGGCGGCGCGCAGCCTGGGCCAGAAGGCGGCGTGGCTCGCCGACAATGGCCAGCCCTGCATCCGCGAGGCCTCCATGGCCAAGCTGTTTGCCTCCGAGATGTGCACCCAGGTCTGCAACATGGCCGTGCAGATCCATGGGGGCTACGGCTTGATGATGGAGTATCCGGTCCAGCGCTTCTGGCGCGACGCCAAGCTCCTCGAGATCGGCGAGGGCACCAGCGAGATCCAGCGCGGCATCATCGCCAAGCAGTTGGGGCTCTAACGGCCAAGCCCCAGCATGACTCGGGCCTCGTCCACGCTCGCGACCGTTCGGCCCACATCCTCGGCCATGCGCACGGCTTTCTCGACGAGCTCGGCGTTGCTCCTGGCCATGACCCCCTCGCGGACGTAGAAGTTGTCCTCCAGGCCGACCCGGATGTTGCCGCCCATGCTGAGGGCGGCGGCCAACAGGCGCCACTGGTGGTGACTGATGCCGATGACCTCCCAGGTCGAGTCGGGCGGCAGCAGCGAGGCCATGTGCACCAGGCTCCGGGTGGTCGGGGCGATGCCACCCAGCACCCCCAAGATGAGGGAGAATTGCAGGGGCGGCCGCAAGAGGCCCATGTCCACGAGGGGCTCGGCGTTGTGGACGTGCCCCGCATCGAAGCACTCCAGCTCGGGCTTCACGCCGGCCTCGTTCATGGCCCCCACGAACATGGCGATGTCGGCGAAGGGGTTGGCGAAGACGTGGTCGAAGTGGAAGGCCTTCTTCTCGGGGCTGTACTTCGCGTAGTTCATGGAGCCCATGTTGAGGGCCCCGATCTCGGGCCTGAGCTCCGCGATGTGGGCCACCCGCTCCGTGGCCGGGATGCCGACGGCCCCGGTGCTGAAGTTGAGGATCACCGGGCAGCGCCGCCGGGTCTCCTCCATGATGGCGCGGTAGACCTCGACCCGGTGGCTCGGCGATCCGTCGTCCTCCCGGGCGTGGATGTGGACGACCGCCGCCCCGGCCTCGTAGGCCCGGCGGGCCTCCTCGGCGATCTCGACGGGGGTGTAGGGGATGGCGGGACACTGCTTGCGGTTGGCGGCGACCCCGGTCAGGGCCGCCGTGAGGATCACCCGGTCGCGCATGGCCCCCCTCCTATCGAACGGTCGCGTTGTCCTCCAAAGAGGCGATCTCGAGCCGGGCTCCGAGCCGCCGGAAGATCTCGAGGGCCTCCGCGCGCCGCGCCTGGGCGGCCTCGGTCGCGCCGAGCGCGAGCTGGATCTTGGCCTCGAGGGCGTAGGCGCGGCCCACGTCGATGGGAGCGCCCTCGCTGCCGAGGGCGGCGATCGCCTCCTGCACCGCCTGGGCGGCCGCCGCGAGGTCCCCCTGGGCCTCCTTGACCGTGGCGTCCGCGTAGAGCACGAGGCCCACCTGGCCGTGGCTGTTGTTGTCGTGGGCCTGCTTGAGTCCCTTTTCGATGGCGGCCCGCGCCGCGTCCCACTGCTCGAGGCGGCGCTGGGCGCGGGCGAGGGCCGCGAAGGCCTCGGGCAGCACCTCGACGGCGTTGATGCCTTCGAGCGTGGCGATGCCCTGGTGGAGCGAGTCCACGGCCTCGGCAGGACGGTTGTCCGCCACCAGCACCATTCCGAGCCCCGTAGCGGCGATGCCCTGGCCCAGGGAGTCGTTGATCTCGGAGCTGAGATCCAGCGCCCGCCGGTGGAAGCGCTCGGCCTCCTCGAGCTCGCCCTGGTTGCGCAACAGGTCGCCCAGGTTGTTCTGTTGGATGATCTGGCGGCTCACGTCGCCGATGCGCTCGTAGACCTTGAGGCTCCGGACGTAGTGGTCCGCGGCCTTGGCCCATTCGCCGACTTCCAGGTAGAGGGCGCCCAGGTTGTTGAGGGTGCTTGCCACCCCGAAGACGTCCTGGATTCCTTCCCGCAGCTCGAGCGCCCGGCTGTGGTAGGACTCGGCCTCCTGCTGATTGTTCTGTCGGTAGTAGACGATGCCCAGGATGCTGTAGGCCATCGCCACTTCCTTGGCGGCGTCCGGGACGCCCTCGAGGGTCTCCAGCGTGCTCTGGCAGAGCGCTACGACCTCCGAGTACTGTCCCTGCCTGAAGAGGCTCAGGCCCTTGTCCAGGAGGATGCGCGCCGAGACCAGCGCGTTATCCTTGCCGGCGAGCAGCCGGAGGCCCTCGTCGTAGCGGTCCATGGCCTCGCCGAACTGGCCTTGCAGGTTGAAGATGCCGCCCAGGCGCCGGAGCGTCTCGGCCCGATCGGCAGGCTCCGACTGGAGGGAGAGGGCCTCCTGCAGGTGCTCTAGGGCCGTGGCGTACTGGCCCGTGGTGGCCAGGAGGTCGGACAGGGCGAGCAGGATCTCGTCGCGTCGCGGCTTGGGCGGCAGATCGCTGCTCTTGCGGACCAAGGAGAGGCACTCGGTGAAGCAGTTGAGGGCTTCCTGGTTGGAGAAGTTGCGATGCGCCGTCTGGCCCGACAGGAAGAGGTAGTAGATGGCCTTGGGCGTCAGCTCGCCCAGCAGGTAGTGACGGGCCAGGACCTGCGGCATCTCGTCGGCGCGATCGCCCAGGTTGCGCTCGAGCGTCTCGCCCACCTTGCGATGCAGGTCGCGGCGCGTGGCGAGCAGGAGCGAGTTGTAGACCACCTCGTGGATGAGCGCCTGGTGGAACTGCCACTCGCCGTTGGAGCGGCGCAGCACGAACTCGGCCTTGGCGAGCTCCTCGAGGGTGGGGTCCACGTCGGACTGGCCGCCCACCGTGGCGACCACGTTGGGCTGGAACGAGCGCCCGACCACCGACGCGAGCTGCAGGAGGCTCCTGAGATCCGGCGCCAGGCGATCGATGCGGGCGAGGATGACGCCGTTGATGGTGGAGGGCAGGCTGGAGCCTGCCGCGCCCTTGCTCCGCCAGCCGTGCTCGGGATCCGGTTCGAGCGCGCCCGCGTCGATCAAGGAGCGCACGAGCTCGCGCAGGAAGAGCGGGTTGCCCTCGCCGCGGGCGAGCACCTGCGCGGCGACCTGCCGCAAGCCCTCGTCCCAGCGGGTGTGGTCCGGATCCAGCTCGAGCATCGACGCGAGCAGCTCCCAGCTCTCGGACTCGTGGAGGGCGCGCAGCACCAGGCTCTGCGTGTCCAGGTGGGTCTTCCAGCGGCCGATGGGACTGCCGTCCACCGGTCGGGCCTGGCAGAGCACCATGATCCGGGCGCTCTGGTGCTCACGGGTAGCCAGGGCGTCGAACAGGGTCTGGAGCCACTCGATGGAGGCCTCGTCCGCCCAGTGCAGGTCCTCGAAGTTCAAGAGGAGGGGCCGGTTCTTGGCGCTCGACAACAGCACGGTGTTGAACGCCCGGAAGGCCATGATTCGCCGTTGTTGCGGACTGAGCTGCGCGAGCTCCGGCGAGTGGGTCTCGAGACCCAGGAGGTCCGCGATGGCGACCACCACCCGGTCGTACTCGTCCGCATGAATGCCCGGCATGCCGACCACGCGCGCCTGGATGCCCGCGACGATGGCCTCGGGGACCGTCTGGCCCTTGATGCCGAGCCAGCGGCGGATGAAGTCGCGCATGAGGGCGTAGGCCGTGCCCTGCTCGTAGGAGATGGCGCGCACGCGCTGGGCGTCCACCGACAGGGCCGGGTCCAGGCTCGCGACGAGCGCGCTCGAGAGCTGCGACTTGCCGACGCCCGCCTCGCCGATGAGGTAGACGAGCTGCGGCACGCCGTCGATGGCCCGCTGCAGGCTGGCCTGAAGCTTGGCGAGCTCGGCCGTGCGGCCGATCATGCGCTGGTCGGCCTTCTGGGGAGCGTCCGCCTTGAGGCCCGCCACCTCGTAAACCGGGATGGGCTCTGCCTTGCCCTTGACCTGGATGGGAGCAAGCTCCGCGTACTCGATGACATGGGAGGTGTGGCGGTAGGTCTCCTGGGTGACGAGGACCTTGCCGGGCTGGGCGGCGGCCTCCATGCGCTGGGCGAGGTTTACCGTGTCGCCCATGACCGTGTAGTCGCGCTTCTGGGCGCCGCCCACCGCGCCCGCCACCACCAGGCCCGTGTGGATGCCGATGCGGACCTTGAGGGCGATGCCCGTGCGGGCCTCCAGGTTGTGGGCGAAGAGGGCGGCCACCTGCTGCATCTCGAAGGCCGCGCGCACGGCGCGCTCGGGGTCGTCCTCGTGGGCGATGGGCGCGCCGAAGAGGGCCATGATGGCGTCGCCGATGTACTTGTCGACCACCCCGCCGTAGCGGTAGATGGGCTCGGAGAGGACCTCGAAGAATTGGTTGACGATCTCGGTGACCTCTTGGGGGTCCAGCTTCTCGCTCATGGACGTGAAGCCCGAGACGTCGGTGAAGAGGACCGTGACCACCCGGCGATCGCCCGCGGCGTCCTTGGTCTCGGCGGCGGCGGGCGCCGACGTCGCCTTCTGGGCCGTGCCGCACTGCGCGCAGAAGCGGGCACTGGGACTAAGCGGCGACTGGCAGTGGTGGCACGACGGGTGCTGGCGAACGCCGCACATGCAGCAGTAGTTCGCTTCGCGGGGCAGTTCCTGTTGGCAGGCGTGGCAGTTCAAGCGAGCCTCATCGCGGGCGCCCGGTGCGATGCGGCAGTCGAAGCCGTCGCTCGGCGCTCGTATCACCTAGAAGGGGGACCGGCCGTCTTGAGTATAACGCGCAATCGTCCCATCGACTAGGTTGACGGCGGGGCGTCACTGCAAGACCACCCCGATCTCGGGCGGAGCCGGCGTCGGCTCGGGCGGCATGGTCGGCAAGGGCGCCGGGGGCATCTCGTCCTGGATCGCGACCGCCTCCTGCTTGGCGGCCGACAGATCCACCTGCTTGGCGATCGCCTCGAACAGGTCCTCGGAGGCGTTCGGGTTGGCGGCGGCGTCGAAGCCCGCGATCCGGTCCACCAGCTGCCCGATGATGGCCGTCTGCAAGCCGAGCGATTGGCCCGTCGGGATCTGCGCCAGGTTCGTGCCGGCAGCCTCCTGCGTGAGCTGCTTGGCCTGGAACGTGAGCACGGCCGAGGCCGTGGCCGTGTCGTTGAGCAAGGAGTCGAAGGAAGGCGGAGCCGCGTAGATGCTGCTCTGGGCGAGCACGGCGCTCGCCTTGCGGACCGACTCCGCCGGCATGCCCTGGGTGATGGTCGCGAGACGCTGGCTCTTGATGCCCACGAAGCCCGTGCGCACGTCGAGTTTCTGGTAGGCCTCGGTCATGAGCGTGGCCGTGAAGGCCAGCAGGGTCGAGGCCGGCGTCAGGTCGAGCGCCTGCCGCTTGTCCTTGAGCGCGGCGAAGGTCGCCCCCAGGGGAGCCGCGAGGAAGCCCGCTGTGTCTCCACGGCCGTTCTTGAGAACGGTCTGCACGATGAAGGGGCGTTTGCTACCCTGGACGGTCATGCGCAGGGAGTAGCGGCCCTGGGGATCCGTCCGAGCGGTGGCCACTATGGCGCCCGTGACCGGATCGATGACCTGGATCTCGGCGTAGCGCACCGAGCCGTCGGCGTTCCACTCCGTCTGAGACACGGAGGGCCCGACGGCGAGCACGCGGAAGCCTGCCGCCTGCTGGAGCGGCGCCACGGTGGTCAGGGGCGCCACGGTGGTGAGCGGAGCGACCGTTGTGAGGGGGGCCACCGTGGCGAGCGGAGCCACCGTCGTCAGGCTGCTGGGCAGCCGGACCTCGCCCTCGAGGCTCAGGGCGCGGTTCGGTGCATCGGAGATGGCCTTGGGCTCGGGGCGCGTCGAGAGGGCCACGATACCCATGCCGTAGAGGCTGCACCCCATGAGCGGAGCGCTCAGGGCCGTCGCGAGGACCCGCCTCAGCAATTTCGCCAAGCGTGCGCGGTCCATGGCTACCACCCCTGGAGCGAGAGCGACAGCACCGCGCCGTGGCTCTCGCGGGCATAGCCCGCGCCGATCGTTCGCTCGTACACGTAGAAGAGGCTCACGCGCCGATCCCAGATCGTCACGCCCGGCGAGGCCCAGATCGCCAGCTGGGGCGAGAGCCCGAGGCGTCCGTCCCCGGAGTTGGTGGTCGCGAAGGACTGTCCCTCGCAGTCGAGGGCCAGCCAAAGCGGACCCCAGAAAGGCCGCCGGTAGCGCATGAGCACGGTGGGCCCATGCTGGTCGATCCACGGGTTGAAGAGGTAGGAGGGCTCGGAGTAGGGAAAGCGGGCCGAGTGGGAGACGTCGATGTGCTGGTAGCCGTATCCGGCGCCCAGCCCGCACTCGCCTCCAAGCACGTTGGCCTGCATCAGGTAGCCAAGGGTGGCGCGGGTCTCGGCCCGGCGGTGGGTCGTGCCCGGAAAGTCCGGGTCGTCGAACTGGTAGCCCGTGAACCCCACCCGCATCCAGAGCCGGTCCCAGCGGCTGAGGGCCACGCTGCCGCGCACCTGGAAGCCGTCGACCCAGGGCACCTGGAGGCTAGTCTCCTCGGGCTGGTACACCTCGGTGAGCACCCCCTTGCCGTAGGTGACGACCAGGTCGCTCGGCAGCGGCAGATCGAGCTCGGCGGCCTGCGCTGGAGCCGCCGCCCAGGCCAGCAGGCCCGCCGCGAGGGCGAGGTGGGGGCGGATCGGCCGGCCTTCGCAACGCATGCCGCTCATGGCGCGATGTGCACGCGGACGCGCTGGTTGCCGAAGTCCGCGAGGTACAGCCGATCCCCCGCGGCGCGCGCAGCGATGCCGAACAAGGCGCCGAACTGGGCCGTGCCCGCGGCCCCGTCCTGCATGGTCGAGTTGCCGTTGCCCGCGAGCGTGCTCACGACGTTGGATCCAGCCTGGATCCGGCGCACGCGGTAGTTGAAGGTGTCGGCGACGTAGATGTTGTCGGCGCCGTCCACGCAGACCGCCCGCGGCTGATTGAACTGGGCCGACGAGGCAGACGACCCGTCTCCCGCGAAGCCTGGCACCCCGTTGCCCCCAAGGGTAGTCACGGTGCCCCCGGAGCTGATCTTGAGGATCCGGCTGTCGGTGTAGTTAGCGACGATCAGGTTGCCGGACGAATCGAGCGCCACGCCGCTCGGGCCGGAGAGACCCGAGCTCGCGAAGGTGGTGACCTGGCCGACGCTCGAGATCTTGCGGATGAGGTTGTTGCCGAAGTCGGCCACGAAGAGGTCGCCAGCGCCGTTGACCGCGATCCCCCAGGGCTGGTTGAAGGAAGCCAGGGTGGCGTTGGTGTGGTTGGTCGCTCCGGGCGAGCCGGTGCCGGCGACGGTCGTCACGGTGCCGCCGGCGGCGATCTTGCGGATCCGGTGGTTCTGGGTGTCGGCCACGAACAGGTTGCCGGCGGTATCGCGCGCCACGCCACTCGGGGCGTTGAACGAGGCTCCGGTTCCCGTGCCGTCGGCGAAGCTAGGCGCGCCCGACCCCGCGATCGTGGTGACGGAACCCTGGGGCGTGATCTTGCGGATCCGGTGGTTGCTGGCATCGGCGACGATGACGTTGCCGACGCCATCCAAGGTCAGGCCTCGGAGGCCGTTGAAGCGTGCGACGCCCCCCACGCCGTCGACGAAGCCGCTCGTATTGCCGCCCGCCAATGTCGCGATCTGGTTGATCCATGGGGTCATGGTCACGGTAACGGTGTTGACGCCCGCAGCCAGCGTGACCGGGGCCGAGCCGGTCGCCATGACGACACCCTGGGCCGTGGCCTCGATCGAGACGGTCGCGGGGCCCGTCGGCAGGTTGAAGGTCGGAGTCACGGTGGCGGCGTCCGTCGCCAGGGAGGTCGTCGCCGGGACCTTGAGCCTACCGGACGACACGGTCACCGATACCTGGTTCCAGAAGTCGGGAAGCGTCTGGACGCTCCGCGGCATGACGAGGGTCAGCCTCAGACGCGCCTGGAACAAGTTTAGCGAGCCGAGCGAGGGCTCGGGTGCCGAAGCAAGCGGGGAAGGGGCCAGCGACTGGCAACCCGACAGGGCTGCCAGCGTGCAGACGAGGATCGCCCGGCCCCGCATTGCGCCCCGGTCCTAGTTCATCGTGACGGTGCCGATGGAGGCCGTGGCCTCGATGGACACGTTGCGGACGCGGCGTGACAAGAGATAGCTGCCGCTCGACGTGTTGAAGGCGTCGACGACCAACTTGTAGTTCTGGGAGGAGGCGACGTAGGGCAGCGTGATGCTGGGCACCACCGTCGAGGGGCTCGCGATGTTGCCGACGCTGATGCTCGCACCGGGAATGACTGCGTCGGCGAGGTCCGTCAGGTAAACGTTCACCTGGTTCACGCCCGGGTTGTTCGCGTTGTTGACGAGCGTGTTGACGATGGCCGAGTCGCCGGACATCAGGACGGGGGTGGCGTGGTTGATGTGGATGGTCGGACTTTCGATGATGAAGTCCCCCACGGCGTTGATCTTGACGGTGACGGACTTGTTCTCGCCGGGGTTGATCGTGATGTTGTTGGTGGCGCCCTCGCCCACCTTGTTGGCGAGCACCGTGTAGCCCGTGTCCGCCGCGTTGGCGGGCGTGCCGATGTTCCGGTACAGGCCGACCGACAGGGCGTAGTTGCCGCCCGGATCGGCCGGGATGGCGGGGAACACGGTCGTATAGGTCGAGGTGCCGCCGCCGAGGCTGTTGACGGCGGTCGCGAGGCTCGCCTTGAGCTTGACGCTGTTGCTCAGCCTGAAGTACACGGCGTTGAAGCTGTCCGCGTCCGCGAAATTCTGGACCCGGCGCGGTCGCTGGTCGATGATGCGGATCGAAAGGGCGCCGGCGCCGCCGGCCTTGGCGAACATGTTGATCGGACCGGTTGCCTTGGGGGCGTCCAGGACGCGCTGGGAGAGTTGGGGCGCTGTGCAGCCTACCAGCAGGATCAAGGTGATGGCGGATAGTCCGGGGGTCAAGGCGGCGATCGATTGTCGCATGGGGCCTCCTGTGAACGAAGCAGCGTCAACGGCTAGGAGGTAAATACCCCGCTTGGAAGCTTACGAACCGGTGTGCGCAGGATTTCTTTCAGATTGCACGTTACTCGAGCGTGATGCCGACCTTGGGCGGCGGGGCCGGGGTGGGCTCGGGGGGCAGCGTCGGCAGCGGCTCGGCGGGCGCCTGCTGGGTGATGGCCGAGGCCGCCTGCTTGATGGCCGCGAGGTCCAGCTGGTTGGCCATGGCCTCGAAGAGGTTCGCGGACGCCGTGGCGTCCTGGCTCGGGTCGAAGTCGGCGAGCTTCGCGACCATCTGGCTGATGACGGCCGTCTGGAGACCGAGGGCCGTGCCGGCGTCCACCTGGCCGAGCGAGGTGCCCGCGGCCTTCTGGGCCACGGTCTTGACCTGATTGGTCAGGACCGCCGAGGCCGTCGCCGTCTCGCCCATGAGGCGCTCCAGGCTGGGGGGCTCGGAGAGGGCCGAGCTCTGGTCGAGCAGGAGCGAGGCCTTCTTGACCTGGCTCGGGGGCAGCTCCTGGGCGATGGTGGCGAGACGCTGGCTCTTGAGGCCTGCAAACCCCGTGCGCACGTCGAACGTCTGGTAGGCCTCGGTCATGAGCGTCGAGGCGAACGCCACCAGCGTGCTGCCGGGCGTCACGTCGAGGCCCTGCTTCTTGTCCTTGACCGAGGCCATGGCTGCACCCAAGGGGGCTGCGAGGAAGCCCGCGGTCTCTCCGCTCGCGTTCTTGAGGATGGTCTGCAGCACGAAGCCCTGCCGGGACCCGCGCATCGTGAGCCGGAGGGTGTAGCGGCCCGCGGCATCGGTCTTGACCGTCTCCTTGACCTCACCCGTCAAGGGGTCGATGAGCTGGATCTCGGCGTACCGGATGGTGCCGTCCGGGTTCCAGTCGGTCTGACCCGCCGTGCCGCCGATGGCAAGCGTGCGATAGCCCGCCGCCTGCTGCAGGGGGGCGACGGTCGTGAGCGGCGCCACCGTGGTCAGGGGCGCGACGGTCGTGAGCGGGGCGACGGTCGTCAGCGGCGCCACGGTCGTCAAGGGGGCGACGGTGGTCAGGGTGGCGGGCACCTTGACCGCGCCCTCGACGCTCATGGCCCGATACGCCGGCTCGCCGAGCCCGGCGCCCGAGCCCGAGGCGCCCAGGCTCACGCCCAGCCCGTATAGGCTACAGCCGGCGAGGGGGGCCATCGTGGCCAGGATGAGCGCGGTGCGCAGGGCCCGCCGGGTGTTTCTCAAGCTAGAACCCGACCATGGAGACCGAGGCGATGGCCCCCGACGTCTCGCGGTTGAAGCCGCCGCCCACGGCCCGTTCGTAAAAGTAGCCGATGGAGGCCCGGTCGTTCCAGAGCGTGAAGCGAGGCGCCACCCGGAAGGTCACGAGCCACGGCAGGGAGAGCCGCTGGTCCCCGAAGTTGCTGAAGGCGTAGGGAGAGGCCTCGGCGTCGATGGCCAGGCCGAACGGGCCCGCGATTGGCATCCGGTAGCCGCAGAGGAGGGTGAAGCCGTGGTGTGCCTGCCAGGGAGCGAACAAGAAGGCCGGATCGTTGCCGGGTGCCTTCGCTGAGCTGTCGATGGTCAGGGCCTGCACGCCGTAACCGAGGCCGTAGCTCAGCTGACCGGCGAGAAAGCCCATGCGCTGGAGGTTGGCCACCAGCACGCCGGTCTCGCTGCGCTGGTGGATGGTGCCCGGGAAGTCCTGGTCGGCGAGCTGGTAGCTGCCGCGCGTCACGCGCAGGAAGAACTGGTTCTCGTCGTCGTAGCGCCAGCGCCAGTCGAGCACGTAGCGTTCGACGCCGGTCGCGCGGGAGTCGAGGCTCTCGGGGGCGTAGGTCTCGGCGAAGCCCCCCCGCGTCAGGCCGAACAGCAAATCGCTCGGCGCCTTGAGGGCCGGGGCCGCATGGGCCGACGGCGCCAGGGCCGAGACGGCCAGGGCGATGAGCGGCAAGCTTGAGGCGAAGCGACGCACGGTAAGGCTCCTAAAAGGTCGGTTGCGGGCGGTAGACCCGGATGCAGTGGTTCCGGGTGTCCGAGAGGTAGAGGCGATCGCCGCGGACGGCGATGCCGCCGGGGTAATTGAAGCGGGCGTTCGCAGGGCTGCCGTCGACGTAGCCCGCGGTGGTGCTGAACTTGGTGCCGACCATCCCTGCGGCCGTGATGGTGCGGAGCGTGTTGTTGCCGCTGTCGCCCACCAGGAGGTCGCCCAGGGCGTCGAACGCCATGCCGCCGAAGTAGTTGAACTGGGCCGCGGTGCCCAGACCGTCCTGGTAGCCGAACGACGACCCCGCGAAGGTCGTGACGGTCGAGCCGACCGTGATCTTGCGGATCCGGCGGCTGAAGATGTCCGCGACGAACAGCTCGCCGAGACCGTTGATGGCGAGTTTCCGGGGGCCGTTGAACAGCGCGGAACTCGTGGTGCCATCCTGGTTCCCGCCCGTTTCCTGTCCGGCGAAGACCGTGACCGCTCCGGCTCGGGTCATGCGGCGGATGCGGTTGTTGGTCATGTCGGCGATGTAGAGGTCGCCGTTGGCAGCCAAGGCCAGCCCGGACGGGTTGTTGAAGAGGGCGCCGGGACCCGTGCCGTCGCTGAAACCCGCGACGCTCGGAGAGCCCGCGGGCGTCGTGACGTTGCCGGTGGCCAGGTCGATGCGCCGGATGGCGTGGTTCGAGGCGTCGGCGACGTACAGGCTGTTGATTGCCGCGTCGTAGACGAGGTCCTGCGGATAGGTGAAGCGCGCGGCCGCCCCCACGCCGTCCGAGAAGCCGAAGGCGCCGTTGCCCGCCAGCGTCGTGACGGTGCCGTCCGGCGTCACCTTGCGGATGGAGTGGTTGCCGTAGTCCGCGACGTACAGGTTGCCGATGTCGTCGAAGGCGAGCCCGTTGGGCTCGTTGAAGCGCGCCGCCGCGCCGAGGCCGTTGGCGAAGCCGCTGGTGCCGTTGCCGGCGAGCGTCATGACCAGGTCGTCGCCGGGCGTGAGGCTGATGCCCAGGGCGTTCGGTCCGGGCATGAGCGTGGCGGTCGCCGTGCCGCTCGCCACCGGAAGGCCGCGGGCGCGGACCTGCACCGAGATGGTGGCGGGGCCGGGCGGCACCAGGAACTCGACCTGCAGGCTGGAGGTCGCCGTCGCGACGCTCCGGGTCTGGGGCGCGCGCAGCTTGGCGGACTCCACCGTGACGTCCGCCTGGTCCCAGAAGTCCGGCAGGAGCTGGACCCGGCGCGGCGCCTCCACGCCCACCCGGAGGGTGGCCTGGTAGAGGTCCACGCCCCGGGCGGCCCGGTGCTCAGGGTCGAGGGCTGCGGGCTGCGCAGCGGCGCAGCCCGCCAGGAGCAGCGCGACGAAGGCGAGGGCTGGGCGCCGCATCGGCTAGGGGTGCTCCGACCCCACGGAGAGAATCGCGGGACCCGTCCGGACGCGCGCGGGTCTTGCCGCCGGGGCCACGTAGGCCGCGGCCGAGGGGGACGGCAGCGGGTTCAGGTCCACGCCCAGACCCGCGCCGCGCAGCACCAGGATGTTGCGGGTCTTGGTGGCGATGACCTCGTCGCTGGCGTTGAGCCCCACGACCGTCACGCGCTGGATGGCCTCGTTGGTGCCCGCGGGCAAGGCCGGCAAAGTCAGGATCTGCTGGGGGCTCGTGGCGGACACCGAGCTCGTGGCGAGCAGGAGGGTACCGCTGAGCGAGCGGAGCTCGGTGTAGTACTTGTCGAAGCGCTGGGAGGCGGGCACGTCGGCGGGGGTGTTCGGGAAGTTGGGCGAAACCTCCACCGCGGAGTCCGCGAGCAGCTCGGGGTAGCCGAGCGAGGCGCTTGCCAGGAGCGAGGTGCCGATGCCCGTGATGTAGTCCGCGTTGTAGAAGGAGATGGTGCCGACCGTGTTCACGTAGATCGAGACGGTGGCGACGCTGCCGGGCAGCACGCTGATGCTCTCCGAGGCGCCCTGGCCGAGCACGATCGACTGGCTCGCGATGGTGACCATGAGCTGGTAGTCGCTCGCCGGAGGCAGCTGGCCGAGTGCGTCGGTGGCATAGGTGCTTTGACGTGCGGCCGTGAAGCCGGGATTGCCGAAGGCGATGCTCGCCGAGCGGGCGGCACGAAGCTTGCTCGAGCTGAGGCGCAGGCGCACCTCGTCCCAATCGTCGGCGAGGCCCAGGGCCTGCGTGCTGCGTCCTTCGCGCCGGTCGATGACCTGCAGGGCGATCTGGCCCAGGCCGTCCGGCCGCTCGAACAGGGTCACCTTGCCGGTCCGCTCGGCCGGTACGGAAGCGACCTCGGGCGGCTGGACGCAGCCCGCCATGATCACGAGCGAGGCGGCGATCGCCGAAAGCCCCATCCAGGCACGCGTCACACGCATGACATCAACCTCTTCACGACAACAGGGATCCATGACCTCCATACCCACGCTTGGCGGGTTCCATGCCCGCCGCTGGGTGAAGAATCTTGTCGTTGCGCGGAATTAGTTGAAGGTCACGTCCAACCCGTCGGCGGGCGTCGGCGACGGCAGGGGCGGCAGCACGGGCAGGGAGCCCCCGATGGAGTCGCCCTCGCTCTTGGCGAGCGGCAGGTCCACCTGCTGGGCGATGGCCTCGAAGAAGCTCTGGGTCGAGCCGACCACGGGCGGCGAGGTCAGCGTCGAGAGGCGCTCGATCATCTGGCCCAGGAGGGCCGCGTTCAGCCCCGGGGCCTCCGCTGCGAGGCTGTCGGTGGCGAGCGCCTCCATGGCGAGCTTCCTGACCTGGAAGGTCATGACCGCCGAGGCGGTGGCGGTGTCGCTCGTCAGCCCGTCGAAGGTCGTGGCCTGGTTCAACGTCCGGCTCTGGTCCAGGAGGGAGGCGGCCGACTGCAGCTTGGCGGGCGGGATGGTGCTCACCATGGCGGCCAGTCGCTGGCTCTTGATGCCGACGAAGCCCGTGCGCAGGTCGAAGGTGGGATAGGCCTCCGTCAGGAGCACGCTCGAGAAGGCGACCATGGTCGTGCCGGGCGTAAGGTCCACCCGGGCACGCTTGCCGCCGACCGTCGAGACGTCGACGCCCAATGGAGCGGCCAGGAAGCCCACCACCTGGTTCAGCTGGTTGCGCAGGACGGTCTGGGCGATGTAGGGGCGCTCGGTGCCCTTGAAGACGAGGCGGGCGGAGTACTGACCCGTCGGATCGGTGGAGGCCGTGGCCGCCACCTCGCCCGTCGTCACGTCCACGAACTGGATTTGGGCCTCGCGCACGGTCCCCGGTCCGAAGCCCAGGGCCTGCGTCTGCCGCAGGCTGGTGGTGCCGTAGACGTGCACGCCGGCCATGGGCGCCACGGCCATGAGGGGCGAGAGCGAGGTCAGCGCCGGCAGCTCATGCAGGGCTCGGCCCGTGGTCAAGGTCTGGGGCAGCCGGATCTGGCCCTCGACGTTGAAGATGCGGTCGGTGGCCACGTCGCTGACCGACTGGCCATTACCGGTCAGGCCGCCGAGCGCACTGGTGAAGCCGTAGACGCTGCACCCCGCGAGGGGGACGACGGTCGCGAGGAACAGGGAGAGGCGGAGCGTCGTGCGTCGGGTCATGGCGTCGCCTCGGGTTGCTGGGGCACGACCCGCTGGTAGGCGTCCCAGGGACTCCAGAGGCCGATGCCGACCAATCCGATGCCGCCGACCAGGCGCAGGGTGCCGTCCGGCTGGCTCGCTCCGAAGTGGGTGGCCGCGAGGCACGCAGCACCGAAGCCGAGGTGCGCGAGGCCCTTGAGCCACTCGCCCTGGATCACCTGTCCTGAGCCCGGAACGAGGAGCGAGGTCACCACCGGGATGTACTGGGGCCACTCGACGGTCTGCTGCTGGGGCACCGAGGGGGTGGGGGCCAGTTCGTACGACGGGGCCACCGGTCCGGTCGCGAGCGCGAGCGTGGTGGCAGCGGCTAACGTGAGCACCATGGTCCCTCCTAGAAGCCCGAGAAACTCATCCCGAGCGTGACTCCGCTGGACTCGCGGTTGAAGGAAGATCCCACCGTCCGCTCGTAGAAGTAGCCCAGCGACAGGCGCTCGTCGGAAAAGAGATACAGCCTCGGCTCGACCCGCAGCGCGGTGAGCCAGGGCATGGTCACGCCCCCGTCCACATGGGCGAAGACGTACGGCGACCACCCCAGCTCGAGGCCGAGGCCCAGGGGGCCCATGACCAGGCCCGAGAACGTCTGGCGCAGGCTCGGCCCGTGCATGGCCTGGTAGCCCGCGAAGAAGAAGGTGGGGCTCTGGGCCGTGGCGCTGTTCTGGACCTGCGTCAGGGAGGTCGCATAGCCGAAGCCGGAGCTCGCCTCGACGGGCCCCAGGTCGTAGCGGCGAGCGACCGACAGCTCGAGAGTCGTCTCGACGCGCTGGTGGTCGACGCCCGCGTAGTCCGGGTCCTCGTAAACGTAGCCGCCGCGCCCGAGGCGCAGGGGCAGACTGTACTCGCCGTAGGTGGGTTCCCAGGTGGCCTTGAAGCGGCCCACGCCTTGCGCACCGCCCGAGAGGCCTTCCGGCGAGAACTGCTCGGTGGTGGGGCCGGTGCTGAAACCGAGGCGCACGCCGGGCAGGTCCCAGTCGCGCTTCATGTCGCCCACCGAGTAGGAGGGCAGGTTGCTGCCGTCCCGGGGCACGACGCTGATGCGCTGGGTGACGTTCTTGGGGCGCGCCACGACGTACTTGGGGTCCTTGGGCAGGATCAAGAAGCGCATGCCATGCCCGTGATACGAGAGGTCCGGCTCGGCCGTGAGGGGCACGTTGCCCTCGATGACCAGGTGGATGCCCCGGATCTGGGGGTCGTAGGCCGCCACCAGGGCGCGGATGAGGGGCGATCGCTCGATCTTGTCGTACCACTCGGCAAACGGGAAGTCCACGCGCGGCACGTCGATGACGAGGCTCTGGCCCCGCGACGAGATGGTCGTGATGGACGGCCGGGGGCCGTCGAAGGGCAGGTAGAGGGCGTTTTCGGCGGGCTCGAAGCGCAGCTCGTTGATCTGCAGCTCAGGGGCCGCTTCCGGCGCCGCCACAGCCGGGCCGCCGACGGCCAGTAGACAGAGGGTCAGGGCGATCAGGCGCTTCATTGGGCGCTCCGGATCCGGTGGCCGTTGGTACCCGACTCGGAGACGAAGAGCGAGCCGCCTGCGCCCGAGAGCCCCAGGCCCGCGGGCGCGAACAACGAGGCCTGCTGGGCGCCCTGGCCGTCACCCGCATAGGCGGACGTGCCGTTGCCGAAGACCGTGGCGATCATGCCGTTGCCGAGCGTGATGGCACGGACGACGTAGGCTCCCGTGTCCAGGACGAAGAGACGCCCGCCATCGGTGCTGTCGAAAGCAAGGGCGGCCGGGGCCTTGAAGCTTGCGCTCGCAGCGAGGGTCCCGTCGCCCGCCGAGGCGTCCGTTCCAGTGCCTGCGAGGGTCGAGGTCGTACCGCTGCCGAGCGTCACCCGGCGGATCTTGCGGTTGCCGGTATCGGCCACGTAGAGGTAGGTCCCCGTGTCGTCGATGGCGAGGCCCTGGGGGGAGTTGAGCTGGACGCTCGTGCCCATGGCCGTACCGCTGGTGTCGCCCGCGGTCCCCGTCCCCACGATCACGTTCGGAGTGCCCGCCATGATCGAGGGCGCATCGATCGAGACGACCGTATGGTTGGAAAGCGCAACGTACAGCGCGTCACGGCTCGGATCGTAGGCGAGCGCCTGGGGCTGGGCGGCCAGGAGCAGCGTCGTGCCCGAGACCGTCGGCGCGGTGCCGAGGCTCGTGACGAAGCGGATCCGCTGGTTGCTCGTGTCCGCGATGAACAGCACGTCCCGGTCGGCGTCGTAGGCCAGGGCCGATGGGTTGTCCAGGGTAGCCGAGGTGCCGTCGCCCACCAAGGTGGTGACGGTGGTCTGGGCGGCGTCGATCTTGCGCACCCGGTCGTTGCCCGCGTCGCAGATGTACATGGACCCGTCGCCGCCGAAGGCGATGCCCTTGGGGCCGTTGAAGCCGGCCGCGGCCGGGACGCCCGCGTCACCGGCGAAGGTGGCCGTTCCCGCCGCGTTGGCGAGCGTTCCCGCCGTCCACTCGGGCAGGGTCCGCAGGGTGATGGTCGCGCCCGTGCTCGAGCCGGCCGCCAGGTCGACGGAGGCGTAGCCGACGGCGTTGCGCACCGAGTTGTTGTAGGTGCTGGCAAAGAGGGAATAGCTGCCCGCCCGTGCCGAGGAGAAGAGGGTGGTCGTCGTCGAGGCCGAGCCGCCGCCGATGTCGTTGAAGGAGGCCTTGGCGATGGTCTCGGTGCGATCGCCCGTCAGCAACGTCGGGTTCGACAGCGTGAACCGGGCGGCGGTCCAGGTGTTGGGAACCGTCTGCACCGTTCGGCCGTGCGAGACCAGCCGAACCCGCAGGCCGCCCGACGCGAGCGGCCCGTCGAGGTCGAAGGGCCCTGTCGTCGGAGCAGTCGGCGACGCTGCGACGCAGCCGGCCAGGATCAGGCCGATGCTACCTGCGGCGAGTGCCGAGTTCCAGGGATAGGGGTGCCGGGTCATCGTGGTTCCTAGTTCAGGGTGGCCGGGGTAATGGAAGCTCCCTTGTAGACCGTGACGGCCTTGGTCTTGTAGGCGATCTGGTTGCCGCCCGTCTGGGCGTCGTAGCCGTACACGTGGAGCGTGCCGAGGTCCTGGGTGCCCGAGGTGATGTAGGTGGGCACCGTCCAGCTGAAGGTCGTGTTGCTGCCGGCGATGGTCGTGGTCGAGAGCGTCGTGCCGCGCTGCGACAAGTTGGCGCTGCGGAACACGAGCTCGATGCGACGAACCGAGGGGTTGTTGGTCGAGGTCATGCCCGTGTCGACCGTCAGCGTGTCATTCTCGACCACCACGAAGTCCGAGACGACGTTCGAGCTGGTGCTGTTGCTGAAGGCGATGGTGCCCACCGAGTTGATCTTGATGACGGCCGTGGTGGTCGAGCCGGCGTTGAGGGTCAAGGGACCGCCGATGCCCTCGCCGCGGACGATGTTCTGGGTGAAGGTGTTCTCGCTCGCCAGGTCGCTCTGCTTGTAGAGGTCGGCCTTGAGGTAGTAGTCGGTGCCCGGGCGCAGGCCCGCGAAGGTGCTGACGTTGGTGAAGGTCTGCGAGGGGCCGATGGTCACGGAGTCGCTCGCGGTGCGGCTGGCCGTCAGCCGGGTGGCCGACGAGAGCGTGAAGCGCACGCGGTCGGCTCCCTCGAGGTCCGCGAAGTCCTGGGTGCGCTGACGCGCGTCCACCAGGCGAACGGCGAGCGTCGCCGAACCATCGGTGTTGCTGAAGAGGGGGAAATCGGTCAAGGACTGGGGTGAATTCGTAGCGGTAGACGTGCAACCGACCAGGGCCAACACGGCCAGACCAGCGGGCACGACCTTCCGAGCGAATGGGGTGTGCATGAACTGAGAATCCTCCTCGCGATGTGCCCAACTACTAACGGGCAGTTGAGGTCCTAATGTGTCTACCCTCGCCCGACCCTTTTTAAACTACCGTCTAAGGAGCCAGGGAGGCCGTGATGACGGCACATCCCAGCTTGCAACCGAAAGCTGAAAATAGGGTGAACGCCAAAGATTACACTGGCATTACGCCGTGCTTGCGTTCAGGTTGCCGCACGTGCTTCTGGCTGGCGAGCTCCAGCCCCCGCATGAGCACGCGCCGGGTCTCCCGGGGGTCGATGACGTCGTCGATGAGGGCCGAGCCCGCGGCGATGTAGGGGTTGATGTAATCCTTGAACTGGTCGACGAGCCGGGTGCGTTCGGCATCGGGATCGGCCGCTCCGTCGATCTGCTTGCGGCCGATGATGTTCACCGCGCCCTCGGGGCCCATGAGCGAGATCTCGGCGCCTGGCCAGGCGACGATGAGGTCGGGCTCGTAGGCCCGCCCGCACATGACGTAGTAGCCCGCGCCGTAGGCTTTGCGCACGATGACCGTGAGCTTGGGGACCGTCGCGTTGGAGACGGCGTAGAGCATCTTCGCGCCGTGGCGGATGATGCCCTCCTTTTCCACCTTGGACCCGACCATGAACCCGGGCACGTCCTGAAAGAAGATGAGCGGGAGGTTGAAGGCGTCGCAGAGGCTGATGAAGCGCGCGGCCTTGTCCGCCGCGTCCGTGGTCAGGACCCCGCCCATGACCTTGGGCTGGCTCGCGACGATCCCCACCGAGCGGCCGCCGATCCGCGCGAGGGCCGTGATGATCGACTGCGCGAACCGCGGCTTGAGCTCGAAATAGCGCCCGTCGTCCACGATCCGCGAGAGCACGGCCTTCATGTCGTAGGGCAGCTTGGGCTGCTCGGGCAGGATGCGCAGGAGCTCTTCGTCCGAGCGCAGTGGCGGCTCGACGGCCGGCCGCATCGGCGGGGTCTGCCGGCAGTTGTCCGGAAAGTAGCTCAGGTAGTCCTTGATGGCCTGGATGCAGGCCTCGTCGGACCCGACCTCCAGGTCGGCCACCCCGGACACCTCGCAGTGCACCCGCGAGCCCCCGAGCTCCTCGACCGACACCGTCTCGCCGATGGCCGCCTTGACCAAGGGAGGACCCGCCAGCGCCATGGAAGACGTCCCCTTGACCATGGGCACGAAGTCCGCGAGCGCCGGGATGTAGGCCGTGCCCGCCGCGCAGTGGCCCATCATGGCGGCCACCTGTGGCACGACGCCCGACATGAGGGACTGGTCGTGGAAGAGCTTGCCCGATCCCGCGAACTGGGAGCCTGCGATCTCGTGGACCCGGGCGCCGGCCGAGTCCAGGAGCCAGACGATGGGGATGCCCTGGCGCATGGCCGTCTCGCGGATCCGGTTGGCCTTGGCCTCCCCGATCATGCCGATGGTGCCCGCCATGACCGTGAAGTCGTAGGCGATGACGGCCACCAGCCGCCCGTTGACCTTGCCAACACCCGTGATGACGCCGTCGGCCGGGGTGTCCCGGCCCTGCATCTCGGCGGCCTGGGACTGATGGTTGGCGTGCAGGCCCCATTCCTCGAAGGTGCGCGGATCGAAGAGCAGATCGAGCCGTTCGCGGGCCGTGAGCTTGCCGGCGGCGTGCTGCTTGTCGACGGCTTCCTGGCCGCCCATCCTTTTCGCCTTCTCGCGGCGCTGCTTGAGATCGGCGACCGCGGCCGCCATGCCCGTCAACGTGGTATCTGCCATGGGCTCCTTACCTGCCTGTCCACCTGGGGGTTCGCTTGTCGGCGAAGGCCCGGAGGCCCTCTGCTGCATCCGCCGTCGAACCGACGACCGCTCTGATGCTGCGCAGGTGCTCCAGCGCCTGCTCGTAGCTCATGCCGGGAATCGAGTAGAAGGCCGCCTTACCGAGCTTCACGACGGCCGGGCTGAAGCCGTCGAAGCTCGCGGCGAAGTCGGCGACGGCCCCCATGAACCCATGGTGCGGGACCACCCGGTTGACGAGGCCCGCGGCCTTGGCCTCGTCGGCCGTGAGGCTGCCGCCGGTCATGAAGAGTTCGAAGGCCTGCTTGGGGCCCAGGGCCGCCATGAGGGGGGCCATGACCATGAGGGGAAAGGTTCCCACCTTGATCTCGGGCGTGCCGAACTCGGCCCGGTCGCTCGCGATCGCCAGGTCGCACCCCGCCACCAGCCCGAGCCCGCCACCCAGGGCCTTGCCGTTGACCGCGGCGATGGTGGGCTTCGAGAGGGATCTCAGGCGCAAGAGCAGCTTGGTGTAGAGGCCGTCTGCCTGGTAGCGCCGATAGGGCTCCTCCGCGAGGTCCTGGGCCTCCTTGAGGTCGCCGCCCGCCGAGAACACGTCGCCGGTGCCTGTCAGGATGACCGTCCGCACGGCGGGGTCGCCCTCGGCCTCGTCGAGGCCAGCCAGGAGCTCGGAGAGCACCTCGCCGTTGAGCGCGTTGCGCGCCTCGGGACGCCGGAGCTCGAGCACCAGGGATCCATCCATGTGGTGAACGCGAACCGTCGATACTTGCATGGCCGCCTCCTCTCCAACACGGCCCCATGATAACGATCCGTTCGGGGGGACGCCAGCATTCCGGGCCGATGCTCGTCCCCACGTTGTTTCGCGCTTGAGGGCTCTGCTATGCTTGAGGCGGACCCTCATTTTTTTGTAAGGCAGGAGAGCCCTTGGAGACCTTCCACCTGCTTCGAGACCTCGCCGCGGCCCTGGCTGCGGCGCTCCTCATGGGCCTGCTCTTCTATCGGCTCAAGCAACCGGTCATCATCGGGTACCTGCTCGCGGGCCTCATCGTGGGCCCCTACGGCCTCAAGATCGTCTCGGACATCCACACCATCGAGGGCCTCGCCGAGCTGGGCGTCATGCTCCTCATGTTCGCGCTCGGCGTCGAGTTCTCCTTTTCCGAGCTCGCCCCCGTCAAGCGCCTCGCCCTCATCGGCGGCGCGACCCAGATCGGCGTCACGGTCCTCTTGGGGACGCTCGCTGCGCGCTTCTTCGGCCTGGAGGTGGGCGCGGGCATCCTGCTCGGCTGGATGATCGCCCTGTCCAGCACCATCATCGTCCTCAAGGTCCTCCTGGAGCGCGGCGAGCTGGAGAGCGCCCACGGCAAGGCCCTCCTGGGCCTGCTCATCGTGCAGGACCTCTCGGTGGTCCTCATGATGGTCATGATGCCCAACCTGGGCGACCCGGCGAAGATCCTGGGCTGGCCGATGGTGTGGGCGATCGCCAAGGCCGCCCTCTTCCTGGCGGCGGTGGTGTGGCTCGGCACCCAGCTCTTCCCGCGCTTCATGCGCCGGGTGGCCGCCACGCGCAACAAGGAGCTCTTCCTCCTGGCGGGTGTGTTCCTCTGCTTCGGCACGGCCGCTGCGGGCTACCTGATCGGCCTCTCGTTGGCGCTCGGGGCCTTCATCGCGGGCATCGTCGTGAGCGAGTCGGACCACAGCCACCAGATCCTGGCGGACGTCTTGCCCCTGCGGGACCTGTTCGCCACGCTCTTCTTCGTCTCCATCGGCATGCTCATCAACCCGGCCTTCCTGGTGAACAACCTGGCGGCGGTCATCCTCCTGGTGCTCGCCATCGTGCTGGGCAAGGCCACGCTCGGGTTCGCCACCGCCCGCGGCTTCGGGTACGGCGGCCGGACGGCGCTCGCCATCGGGCTCGGACTCGCGCAGATCGGCGAGTTCTCCTTTGTCCTCGCCAAGCTGGGCGAGCAGCAGGGCCTCATCTCGAGCGACCTCTTCTCCTTGATCCTGACGGGCGCGCTCATCACCATCATCCTCACGCCCCTCCTGATGCAGCTGCCGACGCCCCTGTACCTGGCCTTCGCCCGGCTGGGCTGGGCGGATCCCAAGGGTCCGGGCGGCAAGGTCAAGGCCAAGATCGTGACAGGCGAGCTCACGGGGCTCGTCGACCACGTCATCATCTGCGGCTTCGGCCGGGTGGGCCACAACCTGGGCGAGGTGCTCATCCACAACAACTCGCCGGTGCTGGTCATCGACATGGACCAGAACGTCATCATGGACCTGCGGCGGCGCGGGGTGTCCTGCATCTACGGCGACTCCTCCAACCTGGCCGTGCTGCAGCACGCGCGCGTGCCCCTCGCCAAGGCCGTCATCATCACCCTGCCCGATCCCTTGAGCTGCCAGCTCGCCGTCCAGAACGCGCGGCGCCTGAACGCGAGCGTGCCCATCATTGCCCGGGCCCACCGCTCGCAAGACATGGCGGCCCTCTACGAGCTGGGAGCGACGGAGGTCATCCAGCCGGAGTTCGAGGCGAGCCTCGAGGTCATTCGCTCGACCCTGGCCAAGCTCGGCTACACTACCCGCGAGATTGGCCGCTACTCGCGCCTGATCCGCGTCAAGCGGTACAGCCAGTTCCAGGACGACTTCAACCCCGACACGGTGCCCGACCTCATGGAGGCTCTGGGCGAGGCCGACCTGACCTGGATCGAGGTCGCCGAGGACTCGGAGCTCATCGGGAGCACCTTGCGCAACCTGGACTGGCGTGGGCGCACGGGAGTGGGCGTGCTCGCCATCCATCGCGAGGGACGGGTCATTCCGAACCCGCGCGCCGACAAGCCCTTGAAGGCCGGAGACAAGCTCTTGGTGCTCGGGACGCAGGATCAGCTGCAGCTGCTCGCCCGGATCCTGCCCGGGGGGCCGCTATCCCCAACCGACGAGGGGATCGGTTATACTGATCACTAGTATGCGCGCCGGACGAGTTCACGGCGCTCCGTGCGGCCCCCGGTGGGGGCCATTCTGACGAAGGGGTCACGCACACATGTTCTCCAAGATCCTGATCGCCAACCGCGGGGAGATCGCGGTCCGCGTCATCCGGGCCTGCCAGGCCATGGGCCTGCGCACGGTGGCCGTGTATTCCGAGGCCGACGCCGACGCCATGCACGTCAAGCTCGCCGACGAGGCCTACCCGATCGGTCCGGCACCCGTCGCCCAGAGCTACCTCAAGGTCGACGCCATCCTCGAGGCCGCCAAGCAGTCCGGCGCCGAGGCGATCCATCCGGGCTACGGCCTCCTGTCGGAGAACGCGGGCTTCGCGCGCGCCTGCGCCGAGGCGGGCCTCACCTTCATCGGTCCCAAGCCCGAGGTCATCGCCCAGATGGGCGTCAAGACCGAGGCGCGCGCCCTTATGAAGGCGGCGGGCGTCCCGGTGGTCCCGGGCATCGAGACCGCCTGCTCGGACATCGAGGAGGCCCAGCGGATCGCCCTGGAGATCGGCTACCCCGTGATGCTCAAGGCGGCCTCGGGCGGCGGCGGCATCGGCATGCAGGTCTGCCCGGACGCCGCCGAGCTCGAGAAGGCCTTCAAGCTGTGCGCCGGTCGGGCCAAGGCCTACTTCGGCAACGGCGACCTCTACGTCGAGAAGTACATCGCCAACCCCCGTCACGTCGAGATCCAGGTGCTCGCCGACCACCACGGCCACGTGGTGCACCTCAACGAGCGCGAGTGCTCGATCCAGCGCCGGCACCAGAAGGTCGTCGAGGAGGCCCCCTCGCCCGTGGTCGACGCGGCCCTGCGCGCCCGCATGGGCGAGGTGGCGGTCCAGGCCGTCCGCGCCCTCGGCTACACCAACGCGGGCACGCTCGAGTTCCTGGTCGACGCCGATCGCAACTTCTACTTCCTCGAGATGAACACCCGCCTCCAGGTGGAGCACCCGGTCACGGAGCTCACGACGGGGGTGGACCTCGTGCGGTGGCAGATCCGGATCGCCGCGGGTGAGGCGCTCACCCTGCAACAGGCGGAACTGGCGCCCAAGGGCCACGCCGTCGAGGTGCGCCTCTACGCCGAGGACCCCAACACCTTCTTCCCGAGCCCCGGCACCATCGCCGAGCTGCGCTGGCCCGACGGCATCCGCGTCGATACCTGGGTCGAGGCGGGCACGGTGGTCAGCCCCCACTACGACCCGATGATCGCCAAGCTCATCGCGCACGGCGCCGATCGCGCCGAGGCGATCGCCAAGCTCCAGGAGGCGCTCGGTCGCCTGGAGGTCGCGGGCATCAAGACCAACACGCCGATGCTTCTCACCGTGCTCGGGCACCCCAAGTTCCGCGCGGGCGACTTCTCCACGGACTTCGTCGCCGCCGAGCTCACCCCCGCCAAGGTTTAGGACACAGAAAGGAACGCAGCACCCATGCCCAACGTCACCAGCACCATGGCCGGCACCATCATCGAGGTCACCGTCAACGTCGGCGACCAGGTCGAGGCCGGTCAGGACGTCGCTTGCCTCGAGTCCATGAAGATGCAGATGTACCTCCAGTCCGAGACCTCTGGTAAGGTCAAGGCGGTGAAGGTGAACTCCGGCGACTTCGTGAACGAGGGCGACGTCGTTCTCGAGCTCGAGTAAGTAGGAACGAGAGAAAGGGAGTCCATGGCGACGACGGAGTTGCCGCGGAAGGTGACGGTAGTCGAGGTCGGTCCCCGGGACGGCCTCCAGAACGAAAAGACCCCCGTCGATACTGCGGACAAGGTACGGTTCATCGATCGGCTCTCCGAGACGGGCTTGACCCAGATCGAGGTGACCAGCTTCGTCAACCCGGCCTGGATTCCCCCCCTGGCGGACGCGGTGGAGGTGGCTTCGGCCATCCACCGCAAGCCCGGCGTCACCTACTCGGGCCTGGTCCCCAACCTCAAGGGCTACGAGCGGGCGCGGACCGCCCGGATGGATGCGATCGCCCTCTTCATGTCGGCGAGCGAGACCCACAGCAAGAAGAACATCAACAAGACCATCGCCGAATCGCTGCCCGTCCTGCGGGAGGTATCCGAGGCGGCCGTCGCGGACGGCGTCCAGGTCCGGGCCTACCTCTCGGTGGTCTTCGGCTGCCCGTACGAGGGCCACGTCGATCCCGAGCAGGTTCGGTCCATCGTCCGCGAGCTCCTGGCCATGGGCGTGTACCAGGTGAGCCTGGGCGACACCACTGGCATGGGCAACCCCTTGCAGGTCAAGCGGATGCTTGCGATGCTCGAGGCCGAGTTCGGCCTGGAGCCCTTCGCGCTGCACTTCCATGACACGCGGGGCACGGCCCTGGCCAACGTCCTGGCGGGCCTGGAGATGGGCGTCACGACCTTCGACGCATCGGCGGGCGGCCTGGGCGGGTGTCCCTACGCACCGGGGGCTTCGGGAAACCTCGCCACCGACGATCTCGTCTACATGCTGCACGAGATGGGCGTGGAGACGGGCATCGACCTGGACAAGCTCGTCGCCTGCTCGGCCATGATGCAGCAGATCCTCGGCAAGGAGCTGCCCAGCCGTTACCTCAAGAGCCGTCTGGCCACGTGTTCGGTCTGAAGGGCCAACCCAGTGACCACCCCCCCAACCCCCCCTGCTTCGCAAGGGGGGCTCATGAAGGGGCGGCTCAGCTCATCTAATCCCTTCCGCGCAGCGGAAGCACTCCCTATGTCCCCCTTGCGAAGCAGGGGGGGAAGGGGGGGTAAAAAGTAGCCACTACTGAAGCACCAGGAGACCCAGAAGACATGGAACAAGTCGTCCTCACCGAGCGCCGCGGCCCGGTCGTCATCCTGACCCTCAACCGCCCGGACAAGATGAACGCCCTCAGCTTCCCGACCCTGATCCTGCTGCGCGAGGCCATCGAGTCCGTGCGCTTCGATCCCGAGGTGCGGGCCCTCATCATCACGGGCTCGGGTGAAAAGTCCTTCTGCGCGGGCGCCGACCTCAAGGAGCGCGCTGCCATGACCCCGGTCCAGGTCAAGGAGTTCATCCGGACCATCCGGGACACCTTCACGGCCATCGAGGACCTGGGCAAGCCCGTCATCGCCGCGGTCAACGGCGTGGCCCTCGGCGGTGGCACCGAGCTCGCGCTCGCCTGCGACATCCGCCTCGCGGCCGAAACGGCCACCCTCGGCCTCACGGAGACGGGCCTCGGCATCATCCCGGGCGCCGGCGGCACCCAGCGCCTGCCGCGCCTGGTCGGCAAGGGCAAGGCCAAGGAGCTCATCTTCACGGCGCGCAAGGTCTCGTCCGCCGAGGCCAAGGAGATCGGTCTCGTCGAGCAGGTCTACCCCGCCGACCGATTGATGGACGAGGCCCTCGCCATGGCCGACCAGATCGCCCAGAACGGCCCCGTGGCCATCGAGCAGGCGAAGTACGCCATCAACGCGGGCATCGAGACCGACCTCAAGACGGGCTTGCTCTTCGAGAGCCGCGCCTACGACGTCATCATCCCCACCAAGGATCGGCTTGAGGGTCTTGCCGCCTTCCGCGAGAAGCGCAAGCCCGTGTACATCGGGGAGTAGTCTTGGGTCCGAACCTCATCGTCCTCCTGGTCCTCGCCTACGGCTTTCTGCGCTCGAAGATGCCGGAGAGCCTGTGGCCCCAGGCGCCCGACCTCAAGGGCTACTTGATCGGTGCGCTGTTCCCGCCCCTCCTGGACTTGGTGGCCATGGGGGCGGTCGCCCTCTACGCCGCTGTCAACTTCCAGCGCTTCAAGTGGTTCACCCGGGTCTTCGTGGTGGCCGCCATGGCGGCCGGCGTCCTCGCCTTCCTGATCGCGGAGGCTCCGGTCATGGCGGACATCGGGCACCTCGAGCTCCGGCAGGGCGTCGTCACCAAGAAGCTCGGGAACCGGACCGTGGAGCTCGGCGACGTCCGCGGCCCGGAGTATGCGACGTCCTCCCTGCGCCTGCCCCATGCCGACGAGTACGAGCGGGTCCCGACGGGCATCCCCGTCGAGTTCCAGGTGGCCCCGAAGCTGGGCGTCGGCTACGTCATCGGTGTCCTAGAGTAGCGCCGGGCGCACGGACGGCCGTTCTGTTACAATTTGAATCGATCCATCGCTGTAAGGGTGCGATGACGCACGTTTAGGAGTTGATATGAATCCCGGTACGACCATGCAACACGATGGCCAGACGCTGCACGACGCGATCGGCCAGATCAAAAAGGGCGGCGCCCAGAAGTACCACGACGCCAACGCCAAGAACGGCAAGTTGTTTGTCCGCGATCGCCTCAAGCTCCTCTTCGACGAGGGCTTCGAGCTCGAAGATGCCATGTTCGCCAACTTCCTGGCGGGTGATTTGCCCGCGGACGGCGTCTTCACCGGCATCGGCAAGGTGAACGGCCGCACGGTCTGCGTCATGGCCAACGATTCGACGGTCAAGGCGGGTTCGTGGGGCTACCGCACGGTCGAGAAGATCATCCGCATCCAGGAGACGGCCGCCAAGCTCCAGGTGCCCATGATCTACCTCGACGACAGCGCGGGCGCGCGTATCACCGACCAGGTCGAGATGTTCCCCGGCCGCCGCGGCGCCGGCAAGATCTTCTACAACGAGGTCAAGATGAGCGGCACCGTGCCGCAGATCTGCGTGCTCTTCGGCCCGGCGGCCGCCGGCGGTGCCTACATCCCGGCCTTCTGCGACATCACGATCATGGTCGAGAAGAACGCCAGCATGTACCTGGGCAGCCCCCGCATGGCCGAGATGGTCATCGGCGAGAAGGTCTCGCTGGAGGAGATGGGCGGCGCCCGCATGCACTGCTCGGTCTCGGGCTGCGGCGACGTGCTCGTGCAGACCGAGGAGGAGGCGATCGCCGCCCTCAAGCGCTACCTCGAGTTCTTCCCCCAGAACTACACCGAGAAGGCCCCCGTGCTGCCCTCGATCGAGCCCAAGGCGGGCAAGGAGATCGAGGCCATCATCCCGGCCAACCAGAACCAGCCCTTCAACATGTACGAGCTGCTCGATCGTCTGATCGACGAGGGGTCGTTCTTCGAGATCAAGAAGCTCTTCGCGCAGGAGCTCGTCACGGGCTTCGCCCGCATCGGCGGCCGCGCGGTGGGCATCCTCGCCAACCAGCCCCGTGTCAAGGGCGGCGTGCTCTTCACGGACACGGCCGACAAGGCGGCGCGCTTCATCTGGCTGTGCGACGCCTTCAACATCCCCCTGCTGTTCCTCGCGGACGTGCCGGGCTTCATGATCGGCTCGAAGGTCGAGAAGGAAGGCATCATCCGCCACGGCGCCAAGATGATCTCGGCGGTGTCGGACGCGACGGTGCCCAAGATCTCGGTCATCCTCCGCAAGGCCTACGGTGCGGGCCTGTACGCGATGGCGGGCCCGGCCTTCGAGCCGGACGTCTGCCTGGCGCTGCCCTCGGCCATGATCGCCGTCATGGGCCCCGAGGCCGCGATCAACGCGGTCTATGCCAACAAGATCGCCGAGCTGCCGGAAGCGGAGCGTGCGGCCTACGTCGCCGAGAAGCGCGAGGAGTACCAGCGGGACATCGACATCTACCGCCTGGCCTCGGAGCTCGTCATCGACGGCATCATCGAGCCGGCCTTGCTGCGTGATGAGCTCATCAAGCGCTTTGCCGCGTACGAGACCAAGGAAGTTCCCCCGGCGCCCAAGCGCCGGTCGGTGCTGCCCGTCTAATCATCCGGTTACGAGGCCCCCTCGCTTGCGAGGGGGCCTTTATTCATGGGAGGGCCGACTGATCTACCCCGGTAAGAGCCGTACCCTCGCCAAACAAACGGGTATACCACCCCTATGAACCAGCAAAGGGATAGTCTCACGCACTCCGGCGGCGTCGTGCTGCGCTCCAGCTCGCGTCGCTGCCTGCTGTTCGCCCTGCCGCTTCTCGTCCTGACCGTCATCAGCCTCGCGACGACCTGGCAGAAACCGCATGCCCTGCTTCCCTTGCTGCTCTTCGGCCTGTTCATAGGCGCTCCGTTCATCTGGTGGGCCATCGCTCACCAAATCGAACTGACCGCCGAACGCGTGCGCCACCGGATCCCCCTCGCTCCCGTGCGCGAGGTCGCTCTGGCCGACCTGGAGCTCGTCGACCTCCGCCCCTCGGACCGACGCTGGCCCTGTCCTGTCTACGTCGTCACCCTGGCGACCAGGCAAGGCGACTACCTGCCCTTCGAGACGGCCAACTTCACATCGCCGGACCTGCGGGCCTTCTTGGATGACCTCATGGCCCGGGCCCCGCATGCGTCCTACACCGACCGCGCGGTAACCCTTCTGACCTCAGGGCTTTGACCGCATCGGGATGAGCCCTGGACCCGAAACGAGGACGCAGGCCCCCGGCGAACCGGGGGCCTGCGTCCTGGGGAGGACCTGTTTTAGGGCGTCACTTCCAGGATCGTGACCGACGCCTTCGGGAACGTGTACGCACCCGACAGGGAGGCCGCGGTCGACGTCGTGTAGACGTCCGTGGTCGAGTTCCAGCCGCTGTTCCCGCGCAGGGTATGGGCCGTCACCTGCTTCGGCGTGAAGCCGAGCGCCACGTGCGTGCTCACGTCCGAGTCGTTCGTGCGGTTGGTGACCATCACGTACACCTTGCCGTTCGACGCCTTCGAGGCCGTGAAGGCCAGCTTGGGCATGTCGAGGTTGGCGCTCGCGCCGTTCACGTGCACCGTCGGGATGGCCTGGCCCTCGGTCTTGAGTACCGAATCCCCCCAGTTCTTGGCGAGCATCTTCTGGAACTGGAAGATGGGCGTGACCTGGTTGGCATCGTTGTTGTAGAAGAAGGCCGCGTCCGACAGCTCGCCGTGATCCAGGCAGAACTGGTTCGCGATGATCATGGCGTGGTTGAAGCCCAGCGTCAGCGTGTCCGCCGAATACAGGGCGCCGAACATGCCGCGTGACTTGGCCGCGTCGTTGTACTGCTCGGTGAAGAACTCGGTGTTGGCGATGTAGACCGGATGCTTGGCGTACTGCTTGATGGCGGGCACGATCTCGGTGCGGAGCTTGTTATCGTTCCAAGCGTTCTGGGCCATGATGGTCAGCAGGTCGCCATCCTTCTTGAGCGGCCAGCTGGGATAGCCGTGGTAGATGAGGAAGTCCACGTCCGTGCCCATGGTCGTCAGGATGTTCTTGACCGTCGCGGCGCCGCCGCTCCAGCCGTCGCCCAGCCAGTTCGAGTTGGTCGTCGCCACCGCGCCGATCTTGATGGGCGTGGGGCTCGACTTGCGCATGGCCTGGGCGTACAGCTTGGCGCGCTGGGCGTACTTGGTCTCGGTGGAGGCGTACTCGGAGTGCCCGCGCACCGTCGACCAGCTGATCTCGTTGCCGATCTCGAAGAACTTGGCGTTCTGGACGGGGAAGGGGTACTGCTTGCGGTTCGCGTCGTCGGGGTTGTTCAGGTAGCTGACGTAGCGGCCGGCCTCCTCGGGAGTGCCCGTGCCGAAGTTCACGACATGCAGCTGCTCGGCGTCGAGGCTGTTGGCTTCCTTGAGGGCATTGCGGAGGTCGTCGTAGGGGTAGCCGCCGTTCTTGTTCCAGCTCTGCTCGAAGTGGTAGCCCGTCATGTAGTTGTAGTCATGACGTCCGTCGGTCGGACCATGGCCGATCCGGTACATGTAGCGGGCAGCTCCCCAAGTGGGACGGAGCTCCTTCATCTTCTCGAGCTTCGCGGCGCCGTTCGGGAAGTTGTCCGACGTGTGGTTGCGGTTGGTCGTGAGCATGTACGAGCTCGCGGGCGCCAGCACGTCGTTGACGTACACCTTGATGCCGGTCGAGCCCGAGGGCACCGTGGGCGCCTGGGCGGGCAGGGTCGGTGTCGTCGCGCCGCCGTCGGTCGAGCCGCCGCCGCCCGAGACCGGAGGCTTGGCGCCAGGAAACTGGATGGAGCCGCCCGGGAGGTTGATCGTGACGGGACCGGTGGGAAGGGGAACGTTCGCGAGGTTCTCGACCCCGCAACCGGCCATGGAGAGGATCAAGAGGCTGCCTGCGAGGGGGAAGAGAGCGGAAGTGTATCGGTTCAAAGGAGGTGTCCTTTCCGGGTGCAAGACGCGCATGAAGAGGCTGCGTTTCGCGTCGTATGGGCTGCAAATGCGCTCAACGACGGTGTTTGGCGCTTCGGTGCCGTCTATATACCCGCAATATTGTGAAGTTGCGTGTCACTTAGTAATACTTAACGGTGTCGACACGCCGGTTTCGGGGAGCGACACCGGGTGCCCAGCCTTGAGACGAGACGGGTTGGGGAATGTTCCGTGCTCGAAAAAATACCCCCGGCCGTGGCCGGGGGTATTGCGGACCAGTGCGGGCGACTAGTACCCGAGCAGATAGGTCGAAAGGCGCTGGTGGAAGCTGTCCGGCCCCAGGGAGGCCGGGTTCTGCTGCACCTTGGCGTCGGCCGCGGCGACGGCCGCCTTGGGGTCCGAATTGACCTGCGGCCCCGCGGCCGTGGGGAGCTGGCCGTCCAGCGGGCGGGCCGTGTTGTACACGCCGAAGCCGCCCATGGCCACGGCCTGCATGGGGCTGCGATCGCCCGCGACGAACGCCTGCGCCCGCGTGACGGCCGCATCGAGCATGTCCAGCAGCTCCTGGGCGCCCGCGCGATGCACCGCGCCGTCATAGGCGGGATCCTGCCGCGCGACGAGCTCCGCGACCCGGTCGCGCTGACCCGTCAGGTACTGCGCCATCGCCTCGGGCCGGCTCAGGTCGGGGCTGATGCCCGCCGTGCGCAGCGTGGCATCGGAATTCTGCTGCATGGGCACGTCCCAGAACAGCGTCTGGGCGATGGCTCCGAGCTCCCGGGTGGCCTCGGATCCCGGGAAGAGGTCGTTCTTGCCCTGCTCTCCCACCCACTGCATCTGGGAACCGCGCGTGCCCGCGCCGAAGTAGTTGGCGAAGGGAGCCATGTAGTCCCGGAAGCGCTCCATGTCGCCCTGGGTCGAGAGGGCCCCGGGACCTCCGTTGCGCGAGCCCTCGGGATAGGGCCACAGGACCTGGACCGACTTGTCGCTGCCGGGCACGTTCAGCGCCATGGGCGTGCCGGCCTGGAAGGCGGCGTCGACCCGGGCGGCCCGCTTGGCGAACTCGGGGCTCGCGACCAGGTTCTCGAGGAAGGCCTGGCGATCGCCCCCCACGTTGGAGAGGCCGCGCTCCAGCTCATCACGGGAGGGAGCCCGTCCCAGGGCCTCGCGGAAGGCGCCCTGCACGAAGATGGCGTCGTCCGAGAGCGCGCGCAGGTCGGGCCGGCGCGCGTGCATGCGATCGACGGCAGGAGCGGCGGCTGCGGCCACGGGGGCCGCGTCCAGGATCGCCCCCACTCGCGCCAGGCTCGGCAAGGGATCCGCCAAGCCACGCGTGCTCTCGTGACCGAACCGCGCCCGATCGAGCGGGGCGGTGGTGCGCGGCGCGTCCGCAGCGTCCAGCGGACGCGTCGGAGCGGGCCGCGCGGCCGGGTTGAGGCCGGGGCGGGCGATGGGGGGGCGTATGGAGTTGGGGTTGATCCGAAAGTCGTCGGACACCATTCCTCCAAGCTAGCAGCTACTTATAGGCTATGTACCCCTTGAAACAACCGAGTCTTCGTTCTTTAACACTCCTTCAACACTCTTTTGAGCCGCACCAAACCTCCGAGACGCACCGTTAATGAAACGACCGGCGGCTTCTCGGGGTATAAGAGGCCCATGGCCGATCAACCGAAGCGCCCACCGGAAAGCTCGCGCGACTTTCTGTCCTGGGGCAAGGAGTTTCTCAAGGACGCGCTCTCCAAGACCCCCCCCGCCGAGCAGCGCCGCACGCGTCCGCTGGGCGCCGACAGCCTGGGGCGACGCCAGACGACCTTCCTCAATGAGGACGCGGTCGCCATGGCGGCCATGCCGCGGGCGTCGGTCTCGGACCTCGCGCGCCTCAACATCATCTTCACGGACAACGCCCATCGGCCCCTGTTCGAGAGCCTGGGCCGGACGGATGCGCCGTTTTCCGCCGAGACCGAGCGCATGGTGATGGACCGCTGTCTGCTCGCGGTGCGGGAGGTCAAGGATCGCGTGGCCGCCGTCGAGGACCTGGTGCCCCGCGGCCGCTACGCGGGATTGCCCCTGGCCCAGGTGATCGAGACCCTTTCGACGCGTGATCTGCGGCTCTTCTTCTACTTCGTGCGCGAGAACCCGCGGGCCTTCATCGGCAAGCCGCTGCGCCTCGCGGAGGCCTTCGTGGCGTGGCTCGTGGATCACGGCGACGCGGAGGCCCGTCCCGACCCGCTACCGCCCGCGTAAACCCACCGGTGCCAACGGACGCCGATCCTTGTTGGCCATGGTGACGAAGCCCCCTGGCACCTGCGGAGGGATCATGAGGTCACGGACGGCGGCCATTGGGCCCCCGCTTCGAGGTCGTGATGGTCTGACCTTACCGGTCACTGACGCTCCGCGACGAGCCTCTCACACCGGATAGCGACCGGCCCTGCTGCTCCCCGAGAGGTTGAGCGGCAGGGTTTTTTTCGTGCCGGCGTCCGATGGAACCTTTCGGGCCCCGGCTCGTCCATGCCATGGGCGGAGGCCGGGGATGCCCCGTGGTATACTGCTCAGGTGTTTTGCCCGGAGGAGCCCGCGCGGCGTTGATACGAGCCCTGTGGGCACCGTTCAATGCCAGGCTTTGTCCCGGTTTGGTCGCCCGCGGCGGCTGGATGGAACAGGTTTGATCGGCGCGCGCCCATGGTTGTCAGCGGCATGAAGAAGCTCCTCGTGGCGGTGAGTGTCCTCCTTATCGGCGTCGTCGCCTGGTGGGGAGCGGGCCTCGTCGCTCGGTGGACCCAGCCCCGCGCCCAGGCCTCGCCTCCGCCGCCGGCCATCGAGTTTCGCGGCGTCGACCTGGTCGAGTTCACCGAGGGCACCAAGCTCTGGGATCTGCGAGCCGAGCGGGTGCACTACGATCCGGACAGCCAGGTCGCCAACCTGGACGGGATCACGGCGCGCTTCTGGAAGGGGGGACGCCTCGTCTCGACTGCCGTGTCGCCGACGGCCGTCCTGGATTCGCGGACGCGCGACCTCCGGATGAAGGGCGGCATTCGCGTGGACTCGGCCATCGCCAACACCCAGGTGCGGGCCGACGAGGTCGTGTGGCAGGCGGCGTCCCAGTCGCTTCAGGCGAGCGGGGACGTGACCTTCCAGCGCGGGCCGAGCATGCTCACGGGGCCGGAGCTGCGGGCCGACCGCAGCCTGATGAAGGTGCAGATGGGCTCGCCGGTGCGGGCACGGATAGCGTTGGAGCCGATCATGGGAGCGGTGAAGCGATGAAGATGGTACTCGGGTCGTTGCTGGTGGTGGGCCTCGCGCTCGGCCTGACGGTCGCCCCCGCGGCGTCGGCCCCCAAACCCGCCGCCAAGGCCACCCCGGCCCCCAAGGCGCGCCCGCCGCAGCCCCTGCCCGCGGCCGTGTCCCTGGACCAGATGGACATCACGGCCCGCCAGTCGGAGTACGACGGCCAGGCGCACACCTACGCCATGGAGGGCGACGTCCGCATCGCGCTGCGCGACATGATCGTCACCTGCCGCGCGGCCACCGTCTACGCCACCCCCAAGGAGGACCGCGTGGAGCGGATCGTCTTCACGGGGCAGGTGGAGGCCAAGCGCGGCAACAGCCTCTTTCGGGGCGAGAAGGTGACGTACTTCGTCTCCGACCGGCGCCTGCTCGCCGAAGGCGGCACCCACACCCGCCTGTTGGTTCCGGCCACCGGCTCGGCAACCCCCGCCGGAATCCGGTAGAATCCTCTTGGCCCGCCGGCCGATCGAGATGGAGCGCCCCGCGTGATCGAGACCCAGAACCTCATCAAGTCCTACCGCCAGCGACGCGTCGTCAACGACGTGTCCATCAACGTCAACCGTGGCGAGGTCGTCGGCCTCCTGGGCCCCAACGGCGCCGGCAAGACGACGACCTTCTACATGGTCACGGGCCTGGTCCGCCCCAACGAGGGCGACATCCGCCTCGACGGCGAGAGCGTCGCGGCCCTGCCCATGCACATGCGGGCCCGCAAGGGCATCGGCTACCTGGCGCAGGAGCCCTCCGTGTTCCGGAAGCTCTCGGTCGAAGAAAACCTCTTGGCGGTCTGGGAGCTGCTGGGCCTCAAGCGCGCCGAGCAGAAGGAGCGCCTCGAGGAGCTCCTGGACGAGTTCCACATCCAGAAGATCCGCAAGTCCAAGGGCTACCAGCTCTCGGGCGGCGAGCGCCGGCGCGTCGAGATCGCCCGCGCCATGGCCACCAACCCGAGCTTCCTCTTGCTGGACGAGCCCTTCAGCGGCATCGACCCGTTGGCCATCTCGGACATCCAGAAGATGATCCGGCAGCTCAAGAGCCGCAACCTGGGCATCCTCATCACGGACCACAACGTCCGAGACACCCTCGCCATCACGGACCGCGCCTACATCCTCGCCGAGGGCAGGATCGTGGTCCAGGGGACGCCCGACTTCATCGCCAACAACGAGCTCGCCCGCAAGTTCTACCTGGGAGAAGAGTTCAGTCTGTGAGCAGTTGGCGGTTTCCCGGACTCTCCATCGTCGATCGCTACTTGATCGGCGAGCTGTTGGGCCCCTTCCTCTTCGGGGTCGCGGCCTTCACGGCCATCATGACGGCCACCTCGGTCCTCTTCGAGCTCATCACGCTCATGGTCCGCTTCGGGCTGCCCGTGGCGGCGGTCCTCCAGGTGCTGGCGTTGCGCCTGCCCGAGATGGCCTTCTACACCTTCCCCATGTCGATGCTGCTCGCGAGCCTCTTGGCCTTCGGCCGGCTCTCGGGGGACAGCGAGATCACGGCCCTCAAGGCGTGCGGCGTCTCCCTGTTCCGGATCATGGCCCCGGTGGCCATCGTGAGCCTGCTCGTCAGCGGGGCGACCGTCGCCCTCAACGAGTACGTGGTGCCCAGCGCCGAGTGGGCCGCCAAGAACATCCTCTACGAGGCCCAGCACCAGAAGAAGCTGCCCACCGCCCGCGACAACGTCTTCTACCAGGAGCTCGAGGCGGGCCGCCTCAAGCGCGTCTTCTACGCGCGCACCTTCGACGGCGAGCAGATGCGCAACGTGCTGGTGCAGGAGTTCGAGGGCGATCGCCTCGACCGGATCATCCACGCCGACCGCGCGCGCTGGGAGTCGGGGGCCTGGACCTTCCTGGACGGCACCCTCTACCAGATGGCCGACAACGGCGAGTACCGGATCTTCGTGCGCTTCAAGGAGCAGCGCGTCCAGCTGCGCGAGGCCCTCTTGGACCTGTCGAGCGAGCGGCGCACGCCGACCGAGATGAACATCCGCGAGCTGAGGGGCCACATCCAGCGCCTGGAGGAGAGCGGACAGCAAGGTAGCGGGCTGAATGAGTTGCGAGTACAATTGCATCAGAAGCTGTCCGTACCGTTTGCAAGTATGGTGTTCATGCTGGTCGGGGCCCCCTTGGGGCTGCGGCCCAATCGCAGTTCCTCGGGCATCGGCCTGGGGCTGAGCATCCTCATCATCTTCGTCTACTACCTGGCCATGTTCACGTTCATGGCCCTCGGACAGACCGGGGTCCTGCCGCCCGTGGTGGCGGCATGGATGCCCAACCTACTCGGAGCCGCCGTCGGGATCGGGCTGATCGCCCGGGCCGCGCAGAAGTAAGCCCCACGGGGCGAGAAAAAAGGAGCCTGACCTTGACCATGGCAGATGCCGTCAAAGTCCAAGACTACAAGGTGGCCGACATCACGTTGGCCGACTGGGGCCGCAAGGAGATCGCCATCGCCGAGAAGGAGATGCCCGGTCTGATGGCCTTGCGCGAGCGCTACGGCGCCACCAAGCCGCTCAAGGGCGCGCGCATCGCGGGCTCCCTGCACATGACCATCCAGACGGCCGTCCTGATCGAGACCCTGATCGCGCTGGGCGCCGAGGTCCGCTGGTCGAGCTGCAACATCTACTCGACCCAGGACCACGCCGCCGCCGCCATGGCCGCGGCCGGCGTGCCGGTCTTCGCCTGGAAGGGCGAGACCGAGCAGGAGTACGACTGGTGCATCGAGCAGACGCTGCGCTGGCCCGATGGCCGCACCATCAACATGATCCTGGATGACGGCGGCGACCTCACGGTGATGGTCCACAAGCAGTTCCCCGAGCTGCTCAAGGACATCAAGGGCATCTCCGAGGAGACGACCACCGGCGTGCACCGTCTCTACCAGATGATGGAGAAGGGCGAGCTCAAGGTTCCCGCCATCAACGTCAACGACTCGGTCACCAAGTCCAAGTTCGACAACCTCTACGGCTGCCGCGAGAGCCTGGCCGACGGCCTCAAGCGCGCCACCGACGTCATGGTCGCGGGCAAGGTGGTCGTGGTCGCGGGCTACGGCGACGTGGGCAAGGGCTGCGCCCAGTCCATGCGCGGCTTCGGCGCGCGCGTCCTCATCACCGAGATCGACCCCATCTGCGCCCTGCAGGCCGCGATGGAGGGCTTCGAGGTCGTGACCATGGAAGACGCCGCCGCCCTCGGCGACATCTTCGTCACCACCACCGGCTGCAAGGGTATCGTCCGTGCCGAGCACCTGACGGCCATGAAGGACAACGCCATCGTCTGCAACATCGGCCACTTCGACTGCGAGATCGACGTGGACTGGATGGTCAACAAGTCGGGGGCCTCGATCGAGGAGGTCAAGCCCCAGGTCGAGCGCTTCCTGATGCCCTCGGGCAAGGGGATCATCCTGCTCGCCCGCGGCCGCCTGGTCAACCTGGGCTGCGCCACCGGCCACCCCAGCTTCGTCATGAGCACCTCCTTCACCAACCAGGTGCTCGCGCAGATGGCCCTCTGGAACGAGAGCTTCGAGCTGGGCGTGCACGTCCTGCCCAAGCGCCTCGACGAGGAAGTGGCCCGTTTGCACCTCGCGAAGCTCGGCGTCAAGCTCACCAAGCTGACCCAGGACCAGGCCGACTACCTCGGCATCCCGGTCGACGGGCCCTACAAGCCCGAGCACTACCGTTACTAGGCCACAAGCCACTCGAGCCCGTCGGCATGCGCCGGCGGGCTCGTTGCTTTGGGACGAGTTGACTCGGTTAGGGCAAGGTTGTTGCCGAATTAGGGTACATAGTAAGTAGCAAACAAGCTGCCTATCGACTCAAAGGAGGGCACGACCCATGGGCGGAGTTTCCAACACGAACGCGGTGCGGCAGACGGCCGCCGTCAACACCCAACTCAAGCCCTTCAGCGAGGAGACCCGTCGCCTGCAGGCCGAGATCAACCAGGCCATCGACGATGGCAAGCTGCCCGGCCCCAAGTTGAAGGAGGACGGCATCGAGGGTCCCAAGACCCGCGCCAAGCTCCAGGAGTTCCAGGCCCTCAAGCAGGCAGCTGCCGCGACTCCGACCGCATCCGCCGACCAGGTGGCGACCAAGGTTCCGACCGTCGGCGAGTACGTCGAGGGCCAGATCAAGGAGTTCGGCAACGAACTCAAGGAAGACGCGCAGCTCTCGGCCATCATGCTCGCGCCGGGCCTCAACGTGGTGGCGGGCGTCATCATGACCCGGCACATGAACGAGGCCCGCGAGCAGATCGCCAAGCTGCCCATGGATCCCGAGGGCAAGTGGAAGCAGGAAGCGGCCAAGATCCTCGACAAGGAGCGCCATGAGGCCCGCGAGGAGATCCTGGCCCTGCCCGGCAAGGCCGCCCAGGGCGTGGTGGACGGCGTGAACACCGCGGTCGAGACCGTGGACCATGCGGTCGATAAGGCCGTCGAGACCGTCGACAAGACCATCGATCAGGGTATCGAGGCTGCCAAGGGCGCCTGGGACGGTGTCTCGGGCAAGGCCGGCGAGGCCTGGGCCTACGCCAAGGAGGCCGTGCCCCGCGCCTTCCGCGAGATCGCGGCCGACGCGCAGGTGGCGGCGGTCATGGTGAACCCGCTCTTCGCCGCGCCCAGCGCCATCATCCTCCAGAACCACATGGCCAAGGCCTACGACCGCATCATGAAGCTGCCGATGGACCCGGACGGCAAGTGGAAGCAGGAAGCGGTCAAGATCCGGAACGAGGAGATGGCGGCGGCCAAGAAGGAAATCGTCGGGCTGCCGGGTCGGGCCCTCGACACGGTGGTCGACACGGCCACGGGGATTTACGAGGGCGCCAAGAGCGGCGTCATCTCGGCGGGCAACTGGATCGCCAAGGAGGTCAACGAGGAGATCCAGGAGACCAAGCAGGAGATCAAGGAGGCCCGCAAGGGAATCGGCGGCTTCTTCGGCGCGATCGCGAGCGGCATCTCGCGCTTCGGCAAGTGGATCGCGGGCGAGTAAGCTCACTCGCATGACAAAAGGGCCCGGCCAGTCGGCCGGGCCCTTTGTCATGCGGGTGGTCGGCCCGTTTGAATGGCCAACGCCCGTCAACCCGGCGAAAGCCGGGATCCAGGATCGGCTTCACGGGCGCAAGCCCTGGACCCCGGCTTTCGCCGGGGTGACGGTTACAGCTGCCCGGTTTCCGTCATGATTCGGGAGAGGCTAGGGCAGAAGGTCCCTCGGGATGCTCGTCTGCTCCTTGATCCGCGGGTTGTGGATCCCTGGCAGCTTACCCAGCTCCTTGAGGTTGTCCTTGCCCGTGAGGGCTTCCAGGAACGCGATCAGGTCCTCTTGCTCTTCCGGCATGAGGTGGATGGGCTTGAGCTTCTGGTCGAGATGGTCGTTCTCGTTGCCGCCGCGGTTGTAGAAGTCCACCACGTCCTGCAGGGTCGCAAGCGAGCCGTCATGCATGTAGGGCCCGGTCTTGGCGACGTTCCGGAGGGTCGGGGTCTTGAAGCGGCCCGTGTCCGCCGGATCCTTGGTCACGGCGAACCGACCGAGGTCCGGCGCCGGCCCATCGAAGCCCACCCCCAGGTTGTGGAACGCTCCGTCCGTGAGGTTCGGGCCCGTGTGACACTCGGTGCACCGGCCGCGGTCCTTGAAGACCTGCTCCCCGCGGATCTGCTGGGCCGTGAGGGCCCCCTGGTCGCCCGCCAGGTAGCGGTCGTAGGGGGAGGGCCCCACCGTGAGCGCTCGTTCGAAAGTCGCGATCGCCTTGGCGATCCCATCTGCCGTCACGCCCGTTCCGAACGCCTCGCGGAACTTCTGCGGGTAGTAGGGATGGGCCTCCAGCTTGCGGACGACCTCGGGCAAGGTCGTCCCCATCTCGATGGGGTTCTCGATAGGCCCGAGCGCCTGCTCCTCGAGCGTCTTGGCGCGACCGTCCCAGAACTGGTGCGAGCTGTACGCCGCGGCGTAGATGGTGGGGACGTTGCGGTTGCCGCGCGTGCCCGTGACGCCCGCGGCGTTGGGCTCGTCGTTGGAGAAGCCCTTCATGTGGTGGTGGCAGGTGCCGCAGGTCATGCGGTTGTTGGCCGAGAGCCGGGGCTCGAACCAGAGGCGGAAGCCGAGCTCCACCTTGGCCTGGGTCATGGGGTTGTCGGCGGGGACGGGGACTCCGGCCGTGCGCACGGCGACGTTGGTCCGGGTGGTAGGCAGGGTGCCAGGCCGCTGGCAGCCCGCCAGCATGACGAGCCCCAAGCCGAGAATCGCTACCCGCTGCCACATGTGCCGGCTGTCCTCCCCAAAAAATCGCAGGCCGCCCAGCCGGGCGGCCTGCAATTATTATAGCCAGTTTAAGACGAGGACTTGTCCTAGTAGAGCTCCAGGTAGCGCTCGACTTCCCAGTTGGAGACGTGGATACGGTACTCGTCCCACTCCTGGGTCTTGGTGGCGAGGAAGCGCTCGTAGATGTGCTCGCCGAGGGCGGCCTGGACCACTTTGTCCTTCTTGAGGGCTTCGAGGGCGTCGCCCAGGCTCGCGGGCAGCGAGCCGATGTTGCGGCTGGTCCGCTCCTCGGGCCCCATGTGGTAGAGGTCCTCCTCGATGGGGGCGCGCAGCTCGAGCTTGCGCTCGATGCCGTCGAGACCCGCCGCGAGCATGACGGCGAAGGCGAGGTAGGGGTTGCAGCTCGGATCCGGGCAACGCAGCTCGACGCGGGTGGCCTTGGGCACGCGCGGGTTGATGCGGGGGATGCGGATGAGGGCCGAGCGGTTGTTGCGGGCCCACGAGAGGTAGACGGGAGCCTCGTAACCCGGCACCAGGCGCTTGTACGAGTTGACGGTGGGGGCGAGGATCGCGATCATGCCGGGGGCATGCTCCAGGACGCCCGCGATGAAGTGACGGGCCAGCTGCGAGAGGCCGTAGTCGTCCGAGGCGTCGTAGAAGGCGTTCTCGCCGTCCTTGAACAGGCTCATGTGGGTGTGCATGCCGCTGCCATTGGTGCCGAAGATGGGCTTGGGCATGAAGGTGCAGTGCAGGCCGTGGCGCTGGGCGATCGCCTTCAGCGTGTAGCGGAAGGTGACGGCGCTGTCCGCGGTCGTGACGGCGTCGGCGTACTTGAAGTCGATCTCGTGCTGGCCGACGGCGACCTCGTGGTGCGAGGTCTCGACCTCGATGCCCATCTCCTCGAGGGCGTTGACCATGTCGGCGCGGACGTCCATGGCGAGGTCCGTCGAGAGGTCGAAGTAGCCGCCCATGTCGTTGGGCAGGGTCTCGACCTTGCCGGGCTCGGCGCTCTTGAAGAGGAAGAACTCGAGCTCGGGGCCGGTGTTGAACTCGTAGCCGAGGCTGCGGGCCTTGGCCACCGCGCGCTGCAGGGCGCCGCGGGGATCGCCGACAAAGGGCGTGCCGTCCGGCAGGAAGACGTTGCAGATGACGCGGGCGTGCTTCTTGTCGAGCGACTGATCCCAGGGGATCACCTTGAAGGTGTTGAGGTCCGGCAAGAGGAACATGTCGGACTCGGCGATGCGCAGGTAGCCCTCGATGGACGAGCCGTCGAACCACTTGCCGTGCTTGATGGCGTCCTCGAACTGGGTGGTGGGGATGGTCACGCTCTTGACGATGCCGAGGATGTCGCAGAATTGCAGGTTGATGAACTTGACGTTATCGCGCTCGCACCGGGACAGGACCTCGGTGATGGCGGCGGTCTGGGCTTCGTGGCTCAGCATGGTGCTCATGAGAATGAAAATCCTCCTCTAGGTGGGATCCAACATGAACAGGCTACCGCAAGATCGCTGAAGATGGGCTGAAGATCCCCAAAGCGAAGAGGCCGCCTTGCGGCGGCCTCTTGGAGTCTAGTCGATGGAAGGAGGGGTCGGTCGACCGCCGGTCGAGGGCGGGGTCGGACGGCCACCCGTCGAGGGCGGGGTCGGACGATCGTAGCCACCGGCAGGGGGAGGCGTGGGGCGATCGTAGCCGCCGGCCGGAGGAGGCGTGGGACGATCGGATTCGCGGGGCTGCGGATCGTAGTAGGTGTAAGAGCTGCGGCCCGTCTCCTTGCGGCTGGTGCCTTCGAACTTGTTCTGGAGGTCGCCGGCGCCCGTCTTGAAGCGCTCGTTGCCGAACAGTCCCAGGAAGCCCTTGTCGATCTGGCCGTTGCCGTTCTTGTCGGCCTCGCGAAGAATGAGGTCGACCATCTCGTCGGCGTCCAGGCCATCGCCGTTCTTGTCCGCGAGCTTGGCTTCGGGCGTCTTCAGGGAGCGGAGCACGTCGTAGTTGACGGTGGTGACGGTGACGAAGTCGCCCGTCAGCCAGTCACGCGAGCGGTAGACGTCGGTGTCCCGGTGGCTGAAGGTCGGGCCGCCCTCGCCGTTGTCGAGCTTGCCGTTGCGGTTGGCATCGAAGCGGGTGATGATCTCACTCGCCTTCTTCCGCAGCGCGTTGAGATCCTTTTCGGGCAGACCGGTCACCGAGTACGACATCTGAAAACCTCCCCTTGCGAGTTGCGTTAGCCACGTCCTGTTGAAGATCTTATGGCGCGGGAAAGTTAAAAACTTGCTTAAAAAGAGATAAATAACGGCTTATTGACTCGTCGCCGATCAAGCCTCGGGCGTGTGGAACGAGTAGCCGCGCCGCGAGGACAGGATCAGCTTCGGGGTGGTCGGCTCGGCTTCCAGCTTTCGGCGCAGGTTCTTGATGTGCGTGTGCACGACCTGCGGGTTTCCGAGCTGCCGCGGCTCGCCGAGGGCCTCGACGAGCAGGTTCTCGGTGGAGACGGACTGCGCGGGCCGGGATGCCAGGTAGGCGAGGATGGCGAACTCGGAGGGCGTCAGCGCGATGGCTTGCCCGTTGATGCGTGCCGAGTGCGAGCCCGGCTCCAGCTTCAGCGGGCCCGCCTCGACGACGGCCGTCGTCTCGAGGGCCCGCAGGCGCGATCGCAGGTGGACCTTGAGCCGATACTGGAACTCCAGCTGGTCCAGGGGCATGAGCATGACGTCCGTCGCCCCCACCTGGAAGGCCTGGTACTTGGAGTCCGTGCGATCGACGAGCAGGAAGATCGGCGTGTCGAGAAAGGGAGCGATGCCGCGCAGCCGACGGGTCAAGCTCAAGCCGTCGAGCCCCGCATCGATCACGATCGCGTCCGGCAGGACGGTCTCGGCGCGGCGGAGGGCCTCGGCCCCCGTGGTGGCCGTCAGGACCTCGAGGCTTCCGACCTTGGCGGCGAGGAAGGTCACGAGGCGCTGGAGGGCTAAATCAGCGGTGGCGACGAGGAGTTTGAGCTTTTTCATGGTGTCGAGGGGCATTGTAACGTAGCCATACTCGCCCGGCAACCGGCCGGCGGCGCCCGTCCGCAAGGCTTCCTTCTCCGTGTTCAACGGCGGCGCGCTTGGATAGAATCAGCGCATCAGGAGGGAGGGACACCATGGACAAGAAGCTGCAAGCGCGCCCGGTCAAGGGCGGACTGGTCCACACCCGCTACGAGTCGGACGAGCATTCCAACCAGGTCGGGCTGACGGACGCCGAGGCCCTCACAACGGAGGTGCCGGTGGAATACGCAGAGGTCGATGACTCGCACAAGCATGGGCCCAAGAGCGTGCGCGACATCGACAGCGGCGGCGAGTTCTAGCCGCCTGCGACCGGCCGGACCCGCATGCTTCCCTGAATGCGCTCGGAGGGCTACAATGCAAGGGGTATGGACGCTCGTCATGTGGCCACCGGGCCGCGAGTGACCGCACCAAGTTGGCCCCCGTCCCACTCGTGAGGAAGAACATGCTCGACGTTTGCCACCAGGTCCTGCGCTACATGCACGACAAGTACGGCCCCCAGCAGCCCATGGTCGTGGCCCTTAACCACGAGGGTCGCGGCATTTCCCGCCACGTCCGGGTGGAGCTCATCTCGCGCCTCGGACGCGATCTCACCCTGGGCAAGGCCCTCGAGGTCTACGAACCCCAGCCGGTCGCCAAGACCTTCAAGTAGGGATCAGCCCTTATTACTCTCGACCGTCATACCCCCTTCCAGTATAAAAGGGGTATGACGGTCAGCTTTTTCTACCTTCAGGCTCCCGAACCGGGCCCGCATCCCGCGACCCTAGCCGACGAGCTCTTGCGGGTGGCGATCGCCCTCAACGAGGGCAACACCCCGGAGCAGCTGATCGACATCCTGTTCGACACCCTGGGCGACTTCGTGCCGATCGATCGCATCGGGCTGGCCATGCTGGGTCCCGATGACGTCCTCGAGAGCCGCTACGTTCGCTCCCGAGGCCCCGTCTTCCTGAGATCCGGGGCGCGGGCGCCCATCCATGGGTCGAGCCTCGAGCCCATCGTCCGCGAGCGCAAGCTCCGCATCATCGCCGACCTGGAGGCATACGCCGCCGAGCATCCGTCCTCCTGGAGCACCCAGCTGATCCTGAAGGAGGGGATGCGCTCCAGCCTCACGCTGCCCCTCATCGTCCGGGATCGCCCGCTCGGCATCCTGTTCTTGTCGAGCACGCGCCCCGACGCCTATCGCGCGGAGCACGCGAACTTCATCCGCGCCATCGCCCTGACGGTGGCCGCGGCGCTCGAGCGCGGCTTGTTCGTGGGCGAGCTGCGGCGCGCCAACGAGGATTTGCGCGAGCTGGACCAGCTCAAGACCAACTTCCTGAGCAACCTGAGCCACGAGCTGCGGACCCCCCTGAGCGAGGTCCTCAGCTACGCCTACGCCCTCGATGACGAGGTGGCCGGGGCCATGGGGCCGGATCAGCACCAGTACCTCCACCGCATCCTGGCCGGCGCAAAGCGTCTGGAGAGCCTGCTCACGGAGCTCTTCGACTACACGGCCCTCGAGTCCGGCGCGTTCACCCTCGAGCGGGTGCCGGTGGACCTCGGGCCGCTCGCGCTCGAGGTGGCCGAGGAGTGCCGTCCCGCCATCGAAGCGTCCGGCCTGGAGCTGACGGTCGAGACCGCCCCGTCGTCCGTCAACTTGGAGGGGGATCCGCCGCGACTGGCGCAGGTGCTCCGGATTCTGCTGAGCAACGCGCGCAAGTTCACGCCGGCTCCAGGACGCGTGACGCTTCGGACGGGGGCGGAGGAGGGTCGGGGCTGGGTGGAGGTCGAGGACACGGGAATCGGGATTCCCGAGGACCAGCAGCCCCGGATCTTCCAGCGCTTCTTCCAGGTCGAGGGCGACGCCGGTCGCTCCTATGGGGGCACCGGTCTCGGGCTGGCGCTCGCCAAGGCGATCGCCGAGGCCCATGGCGGCACCCTGACCTTCCGCAGCCGGCCCGGTGAGGGATCGGTCTTCCGCCTGTCCCTATCGCGAACGTGAGCCCGTCGCGCCGCCCCTTGGCGTGAGGGTGGCTCCGGCGTATGCTAAAAGGCCATCTTCCCTGTTTCGGAGGCGCTGTGACCCGTCCCTTTCCTCGCCTGTCCGGCACTGCCGGGCCGCTCGTCGTCGCGCTCGGCATCGTCTACCTGGTCTGGGGCTCGACCTACCTGGCCATTCGCGTCGCCGTCCTGGGCATGCCGCCCTTCCTCATGGCCGGCATGCGCTTTGCCATGGCGAGCGCGCTCATGCTCCTGGCGGGACTCGTGCTGCGCCAGGCGCGGCCGACCTGGCGCGAGGTCGCAGGATCCTCCATGGTGGGGCTCTTCTTGCTCCTGGGCGGCAATGGGCTGGTGGTCTGGGCCGAGCAGTTCGTCTCGTCCGGCCTTGCGGCGCTCTTGGTCGCGTCCGTGCCGCTCTGGATCCTCGCGCTGGAGGCCGTATTTCCCGGTGGTAACCGTCCCACTCGCCTGGGGACCGTGGGCGTGCTCATGGGCTTCATGGGGGTGGTGGCCCTCATGTGGCCACAGCTGTCAAAGGGAGAGCACACCGCCGTCTGGGCCCAGGGTCTTGTGCTGGTGGGGACCTTCCTCTGGGCCCTCGGTACCTTGCTCGGCCGGAAGGTGCCCATCCCGCGCTCGGGGATCTACAACTCCGCCTTCCAGATGCTGGCGGCGGCGGTCGGCTTCCTGGCGGTGTCGTACGGCTTCGGTGAGCCCTTCCGGGTGGTCTGGTCTGCCGTGCCCCCGCAGGCCTGGGCGGCCCTCGCCTACCTCGTGGTGTTCGGCTCCTGCATCGCCTTCTCCGCCTTCGCGTGGCTCGTGCAGCATGCCCGCCCCGATCTGGTCTCGACCTACGCCTATGTGAACCCGGTCGTGGCCGTGGCGCTGGGGGCGCTGATCCTCGCCGAGCCCCTGGATCGGTGGGTAATGGGCGGCGCGGCCCTCATCGTGGCGTCCGTCGCGCTGGTGGTCAAGGGCGGCCGCCGCTAGGAGCGGCTGAGCCAGGTCAGGACGATCGCCAGGAGGGCCGGAGCCGCCTGCACCCACAGGATCGCGCGGGAAGCCGTGAAGGCTCCGACCACTCCGGCAATGACGACGCACGCCAGGAAGAAGAGGCGCAAGGCGACGGGATCCGGAGCCTGGGGCATGAGGCTCCAGAGCAGTCCCGCCGCGAGGAAGCCGTTGTAGACCCCCTGGTTGGCCGCGAGGACGGCCGTGGCCTGGGCCTGTTCCGGGGTCATGCCAAAGGTCTTGAGCCCGATGGGCGTGCGCCAGAGCAGGGACTCGAGGACCATGAACCAGACGTGTGCCAGGGCGACGAGCGCGACGAGGAGATCAGAGGCTAACCGCATGGGGACTCCCTAGGCGAACTGTTGCAAGTGAGCGTAGACGAAGTCGACGTAGGGCTGGTTCGCGTACTTCCCGCTCGCGTCCTTTTTGACGCTGCCCGCGTTGTAGGCGGCCACGGCGTCCTTCCAGTCCCCGTAGCGCTTGTATTGAGAGGCGAGGTACTGGGCGCCGTACTCGATGTTGTAGGCCACGTCGGTCTTGGCCCGGGGGAAGGCCTGCGGGTGCCAGTAGTCGTTGATCTGCATGACGCCCCAGTCGGTGGTGCTCGGGTTGCGGCCGGCCACCGGATTGCCGCTCGAGTCGTACTGGCGCCAGTTGCTCTCGCGGAGGGCGATCGCCTTGAGGAAGGGCCTCGGGATGCCATACTTGTCCGCCGCCCGGCTGAGCAGGGTGTCGAGGACCGCGTGACTGGGATTGGTGCCCGGCGCCGGGATGGCGAGGCCGCTCGCGATGTCGCTCGGCGAGCCGGTCGTCGGGGGCGTGGTCGGAGCGGGGGCTAAACCACTGCTGCCCGGGAGCTTCAGGACCATGCCGGGATGGATCAGGTTCGGGTTGCTGATCTGGTCCCGGTTCAACTCGTAGATCTCGCGCCAGCGGTTGCCGTCGCCCAAGGTCTTGCGAGCGATGCCGGAGAGGGTGTCGCCGGGCTGGACCGTGTAGGTCGCGGGCGCTGCGTCCTTGCCGCCGAAGAGGCGCTTCAGGCCGTTCCAGAGGCGCGAGAGGAGGCCCGCGATGCCGGAAAGCAGGCCGTCGGCCTGCACGGTGAGCGCCGGCGCTACCGTCGGGGCCGCGACCGGCGCGGCCACCGGGGTGGCCGTTCGGGGGGCGTAGGTGCCGGGGGTGGGGGCCATGCGGCTGCCGATGATCATCTCGCCCTCCTCGGGGTGACGGGGGATGAAGACGTCATCGGTCGTTAAACCCGGGTTAAGAACGGCTTCGGCAGCCTCGAGTGGTTAAGTTTACGTTAAAGCGGGCGCTCGCCGAGCGCCCGCCGGGGCAAGGTTCAGTTGTGCGATGGGAATGGTCGGGGGTGTCGTGGCAGGGACTAGTACCCGCTGCCGCCGGATTGCTGACCAGTGCCCATGGCGCCGGCCCGCTGGCTGACGTCCGCACCCGCTTGCTGCCCGGTGCCCATAGCGCCGGCCTGGTCGGCACCCTGCTGCTGACCGACTGCCGAGGCGCCCGCATGCTGGTCGGCACCCTGCTGCTGGCCGATTGCCGAGGCGCCCGCCTGCTGGTCGCCACCCGTCGATTGCTGGCCTGCGGGCGGACAGGGCTGCTGCCGGTCCGTCCCCAAAGGCTGCTGGGCTTGCTGCTGGTCGGTGCCCATCTGCTGCTGGTCGGTGCCCATTTGCTGCTGGTCGCCACCGCGGTCTCCGACCTGGATCGACATGCCGTGCGGCAGGACGCGAGCACGTTCGGGCTGGCTCATGGTCGGGGTGTTGAGCGCGCAGCCGCCCAGCAGCGCGACGAGGATGGTGCCGCTCAGCAGAGCTTGAGCGTTGTAGTGCTTGGCCATCGAGTCTTCCTCCTCACATCTCTTCGGGTCTTGGCTTGGGCGGCTGAGCGCTGGTAACCCGTGCCCTTGCCGTCCACGATGGGGAGTATGCACAAGGGCGAGTGCTCGTCACAACGCTAAGACGACAGCCTCAAGTCTCGCAACCGCCTGGTGGACGGCCTATCGATCCAAAGGCGCTCCGGCGCATGAGGGTCACATCCGGACCGTGGAAGCGTCGGGGGGATCTCCCTACTTCGACCAAGGTTCTTTGTTCGGAGACGGACAAGACGACGCCCCGCCGTGTGACGGGCGGGGCGGGTGACAGGCTGGTTCCTACTTGCGGTTCTTGACGTACTTGTCGAGGAAGTCCGCGGTTGCCGTGAAGCTTTTGATCCGGTTGGGAAGCTTCGCGACGCCATGGCCCTCGTCCGCGAAGAGCACGTACTCGACCGGGTGGCTGCGATCCTTCAGCGTGGCGACGATCTGATCCGCCTCGCTCTTGGGCACCCGGGGGTCGTTGGCCCCCTGGATGACCATCAGGGGCGCCTGGATCTTGTCCACGTGGTTGATGGGCGAGACCGTCTTCAGGAACTCCCGGTCGTTGGCGAGCGAGCCGTACTCCGCCTCGCGCAGGGGGCGGCGCCAGGGGCCCGTGTTTTCGAGGAAGCTCACGAGGTTCGACATGCCGACCGTGTCCACGCCCGCCGCCCAGAGGTCGGGCAGCATGGTGAGGGCCGCGAGCGTCATGTAGCCTCCGTAGCTGCCGCCCATGATGGCGATCTTCTTGGGATGGGCGTAGCCCGATCCCTTGAGGTACTTCACCGCGTACTCGACGTCGCGGATGGCGTCCATGCGCTTGCGGGCGTCGTCCAGGTGCGTGTAGGTCTTGCCGTAACCCACGCTGCCCCGGATGTTGAGGGCGAGCATGGCGTAGCCGCGGCTAAGGTAGTACTGGAATGAGTAGGCGAAGTCAGGGCGCTCCTGGCTCTCGGGACCGCCGTGCACGTAGACCAGGGTCGGAAGCGAGCCGTCCTTCTTGGCACCCTTGGGCAGGTACAGGAAGGCCGGGATCTGCTTGCCGTCGAAGGTCTTGTACTTGATGAGCGAGGGCCGGACGAACGACGACTGCGGGATGCCCGCGAGCGTGCTCTTGGTCACCTGGCGGGCCTGGCGGCTCGCGAGGTCGTAGGTCCAGACGTCGTAGGTGTGGGTGGGGCCGCTCAGGGTGAAGGCGAGGCTCTTGCCGTCCGGCGCCCAGTTCAGGTCGGCATAGACGCCCTCGGGCAGTCCCGCGATCTTCTCGGCCTTCGCGGCGCCGAGGTCCCGGACGTAGAGGTCCGAGTAGCCGTCACGGTTCACGAAGTAGGCGACCTTGTCGCCGGCTTCGTTGAACTCCACTGTCTCCACGTCGTTCGTGTCAGGCGTGAGGAAGGTGAGGGGGCCGCCCTTGGGGTCCAGGGAGGCCAGGCAGGAGAACTCCCGGCCTTCGTCCGAGGAAAAGTAGAGCTTGCCGTCTCGCCCGAAGGCGACCGACTCGTAGTTGGCATTGCCCTGGTGCGGCGTCAGGAGGCGCTCCTTGCCCGTCGCGAGGTCGAGCAGGTACAGGTTTTGGTTCGAGGGCGTGTCGACCCGCGTGAAGACGACGCTCTTGCCGTCCGGCGAGAAGGCGAGGGCGTAGTTGGTGCCGTCTTGCGTGAGGACGCGCTTGGCCTTGCGGGTCTGCACGTCCATGACGTACACGTCGAAGTAGGCCACGTTGCGCTCGTTGGAGGCGTAGACGATCCGGGCGCCGTCCTCGGACCAGCCGCCGAAGGTGTAGATGGCCTTGGGGTTCTTCGTCAGGGCGACCGTGCGGGTCCCGTCCGGCGACATGAGGTACAGCTGCGTGCGCTCGTCACCGCCGGTGTCCTTGCTGAAGAGGTACCAGTCGCCCTTGGGCGAGCGGGAAGCCCCGCGCACGGAGTCGGCGTAGAACGTCATCTGCTCGGGCCAGCCGCCCGTGCGCGGCACTCGCCAGAGCTGCGAGACGCCCGTGATGTTGGTGGAAAAGACGATGTCCTGGCCATTGGGGCTGAAGACCCCGGCGCTGGCGCCACGGATCTGCAGGTATTGCTGGATCGGGTAGGCGGCGAAGGCCGGCTGGACCTGGGCGGCCAGCATGACGCCGGCGGCGATCGCCACGAGGCTCTTGCGCATGATGTCTCCTTGAACGGTGTGGGGCACCCCTCAAGTCTAGGCGCCGAGTGCCTGGATGGCAAGATGGCGCCCGGTCGTCATGAGACCGGGCGCCACGGGGGATGAGGCGGGTGATGCGCGACGATCGCTAGCGCTGATACTGGGTGAGCACCGAGACGATGAGGTCCTTGCCCCATCCGCCGACGCGCTGGTCGACGTAGCCTTCCTCGTAGACGCGCTTGACCGGCCCGACACCCGGGGCGAGCCACAGGTAGTCGACCTTGCGGTACTCCTGGCCCGAGCGGCCCATGCGCTCGTTGACCTGGATCTCGATCTTGAGGCACTTCTCGAACCGGCCCGCCGGCGTCTCGACCGTCTCGAAGCCCAGGTGCGTGATGATGCGTCCCTGCTTCTCGGACATGCGGCCGGGAGTGCCCAGGCGCTTGAGGTCCAGGCTGAGGCCGTAGGCATCCCACACGATGGCGGTCGGGGTCTTCACGACCTGCTGCTTGCCGACCTCCTGGCCGTTGGCGAGATAGACGAGGTTGGCCTGCTCGCCGTTCTTGGCGACGTAGTCGCGGATGCTCACGGTGCGCTCGCCCGAGAGGCGGCTCAGCTTGTCCTCGACCTGGTAGGTCCAGCGGGTGGTGCTGCCGAGTGGAAAGTAGTCCTGGTCCACGCTCTGGGCGGCGATCACGTCCTGGCCGCCGGTCGGGGCGATGGGCGTCGATAGGCCGCAACCGACGAGTCCCAGGGCGACGAGGCCGAGGGCCGCGAGACGAGCGAGTGGACGAACGACCATGGTGCGCCTCCTTCAAAGCTGCATAGGGGGTTATCCCGGGCAGCGGGAGGCGCCTTGCCGGGATCTGGATAAGCGAACGATATATTTGCTTAAAGGTTTAGTTAAGGCTTGCGGGCGAGCGTGATGCCCGCCCCGAGCAGGAGGGCGCCGCCGGCCCAGGTGCCCCAGGTCGGCACGTGCTGGAAGATGGCCACCCCGAGCACGGCGGCGAAGAGCGGGGTGAAGAGCGAGACGATGCTGGCCGTGGAGGCCCGAGCGAGCCGGTAGCCGTAGGTCATCAGGACCTGCGCGACGGTCGCCGAGACGGCCACCCCGGCGAGCAACAGCCACTCGGTGGGCGTGGGGGCGTGGTAGGTCCGAAGCAACCAGGGCAGCGTGAGGACCGAGGCCACCACGGAGAAGTAAAGGACGATGGACCAGGGGCTGTTGTTGGCCGTGGCGCGCTTGACCGCCACGTAGGCGAAGGCCGCGAAGACGGCCGACCCGAGGCCCGCCACGGCGCCCAGGTTCCAGAAGCCGCCCTTGGGCCCCACCACCAGCGCCACCCCGCCGATGGCCGCCGCAAGGCAGGCGCCCGTCCGCCAGTTGAGGCGTTCGCCCAGCAAGAAGGCCGCGAAGAGGGCCGTGAAGAAGGGCGAGGTGTAGTTGAGGAGGACGGCGTCGGCCAGGTAGAGGTGGGCGATCGCATAGAAGTACGCCGTCAGCGCCGCCCAGCCCATCACGCCGCGCCAGACGAGCAGCCCCTTGTCGTTGGCGGCGAAGCTCATCCGGCGAGCGACCATCCAGCCCGCGATGAGGACCAGCCCGCCGAAGGCCCGGAAGAAAGTGACCTCCTCGATGGGCAGGGTCTCGCTCGCTACCTTGACGAGGGCCCCCATGACGGCGAAGCAGAGGCTCGAGCCCAGCATGAAGGCGTAGCCATGCCGTTCCCTGGACGACTGGTCGACAGCCAGCGACGTTGGCGGGTTCGCGGTGGGCGAGAGGTCGGTCATGAGACGATCTTAGCATGCCCAGAGGGCCAGGGCGCCTTTAGCGAGCGAGCATCCGCTCGAAATGCGCTAGAATCATGGGGCCATAGTTGCAGAACGGAGGCTCCCCATGGCGATGGAGAAGAAGGCCTACACCCCCGAAGCGTTCGAAGAGGAGCGCGAGCGCACCCGGACCTTCGTGGACGGCGTCTGCGCCCGGCTCGGCTGGGAGCGCTTCAAGGAGCCGGACGTGGTCGAGGCCATCGAGCTCGGGCTCACGCGCAACAACCTCGAGTACGGCTCGCGCTTCTGCCCGTGCTACGCGCCCATGAGCTACTTCAAGGCGGATGGTCGAAAGAACCCCGCGGCCATCTGTCCGTGTCCCGCGGCCATCCGCATGGACGTCACGGACACCGGCGTCTATGGCCCGTTCGCCACCCGCGAGGAGCTGGAGGACAAGACGAAGGACTGGCCCTACCACGGCGAGATCGAGTCCCGTGACGACGGCTGGTACATGGTCAGCCCGCACCGCGGCATCGACCACTGAATGATCTTCGTCAAGCCCGGTACGGGCTGGAACGAATAGGCGCGGACAGGATTTGCCGGTAGACTGAGGCCATGAAGATTACATCCGCCGCGATCGCGGCCACCGCGGTCCAGCGATCGCAGTACCCCAAGCCCCCCTTGCCCGCCATCGCCCTGGTGGGGCGTTCCAACGTGGGCAAGTCGTCCCTCATCAACTGTCTGTTGAACCGCAAGAGCCTGGCGCGTACGAGCTCGACGCCGGGCAAGACGGCGACCATCAACTTCTATCGCGTCAACGAGGCCTTCGACCTGGTGGACCTGCCGGGCTACGGCTATGCCCAGGTCTCCCGCGAGAAGAAGGGCCAGTGGGCCAAGTTCATCGAGGAGTTCCTGATCCATTACGAGCGCTTGCACGGCGTGATCCAGGTGATCGACGTGCGCCATCCGCCCTCGGATCTGGACGTGCAGATGTTCGAATGGCTGCAGGCGGAGGGGATCCCCACCACGGTGGTGGCGACCAAGGCGGACAAGATCGGCCGGTCCAAGTGGGAGGCGCACCGCAAGGTCTGTGCCGAGGCCCTGCTGTTGACCGAGGCGCCGCGCGATGCGCTGATCGTGGCCTCGTCGGAGCTCGGGGAGGCCAAGGATCGGATCTGGACCCGCATCGGGGCCTACCTGGCGGAGAAGCCCCTGCGCATGGAGGTGCCGTCCCTGGTGGGCGACGCGACCGACGAGGAAGAGGCCTAGGCTAGGCGGTCGCGCAGAGCTCGGACAGCGGCAGGATGGACTGCCTGTTGTCCACGATCTGGGTGACGCGGACCTGCTCCTTGCCGATGAGCGTCACCGCGAGCTTGCAGCTCTCGCAGCAGTACCCGAGCCACTTGTGGACCCGGGTCAGCCGCGACCGGCACTGAGGGCAAATGTAGTTGTTGAGCAGCATACAGGCCTCCCCTCTTGTCCATCCCTGGGGACAGTATTCCCGCGCCACATTGCGCGAAGATTACAAAATGGCCTCCCATGCGTGTTGTTCGTTGTAAAGGAGTCGGGGTGGCCCACCGCGACTGGATGAAACAGGCGATCGAGCTGGCCGAGCAGGCGCGCGCCTTGGGGGAAGTTCCCGTCGGCGCGGTGCTCGTGTGCGACGGCGAGCTCGTCGCCGCCGGCTGGAACACCCGCGAGTCCGCCCCCGATCCGACAGGCCATGCCGAGTTGATGGCCTTGCAGAAGGGGGCCCAGGCGCTAGGGCGCTGGCGTCTGACGGGCTGTACCCTGTACGTGACCCTGGAGCCCTGTCCCATGTGCGCGCCCGCCATCGCGCAGGCGCGCCTGGATCGGGTCGTCTTCGGCGCCTACGATCCCAAGCTCGGGGCGGCGGGATCGGTGTTCAGCCTGATCGAGCGCCCCGAGTACAACCACCGGGTCGAGGTCATCGGCGGGGTGATGGAGGCGGAGTGTCGCGCTCAGCTGGCGGGCTTCTTCGCCGATCGTCGGGGGCGATGAACGGTCCCGGGGCCGGTCCGGAGGTTGACGACCGGTGTGATGCTTGGTATAGTTTACACACGTCGGGCGTCACACCTCGGCGGCCAAACCTGGAGGGTAACCGAATGGTGAGGAGGCTGACTCGAAATCAGTTACCCCGCAAGGGGCTGTGGGTTCGAATCCCATGCCCTCCGCTAAAAGGGGCGTCCTGAGAAATCAGGGCGCCCTGTTTGGTTTCTCCGGGGCTTCCGTCATACCAACGGATCTACCCCCCATCCCCCCTGCTAGGGGGGGCACCGCTCATTGGCACAACCCCTCGATGGGAAGCCACAGAATGCCCCCCCTAGCAAGGGGGGGAGGGGAGGTAGATCAGTAGCGGAACACGAGCGCTTAGGCCGGCGCCGCCTCTTCCTTCGGCGGCAAGAACCGCTCCAGCGGGATGCTGAGATCCGCCATCTCCAGGAGCAGCTCGCGCGGCGGCAGCTCGTTGCGGTTCAGGTCCACGGGCCCCATGTCCGCCATCGCCCGGAAGAAGCCCGCGACCACCTCCGGATCGAAGTGCCCGCCCGCACAGCGACGCATCTCGACGAGCGCGTCCATGATGGGCATGCGCTGCCGGTACTTGCGATCGCTCGTCAACGTATCGAAGGCGTCCGCCAGGGCCAAGATGCGGCCGCCGACCGGAATGGCGTCCCCCTTCAGCTTGCGCGGATAGCCCATGCCGTCGAACCGCTCGTGGTGCGAGCAGGCGGCATCCGCCACGTCGCGCAGCTGCTTGAAGGGCTCCAGGATCCGGTAGCCCTTGCCGGGATGCTGCTTGATGATCATGAACTCCTCGTCCGTCAGACGGCCGGGCTTGTTCAGGATGTCGTCCGGGATGCCGATCTTGCCGATGTCGTGCAGGATGCCCGCGAGCTTGATGCGCTGGCACTGCTCGCTGCCGAGCCCCATGGCCACTGCCGTCAGGAAGCCGTACTGCGCGACGTTCTCCGAGTGGTTGGCCGTGTACTTGTCCTTGCTGTCCAGGGCCCGCGCGAGCCCCTTGATGGTCTCCAGGCTCGCGTCGTTCAGCTGCTCGAAGAGCGCGTGGTTGTCGTAGGACAGCCCCAGCTTGCGGCCCACCTGCTCCAGGAGGTCCAGCTCGTCCTGCGTGAAGTCCGCGCCGTTGCGCTTGTTGAAGGCCTGGATCAGGCCGTAGTGCTGCCGGTGGCTGTGAATGGGGGCGATCGCCACCTGGCGCTCCCGGCAGAGGTCCTGGCCTGCGCCGATCTCGGCGGCGATCGCCTCCGCGTTGCGGGTCTCGACCGTGCGGATGGCGGCGAGCTGGTTGGCGAGCTTGCCGCACGCATGGCCCGTGAGGCAGCCACCGCTCGCATACGGGCAGCCCTCGGCCACGATGACGTCGAGCCCCTGTGCGCGCTTGGCCTTGGGCGCGACGAAGAGGAGGACCCGCTCGACCTCCAGCACGCGCTGCAAGAGCCGCGTGGTCTCGGAGAGCACCTGCGGCAGCTCGGGCATCAGCATGATCTGGTCGAGCTCGGAGAGGAACGCCTGGTGAGCTTCGTTGCGCGTGGCGAGGGTGAGGAGGGTCTCGGTCTCCATCAGGGCCGTCACCTGGGGCACGAAGGCGCCGATGTAGGCCTCCTCCTCGGGCGTGAACTCGCGCACGTGGCCGGAGCCGAGTGCGAGGACCCCGAGGGCCGTGTCGCGGACGATGAGCGGGATGAAGAGGAGGGTCGGCAGGCGCCAGTCCGCGATCTCGGGCGGCATCTCGAAGCCGTGCTCCGAGGCCGCATCCTGGACGAAGATGGGGCGGCGCTGCAGGGCGATGTACTCGAAGAAGGGCAGCTGGTTGCGCCCCGGCGCCGAGAGCTCGCGCATGGGTCGCCCGATAGGGACGAGCACCGCCCGTTCCATGTCGATGAGGCGCTTGGCCGCATCGTAGAGGTACTGGCGGCGTTCGGCGAGATCGTCGATGGCCGTGACCTCGCCGAACAGCTTGGCGAGCTCTTGCCACCGTTCCAAGGAGTGCGCAGGGCTCATGGATCGCTCCCTCTAGCTAGGTGCTCCGCCCCTTGTGCGGACCTAGGGCTTCCTGCGGCGAAAAGAAAACGGCGCGCCACAGCTCATGCCGCGGCGCGCCGAAAGCCCTTACCAGGGCATGCTGATGCTGCTCGTGGCGTCCGGGTTCTCGAGGAGCTTGACGGTCCACTTGCCGTTCTGGCCCGTGCAGTTGGCCACACGGTTGGACGTCGAGCCGCTCTTGTCCTTGGCGACCCAGCCCGTGCCGTTGTGGTTGGAGTCCACCTCGAGGTGGGTGTAATGCTGCACGTTGTTGATCATGACCGGGCCCGTGATCTTCCAGACGGTGGTGCTGGGGCCCGTCACGGAGAACGTGAAGTCCACCGGCGTGTTGGTGCCGTCCTTGGAGAAGAGCATTTCGCCCTTGAGGCCCTGATCCGACGAGTCGGCCGACAGAGCGAGCGTCCCCGTGATGTGGGCGCCCTGGAGCGCCGGGATCTTGGTGGCCGTCGTCACCGTCAGGTCGAACTCGAAGGCCCGGTAGATGTTGTCTTGCTTGTTCGAGCCCACGATGGTGCCATCGGCCACCAGGTCGCCGGTGCCGAACGGCCCAGTCGCGGTGTCCGTCTCGGAATTGAACGAAACGCCGCTCTGGATCACGTAGGCCGCCGCCTGCTGGAGTCCGGCTGCCTGCTGCAGGCCCGCGGTGGGGCCGTTGAGGATCACGCCGAAGCCCGCCGCCTGCTGGAGGTTGGCCGCGAAGCCCGCCGCCTGCTGCAACTGCGCCTGGGTATCGATGACCTGGCCACCGGTGTTGCCGGTGTTGACGTTGGTATTGGTGCCCGGCTTGTTCGTGGCCGGAGGCGTCAAGAGCTTGGTCAGGTCCGCGCAACCCGCGCCGACTACGACCGTGGCGCCGATGAGCGAGGCGAGGAACAGTTTCCGCATGAGAGTCTCCTTATCGATAGGTTGCTAGGTAAGTTGTTTCCCAAACGACGCGATCTTAAACCCTCCAGGCGGAAAGGCCGCCTAGGATGCGGGGATGAAGGCCGCCAGCTTCTCGAGCTCCAGGGCGGCGCCGATCTCCTCGAAGCGGCTTTTGGCTTCGTTGATGGCGGTCTCGGCGCCCGCCAGGTCGCCCTGCGCCCGCAGGACCGTGGCGAGCTGGGCGTAGGCGCGACCCAGCTCCAGGGGCATGTCCAGCGCCGAGACCAGCTCGATGGCGCGCTCGGCCTCCTGGCGGGCCGAGTCGAGCGAGCCTTCCAGCAGATGGACCTCGCTCAGGATGCGCGGAATCAGGGCCTTGGTGCCGTCGTCGCCGACTTCCACCGCGTAGCGGTCCGCGTCCTCCAGGAACTTTCGGGCCTCTGCCGGCTGCTTGGCTTCGGTCCAGACCCGGCCGATGGTCATGTAGACCTCGGGGTAGACCTCCTTGGAGTCGAGCTCGTGGAAGATCTCGAGGGCCTGTTGCATGGACGCCAGCGCGTCAAGCGGAGTGCCGCGCCGCGAGCGCACCTCTCCGATGTTGAAGAGCACGATGCCCACGCCGAGGCGATCGCCAATCTTCTGCTTGCTCTCGAGCGCCTTGTGGAAGTGCTCCTCGGCCTCGCCGAGCTCGCCCTGGTTCAGGAGCAACGTGCCGTGGTTGTTGTGGACCAGGCTGACGAAGTACGGGTCGCCGATGCGCTCGTAGGCCACCAGGCTGCGCCGGTAGTACTCGTCGGCCTCCTGGTACTCGCCGCGGTTGGAGTAGATGTTCGCCAGGCTGTTGTAGCAAGCCGCGATGCCGCCCAGATCCTTGCAGGCCTCGCGGTACTGCAGGGAAAGTCGGGTGTGGTGGATGGCCCGCTCGACATCGCCCCGGCGGTTGTAGCTGATGCCCAGGTAGGAGTGCGCGAGGCCCTGCTCCTTGGCCATGTCCGTGCCTTCCATGAGCTCGAGCGCCTCGGTGCTGAGCCGCACGCAATCGTCGTGCTGGCCCAGACGGTACTTCACGTAGCCCATCTTGGCGAGCAAGGGAGCGCGCGAGAGCTTGTCCTCGGTCGGGAAGACGCTCAGGCCCTCCTGGTAGCAGTCGAGGGCCGCCTCGAACTCGCCCTTGCGCTCATGGGCATCCCCCTTGGTCCTGAGCACGCTCGCCTTGGACTCGTGGGTGGGGGCGAGATCGAGGGCCCGGGACAGGATATCGAAGGCTCCGTCGAACTGTCCGAGCAGCGTGAGGACCTGACCCAAGAGCCACTTCACCTGCCACTTGGCGGGTGCCGGCTGCTCGGGAAGGTTCTTCATGACCTCGATGGCCCGCTCCAGATCCGCCCGGGCGCGCGACAAGTCGTAGAAGTCGAAGGCGCGCTTGCCGGACAGGTAGAGGAACTTGAGGGCGGGGGCGTTCTGCTCGGCCAGGAGGTAGTGGTGCGCCAGGAGGTGGGCATTCTCCTCCAGGTGATCGGCATAGAGGGCCTCGAGGGCCCGGCCCGTCCGGCCGTGGATCTCCTTGCGGCTGCTCATCAGGAGGCTCTGATAGGCGACCTCCTGGATGAGGGGCTGGGTGAAGGCGAAGTCGCCCTGCGAGTTGCGATACAGGAAGCCGAGCTTGCACAGCTCGAGGAGGGCCTCGAGGTTGTCGTTGGCCCGCAGGCAGACCTGCTCGATCATGGCCAGGGAGAACGTGCGACCCAACAGCGCGCCGACCTGCAGGAGCCCCTTGAGGTCCCGGTTGAGCCGATCGAGGCGGGCCGCGACCGCGCCGTGGATGGTGCTCGGGAGCTTGATGTCCGCGCCGGAGGTCGCGAGCGTCCATCCGCTCGGTCCCTGCAACAGCATCTTGCTGTCGATGAGCGACGTGACGAGCTCGTGCAAGTAGAAGGGATTGCCCGACGAGCGCTCCAGGACCTGCTGGATGAGCTTGCCGAGCTCGCTGTCTCCCGAGAGATCCTCGGGCGAGGCCTTGAGGATCGACGCCACGATGTCCAGGCAGTCCAGCAAGTCCATGGGGCGCAGCTGCACGACCGTGAGGTCCTGCTTCCAGTGGTCGCTCGGGACCGGGTTCGCCTCCGGGCGGTGCTGGCAGAGGATCAGGAGCTGCAGGGGGTCGGCGTACTGCGAGACGTGGTCGAGGAACGAACGGAACCACTCCAGCGACGCGTCGTCCGCCCACTGGAGGTCCTCCAGGGACACGAGCAAGGGGCCGCGGGCCGCTAGACCGACCAGGAGCGAGTCGAGGGCGTTGAGGGCCGCGTTACGGCGCTGCTCCTGGCTCAACGAGGCAAGCTCCGGGTCCGTGGGCTCGAGGCCCAAGAAGCCGCCGATGAGGTCCGCGAGGCGCGCGCCGTCGGCGGGCAAGGCCGACACGCAGAGGTCGCGCAGACGCTGGCGCACCTCCTGGCTCGGGGCGTTGGGTGCCAGATCGAGCCAGTAGTTGAGCATGCCCGTGATGAGGCCGAACGACGCCGTGCTGGTGTAGGATTGGCAGCGCGCCCGCAGCGTCAGCGGGGCGGGAGTGCAGCGGCTCTGCACGAAGTGCGCGACCAGGCGGCTCTTGCCGATGCCCGCCTCGCCGTTGACCACGATGAGCTGAGGCATCCCCTCGCAGGCGCGTGCCCAGCTCAGCGCCAGGCTGTCGAGCTCGCGCTTGCGGTTGACGAAGATGGCCTTCTCGCGCGCCGTCTCCTGGTTGGAGGCGCGCGGGCCCACGAGCTCGTACACCTTGACGGGCTGGCTCTTTCCCTTGATCTCAAGGGGGGCCAGCTCCTTGAACTCGAAGGACGGGCTGGTCAGGCGGTAGGTCTCGAGCGTGACGAGGACCTTGCCGGGCTGGGCGGCGGCCTCCATGCGCTGGGCCATGTTGACGGTGTCGCCCATGACCGTGTAGTCGCGCTTCTGCTCTCCGCCCACCGCACCCGCGACCACCAGGCCGGTGTTGATGCCGATGCGGACCCGCAGGGCGATGCCCGTGCGGGCCTCGAGCTGGTCCGCGAACTCCTTGGCCGCGCGCTGCATCTCGTAGGCGGCGTGGGTCGCGCGCTCGGGGTCGTCCTCATGGGCGATGGGCGCGCCGAACAGGGCCATGATGGCGTCGCCGATGTACTTGTCGACCACCCCGCCGTAACGGTAGATGGGCTCGGTCAGGACCTCGAAGAATTGGTTGACGATCTCGGTGACGCGCTCGGGGTCGAGCTTCTCGCTCATGGCCGTGAAGCCCGAGACGTCGGTGAAGAGCACCGTGACGACCCGGCGATCGCCCGCGTTGGCGTTGGCGGTCTGGCGCGGAGCGGCCAGCTCGGGGGCGACCACCGCGGTGCCGCACTGGGTGCAGAACTTGCTGCCGGGAACGCACAGCGACTGACAGCCCGGGCAGACGATCGCCGCTCGAGTCCCGCACTGGGTGCAGAACTTGGCGTTGGCGTGAAGTGTCGCCTGGCAATGCGAGCAGTTCAAGGTCTCAGGATCCTCTGCCGACTCCGCGGCTCCGAACAATCGAGCGGACTTAGGTCATTATACCACCCGATCTAGCAATGCGCCCGGTTGGAATCCTGTCCAACCGGGCGTTTTTGACCTCTTGGCCCCTCTTCTAGGGATGGAAGAAGAAGGCGATGCCAAGAATCAGGTAGGTCCCGAGCAGCTGGGCTCCTTCGAACCAGTTCGACTCGCCGTCCAGAGCGATGACGTTGGCGATCGCCACCGCCGCTCCCACGGCCACGATCTCGAACAGGTTGAAGTGCAGCGTCAGGGGCTGTCCGATGGCCCAGCCCGCCAGAACCAGGAGGGGAGCGATCAGCAGGGCGATCTGGAGGCTTGAGCCCACGGCGATGCCGAGGGACAGGTCCATCTTGTTCTTCATGGCCACCGTCACGGCCGTCAGGTGTTCGGCCGCGTTGCCGATGACCGGGATCAGGATGACGCCGATGAAGAGCTCCGACATGCCCCAGGCGTGGGTGACGGCCTCGATGGAGCCCACGAGGAACTCGCTCTCGAGGGCCACCAGGGCCGTGGCCAGGAGCAGCAGGCCGACGGCCTGGGGCATCTTGAGCGTCGGCTCCTCGACGCCCTCGCCGTGACTGCTGCCGTCATACAGGTGGGCGTGCGTCTTGAGCGTGAAGAGCAGGCCCAGAAAGTAGATGACCAGGAGCACGATGGCGACCCAGTGCGACAGGTTCTCCACGCCCCGGGTCGCTTCCGAGGCCGGCGACGTGAAGACGAAGGCCGCCGGGATCAGGAGGGCGACCACGGCGAGCGTCAACATGGCCGCGTTGGTGCCGGCCGCCGTGCGGTTGAACTTCTGCTCCTTGAACTTGAGGCCGCCCAACAACACCGACAGACCCAGGACCAGCAGGATGTTGCCGAGGATCGAGCCGGTGATGGAGGCCTGGACCACCCCGATCAGGCCCCTCTGGAGGGCCATGAAGGCGATGATGAGCTCGACGGCGTTGCCGAAGGTGGCGTTCAGGAGGCCGCCGATGCCGGGGCCGGCCTTCATGGCGATCTCCTCGGTGGCGTAGCCCATCAGCTTGGCGAGCGGCACGATGGCCAGGCAGCTCGTAATGAAGATGACGGTCGGATCCCAGTGCAGCAGCTCGGCGGCGATGCTGATGGGGATGAAGACCAGCAACAGATAGAGGTATTTCATGCGATGTCCTGTCAGCTTGTGGGCAACGAGGGAGACAATATGTGGGTCTGTGAGAGTGCGAGCGCCTGAGATCGCCGCTACACCGTGCTCTTGGCGAGCTCTTCGGCGATCAGGCGATTGACCGCGTCGGGCTTCGCGCGACCCTGCGTCTGGCGCATCACCTGGCCGACCAGGTACCCCACGACCTTGGTCTTGCCGGCATGGTAGTCGGCGACCTGGGCCGGGTGTGCGGCGAGCACCTGACGGATGGCCTCGACGATGGCGCTCTCGTCCGAGATCTGGCTGAGGCCCATGTCTGCGACGAGCTGATCCGGGTCCTTGCCCGTCTCGAGCATCTGGCGGATGAGCTGCTTGGCGATCTTGCCGCTGATCACGTCCTGGTCGATCATCTCGACCAATCGCCGGAGCTGCCCCGGCTGCATGGGCAGGTCCGCGAGGGCCTTGTCGTTGTTGTTCAGGTAGGCGGCAACGTCGCCCATCAGCCAGTTGGCGATGCCCTTGGGGTTCGCCGAGCCCTCGCTGGCCGCGTCGAAGTACCGCGCCAGATCCAGGTTGTCCGTGAGTACGCCCGCGTCGTAAGCAGGCAACCCCACGCCGTCGACGTAACGTGCCCGGCGCTGGGCGGGCAGCTCCGGCAGGCCCGCGCGGATCTCCTCGACCCACCGCCAGCTCACCTCCAGGTCCGAGAGGTCCGGATCCGGGAAATAGCGGTAGTCGTGAGCCTCCTCCTTGGAGCGCATGGAGACGGTCACGCCGCGCTCCTCGCTCCAGGTGCGCGTCTCCTGCACGATGCGGCCGCCCTCGTCCAGGACCTCGGCCTGACGCTCGAGCTCGTACTCGAGCGCCTTTTGAACCGCCCGGAAGGAGTTGATGTTCTTGAGCTCCGTGCGCGTGCCGAAGGCCTCGGTCCCGATGGGGCGCAGGCTCACGTTCACGTCGCAGCGCAGGGAGCCTTCCTCCATCTTGCCGTCGGTGATGCCGAGGGTGACGAGGATGTTGCGCAGCTCCTGGACGTAGAGGCGGGCCTCCTCGGGAGTCCGGAGGTCGGGCTCCGAGACGATCTCGCACAGAGGAACGCCCGCGCGGTTGTAGTCGGCGAGGGAGTAGCTGGAGCCCGCGAGGTTCGCCGAGCCCTGGTGCACGAGCTTGCCGGCGTCCTCTTCCATGTGCAGGCGCGTGATGCCGATGCGCTTCTTGCCCGTCTCGGGCTCGATGTCCAGGTACCCACGCTCCATGATGGGCCGATCGTACTGCGAGATCTGGTAGCCCTTGGGCAGGTCGGGATAGAAGTAGTTCTTCCGGTCGAACTTGGAGCGCTCGGCGATGGTGCCGTTCAGCGCCACGCCCGCGCGGATCGCGTACTCCAGCACCCGCTCGTTGAGCACGGGCAGGGCACCCGGCAGCCCCAGGCAGACCGGGCAGACGTGGGTGTTGGGCTCGCCGCCGAACTTGGCCGGGCAGCCGCAGAAGATCTTGGTCTCGGTCGACAGCTCGACATGGACCTCGAGGCCGATGACGGCTTCGTACTTATCCGTGTACGCCATGGGGATCTCCTCTAAGACCGGGACGCCAGGAGCTCGGGACGCCGCGCGTGGTAGCGGGTGGCCTGCTCGAAGGCGTACGCCGCTCGGTAGATCGTGCCCTCCGACAAGGGCGGGCCCTGCAACTGCAGACCGATGGGCAGCCCGTCGGCGTCGTAACCGCCCGGCAGGGACAGGGCCGGGATGCCCGCGAGGTTTGCCATGACCGTGGCGATGTCGTTGAGGTACATCTCCAGGGGATCGCTTGTCTTCTCGCCGAGCTTGAAGGCCGTCGAGGGCGTCGTGGGGCTGAGTAGCAGGTCGAAGCGCTCGAACGCCCGGGCGTAGTCCTCCCGGATCCGGGTGCGCACCTGCTGGGCCTTCTTGTAGTAGGCGTCGTAGTAACCGCTCGACAGGGCGTAGGTGCCCAGCATGATCCGGCGCTTGACCTCGGCGCCGAAGCCTTCGGCGCGGGTCTTGAGGTAGGTGTCGCCCAGATCGGTGCCCTCGACCCGGCTCGTGTACTTGATCCCGTCGTAGCGCGCCAGGTTCGAGCTCGCCTCGGCCGTGGCCACCAGGTAGTAGGCGGCGATGCCGTGCCCGCTCGTGGGCAGGCTGACGGGTTCGACCGTCGCCCCGAGATCCCGCAGCACCTGGGCCGCGGTCTCGACGGCCGCGCGCACCTCGGGGGCGATGCCCTCGCCTGCCAGCTCGGCGATGAGCCCGATGCGCAGCCCCTTGACCTCGCCGCTCAAGAAGGCCGTGTAGTCGGGGACTTCGACAGAGAGGGACGTGGAGTCCAGAGGATCGTGGCCCGCCATGGCCTGCAGGAAGAGCGCGTTGTCCCGCACGTCGCGCGTCATGGGGCCCACCTGGTCCAGGCTGCTCGCGAAGGCGACGAGGCCGTAGCGCGACACGAGCCCGTAGGTCGGCTTCATGCCCACGATGCCGCACAGGGCGGCCGGCTGCCGGATGGAGCCGCCGGTGTCCGAGCCCGTCGCCAAAGGCACCATGCCCGCCGCGACGGCCGCGGCCGACCCGCCAGAGGAGCCCCCCGGCACGCGCGTGGTGTCCCAGGGGTTGCGCGTGGGCTTGAACGCCGAGTTCTCGGTAGAGGAGCCCATGGCGAACTCGTCCATGTTCGCCTTGCCGACCGACACGAGGCCCGCCGAGCGCAGCTTGCGGACGGCCGTGGCGTCGTAGGGCGGCACGAAGCGCTCCAGCATGCGGCTCGCACAGGTGGTGACCACCCCCCGGGTGCACAGGTTGTCCTTGGTGGCCATGGGAACGCCCGCCAGGGGGCCGAGAGCTTCGCCCGCCGTGCGACGGCGGTCGATGTCGGACGCCTCGGCGAGCGCCTCTTCGCGGGTCAGGTTGACGAAGGCCCCGATCTGGGGTTCGAGGGCGTCGATCCGGCTGAAGGAGGCCTCGGCGGCCTCGACGGCGGTGAGTTCCCGGCGGCTGAGCTTGTCGGCCAGTTCCGCTGCCGACCAATCGGTTGGGGTCACGGTCTTCTCCTCGGCGGGTGCGATGTTGTCGAGCGTGAAAGGTCCCATGCTACCGGATCTCGCCCCCGAGATAAAGCCGGACGGATAAAGCCCCGGGCCTTCGCCCGGGGCTTTATCCGTTATGCAGCCGTTTGGCAGTTTTACTTGACGACCTTGCGGCGTCCCGCCCGAGAGGTCGAACCGCCTTTGCGGCCGATCGAGGAGTAGAACTCGACGCCCCGCTCCTTCTTCACGGCCTCGCCACCCTTGCGTCCGATGCTCGAGAAGAATTCAGGGCCGTACTTGGCCTTGGTGGCCTGGCCGCCCTTCTTACCTATCTGTTGGAAGAACTCGCGACCGCGCTCTTCCTTGACCGTCTGACCGCCGCGGCGCCCCGCCTCGACCATGCGGGGATCGCCCTTGGCAGGGCCTGGCTTGTTTCCGACCATGGATGACACGCTCCTTTCCTATGCCGAGGGCTCAGCGTCGTAGACCGTCACGACGGCATTACGAGATCCGTTCGACAAGGAAGGGCAGGAGATTTCAGGTCTGGTGCGGAATTGAAGCCACTGGACGCTGGGTTACGAAAAGTTACGAAGCCACCTTAACACAGGACATGCGGGCTGGCAATATCCTTTGCCCCTCTCTTGGCGAAATCGGGCAATTTTGTCTCAATCGAGCAAGCCGCTTGCCGCCGGTTAGGAGAAGTAGCCAAACGCGCGCGTCCCGTTCGGGGACGCGCGCGCGCGGTTCGCTTAGCTCTCGATTGGCCCCTATTGCAGGTGCAGGATCGAGATGAGGCACCAGTAGATGACGTAGGCCAGCACGGCGGTGATGGGGATCGTCACGAGCCACGCGGCGAGCATGTTACCCGCCACGCCCCAGCGCACGGCGCTGAAGCGGCGCGTGGAGCCCACGCCCATGATCGAGCCCGCGGCCACGTGGGTGGTGCTGACGGGCAGGCCGAAGTGGCTCGCGGTGGTGATGACGAAGGCCGAGGTCATGTCGGCGCCGAACCCCTGGATGGGCTGGAGCTTCACGATCTTGCTGCCCATGGTCTTGATGATCTTCCAGCCGCCCGACGCCGTGCCCAGGCCCATGGCCGTGGCGCATGCCACCATGACCCAGACGGGCACCGTGAAGTCGTCGAGCATCCCGGCCGAGATGAGGGCCATGGTGATGATGCCCATGGCCTTCTGGGCGTCGTTGGAGCCGTGGCTGAAGCTGATGAAGGCCGCCGCGAAGATCTGGCCGAAGCGGAAGATGTCCCGGACCTGGTGCGGCAGGAAGCGCCTGAAGACCCAATAGAGCCCCGTCACCAGGCTGAACGCGAGGACGAAGCCCAGGATCGGAGAGAAGACCAGGCTCTGGACGATGGCCGAGAAGCTCTTGGGCCCGAGCCAGTGGACGGCATGGAAGCCGTGCCCCGCGACCCCCGCCCCGACGATGCCCCCGATGAGGGCATGGGACGAGCTGCTGGGCAGGCCCCAGTACCAGGTGATGAGGTTCCATGCGATGGCCGAGACCAAGGCCGCGACGACCAGCGGCTGCGTGACGTTGACCGGATCGATGATGCCCTTGCCGATGGTCTTGGCCACCGCGGTGCCGATGGTGATGGCCCCGACGAAGTTGAGGATGGCCGCCATCATGATGGCCCGGCGCGGGCTCAGGACGCCCGTCGAGACCGAGGCGGCGATCGCGTTGGCCGTGTCGTGGAAGCCGTTGATGAAGTCGAAGGCCAGCGCCAGGAAGATGACGACGACCAGGAGCGCGATGGTGACCTCAGGCATTCTTGATCACCACGCCATGCAAGCGGTCGGCCACGTCCTCCGTGAAGTCGATGGCCTCTTCGAGCACGTTGTAGAGTTCCTTCCACTTGATGACCTCGAGGACGGCCTGGGGCGTGTCGCCCGGGTCCTCGAACAGCTTCTCGAGCGCGGCGCGCGAGAGCTGGTCGCCTTCGTTCTCGAGGCGGTTGATCTCGATGGTGTGATCGAGGATCTCCTTCATGCGCTTGGGGTGGCGCAGGAGGCCCATGGCCGCGTGGATCTCCTCGCAGCAGCGCACCAGGATGCGCACCAAGGAGAGGGTCATGGACGTGGGCTTGTCGATCTTGTAGAGCAGGAAGCGATCCGCCACCAGCTCGATGGAGTCGACGATGTCGTCCAGCGCGAAGGCCAGCGAGTGGATGTCCTCGCGGTCGATGGGCGTGACGAAGGTCCTGTTGAGCTTGTCCATGATCTGGTGGGTGATGCGATCACCCGCGTGCTCGGTGTCGCGGATCTTCTGGAAGCGCTCGGGCAGGTTGCGGTAGTCCTCGACCATGTCGCGCAGGAGGCGCGCCGTGTCGATGACGTTCTTGGCAGAGGCCTCGAGGAGGTCGAAGAAGGTCTCCTCACGAGGGATCAGGCTAATCATGGGAAAAAGGTCGCTCCTTATGCAAGCGGCGCGAGCTGCAGTGCCGTGAGCAGCGCCTGCGCCTTATTCAGCGTTTCCTGATACTCGTTCTCCGGGATGGAATCGGCGACGATGCCGGCCCCCGCCTGAACGGTCACTTGGCCATCCTTCACGACCATCGTGCGGATGGTGATACCGGTGTTGATGGATCCGTCGTACCCGAGCACCCCGACCGCCCCCGCGTACGGGCCGCGCTTGGTGGGCTCGAGCTCGGCGATGAGCTGCATGGCGCGGATCTTGGGGGCTCCCGAGACCGTGCCTGCTGGAAAGCATGCCGCAAGGAGGTCCAGCCCGTCGAGACCCTCTCGCAACGATCCCGACACGTTCGATGTCATATGCAGCACGTGCGAGTACCGCTCGATGGCCATGAGGTCCTGCACTCGCACCGATCCGGGCTCGCAGACGCGACCTAGGTCGTTGCGCCCGAGGTCCACGAGCATGACGTGCTCGGCGCGCTCCTTGGGGTCGTTCAGCAGGTCGGATCCGAGCTCCGCGTCGGGGACCTCCCCGCGGCGGCGCGTGCCGGCGATGGGGCGCACGGTGGCTTCCTTGCCGTCCAGGCGCACCATGACCTCGGGGCTCGAACCGACGAGCTGGAAGTCGCCCCAGTTCACGAAGAACATGTAGGGGCTCGGGTTGATGGTGCGCAGGATTCGATAGAGGGTGAAGGGGTCGCCCAGGTAGGGGGCGCTGAGGCGCTGGGAGCCGACGAGCTGGAAGATGTCGCCGGCCTTGATGTGCTCCTTGGCGCGCTCGACGAGGTCGCAGTAGGCCGCGCGGGTCATGTTGGCCGTCACGTCCAGGGGCGGCCGGTGCTCGGAGAGCTCGATGGGCTCGGCCGACAGCGGAGCCCGCAGGCGCTCGATCCACTCGAGGATGAGCCGGCAGCCGTCCAGGTAGGCCGCGTCTGGGTCGGATCCCGGGCGGACGTTGGCGATGACGCGGATGGTCCGGCGGGCGTGGTCGAAGGCCACCAGGCCCTTGGTCCACATGAAGGCGGCGTCCGGCAGGCCCATGTCGTCCAGGGCCGCTTCGGGAATGGACGGCTCGAGCCGGCGGACGGTCTCGTAGCCCCAGTAGCCCATCGCACCGCCCGAGAAGGGGGGGAGGTCCTCTGCAGGTGGCGGATGGAACCGATCCATGGCCCGGCGCAGGACCTGCCAGACATCTTCCCGAGGGCCCACGCGAACCAGCTCGAGGGGCTCGCACCCGATGAACGAGTAGCGGCCCAGCCGATCGCCCTGCTCGACGCTCTCCAGGAGGAAGGCCGGCGCCATGTGGCGCGTGACCTTCAAGAAGGCGGAGACGGGCGTCTCGAGATCGGCGCTGATCTCGGCGGAAAGGGGGATTGGATCGAACTCGCGGGCCAGGGCACGAAAGGCTTCGAGACTGGGGGTGACCTTCATGGCGGGGAGGGGGCCTCGCTTTCTTGCACGCTATTGTAGCGTAGCCCCCGCTCAAACGCCAATGGCACAGAACGCGCGGTTTGCGGGCTTCACATCCCTTAGCAATTAAGGGTCTCGGGCCTCTTTTCCGGTACAATGTCCCTCATGGCAATCGAGCGACCGCGCCTGACCGTCCTCATGAACCCCGTCTCGGGCCCCACGCGCACGCGCGGGGCCGAATGGGACTGGGTCCAGCCCGAGGCCGAGGCGGCCGGCTGGCGGACCGAGGTGCGCGTGAGCGAGGCGCCGGGCGACATCGAGCGCCTCGCCCGCGAGGCCGTCGCGAGCGGGATCCGTCGCCTGGTGGTGGTCGGCGGCGACGGCTCCATCAACGAGGCCTTGCAGGCGGTGGTGGGCACCGACGTCGAGCTGGGCATCGTGCCGGCCGGCACGAGCAACATCCTCGCCAACGAGATCGGCGTGCCGGAGGACTTCCGGGAGGCGGCCAGGCTCGCCTTCACGGGCCGGGCGCTGGCCATGGACGTGGGCAAGGCCAACGAGCGCTTCTTCGCGTTGATGCTGGGCATCGGCTACGACGTCTCGACCATCGAGGTCATGTGGCCCCAGCTCAAGCGCTTGATGGGCCAGGTGGCCTATACGGTCGCCGGCTTCCAGTCGTTTGTCCGGCATCGCGCCGTACGGACCCGCGTCGAGGTCGATGGACGCCGCGTCCGACGCCTCGTCTACTTCTTGGTGGTCGCCAACACGCGGCTCTACGGGATGGCCAACACGACGGTCGCCGAGCACGCGGACATCCGGGACGGCCTCTTCGACGTGGTCATCATCCGGGCCCGGGCGTGGTACCACGTGATCTCCTCCATGGCCCGCATTTTCTTCCGGATCAAGAGTCCCTTCGAGAAGGTGGAGACCATCCGCGGCCGCGAGGTGACCATCCGCTCGTCCCGCAAGGTGAAGTATCAGCTGGACGGGGACCCGGCGGGGACCCTGCCGGTGCGGGTGACCATGTTGCCCAAGGCCCTGCGGATCATCGCCCCCTAAACTTCACGATCCGCAACGAAACGCGCCGCTCTCCGGTGCTATCATGGAGACGCTCGATTGGCCCCTGGACGAGGGGCCGTTTTCCTGAGAGGGTCCTATGCAGGTTGCATCGAAGCCGATGGTCATCGTGATCGCGGGGAATATCGGCTGCGGCAAGTCGTCGCTCTCCCGTTGGCTGGCGGACAAGCTCAACTACGTGCCCTGGTACGAGTCGGTGGACGACAACCCTTACCTCGACGACTTCTACCATGACATGCACAAGTGGAGCTTCCACCTGCAGGTCTACTTCCTCTCGACCCGCATCGAGACCTACCGCCGGGTCATCGCGAGCGGCCGTCCCGCCATCCTGGACCGCTCCATCTTCGAGGACGCCGCGATCTTCGCGAAGAACGCCCACGAGACGGGTCTCATGACCGATCGGGACTTCGGCACCTACCAGCGCATCTACGACGGCATCATCCCCTCGTGCCCGCCTCCGGACCTGCTCATCTACCTGCAGGCCTCGGTGCCCACGCTGATGCGGCGCATCGCTCTGCGGGGGCGCGACTACGAGCAGAGCATCCCGCGCGAGTACCTGTCGCAGCTCAACGTCCTCTACGAGGACTGGATCCGGGACTTCAACCTCTGCCCCAAGCTGGTGCTGCCGGCGGACGACCTGGACTTCGTCAACTCGTACCACGACTTCGGCTACATCCTCGACATGATCGAGACCATGCGCCAGGCGCCGGAGCAGCCGCTGTTGCCCGGACTGGGCTTGCGTGGGGCCGTATCGGTCTAGCCAGCGCCGCAAGGTAGAGGCCCCTTCCCGTCCTGTTCGGGAGGGGCATTTGTCTGTCGTTGGGTCTCGGGGTAGCGCTGCAAGATGTGGAGTTGCCGTCACCCCCGCGAAAGCCGGGGGCCAGGGCATACGCCCGGGAAGCCTACCCTGGATCCCGGCGTTCGCCGGGATGACGGACCTTAGCAAGACGACGTGGGCTGCCACGAAAAAAGAGCCAGGCATTATGCCTGGCTCTTCGAGGTGTCTGGTTTGTTGCCTAGGGAGCGTAGCTCATCGCGACGGCAATGATGGCCGAGAGGATGATGGTCCCGACGATCACCCAGGTGATTTCCCGGTTGACGTTCGGGTCGAGGCTGTAGAGCTCTTCAGGCTTCGCCATCGTCCTAGCCCTGGAAGGGGACCTTGGGGGCGCGGGGCTTGCGGTAGCGCACGGGGGTCATGCCGTGCATCTCACCGGCGCCGAACAGCGCGAAGTCGGGCTGGAAGCTTTCCGAGGAGATGGTCCCCGAGGTGTTGCCGGCTTGCCACATGGCAATCGCCTTGTTGACGGTCAGGCCCGAAGGCAGCGGAGCGGTACCGATGGCTTCCATCTTCATTCCTCCATAGTCGGGTGTCGGCTTGGTGGACCACGTTTGGGGCAACGAGAACCTCTGTTAAGAGGACCTTATCACACTTGCTCCACGTCTCCAAGTGGTATTTAGCTTTCTGTTAAAAAAACTTTCGTCCCGGCCGACTCCGCGGGCTCGTTCGATCCCCTGGAAAGCAAGCTGCTGACGCGATCAGGGGGCAATGAAGATTTTCATCGCCCCCTGGGAACAGTATCTTAAATTTCGGTTAGATGAGCGGTCCTACGGGGACCACTCCGGGCTTACCCTGTCCTTTACCGAGCTGCCGTCAGCTTGGGGGCCTGGGCCCGATCGATGTGGATGCTGATCTGGGGGGCCCTGGTGGTGGGTTGACCGTCCTTGAAGAAGGCGACGGCCTCCAAGAGCCCCGCCGCCTGTCCCTGCAACTCGGTGGCGGACTGGGCGATGAGCGTCGTGGCGCTCGCCGCCTCGCGGGCCGAGCGGTTCATGCTCTCGACGGCCTTGACCACCTGGTCGGCGCCCTTCTTCTGCTCGACGGTGGCGCCTGAGACCTGCTGGGTCATGCGGTTCATGCCGTCGACGGCCTGCAGGATCTGCTCGGAGCCACGGGCCTGCTCGCGGGTGGCGCCGTTGACC